>CAVXFZ010000016.1:0-296303 GCA_963761175.1 uncultured Actinomycetes bacterium | reverse complement strand
GGTGGGCCGTGCAAGATTTGAACTTGCGACCCCTTCCGTGTCAAGGAAGTGCTCTCCCCCTGAGCTAACGGCCCGGCGGAGCACTGAGCGTAGCAAAGCGACCCGTCAGATCGGCTCGGCGTCGCGTACCGGGATCACGCGCTGAGGTTGCCGCCGGGCGTCGTCACCGGAGGCACGGTTCCACGCGGCGCGGTGGTTCCGGGGGTGCCGTCGGCGCTCGTTCCCGCATCGCTCGAGTTCGACGCGTGTTGACCGGTTCGCTCGGCCACGAGGGTCCAGCCGAGCAGCTGCAACGGCCGGCGGTCATTCGCGTTCGCGCCCGTGAGCTGAATGCCGATCTGATACGTCCCCGACGGCAGCGGCCCGACCGCGCGCTCGAGTTGGAACGGCAGCGGCGACACGCTCGCGCTCGGCCAGGCGGGCAGACCGGAGGGCTGGATCGCGAAGCCGTCGACGGTCACGTCGACCGCGACGGGAAAGCTCGGACCGCCGGGGTACGCGACGACACCCGAGAACCGGATGTCGAACACGTCCTCGTGGTTCGACGGGACCGTGACGGTCACGGTTGCGCTCGGCACCTGGAGCGGTGCCGAGACGTCGAGCGCCGACTGCGGCCCGGACCGCACGACGACGAGATCGGCCCGGCTCCCCGCGCCCGCGGCGTCGGTTCCCGAGCGGGTGACGGCGCCGGCCACGTAGCCGCCGAGCGCGCCGAAGGCGATCAAGGCGACCAGCCCGACCACCAGCCGTCGCATCCGTGCCCGCCTCCGCTCCCCTTGCCCTGACCACGGAGCGTAACCGCCCGCTCCCGCCGCCCGCCACCGCACGCGCGTCCCCTCGCGCCCACCGCTGCCGAGCATGCGGCCGGGGACCCCTGCATCTGATCGAGTTTGGTGACACTCCGTGTCACCTCTCTCGATCAGATCGACGCAACCCCGGCTCCGCACGGCCGGGCGGGCCGTAGCATCCGGGGCTTCGACGGCAGGGGGAACGGGATGGGACTGCTCGACGGACACCGGGCGATCGTCACGGGCGGGGCGTCGGGGATCGGCGCCGCGACCAGCCGGATGATGACGCGCGAGGGCGCGCGCGTCGCCGTCCTCGACCTCAACGGCGACGGTGCCGAGACGCTCGCCAAGGAGATCGACGGGATCGCGTACGCGGTCGACGTCACCGACTACGAGGCGATGCGCCACGCCGTCGACGACGCGGCCGAGCGCCTCGGCGGGCTCTCGCTCCTCTTCAACAACGCGGGTGGCAGCAACCTGAACAACGTGCACGAGTGGCCGGTCGACGAGTGGCGCCGCATCGTCGACCTCAACCTCACCGGCGTGTTCCACGGCTTCAAGGCCGGCGTCCCCCACCTGCTGGCCGGAGGCGGCGGCGCGATCGTCAGCACCGCGTCGATCTCGGGAACCCGGCCGTCGGCCGGTGAAGCGCCCTACTCGGCGGCGAAGGCGGCGATCATCGCGCTCACCGCGAACGCGGCCCTCGAGTACGCGCCGGCGATCCGCGCCAACGCGGTCTCGCCCGGCATGATCCGCACGCCGTTGACCGAGTTGCTCCTCGTCGAGCAGGGCCTCGGGGAGCACGACGCGATGATCGCCAAGACACCCCTCGCGCGCATCGGCAATCCCGACGACATCGCGGGGGTCGTCGTGTTCCTCTGCTCCGACCTCGCGCGCTTCGTGACCGGGCAGAACATCGTGATCGACGGCGGGATGACCCTGCACGGCGCCGGGGTCGACGGCGTCCTCGACCACCTGCGCGAGCGCTTCGGGACGGGCAGCTGAACGGGACCTCCGGCCCAGGGCGCTCGTCGCGGCTTCGCGCCCGCCTGACACTCCCATGACATTGCGGCCCGATACTCGGGATGACCCCGAATGGAGGCCCCCGATGAAGAAGATCCTCGCCACCCTCGTCACCGCAGTGGTGATCGGCGCCGGTGGCGTCGCCGTGGCTTCAGCCGCCGGTACGCCGGCCGCCACGACGTCCGACCCGACCACGGCACCCGCCGCGAATGGCAGCACGGCCGCGGCGAATCCCGCCGCCGGGCTGCGGTCACGGTTGCGCACCGGCGCGTTGAAGGACACGTTCAAGACCGCCGCCGACACGATCGGCATCAGCCCGACCGAGCTCGCCCAGGCGGTTCGCAACGGCCAGTCGATCGCGCAGGTTGCGACCGCGCACAAGGTCGACCCGCAGAAGGTGATCGACGCCGTCGAGAAGAGCCTCGACACGCAGATCACGCAGGCCGAGACCAACAAGAAGATCACGAGTGACCAGGCTGCGAAGCTCGAAGCCGCGGTCGCCAAGCGCGTACCGCAGCTCGTGAACCACACGCCGAAGCACCCGCGCCAGCACCAGGTGGTGGTGTCGTCGTTCAAGATCGCGGCGGACACGATCGGCGTGAGTCCCACCGACCTCGCGAAGGCCGTGCGCGACGGTCAGTCCGTCGCACAGGTTGCGACTGCGCACCAAGTCGACCCGCAGAAGGTCGTCGACGCGCTCGTGAACGCGGCCGACAAGCGGATCGCCGAGGCCGTCACCAACGGCAAGCTCGACGCCTCTCGCGCCGCGAAGTTGAAGGCACGCGTCCCGCAGATGGCTGACCGGTTCGTGAACTTCACCCGCAAGGCAGGTTCACCCACGACGGGCACCGCGACCCCCACGGCGCTCGATCTCGGGCTCAACGTCTGAGCGCGCGCCAACCGCGCCCCGAAACGAGCGAGGCGGGACCTCCGCGTCCCGCCTCGCTTCGCGTTCCGGGCCGGGTCACGACGCCGGCGCCGGCGCGAATTCGACGGGGATCGCGTCGTAGGCACGGGAGAAGGCGGAGGGCACGACGCGCGGTTGCGCGCCCGGCGCGAGTCGCATGTCGGGGAGCCGCCGCAGCAGCTCCTCGAACATCACGCGGATCTCCAGGCGCGCGAGCGACGCGCCGAGACAGAAGTGCGTACCGAATCCGAACGCGACGTGCAGGTCGTGCGCACGGGTCACGTCGAGCCGTTCGGGATCGTCGAAGACGCGATCGTCGCGGTTCGCGGCCGCATACATGAGCAAAACCTCGTCGCCCGCGGGAATCTCCACGTCGTGCACCACGACGGGCTCCGTCGCGGTGCGCGCCATGTTGAGAATGGGCGTGACCCACCTGATGAACTCCTCGACTCCCGTCGACGCGAGGATCGACGGGTCCGCGCGCAGGATCGCATGCTGATCCGGGTGGCGGACGAGCTCGAGGCACATGGTCCCGATCACCGAGCGCGTCGTCTCCGCGCCGCCGTCGAGGAGCAGCAGCGCCTCGCTCACGAGCTCCTCGTCGGTGAGCCCGCGCACGGTGCCATCGGGCCACTCGAACACCTCGTTCGCCCATACCGAGATGAGGTCGTCACGCGGTTCCGCGCGACGGGCCGCGACGAGCGCAAGCGTCTCGACCGCGAACTCCATCACCGATTCGGCCGTGCGCATCGTGGGCTCCGGCCGCGAGCCGTCGCCGGGATACTGGCCACCGTCGTGCATCGTGTACTCCGACCATTCCCGGCACTTGTCCCACAGCTCCGGCGGGAAGCCGAGCTTCATGCCGATCACGCTCGCCGGCAGCGGCGCCGCGAGGTCGCGCACCACTTCGCACTCCCCCGCCGGCGCGACCCGATCGATGAGCGCGGTGACGACGGCGCGGACGTCGTCTTCGTGGCGTTTGACGGCCTTCGGTGTGAAGCGACGCGCGACGAGCCGTCGCCGCGTCTGGTGCAACGGATCGTCGCTGTCGATCATCGAGTTCTGCGGGTCGAGCCGCGGCCGGGATCCGCCCGCGGAGCTGAACCGCGCGGGCTGCTTCTCGATCTCGACGACGTCCTCGTAACGGCTGATGCCCCAGATGCCGTTGGTCTCGTCTCGGAACACTGGCTGCTCGTCGCGCAAGCACCGGTAGACCGACCACGGCTCCCCCGCGTAGAACGCGCCGCTCAGCAGATTGAGCTCGCGCAGGTCGGTGTCGTTCACGTCCCCCTCCTCGATCGCGGCGCCCGACGGGTGGCGCTACCGTGGCGCGGCCTCGCCCACCGCCCTGGAGGAACCATGTCGCTCTACGACACCGAGATCAACTCTCTCGACGGCACGTCGGGTCGCCTCGCCGAGCAGAAGGGCAAGGTGACGCTCATGGTGAACGTCGCGTCGAAGTGCGGGCTCACACCCCAGTACACGGGGCTCGAGAAGCTGCAGGAGACGTACGCGGATCGCGGGTTCTCCGTGCTCGGCTTCCCCTGCAACCAGTTCGGTGCGCAGGAGCCGGGCTCACCCGACGAGATCGCCACCTTCTGCAGCACCACCTACGGCGTCACGTTCCCGATGTTCGAGAAGATCGACGTGAACGGCGACGCCCGTCACCCGCTTTACGCCGAGCTCGAGCAGACCGCCGACGGCGAAGGCCACACCGGCGACATCCGCTGGAACTTCGAGAAGTTCCTCGTGTCGCGCGACGGTGACGTGATCGCGCGCTTCAACCCAACGGTCGAGCCCGAAGCGCCGGAGCTCGTCGAGGCCATCGAGAAGGCGCTCTGACAACGCATCACATGGGGTCGAGCGAGCGGCTCGCCGTCACGGCGAACACGATTCGCGGCGTTGCGCGTCCCGGAACGAAGGTGCCACTCTGCATCGAAGCGGCCAGCGCCGGGTAGATCTCGCGTCGACGCCGAAGGGAGCACATCAGTGAGCGACGGAAGCGCGGGGCTGCACGAACCGGCCGAATCGCTGGACCCGAAGACCATCGACCGCCACCGCGCGCTGCGATCGATCATGGAAGAGCTCGAAGCCGTCGACTGGTACGCGCAGCGAGTCGACGCCACCGACGACCCGACGCTCGCAGCCGTCCTCGCGCACAACCGCGACGAGGAGAAGGAGCACGCCGCCATGACCATCGAGTGGTTGCGGCGCAACGACAGCGTCTTCGACGCCCACCTCCACACCTATCTCTTCACCGACGCCCCGATCACCGAGATCGAGGCGCTCGCAGAATCGAACAACGACGACGACGGCAGCTCGGGATCGCTGGGGATCGGCGGCCTGCGCGGCGAAAGGGGACCCCGATGAACCACCTGCTGCGCGAGCTCGCGCCGATCAGCGAGGAAGGCTGGAACGCGATCGACGAGGAAGCGCGCCTGCACCTGACGCGTTCCCTCGCGGGCCGGCGTCTCGTCGACTTCAACGGCCCGCACGGCTGGGAGTACTCGGCGTCGACGGCAGGTGGCCGCATCAGCGGGACCGTGGCGTCCGAACCCGTGCCCGGCGCGCATCTTCGGACGCGACGCGTGATCAGCGCGGTCGAGCTACGGGTGCCGTTCACCGTGAGCCGCGCCGAGCTGGCTGCACTCGACCGCGGCGCGACCGACCTCGACTTCGTCGACCTCGACGCCGCCGCGCAGAAGATGGCGCACGCCGAGAACCACACGATCTTCCACGGCGCGAGCGACGCGGGGATCACCGGGCTCATCGAGGCCTCGCCCTATCCCCCGGTCTCGCTCGAAGCCTCGTTCGACCAGTACCCGCGATCGGTCGCGTGGGCGGTCGAGCGGTTGCGGGAGGCGGGCATCGACGGCCCGTACGCGCTCGCGCTCGGCCCCGCCGACTACACCGGGGTCGTCGAGACGATCGAGAGCGGTGGGATCGCCGTCGCGGAGCATCTGCAACAGATCCTCGACGGACCGATCGTGTGGGGTCCCGGCCTCGAGCACGCGCTCGTCGTCAGCCGCCGCGGCGGCGACTACGTGTTCGACTCCGGCCAGGACATCTCGGTGGGCTACTCGCACCACGACGACGAGAACGTGTACCTCTACCTCGAGGAGAGCTTCACCTTCCGAGTCGACGAGCCCGGCGCAGCCATCACGTTCAAGCCCTGACCGCCGGCCGCGGTTCGGGAGCGTTCCGGTTTTCGTCACCGTGACGACGCAGCTCCCGCCGGTTCCCGCCCCCGGTCTCGGCTTGCTATCTTGAACGTTCCGCGCGGACGTGGCTCAGCTGGTAGAGCATCACCTTGCCAAGGTGAGGGTCGCGGGTTCGAATCCCGTCGTCCGCTCCATAGAAGTCCTGGTCAGGCGGTCCTTCGGGGCCGCCTGACTCGTTTCCGAGCCGTCGCTCCCGTCCGAAGTCCGCGAAAAGTCCGCGAGATTCTGAGCGAACGTCGCGTCGAGACGGTCGCGAAGGCGCTCCCGCGCCTCGTCGTAGAGGTGCCCGTAGCGATCCGAAGTCGTGCGGATCGACGCGTGACCAAGGTGCTCCTTCACCTCCTGGAGGTGCGCGCCCGAGGCGATCAGCAGCGCCGCGCATGTGTGACGGAGATCGTGGAAGCGAAGGCCGTCGACGAGCTCGGCACGAGCGACTGCCGGGTCGTAGTGGCGACGCATGAAGTTCCGGTGCCGCACCGGCCCGCCGTCACGTGACGAGAACACGTACCCGCCCGACGCGTACTTCGGGAGGTGGTCGGCGAGCATCGCAGCGAGGAAGCGAGGTACAACGACGGTACGGACCCTGCCGGTCTTCGTCGGCCCTTCGACGATCCGGCCACCGACCTCGGCGAGCGACCCGCGTACCTCGAGCCGGCCACGGAGGAGATCGAGGCTCTCGACGCGCAGGTATCCGAGCTCGCCGGCGCGGAGCCCGCAGTACGCCGCGGTGAAGATCAGCGCGCGGTACCTCGCGTCGATGCAACGCGCGAGGCGCTCGACCTCGGCCGCGGACAAGAAGTGCATCTCGTCGCCCGCTGCCGACCGCGGGAGTTCGATGCCGATGATCGGGCTGCGCGCGATCAGCCGGTCAATCTCGGCGTGACGGAGAATCTGGCCAAGCACCTGCAGCACCTTGCGCGCCGTATCCGGAGCCATGCCCCCGTCGAGCATCGAGGCGACCCACTTCCTCACGTCGATGGGACGGATCGACGCGATCTGGCAGTCGCCGAACACCGGCTCGATGTGGTTCCGCCACCGGCCTTCGATGTTCACGTAGGTGCGCGGCGCGACGGTCGCACGCTTCACCGACAGCCACGCCGACGCGTACTCGCCGAAGTTGGAGCGACCCGACCGAGGATCGACCCACTCTCCCCTGTCGAGCGTCGTCTCCTGGTCTCGGAGCCATCGCTCCGCGTCGACCTTCCGCGCAAAGGTCCGCGTTCGCTCTCGACCGTCGAGCGCGCGGTACGCCGCCTGCCAGCGGACGCCTCGCGAGTTCTCTTTCCGATTGAGCGCCACCGCTCACCCTTCGTGCGATCGCTGCGCGACGTCGAGTCTCACACGCTCGCTAACCCAGGCTTCGACATCTGCCTGGCGGTAGCGGACGTGCCTACCGATCCGCGCCGCCGGCGGCCCGTCACCCGTGACGCGCCAGTTGCGCAACGTTCCGACCGGAACCCGAAGGTACCGCGACACGTCCTGAACTGTCATCAGCTCGGCCTCGAACTTCATGCTCGTGCTGCGAGGCTGCATCGTGACGCGGTGGTTCGGCGGTTCGGGTCGGCGTCGTCGTCGAGGTCGATCGTGTCCATCGTTGATCCGTTCGCGGGCTGCAGGGTCGGCGTGTCGATCGTTGTGTGCGAATTCGCGAGCGCGATCGGAACCGGTTTCTTCGCGATCGGGCGAGGTTTTTCGTCGGCGGGTCGGTTCCGGGTTGGTGGGGTTCTTGGTGACTGGTGACTGTGCAGAGCACATATGGTGGTTCCGCAAAGCGGAACCACCGGACGGTGTCTGGTGAGGCGAGGGGCCCTCGAAACGCGAGCCTCGTGGCGGGCTGATTCGCCGGCTCGGGCGTCGACGAACGCGGTTGCGAAGACCGCTGAGGGCGCTTCCGAGAGGTGTCCATCGGGTGCGTTGCTCGCCCGCCGTCTCCGTGGCGACGTCGATGTCGCCGACGAACGTTGCTGAAGCGACGAGGCGCCCGCCCGTCGCGGCGAAGCGAATCGCTGTGGTGGGGCTCGCCAGGCAGGCTTTCGTCGTTGGTCGAACCCCACCAAGACACCCACCAAGACACCCACCAACAATCCGTCAGTGCAGGTCACAGCGTCGCGCCGCCGAGCGCTCCGAAGCGCCTCGTGACGCGGCTCGCGCGTTCTCACCAAGGCGAGCGTCCGGCTCGCTTGCACTTCCAGAACCTGCCGCCCGACGGATACATGCGCGGAGCGCTGCGTGAAGGCCCTCTATGGGCCGTTTCTTGCGACGCGCCCGATCGGCAGTTCGGGACGTCGCCGACCTACGGCTCAAGCGCAGCCGATAGAGCCGGTTGCTGCGCCTCCGGCACACTGCGAACGAAGCACGCGGCATGACAGAAGAATTGCTGCCCGGCGAGTCCGGGCGAGACCGCGGGCCACCGCGGAACCGTGCCGAACGTGCCGTCAGCCTTCGCCAGGAACAGGAACGACGCCGCGTCTTCCGTGTCATCGAGTCGGCCGCCGCACCAGATGCATGTCGCCGAGGTGTCCATGCGGCGGCGATGCGAACCGTCAAGCACGTCGGGTCCACCAATGCCGTGTTGACGATTGATCATCGAGCCTCCGGCCGCTGGCGAAGCGAGCATATTGCCCGCTCTGCGCTCGTTATGGAAGGAGCGTTCAGCGCCTGAGGCGCTGGATGGCGTCGTCGAGCTCGAGGAAGGCGGCGCTCGCCCACCAGAGATGGTCTTCGGCGTGGACGCCGTCGCCGCGGTGCTCGCGCTGCCAGTCCTGGTCGTAAAACGACTCGGTCACCGACGCCAAGTGACGACGGGCGACGTCGCGCTCGACGAGCAGCTCGGCGATGAGCGCGGCATCGCTCGCAGGTGCGTCCAGCGTGACGTCGTCGAGGTGGCGTGCCGCCAGCGCGTCGAGTGCGGCTTGGTCTCGCCCGCCATCGGCGCTCCAGACCCGGAGCGCGCGTTCGATTTCGTGGTTCCGGACCGGCCACTCGGCTGGCCGCACAGCCACGACATCGGCAGCTTCGTGAACCTCGAGATGGCGGCGAGCGCCTCGAGTCGGGCGGGTCGCGCCATCCACGGCACGTCCTCGGCGGGCTCGGCGACCACGAACGCCAGCTCGACGCGATCGAGCTCGGCCTCACCGTCAAGCAGGCCGCCGTACACGAACGCGGCCGTGACCGTCGGCCCGGGCCACTCCGCGGCGCGGTCGCGGCCCTCGACGACGTCGCTGAGCCGGCTGATCGCCGTCGAACGTTTCACCATCGAATCGTCGCACAACTGTCCGGCTGGACCGAGGCCGACGTTCGCATGGCGAGCGCAGAGCGGGCATTATGCGTGCGCGTGGATGCGGAAGGAGATCAGGCGATCGACCCAGCGCTTGCAGAAGTGATCGCGGCGCTCAACGCAGCAGGCCACTGGGCGGTGGCTTTCGACACGCAGTGGCGCATGGTGGCGGTAAGCGACGAACAGTTGGCGTCAGTGCGAGGAGAGATAACGCATAGCGGCGACTTTCATTACGGTCCCGAGGCGGTCGACCAGCTGGCCGCAGGGTCTGCCGGAACGAACCTGCTCGAAGAACTCCGCGCGCTGGCAAGGAGCAATCTCGGTTGGGTGGTGGCCGACACGCCAGGCGGCGCCGAGGTCTTACGGGAAAGACTGCATCCTGCGCTGCGCGACCTCGTCGACGGAGCGACCGTGAGCGACGCCGCAGCGACGGTGTGGGACTCGTCAACGCGAAGCTTCAACCAAGGGGTCGGCGCCGTGACCGTGGCCATTCGGGTCAGGGACGCAACCGGACGCGTCGTCGGCACTGTCCACATTTCGAAGCCCGCCGTCGGCATGCGCACGATCGGCATGCTGACCGGTTCGGGGGACCTCGACCACTTCGAGCGGATGCAGCAAGTCGCTCAAGCGCGCCGACGTCCCGCCGCAGTGTTGTTCGCCGACCTCGAAGGTTCGGCACAACTGGCCAAGCGGCTCCCAACCGTCGCGTACTTCACGTTGGTGCGCCGCCTCACCCGCGCCGCCGATCGATGCGTCGTCGATGCGGGCGGCCTCGTCGGCCGCCACGCGGGTGACGGCGTCACCGCCTTCTTCGTCGCGGAGACCTTCGACTCCGAATCAGCAGCCGCTTCGGCCTGCATCAGCGCGGCACAGTCGTTGCAGGACGCGACGTCAGAGATCGCGCAGCGTCACGAACTCGGACCGGATGAGATCACCGTGCGCGCCGGACTGCATTGGGGCGCCACACTCTTCATGGGCAGCATCATCACCGTCGGACGGACCGAGGTCACCGCGCTCGGCGACGAAGTCAACGAAGCCGCACGCATCGAAGCGTGCGCAACCGGTGGGCGCATCCTCGCCTCCAAGGATCTCGTGGAACGCCTCGACCCTGCCGACGCTGCCGCCCTCGACATCGACCCGAACCGACTCGCCTACGCGCAAATCGCCGACCTCGACACAGCGACCGACAAGGCTCGCCGCGACGCACCCTCCATACCCGTCTGCGACCTCGCCGCCTCGCGATAACCCGCGCACAGAACTGCCTGATGGATGCTCGCGGGGGCGTTTGAGCGTCTGCTCGTAGCGTCCTCGGGTCTCGGCTGGTTGGCTCTATAACTGCCTGCTGCTCGCGATGCGGGTTGGCTTTCGAACGAAGCGTCAACCGGTCGAGGCTCGGTCACGACGTGGCTCGAAAGAGGCGTGCAGGACCTTCATCAGGAGTGCCCGTCGTGGCGTTCACGCATCGACGAGGAGGACTGCATGACGGTGATCATCGGGATCGACCCACACAAGGCGACGCACATGGCTGTCGCGATCGACGGCGACGAACAGTCGCTCGCGGAGTTCGAGGTGCGCGCGCAGCAGAATCAGATTCAGCGGTTGTTGGCATGGGCTGCACCGTTTCCGGATCGACGGTGGGCGATCGAGTCGGCGGACGGGCTCGGAAAGTTGCTCGCGCAGCAGCTCCTCGCGACTGGCGAGGATGTCGTCGATGTGCCGCCCACGCTGTCGGCGCGAGTGCGGCTGCTCGGCTCGGCGAAGGCGGGGAAGAGCGACGGCAACGATGCCCTGTCGACTGCGATCGCGGGTCTGCGTCATTGCGGGTTGCGTGCAGTGCGTATTGATGATCACGCGACCGCGTTGCGATTGTTGGTCGGCCGTTACGACGACCTTGTCGCGTTGCGGACGCAGGCGGCGTGTCGGCTTCATGCGCTGATGCGCGAACTCTTCGCGGGTGGCGCGCCCCTGCGTTTGAGCGCTGATCGGGCCGCGAAGCTGCTCCGCGGAGCACACCCCGAGGGTCTCGCCGCCCTCGAACGAAGGCGGCTCGCCGGCGAGCTCCTCTCCGACATACGCCGACTGGATCGTGAGCTGACCAGCATCAAGGTCCGGATCGGTGGAGCGGTCACCGCGTCGCAGACGAGCTTGCTCGAGCTGCACGGCGTCGGCCCGATCGTCGCGGGGTTGATCCTCGGATACGTCGGCGACCCGGCTCGCTTCCCGACCAAGGAACGGTTTGCCGCGTACAACGGAACTGCGCCGATCGAGGCATCGAGCGGACCTCGGAAACGGCACCGTCTCAACCCGCGTGGCAACCGCAAACTGAATCATGCGATGCACCTCATCGCGGTCTCCCAGGTCTCGCACTCGACCGCCGGGCGCGGGTACTACGACCGGAAACTTGCCGAAGGTAAGACGAAGAAGGAAGCCCTCCGCGCACTGAAACGACGGATCAGCGACGCGGTCTGGCGGCAACTCCAAGTCGATCTCGCCCACCGCTGATTGCGGGTCCGGGAGGACAATCAGGGGCGACTCTGAAATCCAGCGCGGCCGGCAGATCCCTGAACACCGGCACTTCGGAGAGGTCACTCCCGAACCCGACACCAACGCTACGCCCAGACACTCCGCGCGTCACGGGGTCAGACGCGCACGCCCACGAACCCAGAAACACCGGCCCTTGACACAAAGAGGCTTCGATCGGATCGCGCCAGCTACTGGACGGGCGGCGGACCTTGTGGCTTCGCGAGCTTCCGCGCGTGGCGAAGGTTGAACCAACCGAGGGCAAGCGATATGACGACGTTCGCCGGAACCGTGATGAGTCCGCGGTCTGCCAGCGACAACAGTCCGAAGCACACGACGACAACGATCACTGTTGATGCGACGGGATGGCGAAGCCTCCAGCCCTCGACTCGGGTTTCGATGCTCGGATCCGTCGATGCCGGCGGCGGAACACCATGGCGCTCGCGCGTGCGTCGGAGACCGATCGAACCCATGACCATGCCCAACGCGGCGCCGACAGGCGCGGCGCCCAAGTCGCGCTCGAGCGCAAAGAAGAACAGCCCTGCCGCGAGCGACGTGACCGCGATCGCCAACGTCGGGCGCCGCAGCATCCACTCTTCGCACGCCCAATTCAGGTCGCTAAACCTGATGTCGTGGGCGCTCATGAGCACGGCTGTGGTTAGTGCCACAACGGCGAACGCGATTGCGTAAACCGTCTGTGCGGTTCCGGGACGGCCATTCGTGCCGAAGATCAGGGAGCTCAGAATGATGCCGCCGACGACGTAGATCACGAGCGCGGCGAGCATCGTCCTGCCCATCCACGCAACGCGTCCCCGCACGCGATCCACGAACCCAATGATGCCTCATCGAGCGGCCCCGCCGGACCGAGCCTGCGGACCGACCGTACCGAACTGCCGATCGGCGTCCGCATCAAGGAGACTCGGACCGATGAGCGGTGAACGGCTCGTGATTGACGATGGTGACGACGCAGCGCTCAGCGGCAGCCTCGCACTCGTGCGAGCGGACGGCTCCGAGGTGTGGCGGGTCATGCCGCCCCGCGGACCAGGCGATCGCTGGACCGAGGCGCAACTCGACGGCGGCCGAGTGACGGCCTTCTCATGGTCGTGCTATCGGGTGACTCTCGATGCAGCGACGGGCACCGAGCTGGACCGGATCTTCACGAAATAGCGCGCACCGATCTGCCGATCGGGCGCGTCGGCGAAATCGGAAATCGACCCGCGTGGCGAACGACGGAAGTCCGCGAGAAGTCCGCGAGAGGTTGAGAATGACCGTGAAATGACGTGATGCGCCGTGAGGTATCAGGGCAGGTCAGAGTCGGTTTCCGGGTTTTCACCCTGGTCAAGAATCTGCTCTGGTCGGTTTGCCAAGGTGAGGGTCGCGGGTTCGAATCCCGTCGTCCGCTCCAGAGATGTGCAGGTCAGAGGCCCTCTTCGGAGGGCTTCTGCCGTTTCCGGGGCGTCGTCCACGCTTCGGAGCGACGGTCGCGTCGAGACGGTCTCACCGCTGCCTCTGAAGGTGGCGAACGATGGGCGCCTGTCCGTCTGCGGCGGCGGCGAGAAGATCGAAGAGTCGCCCGGAAGGCGTCGGCCATGCTGGTGACGCCGGCGGTGTCGGGGGCAGGCGGAGTCGTGCGAGAGCACCGATGAGCTTGTCCCAGAGGATTCGCTGCTCGGCGGTTTCGTCGCCGTCGAGGGGCATCACGGATCGGTAGCCGGCGAGGGCGGCGTCGATGACGCGGAGAGGCAAGGAGACGAGATCCATCGCAGGGTCGCCCCATCCGGCGTCGTCCCAGTCGATGATCGAGTGGAAGGTGTCGTCCCGGACGAGGACGTTGGTGGCGGTGGCGTCGCCGTGGATGAACCGTCGGAACGTATCCGGTGGAGGAACCGCCGGGCGCAGGCGGCTCAGCGCGTCACGCGCCCAGGGGGCGGCTTCGTTGCCGAGGTAGCCGTTGCGCTCCAAGTCGGTGAGCAGCGGTTCGGGGTCCTGCAGCCGGCTGTGCGGATCGAGACGGCCGTGCGGGTCCGGGACGGCGTTCACGTTGGCGTGGAGGATCGCGAGTTGGCGTCCGACCTCGTGCCAGATCGGCCAGTGCTTCTGAGGGTCCGCGCCCAGAAGCCCGCTGAGTGGCTCGGCGTGGATCCGCTCGAAGATGGAGAAGGGCACCGGCACGATGTCAACGGATTCGTCGAAGACCACGAGTCGAGGTGTCGACACCCCTGCCCTGAATGCCGCTGGTGCGGCGACGCTGCCGGTGTACGCGTCAGCAAGCGCATCAGGGTGAAGCTTCGGGACACGCAACACAAACGCTTCGCCGAGCGCGTAGATCGAGTGCACGATCCCCATGGAGTCGAGACGGTCGAAGACCACCCTTACTGACGGTGATCCCGTGACGATCGACGATCGCGCGCAGTTGCTCGTCGGTCAGCTCCAGGAAGGGCGCGTGCTCGAGTGGAACGGCAGTACCGGACATCGCCGCCATTCTCTCGATGTTGTTGCGGCCGCGCACCTCGGCGCACAGGCTGAAACGCCCGCCGACGAGGTCGTGAACAGGACCGCCGCGCCTGCGTCTACGAGTCTTGGGCGGCGAGGAGTCGCGTGGCCAGCGGTTCGAGCGTTGCCATGAGGTCGTCGAGCTCGCGGGGCTCGAGGCTCTCGTAGGGCTTCGCCGCGAGGTCGTCGGTGAGCGCCTCGACGCGCTGTTTGACGGCGCGACCCGGTTCGCTCAGCCAGCCGTCATCGCCGATCAGGCCGCGATCGCGCATCCCGTCGATCACGGCGGCGAGCTGCGCTCCGGGGAGGTGGTGGATGCGTCCGAACTTCTCCGCGCGCATGCCCATGTCGAGGGCGAGGAGGACGTGAGCCTCGAGGCCGCCAACACCTTCGATCATCAGGGCCGCGATGTGCCCGTCGCCGCGGTGCTCACGCAGCAAGGAAGCAGCATGAAAGAGACGGGCCACCACGTCATCGGGGATCGGGATCGCGCGCAGCGCGGCGTACATCGGCCGACCCTCGAACGGTGCGCTGGTCGCGGCCTTGAGCAACAGGTCGGCCGCGCGCGTGAACGCGGGAGAGTCGACGTGATCGCCCAGGATCCGCCGCAACGCCTTCGCACAGCCCAGCTGGCGAGCGGCGATCGCCGCTTCCGGCGTGGTGGTGCGCCACACCTTCGGAATGTGGCGAGCTACTTCACCGGGAGCGAAGCTGTAGAAGAGCGCGTCCACCACCTCCGCCGGAACCAGGCCCAAGGGCGCCGCCCGTCCGGCGAAGTAGGTGTCCCAGTAGTTGGTGAACCCCAGGGCGAACATCGCCTCGTTGGGCTCGTCGGCCGAGTAGGGGATGACACCGATCGGCTCGACCAGCTCGAACATCCGGCGTGCCATCGAGTTCATGGTCGACCCTCCTTCTGCAACCCGCCCGCCCCAAGCGCACGGTCACGATCAGTTGGACGACCGCGCACCGCAAGACTCATCGCAACGACGGTTCGCGTGTTCTCGGGATACCAGCTCGCTCTCGTGCGGGATCGACTCGACCTGTGCTCGGAGGTACGCGACGGCGGCGCCGAAGAGCACGTCGGGTTCGCGCATGCGCGCGGTCGCGAGCAAGACGAAGCGTGGGTTCTCATCGGGTGACCGGCCGCTACGCCGCCGACCCGCCGTCGATCTCGATGCCGACGACCCGAGCGACACGGTCGAGGTCGGCGTCGTGGGCAAGAAGCGCCGAACTGGTTCGCGCCGCGACGGCCGCGATCATGCAGTCGATCATGCCTCGGGGGGTCACCCCGGCTGCGCGGCACCGGCGGTAGACACGAGCCGCGCCTTCGAAGTCCGCGGTCGTATCGAAGGTGAGGAGCTCGAAGCGCATGAGCAGCCGCCGTAGCTCGGCCTCGCGCTCGTCGGTACGCGCGCCCGCGAGCACCTCCATGATCACGGGCTCGGTCACCGCGATCGGGCCGTCGCGCGAGATCAATGCAGTGAGACGCCGGTCGACCGCGCTGTCGCTGGCGCGGTCGTACTCGACCCACGCCGAGGTGTCGGCGAGGATCACGCGTGATCTGCGGGTACGCCGTCTGCCGGCACTTCCTCGATGGCGAGCGCGCCGTGCATGGCGAGTGCCTCGGTGCGAGTCATCGGCTGGCCCGCGAGGTGGCGCAGGGCGAGGTCGACCGCCTCGGTCTTGGTCCGCACCCGGTAGCGCGCCATGATCGTCCGCACGTAGCTGTCTTCGATCTCGATGTTCGTTCGCACCCGAGCCATACACGTACTCTACACCACGTACGTGTATAATAGCGTGTACCGCGTCGGGTCTCACGACCGACGGATCGCGGCCCACGCGGCATGATCAGGCCCGCACCAACCGTGTCCGGACGAGCGCGCCCTTCGAAGGCCGACCGTGACGAAAGCCCGCAGCGCAGCCACCTTTCGTTACCGGCCTGGCCTCGACGGTGTGCGAGCGCTCGCCGTCGCCGCCGTGATCCTCTACCACGCGCAGGTCTCGTGGATGAAGGGCGGGTTCCTCGGCGTCGACGTCTTCTTCGTCCTGAGCGGCTACCTGATCACGTCGTTGCTCCTCTCCGAGCGTGAGCGCACCGGAAAGATCGATCTCCTCGCGTTCTGGTCGCGGCGGGCGCGCCGCCTGCTGCCGGCGCTGTTCCTGGTGATCGCCGGTGTCGCCGTGTACGCGGTCGTCTGGGCCGCGCCGACCGAGCTGGGCCGGATCCGCAACGACGGCCTCGCGAGCCTTCTCTACGTCGCGAACTGGAAGTTCATCGTCGACGGCTCGACCTACTTCCAGCAGCTCCAGGCACCCTCTCCCCTCGCGCACATGTGGTCGCTCGCGGTCGAAGAGCAGTGGTACGTCCTGTGGCCGATGCTCTTGCTCGTTCTGATGCGCGTCGTGCGCGCGAACAACCGGGTGTTCGCCGCGGCGGTCGCGGCGCTCGCGCTGTGCTCGGCCGCGCTCATGGCACTGCTGTTCCATCCCGGCACCGATCCGTCCCGGGTCTATTACGGCACCGACACGCGGGCGCAAGAGCTGCTGATCGGCGCGGTCCTCGCCGCGCTCACCGGCGGCCCGCGTCCGGCGATCCCACTCGATCGTCTCCGTCGGCCGTGGCTCCTGCAGGGAGCCGGAATGATCGGCGCCGCCGTCGTCGCGGTGCTCACCGTTCGCGCCGACGCACAGGGCGCGTTCCTCTACCGAGGCGGATTCCTGCTCACCGCGGTCGCGGTCGCCGCGTTCGTCGCCGCGGCAACTGTCGAGGGGCCGCTCGCATCAGTTTTGTCGGTTCGGCCGCTCGTCGCCGTCGGCGTGATCTCCTACGGCCTGTACCTGTGGCACTGGCCGGTCGACGTCTTGCTCGACTCCACGCGCACCGGGCTCAGCGGGATCGAGCTCTTCACCGTACGGATCGCCGCCACCGGTGCGATCGCGACGGCGTCGTACTTCGTGGTCGAACGGCCGATTCGCCGAAACGGTCTCGCGTTCCTCGGTTCGCGCGCCTGGAGCGGCCTGCGGCCGGCGGTCGTCGCGTTCGCAGCCGCGACGACGGCGGCGGTCTTGGTGGTGGCGACCGTCGGTGCGGTCGGCGAACCGAGCCTCGCCGCCCTCCTGAAAGCGCATCCCGCACCGAAACCCGACCTCGACCCGAAGAAGCCGCGGATGTTGTTGCTCGGGGACTCGCAGATGTTCACCCTGCTGTTCTACGGCTCTGGAACGCTCGCGACCCCGGGAGTGCGGTACTCCTACGCGCCCGTCGTGGGCTGCGGAGTGTTCGACTCTGTCGAGCACGTCGGTGAGCACTGCGCGGATCGGTTGCCCACCTGGGAGAAACAGATCCACGACTTCAACCCCGACCTGTCGGTCCTGCTGATCGGCGGGTTCGAGGCGCTCGACTTCAGCGTCGACGGGCACGTCTACAAGCACGGCACACCGGAGCACGAGCAGGAGCTCGTCCGCATCATCACCTCCGCGCTGCGCACGCTCACCGCCCGGGGAGGACGGGTCGCGCTCCTGGAGGTGCCGTGCTTCGGCGACAGCCACGGACCCGATCAGCAGAGCATCCACGATCGCAACCTGCCGAGCTCGATCGCGAACGTGAATGGGGCCCTGGAAACCGTCGCGAACAACGACCCCGAGCACGTGACGTTCGTCCAGTGGAGCGACGCGATCTGCCCCGGTGGACACTTCGTCGCCAAGATCGACGGCATCGTCGTGCGGCCCGACGGAGTGCACTTCAGCCCGGCCGGCGCCGTCCTCGTGGCCAAGCGGCTCGCTCCAGTCCTGAACCCGCTCGCCGTTGCCGACGCCGCGGCGCGTCCGAACCGCTCATAGCGGAAGGTCCCGAGAGAAGACGCGGCGTTCGGGCCGGGCATCGGACGGCTTCGGCGGCCGGCTGCCTAGCATCGAGTTCCTCGATGGCGACGCGCGAGCGGTTCCGACGGATCTGGCAGCGCACGCGGGAGTGGCCGCTGCCGGCCCAGCTCCTGTTCGTGTTGCTCGTGCTCATCGTCGCCGGGCTCGTGTCGGGAGGCATCTCGTCGGAGCTGCACACCACGTCGCACCCCGAGCGTGCTGCGACCGCGACGACGCGTGCTCCTGCGGCAACACGCGTCCCCACGACGACACGCGCGACCACGACGACCGGCCCGCCGGCGCCGAGCTTGGCGTCAACGACGACACACGCGACCACAACGACACGCGCAACAACGCCCACGAGTCCGACCACACGCGGCGGCACCGCGCGGCTGATCCCGCTGCGCGTCGCGCCGCAGTCGCACCAGGCGAGCTACGACCGTGACGCCGACTTCGGCGGCTGGATCGACCAGAACGGCTGCCAGGACACACGCGCGGTGCTGCTGATCCACACGTCGAAGATCGCCGTCACCTTCACGAACAGCAGGGACTGCACGGTCGCGACCGGACGCTGGATCGATCCGTGGTCGGGTCGCGTCACCACGGTTGCGCACACCTTCCAAATCGATCACACCGTGCCGCTCGCGAACGCGTGGGCGTCGGGTGCGTGGTCGTGGACGCACGCGCAGCGGATCGCGTACGCGAACGACCTGGCCGATGCCGACCACCTCGTCCCCATCCTCGCCGGTGAGAACGAGTCCAAGGGCGACGACGGCCCCGACGGGTGGCGGCCGCCGAGCCGCTCGGCGTGGTGCCGCTATGCGCTCGACTGGGATCGCATCAAGGCCACCTGGCACCTCAGCGCGACGGTGAGCGAATGGAACGCGGTCGTCGAGATGGCGGCGACCTGCTGAGTCTCGAAGCGACGTTTCCGTCACGGTGACGAATCGATGAAGGTCGCGGCACCAACACACCGATCAGTGACCGCGCATGCGGTCGATCTGGCGGCGTTCCTTCTTCGTCGGTCGGCCCGACGCGGGGTCGCGACGGAAGAAGGGATCCTCGAGCTCGCGTGGCGGAGGCGGTGGGCTGTGATCGACGACACACGCCGCGGCCTCCGGCGCGCCAACGCGCCGATCGATCACCTCGACGACTTCGAGCACGCGCTCCCGGCCGTGCATGCGGGCGGTCACGCGGTCCCCCACCCTCACCGTCGCCGCCGGCTTCGCGGGCGAGCCGTTCACCCGCACGTGACCGCCGCGGCAGGCGTCGGTGGCGAGCGAACGCGTCTTGTAGACGCGCACCGCCCACAGCCACCGATCGACGCGGGTCGAGTCCACCGCGAAATGCTCGCACGCGGGCGCCGGGCCGCGCTCAGGTCAGGTCAGGTCAGGTCAGGTCAGGGAGCCTGCGACCGATCCATCGGTTCGACCGTTCCGCCGGCGAGCGGAGCGACCACCCGGCGGATCTCCTGCTGCACACGATCGGGCGGCGCGTTCCCGTCGACCTTCACGAGCAGGTCGAGCGAGGCGAGCCATTGAAGCGCCGGGCGCGTCTCGGTGTCGTAGATCGCGAGTCGCCTGCGGGTCACCGCGACGCGGTCGTCCTCCCGCGCGCGCCCATGGAGCCGAGCGAGCGAGACCGCTTCGGGAACGACCAACTCGATCGCGAGCCGCACCCACGCGGGCGGCACGCGCTGCATCAGCCCCTGCGCCTGCGCGAGCGTCCGCGGGAAGCCGTCGAGCAGCACACCCCGGTCGACGAGCGGCGGGAGCGCACCGACGACGATGTCGAGGGTCAGGTCGTCGGGAACGAGCGATCCCGCCGCCAGCAGCGGCGCGATCTGCCGGCCCAGCTCGGTCCCGCGCGCGATCTCGGCTCGGAACCGTTCCCCGCTCGAGACGTGGTTCCATCCGAGCGCATTCGCGAGCAACTCGCACTGGGTGCCTTTGCCCGAGCCGGGCGGTCCCGCGACGACGACGATGCCGCGCGGCTCTGCGTTCGTCACCCGCCGCGTCAGCTCGGGCTCGCGAGCGGTTCCCGCGCGACCCGCGACGCCATCGCGTCGAGAGCCGGCACCCACTGGTCGAGGGTCCCGAGCAACGCGCGCTGCTCATCGGGATCCGCCGACGCCACCCGGGCCAACGCGTCCTCCGCGAGGAACTCGGCCCGCTCCAGCAACGCGGCGCCGGCGGTCGTGAGTGCGAGGCTCAGCCGGCGGCGATCGTCGTCACGTCGATCGCGCGTGACGAGACCGCGGTTCACGAGCACGTCGACGAGTGCGGTGATGTTCGGCGGCTTCATCCCGAGGCGAACGCTCAGCTCGCGCATCGGCGGCGCGCCCGCGTCGACGAGGGTGAGCATCCGGTACTGATTCGGCGTGAGCCCGACATCGCCGAGCATGATCTCGACGAGTTTGGCCAGACGGACGATCGTCGACACCCTCGACACGGCCGACATCCTATCGGCGCGGTTTCGCGACTGGGTTAGCGTGGCGTGCAGTCGAGGGGAGCGCGCTCATGCAGATCGGGATCTTCGGCGGTGACACGGCCGGACGCAGCATCGACGACGTCGTCGACGATGCACGCCGAGCCGAAGCGGAGGGCTTCGCGTCCTACTGGCTGCCCCAGATCTTCGGGCTCGACGCGATCTCGACGCTCGCCATCGTGGGGCGCGAGGTTCCGCGCGTCGAGCTCGGCACCGCCGTTGTACCGACCTACCCGCGCCATCCGATGATGCTCGCCCAACAGGCCCTCACGACGCAGGCTGCGTGCGCCGGGCGATTGCTGCTCGGCATCGGCCTCTCACACCAGATCGTGATCGAGAACATGTTCGGCTACTCGTACGAGAAGCCCGCGGTGCACATGCGCGAGTACCTGTCGATCCTCGCGCCACTCGTGCACGGCGAGCCCGCCGACTTCGACGGCACGACCCTTCACGCGCACGGTTCGGTGAACATCGCGGGTGCCGCGCCGTGCCCGATCCTGCTGGCCGCGCTCGCGCCCCGGATGCTCGAGCTCGCCGGTCGGGTCGCCGACGGAACGATCACCTGGATGACCGGACCGGCGACGCTCGCGGATCACATCATCCCCTCGATCAATGCTGCGGCCGAGTCGGCAGGACGCAAAGCACCGCGCGTCGTCGCGTCGCTTCCGGTGTGCGTGACCGACGATCGCGACGCCGCACGCGCGCGTGCCGCCGCGGAGTTCTCGGTCTACGGCATGCTTCCCTCCTACCGCGCCATGCTCGATCGCGAAGGCGCGGCCGGGCCGGGTGATGTCGCGATCGTGGGGCACGAGGACGACATCCGCACCGCGATCGGCCAGCTCGACGCGATCGGCGTCACCGACTTCGCACCCGCGCTGTTCGGTTCCCGCGACGAGATCGCGCGGACACGCGAACTGCTCGCAACCCTCGCCTGAGCCCGACTCGATCCGGTTTCCCTTCACCGTGCACTCGGCGGGCGACTACCTCGCCGCGGTCGGCGCGGTCATCCGTCCTTCAACTCGATCAGGATCTCGCGGTAGGTCTGCGTGCCGGTGTTGACCGCCGTCTCGATTCCGCCGCGCGCGACGAAATGCGCCTTCCCCGCCGTGACCGGGTAGTCGACGGACTCGCGGTACGCGCCCGCGGTGTTCGCCTCGGGTTCGACGCCGATGCGATCACCGGCGATCGGGACGAGCAGGTAGTCGAGCGTGTGCTCGTGCAGCGCGGAGCGTTCTCCCGGGGCGAGCACCATCTCCCAGATGCGCACCCGGTCGTTCTCCCACACCAGCCGGGTCGCGACATCGCCCAGTTCGCGCTCGTCGGCAGCCATCGCACCCCCTGGCGTAGCGTGAGGCCGTCCCCACGGAGGCCATCATGCCCGACGAGGCACCGCCCCGCTCCCCTCTCACCCTGCTCGAACCCCTCGCGGTGCAGGAGGTCGCGATCGCACCCGACCTCCATCACGTCGAGGTGTACACGTTGCAAGGACTGCTCACGTTGCTCTGGCACGGACCGCGTGATCCCGCGCAGGTCATCGTCACCGGCGGGGGCGGGATGGGCAGCCTGCTCGGCCCCGCGGGCGCGCTGTACCACGCACTCGGCGAGCACTTCGCCGCCGACGGCGTCGCCACGATCCGCGTCGGCTACCGCAGGCCGAACCACCTTTCCGACTGTGTCCTCGACTTCGCGGCCGCCGCAGACCTCGCGCTCGACCGCGGCTCGGGCGCGATCGTCACCGTCGGCCACAGCTTCGGTGGCGCGGTCGCGATCCAGGCCGGCATCGCGTTCGGGTCGCTGACGCGCGGCGTCGTGACGCTCGCGACGCAGTCCGCGGGATGCGAGGACGCCGAGTTGCTCGGCGACACGCCGCTGCTGCTCTGCCACGGCGACGCCGACGAGCTGCTTCCCGCGCAGACGAGCGAGGTGGTGCGCATGCTCGCGGGTCACGGCGAGCTCGCGATCTTCCCCGGCGCGGGTCATCTCCTCGAAGAAGCGCGAGATGAATTGCAGGAACTGCTGTTCCGCTGGATCGCGGAACGGCTCGCGGTCGAGTAGCGGCTGCGGCGCTTCAGTTGCCGGCGAGAGCGACGACGACCGGCGCGAAATCGACGTACAGATCGGCGCCGATCACCACGTAGCTCACACCCCACTCCTCGCGGTCGTGCTCGAGCCGGTCGATGATCTCCGGCACCGTGCCGATCAGCGTCGCGGCCGAGCGCATCACCTCGTCGGGCGTCGAGTCGAATCCCGCGGCCAGCGTCGTCGCGAGCCCCGTCGCGTCGTCGGTGATCGCCGTCACGAAGTAGCGGATCTGCAGCTCGATGTCGTCGAAGCGCGCGCCGGCACCTTCGCGGATGTAGCCGATCTTCTTCGCCGTCTCCGCCGCGGTCGCCGTTGTCGCGGCATCCGCGGTGACCTTCCCCGCGCGCAGGTTCGGATTGATGCCGACGATGTCGGCTTCGCGGCCCGCGAGCCGCAGGATCTTCGGACCGCCACCGCCGATCAGGATCGGCGGGTGCGGCTGCTGGCGCGGTTTCGGCAGCCCGTCGTAGTCGGTGATGTCGTAGTGCTCGCCGTGGAAGCTGAACGGCCCGTCGGCCCAGCAGCCCTTGATCACGTCGATCGCCTCCGCGAGCCGATCGATGCGCACCCCGGCCGCGTCGTACGGCAGGCCGAGCTGGTCGTAGTCGGCGGTCATCCAGCCCGCGCCGAGCCCGAACTCGCACCGGCCGTCGCTGAGAACGTCGATCGTCGCGACCTCCTTGGCGAGCACCGCCGGGTGCTTGTAGTCGTTCGCGAACAGCAGCGATCCGATGCGCAGCTCGGTCGTGTGCGCGGCGGCCATCGCGATCGCGGGCAGCGGTGCCAGCCGCGTGTCGGCGAAGTGGTCGGGCATGAAGAGCGTCGAGTAACCGCGGTCTTCGATGTCGCGAGCGAGATCGCGCCACGCGGTCGCCGACGCGGCGTCGGAAACCTGCACACCGAACCGGAACGGACGCGTCATCGGTTGCTCCTCACGTACCGGCCAGCCGGGCCACAACGGGAGCGAGCTGGTCGATCGCCTCGTGCGGGACGACGTGGTAGCTCATCTGCCAACGCTCCCGGCGGGCCTCCAGCAGCTCGACGATCTCGGTCTCGGTACCGACGAGCGTGACGGGCGCGCGCAACGCGTCGTCGGGCGACACCTTGAAGGCTGCGGCCATCCCCTCCGCGATCGGCGCGCGATCGTCGGTCAGCATCACGAACCCGACGAGCGTCTGGATCTCGAGGTCGTCGAAGTGCGCGCCCGCCGCGTCGCGTAGACAGGCGAGCTTCTCGTCGGTGCTGGCCGGGGTCAGGGAGCTCGCGGCGTCGGGTGAATCGCCGTCACCGGAGCGCAGGTTCGCGTTGACGCCGACGATCTGCGCCTCCCGCGCCGCGAGCGCGAGAACTTTTGGACCGCCGCCACCGATCACGAACGGAGGGTGTGGTCGCTGCACCGGCTTCGGTTGCCCGTCGAGATCCGTCACCGTGTAGTGGTCGCCTGCGAAGCTGAAGCGCTCGTCACCGAAGAGTCCTTTCAGGATCGTGATCGACTCCGCGAGGCGAGCGATGCGCACCCCGGGACGGTCGAGCACCATGCCGGCCTTCTCGTAGTCGGCCGTCATCCATCCCGCGCCGATGCCAAGCTCGAGGCGCCCGTTCGACAGGAGATCGATCGTCGCGGCCTCGCGGGCGAGCACGACCGGGTGCTTGTAGTCGTTGCCCAGCACGAGCGGGCCGACGCGCAAGGTGGTGGTGACGGCTGCCGCGGCCGCCAGCGCGGGGATCGGCGCGAGTGGATGGTCGACGAAGTGATCGGGCACGTAGAGCGTCGAGTAGCCGAGCGCCTCCGCCTTGCGCGCGATCTCGGCGAACTCCGCGCCCGAAGCCGCCTTCGGCACGATCACCCCGAAACGAAACCTGCGGTCCTTCACCCCGACTCCCCTGCTCGGCGGGTGCACCCTAAACGCGAGACGAGCCGCGGTGCGGGGAGCGGGAGGTCAGATGCCGGTCGAGCCGAACCCGCCGAGCCCGCGCTCCGTGTCGTCGAGAACGTCGACGACGTCCCACTCGACCTCCTCGACGCGCTGCACCACGAGTTGCGCGACGCGGTCGCCGCGCCGGACGGTGAACTCGTGGACGGGATCGAGATTCACGAGGATGACGCGCAGCTCGTCGCGGTAGCCGGAGTCGACGAGACCGGGCGTGTTCAGCAACGTCACACCGTGCTTGAGCGCAAGCCCCGACCGCGGCTGTACGAACCCTGCGTAGCCCGGAGGGATCGCGACCGCGATACCCGTCGGGATCGCGAGCCGCCCACCGCCCGGCTGCACGACGGCGTCGACCCGCGCAAGGAGATCGAGGCCGGCGTCGTGCTCGTGTTGGCGGGCCGGGAGCGCGAGATCGGGATCGAGACGGCGAACGCGAAGTTTCACGCCGGCAGGCTACGCGCGCAGATCGGCGAGCAGCTCGCTGCGCTGCGCGCCATCGAGCACCGTCTCCACCGAATACTCCGGATGGGTGACCACGAGCTTCAGCGGGCCGTCGCCCACGCGGCTCGCGGCATCACCCAGACGGAAGCGCAGGAAGTGCACCGCGGCCGTCACGTCGTCGCGCGTGAGGCGTTCCTCGTCGAGCGGCTCGCCGCTGACCGTGGTGCCGTCGGAGAGCACGAGCGACACCGCGAACTCGATGCCGCGGAGCTTCGGCAGCCACTCGCGCAATTCGGCTGCCGACTTCAGCTCCAAGAAGAGCGTGGCCGAGAGCTCACCCGCATCCGGGATCAGCTCGTTGTACGTGGCGACCTCGTGCGCGATCTGCTCGTCGCGCAGCATGCGCTCGGCGCGAGCCATCTCCATGACCTGCCAGCGCATCGTGTCGGTGTTCTCGAACACGACCGTCAGCAGCTCTCCGAGCGCGACTCGGCGGCGACGCTTCAGATCGATGATGCCGCGCCGGATCTCGGGCCGCTCCCGCTCGTACGCCCGCAGATCCAGGATGTCGTCGACCGTCAGCTTGCGCATGGGTTGCTCACTCCTCTTCGATGCCGTAGGCGCGCGCCACGACCTGCAGCGGGTGCACCGGCCGCTTCCCGGTGCCTTCGTGGATCGCGGTGTTCGCGAGGTGGCAGTCACCCGCGACGAGCTCGGCCTCCGACTTCGCGACCGTCTCCATCAAGGGCTTGGCAACCTTGTGCGCCATCTCGATGTTCTCGGCCCGCAGTCCCCACGTGCCGTCGATCGCCGAGCAGCGCTCGACCATCTGCACCTTCGCACCGGTGAGCGCCATGAGGTCGCGGCTCTTCGGTCCGATCTGCTGGGCCCGGTAGTGGCACGCGGCCTGCCACGTGATCGTCGAGTAGACGCGGCCGCGGAAGTCGGTGTCGAGCGGCTCTTCGCGATGGCGCGCGACGAGGAACTCCGACGAGTCGAAGGTGTGCGCCGCAACCGTGCGCGCGGCATCCGTGCCGAGGAAGTCGGGGTACTCGTTCTTGATCACGTACGCGCACGTCGGCTGGGGCACGACGACCGGGTGTCCGGCCTCGACCGCGGGCAGCAGCGCCGCGACGTTGCGCTCCGCGTGTTCTCGGAACTTGCCGACGTCGCCGGCGTCGAGCCACGGCATCCCGCAACACACCTGGCCCGGCGGAAGGTCGCACGAGAACCCGTTGTGTTCGTACACACCGACCAATGCCTTGCCGATCGCGGGCTCCTGGTACTCGACGAGGCACGTCGGGAACATCGCGACCGTGCCACGCGGACCGCCGTGCGTGAGGCGGGGACGGCGCCGAAACCACTTCGAGAACCGCTCGCGCGCGTACGTCGGCAGCAGGCGGACCTTCGAGATGCCGGTCGCCTTCTCCATCGCCGCGCGCACCGGACCGACGGTGTTCATCCGGTTGACGACCGGCGCGAAGGTCGTCGCGACTTTGCCCTGCAGATCTGTACGCGCGAGCAGCTTCGCGTTGCGCCCGACCTTGCCCTCCTCGTGCTGGATCGCGAGCGACCGCAGCATGAGCCGCGGGAAGTCGATCACCCACTCCTGCTGCTGGTCTGGGGTGTAGGGGCAGATCACGTAGCAGAGCTTGCACTGGTAACACTCGTCGACGACCCGATCGTGGTCGGCCGCACTGAGCTCGTCGACCTGCTCGGTGCCGCCGCGATCGTCGATCATGTGGAACAGCGACTTGAAGCTCGGGCACAGCTTCACGCAGACGCGGCAGTCACTGCAGATGTGGAAGGTTCGATCGCGTTCCGCGCGCGCGGACCCGGCGTCGAGGTACGCAGGGTCGAGCGGGTCGTAGAGGGACATGCGACTCCTTCCGGCGGGCCGGCTGGAAACGCGACGGCCCCGGGATCACCCGGGGCCGTCGACGATGGAACGCAGTCCGCGGGATCGGATCCGCGGACCGCTCGGGACGACTCAGCTCAGCTGAGCGACTCGAGCCCGGCCGCAAACCGACCGGCGTGGCTCTTCTCGGCGCGTGCAAGCGTCTCGAGCCACTCCGCGATCTCCTCGAAGCCCTCGTCGCGGGCCGTCCGCGCGAAGCCGGGGTACATCTCGGTGTACTCGTAGGTCTCGCCGGCGACCGCCGACTTCAGGTTGTCGTCGGTCGCGCCGACCGCGACGCCCGTCACCGGGTCGCCGACCTCGGCGAGGAAGTCGAAGTGGCCGAACGCGTGACCCGTCTCACCCTCGGCGACGGAGCGGAAGAGGGCCGCCACGTCGGGGTAGCCCTCGACGTCGGCCTTCTGCGCGAAGTACAGGTAGCGGCGGTTCGCCTGGCTCTCGCCCGCGAACGCCTCCTTCAGGTTGTCGTGGGTCTTCGTGCCGTTCAGGTCGGGCATCGTTGCTCCTTGTTTGACTGCTTGACTGGTTGTGGTTTCGACTGACGGATGAACTGGTTCAGCGCGGTGCGGTCGCGGGACGACGTGACCGGTCGGGCGCGCCGCACTCGTCGCACACGCCGCGGAAGATGACCTCGACCGCGTCGACGGTGAAGCCCTGCCGGTGGCGGCGCGGCAGCGTCAGACCCGGGAAGTCGAACGGGACGTCGGAGACGCGGCCGCAGGTGTTGCAGACGAGATGGTGGTGGGCGTGCTCGACGTTCGGGTCGACGCGTACCTGACCGGTGCCGAGATCGACGAGGCGAACCTCACCGAGATCCTCGAGATCGTGAACGGTCTGGTAGACGGTCTTGAGGGAGATCGTGGGCATCTCGACGCGAGCGGCGTCGTAGAGCGCCTCCACCGTCGGGTGCGTGGAGTTGCCGACGAGGTGGGCGACGATGCACATCCGCTGGGGCGTGGCCCGCAGGCCTCGCTCCCGCATCGCGATCATCAACTCTTCGGCAGTCCTCATCGCCGATCATGTTATCGACAATGATTGTCAGCAAGCAAGTCCTGACGACGCGCGATCGGTGCAGTCAGGCGCTCATCGCGCTGGCGTAGCGCGGCCGTTCCGCGCTCCACCGCTGGAACGCCTCGACGGCGCTGTCGGCGACGATCACGCGTACCGCGGGCCCGCCGGGGCAGCGGATCGAGACGAGCTTCGTGCGTTCGGCACCGCTCTGGCGGCCCGCGAGGCGGAGCTCGGCGGCGCCCAGGACCTCGACGGCGGCCGGGCGCTTGGCGTCGAAGGCAACCGGACGGGTCACGCCGTCGGGCGCGCGCACCACGAGGCGGCCCCGGTCGGTGAGCACCGCGTTCACCACGAGGCCTCGGCCGCTGAGCTTGAACGCCTCCTCGAGGCTGCCACTCACCGAGCCGGCCTCGAAGTAGCCGACGTAGGAGTCGGTGCAACGCTCGCCCGGCGCGAGCCCGAGGTCGCGCTCCCACGCGCCCGGTCGCGACCGTTTGCGTACCCGTACCGGCACCCGTTGCAGGCGTGTTCGCAGACCCATGCTTCCCTCCGAACGTGCCGTCCCAGAATCCCCTCATGCATCGGCCCCGCGGCGGATCCCCTTGAGAACGCCACCCTCCGCGTTCGTGTCGGGCGCGGACGGCGGTCCGGCTTCTGATGGGCTGAACGAACCGGATCGGTCCGCTCGGCCCATCAGAACGGGGAAGCGCACGGCGACGCGCCTCGCTGGGAGCGTGTGCGACGATCGCGCGGTGAGGGGCACGGATTCGAGCACGACCGCGTCGGGCACGGCGCGACGGTCGCCGGTACCCGGGTCCTGGGCGCGTCCTCGTGGCGCGAAGAGACGGCATGGCACTCGTCGTCGGTGAGGTCATCGCCAACGCGGCGCGCGTCGATCCGCGAGCGATTGCCGCGACATTGCGCGACGACGCGTTGACCTTCGGCGAGCTCGACACGGCGACGAACCGGCACGCTCGGGTGTTGCACGCACGCGGCATCGGCGCCGGCGATCGCGTGGTCTGGTGGGGCGACACGTCGCTACCGGCGCTGCCCGTGTTCGGTGCACTCGCGCGCCTGGGTTCGGTGTTCGCGCCCGTCAACGCGCGTCTGAGCGTCGAGGAGGCGCGGCCGATCGTCGAGTTGGCGCGCCCACGCGCCATCGCGACCGACGCGACCCACGACGACGCCGGCGCCGGCATCGCGCGCGACCTCGGAATCCCGCATGTGGATTCGCGTCTCGCGCAAGAGGCGTCGGCCGGCTCGGCGGATCCGGTGGGCGCGCCGGGGCCGACCGAGAACGATCCGCACGTCATCTTCTTCACGAGCGGGAGCACCGGCCTTCCGAAAGGTGTCGTGCTCTCGCATCGCGCGAACTGGTTGCGCTCCTATCCCGGTGCGACGACGGAACCGGGCGGTGGGGGCGTCGTCTGCATGTTCCCGCTGTTCCACATGGCCGGCTGGTCGATCGCACTGGGCGCGTGGCAGGCGCGCAAGGCGGTCCACTTCGCGTCGGCCGACCCGGGCGAGCTGCTCGACGCCGCGGCGCGGCATCGCGCCGGCCGCATGTACGCAATTCCGGCCGTGTGGGCGCGCATCCTCGAGCATGGACTCTCGGCGCACGACCTCTCGGGATTACGCGAGGCCGACACCGGAACGTCGGCGACGCCTCCCGAGCTGATCGCCGCGATTCGCGACGCGCTCCCCCACACGCAGACCCGCATCTTCTACGGCTCGACCGAGGCAGGACCGGCGTCGATCCTGCCGCACCGTGATCTCGCGGCGCGGCCGGGGAGCGTCGGCCGCCCGCAGCCGGGCTGCGAGGTCCGCGTGAGCGACACCGGCGAGGTGTGCGTTCGCAGCCCGTTCCTGATGGACGGATACTTCGACAACGCGGTCGCGACCGCGGAAGCGCTCCGCGACGGCTGGTATCACACCGGCGATCTCGGTGGGTTCGACGCCGACGGCTACCTCTCGATCGTCGGGCGCGCCCGCGACGTGATCCGCAGCGGCGGAGAGACGGTGTCGCCCGTCGAGGTCGAGCACGTGCTCGCCGGCCATCCCGCGATCGCCGAGATCGCGGTCGTCGGCGTGCCCGATCCGGAGTGGGGCGAGGTCGTGACGGCCTGCATCGTCGTGCGCGACGGCGCCCAGGCTCCCGACGTCGCGGCGCTGCGCGACTGGTGCGGGGCGCGCCTGGCGCCGTTCAAGCACCCGCGCCGGGTCGTCGCCCTCGCCGCGCTCCCCCGCACGCCGGCGACGGGACAGGTGCAACGGACCCTGATCGTCGAACGCCTGCTCGCCGGCTGACCTCCTCGATCTGATCGAGTTGGATGACACCCGGTGTCACGTTTCTCGATCAGATCGCCGGGGCTCCCGGGAGGCGCGGCATACGTCCTGGTCAGACGGGCGGGCGTCGACGAAGGCGGGCGGGGAATAGCATTCCCACGATGCAGAACACCGTTCCCGACCTGGCGGACGCGCCCCCCGACGCCGTGGCGCGGGAGCTCGCGGGACGAGCGGTCGCCGGGCGGCTCGAGAGCTATGCGGAGGAGATCCGGCGGCTCCTCGACGCGGCCTACGCCGTGATGGCGCGCACCGGCGACGTCGACCCCCGGGTCGGCGACATCGTGAAGGAAGCCGGCCTCTCCAACCAGGCCTTCTACCGCCACTTCACCGGCAAGGACGCACTCCTGCTCGCCGTTCTCGACGAGGGCCAGCGGCGGCTCGTCGCGACCGTCGAGCGGCGCATGCAGCGCGCCCGGCCCGGGACGCCGCGCGTGCGCGCGTGGATCGAGGGCGTCCTCGAACAGGCCCGCAACCCCGACGCCGCACAGAACACCCGACCGTTCGCGATCAACGCCCTGCGTCTCACCGACCGCTTCCCCACGGAGACGACCGCGAGCAGGGTCCGCCTCGGCGCGCCGCTGCGCGACGCGGTACGCGACGCCGGCGGAGACACCGAACGCGACACCGCGGCGATCCAGGAGCTCACGATGGGCACGATGCAACGCTGCGTCGCGGAACGGCGCGCCCCGAGTCGCACCGATGTCGAACACCTCGTGCAGTTCGCCCTCGCCGGGCTCGGCGGGCTCGCCGCGCCGACCGGAGGAAGCCCCGACGATGGAGCGTGAGCTGCTCACCACCGGGATCGGCGGGCAAGGGGTGCAGCTCGTCGGACAGGTACTGGCGCGCGCGGCGACCCTCGAAGGCCGTTACGTGCAGGTGCTCGGTCTGTACGGCGGGATGATGCGCGGCGGCAACACCGACGGCACCGTCGTCGTCGCCGACGAACCGATCCGCACTCCGCCGATCGTCTCGCGCACCTGGTCGGCGATCGCGATGCACGACGAGTTCTGGGATCCCATCGAGCGCAAGCTGCGTCCCGGTGCGCTCGTGCTCGTGAACGACGCGACGTTCACCCATCGGATTGCAGCCGACTGCGCCGTCCGCCGGGTCGACGCCACCGCCATCGCGACGGAGCTCGGCCATCCCCTCGGTGCGTCGATGATCATGCTCGGTGCGTACGCCGCGCTCACCGGCATCGTCGCGACCGACGCGCTCATCGACGCGATGCGCGCGTCGGTCCCGTCGTACCGCACGCAGCACATCGCGGCCAACGAGCACGCGATCCGAGCGGGCGTCGCGACCGTGACGGCGGCCGACGCGAACACGTTCCCGGCCTGGGATCCCGCTCCGGTCCGCCGAGGAGCGCACGCATGACCGCGAGGAGCACGGCGATCACGTCGCGCGGGACCGTCACGATCGACGTCGAGACCTGCAAGGGCTGTGGGCTCTGCATCCCCGCGTGCCCGCCGGCGGTGCTGACGATGTCGAGTGCCGTGAACCGCATGGGTTTCCGCTATCCGGAGCTGCATCCCGGGTGTACCGGTTGCGCGGCGTGCCTGCTCGTGTGCCCCGACTTCGTGTTCGAGGTCTTCCGGTACGAGGAGCCCGTCGTGCACGAGTTCGAGGAGCCGTCGCCATGACCGCGACCACCAGCCCTCGCGCCGAACGCGTCTTGATGGAGGGTTCGGAGGCGCTCGTGCGCGCCGCGATCGCCGCGGGGTGCCGCTTCTTCGCCGGATACCCGATGACACCGTTCACGGAAGTGCTCGAACACTTCGCGCGCCTGCTCCCCGATGTCGGCGGTGCGTGCGTGAACGCGGAGTCCGAGCTCGAGGCCGTGGGCATGGCCTGGGGCGCGCTCGCGACCGGCGCACGCGCCGCGACCGGGTCGACCGGACAAGGCCTGTCGCTCATGCAGGAGTCGTTCTCCGAGATCACGCTCGCGGAGCTGCCGCTCGTGATCTTCAACATGGCGCGCGGACAGCAGGACTACTACCAGGCGACTCGCGGCGGCGGTCACGGCGACTACCGCCACCTCGTGCTCGCACCGCACGACATCTCCGAAGGCGTCGAGCTCGTCCAGCTCGCGTTCCATCTCGCCGACAAGTGGCGCAACCCCGTGCTGATCTACGGCGACTATCTCCTCGCGCACACGCAGGAAGCCGTCGCGATCGACGCGATCGAATACCCGCCACTGCCCCCGAAGGATTGGGCGGTCGACGGCCGCGCGAGCGGTTCGGGGCGCTCGCGCAACGTCACGCCACTGGGCGTTTCGAAGCAGGGCCAACGCGTCTTCGGACAGGAAGGTCGCGCGCAGTACGCCGCGAGCAAGATCCCGTACATGGAGCGCGAGGTGCGCGTCGAGGCCGCATACGTCGACGACGCCGATTCACTCGTCGTCGCGTTCGGCACGCCGTCGAAGTTCGTGCGGTACGCGATCGAGCGCCTGCGAGACGCCGGCCACCGCATCGGCATGGTGCGTCCGATCACCCTGTGGCCGTTCCCGTACGACACCGTGCGCGAGGCCGCGGCGGGCGCCCGGGTCGTCGGATCCTTCGAGTTGTGCGCGGGCCAGATGATCGACGACGTCCGCATCGGCGTGGCCGGGCAGGCTCCGGTCGAGTTCATCGGCGGTGTCTCCACCGACGGCTCCGGCTTCGGAGTCGGGCGCCTGCTCGACGTCGACGCGATCGAGGCACGCATCCTCGCCCTCCACACGGGAGCTCCGATGCCCGACATTCCCGGAACCGACGCGTTCCGCTACGAGCTCGCACCGCATCAGCAGGAGGCGACTCCATGACCTCGCTCGGTCCCGTCCTCGACACCTCGGTCGCACCGCCGGGGGCGCGCGTCGTCGAGCCGCTCCTCCCCGATCTGCTGTTCTCGCAGCAACACCAGATGTGCCCGGGGTGCGGCGAACCGCTCGCGGTGCGCGGCTTTCTGGAGGCGCTCGTCGAGCTGGGCGTCGCGGCACGCTCGATCGCGGTCGCCGGTATCGGCTGCTACACGAGCTTCAGCGCGTCGATGGACGTCGACCTCGTTCAGGCGCTACACGGTCGTGCGCCGAGCGTCGCGACCGGTGTGAAGCGCATGCGCCCCGACGCCGTCGTCTTCACCCTGCAAGGCGACGGCGACATGGTGAACGAAGGGCTGCAAGAAGTGCTCCACACCGCGGCGCGCGGCGAGCGCGTCACGTGCATCCTCCTGAACAACGGAGTGTTCGGGGAGACGGGCGGGCACATGACCGCGACGAGCGTCATCGGCCAGCGCACGAAGAACTCGCTCGACGGCCGCGACGCGCAGTACCACGGCTACCCGATCCTGATCGGCGACCTCGTCGCACGCCTGGACGGCGCCGCGTACGTTGCGCGCGGTTCCGTCCACAACGCGGGCGCGGTCGCCCGCACGAAGAAGATGTTCCGGCGCGCGTTCGAATCTCAGGTCCGCGGCGACGGCTTCTCGTTCGTCGAGGTCCTGACGATGTGCCCCACCGGTTGGTTCATTCCCACCGCCGACGGCCCGGGGTACATGCAGGAGACGCTCGGCGAGGTACACGTGATGGGCGAGCTGAAGGTCGACGGCGCGATCCGCACCACCGAGCAGCTTCATGCGGAGAACGTCGCACGCCAGGCCGAGATCGACACCCAGCTCAGGAAGGGCGGGCTGGATCGATGATGCCGGCGCAGGCAGTCGCCCCGAGCAGCGAGCACACGACCAGACTCCCTCCCATCCCGCGTCATGTCCGCCGAGCACGGGAGCGGCGAGCAGCGAGCGGAGCGAGCACGCGACCTCGCGCCCTCCCATCCCGCGTCATGTCCGCCGAGCTCGCGGATCGGCGAGCAGCGAGCGGAGCGAGCACACGACCAGACTCCCTCCCATCCCGCGTCATGTCCGCCGAGCTCGCGGATCGGCGAGCAGCGAGCGGAGCGAGCACGCGACCAGACTCCCTCCCATCCCGCGTCATGTCCGCCGAGCTCGCGAGGCGGACCAAGAAGCATGAACTTCACGTACCCACCCGAGGCCGAGGCGTTTCGCGCCGAGATCCGGGACTGGCTCGACGCGCACCTCACCGACGAGATCCGATCGGGTGCGTCGTGGTCGACGGGCGCCGACGGCCTCGAACAACTGCGCGAATGGAATCGAGTGCTCGCCGACGCGCGATACGCGGCGATCGCGTGGCCCGACGAATGGGGCGGGCGCGGCGCGTCGCTCATGGAGCAGGTCGTGTTCGCGGAGGAGATGCACCGCGCCGGCGCGCCCGGCACCGTCAACCTGATCGGGTTGTCGAACATCGCACCCGCGATCATCGAGCACGGAACGGAGGAACAGAAGCGCATGCTGCTGCCGCGCATGTTGCGCGGCGACGACATCTGGTGCCAGGGCTTCTCGGAGCCGAACGCGGGCTCCGACCTCGCGTCGTTGCGCACCCGTGCAGTACCCGATGGCGACGTGTGGGTCGTCAACGGCCAGAAGACGTGGAACACGTTCGGACACGTCGCCAACTGGTGCGAGCTCCTCGTGCGCACCGATCCCGACGCGCCGAAGCACAAGGGAATCACGTGCCTGCTCGTCGACATGACGCTTCCCGGCGTCGAAGTGCGCCCACTCGTGACGATCACGGGTGAGGTCGAGTTCAACGAGATCTTCTTCACCGACGTGCGCGTTCCGGCGAACCAGGTGCTCGGCCCGGTCAACGAAGGTTGGCGCGTCGCGATGACCACGCTGGCGTACGAGCGCGGAACGGTCGCGAAGCTGCACCTCGGCCTGCGAGCCAAGACCGAGCGGCTGCTCGCGCTGGCCACGCAAACGCCCGGGCGCGACGGGCGGCCCGTCTCCGAAGACCCCGTCATGCGCCAGAAGCTCGCGCGCGTCGTTCTCGAAGCCGAGTTGTTGAAGCTCATCTCCGAGCGCGCGATCTCCGCCGAGCTGCACGGACGCGCGATGGGTCCGGAGGGGAGCATCGCGAAGCTGGTGTGGAGCGAGGCCGAGCAGCACCTCACCGAGGTCGCGTCCGACGTGCTCGGCCCCGACGCCCTTTCGGGACAGTGGGCACGCGATCGCGTCTACTCGCGCGCGCTCACGATCGCGGGCGGTACCACGCAGGTGAACAAGAACATCCTCGCCCAGCGGATGCTCGGACTCCCCCGCACCTGAGCCGCGTCACACGAGCGGCCGCGCCGGTCGGATCGCATTCCCCACGCCGGTCAGCGCGGCCGCCGTCACCACGACCGCGACGGCCGGCACGATCACCGCCAGCGGTGCCTGCGCGGCGAACCCGAGCTGTACCACCACCTCGTGGCTCCACGTCTGCGTCGCCGAAGGTCCCACACCGAGGAGCCCGGCCACCAGCTCGGCGACGACGACCCGTGACGCGCCGACGAACAGCGTTGCGAGCGCAGGACGCAGGAAACCGCCTGCCGCGCGCAGGCGCACGCTGCGCAGCCACGTCATCCCGGCCGCGCGCGCATCGCTCGCTCGGAGCGCATGCAGGGTCCGGCGCTGCACTGCACGCGCGATGCCGGGCGCGGCGACGAACGCGAGCGCCAGCGCGGCGTGGCGCCCGTCGCGCCCGTTGAACGCGAGGAACGCAACCGCGACGAGCTCCCCCGGTACCGCGGCCCATCCGGTGAGGAACGCGAGGCCGAGCCGCTCGAGCCATCCACCGGCGAAGCCGACGACGACGCCGACGAGCAGGCCGCCCGCCATGGCCACGAGCATCGCGGCGACCGCCAGCAGCATCGAGCCGCGCGCCGTTCCGAGGAGTCGATCGAGCACATCGCGGCCCAGGACGTCGGTGCCGAGAACGTGCGATCGAGAGACACCCGCGCCGGTGTCGGAGCTGATCCGTCCCGCCGGGTCCAGTCCGAGCACGACGCGCACGAGCACTGCGCCGACGAGCGCGACGATCCATGCAGCCGACAGCACACCCGTCGTGGCGCGCCGCCGCGACGACGGGCCGCCGGCGAGATCGTCGATCGGATTGTCGAACGGCAGGATCAACGCGCCCGTCGTCACCGCGATCGCGAGCAGCACGAGGAGCACCCCTCGCGCGGTGAGCGGATCGGGTGTCGCGACGGCGTCCGCCAGCAGGCTGCCGAGCCCAGGGAGCGAGAAGACGACCTCGGTGACGAGGGTGCCGACGAGAACCGCGGCGAGCACGTCACGCCGCGTGCGACGCGCGGCCGCGAGCCACACGGCGAGCCCGGCGCCCAGCGTTGCGACCGGGAGCAGGCTCGCGCCGACCCGGCTCGAGACGGCCGCGTGTGGCCCGACATTCGGAACCGCGCCGAAACGGTTGGCGACGAGCGCGGCCGCGACCAGGGGCAAGACCCATAGCGCTCCGGGCACCGCGCTCGGAGCCGGGAGCGGGCCCGCGGCGCGGCGCTTGCGGATCGGGGTCGTCGCGGCGAGCGCGAGCAACACCGCGACGACGGCCAACAGCAGGCTCTCGGGCGCGCGCTGGCCGGTCGCCGCACCAACGTCGATCCCACTGATGGGCGAACGACCGAGGTCGCCGCGCCCGGCGTCGGCGGCGAACGCGACGAACCGCACCGGCGGCGCGAGCTGGAGATGTAGATCTCGGCGCAACGCGGTGATCGCCGCGGGGTCGTCGGCACGCGAACCGAGGAATCCCGCCGCCGCGCCGCCCGGCAGGCGGAACGGCAACGCGAAGAGGAGGAGCGCCGCGGCCAGGAGACCGGCCGCCAATCGCCCCAAGCGGGCGCCGACGCGCACGCGGCCGATCAGGTCGGTGACGCCGAGCCGTTGCTCGCGGGTGGCACGACCTGTAGCGCCTCACCCGGACCGAGCGGGAAATGGCACGCGACGTATTGGCCCTCGGCGATCTCGCGGATCTCGGGCTCCTGTGCCGCACAGACGTCCTGCGCGCGTGGGCAGCGGGTGCGGAACCGGCAGCCGCTCGGCGGCGCGACCGGCGACGGGATCTCGCCTCCGAGCACGGGCCGTTCCGACGGTTTCACGGTCGGGTCGGGCACGGGAATCGCGGCGAGCAGTGCCGCCGTGTAGGGATGCGCCGGCCGCTCGTAGATCTGGTCGGGTGGACCGACCTCGCAGATCTTGCCGAGATACATGACGACGACACGATCACTCACGTTCTTCACGACGGCGAGGTCGTGGGCGATGAACACGAGCGTCAGGCCGTAACGCTCCTTCATCTCCTCGAGCAGGTTCAGGATCTGAGCCTGCACGGAGACGTCGAGCGCGGAGACCGGCTCATCACAGATGATCAACTTCGGTTCGGTGACGAGCGCGCGCGCGATCGAAATGCGCTGGCACTGGCCGCCGGAGAACTGGTGTGGCCGTCGTCCGCGCGCGACTGCCGGGTCGAGTCCGCAGGCGTCGAGCACTTCGTCGACCTTGGCCTGCTGCGACTTCTCGTCTCCGATCTTCCAGATGCGCATACCCTCCGCGACGATGTCTTCGACCCGCCGGCGCGGGTTCAACGACGAGATCGGGTCCTGGAAGATCATCTGGATTCGAGTGCGGACACGACGCAGATCTTCGCCGTGCAGCTTCACGAGGTCGCGCCCCTCGAACTGCACCGAGCCCGACGTCGGGCGCTCGAGCTGCATGATCGCCTTGCCCGTCGTCGACTTCCCGCAGCCCGACTCACCGACGAGGCCGAGGGTCTCCCCCTCCCGCACGTCGATGCTGACGTCGGAGACCGCGTGCACCTTCAGACCGGTGCGCGCGATCGGGAACTCGACGACGAGGTGCTCGGCGCGCAGCAGCGAATCGTCGGGCCCGCGCAGATGGGCAGTGCCGGTACCGGCCATCAGCCCGCCTCCCCCGCGCCGGCCTGGTTGTGCGCGAGGGCTTGCGTGCCCTCGGGCGTACCCACCGGATAGAAGCACGCGAACTCGTGGCCGGACGTGCCGTGCTCCTCCAGCGACGGTTCTTCGGCGTGGCAACGCGCTTGCGCGTACGGACAACGCGGCGCGAACGAGCAGCCCTTGGGCGGGTGCGCGAGATCGGGTGGGCGGCCCGCGATCGACTCCAGCCGCGTGTGGCTCGGGAGCGCGAGCTTGGGGATCGACTTCATCAGCGCTTCGGTGTACGGATGGCGCATCTGCGTGAAGAGCGTGCGCGCCGGCGCCTTCTCCACGATGCGCCCCGCGTACATCACCGCGATGTCGTCGGCCCGGCCCGCGACAACGCCGAGATCGTGGGTGACGAGGATCATCGCCATGAACCGCTCGGTCTGCTGCGCCTGGAGGAGGTCGAGGATCTGCGCCTGGACCGTCACGTCGAGCGCCGTCGTCGGCTCGTCGGCGAACAGCAGCTTGGGACCGCACGCGAGCGCGATCGCGAGCATCACGCGCTGGCGCATCCCGCCCGAGAGCTGGAACGAATACTCCTTCAGCCGGCGCTGCGGCTCGGGGATCCCGACCGAGTCGAGCAATGCGAGCGCCGTCTCCTGCGCGTACGAGCGCGAGACGTCGAGGTGGTAGCGCAGCGATTCAGTGATCTGGCGACCGACCTTCATGACCGGGTTCAGCGCCGTCATCGGATCCTGGAACACCATCGACATCTCGGTGCCCCAGTAGCCCTCCATCTCCTTCGGCGTCGCGGCCCCGATCTCCTTGCCCTCGAACAGGATGCTGCCGCCGCGGATCACGTTCCGCTTCGGGAGCAGGCCCATCACCGATTTCGACAGCACGGACTTGCCGCTGCCAGATTCGCCGACGATGCCGAGGGTCTTGCCGCGCTCGAGCGAGAACGACACGCCGTCGACGGCACGCACGATCCCTCGCGCCGTCTTGAAGTGGGTGATGACGTCGCGTACCTCCAGCAGCGGGCCGTCGAGCGGGGCATCGACGAAACCGGCGCGCTTCTTGCGGGGGCTCATGCCGCCGACTCCCGGACGTCGAAGCGCGCGCGGACGACGTCGCCGAGGAAGTTGAGCGACAGCACGGTGAAGAACAGGCACAGGATCGGGCTGAACACGAGCCATGGCTCGGTGCGGAGGTCGGACTGGCCGAACAAGGCGATCATGTTTCCCCACGACGGCTTCGCCGTGAAGTCGATGCCGACGCCGAGCAGGCTCAATCCGCCCTCCGCGACGATCACCACGCCGACGGCGAGCAGGGCGATGGAGAACATCGCGGGCAGGACGTTCGGCAACACCTCGCGGATCATGATCCGCGCGTTCTTGGCGCCCTGGGCGCGTGCGGCCATCACGAACTCGCGCTGCGACCAGGTGAGCGTGCTTGCACGTGTGATGCGCCCGAGCACCGGAGTCGAGACGATACCGAGCGCGATGATGAGAACGAACTCGGCCGGGATGTGCGACTTCGCCGGATCGCCGCGTAGGAACGACGACAGCGCCAGGGCGAGGATCAGCGCAGGTACGGCGAGCATCACGTCGAAGACCGTGCTGATCACCAGGTCGATCGTGCCCCGGTAGTACCCCGCGATCAGGCCGAGCGTGCCGCCGACGATGATGCCCGCAGTCACCGCGCCGAGCGCCACCTCGAGCGATGCCCGCGCGCCGTAGATCAAGAGCGAGACGACGTCGTGGCCGTTGTCGTCGACGCCGAGAATGTGACCCTTCGTGAAGACACCACTGCTCGCCTTGTCGAGGTAGGCATGGTGGAAGGACGGCACGCCCGGAAGGAAGTTCGCAAAGATCGCGCAGAACACGATGAACGCGAGCCAGCCGATCGCGAACCAGCCGCCGAAGCCCAGCTTCTTGTCGGCCGCGACGTCGACGATGACCGCGGGCTGGAGTATGCCCGCCGGCTCGACGTCCTCGTCGAGGAAGAGGTCAGCCTGCGGCTCGGACACTTCGCACCCGCGGATCGAGCTGCGCGTAAAGGAGGTCGATGAGGACGTTCACGAGCACGTAGCCGATCGCGAGGATGGCGACGATGCTCTGGACGGCGATGAACTGCTGGGCCCGGATGTTGGTCGCGAGCAGGTATCCCATGCCGGGAAGCTGGAACACGACCTCGATGACGACCGCGCCACCGATGAGCGCGCCGACGTTGAGACCGGCGACGGTGAGGAGCGTCAGGCTCGACGGACGCAACGCGTGCCGCCACAGGATGCGGCGCGACGGCATGCCCTTTGCCTTTGCCATCATGATGAAGTCTTCCTGCAACGTCGCGATCATGTCGCTGCGCAGCAGGCGCATGTAGCTCGCGATCTGACCCGCGGCGAGGCTCAACGACGGCAGGACCATGCTCTTGATGTGTTTCGCGAAGTTCGCCGACGGATGCGTGTAGCCGCTGGTCGGGAACCATCGGAGCTTCACGCCGACGAAGTAGGCAAGCACCAGGCCGAGCGCGAAGTCGGGAAACGAGATCGCGCCGAACGCGGTCGCGTTGATGAACCGGTCGAACCACGAACCGGCCCAGTAGGAACTGAACACGCCTAATGGGATCGCGAGGATGAGCGTGAGGATCATCGAGTAGAGCATCAGCTGGAGGGAGACCGGCAGCGAGCTCGACACATCTTTCGACACCGGGTCGACGCCCGACGACCGGTAGTAGTTGCCGAGGTTCCCGCGCGCGAACTTGCTCAGCCAGTTCCAGTACTGCTCGTAGATCGGCTGGTCGAGCTTGGCGTCGTGCTTCAGTTGCGTCCGCACGCTCGCGGGCGCGAACGCCGCGATGGTCGTGACCGGGTCACCGGGAAGCAGGTCGAGCAGGAGGTACGAGAAGAACGACACGCAGACGAGCACGACAACCAGCCGAGCGAGCCGCCGCAGCCAGAAGCCCACGTGCCGTTCTCCCCTTCGTCCTCGTTGCTCCTACGTCGCCTTCGTACCCGTCAGCTCGACGACACCCACACGCCGGCGGGGTCGATGCCGCTCGTGAAACCGGGGAACGGCTGGCTGCCGTCGGGCAGTGGCAGGTTGCCGATGCCGTGGACCTTCTTCGCCGCAGGGATCGACCAGTCCGACCAGTAGCCCCAGCCGTTGTAGAGCTCCTTCGCGAACTGCTTGTTGATCGTCTCGTAGTCGGCCTTGCGCTGCGCCGCGTCGGTCGAGCCGCGAGCGTCCTCGAGGGCCTGGTTGATCACCGGGTCGTTGAAGCCGTTGAAGTTGACCGGGTTGTCGCACGGGACGACCTTGTTCGCGCAGTGCCACCACACCCACTCGGTGTCGGGGTCGTACCCGGGGTAGTTCCTCCAGCCGACGGCCTGGAACTGCTTGCCGATGACGTTGTTGATGCCCTGCGATTCGTCGACGACCTTGACGCTCATCTTGATGCCGACCTGCGACATGTAGGTCTTGATGAGGTCGATCGTCTTCAGGCTCTCGGGGTCGGTCCCGGCCGAGAGATAGGTGAACGCGAGGTCCTTGCCCGTGTCCTGCTTGTACTTCGCCGCGTAGTCCTTCGCCTTCGCCGGGTCGTACTCCGGCAGGCCGGTGTCGGCGAGGTAGCCCGGAACGCCCGGACCGAACGGGCCGCTGGCCAACTGGAGGACGTCCTTGTTGCGGAGCTTGTTCTCCTGCTTGCGGTCGACGGCGTACGCGAACGCGAGGCGCGCGTTGATGTTGTCGAACGGCGCCGTCGTCACGTTGAAGAGCGTGAACTGCAGCTCGGGGAACTTCGCCGACTCGGTGAGGTTGATCTGACCGCTCTTCGCGAAGTCGCGGTACTGCGCGATGTCGAGTGCGCCGTCGTCGAGCGCGAGGTCGAGATTGCCCGACTGGATCCCGTTCACCATCTGCGCGCTCTCGACGACCGGCTTGAACACGATCTGGTCGAGGTACGGGAGCTGGACGCCGTTCGCGTCCTTGCGCCAGTAGTTCGGGTTCTTCACCGCCGTGAGGTGGTCGTTACGCACCCAGCCCTTGAGCATGAACGGACCGGTACCGATGAGCTTGCTCGCGCAGGTCTTCGTGTCGTCGAGCTGGGCCTGGGCCATGATGCCGAGGCGGCCCGACGAGTAGAGGTAGGCGGGGAACGAGACCCACCGGACCGTGTCGACCTCGACGGTCATCGGGTCGACGACCTTCACGTCCTTCACGTAGGCGCCGAACACGAACGAGAAGAGCAGCGGGTGCCGCGCCGGGTACTTGCCCCGGTAGGCGTCGAGGTTGTTCTTCACCACGGTCGCGTCGAGCGCGGTGCCGTCGTGGAACTTGATCCCCGAGCGCAGCTTGATCGTCCAGGCCGTGTAGTCGGTGTTGTGGTCGACCGACTCCGCGAGGAACGGCTTGTAGCCCTCCGTCGAGTCGGGCACGGTGAGCGTGTCGTAGATCGCGCGAGCGACCTGGATGCCGGAGATGGCGAGCTGGCCCTCCTGCAGGCACCAGCCACCGCTCGTCTCCGCGGGCAGTGCCCAGGTGACCGAACCGCCGGTCTGCGCGGTGCCGCTCGTCGTGGGCGTCGTGGAGGCTCCGGTGCCACCACCCCCGTTGCTCTTGCCGCTGGAACAGGCCGCGGCCGTGAGCGCAACGGCGAGTGCCGCAGACGCGATGGTCAGATGGTGGCGCGCGCGCAAACCTTTGGCCACGGTCCCCCCTGCTGTCGAGTTCCGTCGTGACGGAACGCGGTTGCCCTGTCGTCAGTACCCGTTCTCGGCGGCTTTCCTGACCGGCAGCCCTCACCGGAAACCGTCGAGTGTGACCGGAGTCACATTCGAGTGTATCGGCGCAACCTAAGGAAGCGCGGTCAGCCTGTCAATGACCGCGGGCCCGCGCATCTGATCGATCTAGGCGACACCAGGTGTCACCTTTCTCGATCAGATCGTCTCGATCAGATCGGCGAGACCGCGGTGGCACGGTTGCGGTGACCCGGACCGGTGGGAAGATCGACGGCGACCGACTCGAGCTGCACGGTCGCGCCCACGAGCTCCTCCGTCTCCGCCCGTTCGAGGAACTCCGGGTCCGTTGCGCGCGCGTAGGTCCTCACCGAAGGGCCATCGATGTCGCAGACGAGCAGCATCCACTCCGGCCCGCCGTCGCGCCCGTGCACGACCGAGTAGGCCGCGACCGTCGCGACGCCGTTGAATGACTCGACAATGCGCGACGCACCGAGAGCGTCCACCGACGCCTGCCGACCTGCGGAATCAGGTGGTGCCAGGCGCGCCGGACGCGTCGAATACAGGCCGTACGCATGCTTGGTCATCGTCATCCCGACCCCGCTGACGAGACCGAACGAGTCCGGATCGGCGCGCAGCTCACGCACCATCTGCGCGATCGAGTGGGTCATGTATCCGCTCGCCGGACCCCCGTGATAGGGCAGCCCTCCCGTGACACTCAGCGCGCGCTCGTCGTCGGTCGTCATCCCGAGCGCGTCCTGCGCGAAATGGAGGCTGCTCGGAAAGCAGCTGTACATGTCGAGATGGGCGACATCGTCGACACCGATGCCCGCGACGCGAAGCGCTTCGCGTCCCGCCGCCGCCATTGCCGGCGATCGCCACATCTCGGTGTGCTCCGCGACGTACACGGGATCGGTCACGTACGACCATCCCCGCACGTACACCCGCTGATCCATCGGCACGCCGAGCGCATCGGCGCGCTCGTGACTCGTCAGGACGAGCGCCGCCGCCATGTCGACGTCCATGACCGCAACCATGTACTTGGTGTACGGGTAGCCGACCATGCGGTTGGCGGGCGTGGCCGCAACGATCTCCTCGGCGCGGCGCGCGACCGGGAACCACGCGTCGGGGTTCCGAGCGGCGATCTCGGTCAGCGGGGCCAGCATCGTCCCGATGGATGCCCGGTACGCGTCGAGGTCGACGCCGAGGTGAGCGCGGCGCGCATTGTCGAAGAGCGCGAACGTGAGCCACGCCTGGAAGACGTCGTGCGCGATCTCGGCCGGGTGGGGCGGCGCCTCCCACGGGAAGGGCCGCCGCTCCGACGGTCGGAACGAGTAGGACATCTTCTCGCCGCGACGCTTGGCCGCGCGCTGCGTCGCGAGGGCTTCGGCACTGACGACGAGCGCGACGTCGCGCTCACCCGCCAGGATCCCTTCCGCGGCCGCGTCGACCAGCTGCTGTGTGGTCGTCCCGCCGATCCCCGAGTAGAAGCGGTGTGCGGGATCGATGTGGAGTCGCTCGGACAACCGGGCGGGCGCGTCGTCGTACTGACACGTCTGGCAGTAGACGACGGCCAGATCGTCGATCGACTCGAGCACCCCTCGACCGGCAGCATCGCGGGCAGCGGCAGTCGCGACCTCGACCCACATGTCGAGCGGTTCCGGTGCGCCTTCCTCGCCCACCGTTCCCGGATGCCACGTTCGGGTCGCGACGCCGATGATGCACGGCTGCCGCGGGTCGACGACCGTTCGAGTCCGATCGGGCGCCGGGTCGGTCACCGCCCTTGCCACCGCGGCGCGCGCTTCTCGGCGAACGCCTTCGGGCCTTCCGTCGCGTCCTCGGTCTGGAAGATCGCGCTCGAGAGCCGGCTCTCCTTCTCGAACGGCGTGCGCAGATCCTTGCCGAGCGCGTCGAGCACCCCGACCGCAACCACGACGGCATCCGCCGGATCGGACGCGTCCTGGATTGCGACACGGAGCTCGCGCACGGCGTCGCGGAGCCGCTTCGTCATCTGCTCGTCGTGGTAGAGACCCTGCATCGCGCTCTGCTTCGTCGCTCGTACCGCGAGTGGAGCGTTCGCCGTGATTCGACGCGCGAAGCCGTACGCGGCGTCGAGCAACTGGTCGCGCGGGACGATCGCGTTGAGCAACCCCATTTCGTAGGCGCGCTCGGCATCGACGAGGTCCGCGCAGAGCAGGAACTCCATCGCCTGCGCCCACGGCACCTGACGTGGAAGCCGCACGGTCGTGCCCCCACCCGCGAACAATCCCCGCTTCGGTTCCATCACCGCGAACTTCGCCTCGGGGCACGCGACGCGAATGTCGACACCGCCGAGCATCTCCATGCCACCCGCGGTACAGAACCCATTGACGGCGGCGATGACGGGCTTGTAGAGCGGCCAGTTCCTCAGAACGGCGCGCGTGCCGTCGTCGAGTCGATACCCATTCAACTCGGTGAGGCCCTGCTCGGCGATCTGCTTCTGGAACTTCGTGATCTCCGGGACGTAGCGCTTCAGGTCGGCGCCGGTGAAGAACGCGTCGCCGACGCCCGTGATGATCGCGACCCACGCGTCGCCGTCGTCGTCGAAGCGCTCCCATGCCTCGCGCAACAGCTTGAAGTGCTCCATATCGCAGGAGTTCCGGGCGTCGGGACGATCGATCGTGATCAGGACGATGTGCTCGTCGTCGCGCTCGTAATGGATCGGCATCGGGCCGTGCACCCCCCTCGTCGGGCAACCTGACACGTTAGTCAGGTAGGTCGCAGACGTCGCGAGTCGCGACTCGCGATCCCTCACCATCTGATCGAGATGGGCAACAGCAACTGTCGTGAATTTCGATCAGATCGCCGGCGCCGCGGCGATGACTGTCCGAGGTGAGTGCGAGGCTTCCGGCAGCGCGAACGGAGGTCGAGAGGCAGCCGGTCGCCCAGTCGCTTCCCCGAGCCGGACCTCCAACGAGTGCTCTCGGGGACGATGATGTCGAGCGCCCGCAGCGACGCCGCAATTGCGCAGGTCGCCAACGCCCAGTTCGGTGTCTTCACTCGGCAACAGGCGCACGACGTCGGCCTGACCGATCGGCAGCTTCGTTGGCGGGTGCAGGCGGGACGGATCGAGCGCCTCGCGCTCGGCGTCTTCAAGATCGCCGGTTGCCCGACCTCCTGGCATCAGCGGCTCCTCGCCGCGTGCCTCGCGGCCGGCGACGGTGCCGCGGCGTCGCATCGCAGCGCCGCGGCATTGCACCGGTTCGACGGCTTCGCACCCGACGTCGTCGAGATCACGGTCCCTCAGGGTCGACGCGACTTCCGCATGCCCGGCGTCATCGTCCACAGTTCGAGTCGTTGGTCCATCGAGGATCGCTGCACCATCGACGGCATCCCCGTCTCGACACCGGAGCGCACGCTCTGCACGCTTGCCGCGGTCGTGAGTGAGCAGTCGGTGGAACACGCGCTGGACGCCGCCGAGCGCGACCACACCGCGCGGCGGGCCGCGGTCATCAAACGGCACGCGCTGGTGCGTGAGCGGGGCCGCAACGGCGTCGCCGCGCTCGGACGCATCCTCACGCGCCGAGCGGAACTGATCGGGACGCCTCACAGCGTGCTCGAACGACGCATGCTCACATTGTTGGAGAAGCACGGACTGCCGCGGCCCGTCTGTCAGGTTCCGATTCGGCGCGCAGACGGCAAGATGGCATACGTCGATTTCGTCTACCCCGATCTCAGACTCGGAATCGAAGTCGACGGCAATGCTGCCCACGCGACGCCGGCGCAACGAATGGCAGACAACGATCGAGCGAACAACCTCGTGTTACGAGATCTACGGCTCCTTCGCTTCACGTACGAACAGGTGACGCACCAACCAGAGATGGTCGCGCGCACCGTACGCGGTCACATCCGGTCGTTGCGCACGGCCTGACTCTCGCCCCGAACTCCCGATCGCGCGCGTCGGCGAGTCGCCGGATCGCCGGATCAGCAGCTCGCCGAGTTCGTTTGCCGGTCGGCAGGTCGCCCGTCGCACTTCTGCGTGCAGCAGCACGCGTCGTGCCTTCGAGGATCCGCTCACCTCCGCGCGCCCGGCCACGGCCTCGACGCGCCAGACGCCGGGCGCTCCTGCATCTGATCGACTTCGGCGCCACCCAGTGTCACCTATCTCGATCAGATGCGCGGGGCTGATGCGTGCGGAGCTGATGCGCGGCCTCGAGAAGGCGCGCGGAAGCTGACGTGTGCGTCACGTTCGTGGGAGGATGCCTACCGTTCGAGACAAGGAGCAGGCGTGGCGGATCGACCGACAGCCCTGGTGACGGCCCCGTTCCGAGGCGAGGGTCTGGCGACGCTGGAACGAGTCGCCGATGTCGTCCTCGACGCGTGGATCGACGCGCCAACGCTCCGTCTCTACAAGCCCGAACAACTCGCCGAGCGCATCCTGGCCGAGGGCGCGACCATCCTGATCGTCGAGTCCGACTCCGTGAGGGGGCCCGTGCTCGACTGCAACCTCACCGTCATCGGCTCGTGCCGCGGCGACCCCAACAACGTCGACATCGACGGCGCGACGAAGGCCGGGATCCCCGTGCTGCGCGCACCCGGTCGCAATGCCGACGCCGTCGCCGAGATGACCGTCGCCTTGCTCTTCGCGACGAACCGTTTCGTCGTCCCCGCCGACCGCGACGTCCGCACCGACCAGGTCTACGCGGGCGGGAAGATCCCCTACCAGCGGTATCGAGCCTGGCAGTTGGCGGGACGTACCGCGGGCATCGTCGGACTCGGTGCCGTCGGGCGAGCCACGAAGTGGCGGCTCGAAGGGCTCGGCATGCGCGTCATCGCGTACGACCCGTACAACCCCGAAGCGACGCACAGCCTCGACGACCTGCTCGCGGAAGCCGACGTCGTGTCGATGCACGCCATGGTCACGCCCGAGACGACCGGCCTGATCGGGACCGAACAGTTCGCGCGCATGAAGCCGGGAGCGATCTACGTGAACTCGGCGCGCGCGGCGCTGCACGACACCGACGCCCTCGTCGCAGCGCTGCAGTCCGGTCACCTCGCGGGCGCCGGTCTCGACCATTTCCAAGGCGAACGGCTCGCACCGGATCACCCGCTGTGCTCGATGACGAACGTCGTACTCACCCCGCACATTGGCGGGGCCACCTACGACACCGAAGCGAATCACTCGAAGCTCATTGCCGACGACGTCGCGCGGATCCTCGGTGGTGAGGCGCCCGTCAACTGCGTCAATCCGGAGGTACTCGCCTGATGGCCGTGACGTTGACGAGCCAGGAGACCAAGGAGATGCTCCTCGCGACGGCGAAGGAGATGATCGCAAAGGGCCTGGTCGAGGGCACGGCCGGAAACCTCTCGGCCCGACTTCCCGACGGCAACGCAGTGCTGACGCCGTCATCCCTCGCGTACGAGACGATGACGCTCGACGATCTCGTCGTGTGCGATCTCGACGGCAACGTGCTCGAAGGCCAGCGGGGTCCGACGACCGAGAAGGCGCTGCACCTGTCGTGCCTCCGCAAGCACGACGACATCAACGCCGTCATCCACTCGCACGCGATGTATTGCACGATGTTCGCGATCACGCACCAGCCGATCCCGTGCGTGATCGAAGAGTTCGACGTATACGTGGGGGGCGACGTTCCCGTTGCCAACTACAAGGTGACCGGTTCCGACGAGCTCGGCGACGAGGTCTCGGGTTGGGTCGCCGACCGGGCGGCCGTGCTCATGGCGAACCACGGGCTCCTTACGGTCGGGAAGAACCCGCAGGACGCGCTGAAGATCGCGATGCTCGTCGAGCGGACCGCGCAGATCGTCTGGGGTGCCCGGGCACTCGGTGCGCTCGTCCCCCTGCCGGAATCGACGATGAAGCAGTTCGCGCCCATCTACAAGTTCATGCGTTCGAACTGACCGCGGGCCCGATCGGGCACCGTTCGCCCCGAAACATCACCCCATTCCTCCGGCGACCCGCCGCGCCCGGCATCTGATCGAGATTGGCGACACCGAATGTCACCCAACTCGATCAGATCGGCAGAACCGCAGGTCAGATCGGCAGAACCGCGGGTCAGCGGCGGCGGAGGAGGGTGAGGCCGTCGGAGACGGGGAGCATCACGGCGTCGACGCGCGGATCGGCGGCGACGAGATCGTTGAACGCCCGGATCGCCTCGGTGCTCTCCTCGTGATCGGCTTCCTCGACGACCCGGCCGCCCCACAGGACGTTGTCGACGAGCATCAACCCGTTCGGCCGCAGCCGGCCGACGAGCTCCTCGAAGTAGTTCGGGTAGTTCGGTTTGTCGGCGTCGACGAACGCGAGGTCGATCGTCGCCTCCGCGGGCAGCGAGCGCAGCGTGTCGAGCGCGGGCGCGATCCGCAGCTCGATCCGGTCGGCGACACCCGCGCGTTCCCAGTGCGCGCGGCCGATCGCGGTCCACTCCTCGTTGACGTCGCAGCAGAGCAGGTGCCCGTCGGCGGGGAGCCCGCGCGCGACGCACAGCGCGGAGTATCCGGTGAACGTGCCGACCTCGACGGCGTGGCGAGCGCCGATCAGCCGGGTGACGAGCGTCATGAACGCGCCCTGCTCGGGCGCGATCTGCATCCCCGCGACCGACCCGAGGGCGGCCGTCGCCGCGATCAGCGAGCGGGCGACGTCGTCGGGCGGCTCTCCGTGCGCGAGCAGGTAGTCGTGGATCTCCGGCGAAAGGAAGAACGACTTCGGAACCGCGGCCATGGCCGCACACTACGCGCGATCGGGGGCACGACCACGTGAGGTCGCGCCCCCGACTCGCGCAACACTCGCGGCCGACGCACCGGCTGCGAGTTCGAAGATCAGCCGGCGGCGAAGGTCAGATCGACGTCGTCGGTACGCATGGCGTTCGCGTCGGCCGTCAGCTCACCGATGCTCAGGAAGCAGCGGGTGTCGGCGTCGAGGCAGTTGTGGTTCGCGGAACCCACCTTCGTCGCGAGCGCGGTGAACTCCGCGGAGCCCGTGCCGTCGGCCCCGATCTTGATGATCACGATGTGATCGATCGCGCAATCGGGCGTGTCGACGTTGGCGTCACCCTTCTGGGCGCACTCGTTGATCCCGACCGGCGCGGCCGGGACCGGCAGGAAGCCGGTGACCTTCACCATGATCTTGTCGCCGTCCTTGATGCCGGTGTTCGGCGTCGCCGTGCCCTGCTGCGGGCTCGGCGGCGACGTCGTCGTGGTCGTCGGCGGCAACGTCGGTGTCGTCTGCGCGACCGTCGACGTGGTCGTACTGGTGTCGCCGCTCCCGTTCTTCGATGACTTGCTGCTGCTGCACGCTGCCAGCAGCAGCACCAGCACGACAACGGATGTGATCGTGGTTCGAGCCCTCACCGTGGTTCCCCCTCTGATTTGGTCGTGGCTTTCCTGCCCGGCCCGCATGAGAGCCGTCAGATCTTCGTTCCGGTCAACTCTGTGATCGGCGCACCGTCGAGCATCGGTCCCGAGGTGTGCAGGTGACAGAACACCGTCGTTCCGTCGGTCGCCGTGAACGCGGGCGGATCGACCGCCGCGCAGACGTCGATCGCGTGCGGGCAGCGCGTATGGAAGCGGCAACCCGACGGCGGGTTCAGCGGGCTCGGCACGTCGCCCTGCAACACGATCCGCTGCCGCTGGCGCTGAACGGCCGGCTCCGGCACCGGGATCGCCGACAGCAGCGCCTCGGTGTACGGATGCCGGGGACACGTGTAGACCGACTCGGCCGCGCCGATCTCGACCATCCGGCCGAGGTACATCACGCCGATGCGATCGCTGATGTGACGCACGACGGAGAGGTCGTGCGCGATGAAGAGGTAGGAGAGACCGAGTCGATCCTGGAGCTCGGTCAGCAGGTTGATCACCTGCGACTGGGTCGAGACGTCGAGCGACGACACCGGTTCGTCGCAGATCACGAGCTTCGGATCGAGGGCGAGCGCGCGGGCGATCGCGATGCGCTGCCGTTGACCGCCGGAGAACTCGTGCGGGAAGCGCTGCAGGAGGTGGCGTCGCAGCCCGACCTGCTCCAGCAGTTCGGCGATGCGGTTGTCGCGCGCCTTCCCGCGCATGCCGAGGTGTACCTCGAGGGGCTCGCCGATCGTCTCCGCGATGGTGGCGCGAGGATCGAGCGACGAGTAGGGATCCTGGAACACGATCTGCATGTGGCGACGGCTCTGGCGAACGCCGCGCTTCGTGAGCGCGGTGATGTCGGCGCCGTCGAGGACGACCGATCCCCGCGTCGGTTCGATGAGGCGCAACACGAGACGCGCGACGGTCGACTTCCCTGATCCGCTCTCGCCGACGAGGCCGAGCGTCTCGCCCGCGCCGATTTCGAAGTCGATGTCGTCGACCGCGCGCACCTGCCCGGTCACCCGGCGCAGGACGCCGCTGTGCACCGGAAACTCCTTGGCGAGACCGCGCACGACGAGCAGCGGCTCAGACTTGGCCGTCGTGGCCGTGGCCGTGGCCGCGGCCGTCGCCGTCGCCGGGTTCCACCGCGAACCGGCGAGCGTGAGCTCGTCGCGGCGCGCGCAGCGATCGGATCCGCGCTCGTCGACGACCATCTCGACGGCCTCGCCGACGCAACGCGATTCGGCGTACCGACAACGCGGCGCGAAGCGGCAGCCGATGGTGAACTCCTGCGGCCGGGGGACCGTCCCGGGAATCACCGTCAGCGGCTGCCCGATCGGCGCGACTTGTGGCATCGATTCCAGCAGGCCTTCGGTGTACGGATGCCGCGGGCGCCGGTACAGGGGCGCGACGTCGGCACGCTCGACGACCTGGCCCGCATACATGACGACGACGCGGTTGCACACGTCGGCGACGACGCCGAGGTCGTGGGTGACGAACACCACGGCCATTCCGAAGTCGGCCTGCAGACCCCTGATGAGCTCGAGGATCTGGGCCTGGATCGTGACGTCGAGTGCGGTCGTCGGCTCGTCGGCGATGAGCAGCTTCGGATCGCACGACAGCGCCATCGCGATCATCGCCCGCTGGCGCATGCCTCCGGAGAACGCGTGCGGATAGTCCTTCACTCTCCGATGCGGGTCGGGAATGCCGACGCGCTCGAGCATCTCGATCGCGCGCTGCCACGCCTGCTTGCGCGACACGTGCTTGTGGATCCGGACGGTCTCGGCGATCTGGTTCCCGATCGTGAACGCCGGATTCAGGCTCGTCATCGGCTCCTGGAAGATCATCGCGATCTCCCCGCCGCGGAGCCGCCGCCGCTCGTCGCGACCCATTGCCGTGAGCTCCCGGCCCTCGAACTGGACCCGGCGGGCGGTCATGCGGCTCGAACCGGGCGGCAGCAGCCCCATGACCGCCAGCGACGTCACCGACTTGCCCGAGCCGCTCTCCCCGACGAGCCCGACGACCTCACCCGGCATCACGTCGAAGGCGACGTCGTCGACGACCTTCAACCAGCCTTCGGCGGACGCGAACGCGACGTCGAGCCCGTCGACGTCGAGGATCGCGCCGGGCCCACCCGCACCCACGGTCGCCGGCGCCCCCGGCGCGGTCGCCGTCATGCCAGCCCCTTGACCGAGTAGGTCTCGCGCCCGAGCGAGTCGCGCAAGCCGTCGGCAACCAGGTTGATCGCCAGCACGGTGAGCGCGAGCGCGATGCCGGGCGGGAAGACGGGCCACGACTTGCCCGGGAGACCGTTGTAGGCGTCCTCGAGCATGGTGCCCCACGACGGCGTGGGCGTCTGCACACCGAAGCCGAGAAAGCTCAGACCGGCCTCTGCAAGGAGCGCGTACCCGAAGCTCAACGCGATCTGAACGACGAGCGGAGAGATCGCGTTCGGCAGGATGTGCTTGCGCATCATCCGCCACTCGCTGACGCCGATCGACCGCGACGCCTCGACGAACACCTCCTCGCGCACCGCGAGCACCTGGGCGCGGATGAGGCGCACGAAGCCGGGCACGAAGGTGATCGCGATCGCGATGGACGCCGTCAGCAAGCCCTTCTTGAAGATGGTCGCGACAACAAGCGCGAGCGTGATCGTCGGGAAGGCGAACAGGGCGTCCGTGAAGCGGGAGACGAAGTAGTCCCACCATCCGCGGAAGTAGCCCGCGGTGACACCCAACAGCAGGCCCGCGACCATGGCGAACACGACGACCATCGCGCACACCTCGAAGGAGACGCGCGCGCCGTATACCAGCCGGCTCAAGGCGTCGCGGCCGTTGAAATCGGTGCCGAGCCAGTGCGCGCCGCTCGGGCCGGCACCGTACGCGATGCCGGTGTCGTCGGGGCTCTTGAGGGGCAGGATCGGTGCCGCGAACGCGGCCGCGACCATCAGCACCATGAAGACGAGTCCGACGAGTGCGGGCCGGTTCTGCCGGAATCGGCGCCAGATGCGCCGGCGCGGCGTCTCGCCGAGGTCTTCGTCATCGTCCGCCGCGCCCGCCATCGGGTTGGCGGCCTGGATGCGCTCGTAGTCGATCGTCATGATCGCCCTCGCTCGTCGCGGTGTGACTCGACGTTGTCCCGCGCCTTGCCGCGCTCGCCGCTCCGCACGCGGGACGGGAGTGAGCGTGTCTCGTGGCTCACGTGGCGGTTCATGCGAGCCGAATCCTCGGGTTCAGGTAGGCGTAGAGCACGTCGACGGCCAGGTTCACGACGATGAAGATCACCGCGATCAGCAGCGTGACGCCCATGATGATCGGAACGTCGCCACCGCTCAGCGCCAGCAGGTAATAGCTCCCCATGCCGTTGAACGAGAAGATGCGCTCCAGCACCACGGTGCCGCCGAGCGTGTACGCGAACTGCAGTCCGAGCACGGTCACCGGCACGAGGGCCGCGTTCTTGAGCGTGTGCTTGAGGACGACGACGTTGCCGCGTAAACCCTTGGCGCGCGCGGTGCGCGTGTAGTCCTGCTCGAGCGCGTCGATCACCGCGCCCCGCAACTGCCGGGCGAACGATGCCGCGCCCGGTATCCCGATCGCGATCCAGACCAGGAAGAGGTGCCGGAACCACTCCCACGAGTTGACGTTGATCTTCACGTACCCGATGGTCGGGAACCAGTGCAGCTTCACACCGAAGATGACGACGAGCATCATGGCGAGCCAGAAGTCGGGCGCCGCGATGGCGGCGCTCATCCCGAACGTGACCGCGCGATCGACGAGCGAGCCCTGGCGCACCCCGGCGATCAGCCCGAGCGGGAGACCGACGACGACCGTGACGACGAGGGCACCGACGGCCATGTTCGCGGTGATCGGCAGCCGGATCCGGATCTGGTCGGTGACGCTCTCGGTGGGATGGAACCACGATTTCCCGAAGTCGCCCCGAACTGCGTGACCGAGCCAGCTCAGGTACTGCGAGATCCACGAGCGATCGATGCCGAGCTCGTGACGCTTCTTCGCGAGCGTCGCCGAGTTCGCCTTCAAGCCGAGGATCGTGTGCGCGGGATCTCCGGGAATCAGGTGCGCCAGGAAGAACACGATGATCGAGACGAGGAAGAGGAGCGGGATGATCGCGAGCAGGCGCCGCCCGACGTACGAAACCATTCCCTGATCAGTCCCGCTGCCTCGTTACTCGTACGGTCGCTTCAACCGCTGACCTTGATGTTCGAGAGGTCGGGCGGGTCGCAGATGTCGTCCTGCGCCAGCACCTTTCCGCTCACCTTGCTCGTCACGTAGGCGTTCAGCTGCGGGGCGAACGCGATCGGAACGTCGAGCGCCTGCTTCACGGCGATCTCGACGGCCTGATGCATGTATTTCATCGCGGCGGGGATCGACACCTGGCTCTCCGCCTGGGTGACCAGGTTCGTGATGTCGTCGCGCGCCGCGCCGTCGAAGTTCGCGACGAAGCCGGTCCCGAAGTTGTCCTGCAGCGATCCACCGGGGAAGCTCGAGGCAAGCTCCTCGGCGACGAAGGCATCACCCTTGTAGCCCTGGTAGTAGTCGGTCGCGATCGCGTTCGGAGCGATGCGCAGGATGTTCGCCTTGATGCCGACCTGCTTCAGCTCCTGCTGCACCTCGACGGCCTGGTGCTCCATGTTCGCGATCCCGCCGCCGGGAATCGCCATCGAGAACGAGAAGCCGTTCGGGTAGCCGGCTTCCTTCAAGAGCTCCTTCGCCTTGGTCGGGTCGTAGGTGTAGTAGCCGTCGAGTGCGTCGATGTGCGCGGCGTTGCCCTTCGGGAACGCCTGGTCGGTCACGTCGCCGAGGCCCTGCTGGGCGGCCTGGTTGATGCGGTCGCGGTCGAGCGTGTACTCGATCGCCTGGCGCACCTTCACGTTCGCGAACGGTGTCGCCTTCCCGCCCTTGCCCTTGATGCGGAACTCGAACTGGAGGTACGCGCCGCTCGGCCGCTGCACCAAGGTGTACTTCGAGTTGCCCTTGACCTGCGCGGCGCCGTCGGTCTCGAGGCGAACGAAGTCGACGTCGCCACCCTCGAGGGCCGTGAGCGTCGGCGGCCCCGTGGCCACCTTCGTGAAGTCGATCCCGCCGAACTCGTAGGTGTTGGCCTTGTCCCAGTAGTTCGGGTTCGGCCGCAGCGACGCCTTCGCGCCCTTTTCGTAGGAGGTGAGCATGAAGGGCCCGGCGCCGATCGGCTTGCTGTCGGCAGTGCCGGAGGTGATCGACTTCGTCGACATGATCATGCCGTCGCGACCGGTGAACGCGTACAGGAGCTGGATCCCGGTGTTGTCGTCGTAGGTGAGCGTGACGTGCATCGGGTCGCTGGGGTCGACCTGCATCGTCTTGACCTTCCCCACCGACGTCAGCAGGTCGTTCTGCTGGTTCACCGTGAGACCGTTCACGATCGCCTGGCCGTCGAACGGCTCACCGTCGGAGAACTGCACTCCCGGCCGGGCCCACAGCTCGATCTTGTTGCCGGGTGGGTCGAGCTGGAACTTGGCCGCCTGCCCCGGCACGAGGTTGCCGTCGGCGTCCTTGTGGATGAGCGTGTCGTAGATGTACGACGTGAGGACCTGGTCGCAGTCGCCGGTGCTCTTCGAGTTGTCGAAGCTGCCGGTGAACTGGGCATCGAAGTCGTAGCCGTAACGCAGCACCCCGGAACTGCCGCCCGCCACCGTGCTCCCCGACGAGTTGTCGCCGCCCGAGCTTCCCCCACCTCCGCAGGCCGCCGCGACCAGCACGAGGGCGAGCGCGCCCGTGACCAGCGCAAATGGACGAAATCCCCTCCGAGCTGCACGCATGTCCGAAATCCCCCCGGTCCGACCCTGCGCCGTTCCGGGGCACTCTATGACACCGGTGTCATAAATGTCTCGCACGCGATTCTTTTTTGTCGCACTCGCTGCGGGCCGGGATACCCGGCCCGCGGACGCTCGCCGCTCCGTGCTTGCTGGTCGCACTCGCTCGACGGGCCGGGATACCCGGCCCGCGGGACGCTCGCCGCTCCGCGGTCGCACTCGCTCGGCGGATCCGGCGGACGTCAGCTGACTGCGTCGCCTCGTCGGCTGAACGCACTCGCTAAGGCGGGGCCGGGATACCCGGCCCGCGGACGCTCGCCGCTCTGGTCGCTACGCGAGGGCGACGAGGTCGAGGAGGTCGTCGGACCAGTAGTCGAGGGTGCCGTCGGGCATCAGCAACACCCGTTGCGGAGCCAGCTCCGCCACGAACTCGGTGTCGTGGCTCACGAACACCATCGCACCCTTCCACTCGCGCAGCGCGGCGCCCACTGCGATCCGCGACGGTGGGTCGAGGTTGTTCGTCGGCTCGTCGAGCAGCAGCAGGTTGTGGCGCCCCGCGACGAGCATCGCCAGCGCGAGCTTCGTCTTCTCCCCGCCCGACAGCGTCGCCGCGTCCTGGAACGCCTGCTCGCCCGGCAATCCGAACATGCCGAGCAGCCCGCGCACCTGCTGGTCGGAGAGGCCCGACGCGGCACCCGCCTCGCGCATGTGGTCGAGGAGCGAGCGGCCGGCGACGAGGAGCTCATGCTCCTGCGCGTAGTAGCCCATCGAGACGCCGTGCCCGAGCTGCTGCGCGCCCGTGTCGGGTTCGAGCTGGCCGACGAGCAACCGCAGCAGCGTCGTCTTGCCGGCACCGTTCAGCCCGAGGATCAGCAGCCGCTCACCGCGCCCGACCGTGAACGACACCGACTCGAACACGGTGTTGGCGCCGAACGACTTCGAGACGCCTTCGACGTCGAGGACGACGGCGCCGGGCCGCGGCGGATCGGGCAGCCGCAACGACAGCGACTTCTCCTTGCGCGCGGCCGTGACCTTGGTGGTCGCGAGCCGCTCGACCCGATGGTCGAGCACCTTCGCGAGGCGGGCGCGCTTCGCGGTCTGGCCCCGCATCGAGTCGGCAAGCGAGCTCAGCCGGTTGATCTCGGCGTCCTGGCGCGCCGCGAGGCGGTTCCGGCGCTCCTCGTCGGCAGCGCGCGCGGTGCGGTACTGCGAGTAGGTGCCGCGATACTCGATGAGCTCGGCCTCATCGAGGTGCAGCACCCGGGTGATGGCCTGGTCGAGCAGCGCGAGGTCGTGGCTGACGACGAGCAGCGCGCCCCGGTAGGAACGCAGGAACCCCATGAGCCAGTGCTTCGCGTCGACGTCGAGGTGGTTCGTCGGCTCGTCGAGGAGCAACAGGTCGCTGCCCGCGAAGAGGATCCGGGCCAGCTCGACCCGGCGGCGCTCGCCACCCGAGAGCGCGTGGATCGGCATGTCGAGCCGGTCGCCCTTCAACCCGAGACCGGCCGCGATGCGCCGCACCTCGCTCTCGGCCGCGTACCCGCCCAGCCGTTCGAACTCCTCCTGCACGTCGGCGAAGCGCCGGAGGTTGCGCGGCGACGGATCGACCTCGACGTCGGCGTGACGCTTCTCGAGCCGCTGCACGACGACGTCGAGGCCACGACCCGACAGGACGTGCGACACGCCGGTCGCGTCGACCCCGGCGCCGTGCGGCTTCGGGTCCTGCGGCAGGTAGCCCACCCGCTCGCCCCGCGACACCACACCCGCAACGCTCGGCGCTTCCCCCGCGAGCACCCTCAGCAACGACGTCTTGCCGGCGCCGTTCCGGCCCACGAGCCCGGCCTTGTCGCCGGCGCGCAGGGTGAAGGAGCCGCCGACGAGAGTCAGGCGGCCGCCCACCTCGACAGCGAGATCACGGACCTGGAGCACGCACCATGGTCGCACGTCGTCGGGGCCTCACCGGACGAAATAGCCTGGTCACCGCGAGTGGTTGCCATCCGGACGGGGCTTCGCTGACATGACGACCACACCCATTCCCGCACGGCCCGACGACACGGCCGCGACCCTCCTGGCCCTCGCGCGTCGCCGTGAGGACCCCGACCCCGAGATCCGGCGCGACGTCGCCGAGCAGCTCGAAGGGCTCGCCCGCACGTGCCCGACCGTCGTGCTCGCCACCGTCCAGCGCTGGCTGGCCGAGGGCGGGCCCCACACCCGCGCCGTCGTCCGCGGCGCGCTCACCTCGCTCTCCCGGGCCGGCGACGACGGTGCCCGCCGCCTGCTCGGCTTCGCGCCCGAGGTCGCCGTGCGTGTCCGCGACGTCGTCCTCGAATCCGACCATGTCCGCACCGGCGAACCGGTGCGGATCCGAGGCTGGATCGTGTCGTCGGAGACCCGGCCCGTCTCGGTGTCGATCGACGCGACGATCGACGGTGCCCGCCCGGTCTTCGTCAGCACCCGCCACCTCGCCGCGCTCGAGTCGGTCGACCTGCGCGTCGTGCTCCCCCGGCGCGCGGACGCGGCGCGTCCGGGCCCCCACACCGTCGCCATCCACTGCAACGGCCGTCTCGAAGCCACCGCCGACTTCGCGGCGATCCTCTGAGGCGCTCGGTTCCTTCTCTGGTCGCGCTCGCTGCGCTCGCCGCTCCGTCCTTTCTGGTCGCGCTCGCTGCGCTCGCCGCTCCGTCCTTTCTGGTCGCGCTCGCTGCGCTCGCCGCTCCGTCCTTTCTGGTCGCGCTCGCTGCGCTCGCCGCTCCGTCCTTTCTGGTCGCGCTCGCTGCGCTCGACGCGTTACGTGCCCGTGGTGAGGGGCCAGGGGTGGGTGCGTTCGGCGACGCGCGCGAGGTCGAGGAGCCAGGCCTCACGGTGATGGGGGGCGAGCACCTGCATCCCGATCGGCAGACCGCGTGACGTCCCGATCGGGATCGAGATCGCGGGGTTGCCGTAGATGTTCGACGGGATCGTGAGAGCGCCGTTGTTGCCCATGCCGGCCTTCACGCCGTCGACCTCCTGGGGCAGCGGGCCGTCGGCGCCGAACGCGATGTCGGGGTTCGTCGACGCGATGACGAAATCGACCTCCTCGAAGAGGTCGGCCATGATCTCGTTCGTCCGCACCCGCTGCGCCTCGATGCGCGCCCGGGCCCCGATGTCGTACGCCTGGTGCGCGACCTTCAAGCCGAACGCGATCTCGAGCGTGAGGTCGGGCTCGCACTCCGGGTAGAGGTCGCCGAGCTCCATCACGATCTCCGCCAGCCCCGCCAGCGCCCACTCGTAGGAGAGCTCCGGCAGCTGCACCGGGACGTCGCGCACGACGAGGCCGGCCGCGCGCGCGAGTGCCGCCCCCTGCTCCTCCACCGCGGCGACGAGCTCCGGGTGCACGACGGCGCTGCCGAGCGTCGGCGCGATCACGACGCGCTTGCCCACGAGGTCGGGGGTGTCGAGTCCGGCTTCCCAGCCGTCGACGCGCGGCAGGCTGAACGGGTCGCGCGGGTCGAAGCCGTTGCAGACGTCGAGGTAGCGGGCGACGTCGCGAGCCGAACGGGCGAGACAACCGGACACGGCGGTCATCGAGCCGAGGACCACGTGCGGGCCCTTCGGGATCCGACCGTAGGTGCACTTCAACCCGAGGAGGCCGGTGAAGCCGGCCGGAATGCGGATCGAGCCGCCGCCGTCGCCACCGGTCGCGATCGTGCACTCCCCTGCCGCGACCGCCGCGGCCGAGCCGCCCGAGGATCCGCCCGGCGTGCGTTCGAGATCCCACGGGTTGCGGGTCGCGCCGTGCAGCTTCGTCGTCGTGAGGTTCACACCGCCGAACTCGCTCGCCGTCGTCGCCCCGACCGGAACCGCGCCTGCGGCGCGCAACCGGGCGACCATCGTCGCGTCGTGGGGCGCGACCCGGTCGCGCAGCGGCACCGAAGCTTCCGTCGCCGGCCAACCCGCGACCGACGTGAGCTGCTTCACGCCGATCGGCACCCCACCGAACGGCTGGCCGACGTCGGCGGCCGCGGCCGTCGCCCGGGCGCCGTCGGGATCGAGGAACGACCACGCGTTCAGCTGCGAGCCTTCGATCGCCGCCAGGGTCGCGTCGAGCTCCTCCACCGGCGAGCGCTCGCCGGCGCGGAAGGCGTCGACGAGTGAGCAGACGTCGCCGGGCCAGGGGGTGTCCATGGTTGCACGCTCCGATTCGGGGCCGGGTTGACGGCCCACGCTACCGAGGGTCAGCCGGGCGGATCGGGGCCACCCCGCGGGGCGCGCCCACGGCGCACCATCTCGAGCAGCGCGTCGGACGCGAACAGCGCGACCGCGGCCCAGGCCGGCGCGGTCGCCTTCGAGAAGAGGATCGGCCACTCGAAGACCGGCGGGACCGGCGAACGGATCTGCTTCGCGGCGACATAGCAGCCGACGAGGCCGACGAGGATTGCCGGGGCCAGCGCGAGCACGGCGCGCGCCCGCGGTACCCGCGCCGCCGCCGCGAGGAGCACGCCGACGATCAGCCCCGCCCACACCCCCACGACGACCGTCGCGACGAGCGCACCGCCGACGGCGGTGATCACCGCGGCGCGGACCCCGACGGGACTCCCGGCCGGCTCCCACGGCCACGCGAGCGACGGACCACCGGCGATCCCGACCCGGCCGGCGTCGCCGATCCCGCAGACCGCGGGCGCGACCGCGACACGCGGCCGCGCGCGACGACCGAACGCGAGCACGAGGCAACACAGCGCGCCGAGCAGCGACAGTGCGATCGCCGCCCAGACCCGGCGCTGCGGAACCCACTCGAGCGTCACCGTCAGCGTGTCGTGACCCTTCGGATCGATGCGCCAGCCGTTGGCGAAGCCGTCGACGAGCTGGGAGCCGCCGAGCGATCCGATCCCCGACGCGGTGGCCTTCCACCCTGCGTTCTGGCTCTCCCCGAGCACCAGCCAGAAGGGTGCCGACGCACCGGTGACACGCACCTGGAGTTTCGTGCGGCCCTGGTGGACGACGGTCATCTTCGGCGCGACCGGCGCCGCGGCCGCGATCCCGGTGACCTTGCCGTCCGCCGTGCTGCCCGGCCCGCCACCGGGCGCGGAGGCCATCACGAGGCGGTCGAGCTGCAACGCAGTCGCGGTCCCCGGCGTCGCTTCGACCACGTGCGCGCCGGCGCCGAGCCGCAGGGCCGGCCGTGCGCTCGGATCGGACGGGTCGCACGCCGTGATCGTGAGGGGCCCGAGCCGTTGCGCGTCCGCGCTCGAGCCGGTGATTCGGATCGGCACCGGCCGGCCGTCGACGCGCAGCAGGTCGGAGCGGCAGGTGCCGGGGAGCTGCGCGGGAACGGCCGGCAACCGCAGGCCGGGGATGCCGAGCTCGGCAATCCCGACGGGCTCCGCGACGGGGACGTCGGAGTAGTAGTTGCGCGACGTGCGTTCGGAGACCGACGCGATCTTGACGTTGATGCGCGTACCCGTGACGGCCGGGAACGTCACGTGCACGGTGTCGACACCGTTCTGCTTCGCCTGCGTCGGCAGCGACGGGAGCGGGATCCACCGAACCTGGCCGTCGACCGTCAGCTCGAGGAGCGTCGGGAGCGAGTGGCGGGAATCGGCGACGATCTGGAGGTCCATGTGGTCGAAGGTGAGCGGCGACGCGGTGGCGTAGTCGACCGATTGGCGGCGCAATCCCACGAACGGTGTGACCCACGCGGTCGCGGGATCACCGTCGATGGCGTTGTCGGAACGGCAGTCGACACACCCGGCGAGGAACTCGCTCGCGCTCGTCGCGACACCGCCGTGCGCGACGCTCGGCAAGCCGAGGGCCGCGTCGATCGTCGCGCCGGTCGCGTCCGGAGTGAGCCGCGCGGTGCCACCGATCGCGAACTCGCGCGCCGTCGGCAGGGTGAACGAGCGCGAGATGGAGAGCTCTTCGTCGGTGCGCGGCGGGACGGGGAGCCCGCGCTGACGGCTCATGAGCATCACGAGCTCGTGGGCCTGCGATGACGCGCCTTCCGTGGTGAGGAGATCGTCGGGCATGTCGACGACCTCGTGCACCTGGATGGGCCGCGACGCGTGCTCGTCGTGGAGCCGGATCTCGGAGAAGCCGACGGCCGCCGCACCCTTGTTGAGCACGCGCTTGCCCTCGTTCGTGTTGGTGATCTCGATGCGCAGCGTCGAGAACGTGCGCTTCGGGAAGCGAAGCGTCTGACCGGCGGCGACGCGCGAGGACGCGTCGAGCGTCGCGTCGACCGGACGGCCACCGTCGAAGGTGAGCCGCACCTGCGTGATCCATCGGTCTTGCGGACCCTGCAACTTCTGCACGAGGTTCACGTGATCGGTGGTGATCGGCGTCGTCGTGTCGAGCTGGATGAAGTTGCCGATCCCGACGTCGAAGGCGGCGACGGACCACGCGGTGTCGGGGTTGCCGTCGAAGGCCTGCGCCGGGCGATTTTCGGGCGTGTACGTGATCGGGTTGCCGTACGCCGATGCCTGTACGTCCTTCACGCCCTGCTGGTCGGTGACCGTGAAGGCGTTGTCGCTCGCGTTCGGGAAGGTGTCGAGGCGCGCGTCGCTCGGGTCGGCGACCAGCGGCTTCTCGCCGGCCTGCTCCGTGTAACCGGTGTTGTCGAGCACGGTGCTCCAACGCGTCGCGCGCTTGCGGTTGGAGTCGGTGACGACGAGCACGCCGCCGGACCCGGTCGCCGCCCGCAACTGCGCGGGCTGCTTCGCGTACGACGCGGAGTAGAGCACGACACCGGTGTCGTCGAGCAGGCCGACGTCTGCGGCGTCGACGAGGCCTTCGCCGTCGCCCGCGATGACGAGCGGGCGCTGCTGCGACTCGGTACGAACGATCGGCGTCGGATCGGTCACGTTGTAGACCGCGACGGGCGGTGGCTCGCTCTCGTTGGCCGGTGCGCCGAGCGTGGTCTCGTCGATGTACGGGACCGCGGGCGTGTCGTGGAGCGTGCCTCCGAACGTCTTCGCGAGCGTGAGGCCGGGAACCGACTCGAACTCGCGCTGGAGCTCGAGGGGGCGCACGAGGTTGTAGCGCTCGTACTGGATGTCGTAGCGGAGATCGACGGCGCCGACGCCCATGCGCCGGGCGAGCGCGCTGAACCCCGACGGTTCGAAGACGCCTTCCTGGATGCGCCGGTCGACCGCGTCGAGCAGGTTCTGCGCGGCGGGACCGCCCCAGGGGATGAGCTCACGCGCGACGTAGGGACGGTCCATCAGGCCGGGCGTGATCGGGTCGACCGTGTTGCCCCACCGGTACGACGCGAAGTCGGCGCCCGGGAGCTCCAGGACGCGCGTGGCGTGCGATCCCTGGTCGAGGTAGTCGATCGCCTGGGTCCAGTACGACGGGATCTGCTCCGGTCGCTCGAGGTTCTTGCCGTAGTACGTGCCGTCGTAGAGCGCCGGGAAATCGACGACGATCAGCACGACGACGAGCGCCGCGACCGCGAGCCCCCAGCCGGGCGCCGGGACTCGCGCGAGCCGCCCGCGCCGGGCGGACTTCGGCGGGGGCGGGAATCTGGCGGCCAGCGCGTTCACGCCCGCGCCGAGAAGCACCGCGAGACCGAGCGTGACGAGCGGGATCGCGCGCCCGGTGCTGCGCAGCGCGAGGCCCGCGGCCGAGCTGTTCGCGAAGGCCTTGAACAGCGCGCCGAGCGGCGTCGGGGCGGTGTACGGATACGCGCCGACCGCGATGACGACCCCCGCGAACACGAGCAACAGGAAGAACGCGCGGTCACGCCAGCGGATCACCGCGGCGGCGAGCAGTGCGAGCGCGGCGAGCCCGTAGCCCGCGAGGATCACTGCCGGGTGCTGCGTGTAGTTGACCGAGGCCTCGATCCACGGCCCGATCCGGTCCTGGCCGTAGAAGAACCAGTAGCCGAGGCCGCGCAGCACCTCGTTCGGCGTGGACGTTCGCGAGACCGCCTTCACCGTCTCGGTGAACTTGAGCACGTCGAGCCCGTAGCCGCCCTGGATCGACAGGCCCGCGATCCACCAGAGCGACGTGACGAGCGTGAGCACTCCCGTCTTCACGGTCACGCCGAACGCACGCCGCGCGGTGGTGCGCCCCGTGACCAACGCGTAGACGATCCACAACACCGGCGCGACGCCCGCGAAGATCAGCGCGGTCGCGTTGACCCCGCCGACGAGCTGCACGACCAGGGCGAAGATCGCGGGATAGCGCCACCGGCCATCGCGCAACGCCTTGATCACGAGGGCGATCATCCACGCGAGCGCGGCCCACGGCATCAGCAGCACGGAGATACGGGCCGCGTAATCGAGCGAGTACGGGCTGAACATGTACGCGAGCGCGGCAACGACGGCACCGGGACCACGAACGTCGAGCGTTCGCATCAGGTAGAGCACGCCGAGCCCCGCAAAGAACACGAGCGAGCCGAGCCACAACCGCTGCGACACCCAGTCGGGGACGCGCAGCGCGTTCAGTACCCAGTAGTACGGCCCCATCGGGAAGAGGTAGCCGATGTTCTGGTGGGTGACCGTGCCGAATCCGATGTTCGGGTCCCACATCGAGGCGGCCCGGCCCAGCAACCGCGACGGGTCGAGATAGAGGTACTGCTTCGTGTCGGCGGCGACCTTGCCGGGTGCGGTGAGCAGCGGCGGCAGGTACGAGAGGAACGCGAGCGCGAGGTAGCCGAGCGCCCGGTGCGGCGCGGCCGCCGGCCGATCTTCGGGAACGGGAGCGAGTGCCGTTGCCGTCACGCGTGGCCGCGACGGCGGATCGTCTCGGCCGCCAGCGTCGAGAGGGTGCCGCACGCGGTCGCGCCCCATGTGTATGCCGCGGCGTGCTCGAGCGCCCCCGCGCTCAGCCGGGCCCGCAGCCCGTCGTCCGCGACCACGTTCGTGATCGCCTCGGCGAGCCCGCGGCGCACCTCACGGCCGTCGTCGGCGAGCAGACCCGAGACGCCGTGGACGATCGCGTCCTCGTGCCCCGCGATGCGCGTCGCGACGCTCGGCGTCCCGCACGCGGCGGCCTCGGTGATCGTCATTCCCCAACCCTCGTGCGCGGACGCGCTCGCGACGACCCACGCGCGGCGGTACGCCTCGAGCAACGTCGCGTCGTCGACGCGCCCCGGAAGCGCGATCCACGAATCCGCGCCGAGCGAGCGGATCTGGGCGACGAGACCCTCGCGCTCGTACCCCTCGCCGACGATGACCGCCCGCAGGTCCGGCTGCTTCGCCTTGACCTCCATCAGCGCGTCGACGAGCACGTCGAACCGCTTCACGGGGACGAGCCGGCCGACCGCCACGATGAGCGGTGTCGGCGACTTCTGCCCGCCTGGCGAGAAGCGCGGCTCGATCCCGGGTGGAACGACGGTCACGCGCTTCGCCTTGAAGCCGAGCTTCGACACGAGCTCCCGCTTGGACGACTCCGAGAGCGTGACGATCGAGGTGCGGCGATAGATCGGCGGCGCGACGCGGTACTCGACGGCGCGACCGAGCTTGGCGAGCCGGGGTGGCAGCGTCATCTCCCACATCGTGTCGTGCACGTGGTGCAGCCAGACGACGCGGGGGCGGCGCGCCCAGACCGGCGAGAAGAACGGCATGCCGTTCCAGATCTCCACGAGCGCGTCGCTCGCGCCGTGCCAACCCATCATCTCGCTGAAGGCCGCGCGCGGGAAGACGAGGTAGCGGCCGCCCTTGCGGATGACGCGGTAGCCGTCACGCCACGACACCGTCGGATGACCGGGCGCGTGCGAGGTGCGCATCGTCACCTCGATGCCGGCCTGCCCCCAGAGCGCCGCGATCTTCGCGGCGTGGACCTCCGACCCTCCCGCCTCGGGGTCGTCGAGGTCGCGCCACGCGAGCACGCTCACTCGCCGCAGGTTCGCCCGCGCGGCGATGTCGCCCAGCTTCGCGACGACGTCGTCGGCGTCGCCACTGCGCATGTCGGACTCCTTGCCGTCGAACCACGTCACCGGGACCGAACCGGCCCGACTGCGAGTCGTGCCGCGCTCGGCCGGTAACGAGTGCCGGGAGATTGTAGGGGGCGCCATCGCGGTTCCCGGCGCATCGTCGGTGGCGGCCCCACCCCTTCGCGGCCGGCCGGATCGGCCGCGTTACCCTCGCGCCCCACATGAGAGGAACCCCGTGAGGCTCACGGGCGAACGTCCGATGCAGGGCGCGACGCCCGATTCGCTGCTCGCCCTCCACGACGCCGGTTACCGCGAGGTTGCGAACCGGCTCGGCCCCGGTCTCGTCCTCGACGTCGGCTGCGGAGTCGGTGACGAGACCGCGCGGCTCGAGGCCGCCGACCGGACGGTGATCGGCGTCGACTACAGCGCGCAGACCGCACGCGAGGCGGCGGTGGAGTTCGGGCCCGGCGGCCGCCGCGGGCACGCGGTTCGGTTCGCGGCGATGGACGGCGCGCGGCTCGCCCTGCGCGACGCCACGGTCGACTCGGTCTGCTCGTCGCACATCATCGAGCACTTCACGAATCCGGTGCTGCACGTCGCGGAGCTCGCGCGAGTGCTGCGCGCGACGGGAACCGCGTACGTCATCACGCCGAACGCGCCGGCCGATTTCGAGAACCCGTTCCACGTCTACCTCTTCGATCCCGAGCAGCTGCGTTCGATGCTGCGGCTGTTCTTCTCCGAGGTCGAGATGTTCGGCCTCGAAGGCGACGACGAGCTCCATGCCGACTTCGCGGGCCGGCGCGCGAGCGGTGAACGCCTCCTCAAGCTCGACGTGTTGCACCTGCGGCAGCGGCTCCCGCGCCGAACCTACGTCTGGGCCTACGAACGTCTGCTCCCGCTCGCGTACCGGGCGCTCGGGCGCGACGCGACCGGCATCGGCTCGGGCCTCGACGCGTCGCACCTCTTTCTCACCGAGACCATCACCCCGTTAACGCCCGTGTTGTTCGCCGTGGCGCGGGCGCCCCGGCCGCGCGCCGGAGAAGGTTGAGCATGCGCGTCTTCGTGTCGGTGCCGACGTACAACGAGGCCGAGAACATCGAGACCCTCCTGCGCCGCCTGCGGGCCGCGGTCCCCGACGCGCACGTTCTCGTGCTCGACGACGCGTCCCCCGACGGCACCGCCGACATCGCGGACAAGATCGGTGCCGAGCTCGGTCAGGTCGAGGTGCTGCGACGACCCGGAAAATCGGGGCTCGGTGCCGCGTACCGCGCCGGCCACGCCATCGGCCTCGCGCGCGGCTTCGACGTCATGGTTCAGATCGACGCCGACCTCTCGCACCAACCGGAGGCGCTGCCCGCGCTGCTCGCCGCCGTCGAGCAGGGCGCGGACCTCGGCCTCGGTTCGCGCTACGTCGAGGGGGGAACGATCCCGCACTGGCCGGTGTACCGCCTCGCGTTGTCGCGCTGGGGATGCCGGTACGTGAACTGGGTCCTCGGGATCCACGTCGCGGACTCCACGGCCGGGTTCCGCGCGTACCGCGCGTCGGCGTTGCGCGCGATCCGGTTCGAGGAGACGCGTGCGAACGGATACACGTTCCAGATCGAGATGACGTACCGGCTCGTGCGCGCCGGCGGCCGGGTCGTCGAGGTACCGATCACGTTCACCGACCGCGAGCGGGGCACGTCGAAGATGTCGACCCGGATCGTCGCCGAGGCGATGATGCTCGTCACGTGGTGGGGTCTGCGCGACCGGGTGTTCCGGCGGAGCCGCGCGCCGCGTCGGTGACGGAGGCGATCGCACCCCCGACCGCCCCTCGCGTCGACTTCGTCCGGACGCGCGATCGCCGGCTCGACGGGCTGCGCGCCCTCGCCGCGATCGCCGTGATCTTCACGCACGTCGGCGACTGGACCGACGCGGTCACCGGGCCGGCTGCGAGCTACATCCAGGAGCTGAACGTCGGCGTCGACGTGTTCTTCGTCATCTCCGCGGTGCTGCTCTACGGACCGTTCGTCGCCGCGCACCTCGATGGCCGGCCGCACCCGAACCTGCGCACGTACGTGGTGCGCCGCTTCACGCGCATCTATCCCGCGTACTGGGTCGCGCTCGCGATCATCTTGCCGATCTCGCCGATCTTCGGCATCCGAGGCAAGTGGCAGTGGTTCTCGGCGCCGCTGCTGCTGCACACCTACCGGCTCCAGGGCATCGGGAGCAACATCGGCCTGCGGCAGGCGTGGACACTCGTCGTGGAGGTGAGCTTCTACGCGTTCCTGCCGTTCTACGCCGCCGCGATTCGCCGGCTCGGACGCGCGATCGGCGCGACGCGCGCCGAGATCGCGGGAGTCCTCGCGCTGATCGTGCTCGGCCCGGTGTTCGAGCTCCTCGCGATGCGCAGCTCACCGATTCACCTCACCACCCCGTTCAAGGTGCTCCCGCCTTCGCTCGGCATCTTCGGTGGCGGGATGCTGATCGTGATCCTGCGCGAGCTCGTCGCCCGGCGCGACGAGCCACCGCAGTGGTGGCGCCTGCTCGGCGCCTCCGCGCTGCCGTGGTTCGCGATCGCCGCATTCGCATACTGGTACCTGTGCGACAAGATCGGCATCGACCCGACCGCCGCGTTCGGCATCACCGCGCATCAACAGTTCGAGCAGCATCTGCTCCAGACACTTGTCGCGGTGTGCGTGGTCGCGCCGGCGGTGATCGTGCCGCACGGCCGGAGCTGGTCGCTGAACGTCATCGCGTCGCGGCCCCTCGCGTTCGTGGGCATGGTGAGCTACGGCATCTACCTGTGGCACTACGCGGTGATCGAATGGCTCGTGCGGCGGCTCGGGTGCAACCCGGCAAGCCTCCGGGTCTGCCCCGCCTCGCTGCAGTGGTCGTTCGTGAAGGTGCTCGCCGCCGCGATCCCGCTCTCGATCCTTGTCGGCGCGGTGTCGTGGTACGCCGTGGAGCGCCCGATGATCCGGATCGCGCACCGGTACCGTCGCCAGATCCCCGTGCCACGGTGATCGGAACCGGGGACGGCCGCTGCTAGCGTCGGCCGGCATGCGCGCGCGGGTCCGGGGTATCCACGTCGGCCTCGCGTTCATCGCTCTGGCCGGCCTCCAGTACCGCATCTGGTACGACGTCTGGGAGCGCGGCCGGCTCCGGCTCAACGGCGACGCGGCCTACTACCACTGGCAGGCCAACGACCTCGCGCACGGCCTCTGGTTCATCGATCCCGGCCAGTACCACTGGTACGGCCGCATCACCCCGAGCGCGGGGCATCCGCCCGTCTACCTGCTCTATCTCGCCGGCGTCTCGAAGTTCATCGGTCAGAGCGAGCTCACGCATCGGTTGGCGTCGTGCCTCCTCGGCGGCATCGCGATCTTCGTGATCGGCATGATCGGGCGCGAGCTCGGCGACGACCGCGTCGCGCTGCTCTCGGCCGTCGGTGCTGCCGTTTACGCACAGCTCTGGATCAACGACGAGATGCTCATGTCGGAGAGCGCGTACGTCCTCACTTCGGCGTTGATGGTGTGGTGGGCGATCCGCTTCTGGAAGCAGCCCACCACCGGGCGCGCGGCGCTGATGGGCGCGGGGATCGCGCTCGCGGCGCTGACCCGCGCCGAAGCCGCGCTGTTGTTCCCGCTGCTCGCACTGCCGTACGCACTCCTGAAACGCAACGGCGACTGGCGCACGCGCATCCGGTACGTCGTGGTGTCGTTCGGCGTCGGCGCGCTGCTGATGGCACCGTGGATCGGCTTCAATCTCACGCGCTTCCAGAAGCCGGTGCTCATGTCGAACGGCATCGGCAGCGTGCTGATGGTCGCGAACTGCGATCAGACCTACTCCGGCCCGTTCTTCGGGTACTGGTCGATCAACTGCGCCGCCGGCCTCGAGAACTTGAAGGGCGACGAGTCGCAGAAGGAGGTCGTGTGGCGCAAGCGCGGCCTCGACTACATCCGCGCGCACGAGAGCCGGTACCCGATCGTCACGGCCGCGCGCGTCGCGCGCATGTGGGGCGTGTGGACGCCGTCGCGCGTCAGCCAGGGCATCCAGTACGACGGCCTCCTCGAAGGCCGCGGCGTGTGGCAGATGCGACTCGCGACCGACCAGTACTACGTGCTCCTCGTGATCGGGCTCGCCGGGCTCTGGCTGCTCTACAAGCGACGGCAACCGATCCTGCCGTTCATCGCGATCGCCGCGACCATCACGTTCACGGCCGCCACGACATTCGGGATCACGCGCTACCGCGCGCCGGTCGACGCCATGCTGCCCGTGCTCGCCGCGATCGCGATCGTCCAGGTGATGGATCGGTGGCGTTCGAGGAACGACCCCGCCCGCGTGCCCGTGCGATGACGCGTCGCGCCCGTGCGAGCACTCAGTTCGAGCGCCGGCTCGCGGCGATCACCCTGCTCGCCCTCGCCGGCCGGATCGCGTACACGCTCGCCGCCCGCCACGACACGCCCGCATGGGGCGATTCGTTCAGCTACCACTACGGCGCGAACCTCCTCGCCGACGGCAGGGGCTTCATCGACCCGCTGCGCTACGACTTCTTCCGCATCACCACGCCCAGCGCGTACCACCCGCCGCTCTACACCCTGTACCTCGCGGTGTGGTCGACGGTCGGCGTCCGCAGCATCCTCGGCCACCGGCTCGTGTCGTGCCTGCTCGGCGCGGCCGTCGTCGCGGTCGTCGGGCTCGCGGGCCGCGCGTACGGCCGCGACGAAGCCGAGGGCGCGCGCATCGGTCTCGTCGCGGCGATCCTCGCCGCGCTCTCCCCCGCGCTGTGGGTCAACGACGCCGCCCTGCTCTCCGAGCCCGTCGCGGAGCTCGCGGTCGCGGCGGCGCTGCTCGCACTCCTGCGCTACCGCGAACGACCCACTCCTGCTCGGGCCGCGGTGGTGGGTCTCCTGATCGGCGCGGCCGCGCTCGGCCGCGCCGAGCTCGCGCTGCTCTTCCCGCTGCTCGTGATCCCGATGTGGCGATGGGCCCCGGCGCTCGCCACCCCGCAGCGCTGGCGCATCGTCGGTGCCCTCGCCGCGGGCGGTCTCCTCGTGATCGGACCGTGGGTCGGGTACAACCTCAGCCGCTTCGAGAAGCCGGTGTATCTCTCCACCGGTCTCGGCGCGACCCTGAGCGGCGGTGCCTGCAACGCGACCTTCTTCGGCCCCAAGACCGGGTATTGGGACGCCGGCGCCGGGTGCGGCGCGGATCAGGTCGCGATCAAGCCGCCGGCCGGTGTCGATCCGAGCACTACGGCCGGGCACGCCGCGATCGAGCGCTCCGCGCAGTCCGCGCTCGCGACCGAGGGCGACGAGTCGGTGCGAGAGATCGCGGCCCGCCATCACGCGCTCGACTACCTCCGCGCCCACGAGCGTCGCCTCCCGGTCGTCGTCCTCGCGCGCGTCGGCCGGGTCTGGGGCCTGTTCCGCCCGTGGCAGACCGCGACCTTCGACGCGACGATCGAAGGGCGCGGGTTCGTCGCGGCGCGCAGCGCCATGATCGGCTTCGGATTGCTCGCGCTCGCGGGCATCCCCGGACTCGTGCTGCTCTGGCGCCGGCGCCTGCCCGTTGCGATGTTCCTCGCGCTCGGCGCGATCGTGACGTTCTCCGCCGCGCTCACCTTTGGGGTGCAGCGCTACCGCGCCCCCTTCGACGCGGTGCTGCCGATCCTCGCGGCGGTGGCCGTCGACGCCTGGTGGACCCGCGGGCGTGCGCAGGCGCGGCCGGGCACCCGCCCGGCGGTGGTCGAGGCCCGATGAGCACTCGGCCTCCGACCCCCGACTCGCCGTCGGCGGCGAACGACGGCGCGACCGCGCGCCTCCTCGTCGCGACCCTCGACGCCGAGCGCTTCGGCCATCCCGGCTACCTCCAGTGGCTCTATCGCGAGAACCCCCGCGGCCAGGTGATCGAGGAGAACGAAGACGACGAGCAGGGCGCGCGCATCGCCCACTATGCGGTGCTCCCGACCCGGTTCCGCACGTCCGCGGGTCCGATCGCGTTCATCTTCTCCACGAACGTCGCGACGAGCCCGACCGTGCGGCGCGGCGGCTTGTTCCGCACGATGGCCGAGCGCGTCTACGAGCGCGCGAGCGCCTGGGGTGCCCCGGGCATGGTCGGCGTCGGCAACGACAACTCCACGGTCGTCGTCGTCGACCGCTTCGGCTGGAAGTCGCTCGGACCGCTCCCGGTACGGGTCTGCCTCCCCCGGCCCGGCGGGAGCCGGGGCGTGGAGTCGCGCCCGGTCACGGCCGACTTGCTCACGAGTCCTTGGTTCACCGGCATCGCCGCCGATCTCGATTGGGTGCCGGTCCGCGACTGGGTCCAGTCCTGGACGCCCGAATTCCTCCGGTGGCGCCTGTCGCGCCCCGACGGCAGGTACCTGCTGCACGCGTCGCCGCACGCCCTCGCGGTCAGCGTTCGCGCGAGCGGCCCCCTCGGCGTGCCGTTCGCCGTCCTGCTGAAAGTGTTCCCGCGCCCGGGCGCGCACCTCCCCGTCGCCGGCGGGCCCCTCGTGGCCGCGGCGTGCCGGGCGCACCGCGCGCCCGCGTGCATCTACGCGGGTTTCAACGCGCACGCGGTGATCCGCGGCATCCCGACGCCGCGCCGGCTGCAACCGTCGCCGCTCAACCTCGTGTTCAAACCGCTCGACGAGAGCGTCGCGCCCGCCTCGACCTTCCGCCTCGACACCTTCGAGTTCCTCGACATGGACGCGTACTGACGTGGCCGTGGCACCGATCACCTTCACCCTCGACCTCGAGGACTACGCACCCGAGGGATCGCCGCCTCGCGCGAACGACGTCGTGCCGCGCGTGCTCGAGCTGCTCGGCGAGCACGCGGTGCGCGGAACGTTCTTCGTCGTGGGCGAGCTCGCGGAGGCCGAACCCGCCCTCGTGAAGTCGATCGCCGCGGCGGGCCACGAGGTTGCCCTGCACGGCTACCGCCACATACCTCTCCCGCAGCTCACGCCCGCGCAGTTCCGGTCCGACACGGCGCGCGGCCGAGCGGTCCTCGAAGACCTCACCGGCACGCCCGTCGCAGGCTTCCGCGCGCCGACCTTCTCCCTCGTCCCGCGCTCGCGATGGGCGGTCGACGAGCTGAGCGAGCTCGGCTTCACGTACTCCTCGAGTGTGCTGCCCGCGCGCAGCCCGCTCTTCGGCTGGCCCGGGCAGCCGCGCCGGCCGTACCGGTGGCCGGGCGGGTTGCTGGAGCTCCCCTGCCCCGTCACGTCGTTCGGCCCGCGGGTCGCGAACCCCTACCTCGGCGGTGTCTACTTCCGCGTGCTGCCGTGGACGGCGGTGCGGTTCGGTCTCGCCCGGGCGCACGCCGACGAACTGCTGTGGCTCTACTGCCACCCCTACGACTTCGACCCCGACGAGCCCTTCGTCCCGCGTGGCGACGTCGGGCGCTTCGGCAACCGCCTCCTGTGGGTCAACCGTGCGGGGATGGCCGCGCGCGTCGCGCGCCTCCTCGCGGGCCGCGCCGGCGACCCGCTCGGGCAACGCGCCGCCGCAGTCGGCCCCGAATCCGGAACGCGCGGCGAGCCGTAGCTCGCCCTGGAAGGAGAGCTGTCATGCCGCTCCGAACTCCTACCGAATACCGCGAGTCGCTCCGAGACGGACGCGTGCTCTGGTACCGAGGCGCGCGCGTCGACGACGTCACCAGGGAGCCCGACCTCGCGATCGCCGTCGACCACTCCTGCGTCGACTTCGAGGTGGGCCACACGCCCGAGCACCGCGATCTCGCCGTGGCCGTCGATCCGGAGACGGGCGAGGAGTACAGCGCGTACTACCGCATCCCTCGCTCCACCGACGATCTCCTCGCACGCATGCGACTCGTGGAACTCACGACGTCGCTGGGCGGAACCCTCATCTCCCTCAAGGACGTCGGTAGCGACGCGCTCTTCGCGCTCCAGACCGTGTTGCATGGCGACGAGCACGAGCGGCTCATGGCCTTCTACGAGCACTGCCGCGACGGCGACCTCGCGGTCGCCGTTGCGCAGACCGACGTGAAGGGCGACCGCTCGAAGGCGCCGCACGAGCAGGACGATCCCGACCTCCACGTGCACGTGGTCGACACGAGCGACGCGGGCATCGTGGTGCGGGGCGCCAAGATGCACACGTCGCTCACCCCGAACGCCAACGAGGTCCTCGTCCTGCCGACGCGCGCCATGAAGGCCGACGACGCCGACTTCGCGGTTGCGTTCGCGGTGCCACCCGCGACCGACGGGCTGTCGATGTACGTCTCGCCCTATTCGGCGGGCGCGCGCCATCCGTGGGAGCACCCGGTGTCGTCGCGCCACAAGATGCTCGAGACGCTCACCGTGTTCGACGACGTGTTCGTGCCCTGGGATCGTGTGTTCTGTTTCCGTCGCCCGGAGCTCGCGGGGCCGATCGCCCTCGCCTTCGTGGAGTACCACCGCTTCACCGCGATCTCCTACAAGCTGCCGCTGCTCGACGCGCTCGTGGGCTGCGCGGCCCAGATCGCGGAGATGAACGGCGTGCTGCACGCGGGGCACATCCGCGACAAGCTCACGCAGCTCGTGATCTACGCGGAGACGGTGCGGACCCTGTGCGAAGCCGCGGCGCGGCGCGGGCGCGTCGGTGCCGACGGCTACTGCCGCCCCGACTCCGCGACGACCAACATCGCGAAGTACACGTTCGCGACGGGCTTCCACACCGCGGTGCGCTCGGTACAGGACTGCGCCGGTGGGCTGCTCGTGACGGGACCCGGTGGCGACGACTGGGACAGCCCCGAGGTGCGACCGGTGCTCGAGAAGTACCTGCGGGCCGCGGCGCCCGCCGCGGACCGCCTCGCGATGATCAACCTCATCTCCGACCTCACCGTCCGCGACTTCGGCGGGTACCACGCCGTCCTCGCCGTCCACGCGGAAGGCTCGATCGAGGCCGAGAAGATGCAGATCTTCCGCGCCTACGACGCGAGCCGCGCCATCGCGCTCGCCCGCCGGCTCGCCGGGCTCTAACCGCGCGCCTCGGTTGCGTCGGCCGCGCCGGTTTCGCGCTCGCCCCGCACGATCGCGAGCTCCTCGGCAAGGATGCGCGTGCGCTCCTCGAGCCGCGAGAGCTCGTAGGAGAAGTAGATGCACACGAGCAGCAGGAAGCCGATCGCGGCGAGGAACAACGTGCTCGGCGCGTAGTACACGTGCAGGAAGCGCGACGTGTGATCGAGCAGCGACGGGAACGCCGCGATCGCGAGGACGGCGGCGCCGACACCCATCCACAACAGCGTGTACTTGCCGCGCATCTGCCTGCGGCGCAGCAGGCGCAGCACGAACAGCCCGCCCGCGAAGGTGACGAGAAACACGAGGATGTGGGCGCGGCCGGAGAGGCCGAGCGACGTGTAGGTCTGGTCCCCGACCGCGGCGAGCAGGCTCATGGTCGTGTCCCCTCCTTCGGGTTCGCGCGGCGCGACACCTGGCTGAGCATGGTGACGAGCAACCGCAGGTAGTGGTACACGAGGCGGAAGTTGCGGGTCGACGGCACGCCCGCCTGCCGCTTGCGGATCCGCGTCGGCGTCTCGGAGACCGAGAACCCGGCCCGGCACGCCTGCAGCAACGACTCCGTCGAGTCCATGAACTCGACCGGGTAGGTGGCCGCGAAGAGCTCGAGCACGCCGCGGTCGAACGCACGGAAGCCCGACGACGTGTCGGAGAAGTGGTGGTGCGTCATCGCGTTCATCGAGAAGCGCAGCACGCGCATCGCGGCCTGCCGTACCGGCCCGACGCGATACTCGACGCTGCCCTCCCCGAACCGCGAGCCGATCACCATGTCGGCGCCCGCGTCGAGCCCGGCGAGCAAGGTTGCGATCTCCGCGGGATCGTGCTGGCCGTCGGCGTCGAACTGCACCGCGCGGTCGTAGTGGTTGCGCACCGCGTAACGGAAGCCGGTTTGCAGCGCGCCGCCGATGCCGAGGTTGAACGGCAGCTCGACCACAGCGACCCCCGCGGCCCGAGCGACGGTGGCGGTGGCGTCGCGCGAGCCGTCGGAGACGACCACGATGTCGAGGTCGGGTCGGGTCTCGGCGAGCTCCGCGAGCGTGCCCGGGAGCGCGGCCTCCTCGTTCCAGGCCGGGATGATCACGAGCGTGCGCAGGCTCGGCGGCTCCGGCGCGGGGGCGACGACGCTCAGCGGCTCGTTCGCAACGGCCCGCGGGCGGCGACGCAACGCATCCGACCCCGCAGCCCCGTGCGTCGTCGGTGGCATCGACACAGGGTATCGTCCCTGGCTTGCGCCACCGGCCGACCGCCGCACGACCGCGGCTCGCGGCGTGGCTCGAGCACCCCGAGCGCATCGTCCTCGTCGCCGGCCTCGTCTTCGGCATCGCCTTCGCGCTCCTCACGCCGCCCCTCGTGGGCTACGACGAACCGATCCACTTCCTGCGCGCCGACCAGGTCGCGCACGGCCAGGCCTTCGCCACCCGCCACGGCGACCAGCTCGGCGGCCGCGTGCCCGCCGGCCTCGTCACCGACCTCGGCCGGCTCCTGCAGGACGGCCTCTTCGCGCGTGACCACACCGACTTCCTGCACCACCTCGGCGACCGTCCGCCGCGCGGACCGTCGGTGTTCCAGAACTGGTCGTCGGCCGCGGTGTACTCGCCGGTGCCGTACGCACCGGCCGCGGCCCTCATGGCGATCGGCCGGGCGTTCGGCGCGTCGACGCTCCTGCTGCTCTACCTCGGCCGCCTCGGCGGGCTCGTCGCGACCGTCGGGCTGCTCGCACTCGCCGTCGCGCGCATGCCGAGCCGACGCTGGATGCTCGCCGCTGTCGCGCTGCTGCCGGTCACGGTGTTCCAGGCCGCGATGTTGTCGATCGACGGCGTGACGCTCGCCCTCGCGTTGCTCGTCGTGGCGCTCGCGCTCGACGTTGCCGCGACGCCTCCCGGTGCCGTACAACGCGGCCGCCTCGTGGAGATCGCGCTCGCCACGGTCGCGCTCGGACTCACGAAGCCGCCGTACATCCTGTTCGCGCTCGCCTTCGCGATCCCCTGGCGACGCCATGGCGGTCGAGTACGCACCGTGATCACCGGGTCTGTCGTGGCCGCCTTCGCGCTCACTGCCGCGTGGAGTGCGTACGCGTCGAGCATCTACGTCGCGCCGACGCTCAACACACAGTTCCGCGCGCTCGCGACCGGGCCCTACGGCGCGTTCACCCACGTCGACACGCAGGCGCAGGAGCGGTACGTGCTCCATCACCCGTTCGCGTTCCTGCGCACGATCGGTCACACCCTGAGCGCGTACTCGGGCGATCTCCTGCGCCAGACGGTCGCGCAGCTCCCGCTCTGGGTCGTTCCCGTGGCCTTCGTCGTCGTCGCCTACGCGATCCTCGCGGCGACCGTGGCGATCCCCGACACCGAGCTCCACGCGGGTGCGCCGGCACCGCCTCGCCTCGGCTGGCGCAGCCGCGCCCTCCTCGGCGCGATCGCAGCGGTCACGTTCGGCGCCCTGATGCTGCTCGCGTACACGGGCTGGAACGCCGTGCGCAGCCCCCGCGTCGAGGCGTTCCAGGGCCGCTACCTCCTGCCCCTGATCCCCCTCCTGCTGCTCGCGGTCCCCAGCCGCGCCGCGACGCCCGGTACCGGTCGTGAGTCGGCCTCCGCACGGATCCGTCTCCCGCTCACCGCGGCGATCGGGACCGCCTCACTCGTGCTCCTCACCGTCGCGTGGTTCGGGCTCCGAACCCACTTCTACTGATCTCGCGAACCGGCGGCGCGACCGCGAGCGAACCACGCCGGTCGCTGCTTGAGCGCGAGTGCCGGTCGCTCGACCACGAACCAGCTGAGCGCGGCCGTGATCAGCGTGAGGACCGACCCGAGCGCGACCAGCACGAGGAAACGGAACTCGTGCACGTGGCGGAACAGACCGTCGTCGATCAGCTGGTTCATCCAGTCGAAATGCCAGAGGAACACGCCGTACGACACCATGCCGACGGCGACGGCGGGCCGGCTCCGCAGCGCCCGGCGCATCGCGCCACGGTCCTGCGGGCCGAACACCGCGGGCACCACGAGGAAGAACGCGATCAGGCCGTACAGCACCTGGCGGACCATCTCCTGCGGGCGGCTCCCGACCGCGAAGTTCGTGGGCAGGCCGATGTCGCACACCACGACGAAGCCGACCGCCGCCAGCGCCCACGAGAGCGCCGCGCGTTCGCCGAGCGCCCGCAGCACGCGTGAGACGGGATCACCGATGCGGTTGGTGAGCCCGGCATCGAGCGCGGTGGCCAGCACCGCGAGCACGATGCCGAGGGCGAAGAGGTCGAGCTGGGCGGGAAGCCACTGTGCGGACACCGTTCCGGGACCGTTCTTCACGAACAACCCGGCCCGCACCGCGAGGCCCGCGGCATAGAGCAGCACCACCGCGGTGATCTCCAGCGCCAGCATCCCCCGCGGCGCGAGGCGCGCGCCGACGCGCGCGAGAAGGCCGGCATAGAGCGGGAGGGCCGCGTAGAAGCTGATCTCGACGGCGAGGCTCCACGTGGGGACGATGCCCGCGAGCCCGTACTTCGGCGTGTAGATCTGCACGAGCGCATAGTGACGGAGGTAGTCGCCGGCACCGTGCAAGTCGGTGCTGCGGAACAGGAGGATCGCGGCGGTGAGCGCGACCCAGTAGGCCGGATAGATGCGCAGCACCCGCCGCCACCAGAACTCCCGCCATCGCCGCGCCGGCCGGTCTTGGAGGTGGGCGGCGACGAACGGCCGGTAGAGCAGGAAACCGGAGATCACGAAGAAGACCGCGACCCCGACGTCGAGGCGAGCGAAGAAGCGGCCGAACCACGTCGCGGTGGTGCTGCCCGCGATCGACGCCGCGTGGAACACGACGATCGTTCCCGCCGCGACCGCGCGTAAGCCGTCGAAGCAGGGGTAGCGCGCCCCCGGTGCGGGCGCAGAACGCGTGTCGCTCACCGCGGGGTCGGCGCGCGTGGCGCTCGCTCGCGATCACGCACCCGCAACAGTGGGCGCTCGACGAGGAACCAGCTCGCCGACGCGGTCACGACCGCGAGCGCGAACGCCGTCGTGACGATGGCGGGGAAGCTCGCCTGGAACGGCGGCCGGTGGTTCCAGCTCACCGCCTTGCCGATCCACGCCTGGTGCCACAGGTAGATCCCGTACGAGATGAGCCCGAGGTAGACGACGGGCTCCCAGCGCAGGAACCGGCGCACGAGCCCCCGGTCCTGCGGCCCGAACACCGCCGGCAGCAGGAGGAAGAAGGCCGTGGTGCCGTAGAAGAACTGCCGGGCGTACCCGTGGAGGCCGTCTTCGCGCACGAGCCCGACGGGGAGGTGCAACCCCTTCGACACCATCACGAAGCTGGCCACCGACAGGAGCCACCAGAGCACCGGGGCCCGCCCGAGCGCGTCGAGCACCGGCGGCGCCGGCCCGTCTCGCTGCGCGAGCCACACGCTCGCGACCGCGAGGGCCATGCCGAGCGCGAAGTAGTCGAGGTTGGCCGGCAGCCAGTAGATGCCGACCTCGTGGACGGTGCCGGAGTGCAGGCCGAACACGATGGCCCGGAACGCGACGCTCACGCCGTAGCAGGCGACGAGGCCGATCACCTCCGCGCGCACACGTGCCGCGAACGGGCGCGCCCCGCTCAGGCGCCGCTGCACCCAGGCGTACGCCGGCAGGAACGCGTAGAAGCTCAGCTCGATCGACAGCGTCCAGGCCTGCGAGATGCCGCCGGACGCGCGCTTCGCGTCGTACACCTGCAGCAGCGTGAAGTACTCGAAGTAGCTCAGCGCACCGTGCGTCGTCTTCCGCAGCCCGAAGAAGAGCAGGACGCATACGAGTGCGAGCCAGTACGCGGGGTAGATCCGCAAGAGGCGCCGTTTGAAGAAGCGGCGCACCGACGGCCCCGGTCGCCCTGCGAGCGCCGCCGCCGCGAACGGGCGGTAGAGCAGGAAGCCCGAGATGAGGAAGAAGATCGCGACACCGACGTCGAGATGAGTGAAGAACGGCGCGAGCCGGCCGTTGACCATCCGGCCGCTGAAGAACGACGCGTGATGGAACAGCACGGTGATCGCGGCGATCGCGCGCAGCCCGTCGAAGCACGGGAACACCGTCGCCGGGTCGCGCACCCCGCTCGCGCCGACGACGAGCGCCGCCGGCTCGGCCTCGCCGGTTCGGGTCGGCGTCGCCGTCACGGCGCCGACTCCCGAGCCCCGCGCCGAAGCCAGGCCGGGAGGAGCGGGCGATCCTTGAGCCGGAGGATCGGCTGCTCCACGAACGTGTAGCTGAGCGACGCCACGACGACGCTCCAGAACATCGTGATCGTCAGGAGCATCGCGAAGTTGCCGCCGAAGAGCGGGTAGTGCGCCCAGAGGCGCGCCTGCTCGAGGAAGTCGTTGTGCCACAGGTACACGCCGTAGGACACGACACCGAGGTAGACCACCGGGCGCCAGCGGAGGAACCGGCGGAAGAGCGACTCGTCCTGCGGGCCGAACACCGCGGGGAGGAGCACGAACAGCGCGACGAGCCCGTGCAGCAGATTGCGGATGTACGCGCGGCCGCCGTTCACCTCGATGATGAGACGGGGCAGGTCGAGGGCGAGCGCGACGACGAGGTAACAGGCGAGGGCGATCAGCAGGCACACGTTGGCGTGCCGGCCGGCCCACTCGAAGGGCGCGAGCCGCCCGCCGGTCTGCACCGTCCACGCGTGGACCGCGGCCAGGGCCATCCCGAGCCCGAACACGTCGAGGTACCCGGGCATCCAGTGCTGCGAGATGGCGGGCATCACTCCGGCGTAGAACACGAACGTGCGCCAGCCGAGACTCACGAGGTACAGCCCCGCCGCGCCGAGTAGCTCGACGCGCAGGCGCGCGCCCGGCTCGCGGCCCGCACCCAGCCGCCGCATCAGCCACGCGTACGCGGGGAGCATCAGGTAGAAGGTCACCTCGACGGCGAGCGTCCAGCTCTGCGTCATCCCGGCGTAGAACCAGTGCTGCGAGTAGATCTGCGTGAGCGTGTAGAGCGACAGCAGTTGCGGGAACGTGAAGCTCGAGAAGCCGCCGCCCGACGCCCGCAGGCTCACTGTCGTCGCGTGACCGAGGAGCAGGATCGCGGTGAGCGCGAGCCAGTAGGCGGGCACGATGCGCAGCACGCGGCGGCGGAAGAACACACGAGTGCGCGTCGCGGTCCGACCCGCGAACGCGGCGGCCGCGTACGCGCGGTACAGCAGGAAGCCCGAGATCATGAAGAAGATCGCGGGACCGACCTCGAGCCGGGCCACGAGCGGCGCGTACCAAACGTGGTGGGAGAACTCCGCGCCGCTGACGAAACCGATGTGCTCGAGGATGGCACTCATCACCGCGATGGCGCGGAGCCCGTCGAAACAGGGGAAGTCGAAGAGCCGCCGCGTCGACGGCAGCGGCGCGGTCGCCGTGACGGGCGCGCTGCTGCGCGCCGTTGCGGCGGTCACGCGCCCGGCGCCGGCGCCGGCGCGAGGACGCGCGGGACCCGGTCCTTGAGCCGCAACACCGGTCGCTCGACGAGGTAGTAGCTCAGGCTCGCGGCGACGACGCTCGACGCGACCGTGAGCAGGAGGATGAGCGGGTACGTCGAGCTCGACATCCGCGATCCGGTGGTGAGCAGCTGGCCGACGTCGGCGCGGTGCGTCCACACCAACCACTTGTCGAGCCAACCCTCGTGCCACAGGTAGACGCCGTACGACACGAGCCCCGTGTACGCGACCGGTCTCCACTGAAGGAACCGCCGCACGAGGCTGCGGTCCTGCGGCCCGAACATCGCCGGCAGCGACACGAAGACCGCGAAACCCGCCTGGAGCAACTGCTGCGCGTCGGCCTGCCAGCCGAGGGGCGTGTTCTGCGGCTGCGGGCTGCGGGGAAGGTCGAGCCGGGCGACGACCAGCCAGTAGCAGACCGCGGCGAGCGCCCACCACAGCCATGAACGGCGGCCGACCCACTCGAGCAGCGGCGGGGTGCCGCGGTACGCGGCCCACGCGCTCACCGCCGCCAGCGCCATGCCGAGCCCGAACACGTCGAGGTAGCCGGGCAACCAGTGCACCGCGATCCGACCGACCGCGTGCCGGCCGTCGAGCGAGTACACCGCGGCGCGGAACAGGTAACAGATCGCCACGAGCGACAGCGCGCCGAACAGTTCGAGCCGCAGCCGCGCGTCGGGTTCCTTCGCGCGCCCGAGGCGGCGCAGCACCCAGGCGTAGCCCGGGAGGAACGCGTAGAAGCTCACCTCGGTGCAGAGCGTCCAGGCCTGCGGGATCGCGCCGAGGAATCGATGGGTGTCGTAGATCTGGAGCAAGCCGTAGTACGTGACGATGTCGCGCGGCCCCGACACCTTCAGCCCGAACGCGACGATGAGCACCGTCAGCGCGAGCCAGTACGCAGGGAAGATGCGCAGCATGCGGCGCCACCAGAACGGCCCCGCGCGCAGCGGCACCCGGCCGGTGAAGTTGCCGGCGACGTAGGACCGGTACAGCAGGAACCCCGAGATCAGGAAGAAGAGCGCGGGACCGATCTCGAGATGGGCGAGGTACTCGCCGTAGGACGCCTGCTCCGTCGCGCCGGTGACAAATCCGACGTGCGTCATGATCGCGCTGAGCACGGCGATCGTTCGCAGCCCGTCGAAGCAGGGAAAGTAGGTGCCCCGCACCCGGACGCCCGGTCCGGGCGAGGCCGACGGCGCGGTCGTTCTCACGCGGCCCCTCGCGCCGTCACTCACCTCCGCAGCCTACGGGCGGGGCGATGCCTCGACGTGCCGGGCGCGCTCGCGCGCCGCCGCGTCGATCGCGGCTCGGGGCAACACCGGCGCGTCGCGACCGGTCCCACCGTTCCTGGGCTCGCCCGCGTGCTCCTCGTGGTACTCGGCCTCGACGTTGACCCCCCACACGTCGTGGTCTGCCCCGAGGATGTTCTCGACCGACAGCATGGCCGTCAGCATCGAGTGATCCTGGTTGTTGTACTTGTGCATCCCGTTGCGACCGGTCGGGTACACGTTCGGCGCGTCGGTGGCGATCCACTTCCGCAGGATCTCCACGTTGTCCTGGTACCGGTCGTCGTAGACGGGATAGGCCTTCGGCATTCGCACGACGTATCCCGCCTCGACCCGGCTGACGTCCTTGATCAGCCCGAGCCGGTGCATCTCCTGCTTCGCCTGCTCGATGAGCTCGTCGTCGGCCTTGTCCCACATGTGGTCGCCCTCGTTCACGAAGAACTCGAGCCCGAGGCAGGTCCGACCCTCCTTGATGAGGTACGGCGACCACGAACCGAAGTTCTGCACCCGCCCGACCTTCACGCCCGGGTCGTGGATGTAGATCCAGGTGTCGGGGAACGAGTACTCCTGCGGTACGACGAGCGCGACCGTCATGAAGTCGCGGTAGGTGAGCCCGTCGGCCGCGTCCTTCACCTCGTCGGGGATGGGCGGGTCCATCGCGCGGAGCAACGCGCCCATCGGCATCGACGAGACGATATGGGTGCACTCGAAGGTGTGCTCGACGCCGTGCTCGTCGCGCGCGACCACCGCGTACGCGGCGCCGTCACAGTGCAGGATGCGCACGACGCGGTGGCGCATAAGCAGCTGCGAGCCGGCGGCGGTGACCTTCTCGGCCGCGGTCTCCCACATCTGCCCCGGCCCGTACTTCGGGTAGTTGAACTCCTCGATGAGGCTCGTCACCTGCTTCGTCTTGTCGCGGCGCGCACCGAGCAGGCGCGCGCGCAGCGGCTCCCAGACCGCGGCGACGATCGACATGTTCTTGATGCGCTGCGCGCCGAAGTCGGCCGAGATCTGGGAGGCGGGCACGCCCCACAGCTTCTCGTTGTAGGTCTTGAAGAAGTGCCGGTAGAGGCGCCAGCCGTAGCGACTCGCGATGTAGCCCTCGAGCGTGCTCGTGTCCTTGGGCGGCCGCACGCGCACCCACGCGTACGACGCCATGCAGCGCATCGCCTCGACGACGCCGAGCTTGCGGAGCGCGTTGAACGGCCGGATCGGGTAGTCGTAGAGCTTGCCCTTGTAGTAGATGCGGCTCATCCGCGGCCGGCGGATGAACTCGCCCGCGCCGAGGATCTCGAACCAGAGATCGTCGACGGGCTGCACCTTGGTGAAGAAGCGGTGGCCCCCGATGTCGAAGCGCCAGCCGTCGCGCTCCACGGTGCGGCTGATGCCGCCGACGACGTCGTCGGCCTCGAGCACCGTCGTGTGGTGGCCCAGCTTCGCAAGCTGGTACGCCGCGGTGAGTCCCGCGGGGCCGGCACCGATGATGACGACCCGAGGCCCGTCCGTGCCGAGACGGGCACTCGGAGTGGTCGGCGCCTCTTCGGTGGTAGCCATGCAGCATCCTGATCGGTCGGCCGGCTGCCGGGCGTGAGCCATGCGGAGAACCAAATTCCCTCCGCGGCCGCCCCGGCGCGCAGCGGTTACGAAGTCTACCCAGGAGCTGGGGTTACCCCGGTTCGCTCCGCCCGACCCCTCCCGATTCCGGCGCCGTCGACGATGGCCGCCGTGAGCAGCCACAGCCCGAGCCGGAGCTGCACCGACACCGCCAGCCCGTGGCGCGTGAGCTCGATGGCGTCGCCGGTCCAGACCGCCCAGAGGTGCGGGTAGGTGAGCCCGATCAGCGCCACCGGGATCGTGGCCGCCCCGATCCAGCCCCGCCGCCGCACGACGACGGCCAGGGCGACGCCGTCGGCGAGCAGCCACGCGAGGATCACCCGGGGGCTGCGCGGGAACGCGACCGTCTCGATCGAGCGGGCGACGCCGTCGCTCAGGCCCGTGAACGTGATCCCCGCGAGCGGGAAGCGCTCCCCGACCATCCTGCGGACGTGGGCGAGCGGCTCCCAGGCCGTGGTCGCCGGGAACTCGAACCACGACGCGAGGTAGGTGCTGCGGGCATCGTGGTCGATCCAGCGGTAGAAGGCGGGATCGGTGACCTCGCGGCACAGGAGCACGCCGGCCGGGTTCACGCAGCGGCCGGCGATCCGGTCGGCCTCCGCGTCGGTGAGCGGCAGGCCGTGGTCGAGGAAGAAGGCGCGCCGTTCCGGGCTCGACAGCACCCGGAAGGTCACGACGTTCTGCATCGGCTGCTCCCAGCGGGCGCCGACATCGGCCGACGCGACCGACAGCGCGAGTACCGCGAGACACGCGCCCGCGAGCACGAGGAGCCGAGCCCGCACCCGTGAACGCCGGGCGAGCACCCACACCGCGAGCCCCACCCCCATCATGCCGACGACGATCGCGTTCGCATCACGCAGCAGTCCCCACACGAGCGCGATCACGCCGACCACCGCGGCGCGTGCCGGCGTCACCCGCTGCGAGAGCCAGTACGACGCGGCGACGAGGAGCACGCCGAGCGAGAGCGAGAGCGACTCGGTTCCGATCAGGCGATCCCACTGCGCGACGTCGAGGCACGAACCGACGAGGAAGACCGCCGCGACCGCAGCCACCCGTCCGACCCCCGTGCGCGCCACCCGCGCCGCGACCGCCGCGAGCAGCACCCACGCCAGCATGGCGATGACGAACTGCGCCCAGGTGACGAACTGCCAGCGACCGGAGAGCGCCTTCATCACGATCAGGTAGGTCGGCGGGCGGCGAGCCGCGAGCACGGAACCCAGCGACTTCGAGTGCGCCAGATTGATGTAGTCGAACGAATCGAGACCGAGACCGACCCGCGCGTGCGCGAACGGCAGGGCGCGCGCGATCGCGAAGACTGCCGCGGCCGCCGCGAAGGCGACGCGACCGGGCGTGACCTTCGGAGACCCCAAGCGACGGACCCGGTGTGCTAGACGGAAGCGGATGCCGAGGCTATGCCGACCGGGACGGCCACAGGTGGTTCTCGCCCTCGCGGCGACGCTCCTCCTCGGCGGGTGCACTGGGAGCCCCCGCATCGCGAGCCAGAACCTCGCCACCGCGAGGGCACGCGTCCTGGCGCTCGTGAACGAGACCGGCACCGCGATCGGGGCACCGGCCGACTTCGTTCCGGCGGCCGGCGCCGATTTGCTGCCCTGCAAGAAGAAGTTCCTCGGCTACAGCGTCGGAGACACCGGCGCGCACCACGCCGAGGTGCCGGTCGTCGTTCCGCTCGCGAGCGGAACCGGTGCGGCGCTCCTGCCCCGCATCGAGGCGTACTGGCGCGCCCAGGGCTACACCATCGACCGCAGCGGCATGGGTGACCGAACGTTCCCGAAACTGCGCGCGCACGTCGGCAACGACTACCTCCTCATCGCGACGGGCTACGCAACCCTTCCCGAGGTGAACCTCTACGGCGTGTCGGCGTGCGTCAGGTCGTGACCGCGCGCGACGGCGCAGCGCCCGGACCGCGTCGCGAGCGCACGCGCGCGATCACCGCGACGACTGCGACCGCGGCGAGCAGCACGATCGACGGCTCGGCCGCGGCGCGAAAGCGCGTCTGGCCGTAGGTGACCGCCACGCCGATCGTCGACGCGACGGCGGGTACGAGGAGCGGCCACAACCGGCCCGCCCGCCGCCGAGCCAGGAACCAACCGCCCACGAGCGCGAGCGCGAGGAGCGGGTAGTAAGCGATCAGCCCGAGCGCGGTGACCCACCGCTCGCGCCCTTCGCCCTGGTTGTAGGTGAGCATGTCGAGCGGGCGGAACAGGCTCCACGTGCGCCCGATGCGCGCCGCGACCACGATCGGCACCCGACCGGCGTGCGCGCGCATGTAGTCGAGGGCCCGCCGCCGATACGCCGAAGACACCTGCGACTGGTCGCCCGGTGGCGGCGGAACCTCGATGCACGGTGGCGAGAGGTAGGTGAGCCCCAGCGCGCCACCCCAGTAGACGTGCGCACAGTTCGAACCCGCCAGGGCGAGCCCGTCGTTGGTCGAGACGAACGCCGAGTCTGCGAAGCGCGACTGGTTGTAGAGCACCCACGGACCGACGACGACCGCCGCCGCGATCGTCGCCACGACCGCGAGCCGCAGGTGCTCGCGCCGCGCCACGCCGCGCGCCGAGACCGAGGCGGGGATCGCGAGGAACGGCACGAACAAGATGAGCTCGGCCCGCGCCAAGCCCGCGAGACCGCACACCGCACCGCACGCCACGGCGGCCCGGGCCCGCGGGCGGTCGCGCAGCGCGTACGCGAGCAACAGCGCGCCCACCACGGTGACGCCGGTGACCGTCTCCGACATCACCAGCCCGTCGTTGACCCAGAGGTTCGGGTAGATCGCCGCGAGGAACGCCGCGACGAGGCCGACGGCGTCCCCTCCGATCCGGCGCCCGAGCAAGCCGATCATGAACACGAGCACGGTGCCGAGGAGCGCCATGAAGTAGCGCTCCTCCGTGAGGTGCGTCGCGTCGTGCACCCACGACAGCGGCCCGTGGATCGAGAGCCACGCGACCGGCGCGAGCACGATTGCGGTGAGGGGCGGATGGTCCGCGGCGGGTGGCGAGTGCGAGCCGGGTATCGCCCACTCGACGAAGCCGTCGCCCTGCGCGAGCCGGTTCGCCTCGCCGTTGTAGAAGAGCTGGTCGCCGACCGCGCACTCCGTCGGGATGGAGCCGAGCAACGCGTTCTTGCACGGGCCGCGCTTCGCACCCACGACGTAGCCGACGCGCACGGCGAGCGCGAGGACCACGACGAGCAGCAACCGCACGAGAAAGCGTCGTGAAGCCGGCGCGACCCGCGAGTCCCGCCGATCAGCGGGCGTGGTCGTCGGTTCGGGTGTCGGCATCACGGGACCAGTGTCCCCGTGAAAGCGAGGATGCTCGCGGCCACGAGCCCGCCCGCGATCAGCAGGCGCGCGATCCGGTCGAGCTGCTCCCGCTCGAGCAGCACGGCCGCGCCGATCGCGACCGGGAACGTCGCGAGGGAGTACCGCTCGAGCGATTCGAGGTTGCGGCCTGTCAACGCGGCGGCCATCGACACCGCCGCGTAGCACCAGTACGACGCGGGCAGGCGCCGCGCGACCACCAGGACGAGCACGATCGCGACGAACGCCGTGATCGCATGGAGCCCGTACCCCACGCGGTCGCCGGAGACGAGCTCGTGGAGCGCGTGGTGCAGCGTGCTGATCGGCGACACCGTCCCGCCCCGCAGGTTGCTCGCGTTCTGGAGGCGCAAGGCGAGCAGGAAGTCGCCGGTGCGCGCCCGGACCCACAGCAAGTAGGTGGCGAGCCCGGCCGCAGGCGCGACGACGGCAACGGCCCTCACTACGAACGCCGCCGCCGCGCCGACGGGCGCCCGCGCTCGCGGACGCCGCTCGCCGCCACCATCGGAACGCCTCCACGGCCGCCGGCACCGCGAGGAACACGCCGACCGGCCGGCACAACCCGGCCGCATACCCCGCAACGATCGCGAGCCACCACCACTCACGGCGGTACCCGAGGAAGGCACCGAGCGCGAGCGCGATGAGCAGCGACTCCGAGTAGCCCATCACGAAGATGAATGCGTGGGGGGCGAGGAGGAGCAGCACGGCGGCCCGGCGCGCGAGCCCGACGTCGCCGGTCTCGAACTTCACCAGCTTCACGAGAAGCAGGGCGGCGGCGAGCGCGGCGAGGTTCGCGACGACGACCACTCCCCCGCGCGCGTCGATGCCCGGGAGCCAGCCCACCGCGCGACCGAGGAGCGGCAGGAGCGGGAAGAACCGGAGACCGTCGCGACTCACCGACGCGTAGCCGCCGTGCGCGATGTCGCCGTAGAACGCGCCGTCCCACGCGAGCAGACCCTGGTGCAACGCGATCGGCCACGGTCGGACGTCGAGATGGTCGGCGACCCGCCGGGCCACCACGAGCGCGACGACGACGAGGGCACGCGACGCCACCCAGGCTCCGCCCGCGGCGACCAGGTCGCCGGAGGCGAACGACGACGCGCCCGGCGAGCGGCGCGGCATGCTCAGTGCGCCGGGAACGCTTGGAGGCCGGGCTTCTCGAAGATGTCCGGATCGGGCGCGAGGCGGTTCTGCAACGGCCGCGTCTTGCCGAGCGTGGCCGCGATCGACTCGCACGTCCCGACGTGGGTGATGTACCCGGGCGCCCACACCAGCCAGATCGTGTGCGACCCGGCACGCGCGAGAGCCTCTCGGGCGAACGCCGCCGGCTTGTGCGCCGCGAGCACGTCCTTGTAGTCGACCCAGTCGACGAGCGCGGGAGCCCCGAAACGCGGATACGTCGCTTCGTCGAGACCGGATCGGAGGAGGCGGTGCACGGCCGGCCCGACCTGGTCGGGGCAATAGAGCACGAGATCGCCGGGCAAGGCATCGCGGTTGAGGATCGCGGCGACCTGCGTCGCCTCGGTACGGTCGGTGACGAGGTTGCGCGCCGAGCCGACGAACCCGAGCGCGACGACGACCGCGAGCACGAGCGCACGCACGCGGAAGTCGGCGAAACACGAGACACCCTGCGCGGCGACGAGCACGAAGAACGGGAACATGATCGACGCGTACCGGCTCTGGAACGCGGAATGCCCGAGGTACGCGGCCGACGCGCCGATGACGAGCGTGCCGAACCCGACGGCCGCGATCCAGCGCACCACCGGACGCGTCCAGAGGTCGATGTCGATGTGGCGCCCGTTCGTCGCCGCGCCGAACACGCCGAGCAGCACGAGCGCGATGAGCAAGAACTGGAGCAGGTAGCCCTCGTTTTGCGGGCCGCCCGCGAAATCGGCGACCGAGACCCCGAGCGGGACGGGCGGCAGCACGGCCTTGCCCCACGGTGTGCCCGTGTGCTTCGCCTGGTAGAGGAACGTCGGGATCCACGGCGCGAACGTCACGACGCCGACGCCGATCGCGACGATCGACCGGATCGCGGCCCCGCGCAGCTCCGGCACGACGCGCGCGGTTCCGAGCAGGAAGAGCGCCGCCGCCGCGACGAGGTAGAAGCCCCAGTACTGCGTGTAGACGAGGACGGCGGTGAGCACCGCGAGCACGGCCAGCCGCCCGACCGACGGCCGCTCGAAGATGCGCTGCACCGCGAGGATCCCCGCGAACGCGAGCACCACCTCGAGCATGTACATGCGCGCCTCGGTGGAGTACCGGATCGCGTACGGGTTCAGCGCGAGCACGAGCACCGCGCTCCACGCCGTCGTGCGTCCACCGAGTCGCTTCCCCGTCGCGTACGCGAGGGGCAACGACACGACGCCGAGGACGCCCGAGAGCGAGCGCACCGCGACGTTCGACGTGCCGAAGACGCCCGACCAGACGTGCAGCAGCATGTAGTAGAGCGGGGGCGCGCCGTCGTGGCGGAGCCAATGCGGGATGTCGCGCAGCGGGAGCCGCGCGATGTTCACGGAGAGCGCCTCGTCGAGCCAGAGATCCGACTTCGTGTAGCAGCGGAACGCCACGCCGGCGAGGACGACGAGCGCGACCACGGCGACGAGCGCGCGTGGCTCGGGTTGCTTCGCGGGCCTGGCTGCCGCGCCGCCCCCACCGGCGCCGGCGCGCGCCCGCGCGTCGGAAGTCAGGGTCACCGGCCGCAGCCTAACGAACGGGCCCGGCGGCGCCGGTGTCCCTCACGACGATCATCACGCGACGCGCTCAGGCCTGGATCCGCGGCACGACCTCGGACGCAAACCGCTCGAGGCTCTCCGACGACGGGTAGTCGCGGAACCAGAGCACGAACTCGCGGCAGCCGGCATCGACGTACCCCTGTACCTGCTCCACGACCGTCTCGACCGTGCCGACGAAGTTGTCGCGCAGGTAATCGTCGGGATTGCCGCGGCCCCAGAGCGAGCCGCCGCCGGGCGAGCCCATCCAGCGCTGGAGGTCGGCGGCGGAATCGAAGAGCCGGCAGTCGGGACCGTGGGTGCGGACGATGCTGTCGAAGTCGCGACCTTCCGCGTCGCAGTGCTCACGGAGCACCTGCGACTTGTGCACGAATCCGGTGAGCCCCGTCTGCCAGTTCGTCGCGTCGGCATGCCGGGCCGCGATGCGCAGCGTCTTGCGCTCGCCACCGCCACCGACCCAGATCGGCGGGAGATCCTGGATCGGCTTCGGGTCGCAGTACGCGCCGTCGAAGTCGAGGTACTTGCCCGCAAAGCTCACGGTCTCCTCGCTCCAGAGCCGCTTCACGACCTGGATCGTCTCCTCGAGCACGTCGAGGCGGGCCCCCGGCTTCATGAACTCGTATCCGTACGCCTGGTACTCGCGCTCGTACCAACCTGCGCCGAGGCCGAGGATGAGGCGCCCGCCGGAGAACACGTCGACGCAGGCCGCCTCCTTCGCGAGCAAACCGGCGTTGCGGTACGACGAGCAGGTGACGAGCTGGCCGAGCTTGATCGTCGTCGTGTGCTGCGCGATCGCGGCGAGCATCGTGAACGCCTCGAACATGTGCGTCGGTTCGCGGCGCGGCACCGTCTCGACGTGGTCGTACACCCAGAGATGGTCGTAGCCCACCTGCTCCGCGAGCCGCGCGATCTCCTTCGACCGCTCCCACGCCTCCGCGGCTCCGACGCCCGAGTACTCCAACTTCCATCCCTGGGGGACGAACGCCCCCCAACGCAATGTCACGATGCGATCCCCTCGCGTTCCCACTTGTGGTCCCACCACTGCACCTCGACCATCATCGGGAGCAGGTAGCGGATGTAGATGCTCGTGATCGCGAGCATGCCATGGTCATCGGTCTTTCGATCGACGATCTCGACGCGGTCGTCGTGCTCCTTGTAGGCGCGCGCCCGGGCGAGAATGTCGTCGAGCTCCGACTCCGCACCGACGGAGATCCCGTAGTGGTCGAGCCGGGGGCACGTCATCGGCGGGTCGTCGGCGATGAGGAACACGAACTGCTCGACCGTGTAGGCCTGGAACACCAGCCGCCGCCCCTCCTCGGTGAGCATCGGCAGCTCGTGCCAGCCGAACACCTTGGCGTAGAAGGCGGTGAGCAGTGCGCGATGCTCGGCGTCGAGCATCTCCGACGGCAGGCTCATCGCGACGTGGTTGAAACGCGGCTTGCGCGACGCGAACTCCGGCTCGTCGATCTGCGGTTCGATCTTCGTCATCGCCTGCGCTCCTTACGCCTGGCCCACTCGGGGCACGACCATCACCTTCGCCGCCAACCGGCCCTCGTGGAGACCGACCGCGGCGTCGAGCAACCCGTCGAGCGGGACGTCGTCGGGCTCGACGAGCACGTCGAGCGGCACCCGCCCCGACGCGAGCAGCTCCAGCGCGCGCGGGAAACCGTCGGCGTCGTACACGAACGAGCCCGTGATCGTGAGCTCGTTGAGCAGCACCCGGTTGATGTCGAACCGGGGCCGGCGCATCCCCGCGCCCACGATCACCAACGTGCCCGCCCGCTTCAGCTGCGCGTACCCCGCCTCGATCGCCTCGCGGAACCCGGAGCAGTCGAGGACGACGTCGAACGGCTCGTCGACGATGTCGTGCGGCATCATCGGCACGTGCAGCTCGTCGGGTTCGACGGTGCGCGCCCCGAGCCGCTCGCACAGTGCCCGCCGGCCGGCATGCGGTTCGCTCACCACGATGTCGTCGACGCCTTCGGCCTTCAGCGCCGCGACCGCGAGGAACCCGATCGGCCCGCCGCCCGTGACGAGGTAGCGCTTCCCGGGTTGCGCGCCACCCGAGCGGGTGATGCCGTGCAACGCGACCGCCATCGGCTCGACGAGCGCGGCGTGGCGCAACGAGAGCCCGTCGGGAACCCGCAGCAGCTCGTCGGCCCGCACCGTCTTGTACCGGGCGAACGCGCCCTGCCACACCTTCTCGCCCTCGCCGACCCTGCCACGGTCGGTGCAGAGCGACGGGCGGCCCGCGAGGCAGTACTCGCAGCGACCGCAGCGCGGGGCCGGGCCGCCGACCACCTCCTCGCCGACCGACCAGCCGTCGACCGCGTCGCCCACCGCGACGATCACGCCGCTGTACTCGTGGCCCTCGATCGCACCCGGCCGGGCCGCGCCCTCCCACTGCACCATGAAGTGCAGGTCGGAGCCGCAGATCCCGCAGTGGCTGACCTCGATCAGCACCTCGTCGGGATCGATCTCGGGAACCGGACGCTCCTCGACCTCGACGTGTCGCAGGCCCTTCAGCACCGCGGCCGGCATCGAAGCCGGCAGATCCATCGTCGTCATCCGTCCCCCCGGATCGGAAGCTCGCCCGTATGCCACTCGACGTTACCTGACGCCGACGTCACGGTTTTTTCTGGTCGCGCTCGCTGCGCTCGCCGCTCCGCACGCGGGATGGGAGCCAGTTCGGTCGCTTGCTCGCTGCGCTCGCCGCTGTTGTGGGGAACGGTTCTTTCTGGTCGCGCTCGCTGCGCTCGCCGCTCCGCACGCGGGATGGGAGCCAGTTCGGTCGCTTGCTCGCTGCGCTCGCCGCTGTGGTGGGGAACGGTTCTTTCTGGTCGCGCTCGCTGCGCTCGCCGCTCCGCGCTTTCTGGTCGCGCTCGCTGCGCTCGCCGCTCCGCACGCGGGATGGGAGTGGGTCGGGTCGCTTGCTCGCTTCGCTCGCCGCTGTTGTGGGGAACGGTTCTCTCTGGTCGCGCTCGCTGGCGCTTGCCGCGGTGGTGGGGAACGGTTCTGTCGGGCGTGCAGGCTGCTTAGGGGTGCGGGCGGTGGTCCGGGTCGATCTCGGTGTCGACGGTGTCGGCGTCGCCGGCGAGGGCCCACAGGTAGTACATCTCCGTCGCGGGCGCGGCGACGACGGGGTGGTAGCCCTCGGTGATGCGCTCGATCGACCCCTCCCGCACGACCCGGGCCTCGTCGTGGGTGTCGTCGTAGGAGACGTGCACGCCGAAGCCGTTCGGAGCCGAGAACCGGTAGAGGTACAGCTCCTCGTGGGCGTGCCGGTGCGGCGGGTACGACGACCAGCCGCCCGCGGGGTTGAGGGTCTCCCCCACGATCAGCTCGCCCTGCGGAATGTAGGTACGCACGCGCCGCGCGGTCGTGTCCTCCCCCCGCTCTTCGGTCGCAACCGTCGCGGGGTCGATCAAGGTGGTGGCGGCGGCGTGCTCGCTCGCGCGCCAGACGACCGTCGCGCGCAGATCACCGTCGAGCGCGAACTCCGAATCGGGGCCGACGAATGCCGACCAGCCCGCGTCGGCGAACACGTCGGCGCGGCCGTCGACGGTGACACGGTGTTCACCGGCGCGCAGGGTGCCGCGACCGTCCTCCACCACGACCCACGCGACCGCCGCGCCGGTCGCGCCGGTGACCGGACCGTCGAGGCGGGCGGCACCGAGCCGTCCTTCTCGTCCCGGTTCCAGCAACGTCTCGACGCGACCGGGACCGGTGAAGGTGAGCAGCACCATCGGCCGCATCGTACCGATGCGGTACTCATTGGAGCGGCGAGCGCCAACAAGCGCGACCAACAGAACCCGCGTTCCCCACAACAGCGGCGAGCGCAGCGAGTGCGACCAGAAAGACCCGTTCTCCACCACAGCGGCGAGCGCCAGCGAGCGCGACCAGAAGGAACCGTTCCCCACCACAGCGGCGAGCGAAGCGAGCAAGCGACCCGACCCACTCCCATCCCGCGTGCGGAGCGGCGAGCGCAGCGAGTGCGACCAACAAGTACCGTGACTCCCATGGCTGACGTCGTGATTCGGGGCGGGACGGTCGTCGACGGGACGGGTCTCCCGGGCGCCGCGCCGACGTCGCGGTCACCGATGGTGTCATCACCGACGTCGGCACCGGCATCGACGCGGGCGGCGCGCGCGAGCTCGACGCGTCGGGCCAAGTCGTCGCGCCCGGCTTCGTCGACATCCACACGCACTACGACGCGCAGGTGTTCTGGGACCCGGCGCTGACGCCGTCGTCGTACCACGGCGTCACGACCGTGATCGCCGGCAACTGCGGGTTCTCGATCGCGCCGTGCCATCCCGAGGACCGCGATCTCCTCGCGCGCACGCTGCAACACGTGGAGGACATGAGCCTCGCGACGCTCGAGGCCGGGGTGCCGTGGGACTTCGAGACGTTCCCGCAGTACCTCGACTCCGTCGCGCGGCACGGCACCGCACTCAACTACGGCTGCTACGTCGGCCACACCGCGGTGCGGATGTGGGTGATGGGCGAGGCCGCATACGAGCGGGCCGCGACCGACGACGAGCTCGCGCGGATGCGCGCGGTGGTCGCGGACGCGATGGCCGCGGGTGCGGCCGGGTTCGCGACGAGCTCGTCGATGACGCACAACGGCGACGGCGGGCGTCCGGTGCCGTCGCGCCTCGCCGACCTCCGCGAGCTCACGACGCTGCTCGAGCCGCTGCGCGACGCCGGGCGCGGCGTCGCCGCGCTCCTGCCCGGCGAGACGATCAAGCACCACGACGTGTTCGAGATCCAGCGCGGCATCGGGCGGCCCCTCACGTGGACCGCGCTGCTCACGGTGAAGAACTTCCCGTGGCACGAGAAGATCATGGAAGACACCGTCGCGGCGCGCGCCGAGGGCATCGAGGTGTGGCCCCAGGTGTCGTGCCGGCCGTTGACGTTCCAGATGAATCTGAAGGAGCCGTTCACGTTCAACATGCGGCCGACCTTCGCCCGCTTGATGGACACGACGGTCGAGGAGCGGATCGCCGCGTACCGCGACCCGGCCTGGCGCGCGCAGGCGTGGGACGACCTGAACAACGCGTCGGTGCTGCCCCCGAACTGGGCGTCGCTCGCGGTGGCGGAGACGGCCACGCATCCCGATCTGGTCGGCCGGCCGCTCCCCGACATCGCGGCCGAGCGCGGCTGCACCCCGCTCGACGTGATGCTCGACGTGTCGCTTTCGGAGAACCTCGAAACGCGCTTCACGAGCGTCCTCGCGAACAACGATCCCGACGCCATCGCGTGGCTGCTGCCGCAAGCCACGGTGTTGCTCGGGCTCGCCGACTCCGGCGCGCACGTGAGCCAGCTCTGCGACGCCTGCTTCGCCACCGACCTGCTCGGCAACTGGGTGCGCGACCGCGAGGTCATGCCGATCGAGCGAGCGATCTACAAGCTCACGGGCGAACCGGCCCGCGTCTACGGGCTCGCCGACCGCGGCACCGTCGCGCCGGGCAAGGCCGCCGACCTCACCGTGTTCGACCCCGACACGGTCGCCCCCGGCCCGCTGCGGCGCGTGCGCGACTTCCCCGCCGACGGCGAGCGCCTCGTGGCCGACGCGCCCGTGGGCCTCACCCACATGCTCGTGAACGGCACCGTCGTGCGCGCCGAGGGCGCGGCCGACGCCGACGGCCTCGCCGCCCGTCCTGGCCGCGTGCTGCGGAGCTGATCGCGCGGCGCGCCCGCGGCACAGCACGCAGATCGGCATGACCGAACCCCGCGACCGACCGTTCCGTTTCGGCCTCCAGGTCGCGGGCGCGCCGTCGCGCCGCGAGGGGGACGAGCAGGCCCGGCGCGCCGAAGTGCTCGGCTTCGACGCGATCCTGATCGCCGACCACGTCGTCGACGGGTTGCTCTCCCCGCTCGTCGCGCTCGCGTCGATGGCCGCGGCGACGACACGCATCCACCTCGGCACGTTCGTGTGCAACAGCGACTTCCATCATCCCGCGCTGCTCGCGCGTGATGCCGCGACCCTCGACCTCTGCTCCGACGGCCGTTTCGAGCTCGGCATCGGTGCGGGGCACGCGGCACCGGAGTACGCGGAGATCGGGTTCCCCTTCGACGTCGCGCGCGTGCGCGTCGAGCGGCTCGCGGAGTCGGTGGAGATCTTGCGCCGGCTCTTCGACGGCGAGTCCGTCACGTTCACCGGGGCGCATTACTCGCTGCACGGGCACGCGCTGTTCCCGTGCCGACGGCCGGCGCTCCTCGTCGGCGGCAACGGCGATCGCGTCCTACGGACGGCGGCCGCGCACGCGGACATCGTGGGCTTCACCGGTCTCGGTCGCACCCTCCCCGACGGCCAACGTCACGTGACGGAATTCGCTCCCGAGCAGGTCGACGCCAAGGTCGCGCTCGTGCGGGCCGCAGCAACCGCAGCCGGCCGCCTCGACCCGATCGAGTGCAACGCGCTCGTGCAGCACATCGCAATCACCGACGACCGCGCCGCCGTGGCCGCGACCCTCGCCACCCGCCTCTCCGTCGACCCCGCCCTCCTGCTCGCGACGCCCTACCTGCTGTTCGGTACCGTCGAGGAGATCGTCGAGCAACTGTTCCGCGCACGCGAGCGCTGGGGCTTCACCTATTTCGTGACCCGCGACGCCGACGCGACCGCACCAGTCATCGACGCGCTGCGCCGCCGTCCCACAACCTCCTGAGCCCGCGTTCGCGGCCGCGGACTCGATCTCTGCGCGGTCAGCCGCGGGTGGCGACGATCCCTTCGTAGTCGTCGACGTGGTGTACGAGGACGTCGAGGCTCGAGGTCCAGAAGCCTTCGTCGCGCGGGTCGATGCCGAAACGGCCGGCGAGCGTGACCGCGTCGGCCATGCCCGCAATCGAGAGCAGGTCGGTGTAGCCGGCGCGGAAACGGTCGGGGTCGTCGAGGTAGCGCGCGTAGAGGCCGATCCCGAACAGCAACCCGAACGTGTAGGGCCAGTTGTAGAAGGCGGTGAAGTAGTGCGGCTTCACTGCCCACATGTACGGATGCCGATGATCGGGATGGAGCCCGTCGCCGTACGACGCTTCCTGCGCGTCGAGCATGGCTTCGTTGAGCTCCGCGACCGACAGCGCGGTGCGGCGCCGCCGCCGGCACAGCTCCTGCTCGAAGCGGAAGCGCGAATGGATGTCGACGACGACCTGCGCCGCATTCACGAGGTGAACGTCGAGCAGCGCCAGCCGCGCGGCGGGATCGGCCGTCTGCGCGACGCTGTGCTCGAACAGCAGCGTCTCGCAGAAGATCGACGCCGTCTCCGCCAACGCCATCGGCAACCGCCGCTGCAACGGCGTGCGTTGCGCGAGGGTGACGTTGTGGAAGGCGTGGCCCAGCTCGTGCGCGAGGGTCGACACCGACGTCTGGCTGCCGTCGAAGTTCATCATCACCCGGCTCACGTCGGCCTCGATGCCGATGCAGAACGCGCCGCCCCGTTTGCCGTCGCGGATCTCGGCGTCGACCCAGCGTTCGGCGAGTGCGCGCGACGCGAGCCCGGCGAGCTCGTCGGAGTAGCCGGCGAAGGTCTGCTGCACGAGATCCGTCGCCTCCGGCCAGCTCACCTCCGGCGCGCCCGGGACCGGGGCGAAGAGATCCCACCACGGCAGCGCACCCGGGTGACCGAGGAGCGCGGCCTTGGCCCGCAAGTACCGCCGGAACGCGGGCAGCGACGCGACGACGGCCGCGTTCATCGCGTCGAGCGTGGCGCGATCGACGTTGTTGTTGCGCAGCGCGGGTTCGAGGTCGTCGGCGTAGCCGCGGCGCCGGTTGAGCACCACCAGCTCGCCCTTCGCGCCGTTCAGCGCGGCCGCGAGCGGCACCCCGACGGTCTCCCACGCCGCCAGCTCGCCGTCGTACGCGGCGCGGCGGCGCTCGGCGTCGGGATGCGTCGCGAGCCCGCGCGCCATCGCCATCGGGATGCGCTCGGTCGTGCCGTCGGGGCGCGCGACCTCGACCATCAGCTGCGACGACACGTCGCCGTGCAGCCGCTGCCACGCCATCGAGCCCGACGGCGCCAGGTCGGCCGCGAGCGACTCTTCGGCTTCGCTCATCTGGAATCCGGCGCCCTGCGCGGCACGGCGCAGCGCGAACTCGTGGTCGGAGGCGGAGGTGCTCGCGGCGACGAGGTCGTCGACGCCCAGCGACCGCAACCACGCGCCGAGCCGCTTCGACAGCGGCCCGAGCGGTGCGGTCCGGGTCTGCAGCTCGACGTATTGCGACGTGACGGCGTCGTCGCGGCTGTCGGTCGACGTCCGGCAGTGCAAGAACGCGAGGACCGGCCGGAACTGCTCGTCGAGCGCGTTCGACGCCGCGAGGACCGCTTCCAACGCGTCCACGTCGTCGGTCGTCGCGGCGCGCGGCTCGGTCGCCCGGATGTCGTGCTCGTCGTAGAGCGCCTGCAACCGGTCGACCGCCGCGTACACGCCCTCCACCGCGTCGGTGAAGGCACGATCGTCGAGCCCGGCGAAGATCGGATCCAGATCCCAGCGCGGTGCCGTCAGCATTCCCGCATTCTTGTCGACTCGCGCGGCACCACTTCGGGTTCAGCCGGGCGGAAGGGGCGGCGAGGTGTCCGGCGGCCGTGCGCGGCGGGAGGGCGTCAACGGACTCGAGCTGCTCGATGACGTGACCCAGCCCGACGAGCACCATGCCGGCCGCGAACGGGATCAGCGAGAACACGAGCGCCAAGAGATGCCCGTAGGCCGATGCATCTTCGACGAAGACGCTCTGCACGGAGAATTGCATGGCGAACCCCGCAACCGCAGCCGTGATGGCGACGAGTGTTCCGAGAACCTTCAGACCCTGCCCCACAAGCGGCCTCCGATCGCGTTCCGAAGCGTAGGCGACGCAGCGTGCGTCGGGAAGGTAGCGGCGCAAGGAACCCGCCGTCAGGCCGACGCCGGCCCTCCGCCGATCACGGCGTCGGCGCGCAGCGCGTCGATCGCCGCGGCATCGAGGCCGAGCCATTCCTGCAGGACGGGCGCGGTGCTCGTACCGAGGAGCTCCGCGGGCGGAAGCGACGCGACGCGGCCGCTGAAGCCGATCGGCAGCCGCGGGCCGAGCAGGCCGCTCGGCTCCACCGCGTCGGGATGGTGAAGCGGCTCGAAGAAGCCGCGGTGCGCGAGCTGCGGGTCGTCACGCGCCTCCACCGGCTCGCGGACACGCGCCGCCGCGATCCCGATCGCGACGAGCTGCTGCTCGACCACGGCCGCGGGCAGGGTCGCCGACCACGCACCGAACGCGGCGTCGATCTCGGCTGCGTGTGCGGAGCGCTCGCGGATCGTCGGGAACTCCGCCGCCCATTCGGGCCGGCCGAGCAGCGGCGCGAGCTGCTCCCACTGCGCGTTCGTCGAGAGCGTCACCGCGACCCAGCCGTCGGTTGTGGGATACGCGTTGATCGGCGCGCCGCGTGGGTCGGCGTTGCCGGTCCGCACGGGGATTCCCGCGGTCGCGTAGTGGTCGACGGGCTCGTCCCACACGAGCGCGGTGAGCACCTCGAGCATCGCGAGGTCGACGTGCTGCCCGCGTCCGGTCCGGTCGCGTTGCCGCAACGCGGCGAGCACGCCCATCGCCGCGAACGCGGCGCTCGCGAAGTCGCCGATCGCGGCGCCGGTGCGTACCGGCGGGCCGTCGGCGAAACCGGTCTTGGCCATCAGACCGGACGCGGCCTGGATCGCCTGGTCCATCGCGGGCGCGTCGGCGCGCGGGCCGTCCTGGCCGTAGCCCGAGATCGACGCGTAGACGAGACGCGGGTTGCGCGCCGCCAGCTCGTCGTACGTGAGGCCGAGGCGCGCCATCGCGCCGGGGCGCGCGTTCTCCACGAACACGTCGGCGACCGCGGCGAGGTCCCGTACGAGGGCCTGGCCTTCGGGGCGGTCGATCGCGACCGTGACGCTCCGCTTGCCCCGCGCGCGCTTCAGGTACGGGACCGAAAGGCCGCGCTCGACGGGCGTCGCGCTCAGTCCCCCACCCGGTGCGGCGAAGGGCGCGAGCATCCGGCTCAGGTCACCCTGGGGGCGCTCCACCGCGACCACTTCCGCGCCCATCGACGCGAGGAAGAACGTCGCGAGCGGGCCCGCGACGAAGCGGGTGAGGTCGAGCACTCGCACGCCGACGAGTGCCGGCACGGCGGCCGCAGCTTCGGGTTCCGGTTCCGGTTCGGTCACGGCGTCACTCGTCGCGCAGCCGCTGGCGCAACACGAACTTCTGCACCTTGCCGCTCGGGGTGCGCGGGAACTCGTCGACGGCGCGCACTTCTTCGGGCCATTTCTGACGCGCGAGGCCGGCGGCCTCGAGATGCGCGCGAACGTCGGTGAGCGACGGCTCCTCGTGGCCGGACAGCATGCGGAGGAAGACCGCGGCGTGCTCGCCGAGCCGCGGGTCGGGCGCGGCGACGACCGCGCATTCCGCGACGCCGGGGAGCCGCACGACGATCTCCTCAACCTCCTGCGCGCTGATGTTCTCGCCGCCGCGGATGATGATGTCCTTCTTGCGGTCGGTGATCGCGAGGCAGCCGTTCGCGTCGAGCACGCCGACGTCGCCCGTCGCGTACCACCCGCCGGCGTCGAACACCTCCGCGGTGCGCTCGGGATCGGTGTATCCGAAGAAGCAGTCCGGCCCTCGCGAGAGGATCTCGCCCGCCGTCCCCTGCCCGACGTCGTTGCCCTCGTCGTCGACCAGACGCATCTCGACGCCGGGCAACGCCTTGCCGTCGGTGGTGCAGCGCTGCTCCCACGGGTCTTCGAACGACGAGCCGGTGATCGACGGGTGCTCCGTACAGCCGAAGCTGCGCGAGCACTCGATGCCGAGCGACCGCGCGCGCTCGCACACCGCGATCGGGACCGCGGAGCCACCCAGCCCGATGTGGGCCATGAGCGGTCCGTGCACCGCGAGATCGAAGTCGGGATGGTCGAGCAGGCTCGTGAGGAAGAACGTCGCGCCCTGACCGGCCGACAGGTGGCCCTCGGCCATCGCCGCGAGCACCCGCTTCGGATCCCACACGTCGATGAGGTGCACATTGCGCCGGCGCCACACCGGAAGGAGCAGCGCGGCGAGCATGCCGATCCCGTGGCCCACCGGCGCGCCGGTGAGCATGTCGATGCCGTCGGGATCGAACGTGGGCGGTGCGACCTCGCCGGGCTGGATCGCGCCGAGCTGGCGGATCTCCGCGTTGATCGTGCGGTGCACGTGCACGACACCCTTCGGGTTCGACGTCGTGCCGCTCGTGTACGCGATGAGCGCGGGTGCCATCGGATCCACCGCCACCGGAGCGTCGACGCGGCCGTGCCCGAGCAGGTCGCCGAACGCGAACGTGCCCGCGGGCGCGCCGTCGCCGACGACTGCGACCCATTCGAGGTGGTCGAGGTCGCCCTCAACGCGCAGCGCGTCGAGGTTCGCGAGGAAGTCCTGATGACCGAAGTGGTCGGCCGTGACGAGCGCCTTCACCTTTGTGCGGCGCAGGATGTAGCCGACTTCCTTCGCGCCGTAGAAGTGCACGATCGGCACGACGATCGCGCCGAGGTACGCGATCGCGTAGAACGTCGCCGCGGCCTCGATCCAGTTCGGCAGCTGGAACGCGACCGCGTCGCCGGTCCCGATCCCGCGGGCGCGCAGCCCCGCGGCGACGCGGCACGCGAGGTCGTCGACCGCGCCGAAGGTGCCCTGGTACGGCTTGCGATCGGACCGCACGGTGAAGACGTGGTCGGGAACGTCGCGCAAGCCACTCGCGAGGATGGTGCCCAGTGTCTCGTCGTTCCAGAACCCGGCCCGCACGTAGCCACGCGCCCGCTCGGCATCGGGCTCGCGCGGCTGCCAGTCGAACGCCATGCGTCCTGTCCTCCCCCTGGTGACTGTGCGTAGTCTGACATGCATGTCAGTGACCGAGCGGTCCTCCGTCGCGGCTTCCGTCGCGCGCATCGACCAGGTGACGGCCGAGGTCGTGCGATCCGCGATGGAGACGGTGTGCTTCGAGATGGCGACGTTCGTGTCGCGCACCGCGACGACACCGATCCTCAACCAGAGCAACGAGCGCAACGCGACGATTCTCGACGCGTCCGGCCGCCTCGCGGCGCTGTCGGTGGGGATCCCGCAGTTCATGCTGTCGTCGACGCTGCCGGTGCGCTTCGCGATCGACTTCTTCGGCGAGGAGTTGCAGCCCGGCGACGTGATCGTCGCCAACGACCCGTACACCGGCGGCGGTCACCTGCCCGACTTCAACGTCTTCGCGCCCGTCTTCGACCCCGACGGGCAGTTGCTCCTGATCGCGTCGATCCAGTGCCACCACGGCGACACCGGCGGCGCGATGGCCGGTGGCTACAACGTGTTCGCGAAGGACATCTGGTCGGAGGGCACGCGCTACCCGGTCCTCAAGATCATCGACGGCGGGCGCGAGCGGCGCGACGTCGTGCTCACGATGCGGGCGAACAACCGCCTCGAAGGCTTCATCGGCGACCTGCGCGCGCAGGTCGGCGCCGCCCAGCTCGGCGTCGCGCGGCTCACCGAGATCATGGCGGCGCACGGCGCGGACACCGTGCGCGCCGCAGTCGACTGGACGATCGCCGACGCGCACCGCCGGTTCGCGTCCGAGATCGCCGCGTGGCCGAACGGCACGTACGAAGCCGACGTGTACGTCGACGCCGATCCGGCCGGCAACCGTGACATCCACGTGCACGTCGCCGTCACTGTCGAGGACGATCACCTCATCGTCGACTTCGACGGTTCCGACACCCGCCCCGACATCCAGGCGTGGTCGACGTTCGGCAACACGCGCGGTTACACGATCTCGCAGCTCGCGTCGTTGGTCGATCCGTCGATCCCGAAGAACGAAGGCTTCTTCGACTGCATCGATCTGCGGGTCCCGCTCGGCTGTTGCCTCAACCCGACTCCGGGCAAGCCGGTGTCGAGCGGTACGCACCATCCCGGCGTCGAAGTCGGTGACGCGATCGCGATCGCGATGTCGCAGATCCTTCCCGACCGCTGCGCGCCGCAGACGTACAAGTATGGGAGCCCGCGTCAGATGTGGGGCGAGGTCGACCCGCGCAGCGGCCGGCCGTTCTTCGATCATGGCGGTGAGACGAACGCAGGCTGGGTGAACGCGGTGCGCGGGGTCGACGGTTGGGGCGCGCTCGTCGCCTCGAACGGCAACCTCATCAAGGCCTCCGCGGAGCTGAACGAAGTGCTGTTCCCGCACATCCTGCGGGGCCGCAACTACCTCACCGACTCCGGCGGCGCGGGCCAGTGGCGGGGCGGATGCGGTTCGCACTTCGTGAAGGAGGTGCGCACGCCGACGCTCGTGAACCAGTACGTGGTGAACCAGTACCACGTGCATCCCGGCATCGCGGGCGGCCACCACGGCAGCCCCGATCACTGCGTGCTGCGCGACGGCGGCCCGCCCGGCGAGCAGATCGTCGTCGACCCGTCGGTCGCGAACGTGCGGCTCGAGACCGGCGAGCGCCTCGTGTACGACTTCGGCGGCGGCGGCGGCTGGGGCGATCCGCTCCGAGCGCGACCCGCAGGCGGTGCTCGACGACGTCTGGGACGAGTACGTCTCGGTCGACGCCGCCGCACGCGACTACGGCGTCGTGGTCACCGGCTCCCTCGCCGACTGCACCCTTGCCCTCGACGAGCACGCCACGACCGACCTGCGCGCCTCGCTTCGCGCGCGACGTTGATGACACGCGATCACTCCCATGCGGCGAGCGGAGCAGCCCGGAGGGTGCGCAGCGAGCTCGCCAGCGAGCGAAGGAACGATCGCGAGCCGGAGGCGAAGCGATCGTGAACGAGCGACCGAGAAGGCACAGAATCGGTATCGACGTCGGGGGGACGTTCACCGACTGCGTGCTGCTGCGGCCGGACGGATCGGTGATCCTGGAGAAGGCGCCGACGACACCGGCCGACCAGTCGGAGGGCGTCGTCGCGGGGATCGGGCAGCTCGCGCAGGCCGCAGGCTTTGCGGACGCCGCGGCGTTGCTCGCGCGCACCGAGTCGATCGTGCACGGCACGACGACCGGCGACAACACGATGATCCAGATGTCGGGTGCACCGACGGGCCTACTCGTCACGCAGGGCTTCCGCGACGAGATCGAGTTCCGCCGCTGTTACAAGGAAGACATCTGGGATCCGGCACTGCCCGCGCCCGAACCGATCGCGCGCCGGCGTGTGCGGCTCGAGATCCCCGAGCGACTGACGGCCGAGGGCGACATCGAGACGCCGCTCGACGAGGAGGCGATACGCGCCGCGACCCGCCGGCTGCAGACCCTCGGCGTCCGTTCGATCGCGGTCGTGTTCCTGCACTCCTACCTGAACCCGGTGCACGAACGGCGCGCGGGCGAGCTGATCCTCGAGGAGTTCCCCGCCGTAGAGCTCGTGTCGTTGTCGCACGAGGTGTACCCGAAGCCGCCCGAGTTCGAGCGCACCTCGACGACGCTCGTCAACGCCTACGTCGGCCCGCCGATCGTCCGTTACCTCGACCGGCTGGAGTCGCGCCTGCGCGATCACGGGTACGCGCAGGAGCTGTTGATCGCGACGTCGGCGGGCGGAGTCGCGACCCCGGCCGTCATCGGCAGCCGAGCCGTCGCCACGATCGGGTCGGGCCCGACGGGTGGCGTCGTCGCCGCGGCGCGCGCCGCGAGCGCGGCGGGCCTCGGTGATGTCGTCTCGGTCGACATGGGAGGCACGAGCTACGACGTGTGCTTGATCCGCGGCGGCCGGCCCGAGCTGCGCGCCGACTGGAACTGGCGGCACCGGTACTGCATCGCGCTCCCGATGGTCGACATCGTCTCGATCGGAGCGGGGGGCGGATCGATCGCGCGCCTCGACGACGGCGTCCTGCACGTCGGGCCCGAGTCGGCCGGTTCGCAGCCCGGACCGGTGTGCTACGGGCGCGGCGGCACCGAGCCGGCGGTCACCGACGCCGATCTCGTCCTCGGCCGGCTCGATCCGGCCGCGTTCTGGGGTGGGCGCCTGCAACTCGACGAAGCCGGCGCCCGCGCGGCGCTCGCGCGCGTCGGAGAACCGATCGGGCTCGACGCGGAAGCGACCGCGACGGCGATCGTCGCGCTCGTCGACGCACACATGACCGACGCGATCCGCCGCGTGCTGTCGCTCGCGGGTGCCGACCCTCGGCGTCTCGACCTCGTCGCGTTCGGGGGCATGGGCGCGGTGCACGCGACGACGCAGGCCGCCGCGCTGGGCATGAGCCAGGTGCTCGTCCCGCGCGCGGCACCGGGCTTCTCCGCGCTCGGACTCCTGACCGCCGATCATGTCGTCGACGCGACGCGCACGCTGCTGTCGCCGTGGGCGCAGGTCGACACCGACCGTCTCGAGGCGCTCGCGTCGGATCTCGAAGCCGCGGCGCGCGCCGAGCTCGCCGCCGCGGGAGTGCCGGAGCAGCGGTTGCGGTTCGAGTGGCTCCTCAACCTCGTGTACCCCGGCCAGACCTTCGACCACGGCATCCCGCTCGATCGCCGGCCCGGGCGGCCCATCGGCATCGACGACGTGAAGGCCGCGGTCGAGGAGTTCCACCGTCGCAACGAGGAGGCCCGCCTCATCGAGGCCCGCGCGCAGGAGCCGACGGTGCGCGGCGTCCGGCTGATCGCCACGGGTCTCGTCGACCAGCCCGACCCGGTGACGCTCGCGCCGGCTCCGCTCTCCGATCCGATCGGCACCCGCCGCGTGTTCGTTTCGGGCGCGTGGTTCGAGACGCCCGTCTACGACGGCGCCGCGCTCGCGCCGGGACCCGACCTGGCCGGCCCCGCGATCGTGCAGAGCCGGTTCACGACGCTCGTCCTCCGCCCCGGCGACCGCGCCCGGGTGCTGCCGAGCGGCGACACGCTCGTGGCCGTCGGGACGTGAGCGTCGCGCGCGACCCGTGGGATGTCGCGCAGGCGCGCATGGACGCGGCCGATCTCGACGCCCTCGTGCTCTGCGGCGTTGCCGCGCAGACCGCGCTCGGCGGGCACCGCCGTATCGAGGTGTTCCAGAGCGACCCGCCCGGCCCCGCGTTCGTGCTGACCCGCAGCGGACCGCCGCACGTGTGCACTCCCGATCCCGACGGCGCGCGGCACCTGCCGGCCGACCACGTGCACCCCATCGCGTTCGATCCGTCGGCGTTCGCCCGCACCCTTCCTTCCTGGCTGGGCGCGGCCGCGAACGGTCGGATCGCGATCGACCGGGCGGCGCCCGCGACGTTGGAGATGGTCGAAGTCGCGTGCCCGAACGCCGCCCTCGTCGACGCCGTCGCCTTGCTCGAGCACCTCGGCCTGGGTTCCGCTCACCTGCTCGGACTCTCGAGCCCGAACCGCGCGCCTGCGCGCGATCCGAACGGCGCGCCTGCGCGCGATCTCAACCGCGCGCCTCCGCGCGATCTCAACCCGCGCGCCTGCGCGCGACCCGGACCCGCTCGTCGACGCGCGCCGGGTGAGGGTGGCCCGCGCCATCGAGGCGCTGGAGGCCGAAACCTGGTGGTGCACGACGCCCGAAGCGATCCGGATGATCGGTGGCGTGCGCGCACCCGACGCGCGCGCCGTCGTCGGCGGCGAGGTGCTGGCCGACGCGTCGCTCGCGGCCGCGCTCACCCATTTGCCCGAGCGGGGCCGCGTCGCGGTCGACCGCATCACGGTTGCCGACCGCGCCCTACTCCACGAGGTCCGTCCGCACCTCGAGCTGGTCGACGCGGGACCGCTGCTCCTCGCCGGCAGCGTGCCCCGCTCGGTGATCGAGAGCGCCGTGCTCCACGACGGCTACCGGCGCACGGAGCGCGCGGTCGAGGCGGCGTGTGCACAGATCACCGTCGGGATGCGCGAGCGGGACTGCGCGAACGCGCTGGCGCGCGAGGGCATCGCACTGGGACTCGAACCGCACATCGACCACGTCTGGACGGTGCTGCCGCGCTCACGCCGCGACGCACCGTGGCTGCGCGGGAGTTGGGAAGGGCACGCGCCGTGGCGCCAGCTCACGTCGGATCGCGTCCTCGCCGAGGGCGACCTCCTCGCGCTCGACGCGGGGTTCTTCTTCGACGGCTACGTCACCGACTTCGGAGCCACGTTCGTCGTCGGGCGCGAGGCGGCGAGCGAAGAACGGGCGCTCGCGGCTCGCTGGACCGAGATCGCGGACCGTGTCACGCGCGCGATCGTGCCCGGCGCGACGGCCGCCGACCTGCGCGCCGCGGCCCTCGGCGCGCACGACGACCCCGAGCCGCCGTGGCCGTTCGGGCTCTACGTCGCGCACGGCGTCGGCTTCGGCGGCGTCGTCCCGCCGTTCGCCGGCACCGACCTCGGGGTGCGCGCCGAGCAGCACATGGCTCTCGAACCCGGCGACGTCCTGATGATCGAGCCCTACGTGTTCGTCGACGGCGTCGGCGGCTTCCGCGCCGAGCGTTGCGTCACCGTGACCGAATCCGGCGCCACCGTCTGGACGACGCTCGGCATCGAACGCCTCGAACCGATCGGTATCGCGTAACCCGGCGGGTGCGCGGCTCGCTCATCCCGCGTGCGTGTTCGCGACCTCGTATTCGATCACCTGCGCGGGCGGCGTCACCCCGGCCGCACCCAACGCGGCGCCGAGCCGTGACGCCATGAACTGCTCCTGCGCGGCCTTCGACGTCCAGACCTCGCACACCACGAGCCCGGTCGCGGTCGCGCCCGCCGAGTGGTGCGTGAGATCGGCCGGCCAGTCGCCGCTGCCGTCGCGGCTCACGCCGAGGTTCTCGTTCACCGCCCAGTAGTCCGCTTCGCTCACACCTTCGAACACCAACACCAGTCCGTACGCCATGCCGGTTCCTTTCGGGTCCGTCTGCTTGTAGGTCAGTCCTCACCGGCGCGGTCGCGCGCCCGGCTGCGAGCCCGCGCGTGAGCCGCGCCCGCCGCGGCTCCGGAGATCGCGGCGACGATCGGGGCGCGGTTGCGTGTGAACCAGGCGTCGTCGGCGTCGACGCGGCGGTCGCCTCCACCCCGTTCCCACGCGGCCGCGTACACGTCGTCGCCCGCGGCGATCTCGGCCCGGATGTGCCCGAGCGAGCTCGCGCGCTCCTGCGCGTACACGGCGACGAAGGCCTCGGCGTCGTCGGCCCGGAGACCGTACGCGTGCGCGAACCGGCCGCAGCGCGCGACGCCGTCGAGCTCGAGGGGATGATCGAGCCGCGTCGCCGGCTCACTCAGCGGCGCCCACTCGGCCGCCGCGATGGCGACGTCCCAGAGCGCGCGGCCAGGCGCCGCGTTCGCGAAGTCGATGAGGCCGACGACCCGACCGTTGCGGAACACGACGTTCTCGGGGAACAGGTCGTTGTGGCAGACGACCGGGCCTCCCTGAGGATCCGAGAACTCCTCGGCCCAGCCCGAGTACCCGCGTGCGTCGAACGACGCGGTCGCTTCGTGGTAGCGACGGAGGAACTGCCCGAATCCCACGAGCGCGTCGTCCGTCATCGACCACGCCGGATACGGAGGCATCGGGACATCGCCCTCGACGTAGGTGAGGATGTCGCGGTCCTTCTCGTCGCGGCCGAGGTAGCGGGGCGCGCCGTCGAACCCGACCGCCTCGAGGTGGAGCAGCAGCGCGGCCAGCGCGGCCGACGACCCGCGCGCCGGACGCCGGACCGTGTCGCCCACGCGCACGACTCCGGTGCGTGCGCCCATTGGTCCGGCGAGCGGCTCCTCCAACGTCATGAGCGGAGCTTCCCACCGATCGCCGTCGCGCGCCTGCGGGCCGGCCGCGACTCACCCGCCGGACGGCGGCGGCTCCTTGCCGATGCGTTCGAACGCGGCCACGGGCGTGTCGGCGACGTCCTTGTACACGTGATGGACGCAGCGCTCCCCGGGCTGCGTCGGCGGGAACTCGATGCTCGTCGGCGACTCGCCCCATTCCACCGGCTGGATCTCGTTGTTCACCGAACAGTGCGCGCAGTAGACCCACAGGTCGTCGCGCATGAACGTGCGCCCGCTCTTCTCGCTCAGCAGGTGGTACGCGTGCTCACCTTCGTACGCGCCGCTGTCGATGAGCTTGCCACCGCTCCCGCACTTGAACGACAGCACGATCTTCTCGTCGTCCTCGTCGACGTCGACCTCGCCCATGTTCCCGAGCATCGAGCGGGCGATCACCTTGGCGCGCTGCGCGGCCGGGAGCTCACCCCAGTCGTGACCCGTTGCCCGCCGGGGCCTCACGAAGTCGTCGCCGGTCTTGCGCAGCGCGCGCTCGACGGCCGCTTCGCCCAGCTCGTCGGCGATGAAGGTGAGCAGGACCGTGATCCAGTTGATCGAGTAGTCCTTCAGGCTCGACCATTGCGCGACCGCGCGGTCGACCAACGCCTTCGCGGTGTCGGGATCACCGGCGTCGATCGCGGCCTTGGCCTGCTCCCAGAGCGGCGTCTGCATCTTCGCGATCTCGGCCTCGGAGAGCAGACGCTCGCTCACGGTCGCAGCCTCACCGGCGCGGGAGGCCGAGCACGCGCTCGGCGATGATGTTGCGCTGGATCTCGCTGGTACCGCCGGGGATCGTACCGGCGAACGACCGCAGGTATTGGATCGCCCACGAGCCCTCGCGCCACATCTGCGGACCGAGGACGCCGCTGTCGATCATCTCGGGACCGAGCATCTCGGTCGCGGTCAGCAGGCATTCCTGCACGGTCTCGCTGCCGTAGAGCTTGAGCAGCGAGTGCTCGGGCGACGACTTCCCGGCCATGAACTTCGAGAAGCCGCGGTAGCCCATTGTCATCAATGCCTGCGAATCGACGTAGAACGACGCGACCGCGTCGCGGTAGCGGTCGTCGTCGCCGAGGCGGCCACCGCCCGGCGCCGGACGATCGGCGAGACCGATCAACGCGTTGAGCGCCCGCTGCAGGTTCGACGCATAGTCGATCCACAGCATCGCCCGTTCGTGCGCGAGCGAGCCCTGCGTGATGGGCCAGCCGCCGTGCAGCGGCCCGACGAGGTTCTCGGCCGGGACGAGGGCGTCGGTGAAGAACACCTCGTTGAAATCGCAGTAATCGGGTTCGGAGAGCTCCGGGAACGGGCGGGTCTCGACACCCGGCGTCTTCATGTCGATGAGCAGCGCGGAGATGCCTTTGTGCTTGGGCGCTTCCGGGTCGGTGCGCACGAAGCAGAGACACCAGTCGGCGTGTTGCGCACCCGACGTCCAGACCTTCTGCCCGTTGACGACGAATTGGTCGCCTTCGAGCACCGCCCGGGTCGAGAGGCTGGCGAGGTCGCTCCCCGCGCCCGGCTCGCTCATGCCGAGACACCACGCGATCTCGGCCCGCAACGTCGGGACGAGGAAGCGCTCGCGCTGGGCGTCGGTGCCGTAATCGCGGATCGACGGGGCGATGATGCCGAGCGCCTGCGGGTTCAGCGAGCGCGGGATCTCTCGCCGCGACATCTCCTCGAAGTAGATCATCTGCTGCGTCGGGGTCGCGTTGCGACCGCCGAGCTCGGGCGGCCAGCCGGGCACGAGCCAGCCGGCGGCGAAGAGCGTGCGCTGCCACTCACGCGCCCAGTCGGGCAGGTGCGCGCTCGAGAGCTTCGGCTGCCGCAGCACTTCGCGCGGCGGGCAATTGGCGTCGAGCCACGCGTCGAGATCGGCCCGGAACGCTTCGTCGGCGGCTTCGTACTGCAGGCGCATCGGCGGCGAGGGTAGTTTTCCGACACGCGTGTCAGCAATGTGCGCGGCGCGGCGCGCCCCCGTTCGTTGGTTCGAGCGCGCGCCGGTGCGCCCGCGCCGAGCGGAGGTGGCGTGGACTTCGAGTTCTCCGACGACCAGGAGCTGCTGCGCGATTCCGTGCGCCGGTTCCTCGCCGAGCGCGCGCCGATCTCCGAGTACGTCCGCCCGCTGCTCGCCGAACCCGTGGGACGGCGCGCGGAGGTGTGGGACGCGTTCGCCGCACTCGGTGTCGTCGGGCTGCTCGTTCCCGAGGAGTACGGCGGCGCGGGGATGGGCATGGTCGACGCCGCGGTCGTGCTCGAAGAGCTCGGTGCCACGGTGCAACCCGGTCCGTACCTCGCCTCCGCGATCGGGGCGGTCTCGTTGCTCCTCACCGCGGGATCGGCGCGGGAACACGCATTCCTCCTGCCCGGGATCGCGACCGGATCGGTCGTCGCGACCGTCGCGCTGTTCGAACCCGATCGCCGTTACGAGATCTCCTCGCCCAAGACCGGCGCCGCCGCCGCCGGTGACCGATGGTCGCTCACCGGCACCAAGGTGCACGTCCCCGACGCGGTCGGGAGCGACGTGGTCCTCGTGAGCGCGTCGGTACCCGGTGAACCTGGTGTCGCGGTGTTCGCGGTGCAGACCGCGTCCGACGGCGTTGCGGTCGAATCCGTCGCGACCATCGACGGCACGCGCAAGCAGGCGACCGTCAGGCTCGACGGCGCGAGCGGTTGGCGGCTCGGTACCGGCGATGCCACCGGCGTGATCGCGCGCACGCTCGATCGCATGGCCGTCGCGATGGTCGTCGACGGCGTGGGTGCCGCGGCGCGCGCGCTCGAGCTCGCGGTTGCGTACGCCAAGGAGCGGATCGCGTTCGACCACCCGATCGGCTCGTTCCAGGCGGTGCAACACCTCTGCGCCGACATGCTGCGCGCCGTCGAGCTCGGTCGCGCCGCCGGGTACTACGCGTGCTGGGCCGCCGACGAGGCCGACCCGACCGAGGCGCACCGCGCGGCCGTCGTCGCCCGGGCGTTCGCGAGCGAAGCCTTCCCGCAACTCGGCGGCAGCGCGATCCAGGTGTTCGGGGGCATCGGCTTCACCTGGGAGCACGACATCCACCTGTACTACAAGCGCCTGATCTCGCTCGCGTACACGCTCGGTTCGGCCGACGATGCGCTCGAGGAGCTCGCGACCGTCGTGCTCGCCGACGCGACCTGAGCGCGGGCCGGGGCTCCGCCCCTGAACGCGCGCGCGTCAGCGCGCGGCTTCGCCGTCGGGGCTCGCGAGCACGACGGAGTAGCCGTTGGGATCGCGCAACCAGATCTCTCGGTGCGCCGGACCACCGGGCTGGCCTTCCGGCGGGTTGCGATGCTCAGGAAGCACGACTGTCGCGTGGAGCGCGGTCGCACGTTCGACCGCACCGTCGAAGTCTTCGATCTCGAACCAGAGCAGCACGCCGTTGCCGCGCGACGGGTCGTGCGGGTCGCCGAGGTTGGCGTGGTCGTGCTCGACGTCCCAGTTGTGCAGCTGCATCACGAGCACACCGTCGTCGTCGACGAGGCGCTCGTAGTCGGGACCGCCGTGGTCGCTGCGCACACCGAGCAGCGTCTGGTACCACTGGCTCGTCGCCTCCACGTCACCGACCGAGATCAACGGCTGCGGACGCACGGTTCGGACGGTACCCGATCGCGGGAGCTCGCAACCGCTCCCCGAAACGGATCGAGCCGCCACCTACCCTGTCAGCACCTGTCAGCCGGCCGATCCGCAAACGGAGGTTGTGATGGCGTATTTCCCGGAACCCGGCGAGCAGCACTCGGCGACGCTGCCGACCGCGATCCCGATCACGACCGCGCTCGAGTTCCCCGAGTGGCAGATCGAGCGACACGTCGGCAACTGCTTCGGGCTCATCGTGCGCAGCATGGGCGCGATCAAGGGCATCGGCGCGAGCTTCAAGGCGCTCGCGGGCGGTGAGGTCACGCAGTACACGGAGCTCCTCGAGGACAGCCGGCGGCACGCCATCGACCGCATGGTCGAGAACGCGCGCCTCATGGGCGCGAACGGGGTCATCGCAATGCGGTTCGACTCGTCGGAGATCGGCCAGAGCCTCACCGAGATCGTCGCGTACGGAACCGCCGTGATCATCGGCCCGCGCTCGTGACCGTTCGGAGGCGCGACATGGCGCGCCGCGCGTGATCGTCCTCGTGATCGGTCTCGTCCTCGTGGCGGTCGCGGTCGTCGGCTGGGCGCGGCTGAAGCGCCACGGCGAGAGTGCGGTTCCATCGGAGTCGTGGCAGCGCACCGACGAGGTGTTCCGCGACCCGTCGTCGGGCCGCCTCATGCGGGTGTGGCTCGATCCCATCGACGGCACCCGCCACTACGTGCCGGAGGGCTGAGCGCGCGTCAGCCGCCGACCACGTCAGCGTCGATGCGACGCGCGAGATCGACCACGTCGACCGGCCGGGCGGTGTCGACCCGCAGCACCGGCCAGCCTCCCGCGACCGGTTGCGCGCGCTCACCCGTCCAGAACTCGTCGGTCTGCTCGGCGTGGAGTGCGTCGTAGTGGCCGGGATGCCGGTGCGGCGCGCGCTGCGCGTACCGAGCCCGCGCGAGCTGCGGGTCGCAGGCGCAGAACACTTCGACGACGGGCGCCGGCAACGCGCGGAGCTCCGTGGTCGCGAACCTCGCCTGCCACGTGCTCTCGACCACGCCGCGGCCGTTCTGCGCCGCCATCGCGAGCAGCACGGCGATCGCGGCGCCGCCGAGCCGCCGCGACGACTCGACATCCGACGCCCCCACCGAATCGAGCAGCGCCTCTTTCACCGTGTCCTTCGTGAAAAGCGGAAGCTCGAGCGAGCGTGCGAGCGCGGTTGCGAGGGTCGTCTTGCCCGAACCGGGAGGTCCCGAGACCACCACGTAGATCGCGCGCCGCGCCGGAACGTCCACCTCACCAGTGTGCTCGATGCACGCGTGCACCCGCCGCCGTGGCTCCGCGGAACCGCTTTCTCAGCTTCCGCGGCGTGTACGGAGATGGCTGTCACACCCCTTCCGTATCGTGCGCCCCCCCACGACGACACGGAGGTCGCACGATGGTGGCTGTTGAAGACGCGGTTGCGCAGCATCGAGACGCGGCGCGCAGATCGCCGCTCGCCTCGATGCCCACGGAACGACTCGAAGCCGAGGCGTGCACGCTGGCCGCCCACCTCGCGGCCGCGATGTGCCGCTTCCTCGGTCTGGTCGCCGAGCTCGACGGCCGCGAAGCGTGGAGGCAGTGGGAGTGCCGGTCGATGGCCCACTGGCTCGCCTGGAAGTGCGGTGTCGGACGCCGCGCGGCCCGCGAGCAGGTACGCGTCGCGCGGGCCCTCGAGTCGCTGCCGGCGATCACCGGCGCGTTCGCGCGCGGCACGATCTCGTACTCGAAGGTCCGCGCCCTGACACGTGTCGCGACACCGGAGAGCGACGCGGAGTTGGTCGAGTTGGCGCGCTGCGGAACCGCGGCCCATCTCGAGCGGGTGGTCGCCGGCTACGAACAGGTGCGCCGGCTGTGCGACACCGAGATCGCGGCGGTGCAACTCGCCGCACGCGGCTTGTGGTTCGAGACGCTCACCGACGGAACCGTCGAGATCCGGATCCGCGCGACGCCCGAGCTCGCAGCGCGCATGCTCCAGGAGGTCGACGTTCGCCTCGACACCGCGCCGCCGACCACCGGCGAGGAGCACGATTCGCTTGCGCAGCGGAGGCACGATGCACTCGTCGACGTCATCGTCGCCGAATCTCGGACCGACCGCCCCCGATCTGACGGCCCGGTGTGCGACCTCCTCGTCCACGCCGATCTCGGCACCCTGAGCGACGGGGAGCCCGGGCGCAGCCGCTCGGGGAACGGTGTCGGCTTCGCGCACGAGACGCTCCAGCGGCTCGCGTGCGACTGCCGGGTCCAGCTCGCCGTCGAGCACGACGGCCGCATCCTCGACATCGGCCGGCGCAGCCGCAAGATCCCGCGCGCGCTGCGCCGAGCGCTGACGCAACGCGACCGCGGGTGCTGCCGATGGCCCGGTTGCGACTCGCGACGAGGGCTGCAGGCACATCACCTTCGGTTCTGGACCCGTCGCGGTCGCACCGACCGAGGGAACCTCGCCCTGCTGTGCTGGCGCCATCACCGCGCGGTGCACGAGGGCGGCTGGCGGATCGAGGGCAACCCCGAGGGGCACATGCGATTCACCGGCCCCGACGGCCGGGTGGTCGCCGAGCACGAGCGAGATCACGACGGCCGATCGCACGCCGACGCCATCGCCGCGGAACATCACCGGCGCGGGATCGAGATCGACGACCGCACGATCCAACCGACGTGGGCCGGTGAACCGCTCGATCTCGACCTCGCGGTGCTCGCACTCCGGAGCCTGAACGGCCGGCCGTTGGTCGACCGCCCCGCGCCGCCCGCGGCCGAAGGTGGCTCCGCGGAACCGCCTGGTCAGCACCCGCGGTCGCCGGGCGCTACGAGTCCTTGACGAGGAGCAGGCAGCCGCAGGTGTTGCCACCGCCGGCGGCCGCGATCCCGATCTCCGGCACGCGTGCCACCTGGCGATCACCGCCCTCACCCCACATCTGGGTGGCGCACTCGTGGAGGAAGCCGTACCCGTGCAGGCGGCCCGCGGAGAGCTGCCCGCCGTTCGTGTTGAGCGGGAGCTCGCCATCGCGCGCGATGCGCGCACCGCCCTCGATGAACGGCCCGCCCTCCCCCACCTTGCAGAACCCGAGTGCTTCGATCCACGACATCGTGATGAACGAGAAGCCGTCGTACGCCTCGAGGATCTGCACGTCGCTCGGCTTCAGATCGGTGCGGGTCCAGAGCTGCGCGGCCGCGTCGCGGTTCGCCATCGTGGAGAGATCGTCGAACTGGTCCCACGACGGACGGCCGTGGATCGCAGCACCCACCGCCTCGACCCGCAGCGGCGGCTTGCGCAGATCCTTCGCGCGGTCGATGCGCGACACGATGACCGCGGTCCCGCCGTCGCAGGGGACGTCGCAGTCGTAGAGGCAGAACGGCGTCGAGATCATCCGCGCCGCGAGGTAGTCGTCGAGCGACATCGGGTCGGTGTAGATCGCCTTCGGGTTCAGCGCCGCGTTCTTGCGGGCGTTGAGTGCGATCCACGCCAGCTGCTCGCGTGTCGTGCCGTACTGGTGGAAGTGGCGCTGGGCGAACATCGCGATCCAGATCGCGGCCGACGGCGCGGAGAACACGAGGTTCCACTCCATGAACCCGCTCGCCTTGAAGCTCCCGCCCCCGCCACCGCCCGGCATCACCGCGGAGCGGCCCTTCTCCCCTTGCGCGCTGCCCTCGAACACGCTGCGGAAGCACAGCACGTGGGTTGCGAGCCCCGACGCGACCGCGAGGCAGGCGTTGATCACCGAGCCGAGCTGACCCGAGGTCTCGAGCCCGCCGTTGTACCAACCGCAGTTGATCCGCAGCGCGTCCATCACGTCGTAGGCACCGGCGGCGCTGAAGCCGGCCGGTGTCCCCATCGCACCCGGATAGGTGGAGATGCCGTCGATGTCGGCGACCGTCAGGCCCGCGTCGTCGATCGCCGCGAGGCAGGCGTCGAGCGTGAGCCCCATCGGGTCGACGCCGAGGCGCCGCCCGACCGCCGACTGGCCGACGCCGCTGATGCACGCGCGCCGCTCGATGATCTCGTTGGCATCGAAGCTCATGCGCCCTCGACCTCGTCGGGTTCGAACAGCGGGATCCAGACGTCGCCGTCGGGGTCGGGGTGGTGCTCGAACGTGACGCGCACCGGCATCCCGATCTCGACCGCGTCGGGCTCGACGCCGACCAGGTTCGTGGTGAGCCGCACGCTCGGCTGCTCCACGATCTCGACGATCGCCACGACGTAGGGCAGCTCCGGCCCGGGCATCCACGCCTGGTAGTTGACCGAGTACGTCGCGACGGTCGCCTTCCCGGAGACCGCCTCGGGCACGAGCCGCTTCGAGTGACAGATCGGGCACATCGGCAGCGGCGGGTGGATGAAGAAGCCGCACTCCTGGCAGCGAAGGAAGACGAGCTCACCGCGCTCGCCGCCCTGCCAGAAGAACCGGTTGTTGTCGGTGAGCCGCGGCAGGATGCGGAACGGCACGTCGGTCACCGGCACGGCTCCCTCACTCGGCTTCGGACTGACGTGCGGCCTCGAAGCCGGCGCGCGCGTGCGGGATCGCCTGGATCGCAGGGACCAGGCCGTACCCCGGGGTCGTGAGCATCAGCGCGCCGAGGATGTCCTCCCACGACGCGCCGACCTCCCGCGCGAGCATCGCGTGGCGCCGCACGCCCTCGTGATTGCGCAACGTGACCGTGACGGCCATGCGGATCAGCTCGTGAGTCTTGCGGTCGGGGGCGTGCAGCGAGTCGATCTGCGACATCCAGGCGTTCTGGGCCGCGTGGAGCGCAGGGAACACCTCGTGCAGCGGTCCCTCGAACGGGAAGTTCCAGTCGCTCTGAGCCATGGCTTCTCCCCGGCTGACGGTGTCGCGCGCGTCGGTCGTACCGACACTAGCCACGCGTCACACCGCCGCCGGCTTGAACACCGGGATGGTGAAGTCGTCGGAGATCGCCTGGTAGGCGACGACGAGCGGCAGGTCGACACGGAGGTCTTCGAACGCGCACTCGACGATGTTCGTCATCACCCGCGGCCCCTCCTCGAGGGTGACGACCGCGGCGACGTACGGCACCCGCTCGTTGAAGGGCGGCAGGTCGTTCGTCGGGATCACGGAGTACGTGTACAGCGTCGCCTTCCCGCTCGCCTCGACCCACTCGACGTCGTTGCTCCAGCACTTCGGGCAGAACGGTCGGGGGTAGAAGTGGAACGCGCCGCATGCGCCGCAGCGCCGCACGAGGAATCGCCCGTCCTTCGCGGCGTCCCAGAACGGTTGGGTCTCGAGGTCGGGACTGGGCAGATCGAAGCGCATCGTCATCCCCGCGTCGGGAGCGCGGCCACGGCCTCGCCCTGGATCTTGGCCTCGCCGTCTTGGTTGACGACCTCGCACGCGAGCACGACCTCGTGCGTGGTGGGTCGCTTCGCCGCGATCTCGACCTTCGTGGTGAGGGTCTCGCCCGGCCAGGTCTGCTTCGTGAAGCGCACCTTGTAGGAGCGGAGGTTGCCGACGCCGACGTAGTTCGTGAGCGCGGTGCCGAGCAGGCCCGCGGTGAACATGCCGTGCCCGAACACGCTCGGCAGCCCCGCCGCCTGCGCCGCCACCTCGTCGGTGTGCATCGGGTTGAAGTCGCCGGACGCGCCCGCGTACATCACCAGATCCGTGCGCGTCAGCTCGTGCGCGAGGACCGGGCCGGCGTCGCCCTCGGCCACATCCTCGAAGAAGACCTTCTGCTCGCCCAACCCGTCGTCCTTCTCGCTCGGCGTGCCTGCGTGCGCGTTTGCTATCCGTTCCCTGACACGTGCGTCAAGCTCGTCACGCATCACGCGGGAGGCCGAGGAGGCGTTCGGCGATGACGTTCTTCTGGATGTCGGTGGTACCGCCTGCAATCGTGAGGCAACGGTTGAAGAGGAAGGCTTGGACCCACGAAGTCGCGTCGGCGCCGGTGGTGAGCGACGCCGCGCCGCGCACCTCCATGCCGAGCTCCTGCACCCGTTGGTCGTGGAGGACACCGAGGAGCTTGCGCACCGCAGCCTCCGACCCCGACGGGTCCGCGCCCCGCAGCGCGGCGAGCGTCAGCCGGTACCCGAGCAACGCGAGCGCGTGGCCGTGCGCGACGAGGTCGCCCGCGGCTTCGAGCGCCGCGGTGTCGCCGAGCAGCCCGTTGGCCTCGATCTCACGCAGCACGCCGATGACACCGCTGCCGATCGTGTTGCTCGACCCCATGTAGACGCGCTCGTTGGCGAGCGTGGTGCGCGCGCAGCGCCAGCCGTCGTTCTCCTGACCGACGAGGCAGTCGTCGGGAACGAACACGTCGTCGAAGAACACCTCGTTGAACATCGCGTGGCCGGTGAGCTCACGCAGCGGCCGGATGTCGATGCCCGGCGTCGCCATGTCGAGCATGAAGCAGGAGATGCCGTCGTGCTTCGGTCGGTCGGGATCGGTGCGCGCAAGGAGGATGCCCCACTGGGCTTCCTTTGCCATCGACGTCCAGACCTTCTGACCGTTGACGAGCCAGCCGCCGTCGACGCGCGTCGCCCGCGTGCTCAAACCGGCGAGGTCGGAACCCGCGCCGGGCTCGCTGAAGAGCTGGCACCACGTGATCTCGCCCCGCAGCGTTGGCGCGATCCAGCGGTCCTGCTGCTGCGGCGTGCCGTACACGATGAGGTTCGGCAACGCCCACGCGCCGACCATGATCGACGGCCGGATGATCTTCGCGGCGCGGAACTCCTCCTCGATCACCAGCAGCTCGAGCGCCGACGCGTCGCGACCCCACGGGCGCGGCCACGAGGGCGTGAGGTAGCCCTCCTCCGCGAGCCGGGCCCGCTGCGCGAGCGGGTCGAGCGCCGCGACCGCACGGAGGAACGCACGGAGCTCGGTGCGCAGGCGATCGGCGTCGGCACCGACCTCGACGGCGAGCCGCCGGCGTTCACCTTCGTGGGCGAGCTTCGCGGCGCGGACCCGCCAGTGGGTGGGTGTCGCGACGAGCTGGTGCAGCGTGATCGCGCGCCGGAGGTAGAGATGCGCGTCGTGCTCCCAGGTGAAGCCGATTCCACCGAGCGTCTGAACACAGTCCTTGGCGTTCGCGAACGCAGCGTCGAGTGCGAGCGCGGCTGCGCCCGCGATCGCGAGGGGCGCGCCGTTGCCCGCTTCGTCGATCGCGCGGGCCGCGTCCCACACCGCGGCGCGCGCCAGCTCGGTGCGGGCGAGCATGTCGGCGCAGCGGTGCTTCACGGCCTGGAACTGGCCGATCGGGCGCCCGAACTGCCGACGATCCTTCGCGTACTCGCTCGCGGTGTCGACGCACCACTGCGCGACACCGATCGCCTCCGCCGCGGCAAGTACAACGGCGACGTCCTCGACGCGCTCGCGTGTGAGGGCGGCGAGCGCGTCGTCGACCGCGACGACCGCACCGTCGACGTCGATCCGCGCCACGCGGCGGGTGAGGTCGACGCTCTCGAGCTCGACGACCGTGACGGCAGGGTCGGCGAGGTCGAGTACGCACCAGCACGCGTTCGCGGAACCGCGCTCGACCGCGACGAGCGCGATGTCGGCGACGGCGCCCGACACCACCGGCTCCAGCGAACCGTGCACACGCAGCCCGTCGGCAACGGCCTCACCGCGCAACGTGCCCCTCGAGCGCGACGGTCGCGACCGTGGCACCCGACGAGAGCTGCGGCAGCCACGCCTTCGCTGTCGCGCCTGCGGCGGCGTCGGCGAGCAGCGCGGCGGCGAGCACCGTCGGCAGGTACGGCCCCGGCAGGCACGCGACGCCGAACGCCTCGAGCACGACCGCGAGCTCGACCGCGCCGTACCCCGACCCGCCGCTCGCCTCGGGAACGTGCAGCCCCAGCCAGCCCAGCTCCGCGAGCGCGTCCCAGAAGCCGGGGCGTGCGTCGTGGTCTGCCTCCGCCGCCGCCCGCACCGCGGGCGCGTGCGATTCCGCGAACCGGCGGACGACCTCGTGCAGCTCCTCGTGCTCGGCCGTGATCCCGATCGGCATGCGGTCCTTCCCCGTTCGGTGGTCCCGGGGCGGTGGCGCGCGCCGGGACCCTCGATCGTCCCACGAACCTGACGGCGCCGTCAGCTCGAGGGGCCGGGCCGGAGCCGGTCAGCCCGAAGCGACCACCGGCGGCCGCGGGGCGGCGGCGATGCGGTCGATCAATGCGGCCAGCTCGGCGGGACGGCTGAGCATCACCTGGTGCCCGGCGTCGATCTCGACCACCGTCACCGGGCCGCCGGGCGATTCGCGCAGGTTCGCGACGAGCGCGTCCTGCGTGGCGGGCGGAAGCGACGCGTCGCGCGCGAGGCGGACGAAGGTCTTCGCCACGTCGCGCGGGATGCCGCGGCGGGTGACGGGCTCGAGCACCACCGCCACCGCTTCGAGCCCGCAGCGATCGAGAAGGAAGCGGGCCTGGGCGTCGTCGAGGTCGGTGCAGAACATCTGCCGCTGCATCGCCTCCGGCATGGAGCCCGTCGTGCGTGTGGCCAGCGATTCCTCGATGCTGGTGCGCGCGTACTCGCGCAACTCGTCGGGAAGGGTGTCGATCACGGAACCACCTTCCGGTGGGACCGCGGCCGAGACGAAGACGAGATGGGCGACGCGCGCGGGCGACGCGCGCGCGACCTCGGCGATCGTGAGTCCGCCGAGCGAGTGACCGGCGAGCACGAAGCGCCCGTAGCCGGCGCGATCCGCGGCTGCGAGCACCGCCGCCGCGAAGTCGGCGACGGTCAGCTCGAACAGCTCGGGCGGGATCGATGCCGGCCGCTGCACCCCGCGCACCGACCGCGGCGGGAGGTCGACCGCGATCGACGGCGCGCGCAGCTCCGCCTGCATCGGTTCCCACACCCACGCGCCCTGACCGCCACCGTGCACGAGCACGACGGGCGTCGGCGCGGGAGCGGTCACGGCGCGACGCGCGTCAGACGATCTTCTCGCCGTCGCGCAGGATCGCGATCGCCTGCGTCGGGCAGCCCTGCGCGGCGAGGATGATCTTGTCCTCCGGTGCGCCGTTCGGATCGAGCACGACGGCGATGCCGTCGTCGTCGAGGTCGAACACCCCGGGTGCCCAGAACGAGCAGTTCCCCGACCCCATGCACACGTCTCGATCGATCTTGATCTCGAGCATGAGACCGAACCTACATTCTCTCGCCCGTGCGGGCGGGAACGTGTCGCGGCCGCCCGGTCAGGACGCCACTTCGAGGAAGCGGTGATAGCGCTCGGCGACGGGGCCGAGCCAGGCGGGATCGGGATCGACGGTGTGGTCGCGCCGGGCCCAGCGTGACGCGTCGGCGACGGCCGTCTCCAGGCCGGCGGCCATGCGGGCCAGGAACGCGGCGCCGAGCGCGCCGCCCTCGGGCACTGCGACGACGTCGACCGGCAGTCCGGTGCAGTCCGCGAGACACTGAATCCACTCCGTGACGCGCACGCCGCCGCCGGTCGCGACGATGCGGCGCGGCGGAGTCGGCGACGCCTCGATCATGCGGCGCGCGACGAAGCCCGCGGCCTCGAACGCGGCCCGCCGCACCTGCGCGGGGCCGTGCGTGAGGTCGAGGTCGAGGAGTTGGGCGCGGCGGCTCGCGTCGTTCAACGGCGTGCGCTCGCCGCGCGGGTACGGCACCCAGACCGGCACGCGCGGGGTCGGTGGCCGGCTCGGAATCGCGCACGAGGCGGCGGGCCCAGTCGAGGAAGAGTCCGCCCGCGTTGCTCGGCCCGCCCACGAGGAACTTGCCCGGCGTCGAGTGCGGCATCGGGAAGTAGCCGGGAACCGAGGCGAACTCGGGCGTGACGCACCAGATGATCAGCGTCGTGCCGCAGATCACGAGGACGTCGCCGTCGTTGTCGGCGCCGGCGACGATCTGCTCCCCGAGCGCGTCGATGGTGCCGCCTTCGAGCACGCACCCCGGCCGCCCCTGCACCTCGCCCGCCGCCGCGCCGGTCGGTGTGATCGCGGGCAACTGGTCGGGCCGGGCGCCCGTCTTCGCGAGCGCCTCCTCGTCCCAGCCGACGAAGTTGTAGAGCGGGAACGCGAGCATCGCGGCGGTCTGGCTGAGCACGCCCTCGCCGCACAGCGCGAAGTTGGCGACGCCCTGCGCGGGCCAGTAGCCGCGCGCGCCGGGATACTCGGCCGCCAACCAGGAGAGGAAGCGGGCGAACTCGCCGCTCTCGACGGGATTCCCCGTACCTCCGGAGCCGCGCTCGTCGCCGTACAGGAGTCCGGGCGCGCACGGCAGCCCGTCGGCGCCCACCGCCGTCAGCGACGGAACCATTGCGGCGACCGACACCGCGCGCGCGTCGACGGGACCGAGTGCATCGAGCGCCGCGCGCGGCCCGTCGAACCAGGCAACGCGCGCGTCGTGCTCGAACTGCAGGGGCGCGGGAACCGAGAAGGAATGCGGCACGCGCGCGGAAGCGACGACGGTGCCGTCGGCGTCGGCCGCGACGGCCTTCACCGACGACGTGCCGATGTCGATCCCGACCGTCACTGGAGTCGTCATGGGTGCGGCAGCCTACGGCGCGGCCGGCGGGGCCGCCGACGGTGCGAGCCGGGCGACCACCGTGTCGTGCAGCCGTCCGTTCGTGCACACGAAGCTGTCGGGCGGTTGCGGCCGATCGCCCTCGATCGCGCTCCAGCGGCCGCCGGCTTCCTCGATGATCGGCATGAGCGCGGCGACGTCCCAGTGGTTGACGATCGGGTCGATCGAGATGTCGAGCGCACCTTCCGCGACGAGCACGTGCTGCCAGAAGTCGCCGAGGCCCCGCATGCGCCAGCACTGGTGCGCGAGGGCGAGCATGCGGTCGCCGATGCCGTCGGCGTCGAAGCGCGTCTTCGTGTCCCACGCGAACGAGATGTGCGCGTCACGGAGCTCGTGAACACCCGACACGCAGATCCGGACGCCGTCGCGGAACGCGCCCATCCCCCGCGCCGCCCACCATCGCGTGCCGAGCGCAGGCGCCGAGACCAACCCGACGATGGGGACGTCGCGATGCTCCAGCGCGATGAGCGTCGCCCAGACCGGGACGCCGCGCACGTAGCTCTTCGTGCCGTCGATGGGATCGATGATCCAGCGGAAATCGCCCTCGACGACCTCGTGCCCGAACTCCTCTCCGAGCACACCGTGATGGGGCACCCGCGCGCCGAGGTGATCGCGCAGGGCGCGCTCGACGGCATGATCGGCCTCACTCACCGGTGTGAGGTCGGGTTTGGTCTCGACGACGAGGTCGTCGGCGCGGAAGCGATCCATCGTGATCGCGTCGGCGATCTCGGCCAGCTCGAGTGCGAGCGCCAGGCCTTCGGCGGGATCGGCGGAAGCGAGGTCCACGGCGGGCGAGCCTACGCAGTCGCGAGATTCGTCCTCCGCTTCCGCCGTCGCCGCGCCGATAACCAGGCTCGTGGCCCACCTTGGTTCGTACGCGCCCTCCGACCCGGGTGGCGCTACCCTCCGACCGATGTCGGCGACGCTCGATGCCGCTCGCGCCGATCTGCTCGACCGGATGGGTGGGCTCGCGACCGCGCTCGTGCCGGCCGGCGAAGTGCCCGGGATCGCGGCGTTCATCCGCCGGTACTACGCCGAGGTCTCCATCGACGATCTCGAAGCGCGCCGGGTCGAGGATCTCACCGGCGCGGCACGCGGCCACTGGCGCCTCGCGGTCCGGCGAGCAGTCGGTACCGCGATCGTGCGGATCTCGAATCCGGCCGCCGGCACCGACGGCTGGCAGTCGCAGCACACCGTCGTCGAGATCGTCGTCGACGACATGCCGTTCCTCGTCGACTCGGTGGCGATGGAGCTCGAGCGGCACGACCTCCCGATCCAGCTCATCGTGCACCCGATCGTGCGCGTCGTCCGCGACGAGGACGGCGCGCTCCTCGGGCTCGCCGACGGCTCGACGCCGCTCGCCGAGGGCACGCAGGAGATCGCGGAGTCGTTCCTGCACGTTGAGGTCGAGCGCACGACCGATGCCGGAGAGCTGGAGTCCCTGCGCAGCGACATCGAGCACGTGCTCGGCGACGTCCGCGCCGCGACGACCGACTGGTCGGACTTGCTGCGCAAGCTCGAGACCGTGGCCGACACGCTCGAGCGCGAAGCACCGCCCGTCGACCCGGCCGAACGCGAGCAAGCCATCGCCCTGTTGCGCTGGATGGCCGACGATCACTTCACGCTCACCGGCTTCTGCGAGTACACGGTGCGCGAGGCGGAGGGGTCCGACGTGTTGACCGCGGTCGCGGGCAGCGGGCTCGGCATCCTGCGCGAGCGCGTCGACGCCGCGGGAGGGCCGGCCGCGGCGCGGTTGCCACCCGAACTGCGACGCCGCGCGAGCGACAAGCACCTGCTCATCCTCACGAAGGGCAACGCGCGCTCGACGGTCCACCGATCCGCGTATCTCGACTACGTCGCGATCAAGCGGTTCGACGCGAACGGCGCCGTCTGCGGCGAGTGGCGCTTCGTCGGTCTCTACACGTCAGAGGCGTACCACTCGAGCCCGCGCCACATCCCGCTCCTGCGCGAGAAGGTCGACGCGATCATCGCCCGTGCCGGCTTCGCCCCCCGCAGCCACAACGAGCGCGACCTGCTCGCGATCCTCGAGAGCTACCCGCGCGACGAGCTGTTCCAGACCCCGGTCGACGATCTCTACGACACCGCCATCGGGATCCTCGAGCTGCAGGAACGGCGGCGGGTCGCGCTCTTCGTCCGCCATGACCCGTACGGCCGCTTCGTGTCGTGCCTCGTCTATCTCCCCCGCGACCGGTACACGACCGCGCTGCGGCTGAAGACCACGGAGATCCTGCACCGCGCGTTCCGAGCGACGGGCGACGAGTACCAGGTGCTCGTGACCGAGTCGGTTCTCGCGCGCGTGCACCTCATCCTGCGCACGGTCCCGGGCTTCGCGAGCGACATCGACGTCGAGAAGCTCGAGGCCGAGATCGCCGCGGCCACGCGCTCCTGGTCCGACGACCTTTGCGAAGCGCTCGTCACTGCGTACGGCGACGCGCGCGGCGCCTCCCTGCACCGCACCTACGGCGACGCCTTCCCTCCCGCGTACACCGACGAGACCGCGCCCGTCGGCGCCGTCGACGACATCGCGCTGCTCGAACAACTGCCCGGCGGCCGCGACTTCGCGACCACCCTGACGCGGAGCGACCACACCTTCGTGCTCACGCTCGTCGGCGGTGGTGAGCCCATGGTGCTGTCCGACGTGATGCCCTTGCTCCAGAACATGGGCGTCCAGGTCGTGGAGGAGCATCCGTACGACGTCGCGCCGCGCGCTCGCAGCGCGGCCTGGATCGAACGGTTCGTCCTGCAGCCCCCTCCGGACACCGGGCTCGATCTGGCAGGGTTCGGCGACGCGTTCCAGGACGCCTTCGTCGCTACGGCCCGCGGCCGGGCCGAGAACGACGCGTTCAACGGACTCGTGCTCGCCGCCGGTCTCACGTGGCGCGAGGTCGCGCTGCTCCACGCGTACAGCCACTACCTGCGCCAGATCGGCACCCCGTTCAGCCAGGACTACATCGCGGCGGCCGCCATCGCGCACCCCGACATCGCACGCGGGCTCGTCGCGCTCTTCCACGACCGCTTCCATCCGCGCCGGCGCGTGCCCGCCGCGGCGCAGGAGCAACAGATCGCGCAGCTCACGGCCCAGCTCGACGCGGTCGCGAGCCTCGACGAAGACCGCATCCTGCGCGCGTTGCTGCGGCTGATCGTCGCCACGCACCGCACGAACGCCTTCTCGGGATCCGACGAAGACGCCGAACACCTCACGCTCGCCTTCAAGCTCGATCCCCGCGAGGTCCCCGACCTGCCCAAACCCCGCCCGATGTTCGAGATCTTCGTCTCCTCACCGCGCGTCGAGGGTGTGCACCTGCGCTCGGGCCCCGTGGCGCGCGGCGGCATCCGCTGGTCGGACCGCCGCGAAGACTTCCGCACCGAGATCCTCGGGCTGATGAAGGCGCAGACCGTGAAGAACGCCGTCATCGTGCCCGTTGGCGCGAAGGGCGGCTTCGTCGTGAAGCTCCCGCCCGCCGATCGCGACGCGCTGCGCGCCGAGGTCGTCGCCTGCTACCAGGTCTTCATCGACGCGCTACTCGACCTCACCGACAACCTCGTCGACGGGCGCCCGGTGCCGCCGGAGGGCATCGTGCGTTACGACGGCGACGATCCTTACCTCGTCGTCGCGGCCGACAAGGGCACCGCGTCGTTCTCCGACACCGCGAACGCGCTCTCGCTCGCCCGGGACTTCTGGCTCGGCGACGCGTTCGCGTCGGGCGGCTCCGCGGGCTACGACCACAAGGAGATGGGGATCACCGCGCGCGGCGCGTGGGAGTCGGTGAAGGCGCATTTCCTCTCGCTCGGCGTCGACGTCGCGACCGCGGAGATCACCGCCGCCGGCATCGGCGACATGTCGGGCGACGTGTTCGGCAACGGCATGCTGCTCTCGCGACACCTCCGCCTCGTCGCCGCGTTCGACCACCGTCACGTGTTCCTCGATCCCGACCCCGACGCCGAGCGCAGCTACGACGAACGGGCCCGGCTCTTCGCGCTCCCGCGCTCGTCGTGGGACGACTACGACCGCACGCAGCTGTCGGAGGGCGGGGGCGTGTACCCGCGCACGCTCAAGGCCATCCCGATCTCGTCGCCGGTACAGGCGCGCCTCGGGATCACCGCGACGGCGCTGACACCCGCGCAGCTGATCTCCGCGATCCTGCGCGCGCCGGTCGACCTGCTCTGGAACGGCGGCATCGGCACGTACGTGAAGGCGAGCACCGAGACCAACGCCGAGGTCGGGGACAAGGCCAACGACGGCCTGCGGATCGACGCCACCGAGCTACGGGCCAAGGTCGTCGGCGAGGGCGGGAACCTCGGATTCACACAACGCGCGCGCATCGAGTTCGCACAGAACGGCGGGTGCATCAACACGGACGCGATCGACAACTCCGCCGGCGTCGACACCTCCGATCACGAAGTCAACATCAAGATCCTCCTCGACGCCGTGGTGCGCGCCGGACGACTCTCCATCGACGCACGCAATGCACTGCTCGCCGAGATGACCGGCGAAGTCGCCGCGCACGTGCTGCGCGACAACGAGGACCAGAACCGCACGCTCACGATCGCGCGCTTCCAAGCCCCGAGGATGGCCGGGGTGCACGCGCGCCTCATCGACGCGCTCGAGATGCGCGGCCTCGACCGCGACCTCGAGTTCCTCCCCCACACCGACACGATCGAGCTGCGCGCCGCGTCGGGCCGCGGCCTCGCCGGTCCCGAGCTCGCAGTGACGCTCGCGTACTCGAAGATCATTCTCCAGGAAGACCTGCGCGACTCGGAGCTCCTCGACGATCCCGATGTGCAGGCGGAGCTCGCGCACTACTTCCCCGCGCCGCTCCACGATCGCTACGCGGCCGACATGGAGCGCCATCCGCTCCGCCGCGAGATCATCGCCATGCGGCTCGTGAACGGAATGGTGAACCGCGCCGGCACCACCTTCGCGTTCCGGCTCGCGGAGGAGACCGGCGCGACGACCGACGACCTCGTTCGAGCCCGGCTGGTCGCGCGCGAGATCTTCGGCGAGGACCGCCTCTTGGACGAGATCGACGCGCTCGACGGCGTCGTCGACGTCGACACCCAGAGCGAGTTGTACCTCGAGCTGCGCAAGCTCGTCGAGCGGTCGAGCCGCTGGCTGGTGCGGCACCGACCCCGTCCGCTGGCAATCGCGGCGACGATCACCGAGCTGCGCACCGGCATCCTCACCTGCGTCGGCTGCCTCTCCGACCTCCTCCGCGGCAACGAGCGCGCATGGCGCGAGCAGTTCCGGGCCGGGCTCGTGGAGCGCGGCGTTCCGGAGTCGCTCGCGTCACGTGTCGCGAGCCTCGAGTCCCTCGCCGGCGCGCTCGACATCGTCGACGTCGCGCTCAGCAGCGGCCGGACCGTCGCCGACGTCGCCGCGACGTGGAGCGCGGTCGGCGACCGCCTCCAGCTCGACTGGTTGCGCGACCGCATCCTCGACGACCTGCCCCGTGACGACCGCTGGAAGGCGCTGGCGCGCTCCGCGCTGCGCGACGACCTCACGAACGAGCGGCGCGCGCTCGTCACGTCGGTACTCGCCTTCGCGCCCGACGGGTCGGCCGACGACGCGCTCGACCGGTGGATGGCGCAGCGTCCCGGCATCACCCACGCGCTGACCGTGCTCGCCGATCTGCAGAAGGCCGCGACCTACGACGTGACGACGCTGTCGGTCGCGCTGCGCGAGCTCCGCAACCTCTCGCTCTCCGATCGCCCGGGCTGACCTTTCACGCGCCGGTCAATCGATGGAGCAGATCACGTCGGCTCGGGTCGTCCGCCCGCGTGCCACGATCACCGTCGCCCCTCCGCACGCCGACTGGCGGCCGGCGTCGAAGCTCGGCGTCGAACCGGTGATCTCGTAGGTGCCGACCGGCACGTCGACCGTGAACGAGCCGCTCCCCGTGGTCACGCCGTTCCAGACGATCCCGCCGCGTTCGGCGAGGGCGACGAAGCCGCCTACGGAGCGGTCGATCCCGGGCGCGGGGCCGCCGACCATGCGTAGCGTCCCGGCGATCCGGCCGATCGCGAGCGGGCGGGGCGGGTCGCCGACGAGCGTGCGGAACGTGATCGTCGAGTTGTCGTAGCGCGCGGTGACCTCCCAGCAACCGGGAGCCGAGAACACCAACGACGACGTCACCGCGCGGCCGGTCGACGAGGTCGCCACGTTCGCGTCGGCGTGGAAGGTCCCCGGGCCGTCGAGCCGGCGTCCGTCGATGCGGGGGATGCCGAGCGGGCGCGTGAACCACACGACCTTCATGTCCCACACTCCGGTGGGCGTGAGGCCGGCCGGCAGCTCGATCAGGTCGCGCGCGGTCCAGAGCTCACCGCCGCCGACCACCGGCCGGTGGTCGGCGAGGGCGGCGACGTCGGCGGGAACGTCCGTCGAGGGAACGGTCGTCACCCCGCTCACGCACTCGGGCGCGGAAGGGGTCACGGTCGTCGGCGGCGACGTGGTCCGGACCTTCACACCCGGTTGCGAGCGGGTCGTCGCGACGACGCCGCCCGCGACCAGCGCGGCCACGACCACGCCGGCCATTGCGCTGATCGCGCCGGTACGACGGCGCGCGCGTCGCACCCGCCGTCCGACGGCATCGCGGGCTGCATCGGTCGCCGATGGAACCGGTCCGGCGAGGGCTTCGAGCTCCGAGCGCAGCTCTTCGACGTTCACGGCTCACTCCCTTCGAGGTCGATCCGCAGGTTGCGCAATGCGTGATGCAGCGTCGCCTTCACGGTTCCCTCCGCGCAGCGCATCACCGCGGCGATGTCGACAACGGTGAGATCGGCGAGGTACCGCAACACGATCGCGGCGCGCTGGCGCGGCGGCAGGCGGTCGAGGGCGTCGCGCAGGACGACCGCCTGCAGGACCCCGCCCGCGACGTCGGGACTGCGCGGTCGACGGGCGACGCGCTCATCGGGCGCGAGCCGCTCGCGCCGCCATCGCGAGCGCTCGGCATTCAGCGCGACCACGTACACCCACGCGACCGGCCGCTCGAGCTTCGCGACCGTCGCCCACTTGCGGAACGCGCGCGCGAACGCTTCCTGCGTCAGGTCTTCGGCGCGCCCGGCGTCGCCGATCGCGAGCGCGACGGCGCGCAGCACCTCGCCGTAGTGCCCTGCGAAGAACGCATCGAAGCCGTCCACCTCACCGCCTTCCTCCGGGAGAACCCCTGGCGGTGCGCGAACGTTTAGTGCGTCACTTGAGGACTTCGACGACCGTCGCCGAGCCCATGCCGCCGCCGGCGCACATGCTGGCGACTCCGTAGCCACCGCCGCGGCGCCGCAGCTCGTGCACCAGGGTGACGATCATCCGGGCGCCGGTGCAGGCGACCGGGTGCCCGAGGCTGCAGCCGCTGCCGCTCACGTTGGTGATCTCGTGCGGGATGCCGAGGATGCGCGTCGTCGCGACGCACATCGAGGCAAAGGCCTCGTTGATCTCGAACAGCTTCATGTCGTCGATCGCGAGGCCGGCCCGCTTCAGCGCCTTCGGGATCGCGAGGGTCGGCGCGAGACCGGTGTCTTCCGGCGGCACGCCCACTGACGCCCACGAGCGGATGATCGCGAGCGGCTCGAGGTTGTGCTCCTGCGCGTAGTCGGAGTCGACGATCACCATCGCGGCGGAGCCGTCGTTGAGGCCCGACGAGTTGCCGGGCGTGATGCTGAAGCCCTCGATCTCCGGGTGCATCGGCTTCAGGTTCGCGAGGCGCTCCATCGTCGTGTCGCGGCGCGGGTGCTCGTCGATCTCGAAGGTCTTCGTGGTGCCGTCGCGCAGGGTGACTTCGATCGGGAAGATCTCTTCGGCGAGGCGCCCCTCGTCGGTCGCGCGCACGGCCCGCATGTGCGACTCGTACGCCCAGAAGTCCATCTCCTCGCGGGTGACGCCCGCCTTCTGCGCAGCGTTCCACCCGACCGTGATCGACATGTCGAACGCGGGCGCCTGTGGCGTCTCCGGATGGCTCGGCGACATCCACGGCTTCATCTCGTCGGTGCCGAGCACCCGCTTCATCGAGCTCGGCGACGTCGAGAGCGACTCCGCGCCGCCCGCGATCACGACCGTGTCCATGCCCGCGCGGATGCTGCCCGCCGCGGTCTGCACCGCGGCCATACCCGAGGCGCAGTGACGGTTGTGCGCGACACCGGGGACGTCGACGAGGCCCGTCTCGATCGCCGCGTACCGGGCGATGTCGCCGCCGCCCTGCAACACCTCGCCGAGCACGATGTCGTCGACGTCGTGGGGCGCGACACCCGAGCGGGCGAGCGCCTCCGCGACCGCGTACTTCGCGAGGTCGAACGCGCTGACGTCGATCAGCGTGCCCTTGCGCGCGGTGCCGATGGCCGTGCGGCAGGCGGAGACGATGACGGCGTCACCCATGGTTGCGATCCCTTCGAACGAAGCGCTCCGAACCGGCGCATCGTATCCCTGACGCCGATGTCAGCAGCCCGGCCCCCGTCCCGAGCCCAGGTTCTGATGGTCCGGGAGGACCGATACGGTCCGCTCACCCCATCAGAACGGGGGGATCGCGGCAGTGCGGCGGTAGCCTCCGGACTCGTGGCGAACGTCGTGGTCTTCGACGAGCTGTTCGACGCGCCGGGCGCGGCGGCGATGGTGGAGCTGTGCGAGCGCTTCGGCGCCTACCGGATGTATGCCGAGCTCGAGCAGCTCGACACCGACATCGGCCGCGGCCTCTCGCAGCGGCACGACAGTGTCGTCAACTTCATCCGCACCGGCGGCCGGCTTGCGATGAGCGAATCACCGAAGAGCCTTGCGGTACGCACCAGCTACTTCCGCGAGGAGTACGCGTACGGCACCACCGCTCGCATCGAGGGCATCGAGCCGTTCCTGCATCACGAAGGGTTCCTCGACGCCGCGCGCCAGGTCCACGGCCGCCCGGTGATCGAACCTGCGATCGCGTACGCGAACCTCATGGTTCCGGGCCAAGAGCTCGCGGTGCACACCGACGTCCCCGAGTTCCGCGGCTGCAACCGCAAGGTCGTGCCGCAGTGGCTGCTCGTGGTGATGCACCACTCCGGCCTCTTCGACGAGTGGCGCATGCCCATCGCGACCGGCATCGCGTGGTTCCACGACTGCGACGGCGGTGCGCTCGCCTACTGGCCCGACGGCGCGGCCGCGCCGCCCGCCACACACCCGTGCCGCTTCAACACCGCGATGGTGCTCGACACCGACACCGTGTTCCACGGCGTCGACCGCATCGCCACGGTCGCCGAAGCCGACCTCCCGCCGCTGCGGCCCGGCATGGTGCTCGAGCCGGCCGGCGCCGCGCACGACTGGATCGTAAGCCGGCCCGACGTACCCGCCGACGAGCCCGTCGCGCGCTACGGATGGGACGACCTGCGCTTCTCGGTGTCGTGGAAGGCCTACTGCTTTCGCGACGACGCCGAGCGCGACGCCTGGCGCACCCACGCCGACGACCTCACCCTCGATCGCGTCGTCGACCGCCTCGTCGACGACCTCCGCGCGCGCGGCCGAATCGAGGGCGACGTCGACCGCACCCCCGAGCTCGGCCTCCTCATGATCGACGAGTACGTCACGTTCCCGTAGCGGTTCTCATGGTCGCGCTCGCTGCGAGGCGGGATACCCGCCTCGCGGACGCTCGCCGCTCCGCACGCGGGATGGGAGTAAAGCCGGTTCTTGTGGCTCACGGTTCTCATGGTCGCGCTCGCTGCGAGGCGGGATACCCACCGTGCTCTCCGGACGGTCGCGTACGATGCGTTCGTGCTCGGCAAGCTCGAGATCAAGGCTCCCGCGGGTTGGAAGACCGGGCAGTTCGTGCTCCGACCGTTGCTGGCTTCCGATGCTGAGCTCGACTACGACGCAGTGATGGAGAGCAGGGAGTTCCTGCGCAAGTGGGAACAGTCGACGTGGCCCGCCGACGACTTCACCGTCGAAGCCAATAGAGAGGATCTCCTGAAGCACGAACGGCAACACGCCGACGGTGACGCCTTCACCTACACGATGATGAACCTCGATCAGACCGAGTGCCTCGGGTGTGTCTACGTACTGCCGCCCGACGCAACGATGTTCGCAGGTGCGACGGTCACCACCAGTGGTGCCGATCAGTGGTCAGAATGCGACGCCACGGTCTTCTTCTGGGTGAGGAAGTCGAGGTTGCGCGAAGAACTCGACCACGCCCTGTTGGACTCGCTGCTGAGGTGGTTCGACGAGGAGTGGAGTCTCAAAGACCCGGTCATCGTGACGAATGAGCAATTCGAGCAACAAGTTGCGATGATCGAGCGCACCGATCTCCGCCGGCGATTCGAGTTGCAGGTTCCCGACGTCGCGGGCAAGTACTTGGCATACGGGTAGCAACCCGTTGCCGACCGACCCCAGCCCCGGGCGGTGCGGCGTCACCGTGAGACTGCCGCACCACTCAGGCGTCGCGCAGGTGGGCCTCGATGGCTTCGACCTTGTGGTGCAGGGCGTCGGTGGTGCCCGGGCGGTAGTCGAGCTTGACCACGACGCTCACGCGCGGTGCGACCTCAGCGACCTTCATCACGCAGTCGCGGACGAGCGCCATCACCTCGTCCCACTCGCCCTCGACATTCGTGAACATCGCGTTCGTCTCGTTGGCGAGCCCGCTCTCGCGCACGATCCGAACCGCGGCGGCCACTTGCTCACTGACGCCGTCGCCGACGCCGAGCGGGGTGATCGAGAACGCGGCGATCACGCGTCACCCACCCGCTCGTAGCCCGGCGCGGGGGTCCCCGGCGGGTGGAAGACGCCGGGCTGCGCGTTCGGATTCTCCAACGAGCACTTCGCCCTCCAAGCCGTCGGGACCGATGAAGAACAGGCTGAGCACCGGCCCGAAGTCGGTGACGAAGCCGTCGTTCGCACCCCGCGCCATCAGCCGGTCGCGGATCGTGTGGAACGCATCGAGCGACTCGGCCTGCAGGCCGATGTGGTCGATGCGGCCGCGCTCGAACATCGGGGTCTGGCGATCGGCCTCGGAGTTGCCGTCGATCTCGAAGACGTTGAGCTCCGAAAACGGGCCGATGTCGACGAACGACAGCCGCACCCCGGCCTCGGGCGAGAAGTCGGAACCGATCGTCGCGTCGAACACCTCACGGTAGAACGCGTGCAGCCGGTCGGTGTCGTTGGTGACGATCGCAACGTGGTTGACGCCGTTCAGCAACATCAGGCCGTCCTCTCGAGCACGCGGCCGGCGGTGCCCATCAGGTCGAGGAAATTGTCGCAGTAGAAGCGCTGGCGGGCCTCCGCGCCGACGCCCGCGGCGTCGAGCGACGCCTCGAACCGCTCGACGGGCCGGCGCCCGCCCTCGACGTGCGGGTAGTCGGACGAGAACAGGCAGATCTCCGGGCCGTTCTCGGCGATGATCCAGCCGACGTCCTCGGTCGGGTACGGCGTGAAACGGATCTGGCGCGTCACGTACTCGGTCGGGCGCAGCTCCAGCGCGCGCAGCCGCTCCTCGTGCCGCGCGAATGCCTCGAACGCGGCTTCCATCTGACGGGTCCACGACGGCACCCAGATCGCGCCCTGCTCGATCACACCGATGCGCAGACTCGGGAAGCGGTCGAGCACGCCGTCGAAGATCATCGTCGCGAGGGTCTGCTCGGGCGGCCGCGGGATACCCATGTAGTCGACGGAACGGAAGTTCTCCTCGCCGCCGTGGAAGTCGGGTGGGATCGGGAGGCCGTTGCGGAAGTACGCGGCGTCGATGAGGTCGCCGGTGCCGCCGACATGGAAGACGATCGGGATGCCGGACTCTTGCGCCTGCGCCCACACCGAGTCGAGCGCGACGTGGCTCGGCGAGTGGTCGCGCGGGCAGCCCGACGCGACGAGCAACGCGGCCGCGCCCATCGCGATCGCCTCCCCGGCCATCGCGCTCGGCGCGCTCGAAGTCGGCGAGGGGCACATAACAGGTCGGCAGCAGGCGCGGGTCGGCCGCGCAGAACTCGACCATCCCCCGGTTGTGGGCGCGCGCGACGCCGTACGCGAAGTCGAGGTCCGCTCGGTGCTCCCAGTCGCGCAGCCGCCGGTTGTGGAACGTGTTGAACACGAGCTGGCTCGAGAAGCCGAGCAGTTCGAGCGCGCGCGCCGCGGTCCTCGGCCACGAACGCGCCGGTCGCCGCGAAGTTCTTGCGGGCCATGATCTCCTCGGCCTCGACCGCGCGGTATTCGGACGACGCGTGCCTGGCGCGGATGCGGTCGAAGGCGGCTTCGAGGTCGCGCAGCTGCTCTTCGGGGTCACCGGTCTGGCGCAGCTCGTTGCCGCCCGCAAGCGGCAGTGGTGTGATCCGCTCCCGGATCTGCGGATCGGCGTGATCGCGCAACCACGTCGGCGTCTCCATGATGTGCGCGTCGGCGTCGTGCACGATCCGGCCACTCACGTACGGCATGACGACCACCTCCGCCCGCCATTCTCGCCCACCCCGTACGGCCGGCGCCGCGGTGCACTTGGTTCAGGGCATGAACGTGTCGCGGTACTGCGCGGCGACGACCCGTTCCTCTTCGGTGAGGTCGGATTCCTTCACGGGCGTGACGAACGTCCAGTGCTCGCCGACCGGGCAGCGCTGGAACCGGACCCAGCCGAGGCGGATCGCCTTCAGCGACGCCCCCGGGATCCAGATCGTCGTGAAGAGATGCCCCTCGCGGCAGCGCACGACGGCGGCGCCGCCCAGGCCGTAGCCGCGCCGGCGGGCCAGCAGGGTCCCGGCGACGAGGATCGCGACGATCAGGACGACCGGGACGAATGCGGCGAGCGGCATGAAGCCATTGTCTCGCGCTCGCCGCTCTCGGTCCGCGCGGCTCAGCCTTCCACCCGTGGCCCCGCCGTCGCGGCGGCCTCCACTTCGATCGGGTCGCCGCGGACGAAGATCCCGAGGAGGCTGAAGTGCACGGGGGCGCGGAGCGTGACGGTGACCGTCTGCGGTGCGACGTCGATGCGCGCGTCGTCGACCGCGCTCCATCCCGACTCCGACGCGAGCGCGCCGACCGCGGCGGCCCGCGCCGCGGTCGGGTCGAGTGCGAGCTCGCCGCGGCGCAAGGCGACGGGATCGAGACCGTTGGCTCCGGCGGTCGCGCCGGCGTCGGCCATCGCGACGAGCGAGCGGCGCACTGCGACGACGCGCCACAGGTCGACGCTGAGCCCACCGAGGAACAGCACTGCGACGCACAAGCCGAGCATCCACAGCGTGATCGTGCCGCGCTCGTCGCGCGCCGGGGTGGCCGGGCGCGACATCACCGGCTCCGGTAGTCGTCGATGCGCAGGCTCTCTCGCGCCGTCCACGACCATGATGCCGAGCGAGCGAGCAACGGCACCGCGATCGCGGGCATGCGAATCGTCACGGTGACGGTAACCAGGTCGCCCCGTGCCGCGCCGCCCGACACCACGACCCCGACGTCGTCGGCCGCAACTCCGTAGTGCGCGACCGTCTCGCGCGCGACGCGTACCGCGTCGGCACCTCCGTCGGCCGGCCAGTCGCGCGCGGCGACGCGCACGGCGTCGCGCGCCGCGACGATCGCCGCGTGCTGGCGCTCCGACCACTGCGGCAGCGCGGCCACGAGCATCACAACGGGGAGCAGGAGCAACCCGGTTGCGAGCACGAACTCGACGGCGACGAACCCGCGGTGATCGCGTCTCGGTCTCATCCGTCGCGCTGCGCGACGGCGTGCAGCGAGAATCGCCAGTCGGGAACGAACACCGGCAGCCACGATGCGAGCCGCACGTCGGCGTCGGCCGCGACCTCGGTCGCCGTCACCGTGCAGCGCACGGCAACGTCGCGGCCGACCGAACCGTGAAGGAGGCCCGCGACGACTGCGTCGGCCCGGTCTCGGCACGCCGCGGCCGACGCCCCGACGGGGACTGCAGCCCGCGCCGCCTCGTCGAGTGCGTCGCGCACGGCCGCGCGCGCGTAGAGATCGACGAGCAGGTTCGCGATCAGCACGAGGAGAATGAGTGAGAACCCGGTCGCGAGCACGTACTGGATCGTCACGAACCCACGTTCCTCGTGCGCGCGAACCCGCCGCGCTCGCGTCATCCCATGACCTGGGCACGGATCCAGTCGACGACGTCGACGCCCAGCGTCCGCAGCGCCGCCCAGATCACCACGAGCGCGGCGACGCCGAGCGCCGCGTTGCCGAGCAGTTCGGCCGTCGCCAACCCCGCCTGTCCACGGCGGATACGGGCGAGAAGGGCGTACAGGAACGAGAGCATCGGAACCTCCGGAACGTCGTCAGTGATGACCGAGCACAATCGTCGGCAGGGGCGCGGCGATGAACAGCAACATCACGGGTGCGAGGATGCCGATCGTCGGGACGAGCATCGCCGCGCGGCGCCGCACCGCCTGCCTGCGCACTTCTTCGCGTCGCACTTCGCGCAGCTGATCTCCGAGCGCGAGCAGGCCTTCGGCGAGATCCGCGCCGCGCTCGGCCGCGACCGCGAACAATTCGTACGTCCGCGCCGCAGTCGGCTCCGGCGTCCGCGCCGCAGCAGTGCGGAACGCCTCGGACTCCCGACCACCGGCACGCGCGTGTTGAAGCACCGCGGCCAGCTCCTCGACGACCACGCCGTGCCCGCGAGCGACGACGCGCTGCACGGCCTGCATCGGACCGGCGCCGGCCCGAACGTGGAGCGCGAGCAATTGGTTGATCGTCGGCAGCTCGAGCCGGATCGCGGTCGCACGCCGGGAGATCGCACGATCGACCGCGGCCCGGGCACGCGTCACGCCCCACAACCCGGAGCCGACGGCGACGACGAACGCGCCGACGGGCGCTCGCAACACGACGGCGCCGACGAGCCCGCCGGCAACGGCCGCGGCTGCGCCCTGGAGCACCTGGCGAACGCGGTGTTCGTCGGCCGAGACGTCGACGAGGCCGGCTTGGGCGAGCCGCAATTCGAGGTGTGCGTCGGATCGCGACTCGAGGAGCCGACCGATCCGCCCCGCCAACGCTTGCACCGGCGGGCCGAACACCCCGCGCATCGTCCCCACCGGGGCACGCGCCGGCACCGCCGAGACGCCGGCGACGCGGCGCGGCGCCGCACCGGCGGCGCTCAACACGTAGGGCCGGACGCGCGGTGCGAGCCGCCGCGTCGGGGTCACGACGAGGCGCGCCGCCGCGCCGAGCGCGATCGCGAAGCACGTCGCCGCGACGACGACTGTTGCGTTCACGGCTCCGCCCGCGGGCGCGAGGACGCGCGGCTCGACGGGTGCCCGCCCGAGTCGAGACACGATGAGGAATCCTGCGCCGCTGGCCAGCAGACCGATGCCGATGGTCATCACTCCTGCCCCGGAGCGGTAGAAGTCGCGGAAGGGACCGCGCCCCGCGGTGAGCGCGACGAGCACGAGCCACGGCAGGGCGACAACGGCACGCGCGTTCAGCCGCATCTCGAGCCCGTCGGTCTCGACTTGTTCGGCGACCTCCAGATCCTTCGTGATCGACGCGACGAGATCGTCGAGCACGACGCGCACCGTCGCGCCGCCGGTCTCGTCGGCGAGCGCGATGACCTCGAGCACGCGATCCGACACCGGATCTGCGAGATCGTGCTTCGCCAGCTCGAGCGCGGCACCGAGACCGGCCATCCGGGCATGGTCGGAGACGCGGCGGAACGGCTCGCGCAACGGCTCGGGACCGTGTTCGGCGACGCTGCGGATCGCCTGCTGCAACGAACGGCCCGCCGCGACCGAGGCGAGCACGTCGCGCAGCGCGTCGGGCCACGCGGCCTGCACGGCGCCGAGCGTGCGCACGCGCCGGCGCCCGAAGTAGGTCGCGGGGAGCGACGCGACCGCGACCGCCGGAACGAGCCCGACGAAGAGCGAACCGGTGAGCGCGCCGAGCAGGGCGAGGGTCGCGCCTCCCACGGCGAGCGAGCCCAGGACGAGCTGCGACACCGACACCGACGCGCCGGCTTGACGCAGGCGATCGTCGAGGGACTGACGCTTCGCACGGGACGGCGGGCGCCAGCGACGCAGCGACAACGGCACACCGACGATCGCGCCCGCGAGGAGCGCGGCGGTGAGGCCCCACGCCGTCGCCGCGAGCAACCTCACGACGGCACCGCCCGGCGCTCGAGCCGGTCGCGCCAGCGCTCGCCGTCGGCCAGCAAGCGGTCGAGCCGGTCTTCGAGATGCGCGGGCAACGCGCCCGTCCACTCCAACGGAGCGCCCGCTCCGGCGCGGGTGAAGAGCGGTTCGCAGGTGAAGCCCGCGCCGAGCTCCGGCGCAACCGCGACGATCTCGCGTATCTCCCGGCGCACCGACCCGTTGCCGCTCGCGCCGCCGCCGGTTCGTTCGAGGTGCACGACGAGATCGAGCGACCGGGAGAACACGCGCCGCACGACGGGCTCGGTCACGTTCTCCCCCGCCATCAGCGCCGCGTTCACCAGGGCGTCGAGCGCCTCGACCGCGCTGTTCGCGTGCACCGTGCAGAGGAATCCGCAACCCGCGTTCACGGCCCGCGTGAGCTCGAACGCCTCCGCGCCCCGAACCTCGCCGACGACGATCCGGTCGGGCCGCATCGCAAGGATGAACTTCACCAGGTCGCGCAGGGTGATCTCGCCGGTGCCGTCGAGGCCGGGCGGGCGCACCTCGTAGTACGCGCCGTGCGCGAGCGGAACCGCGAGCTCGCGGATCTCCTCGCACGCGCGCACGCAGTGCTGCGCGGGTACGGCCGCCAGCAACGCGGCGAGCAGCGTGGTCTTGCCGGCACCGGGTTCGCCCGACACCGCGATCCGGCTCCGCAGCTGCATGGCGGCACGCAGGAGCTCGGCGGCCTCGACACTCAACGCGTCGCGCTCCACCAGCTCGTCGAGCGTGACGTCGCAAACCGTGTAACGGCGAAGCGTCGCCGAGAGCTGATCGGCGACGGGAGCGATCGCGGCGGTGAGCCGCGCGGAGCCGTTGAGCACGCGCGCCTGCACGAGCGGGTGCTTCGTGCTCAGGTGACGGTCGGTGCTCGCGAGCATCCGGTCGACGATGCGACGGTTCTCGTCCTCCGACGTCGGCACCGTGAGCCCGCGCAGTCGCCCCGCGCCGTCGAGGTAGGAGACCCGGCCGCCCTCGACGAACACCTCCTCGACGTCGGTGCGCGCGAGCAGCTCGGTGAGCGGCCCGAAATCGGTGAGGGCACGCACGACGCGCTCGACCATCGCCTCGGGTTCGCCGAGTGGCAGCGACACCCCGAGGTGCGCGTCGCGCTCGTATTCGGCGACGGCGACCCGAACCTCACGGCGCACAGCTTCGGGATCGCGCTCGGGCCGCAACCGCTGCGTCTCGATGCGCGCCAACGCCGATCGCCGGATCGCGTCGTAGGCGCCCGCTTCCGTCGTCATCCTCGGCCGCCGGTCGGCTCGGCGACCGCGGTTTCCTCGCGCCCGGCGTCGAGGAGGTGCGCCGTCACGACACCGATCCCCCGCGCGAACCGCCCGCGCGAGGCGACGCCGCCCGACCAGGCCGCGTCCTCGACCCGGCGATCGGTGGGCACGAAGGTGACCGACGCCGCGCCGACCCAGCCGCGCAACTCCGACTCGAGCTCGGCCCGCCGGAAGCCGGCCGAGGGCGCGCGGTTGACCACGACGTGCAGGTCGGCAGCCGGTGCGAGCGGCCGCACGCGGTCCAACCAGGCGACGAAGCGGGTGACACCGACCGGTGTCGGTGCGACGACGGCGACGAGAGAATCAGCGTCGCGCACCATGGCGTCGACCAGATCGTCGACCGGCGCGGCCGGCGTCGAGTCGCGCGTCGACGGATCGGCGACATCGACGAGAACGGGGTCGTAGTCGCGCGCGAGCGTCGCGACCAGGCGCAGCACCTCTGCGCTACGCAGCCGGTTCCAGCCCACCGGAGCCGGCGCGCCCACCACGATCGCGACGCCGTCGAACTCGCAGATCGCATCGCGCAATTCGCCGGTGCGGTACTCGACCGCGTCGACGGCGGTCCGCAGGTTCGGTTCGAGCGGGAGCGCGAGGCGGTTCGCGAGGGCCGGGGAACGGTCGTCGGCATCGACGAGCACCGGCCGGTACCGGCGATCGTGGAACGCGGACCCGAGCGCGATCGCGACTTCCGTCGATCCGGTTCCCGCCGGGCCGCCGACCACGATGCGCCGGCCGCCGCGCGGCGCCGAGACGGCTGATGTCGCCGGCTCGGCCCGGCCGCGCCGCGGCAGCGCGGCGATGACCTCCACCATCTCGTGCGGTGTGGCATCGCTCGCAACGGTGGCGTCGACCCCGGCGTCGCGCAGCCATCGCTCGCTGTGCGGCTCGGCCCGATCCCAGACCCCCAGCACGGCTCGGCCCTGCCGGTGCAGCTCCGCGACGAACGCGGGACTCAGCGCGGGCCAGCGGTGCCCCGTCACCAACGTCGAGTACTCCTCGTCGAACGCGAGGCTCGGATCCACCAGGAGCTGACGGACGCGCGCGCCTCCGTGATCGCTGCAGTGCCGATGCAACAACTCGACCCACGCGTCGGCCGAAAAGACGAGCGCGATCTCGGGTTCACCCATTGCTTCCACCCGAGTCGAACCACTCGACGGTCGCGACGTGCGGTGCACCCGTCGCGCGCACCACGAGCAGATCCGCGGCGTGCAGGGCGCGCACGAGCCGCTGCGCGCCGACCGCGTCGACCGTCACGGTGATCGAGAGCTGATCGTTCGCCGCCCGCAAGGGTCCCGACGTCGCCGCGTGCACCCCGACGACCGCGGCGTCGACGAGCACGTAGCCCGATGCATTGCCCGTACGCGCGGCGGCGAGCACGTCGATGTGGTCGCCGGTCGCGATGTCGCCGCCGACGGCGAGCGCCGCGTCGACGGGGAAGCTCACCGCGCGCGTCGCTCGTCCACTCGATGCGGGAGCGAGCGAGCTCCGCGAGACGATGTCGCCGCGACGGATCGGGGCGAGGAGGATCGCGCCGTCGACATCACCGAGATGTGCGTCGGGAATCAGGCGGCTGAGCAACGCACCGGACGCGTGGATCCGCGTCGTGCGCAGCATGTCGGCGTGCAGCCGCGTCCCTGCGGCGAGATCGCGGCTCGCGACGGCCACCGCGACCGTGTCGTCCGCCCGCCGCAACAGCGAGAGGCTGAGCAGCAGCCCGAGCAGGCCGGCCACGACCATCACGACATGGCCGCTCGACACGCGGCTCCGCAGCGGTCGGATCCCGCTCATGGCCGTGCCTCCACTGAGAGCGCACCAGAATGTGCCAGCATGTGATACCTTGCCCCGAACCGGCCGGACGGGGGACCCACCGGTATCCGAGCATTCTGCACTATTCGGGCGTTTCGTGCAAAAAGACCGGCGGCGCTCCGGGTCGCTCACGGGATCCGCGCCCCCGCCCGCCGAGTACGCGACGCTGTCTGCCTCGCCCGCTCGCCGCTTCCCGCCGCGCCGGCTCGGTTCGGAGCCACGCCCGCTCCCGCCCGCCGTTCGCCTGAGGGTGCGGCAGTGCGGGTGTAACCGCGTGAGTGCTGGCGTGACGACCTAGGATCCGCCCATGTCGATGACCGAGGCGACACCGGAGTACCCCGAGATCCTCACCACGGCCATGGCCGCCGAGTTGCTGCACGTCCACGTCGAGTACCTGCGGCGGATGGTGCGGGAGGGGCGCATCCCGGCCCATCGCTTCCCCGAGGGACGCGAGATCCGGTTCCTCCGCGACGAGCTGATCGCCTGGGTGCGCAACCAGCCGGGGCACGACCAGTCGCCGTCGGCGGTCAGCCGCCACCAGGATTGAGCGGGTGAGTGGAACCGAGCTCGCGGGCAGGACCGTCGTCGTCACGGGCGGAAACTCGGGGGTAGGGAAGGAAACCGCGGTGTTCCTCGCCGCACTCGGAGCCCGCGTCCTGATCACGGCGCGCAACCGGGCCAAGGGCGAGGCCGCGCTCGCCGACGTCCGCGCCCGCACCGGTAGCGAGGCGGTGGAGCTCGGCGACCTCGACCTCGCGTCGATCGCGTCGATCCGCGCCTTCGCCGATCAGTTCCTCGCCACCGCACGATCGCCTCGACGTGCTCTGCAACAACGCCGGGACTCACTCTCCTGCACCGCAGCGAGACCGAAGACGGCTTCGAGACCGTCTTCGGCGTGAACCATCTCGGACACTTCCTCCTCACGCACCTGCTGCGCGAGCGCCTCGTCGCGAGCGACAACGCGCGCGTCGTGACCGTCGCGTCGGAGGCACACCGATTCGTGCGCGGACTCGATTTCGACGATCTGATGTCGACGAAGCACTACCGCGCGTTCCGCACGTACGCGCGCTCGAAGCTCGCGAACATGCTGTTCACGCGCGAGCTGGCACGCCGCCTCGACGGCACCGGCGTCACGGCCAACGTCGTGCACCCCGGGTACGTCGCGAGCAACTTCGCGCGCGAGGGGGACACCGGGCTCCTCGGCAACGCGGCCATGGTGCTCGGCCGTCCGTTCGCAATCGGCCCCGCGAAGGGCGCGCGCACGTCGGTGTACGTCGCGTCGTCGCCCCAACTCGAAGGGGTGACGGGCCAGTACTTCGCGAAGTCGGCGCTGAAGCAACCATCGCGCGCGGCACGTGACGACGCCGCGGCGGCGCGCCTCTGGACCGTGAGCGAGCAGCTGCTGGGGATCACCGCGTGACGCTCGTCGAACAGCTCTCCTACGTCGTGCCGGAACCGAACCGCTTCCAGCGCGCGATGTGGAAGGTGTCGGCGTCGCGCCCGGGCTCCTGGTTCTTCGCCCGCACCATGCACCACGTCGACCGATTGATGCTGCGCCTCACCCGCGGCCGCGTCACTGCACCCGAGATCCTCGCCGGCATCCCCGTGATGACGCTCGTCACCACGGGGGCGAAGTCGGGCAAGCGCCGCGCGGTGCCGCTACTCGGCGTGCCCGCAGGCGGCGACATCGCGGTGATCGGTACCCGCTTCGGCCAGGCCGCGACCCCGGCCTGGTACCACAACCTCGTCGCGCACCCCGACGCCGAAGTCGAGTACCGCTCCAAGACGGTCGCGGTGATCGCGTCCGAGCTCGACGGCCCCGAACGCGCGGCCGTGTGGGCGACGGGGCGGAAGATCTACGCGGGCTACGAGGCGTACGCGCGCCGCATCAGCGACCGTCCGATCCACGTGATGGTGCTGCGGCCCCGCCCCGCCTGAACCGGCCCGCCTGAACCCGGCGCACGCTCACACCGAGGGCGCCACCCACGCGACCGCGCGCAGCGCCACGACGGTCGGCCCGTCACGGCCCGCAACGATCAGATGGTCGGCACCGACGGTGACCGCGCCAACGATCGGGTCGGCATCGACGCGCGGTCGCGACCATGACGCGCGTCGCCGCCGTCTCCATCTCGAGCAGCCGCGCGCGGAAGCTCACCGCGCGCGTGCCCGAGCGGCCGCCCGCGCGAGCGCGTTCCACGACGCGCAGCGCGAGCGGCAGTGCGTCGTGGAGATGCACGTCGATGCGGCGATCGCCGTCGAACACGGCGAGCCGGTCGCGTGCCACCTCGACGATCTCACCGGTGGCGTGATGCCCGGCGACCGTGATCGCGACGCGGTCGCCACGATGCATGTACTCACGGGCGACGTCGACGAGCGTGCGCGCGTGCTGCCACTGCTCCACCGCGTCGCGCGCCGCGGCTTCCTGCTCGGAGCGCCACTCCTCGCGTGCTGCGGCGCCGGCAGCCGCGAGCGCGCGTGCGGCGTCGTCGTACTCGCCGGTCACGGTCGCCCCACCGACCCCGAGCTCAGGTGAGGCCCAGCCGCTCTGCGGCTTCCCGGCGGTAACGGTTGGTGGAGTGCTCGGCGTCGCGGTCGAACCGCGGGATCACCTCGTCGCCGAAGAGCTTCACGGTGTGCTCGAGCAGATCGTGCGGGTACACACTCCCCGACGGACCCATGATCAGCTGGTCGACGCCGATGTCTTCCCAGAGCTGCAGCGCCTGCGCGCAGTCGTCGGGGGTGCCGACGATGCTGGCACCGACCTCCCAGCCCTTCTCCACCTGCTCGAGCGTCGGGTCGGGGATCTCCTCCGGCCATTCGGGAACCCACGCGGGCTTCGGGAACGTGTCGAGGTACTTGAACACGAGGCTCTGCTGGCGCCCGTTTCCCGAGCGCGTCGATGAGCTCACGCGCTTCGTCGCGGCTCTCGAGGCACATGAAGTTCGTGGTGACGGCGACGTTGTTGTTGACGTACTCGCCGACCGGCTCCGCCTTCTCGATCGTCTTCTTGTAGAGCTCGACCAACGGCGCCATCTTCGACGGCGCGCCGCCGGTGAAGCAGAGCACGCCGAGGCCGAGCTGCGCGGCCTTCTCGAACGTTCCGGGATTGCCGGCCGCGACCCACATCGGCGGGTGCGGCTTCACGTAGGGCTTGGGCAACACGTTGCGTGTCGGCAGCGAGAAGAAGCGACCCTTGAACGAGTACTCGGTGTCGCTCCACATCTTCACGAACTCCGGCATCACCTCGTCGAACATCTCTTTGGTGAGCTCGGGATCGTCGATACCGAAGCCCGCCTGCTCAGTGCTCGACGAGCCGCGACCGGTACCGAACTCGAAGCGTCCGCCACTCAGGTGATCCATCATCGCGACGCGCTCGGCGACGCGGGCCGGGTGGTTCACCGGCGGCGTCACGTTGATGATCCCCGACCCGACGTGGATCCGCTCCGTACGCGCGAGCACGTGCGGCGCGAGGACCTCGTTCGCGGAGATGTGCGAGTACTCGGTGAGGAAGTGGTGCTCGGTGAGCCACGCGTACTTCCAGTTGTGCTGATCGGCGACCTCGCACAACCGGGCCTCGCTCATGAGGCGGGTGTGCTCCGCCTGCGGGTCGGTGGCGCTCAGCGCCGCCGGGACGTAGCCGCCACAGAACAGTCCGAACTCCATCCACACTCCCAAGCCGGGCCGACGAAATTTAGAACGTGTTTCATTTTAGGGGGTCGGCCCGCCCGCTGTCCACCCTCAGCCGGCCGGGATCACCACACCCGCCGCCAGCGCCGCGAGCCGCTCCCGCACCTGGGCGAGCGCCGCGTAGGGAAGGTCGACGCCGTCGTGCCCGCTCCCCGCGAACGGCGGCGACCGATCGGGCTCCACCGCCGCATCGATCGCGAGCAGCAGCGCGCGCTGGTTGTGCGAGTCGCACAGGTCGGCCTGCTGGAGCCGGCTGACCAGGCGGGTGCCGTCGACGAGCAACGCGGTCCGCTCGGCCTCGGCCGCTACGTCGCCGAGGGCGCGACGCGCCATCGCGACCTCCAGCCGGCCGAGGAGGTTGGCCAGCGCCTCGCCGAGACGCCGTGCCGTCGTGAGCTGCGCGAGGTCGATCTGACCCGGACGGGGGCGTGCGCCGTTGGCCGGTTCGACCACGGCGAAGGCCGCGCCGACAACCGGTTCGACCGGCTCGATCGGCGGCTCGGTGCCGATCGCTCCCGGCTCGCTCGCCACGAGGTCGATGTACAGCTCGGGGACGGGGTCGGAGTCCGGGCCGGAGACCACGGGTTCCGGTTCCGGTTCCGGTTCCGGTTCCGATGCCGGCGGTGGTGACGCCACGACGCCCGGCGCTCCGGAGCCGGCGACGAACGCGCCGGCGGGGACGAGCACGTGCCATTGCACCACCGGCTCCGCGACCGTGAGCCACAACAGCAGCCGCGCGTCGCGCGCGGCCTCGACGGCGACGCGCAGCCCGAACGACAGCCCTTCGGTCTCGCGACTCTGCAGCGCAAAGCTGAAGCCGGCCAGCTTTTCACCGCCGTCACCGCCGACGGATTCGAACACGAGGTGGTAGCCCTCGGGCTGGATCGAGCCCGAGACCGCGACACGCGTGTCGCTCTCGGTGGCAGCGTCGAGCAGCTCCGCGATCGTCAGCAACACGGAGCCCGACGCGTCGGAAGCGACGACCACGGGCTCGAGCGCACCGACCTCGACGAGATCAGGCCGCGCCGTCGTTGCGGCCGCGGCTGCGAGCGTCTCCGCGATCGGAGCCGCGGTGCCTACCGGCGCGGCGTGCGCCCACGGTGAACCGGGCGCAACGACGCGCAGCGCCGCGGCTTCGCGTCGCAGGCCGTCGCCGACCGACGCATCGGCCGTCGCCGCACGCGCGTCGATCCGATCAGCGGCCGCGCCGAAGAGGTCCTCGATGCGGTGCTCGGCGCGGCGCGCGCGCGATGCCTGGAGGCGCGCGACCTCCTCGAGATGCCCCAGCGCGTCGGCGACCGGTTGCAGGTCGTCGGGCGCGACGAACGGTTGAACGGGCGGTGGCGCGCTGCCCGTCTCGATGGCGCGCAATGCGTTCGGCAGCCGCTCTCCTTGCAGGCGCGACGCGGCGAGCGAGAGATCGCGCAACGGTCGGCGCGCGGAACGCACGGCGACCGCGGTGACGACACCCACGAGCGCGAGCGCGGCGGCGACCGCGACCCACACGAGCAGGATCCAGCCGCCGGTGGAGCTCGACGACCGTTGCGGCCCGTTGCGGAACGCCCAGATCGCGGCCGTCGCGATCGCGCCGACGACCACGAGGCTGCCGGCGCCCGCCGCGGCGACGACGAGCACTCTCGGCCGCACCGCGCCGCGCATGGCTCCCTCTCCTCCGCCGCCACCCCGGACGGCTCCCAGCGCCCCGATCGCGCCGGTCCCGCCGGCGGTCGGTCGAGGCACATGTCCCCGGCCACCAGAATACCGAGCCACGCGGAGTAGCGCATGAACGACCCTCCGTAGCCACTTCCCGTGGCTTCGCGGGCGCGGAGCCGGCCGTGCGGGGCGCGCTACGGTCGCCCGCCGCCGGAGGGGCCGGCGACCGGGAGGAGCACCGATGCAGGGCGTCGTCCACCTCGGCGGGGGCCGGGTCGTCGTGACCGACGAGCTCGAGGTCCGCCCGCCGGGGCCGAACGAGGTCGCGGTCCGGATCGCCGCGGCCGGGGTCTGCCACAGCGACCTGTCGGTGCTCGACGGCACGATCCCCTTCCCCACCCCGGTGGTGTGCGGCCACGAGGGCGCCGGTGTGGTCGAGGAGGTCGGCGCGGCCGTCGCGGGCGTCGCGCCCGGCGACCACGTCGTCGTCTCCACCCTCGCGAGCTGCGGGCACTGCCCCGCGTGCGCAGCCGGCTTCCCGACGCGGTGCCGCGGTTCGATCGGCAACATCACCACGCCGTTCACGTTCCGAGGCGAGCCCGCGTACAACTTCGCGGCCACGTCGTCGTTCACCGAGCGCATCGTCGTCGATGCCGTGCAAGCGGTCCCGATCAGCAAGGCCGTGCCCCTCACCTCTGCGTGCCTGATCGCGTGCGGCGTCATCACCGGTGTCGGTGCGGTGCTCAACCGCGCGCGCGTGCGCACCGGCGAGACGGCCGCGGTGTTCGGTGTCGGAGGGGTCGGGCTCAACGTGGTGCAGGCACTCCGCCTCGTCGGCGCGTCGCGCATCGTCGCGATCGACGCGAACCCCGCCAAGGAACCTCTCGCGCGGCAGTTCGGCGCAACCGACTTCCTCGCGGCCGGGCCGGCGGTCGCCGACGAGATCCGCGCGCTCCTTCCCGCGGCCGGCATCTACCGCGCGGGTGGCGTCGACTGGGCGTTCGAGTGCACCGGCATCCCGGCAGTGCTCTCCACCTCGATCGACGCCCTCGACTGGGGCGGCACCGCGGTCGCGGTGGGTGTGCCCGCACCGACGGCGGAGCTCACCACGGTGATCACGCACCTGACGCACGTCGACCGCGGTGTGATCGGCTGCCGCTACGGCACCGCGCGCCCGCACCACGACTTCCCGATGATCGCGTCGCTCTACCTCGAAGGCCGGCTGCTCCTCGACGAGCTCGTCTCGGCCACCGCACCGCTCGCGGAGTTCGAGTCGATCGTCGCGTCGCTGCACGCGGGGACGATCGCCCGCGGCGTGCTCACCCTCTGACGGCGACGAGCTCAGCCTCGGGCGGGCGCCGGTCCCAGCTGGGCCTCGCGCTGGCGCGTCGTGCGGTGCACCGGGTCGGTGTCGAACTGCGGGAGCACCTCGCGACCGAAGAGCTCGACCGTCTCGACCGCGACGTCGCGCGGCAACGTGCTCGAGAGGAGCCCGAACACCACCTGATCGGCGCCCGCCGCTTCGAACGCGCGCGCGGCTTCGATCACGTCGTCGGGGGTGCCGTACATCGTCTGGTGCGAGTCGATGCGAGCGTCGACCTCGGCGGGCGTCGGCTCCGGGATGACGGCGGGCCATTCGGGGATGCCGGGCGGGCGCGGGAAGGTGTCGAGATACTTGAAGAGCAGGCTGTTCTGGTAACCCATCGTCATTGTGCACGCGATGTCGCGCACGCGCGTGCGGTCCTCCAGGCACAACAACTGCGTCGTGACCATCACGTTGTCGTTCACGTAGTCGCCGACCGGCTCCGCGTCGGCGATCGCCGCCTTGTACGTGTCGATGAGCGGCGCCATCTGCGCGGGCGCGCCCATGGTGAAGCAGAGGACACCGAGGCCCATGCGCCCTGCCTTCTCGAACGTCGACGGGCTGCCCGCGGCGACCCACATCGGCGGGTGCGGGCGCGTGTAGGGCTTCGGCAGCACGGTGCGCGCCGGCATTGAAAAGAAGCGCCCGTCGTGACCCGCGTACTCGCCGTCGGCCCACATGTGGCGGAACTCGCCGACGACCTCGTCGAACATCTCCTTCGTGAGATCGGGATCGTCGATGCCGAACCCCGCCTGCTCGGTGGTCGACGAACCGCGGCCCATGCCGAACTCGAAGCGGCCCTCCGTGAGGTGGTCGAGCATCGCCACGCGCTCGGCGATCCGCGCCGGGTGGTTCACCGGCGGCGTGATGTTGAAGATCCCGGAGCCGATGTGGATGCGCTCGGTACGGCCCGCGAGGTAGCCGAGGAACGCCTCGCTCGCCGACATGTGCGAGTACTCGGGCAGGAAGTGGTGCTCCGTGACCCACGTGTACTTGAAGCCGACGCGATCGGCGGCCTCGACGACGGCCGCTTCGTCCATGATCCGTTGGTGTTCCGCGCCGGGGTCGGCATCGCTCAGGTGGTGCGGCACGTACACGCTGTTGAAGAGACCGAATTCCATAGGTCGGGGAGGTTATGCCACCCGCACCGGCAGCTTCCTGATCCCGGTGTGCTTGTTGCTGCGCGTCCACTCGGGCGCGCCCGCGAGCTCGATCTCGGCGAAGCGGTCGAGCACCTCGCCGAGCACGACCCGCAACTCCAGCCGGGCGAGGCTCGCGCCGAGGCAGTGATGCACGCCGTGGCCGAAGCCGAGGTGCGGGTTCGGATCTCGGCGCACGTCGAAGCGCATCGCGTCGCGGAACACCTGCTCGTCGCGGTTCGCCGACGCCTCCCAGAACACGACCTTGTCGCCGGGAGCGATCGGGTGCCCGGCGAGCGCCGTCGCGACGGTCGCGGTGCGGCGGTTGTACGCCGCCGGGCTCGTCCAGCGCACGACCTCTTCGACCGCCCGCTCGATCGGCACCGCACCGGCCCGCAGCGCGGCGAGCTCCTCGGGATGCTGCGCGAGCGCGAGCAGACCACCGGCGATCGCGTTGCGGGTCGTGTCGGCTCCGGCCGCGAACAGCAGGCTGAAGAAGAGCTGCAGCTCGTCGTCGGTGAGCGATGGCGGATCTTCGCCGGGCAGCGTCGCGCGCACGACGATCGAGAGCATGTCGTCGGCGGGCTCGCGCCGCTTGCGCGCGACGAGATCTGCGCCGTACTGGAACATCTTCACCCCGGCTTGCGCGACGACGTCGGTGGTCTCGAAGGCCTCTCGGTCGCGGAAGTCGAACGTGTACTCGACCCACGAGAAGAGGTCGTGGCGATCGCTCTCGGGAACCCCCAGGAGGATGCAGATCGCCTGCATCGGCAACTCCCCCGCGACCCCCTCGACGAAGTCGCCGCCGCCGCTCGCCGCGAAGGCGTCGAGCAGCTTGCTCGTGCGCGTGCGGAGGTCGGCTTCGAGCCGTCCGATCGTGCGGGGCGTCAAACCTCGGCTCACGAGCGCGCGCACACGCTGATGGCGCGGGTCGTCCGTCATGTTGAGGATCTTCCCGGCGATCGGCGAGTCGGGAAGGATCGTGCCGCCGTACTCGCGCGCTCCTCCACGCTCCGAGGAGAACGTGCGGGGATCACGCATCACGGCCAGCGCTTCGGCATGGGTCGCGACCGACCAGAAGCCCTCACCGTCGGGGGTGTGCACGGTCGGCTCGTGCCAGTACACGGGCGCAACCTCGCGGTGACGGGCGAAGACGGCGTGCGGGAATCCGGCCGCGAAGAGATCGAGGTCGGTGAGATCGACGCCTCGCAGTTCGGCGGGCGGGCGCGAGGCCTCTCGTTCGAGGTTCACGAGCGGTCGGAACCTGCGTTCACCGCGGCCAGCCGCTCCGATCGGAGCCGGTCGACCTCCGGCATCGGCAACGGTTCCAGCGGGGCACCGACGGCCCAGGTGAGCAGGAGGTCGGCCAGCTCGGGGTTGCGCACGAGCACCGGACCGTGGAGGTACGTGCCGACGACCCGGCCCTGGATCGCACCCTCGGTCTGCGCGCCGTCACCGTTGCCGACTCCGTATTCGACACGCGCGAGCGGTGCGAGACCCTCGGCCAGCCAGGTGCCGCCACCGTGGTTCTCGAACCCCGTGAGCAGTGGCAGCTCGAGGTCTGCGGCGGGACGCGCGAGCACCTCGCCGACCGCACGCGGCGCGTCGCGGCGCGCACTCCGGCAGTCGAGCACGCCGAAGCCCTCGACACGATCACCGGGACCGGTTTCGAACGTCGTGCCGAGCAGCTGGAAACCCGCGCAGACCGCGAACACGACCGCGTCGCGCGAGACGGCCGCGTGCATCGCGGCGCGCACCTGCGCGTCGGCCGCGACCGAAGACTGCGCGCCGTCTTCGCCACCGCCGAGCAGGTAGATGTCGGCGTCGAGCGGGACCGGACCACGATCGAGCATCGAGCACGCGCGCCGAGATGCCACGGCGTTCGAGTCGCTCGCGCAGCGCAATCGCGTTGCCGCGGTCGCCGTAGGTGCCGAGCAGGCCCGGGCGCACGAGCGCAATCACGATCTCCGAGTCGGTACCGCGCTCAGAAGACATGCCCGAACCGCTTCCGCAGGTCTTGGAACGCGCTGTAGTTCGCGAGCACGTCGACGTCGGGCCACGTGAGCTCGTCGAGCGCGCGGTCGACGTCGGGGCGCCACTCGTGCGCGACGCCGGCGTACAGGAGCCGCACCGAGAGATCGGCCGCACGGTCGCCCGTGCAGATCACGGGCCGGTCACCCAGCTCCTCGAAGGGCACGTCGTAGATCCACGAGGGATCGTGGCCGTCGGGATCGCGCGCGTTCAGCACGAGCACGACGGGCGCGGGCGGCGGCGGGATGAAGCGAAGCAGCTCCTGCCAGCTCGCGGGGTTCTTCGCGAGGAGCAGCCGAAGCTTCGAGCGCCCGAGCGTCACCGTGCGGTAGCGGCCCGCGACCGTCTCGACGCGGGCCGCGGCGGCAACCGCGGCTTGCAGGTCGGCGCCGAGCACCGCGGCCGTCATCGCCGCGATCGCGACGTTGGCGCGGTTGCGCTCTCCCGGCAGCACGGGTGCGATCGGCAAGGTGGTTCCGTCGCGCAGCTCCAGTCCGGACGCGACGAGCCACGCGTCGGGAGCCGGGCGGGCCAGGTCACAGGCCGAACAGGCCCAGCCCGACTCGGGGAACTCGACGACCGCCCGACAATTGGGGCACGCGATCGCATCCTCCGTCCACGGCTGGCCGACCGCGACCCAGCGCACCCGCGCGGCCGGCAGCCCGGCCCACACGACGAGCGGGTCGTCGGCGTTCGCGACGACGGTGATCTCCGGATGCGCGGTCACGCACTCGCGCCAACGCTGCGAGATCATGCGCGTCTCGTTGAGCCGGCTGAGCTGATCGCGCGAGAGATTGAGGAACGCGACGGCTTCAGGTTCGAGTTCGTCGAACGCCCACGGGATGAACCGTTCGTCGACTTCGATCGCACCGAGCGCGGAGTCGCGGTCTTCGAGGAGCGCGGCGACGATGCCCTCGGTGATGTTGGCGCCGGTGCGGTTCGTCGCGACCGCACCTCGGGTCGCGAGCGCCGCCGCCAGCATCGCGGTCGTCGTGGTCTTGCCGTTCGTGCCGCTCACGAGCGCGACCCGGCGTCCGGCGGCGAGGAGGCGGGCGGCGTCGGGCGCGACCGCGAGGCACGTCTTGCCGCTGATCACCCAACCCTCGCCGCGCCGAAGCGCCCGCGAGGCGAGGCCGGCGAGGCGGCCCGCTGCGACGCCCGCCGCGAGCCGGGCTCGCTCCCGCGGGCGCCCACCGCGACCCGGACGCGACGGCGACACGGTGACCACTCGACCTCCTCGCGCTCCCAACCCGGCGGACCGCCCATCATCGCATCCACCCCCGCCCGACCCCGGCCCCAATCCCGCGTTCTGATGGTCTGAGCGGACCGCATCGGTCCTGCAAACCCATCAGAACCGCCAGACGCGGGTGCGACCGTGTCGCGATCAGCGCACCGCGTTCGCGTGGGTCGGATCCGCGTACGCCGCTTCGAGCGCACCGGGCCGATCGGGACGGAGCAGCCCGAGCTCGTTACCGCTCGGATCGCGCAGCACGTGCACCGGCCCGTCGGGCGTCCCGACCGTCTCGCCGACGACGGCGAAACCCGATTCCGAGAGGCGCTGCATTGCGGCGTCGAGATCGGCGACGGTCCAGATGGGCAGGCAGCTCGGCGCGGGCCGGTGCTCGGCGAGTACCACGAGCGGACCGCCCGCGGCCAGCCGCACCGCGGCGACGTCGGTGCCGAACGCGTCGAAGCGCCACACGAACGTCGCGCCCAGCGCCTGCTCGTAGAAGGCCACATCGCGCGCGACGTCGTCGGTCCCGACGTAGAGGTAGACGAGAGTGTCGAGCGCGCCCGCGCCGCCGGCCGTCACGGCGGAATCGTAGGGCGGCCGCGTCTGGCAGCCTGTGGACGTGCCCGAGACCGATTCCCTGCCGCCGCGCACACCGGCCGCGCTCGCCGGCCCGCGCGATCCGGCCACTGCGACACCGCCGCGCCGGCCGGGGTCGATCCGGCGCACGAGCACCGTCGACATGCGGCGCCCCGACGGCTGGGGCGGCGACCTGATCCTCGACGGCCGCGCCCGCGACCTGCTCACCACCGACACGGGCGCGCACGTGCTCGCGGAGGCACGCGTCGACGCGCACGCCGACGCGATGCGCGTGCTGACCACGATCGACACGACGCCCACCGCCGCGGGAACCGACGCACTCGTCGGCGCGCCGGTCGCGTCCGGCTTTCGGGGCCGGCTCGAGGCGGCACTGCCCGATCACCGCGACGCGAGCACGCCGCTTGTACCTGCTGCTCGACGACCTGCCCGTCGCCGCGCTCATCTCCGGTTACGCGATGCAACGCGAGGGCGCGATCGGGCGCATGGATCCCGTGCACTTCGCGGCGGGCGTCGACCAGTGCGCGGGCTGGCGCGACGGCGGGACGCTCGTGCTCGTGCTCAGCGAGAAGGGCGGCGTCCCCATGACGATCGGCCCCGCGGCTCCCGATCTGCGCGTCGAGGACGACGACCTCGCGTGGCACGCGCACGCGCCGCTCGCCGCGGGCGCGATGCGCCGGCGCCGGCGTCTCGACGTGACCGCGGGCGGAGTGCTCGAGATCGACGCGATGTTCCGCGACAGCTACTTCGGCCCCGACGGCATCGAGACGATCGTGCACGAGTACTCGTTCACCGGCACGGTCGACCCCGCGACGATGCAGGTGCTGACGGCCGATGCCCGACCCCGCGTGCTCCCCTACGTCGAGTGCCCCGACGCCGCGGCCAGCGCGGAGCTGATCGCGGGCATGACGGTCGGCGATCTGCGGCGCCGGGTGCGCCGCGAGCTGCACGGCACCGCCACGTGCACCCACCTGAACGACCTGTTCCGCAGCCTGGCCGACGTCGACGCCCTCTGGTCCGAGGTCCTTGCCACCAGGAGTAGCCTGAACCTCCCGGAGAGTGGGGAGAGGGCATGACGGACGCCGACGAGACGACAGGATCCGCACCGCAGGGGTCGGAGCCGGGTGCACGGTCGAGTCCCTGGGTTCCACCCGGTGCGGTCACGGACCTCCAACCCGCCCCCGCGTCGCCGAAGCACCGGGCGCCACTGATCGTGGCCGTCGTGGCCGTCCTGCTGGCGGGGCTCGTCGGCGCGGGCGCCCTGTTCGTCACGAGCACCAAGCAGCAGAGCGCGGCGAGCGTGCTGCGCGTGGCCGGCGCGAGCACGAAGACCGCGGGGTCGGCGACGTTCACCGCGACCACGAGCATCGCCATCGGCGGCCGCGCCGCGCAGGTCATCACGCTCGACGGCCGCCAGGACTTCGCGCACGGCCGCGCGGACATCGTCATGACCGTGCCCGACAGCGCCGCGGGCACGGGCACCATGGAGCTGCGGCTCGTCGACGGCGTCGAATACGTCGCACTGCCGGCCGCACTGAGCTCCACGAGCGCGCACTGGTTGAAGATCTCCCCCGGCGATCTCGGACTCGACGGCGCGGCGACCGGCCCGCTCGGCTCGAACAACCCGACCGACGACCTGTCGTTCCTGTCGGGTCTCGCCGGTGACCCGCAGATCGTCGGCACCGAGACGCAGGACGGCGTCGAGGTCACGCACTACCGGTTCACCATCGACCTCACGAAGGTCGCCAAGGATCTCGGGACCGCCTCCGACAAGCTCGGTTCCTCGCAGCTCTCGCAGGGTTTGCGGGCGCTCGACGGGCTGGTCGATCTCACGAAGCTCCCGGCGGAAGCCTGGATCGACAGCTCGCATCGCGTGCGCCGCTTCCGGATGACGATCGCAATCGACGTCGCGGGACAGTCGATGACCGAGGTCGAAGACATCCGCTACGGCGACTTCGGCACGCCGGTCGACGTCACCGCGCCCGACCCGGCCGACGTCGTCGACTTCAAGGACGCTCCCGGCGCGCTGACACGGCTGCTCGGCGGATCACTGCAGTCGTCGTAGACGCACCGTCGCATCACGACGACCGCGGGCGCCGAGGGGTGCCAGCACACCGCTGACGCGGCGGACGGCACCCCGAGCCGAGGTGGGTCGGGCACCGTTGAGCATCGGTCGGGAGCCGTGTTCGATGAGAACGTGAGCTCGGACACGCACGCCCGAGCCCTGGGATGCGGGGAGATCCGATGAACGCACGCCGATGGTTGGCCCTCTGTGGAGTGATCGGGGCGCTGCTGATCCCGATCGCCATCTTCGCCGTCGATCCCATCGACAGCACCGCGAGCACCTCGGCCACCGAGGTGATGTCGCTGTACCACGGCGACCACACGGCCGGCATCGTCGCCGCGGTGATGGTCGCGCTCGGCGGCCTGCTCATCGCGTGCTTCGGTGCGCGCCTGCGCGACGTCCTGGCCGGCGGCGAGACCGGATCCGGCTCGTTCCCGATGATCGCCTTCGGCGGTGGCCTCATCGCGGCTGCGGGATGCCAAGTGGCCGCGATCGTGCACGTCGCGCTCGAGGAGGCCGTCAATCACGGATTCGCGACGGCCGCGCAGACCCTCAACATCCTCGACGGCGACATGTTCTTCATCCTGTTCAGCGGCCTCGCCCTCATGTTGGTCGGAGCCGGGATCGCGACCGTCCGGCGGGCCGTCCTCCCCCGCTGGCTCGGATGGAGCGCGATCGCGATCGCGATCCTCACCCTCGCGGGGCCGATCGGCTTCCTCGGCTTCCTGCTCGCGCTGCTCTGGATCGTCGTCGTCGGGATCCTGATGATCGTGCGCGACGACGCGGGCGACGGCTCGATCGCGACGACCGAGCTCTTCGTCGAGACGCTCACGCAACCGATCGGTTGAGTGCGCGGTGCCCGACGGCCTCGCGAACCCGAGGTACGCAGATCAGAGGCGGCGGCGGGAATTGAACCCGCGTCCAGGGTTTTGCAGACCCTTGCCTGAGCCACTCGGCTACGCCGCCGGACATTGTTCCTGCCGGCGACCGCGTCTCGATCGGCCGTCCGGAAACGGGAACCCTACCGCGCAGGGCCCCGCCGCCTCCTCGGGTTCGCGGCTCAGCCGGCGGGGCTGATGAGCCCGTAGTGCCCGTCGTAGCGGCGGTACACGACGTTGCCGCGCCCGGTGTGCACGTCGACGAAGAACTGCCACGGCTCGTCGGCGAGGTTGAGGAACTCGACGGCCTCCGAGAGCGACAGGCGAGCGGGGACGCGCGTGCTCACGCGCACGTCGTCGGCGCCGATGTCGAGCGCCGGGCCCTCGACCGACGGGGTGATGAGCTCGTAGCCGTCGTCGTCGACGCGCCACACGACGCAGTCGTCTCCCGTCTGCGCGCTCGTGAACAGGAAGAAGTCGTGGTCGAGGGACTCCATGTCGAAGATGGCGTCGTCGACGGTCTCGGCCTCGATCGCGTACTCCTTGTGCCGCACGATCTCGCGGTCCGGGACCGGCCGCTCGAAGATCGACGGCCGCCGGTCGGGCACGTCGCCGTGCCGCCACGATCCCGGTTCGGGCTCACGGTGGCGCCGCCGCGCTGCCTCGCGTCGGTGGTGCGCCCGGTCGATCCGGTCCTCCAGTCGGTCCGCGAAGCGGTCGATCGCCTCGTGCATCGTGGGCGCGGCGACGTGGGCCCGGATCACCTTCCCGTCGAGGTTGAGCGAGCCCTGGACGGCTGCCGGTCGTGCGCGGGCCGGATCGGGCTCGAGCACCAGACGGAGCCGGGCCCCGAGGATCGGATCGGGAATCGACTTCGCGGCGGCGCGCAACTTCTCGAGCGCGTAGGCGCGGTCGACGTCGTCGACCTCGCCGTGCACCGACCAGTCGATGGCGTGCTCTTCCAGAACCGGCATACGCACCTCGGTTCTCAGTGACTGCGATTGGGTGGGACACCGTCATCCTGCCCATCCCCGGCACCGGCCCCCAGGGCCGGAGGTCCCGCTTCGGCGCCGTTTTGACTCCGGTCATTGGCCGGTCCCGCCGATGAGACAGGGATCACCATGGCTGAATCCGTCGTTTCCCTGCGGGGCGTGTCGCGCTCGTTCGGTGAGATCGTCGCGCTCGACGACTTCAACCTCGAGGTTCCCGCGGGCACGATCGCGATGCTCCTCGGACCGAACGGTGCGGGGAAGACGACCGCGGTGCGGCTCGTCACCGGCGCGATGCCGTCGGACCGCGGCACGCTGCGCATCTTCGGCCTCGACCCGATCGCCGACGGCGAGCAGGTACGGCGCCGCTGCGGCGTCGTTCCCGCGCGTCCTGCGCTCTACGACCGGCTCTCCGGCTACCAGAACCTTCGGTACGCGGCGCTGCTCTGGGACGTCGCCGACATCGACGGTGCGATACACGATGCCGCGACCCGGTTCGCGATCGTCGACGCGCTCGGTCAACGCGTCGGCGGCTACTCGACCGGCATGCGCGCCCGCCTCGCGCTCGCGCGCGCCACGCTGCACCAGCCCGACCTGCTGCTCCTCGACGAGCCGACCGCCGGCCTCGACCCCGAATCCGCGCGCGCGGTGCTCGGGCTCATCGGCGAGATGGCCCAGGGTGGACGCACGGTGCTGATGTGCACCCACCTCCTCCTCGAAGCCGAAGGCCTCGCCGACCACGTGATGGTGATGGACCACGGCCACACGCTCGCGTCGGGATCGCCACGCGAACTCGTGCGCCAGCTCTGGAGCTCGGTGACGGTCGCGCTCGAAGCCGAACAACCGGAGCAACTCGACCGCGTCCGCGGCCTGCCCGGTGTGCTCTCCTACGAGCGCGTGAACAGCGCGGTCGTCGGCCTCGACGACGCGAGCCGGATCCCCGACATCGTCGCGACGCTGGTGGAGATGGGCGTGCGTCTCACGCGCGTCGAGCCCCGCGTCCCGAGCCTCGAAGAGCTCTACTTCGCGGTGCGCCGCGGCGGTGGCGACGCCGCATCCCGCCCGCCCGGCCCTGCACCGGCGCCGCCCGCGCCGCCGCTCCCCGCCCACGAACCGGTGACCACATGACGACCTTCTCCCCCGTCGCCGCGTGGATCATCGCCCGCACCGACCTCCAGCAGCTCCGCAGCAGCCGCGACTTCTGGCTGCCGCTGTCGATCATCGCCGCGCTGTTCTTCGTGGTGCTCCCGACGGTGCTGTTCCTCGGGCTCACGTCGCTGAAGGACCAGAACGCGGTCACCCAGATCGGCAACCTCATGGGTTCGTTGCCGAAGTCGATCCAGAGCAAGACGGCCGACAAGAGCCCGAACGTGCAGGCGGCGTACGCGCTCGCCGTCTACCTCTTCGCGCCGCTCGCGATCATCGTGCCGCTCACCGTCTCCTCCGCGATCGGTTCGCACACGATCATCGGCGAGCGCGAGCGCGGCAGCGGCGAGTTCCTCGCCCACTCCCCCGCGTCCGAACGGGAGATCTTCGTCGGCAAGCTGCTGGCGAGCCTGCTGCCCGGGTACCTCACCGCGGCCGTCGGATTCCTCCTCTATTCGCTGCTCGTGAACACGATCGTCGGGCCCAAGGTCGGGGGTTGGTTCTTCCCTACGCCAAACTGGTGGGTCCTCGTCCTCTGGGTGGTGCCCCCATTTCTCGCGCTCGTCGTCGGAATCATCCTGCGCATCTCGTCCCGCGTCACGAGCGCGGCGGCGGCGCAGCAGGCGTCCGCGCTGGTCACGTTGCCGCTGGTGATCCTCGCCTACGGCCTCTCGGCCGGTTCGCTGTCGCGCGCGCGACTGTTCGGCGGCTTGGTCGGGCTCGGCGCGTGGATCCTCGCGGGCGTGGTGCTCTGGACCGGCGCCCACTCGCTGAAACGGGAACGACTCCTCGGTCTGGGCGCGTAGGCGCGACGGCCGCGGCGCTCGCCCTCGTCGCGGCGGCGTGCTCGGCTGGTCACAGCGCGACTCCCGGTACCACCGCGTCGCGCACCCCCGCGGCCGTCGGCGTCCCGTCGTCGTCGACCGCGACCTCGACGACCACCCACGCGACGACCACGACGACGCGTCCGCACGCGACCACCTCGACGCTCCCGAAGCTCGCGGCACCACCCGGGCCGCTCCGCGTCGGCTCACACCAGTACGACTGGGTCGACTGGAGCCGCAACACACCGAAGAACGGCACCTACGGCGGTCGGCGCGGGCGCGAGCTCGTGACGACGATCTATTACCCCGCGGTCGGCGCGTCGAGCCCGACGGTGCACCGCGGCGCATCGGCTGACCACGCCGACGGTCCGTACCCGTTGATCGTCTTCGCCCACGGGCACGGCGGCGCGCCCGACGACTACCGAGCAGTGATCGCGAGCTGGGTCTCGCACGGATACGTGGTCGTCGCGCCCGCCTTCCCACTCTCGAAGCGCACCGCGCCCGGCGGCCCGACCTTCGCCGATGTGCTCTCGCAACCCGGCGACCTCAGCTTCGTGCTCGGGCGCGTCCTCACCGAGAACGCGGCGCGCGGGCTCTGGATCTCGGGACTGATCGATCCCGCGCGCGTCGGCGCGATCGGGCACTCGCTCGGCGCGTGGACGGTGCTCGCGCTCGCAGCCAACGTCTGCTGTCGAGACACGCGCGTGAAGGCAGCCGCCGTTCTCGCCGGGGAGATGGCACCCGCGTTCAAGACGCCATGGTTCACGAAGGGCGCGCCGCCGATGCTGTTCGTGCACGCCCGCGACGACCCGACCGTGCTGTATCCCGGGAGTACCCGCGCGTACGCGGCCGCACCGGCACCGAAGTACCTGCTGTCGCTCCCGCGTGGTGGGCACATCGTTCCCTACCTCGGCCCGCAGGAACCCGTCGGCGCGACGGTGCTGCAGGTGCTGAACGAGTTCCTCGACCGCTACCTGCGTTCCGACCCGCACGTGAAGATCGCGTCACCCGACGGGCGCTACGGGACGCTTCAGAGTCGGCTCCCGAACTCCTGAAGCACGGCGCGCGCCGCTCTCAGGGTTGCCCGCCGCGGCGCGCGAACGGCTCGGTACCATGACGTGTGCGTCAGCTCCGAGCGATCGACCGCCCGCGCGCGCGACACCGGCGTCCGGCCACGCGCCGCACGCTGATCGCCGCGGTGCTCGTCGCGTCGGTCACGACCGCGTGCCACCAGTCCGCCACATCGGCTCCGTCGACGCGCACGACGAGGCCGCGTGCCGTCAGCAGCGTGCCCGCGACGACCACCACGTCGGCCCCCCCGACCGGCCCGGCCGTCGTGTTCAGCGCGCAGGGCAGCCGCCTCGACGCGTACGGCACGACGCCTCCGTTCGCGTCGCAGATCGTCGTGCCGTCACCAGCCGCCGATCGGGGCGGTGCCGCCGTCGCCGGGCAGATCTGCTTCGACCCGACCGACCCGAATCGCTTCGTCGCTGCCGACCGCACCGCGGCCGGCGACGCGCAGCCGGGTTGGGGCGTCTTCGAGCTTTCGGGCCGCGCGATCGGGAAGCTGTCGGCGAAGGAGATCGCACGCCTTGTCCCCACGTACCAGGCGTCGAGCGACGAGCCCGCGCCCTACGGCTGCGCGTTCCTCCCCGACGGCCGGCTCCTCACGAGCGACATCGGCGACGCGACGAGCGGACCGCACGACGGTCAGCTCGTCGAGTGGTTCCCACCCTTCGACACCGACACGGTCGCCTCCTGCAAGCTCTCCGTCTCGCTCGCCGCGCCCGAAGGCCTGCTCGTCGACGACAACCGGGTCTACGTCGCCGAGAGCCGCGGTCACGCGGTGCTGCGGTTCCCCGCCTCGTCGTTCCCCGCCTCTGATGCGGCGGGCGCCGGCTGCTCGGGGCACGACGCGACGGGAGCCGCGCTCGCGACCGGTGTGGTGCCCGAGGCGTGGATCCACCGCAGCGACATGATCGGGCTGGGGGCGCCCGCCGACATCGTGTCCACGACAACCGGCACGTTCTTTGTCTCGAGCCCGCAAACCGGAGTGATCGCCGAGGTCGGTGCCGACGGGCATCTCGTGCGCACCGTGCTCGAGCCACCCGACGGCGAGGTGCTGGGCCGCCGGCCCTTCACCACGGGCACACCGGCCGGGCTCGGCATCGACCCGAGCGGCGCGCTCTTCTATGCCGACTCGGGCCTCGTCGTCCGCGGCGGCCGGCTCGTCGCCGGTGTACGCACGGGTACCGTCCGGCGCATCGCGTTCGTCAACGCGCAACCGGGGCTGCCGCGCGTCGTCGACAGCGGGCTCACCGCGCCGACCGGCCTCGGGATCTGGATCCCGCGCACCTGAACAGCGACGCGCCCTGCACGCCGCGTTCAGGCCGTGTGCTGGCGCGCGGGACGGATCGGGACGACGACGTGTTCGACGTGATCGACGCGTCCGCCGCGGTCGTCCTCGTCGAGGAGGAGCGTCGCCATGTCTTCAGGCGCGACGGCGCTCGTCCAGTACCAGCCCATCGCGGTGTCGCAACCGAGCACCCGAAGCCGCGCCGCCTGCTCGACTCGCTCGACGCCTTCGGCCGTCACCTTCATGCCGAGCGCGTGGCCCATCGTGATCACGGCCTGCACGATCGCGACGTCGGACTCGAGGACGTCCATGCTCTCGACGAAGCTGCGATCGAGCTTCACGACATCGACCGGCAGGAGCTTCAGGTACCCGAGCGAGGAGTAGCCGGTCCCGAAGTCGTCGATCGCGATCCGGATCCCGAGCGCGCGGAGCCGTTGCAGCGTGTCGATCGTACGATCGACGTCGGTGAGCGCGGTGCGCTCGGTGATCTCGATCTGCAGGCAACGCGGGTCGACGCCGGTCTCGCTCATCACCGACATGATGTCGCCGACCGCGTCGGGCTGGCGGATGAACCGCGGTGAGAGGTTCACCGAGACGACGAGTCGACGCTGCGGTCGCCGGCGATCGGACCAGCCGCGCGCGTTGCGGCACGCCTCACGCAGCACCCAGCGGTCGAGCGCGAGAATCAGGCTCGATTCCTCGGCGAACGGCACGAAGTCCTTGGGCTCGAGGAGCCCGCGGGTCGGGTGCTGCCAGCGCACCAGCGCCTCGGCCGAGGCGACGTCGCCGCTCACGAGCGAGAACTCGGGCTGGAACCGTACGCGCAGCTCGTCCTGCTCGATCGCGCGCCAGAGGTCGCTTTCGAGCTCCAGCCGCTCCACCATCTTCGGCGCGCTGTAGGAGTCGAACAGCTCCCAACGGGATCGACCCTTCTCCTTCGCGAGGTACATCGCGAGGTCGGCCTGGCGGAGCAGGTCGCCTCCCGTGTCGCTTCCGCTCGTCGACAGCGCGATGCCGATGCTGGCCGAGAGCACGATCTCACGATCCCGGAAGTCGAGTGGGGTGCGCAACACCTCGGTGATTCGTTCCGCGACCGCGACCGCTCCGTTCACATCGCCGATGTCGTCGAGCAGGATCGTGAACTCGTCGCCGCCGAACCGCGCGACCGTGTCCTGCGGTCGTACGCAGGTGCGCAGGCGCGCGGCGACGTCGAACAGCATGTGGTCACCGACGTCGTGTCCAAGACTGTCGTTCACGAGCTTGAAGCGGTCGACGTCGAGGAAGAGCACCGCGAGCGTCGTCCCGTGCCGCGACGCGCTCTCGATCGCGCTCTCGAGCCGGTTCAGGAAGCTCGAGCGGTTCGGCAGGCTCGTCAGCGAGTCGTGATGGGCACGGTGCGCGAGCTCGGCTTCGATGCCCTTGCGCTCCGTGATGTCGCGCATGTTGCACACCAGGCCGCCGACGCTCGGGTCGTCGAGGCGGTTCGTCACGCCGACCTCGAACCAGCGAAGCGAACGGTTGGCATGACGCACCCGCATCTCGATCCAGGCGACCTCGCCCGGTGCGCTCGCCGCGACCGATCGGAGGAAGGCCCGCGCGCGGTCGACGTCGGCGGTGTCGATGAACTCGCGCGTGATGTGCGCGACGGCGTCGGGGTCGTAGCCGAGCGCGCGTTCGACCGAGGGGCTGAGGTAGCGAACCTGCCCGTCGAGGTCGATCACCATGATCACGTCGGAACCGTGCTGCACGAGAGCCCGGAAGCGCTCCTCGCTGCGGCGCACCGACTCCTCGACCTGTTCCTTCTCGTGGTTCGCCCAGCCGAGCAAGGCGATGATCAGCGCGGCACCGAGCGCCTCGAGCGCGGCGAGTCCGTGACCTTCCGGCTCCGCGATCATCGACGGCAGCACCGACGCCGCGACGAGGATCTCGCCGACGAGGATCGCAAGGACCGTCACGGCCGCGGCCGGGCGCGCGGCGCGCGAGCCGACCACCCGGATCGACTCCGACGCGCCGAACACGAATCCGAGCGCGAGCGCGGCGCCCCAACCCGTGACGTAGATGCTCAGGCCGAGCAGCAGCTGCATCACCGAGACGCGCGCCCACACCTCGGCCGGGCGGCGCGGCTGCGGCCAGAGTGCGGACGCGAGGCTGCTGCCGACCTGCGCGAGGACGAGCGCGCCGAGGAGCACCCATAACGGACGATCCGCAATCCACCCGTGCTGCCGGGCGACGACGTAGAGGGGGACGACGGGCAGCGTCGCGAGCTGGGCCGGGTTCAGCAACTGCGCCCGGACCGCACTGCGCCGTCCCGGCATTGCCGGTCCTGGCACCGCGCGCGGGGCCACCCCCATCGCTCGCACCTTCCCCTATCGGCGGACACCGTGCGGGTCTTGACCCGCGAGGCCGGACGGAAGCGACCGCTAGATTGGCCGCCGGTCGCCGTTTCCCCACCGCTTGGAGGCTCGTGAACGCTCGCATCGCCGCCGTCGGCGCCGCCGCGCCCGAATGGCGCCTCTCCGCCGCCGATGTCGCCGCCGCGTGGGGCCGTTCGGGAGGACGCGGGCAGGTCGCCGTCTGCGCGCCCGACGAAGACACCCTCACCCTCGCATGGGAGGCCGGGACCCGGGCGCTCGGCGCCGCCGGTCTCGACGCCACCGCGGTCGACGGCCTCTGGTGGGGAACCGCCCGCCCGCCGTTCGCCGAGGGACCGAGCCACGCGTTCCTCGCCGCCGCGCTCGGGCTCGCGACCGAAGCGGCCGGAACCTTGCTCACGGGCTCCCCGCACGCAGGGATCGACGCGCTCCTCGCCGCTGCCGACGCGGTCGCCGCGGGCAGCGTGCGCGTCGCGCTCGTGGTCGCGTCCGACGCGTTGCGGCCGGGTCCGGGCACGGGCGCCGAGGCGCGCTGCGGTGCCGGTGCCGCCGCGATCGTCCTCACCGCCCACGGAGGCGAAGCCGCGATCGGCCCGCGCGTCACGCGCTTCCGTGCGGTCGTCGACCGCTACCGCGGCGACGCCGAAGCCGACACGCGCGACCTCTACGACGGGCGGCTGTTCCGCGAAGAGATCTTCCTGCCGCTCACTGCCGCGGCCGCGACGCCGATCGCCGCCCTCGAGCCCCGCGCGTGGTCGCTCCCCGATCCCGACGGTCGCCTCGGCGCCGCGCTCGGCAAGCTGCTCGGCTCCGGCACACCCGAATCCGCAACCGTGTACCGCGCGCTCGGCGACACCGGCGCCGCGGCCGCGTTGCTCGGTGCGATCGGCGCGCTCGACGCCGCGGGCACCGTCGCCATCGTGGGCTACGGCGGCGGGCGCGCCACGGCCGTCGCGGTGCACGCGGAACGCCCCGTGCCGGGAGCCGGGTCGGTACTGCTCGACCTCGACCAGGGACGCGAGGTCTCCTACACCGCGGTCCTGCGCGCGCGTGGCCAGCTCGTTCCCGCCGGGGAGACGATCCCGATGGGCGTCCCGCCGGAGAGCGCGATGTTCGTGCGCGGCGCGGAGGAGATGTTCGGCCTGCTCGGCGGGCGTTGCGTCGACTGCGGGACGATCAGCACGCCGCCGTCGATCCACCCGCACTGCATCGCGTGCGGGGGCCCGAAGCTCGAGCCGGTGCCGTTGCTGCGCCACGGAACCGTCCACACCTACGTCGTCAACTACACGATGCCGGCCCCGTTCGTCGCGCCGCTGCCGATCGCGGTCCTCGACCTCGACGACGGCGCGCGGCTCATGCTCCAGGTCGTCGGCGGCGGCGACGACCTCGCGATCGGGCGCCGCGTGCGGTTGGTGCTGCGGCGCTACTCCTACGAGCGCGGGGTACCCGTGTACGGGTTCAAGGCCAAGCCGGTGACGATCGCAGACGAAGAGGTGACGTCGTGAGCTGGAACAAGGTTGCCGTGGTCGGCGCCGGTCTCATCAAGATGGGCGAGCTGTTCGAGCAGAGCTACGAGCAGATGGCCGCGGGCGCGTTCGCCGCCGCGGTCGAGAGCGTCGACAAGGGCTTCGAGCCGGTACAGGTGGAGGCCGCGTTCGTCGCGACGCAGCGCGGAACGCTCTGGGGCCAGGAAGGCATCGGCGGGAACACGGTGCCGACCGCGATCGGTCTCGCCGGCATCCCCTGCACGCGGATCGAGAACGTGTGCCCATCGGGGTCCGACGCGTTCCGGGTCGGCGCGATGGCCGTCGCGAGCGGCGTCCACGACGTCGTGCTCGTGATCGGGGTCGAGAAGATGCGCGACAAGTCGACGGAGGAAGGGCTGCTGTCGCGCGCCGCGGCCGGCCATCCCATCTTCACGCGCGGCGAGACCGCGCCGGTTCTGTTCGCCCCCTTCGCGACGCGGCACATGGCCGAGTACGGCACGACCCGCGAGATGCTCGCGTCGGTCGCCGTGAAGAACCACTACAACGGCGCCCGCGACCCGTACGCGCACTTCCAGAACGAGATCACCGTCGACGACGTCCTCGGCTCGGTGCCCGTGTGCCATCCGCTGCACCTGCTCGACTGCTGCCCGCAGACCGACGGCGCCGCCGCGACGATCCTCGTCTCGGCCGAGCGCGCGGCCGAGTTCACCGACCGCCCGGTGTGGGTCGCGGGTTTCGGCGTCGCCACCGACCATCCGTACCTCCACGAGAAGACGTCGTTCACGGAGATCAAGGCGACCCGCCTCGCCGCCGAGCGCGCCTACGCGATGGCGGGCATCGGCCCCGACCAGATCGACTCCGCCGAAGTGCACGACTGCTTCACGATCACCGAGATCCTCGACATCGAAGACCTCGGCTTCGTCGAGAAGGGCCGCGGGGGCGTCGCGAGCCTCGAAGGCGAGACCGCGCTCGACGGCCGCATCCCGGTCAACACGTCGGGCGGGCTCCTCGCCAAGGGCCATCCGATCGGCGCGACGGGTGTCGCGCAGCTCACCGAGTGCTGGTGGCAGCTCCGCGGCGACGCCGGCGATCGCCAGATCGAGACCCGCAACGGCTACGCGCTCCAGCACAACGCGGGTGGACGCGGCTCCGGCGTCGCGGTCGTCAACATCCTCACCAACCGCGCATGACGCGCGCACGGCAGCGAACGGGATCGTCGATGAACACGACCGAGCGGAGGCGGCCGTGATCCGCGTCGAGCGCGGCGACGACCACGTCGCCCGCATCGTCCTCGACCGCCCGGAAGCGAAGAACGCGCTCGACCGCCCAGATGCGCGACGACCTCGTCGCCGCGTTCCGATCCTGCCGGGCGGATCCCGACGTCCGTGCCTTGCTGGTCACCGGCGTCGGCGACGCCTTCTGCGCGGGCATGGATCTCTCCGCGTCGACGGTCGCGCAGGCCGGGTCGGAGGGGTTCGAGGTCCGCAGCACCTCCGAAGCGCTGCGCAGCGGGGTGCAGGCCTTCATCCGCGAGCTCTGGGAGCTCGACAAGCCCACGGTCGCCGCAGTCAACGGCGTCGCCGTCGGCCCGGGCGCGCACCTCGCGCTCGCGTGCGACTTCGTGATCGTCTCGCCGCTCACACGTTTCCTCTGGTCGTTCCACCGGTGGGGCCTCGTCGCCGACGCCGGCGGCGCGTACCTCTTGCCCCGCCTCGTCGGGCTGCCGAAGGCGAAGGCGATGGTGATGCTCGGCGAAGGTGCGGTCGGCCAGGCGGCCGTCGATCTCGGGCTCGCGTACCGCTGCGTCGACGCCGACGTGCTCGACACCGAGTCCGGTGCCCTCGCGGCGCGGCTCGCGGCGGGGCCGACGCGCCGCGTTCGGTCTCTCGAAGCGGCTCCTCAACGCGAGCTTCGAGACCGACCTCGCGCACTCGCTGGAGCTGGAGGGCCACTTCCAGGCCCTCGCCACGACGACCAGCGACCTGCGCGAGGGCATGGCCGCGTTCCGCGAGAAGCGCGACACCAACTTCACCGGCACCTGAGACGCGACCGGCCCGCATGCCGCCCACGACGCGGTTCCCCATCCGCTACACGCTGCTGAAAGGGCTGGTTCTGCGAGCCGTCGGTGTACCGGCGCGCGCCGCGTACGTGGAGATCGGGGTCACGAAGGTACGCGTGCGCCTCGGGTGGGTGTTCCATGCGGCCTTCGATCGATCACGCGTCGAGTCGTCGCACCGCTCCCGCAGCGTGCGTATGAGCGCGGGTGCCCATGGGTGGCGCGGCCGCTGGCTCGTGAACGGTGCCTCGGGCCCGATCGTCTCGATCCGCCTCAACGGTCCGGTGCGCGCGTGGGTCGCGGGGTACCCCGTCCGGTTGCGTGAGGTCGCGGTGAGCATCGCCGATCCCGAGGAGCTCATGGCCGCGCTCTGAGGCGCGTGGCGATGCCGTCGGGATCCGAGCGAGTTGGCACGTTCTGGGCCTCCGTGTTCGAATGCGCGATCGGAGTCCGAGATCGGAGGAGCGCAGTGGGTCTGTTCGACGGCAAGGTCGCGATCGTCACCGGCGCGGGACGCGGGATCGGCCGCGCGCACGCGCTGCTGCTCGCGTCGGAAGGGGCGGCGGTCGTCGTCAACGATCTCGGTGGAGACACCGGCGGTGGCGGCTCCGACCTGACGCCCGCCCAGGAAGTCGTCGAGGAGATCACCGCGAGCGGCGGCCGCGCGATCGTCAACGGCGCGAGCGTCTCGTCGTGGAGCGACGCGGAGGCGATGATCCAGCAGGCGGTCGACACCTTCGGCGGCCTCGACATCCTCGTGAACAACGCCGGGATCCTGCGCGACAAGATGAGCTTCAACATGGACGAGGCCGAGTGGGACGCGGTCATCGACGTCCACCTCAAAGGCCACTTCGCGCCGTCGCGCTTCGCCGCGAGCTACTGGCGCGCGAAGAGCAAGGAGACGGGCGAGCCGGTCAACGCCAAGATCGTGAACACCGCGTCAGAATCGGGCCTCTACGGCAACGCAGGGCAGGCGAACTACGCGGCCGCGAAGGCCGGCATCGCGTCGATGACGATCGTGATGGCGCGCGAGCTCGAACGCATCGGTGCGCGCGTGAACGCGATCGCGCCGACCGCCCGCACCCGCCTCACCGACACCGTCGCAACCGGCGGCTTCATGGACAAGAAGGAAGGCGAGTTCGACCGCTTCGCGCCCGAGAACATCTCCGCGGTCGTCGGCTGGCTCGCCTCCGACCTCTCGGCCGGTGTGACCGGTCAGGTCGTGAAGGTGATGGGCGGGGTCGTGCAGCTCCTCTGGGGCTGGACGCCGATCACCGAGGTCACCGCGGAGACCGAGTGGACGATCGCGGCGATCGACGCAGCGTCGAAGACCCTGTTCGCGACGCGGTCGACGGGCGTCCCGCCGTTCATGCCGCCGGTCGAGAGCTGACTGGAGCGCGCCGCGCATGCCGACTCCGAGCGAGCTCGTCCGGGACGCGTTCCTCTCCGCGGCGGCCGAGGCACGCGGGCTGATCGCGTCACGCGAGGTCGCGCGCGACGTGGAACGACCCGAGTGCGCTCGAGCTCATGAGCGTGGGCGCGCTCGCCGCGCACCTCGCCCGCGCCGCATTCGTGATCGTGCCGTACCTCGACGCGTCGGTGCCCGACCCGGGTCCGGAGGCCACCGAGCTGCTGTCGGCCGACCAGTACTTCGAGCGGCTGCCCTTCACCGCCGACCTCCATGACCCCGCGCACGTCGGCGTCCGCACCCGCGCCGCCGAGGGTGCGGAGGAAGGCCACGCCGCGCTGCTCGAACGGCTCGACGCGACCCTCGCCGAGCTCGACGCGCGCTTCGGCTCGGAGCCCGAAGACCGCGCGGTGGCGGTGACGGCCGGGCTCGTCCTCCCGCTCGACGAGTACCTCGTGACCCGCATGGTCGAGGTCATGGTGCACTCCGACGACCTCGCCGCGAGCGCCGGGCTGGAGACGCCCGAGTTCGACCCGATGACGCGCGCGTGCGTCGTCGGCTGCCTGCTCGCGATCGTGCGCCTCCGCCACGGCGACACCGCCGTCGTGCGCGCGTTCACACGTCGCGAACGCGACAGCGTCGACGCGCTGCGCGCGATCTGACCGGCGCAGTACGCTCCGCGCCGTGGCGCTCTGGGACGCGGAACTGGAAGCCCTGCGACCGAAGCTGCGCGCCGAGGCCGCCGCGTTCCTCGCATCCGTCCCGTGGCGGGAATCCGACGCCGCCGATCTCCCGGTCGCCGAGCGCGTCGCGGCAAGTCGCAGCAACGAGTTCGGCGGTGCGCCCTCGGCCCGCGCCGTCGACCGCACGATCGAAGGCCCGAGCGGCGCGATCCGGTTGCGCACCTTCACGCGCGAACGGCCCGCCGCGGTCATGTTCCACATCCACGGCGGCGCGTGGATGTCGGGCTCGCCGGAGATGATGGACCCGCTTCAGGAGATCATCGCCGACGCGTGCAACGTCGCAATCGTGAGCGTCGACTACCGCCTCGCGCCCGAACATCCGTATCCGGCGGGCCCCGACGACTGCGAAGCCGCGGCGTGCTGGTTGCTCGAGCACGCGGCCGCCGAGTTCGGCTCCGATCGTCTCCTGATCGGCGGCGAGTCGGCCGGCGCGCATCTCGCGGCCGTCACGTTGCTGCGCATGCGCGACCGGCACGACGCGGCCGACCGTTTCGTGGGCGCGAACCTGGTGTTCGGCGCGTACGACCTGTCGCGCACCCCGAGCCAGCGCGGCGTCGGCGTCGAGCCGGGCACCGACATCCTCGACGGCACCGGCTTCCCGCTCGATCTCTTCCTGCCCGGGATGACGGAGGAGGCGCGCCGCGATCCCGACGTGTCACCGCTCTATGCCGATCTGCGCGATCTGCCGCCCGCGCTCTTCTGCGTCGGCACCGCCGACCACCTGCTCGACGACTCCCTCTTCATGGCCGCGCGCTGGGAGGTCGCGGGCAACCGGAGCGAGTTGCTCGTCTACCCCGACACTCCACACGGCTGCATCGCGCTCCCGTCGGTCGCGTCTCACTTCTTCCCCCGGCTCTTCGCGTTCATCGGCGCCTGCCTCCAAAGCACCTGATCGCGCCCGCAACCGCCGCGAGCGTCAGCGAGCGCGACCGGCAAGCACGCGAGCACCGCGAGCGTCAGCGAGCGCGACCGGCAAGCACGCGAGCACCGCGAGCGTCAGCGAGCGCGACCGGCAAGCACGCGAGCACCGCGAGCGTCAGCGAGCGCGACCAGCAAGCACCGCGAGCACGCCGAGCGTCAGCGAGCGCGACCAGCAAGCACGCGAGCAACGCGAGCGTCAGCGAGCGCGACCGGCAAGCACACGAGCACCGGCAAGCACGCGAGCACCGGCAAGCACGCGAGCACCGGCAAGCACGCGAGCACCGCGAGCGTCAGCGAGCGCGACCAGCAAGCACCGCGAGCACGCCGACGAACGCGAGCACGGCACCGAGGGTGCACCACAACGGTGCGATGCCGAAGTGGCCGTAGAGGGGCGAGGCGAGCCCGGCGGAGACCGCGGCGACGAGCAGTCCGGTGGCTTCGTAGAGACCCTGACCGGCCGCGACGAGCTCCGGCGGGCTCGCCTCGGCGACGGCCGACTGACCCGACGGTGTCGTCCCGCCGTCGAAGATCGAGTGCCCGAAGGCGATGCAGGCGAGCACGATCGGCCGGGTGACGAAGCCGTAGGCGACGACGAACGGTACGGCGCTCAGGCAGCAGATCGAGCCGACGCGCATCGCGCCGTAACGGTCGGCGATGCGGCCGCCGAGCGGCGAGAGCAACGAGATCGGCGCCGCGAAGATCGTGAGCGACAGCGCGACGAACAGCCGCGTCGCGCCGCGATCTTCGAGGAAGCGCGCCCAGAGCGAGTCGTACACCCCGATCGGGACGTAGAGCGCGACGGCGAGGAGCAGCCCGGCCCGGATCCCTCGGCTGTGCAGGAGCGTCCGCACCGCACCCCGGGTGCTGTCGGCTGCGGCGGGCGGCACCGCCATGCGCGCGACTGTCGGCAACGTGCACGCCATCAGCGCGGCGAGCGCGTAGAACGGCACCCGCAGGCCGAACGCGTCCGCGAGCACCGCGCCCACCGGTGGGCCGAGCAGGAAGCCCCCGACGGTGAAGCTCGACAGCCGGCCGAGCGCGGCGCCGACCTCTGTGGGGTTGCGTTCGATCACGACGCGGCGGGCCGCGGGCACGAACACGCCTTCGCCCGCACCGAGGACGATGCGCGCGCCCACGAGCTCGACGAGATGGTGCGCGGCGCCCACCCACACGAGCCCGACGACGGAGACGATGACGCCACCGACGAGCATCGTGCGGCCGTAGCCACGATCGGCGTAGCGCGCGAGCCCGACCTGCGCCGCGAACCCGGCGACGAACGTCGCGCCGGCGGCGACGCCGAGGCCCCATGTCGCGAAGTGCAGTGCGTGCTGGTAGTCGGGCAGCAACGCGAAGATCGCCCCGAACCCGATCCCGACCGTTGCCGTGACGACGAGCAACGAGAACGGGATGTCCACCGACTGCGACTGGCGCCTGGCGACCTGCACCGTTCCCCCGTTGCCGACCGAGGCACGCTACTCGCAGGGGTCGGCGCCCGTGTCGGTATTGCGGCGTAGGCTCGCCGGACCGAGCGAGGAGGATGCTGCGATGGCGGTCGAACTGCAGCCCGCACCCACGACGACCTTGGCGCTCGACGACATCCGGCTCGGCGAGCTCGAGACGTGGCTGCGCCCCGATCGCGAGGGCATCTTTGCCAAGCTGCGCGCGGAGGCGCCGATCACGTTCCACGCGGAACCGGTCCCGCCGCCCGACGTGCCGTTCCCGCAGGGTCCCGGCTTCTGGGCCCTCACCCGTCACGCCGACGTGATGCAGGTGAGCCGCGACCCCGACACCTTCCACTCCGCGCCGAGCACGAACATCGGCGACATCCCGGCCGAGATCGCCGAGTGGCTCGGCAGCATGATCAACATGGACGCGCCGCGCCACACCAAGCTGCGGCTCATCGTCAACCGCGGCTTCACCCCCCGCCAGGTCGCAAAGATCGAGGATTCGGTGCGCGTGCAGGCGCGCGACATCGTCGACCGGATCGCACCGCTCGGTGAATGCGACTTCGTCTCCGAGGTCGCGGCTGCACTCCCGCTCCAGATCATCTGCGACATGCTCGGCATCCCGCGGTCGGATTCGCACCGCATCTTCGAGCTCACCAACATCATCCTCGGGGTCGGCGATCCGGAATACGTGTCGACGCTCGAAGGGCTCATGGGCGCGGGAATGGAGCTGTTCCAGTACGGGCTCGCGCTCGCCGAAGACCGACTGACGAATCCGCGCGACGACATCGCGACCACGCTCATGCAGGCGGAGGTCGAGGACGAGAACGGCAAGCATCGCCTCACCGCGAGCGAGCTGGGCTCGTTCTTCCTGCTCCTCGTCGTCGCGGGCAACGAGACGACCCGCACGGCGATCAGCCACGGCATGTTCGAGCTCACGCAGCGACCCGACCAGAAGCGGCTCTGGCTCGCCGACTTCGAAGGCGTCTCGGCCACCGCCGTCGAGGAGATCGTGCGCTGGTCGACGCCCGTGATCCACTTCCGCCGCACCGCAGTGCGCGACACGATCGTCGGCGAGCAGGAGATCAAGGCCGGCGAGAAGGTCGTGATGTTCTACAACTCCGCGAATCGCGACGAGCGCGCCTTCCCCGACCCGTACCGCTTCGACCTCACCCGCACGCCGAACGAGCACGTCGGGTTCGGCGCCGGCGGCCCTCACTTCTGCCTCGGCGCCAATCTCGCCCGCCGCGAGATCAAGGTGATGTTCGAAGAGCTGTTCCGCCGCCTCCCCGACATCGAGATGAGCGGCGAACCCGACCTGCTCCAATCGAACTTCATCCACGGCATCAAGCGCATGCCGTGCCGGTTCACGCCGGCCCGCTGAACGACGTGCGGCATGACCGGCCGCGATGATCCGGAGCCGGTGAAGGCCCTCGATCGCGACGCCGTTGTGCGCGCGATCCGCCCGCTGCTCCCGGAGATCGCGCGCCGCGTCGACACGGTCCGCGTCGTCGGTACCGCGTCATCGGTCTTGCGCGGCATCGCGATTCCCGCCGGCGACGTCGACATCCTGATCCGGTCGCGCGCGGGCGTCGACGAGCTCGCGACCATCGCCGACCGCGCGGGCGCGGCGCGCGTCTCGCCACCGACCGTGCTGGAGAACCCGGTGTTCACCCAGTACTTCGCGGCGGCGATGATCAGCGGGGTCCGCGTCGAGATCAGCACGGTCGAGGCCGCGCCGGACTTCGCGGCCGAGGTCGGCGAGTGCACGGGCGACACGCCGTGGACGTGCTTCGACCTCGTCGCCGTCGACGGTCATGCGGTGCCAGTCGTCGCGTCCGAGCTGCGCCTGCTCACCGAGATCACCCGCGACCGTCCGGACCGCTGGGTACCGATCGGCCGCCACCTCGCCCGCACCGGCTACGACGCGGACCGCCTCGCCGCGGTCGCGCAGGCCCTTCCCGCCACCTTGCGCACGACGCTCTCCGACGCGCTCCGCGCGGACGAGACCGCCGGACTCTGCTTCGCCGTCGTCGACCCCCGCTCGGCCGGTGCCCGCGAGGCGCTGCTGCGCTACCTCGTCGAGGTCGAGGCGCGGCTCGGTGGCGCCGGCACCGGTCCGGCCGACGCCGACGCGGTCGACGACTTCGTGGCGCCGACCGGTGCGTTCGTCGTCGCCCTCGAAGCCGCGACCGGGCGGGTCCGCGCGTGCGGCGCGATCCGGCGGTTCGACGCGACGACGGGCGAGATCAAGCGCATGTGGGTGGAACCCGAACTGCGCGGCCGGCGCATCGGATCGGCGATGCTGGCCGAGCTCGAACGGGTCGGCCGTACGCTCGGCTACCGCGCCGTGCGCCTCGACACGAACGAGACGCTCACCGACGCGATCCGCCTGTACGAGACCGCCGGCTTCGCGCGCATCGACCGCTTCAACGACAACCCGAACGCGAGCCACTTCTTCGAGAAGCAGCTCGCACGCACAGCCGAGGAGGAACATCCGTGAGCAACGAACCACCCGTTCTCGACCAGGTGAACCTCGTGACCCGCGACATGGCGGCCAGCGTCGCGTTCTACCGCCTGCTCGGGTGCACGATCAACGACACCGGCACGATCTGGGACGCGCACCACCGCAACGTCGAGACGCCCGGCACCCTCGACTTCGACCTCGACAGCGCCACGTTCGCCCCGAAGTGGGACGCGGGCTGGCGCGCCGACACCGCGGGGATCGTGCTGGGATTCCGTGTGGCGGAGCGCGACGACGTCGACCTCCTGTACGAACGGCTCACGGCGGCCGGCGCGCCGTCGCAGCAGGCGCCGTTCGACGCGTTCTTCGGCGCCCGCTTTGCCGTCGTCACCGACCCCGGTGGAAACGCCGTGGGCATCATGAGCCCGGTCGATCCCGAACGTAAGAGCGCACCGCCGGACATGTGAACGCGTGGCGGCCGAGTACGGCGGCCACGGTGGCGCGACCCAGATCTCAGAGGTCCCGCCGTGCGGTGCGGCGCCGGCTCGGGTCAGCGCGCGCCGTCGAGCAGGTCGGTGAATCCCGACGGTTCGTGCGGGCCGAACACGAGTTGCTCGAACACTCCCGTCCCGACCCGTTCGCCCATCGTCGCGCGTACGACCTGCTGCACGTGGAGGAAGAACGGGTCGACGCCCGCGATGTCGGCCGGCGTCCACCGCTCGGTGTGGACGGCGAGGTCACCCTTCCAGTGCCCGTGCCCGAACTCGGGATGCAGGTAGCCGAGCCCACGCATGTGAAAGGTCGCGAGCGGCTCGAGCGTCACGGTGCGCTCGTCGCCCCGGAAGGGCGAGAGATACAACGTGGCGCCGTCGGAGCGACGGGTACCGGGATGCCAACGGACGTCTGCGCGCGCGGCTTGCATCTCCTCGACCACGACGTCGGGACCGAAGACCGGTTCGCTCGGGCTCGCGAGCACCGGCAGCACGAGACCCTCGGAGTGCCATTGCCGGCCGTCGCCGAGCTCGTTGGTGTCGAAGTGCACGCACACATCGTCGAAGTTGAGGGGCGCCCACAGCCAGAAGAACTGCGCACCGAACCCGCCCGGCCCCGGCGGCGCGGCACCGACCGGGCGCACGCCCCACGACCGGTCGCGACACCCGAGGATCTCGCCGGGCGCGATCGGCAGCGTCTCGCCGTCGACCGAGACGCTCCCCTGCCACGCGCCCCATTGCGTCAGCCGCGTGTAGTCGAAGACGGCCGTCGCGCCGTCGAACAGGGTGAACCGCGGTTCCTCCACGACGGCCGAGCGGGCGCCGAACACGACGTCGGCCTCGAGCCCTGACTCGTTCGGCTCGACCTGCACCCGCAGGCGTCGGAACGGCTCGTCGACGCGGATCGAGATCGGACCGACCTGCGTCTGTGTCGGGTCGAGGGGCGCGCGCCGCGACGCGATCAGCGACACCTCGACGCCGTCGCGCAGCACCGCGAACGCGGCGTCCATCACCTTGCGGTTCGGGTAGATCCCGAGCGCGGCGGCGAAGTAGAGCGAGCCGTCGCGCGAGTAGCCGTTGAAGAAGTACCGGTCGTAGTGGTTGAGGCTGCTCTGCGCGGTGTGCGCAACCGGCTCGGAGGTCTGGTGGACGGGGAAGTCGTCGTGCGGCGTGAGCATCCGCGGAGCCTACGGTCCGCGCCGCGTGCGGGATCGTTTTCCGCGCCGCGCGCGGGATCGTTTTCCGCGCCGCGCGCGGGATCGTTTTCCGCGCCGCGCGTGGGATCGTTTTCCGCGGTCCGCGGTGCGGCCGCTAGGGTCGCCGCCTGACGTTGGCGTCAGGTACGAACGAGCCGGGAGCGGGTTCATGAAGCTGGCGTGGAGTCCCGACGACGAGGCGTTCCGCGCCGAGCTCGTCGCCTTCCTCGACGCGTCGACGCCCCCCGAGGCCGCGAACGGCTACGACTTCCTCGGCGAGACCTCCGTCGACGGCGACCTCGTCCCCGAGTGGCTGCGCGCGTGGCAGGCGGAGCTCTTCGACCACGGCTGGATGATCCCGAGCTACCCGCCCGAGCTCGGCGGCCGCAACTGCACCCCGGTGCAGACCCTCATCTACCTCGAGGAGATGTCGTCCCGGCGCATCCCGCGCGCGACGCACTTCCCCGGCTACGCGATCGTGGCCCCGAGCCTGCTGGAGTTCGGCAACGACGACCAGAAGCAGCTCGCTCCTGCCGCGATCCGCGGCGACACGATCTGGTGCATCGGGATGAGCGAGCCCAACGCGGGTTCCGACCTCGCCGGGCTCCAGACGCGCGCCGAACTGTTCGACGACCACTTCGTGGTCAACGGGCAAAAGGTGTGGACGAGCTACGCGACGGTCGCGAGCAAGTGCTTCTGCTACGTGCGCACCGACCCGGCCGCGCCGAAGCACCGCGGGATCTCGTTGCTCATCATCGACATGGATACGCCCGGCATCGACGTTCGCCCACTGCGCCACATCAACGGCAAGGCCGACTTCGCCGAGGTCTTCTTCACCGACGTCGTCGTTCCCCGCGACCGTCTCGTGGGCGTGCTCAACAACGGCTGGGCGATCACGCAAGGATCGCTCGCGCACGAGCGCGCGGGACTCTGGGTCGAAGGGGTCGCCCGGCTGGAACAGACCGTCGTGGGGTTGGTGGAGCTCGCGAAGCGCACGGGCCGCGACACCGACCCGACCGTCCGCCGCGGCATCGCCGCGCTCTACGAGCGCGCTGCGAGCCTGCGCGCGCTGGGATACAAGGGTTTCGCGTCGTTTGCGCAGGGCTCGTCGGCGCCGGAGCACTCGTTCATGAAGATGGCCACGTCGGAGACGGGCAAGGCCGTGTTCGAGTTCGGGATGGAGCTGTGCGGCCCGTACGGCGCGGTCACCGACGACGCGTTCGGCGAGGAAGCCGGCCGCTGGGTGAACAGCTTCTTCACGAGCTTCGCGAACACGATCGCGGGCGGCAGCTCGGAGATCCAGCGCAACATCATCGCCACCCGCGTCCTCGGCCTCCCCAGGAAGTAGCGAACGCAGCGGATGAGCGAAGCGAAGGAGCGGAGTGGAAGCGGCACAACGGACCAGTGCGAGACACGACTCGCCCACAACGTGAGGCGAAGCGCAGCACAGCCGAACACGCGGAGCGAACGCAGCGGATGAGCGAAGCGAAGGAGCGGAGTGGAAGCAGCACAACGAACCAGTGCGAGACACGACTCGCCCACAACGTGAGGCGAAGCGCAGCACAGCCGAACACGCGGAGCGAACGCAGCGGATGAGCGAAGCGAAGTAGCGGAGTGGAAGCGGAGCAATAGGCATGGATTTCTCCTACACCGAGGACCAGCAGCTGCTGCGCGACACGGCGCGCGCACTGCTCGCGAAGGAATGCCCGCCGGCGCTCTTGCGCGAGCACATCGTCGATCGTTCCGCGGCCGCGCCGCTGTGGGATCGCTTGCGCGACTTCGCCGCCGTCGGTACCGGACCGGCGACCGACCTGTGCGTATTCGTCGAGCAGACGGGCTACGTCGCCGCGCCGGGCCCGTTCTTCGCGTCGGCGGCGTTGTGTGCGCCGCTCCTCGACGCGATCGGCGCACCCGTTCTCGACGCGGTCGCTGCAGGTGAAGCCGTCGGTACGGTCGCGGTGGCCGGCGCGGCCGGCTTCTGGATCCCGAACGCCGATCCCGAGAAGACCTTCGTCCTCGACGTCGACCTCGCCGACTGGATCGCCGTCGTCGATCCCGGTGGCACGGTGCGTGTGGTGGCCGCGGCCGAGATGCCGCGGCGGGAGATCACGACGATCGATCCGAGCCGGCGCGTGTTCGCTCTCGACACGGCGAACGCGGACGGCGACGCGTTCACGCTTCCCGCGGGTGCCTGGCAGGCGTGGCTCGACCGCGCGCACGTGTCGTTCGCCGCGGAGATGGTCGGCACCGCGCGGCGGTGCTTCGACATGGCGCTCGCGTACGCGAAGGAGCGCAAGCAGTTCGACGTGCCGATCGGCTCGTTCCAGGCCATCCAGCACAAGCTCGCCGATCTCGCGCTCGCACTGGAGCGGGCGACCGCCGCGGTGCAGTACGCGTCGATGACGGTCGACGCGGCCGACGCCGACCGCACCCGCGCCTGCCACGTGGCCAAGGCGGCCGCCGGTGAAGCCGCCCGCCGCGGTTTGAAGGACGCGATTCAGATCCACGGCGGCATCGGGTACACGTGGGAGCACGACCTCCACCTCTTCCTCCGGCGCGCGACGGCCTCCGAGTACCTCCTCGGGCCGACCACCTGGCACCACGACCGCCTCGCCGACCTCCTCTTCGCCTAGCCCCCCGATGGTGGTACTGCGTTTGTTTCACATGTGAAACAAACGCCGTACCACCGGACGCCGCGAGTCGGTCAGACGGCGCGGTCGGCGACGATTCGGCCGGCGCGTAGCTCGATCGAACGGGTGAACGTGAGCGTGTCGAGCAGGCCGCGATCGTGGGTCACGAGCAGCAGGGTGCCGTCGAAGGTGTCGAGCGCGCCTTCGAGCTGTTCGATCGCGGGAAGGTCGAGGTGGTTCGTGGGCTCGTCGAGCACGAGGCAGTTGACGCCTACGGCGCCGAGGAGCGCGAGCTCCGCGCGCGTGCGCTCACCGGGCGAGAGCGTGGCCGGCTCCCGGGCGACGTGATCGGACCCCAGGCCGAACTTCGCGAGCAGCGAGCGGCACTCCTGCGGCAGGAGGCCGCTCGCCGACACGAACGCGTCGAGCAACGAACCGCGCCCGACGAAGCGACCGCGCGCCTGCTCGAGGGTACCGATGACCACGCCGGGCCCGACGTGCCGCTCCCCCGCACTCGGAGCGAGGTCGCCCAACAGCACGCGCAGCAGCGTGCTCTTCCCGCTGCCGTTCGGCCCGACGATCGCGACCCGCTCGGCCCAGCCGATCTCGACATCGACCGGTCCGAGCACGAAGTCACCTCGCTCCGCGACGACGCCGTCCAGGCGAGCGACGACGCTGCCGCTGCGCGGCGCGGTCGCGATCTCCATGTGCAGCTCCCAGCCCTCCCACGGCTTCTCCACCGTTTCGAGCCGTTCCGCGGCCCGCTCGGTCTGCCGGGCGCGCGCCGCGAGCCGCTCGCTCGTCTGGGTACGGAAATGGCGGATGAACTTGTCGGTCTCACCGCTCTTCTTCACCTTGCTGACGCCCTGCACCGCCCACTGCCGCTCCCGCTGGCTCCGCTGCGTGAGCGCGGCCTTCTTCGTCGAGTAGTCGGCGTACGCCTCCTCGGCGTGGCGGCGCGCGACCGCGCGTTCGTCGAGGTACGCCGACCAGCCGCCGTTGAAGAGGTGCGCGGTGTGGTCGTGTTCGTCGAGCTCGAGCACCGACGTAATGGTCCGGTCGAGGAACGCGCGGTCGTGCGACACGATCACCGCCGCGCCCGGGAGCGAGCTCACGAACTGCTCCAGCCGTGCGAGCCCGGCGAAGTCGAGGTCGTTCGTCGGCTCGTCGAGCAGGAAGACGTCGAAGCGCGCCAGCAGGATCGCGGCGAGCGACGCGCGCGCGGCCTCACCACCCGACAGCGACGCGGTCGGCAGCGCGAGCAGCCGCTCGGGGATGCCGAGCTCGGCGGCGACCGTGCCGATGCGGCCGTCGAGATCGGGGCCACCGAGTGCGAGGAACCGCTCCAGCGCGACGGCATAGGTCTCCTCGGCGTCGGCAGAGGCGCCGGCGAGCGCGTGCGCGGCGAGCTCGAGCGTGGCCTCGGCCGCGGCGACACCCGTGCGCCGCGCGAGGAACTGCCGCACCGTCTCGTCGGCCCTGCGTTCGGGTTCCTGCGGGAGGTAGCCGACGGTGGCGCTCGGCGGCACGCACGTGACCGAACCGGAATCGGCCGCGTCGAGCCCGGCGAGGATCCGCAGCAACGTCGTCTTGCCGGTGCCGTTGGGCGCGACGACGCCGATGCGATCGCCGGGCGCAGCGGTGACCGAGACGCGCTCGAGCACCCGGTGGGGACCGAACGACTTGGTGACGTCGCGGGCAACGAGCGACGCGGATGCATGAGCCATGGCAGACCTGCGCAGAGACGAAGAGGTGGGCGGCGGGTCGGGAGCTGCTCAACGCGTCACACGGAGAAAGAATACCGGCGCCGCGGCGGCTGCTCCCGCAGATATCCGACCGCCTGCGCAAGCATCGGCTCCGTGAGGGCGAGGCTCTCCGCGGTCCAGGCCGACGGCTCGTGCTCGAGGATCGACGCGATCTGCCAGTACGGGTCGAACGGCTCGCCGGTGACCGATTCGTACGCGGCCGTGAACCGGTCGGCGGCGTCGACGCCCGATAGCGACACCAGGTTGTCGCGGCAGTGCGCGATGTCGCAGCCGCGCGGACCTCGGCACGCATTCGCCCAGTCGACGATCCCCGACGCCCGCCCGCGCGACCACAGCACGTTGCCGGGGTGGAAGTCGCGGTGGACGAACGCCGCGCGGTATTCCGGCGTCGCGTCGTTCCACAGTCCGATCGCCGCCTCCCACAGCTGCGGCTCCTTCGAGGCCGCGGGCGCGCGGATCGTCGTGCCCTCGTACCAACGGAAGAAGTCGTGCCCGAACCCACGGGGATCGACGGAGTGGATCGCGGCCGCGACCTCCGCGAGCAGGTGCAGGTCGGGAAGCGCGATTGCGCGCCCCGGCAGGAACGACATGAGGAGCGCGGGGACACCGTCGCCGATCTGGGTACCGTCGGCGTCCGCCGCGATGACCTCTGGCACCGCCAGCCCGTGTCCGTGCGCGAACGCCAGCGCGTCGACCTCGCGCACCGGTGCCATCGGTTCGGCGATCAGGAACCCCGGCCACACGTATCGGCGCAGCACCAGTCGAGAGCCGTCGGCGAGGCCGATCCCGTGCACCGCGCTCGACGACGCGCCCGGCAGCCGTCGGACACGCGCGACGGCAACGCCCGTCTCGCGTGCGATCCACGCGCGCACCGGGGGCGGGACACGCGTCCGGCGCAGCTCCGGCGGAAGCGACGTGACGAACCGCTGGTTCGGATGCCGCCGCGACGATCCCATCGGGCGCCATTCAAGCCGCTACCCGATCTTCGTGTCGCGCCCCGCCCACGCCTGCTCGCGCAGCGCTCGCTTCAACACCTTGCCGTTGGGGTGCCGAGGCAACTCGGCGACGAGCTCCCACGACGCCGGAACCTTGTACGCCGCGAGGCGCTCCCGGCACCACGTGTCGAGCTCGTCGTTCGTCACGGCCGCACGCGCTTCCACGACTGCGTGCAGCCGTTCACCGAGCCGCTCGTCGGGAACCCCGAACACCGCGCAGTCGACGACGGCCGGATGGGTGAACAGCACGTCCTCGATCTCGCGCGGATAGACGTTCACGCCCCCGCGGATCACCATGTCGCTCGCTCGATCGGTGAGGAAGAGGTAGCCGTCGGCGTCGAGATGGCCGACGTCGCCGACGGTGAACGAGTCGTCGCGCCACGCGGAGGCGGTCTTCGCGTCGTCGTCGTGGTAGTGAAAGCGCGCGCCGCCCGCGGGCCTGATGTACACGAGTCCGGTCTCGCCGGGATCAATCACGTGGCCGTCGTCGTCGAGCACGCGCACATCGACGCCCGGCCACGGTGTGCCGACGCTGCCGGGCCGCGCGAGCCACTCCTCCGGCGAGATGCGCGTCGCGCCGCCCTCGCTCGCGCCGTACAGCTCCCACACCGCCGCCGGTGCGAGCGCGTCGATGATGCGTCGCTTCACCGGCACCGGGCAGGGCGCGCCGCCGTGCACGATGATCCGCAACGACGACAGGTCGAAGCGTGCGCGTTCGGCGTCAGGCACCTCGAGGATGCGAATGAAATGGGCCGGCGTCATGAACGAGATCGTCACCCGTTCCTGGTCGACGAGCCGCAGCCACTCGCGTGCGTCCCAGGCACCCGATCCGCCGGGCTGCATGATCACGGAACGGGCGCCCACGAACAGCGCCGTCATCACGTAGCCACCGGGACCGGCGTGGTATGCGGGTCCCGACAGGATGTAGACGTCGTCGGCGGTCCACTGCCAGAGCGCTACCTGGCCCTGCTGCGCGCGCCGAGCGATCTCGCCCGTGAAGACGCCGTGGATCACACCCTTCGGCCTTCCCGTCGTGCCCGACGTGTAGAACACCGGTGCCGCGAGCACGACACACGGAGCGAGAGCGGCCCGCGCGACGGCATCGTCGCCGACGCTCGCGATCGCGCTCTTCGAGCGCGCCGCCGGCGACGAGCACCGCGCAGCCGGCGCGCGCCACGGCGCGCTCGAACTCGGCGCGCAACGACTCGTGTGCGACGAGCACACGCGCGCCGGAGTCTTCGAGGATGTAGGCGAGCTCGTCGGTCTTGAGGTGCCAGTTCACGAGCACGACCGCGGCCTCGAGCTTCGCGGCGGCCGCCCACACCTCGAAGAACGCGACGTCGTTCGGCAGCATGATTGCGACGCGGTCGCCCGCGCCGACGCCGAGGTCGCGCAAGGCAATCGCGAGCCGGTCGCTCCGCGCGTCGAGCTCTCCGTAGCTGACGCGACGCGTGCCCGACACGAACGCGATCCGATCGGGGTCGGAACGCGCCACACCGCTGATCCCGGACGTCTGCGCCTCGTCCATCCCGGCCGCTCACCCCGGTTGCACTCGATCCCCGGCTGCCCGCCCCGGGTACACTACTGACGTCAACGTCAGGTTCGACGACTTCCGGGGGGAACCCATGACGAACGTCGACATGGTGCGCCTGGCCGGCAGCCGGCAGCGGCTGAGCGAGCACCCGACCGTCGACCCGGTGACCGCCGAGGTCATCCGAGGCGGCATGGAGACCATCTGTTTCGAGATGGCGATGTACGTGTCGCGCACCGCGACGACACCGATCCTCAACCAGAGCAACGAGCGCAACGCCACCATCCTCGACGCGCAGGGCCGCCTCGCGGCGCTGTCGGTGGGCATCCCGCAGTTCATGCTCACCTCGACGCTCCCCGTGCGCTTTGCACTCGAGTTCCTCGGCGTCGACGAGTTCCACGAAGGCGACGTCTTCGTCGCGAACGACCCGTACCACGGCGGCGGGCACCTCCCCGACTACAACGTGTTCGCACCGGTCTTCGCGGATGTGTCCGGTCGCTCCAGCCACTCTCGCTCCGACGACGACCATGGTGGCCGGCGCATGGTGCTCATCGCGAGCATCCAATGCCATCACGGCGACACCGGTGGCGCGGTGCCGGGTGGCTACAACGTCACCGCGAACGACATCTGGGGCGAAGGGGTGCGCTGGCCGGTCGTGAAGGTGATCGACCGCGGCGTCGAACGCCGCGACGTGCTGTACGCACTGCAGGCGAACAACCGCATCCCCGACTACATCGGCGACCTGCGGGCGCAGATCGGCGCCGCGCAGCTCGGGGTTCGCCGCCTCACCGAGATCCTCGAGGGACACGGCGCGCCGAAGGTCGAAGAGGCCGTCGACTACATGATCGACTACGCCGCCAGCCGCTTCCGCGAAGAGGTCACCGAGTGGCCCGACGGTGTCTACGAGGCCGACGCCTACGTCGACCACGACCCGCTGGGCAACCCCGACGTCCACCTGCACGTGAAGATCACCGTTGCGGGCGACACCCTCACCATCGACTACACGGGGAGCGACACGCGGCCCGAGCTGCAGGCATGGTCGACGTTCGGCAACACGCGCGGGTACACGATCGGCCAGATCGCCTCGATGATGGATCCGGAGATCCCGAAGAACGAGGGCTTCTTCGACCAGATCAAGCTCGTCGTGCCGCAGGGCTGTGTGCTCAACCCGCCGGCCGGCAAGCCGGTCAGCGCGGGAACGCACCATCCCGGTGCCGACGTCGGCGAGGTCATCGCCGTCGCGATGCAGGACGTGCTCCCCGACAAGGCCGTCCCCCAGACCTACAAGACCGGCATCCCGACGATCATCGTCGGCGTCGACCCGCGCACCGGGCAGCGCTTCACCGACCACTCGGCCGAGGTGTACGCGGGTTGGTGCAACGCCGCGAAGGGCATGGACGCGTGGGGCGCGCTGAACGCGTCGTTCGGCAATCTGTGGAAGGCGACGGCGGAGATCAACGAGAGCCTCTTCCCGCACGTGCAGTGGAGCCGCGACTACCGCACCGACTCCGGTGGCGCGGGCCAGTGGCGCGGGATCTGCGGCAGCCACTACGAGAAGGAAGTGTGCGTCGACGCGACCGTGTACACCTATGTCGTCGGCATGAAGTACCCGATGCCGGGGATCTGCGGCGGCAAGCAGGGCGCGCCGAACGAGATGGTGATCCGCTACGGATCCGACGACCCGTTCCGCGTCGAGCACACCGCGAACTACGTGCCGATCTCGGCCGGTGAGCGCGTGATGTACGACTACGGCGGGGGCGGCGGCTGGGGCGACCCGCTCGATCGCGACCCGCAGACCGTTCTCGACGACGTCCTCGACGAGTACGTGAGCATCGAGGGCGCCCGTCGCGACTACGGCGTCGTCCTCACCGGCTCCCTCGAAGACCTCACCCTCGCCATCGACGACCCCGCCACGACCGACCTGCGCGCACAGATCCGCGCCGACCACTCGTGAGCCGCAGGATCAACCCACTCCCTCGCGGCCGAGGGCGCGAGCGGAGCGAGCGTCGAGGCTCGCCAGCGAGCGTGCGAGTCGGCGACCCGAAGGGGAGCCGGCGAAGGAGCGAAAGCGAACCGCAGGATCACCCATTCCCTCGCGGCCGAGGGCGCGAGCGGAGCGAGCGTCGAGGCTCGCCAGCGAGCGTGCGAGTCGGCGACCCGAAGGGGAGCCGGCGAAGGAGCGAAAGCGAACCGCAGGATCACCCATTCCCTCGCGGCCGAAGGCACGAGCGGAGCGAGCGTCGAGGCTCGCCAGCGAGCGAGCGAGTCGGCGACCCGAAGGAGGAGCCGGCGAGAAGGAGCGAGCGAGTGAGTGACCGGCTACCGCGTTGGCGTCGACGTCGGGGGAACCTTCACCGACCTGATCTGTGTGACGCCCGAGGGCGAGATCGTGCTCGACAAGACGCCGACGACGCTCGACGACCAGTCGACGGGTGTGATGAACGGCCTGGGCGACCTCGCGCAACGGTTCGGGATGACCGTCGCGGAGTTCTGCTCGCGGCTCGAGATCCTGGTGCACGGCACGACGACGGCCGACAACACGATGATCGAGATGAACGGCGCCGCGACCGGCCTGCTCGTCACCGAAGGTCACCGCGACGAGATCGAGCTGCGGCGTTGCCACAAGGAGGAGATCTGGGATCCGTCCGCGCCAGGCCCGTTGCCCATCGCGCGGCGGCGCGCCCGGATCCCGATTCCGGAGCGGGTCGACTTCGAGGGTTCGGTGCTGAAGCCGCTCGACGAAGACGCGGTCCGCCGCGGCGTTCGCCGGTTGAAAGCGCTCGGCGTCCGTTCGATCGCAGTGATGTACCTGTTCTCGTTCGTGAACCCCGTACACGAACGCCGGACGCGCGAGATCGTGCTGGAAGAGTTCCCCGACGTCGACCACATCTCGCTGTCGCACGAGGTGATGCCGCGCGGACCCGAGTACGAGCGGGTCTCGACGACACTGGTGAACGCGTACGTGGCGCCGCGCATCGCGAGCTACATCGGCCAGCTGGAAGACAAGCTCCGCAAGGCTGGGTACGGCGGGCCGCTGCTGATCATGCAGTCGACGGGCGGCGTGATGCCGCCCGACTACGTGGCGCGCCGCGCGGTGTCGTTGCTCGCGTCGGGCCCGACGGGCGGCGTGATGGGCGCGACGGTCGCGGCCGCGCAGGACGGCGTCGACCGGTTCGTCGCGGTCGACATGGGTGGCACGAGCTTCGACCTCTGCCTGGTGCGCGATGGCCGGCCCGAGATCAAGACCGACTGGAACTGGCGCTACCGCTACTACATCGGGCTGCCGATGGTCGACGTGCAGAGCGTCGGCGCGGGCGGCGGTTCGATCGCACGGGTGCGCCAGGGCGCGCTGCTCGTCGGTCCGGAGTCGGCCGGTTCGGCACCCGGTCCCGTCTGCTACGGCCGCGGGGGCACTGCGCCGACCGTCACCGACGCCGACGCCGTGCTCGGCTACCTCCCCGCCGACGGGTTTGCGGGCGGCCGGATGCACCTCGACGTCGACGCCGCGCGCGCGGCAATCGCACGCGAGGTCGCCGCCCCGCTCGGCATCGACATCGACGAAGCCGCGTGGGGCATCGAGCGCATCGTGAATGCGAACATGGCGAACGCGACCCGCAAGGTGCTCGCGGGTCACGGCGCCGATCCGCGTGAGCTCGCGCTGATCGCCTACGGAGGCAACGGCGCGGTGCACGCCTGGGCGATCGCGGCGGAGCTCGGGATCGAGCGCATCGTCGTGCCCAAGGCGGCGCCCGCGTTCTCGGCGCTCGGTGTGCTGGTCGCCGACTACGTCGTCGACGTCGTGCGCGCGTACGTGACTCCCCTGTCGCAGGTTGATCTCGAACGCGTGCGCGCGCTCATGTCGGAGGTGCTCGACGAGACCCGCAAAGAGCTCGAGCCGACGGGCCTCCCCGACGACGGCATCGAACGCCGTCTGTATGCACAGATGTGCTATCCGGGCCAGAACTTCGACATGAGCGTCCCGGTGCCCGAGGGCGCGGCGCTCGACGAAGCCGGTCTGCTCGACCTCGCGGAGCGCTTCCACGACCAGCACCAGACCGAACGCGGCTTCTGCTTCCGCAACCAGCAGCCGCTGCTGCGGGGTGTCCGTCTCATCGCACGGGGCCGCACACCGAAGCCGGAGCGGCTCGCACCGCGTGGCCACGACGGCCCGGCCGTCGATTCGCTCGTCGGGCACCGCCGCGCGTACTTCGGCACCGAGTTCGTCGACACGCCGGTGCACGCCGGCCCGTCGCTCGTCGCGGGTGCGGAGATCGCCGGCCCGGCGCTGATCGAAGAGCCCTTTACCGTCGTCGTCGTGCCTCCGGGTTCGACCGCGTTGCTCGACGAGCTGGGCAACTACGTGCTGCGCCCGTCGTGATCGTGGCCAGGTCCCGAGCCGATCAGTAGTGTCGCCGCGAACATCGGCATCGGGAGGGGACCATGGGTCACATCCATTCGGGCAACGCGCTGCAACGCGGTCCCGACCCCAAGCTGGAGCTGAAGGGTCGCCGGGGAGTGGCCCGGACCGCCGAGCACCTCGCGGAGCTCCCGCTGTTCGCGAGCTCGTCGAAGCGAACCTTGCGCGCCGTGGCGAAGGACGCCTCGATTCGCGACGTCCGGCACGGCACGACGATCATGACCGAGGGCGCCGAGGGCAACACGATGCTCGTGGTGCTCGACGGCACGGCCACCGTGAGCCGCAACGGCCGCAAGGTCGCGTCGATCGGCGCGGGTGCGGCGCCATCGGCGAGCTCGCGCTGCTCACGAAGGCGCCGCGCAACGCGACGGTCGCGGCCGCGACCGACATGCGCGTCGCGATCATCTCGCGGCGCCAGCTCGTGACGTTGGTGGAGGACGACGCCGCGTTCGCGCTCAAGCTGCTCGAGTCGCTCGCCGATCGCTTGCGCGAGCTCGACAAGCGCAGCTACTGACACCGGCGGTCGCGGGCCCACCCGACCATCCGCGCCGGCCGAGTTCCGGCGAGCGGGCCCGATGAGCGCGACCCGGAGCTTTCTCTCCGCGGGCGAGGCCGAGGTGCTCGCGGCCGCGGTCGACCGGTTGATCCCGCCCGCGGGCACGCATCCGGGTGCGGCCGCGCTCGGTGCAGTCGACTACATCGACGGCCTGCTCGGCGCCTTCACGTGCGATCCGCCGCGTATCTTCGCGGGCGGTCCGTTCTCCGGCCGCGCGGGTGGCACCTCGTCGTTCGGCGACTTCATGCCGCTTCGCCCCCAGGAAGAGCTGGCGTGGCGGACGCGCATCGAGGGGTCTCGCGGCCTACCCGAGCGCGAGTTCAACGGACCGGTCCGCGGCTGGCAGGAGACCTACCGAACGGGCATCGCGGCGCTCGGATCCGACTTCCCGGCGGTGAGCGGCGAGGAGCAGGACGCGCGGCTCGCGGCCCAACCCGAGTTCCGTACCTTGCTCTACGCGCACGCGAACGAAGGGTGTTACGGCGCGCCCGAGTACGGCGGCAACCGCGACGGCCGCGGCTGGGAGATCATCGGCTTCCCGGGCGACACCCAGCCGCGCGGCTACACCGACGAAGAGGTGTCCGGGCGTGCCTGAGCCCGTCGACCGCGATTGCGACGCGATCGTCGTCGGCTCCGGTCCCGCGGGTGCGACCGCCGCCGACGTCCTCACCTCGGCCGGTTGGTCGGTGATCGTGCTCGAGAAGGGCCCGAACCATCTCCTCGACCTCGAGCCGCCATACGCGCTGAACGGGCACCTCTCGAGCGACGAGGTGAAGCATCTCCGCCGCCACTTCCTCGGTCCCGACCCGATCCTCGAACCGCGCACGTTCCGCACCGCAGCCGGCGACGGCGACCGCACACACGTCGGCAGCGTCAACAACATGCCGACGGGTGTCGGCGGTGCGGGTTTCCACGCCGACGCAAAGCTCCCCCGCTTCCGCGAGGTCGATTTTCGCGCCCGTACCGAGCTCGGCCCGGTCGACGGCTCGGATGTCGTCGACTGGCCCTTCGCCTACGACGAGATCGAGCCGTACTACGCGGTCGCCGAGCGGCTCATCGGCGTGGCCGGTGACGCAACCGAGAACCCGTTCGCGTCGTGGCGCGCGGAGCCGTACCCGATGCCGCCCGGACCCGACATGTACGGCGCGCTCCTCGACGAGCGCGGCGGCACGCGAGCTCGGCTACCACCCCTACCGCGCGCCGACGGGCGTCAACAGCGTCGAATACGACGGTCGGCCGGCCTGCAACAACTGCGGCTTCTGCGCGAACTACGGCTGCCCGATCGACGCGAAGGGCGATCCGGTCGCGCCGCTGCGGAACGCGCTGCGCTCCGGCCGGTGCGACATCCGGCCCGAGAGCTACGTGAGCGATCTCGTGCTCGACGTCACCGGCAAGCGGATCCGCGGCGTGCGTTACCTCGACGCCGCCGGCGATCTCCACGAGCTGAGCGCGAAGGCGGTCGTGCTGGCGTGCGGCGCGTTCGAGACGCCGCGGCTCTTGCTCCGCACGGGCGTCGGCAACTCGTCCGATCTCGTCGGCCGATACCTGATGTTCCACTTCCAGACCTTCGCGATCGGGTCGTTCGACCACTCGTTGCACGGACACCGCGGACGCGCCGTCACCCACATCCACGACGACCACATGGTCCCCGACGCCGAGAGCCTCGCGTTCGCGAAGGAGCACGGACTCCCCTACTTCCGAGCCGGCCTCACCGAGCACGGCGGCGGCGGGAGCCCGGTGATGGAGGGCATCTACTCGCCGATGGGCGCGACCCACACGCGCCTCATGCTCGACTCCCCCATGCGTGACAAGCTCTGGGCCTTCACGATCCAGGGTGAAGACCTTCCCCAGGCGGCGAACCGTGTCGACCTCGACCCGCAGATCCGCGACTGGCGCGGGTTCCCTGCCGGCCGGGTCACGTACGCGCCGCACCGCCACGAGCTCGTCGCGTCCGAGTACTACGGCCCCAAGCTCGTCGAGATCATGAAGCGGGCGGGCGCGCAGTTCACCTTCACCGCGACGTCGCCGCCGCTTCCCGGATCTCGCGGCGCGACCGTGCAACCCGCGCCCAACTCGAAGCACGTCATGGGCACCTGCCGCATGGGAACCGACCCGCGCACGAGCGTCGTCGACCCCTGGCACCGCTTCCACGACGTCGAGAGCCTGCTCTGCACGGACTCGTCGGTGTTTCCGACCTCGACCGGATACGGCCCGACCCTCACGATCGTCGCCCTCGCCCTGCGCGCCTGCCGGGATCTCGCCGGCCTCCCGCCGCTGCGATCGACGCGGCCGGGTTCGTGACCGCCGGCGCTCCGGAGTCGGTGTCGGTACCCCGCGCGATGATGGCGGCGTGACCTATCGGGCCGTCCTCTTCGATTTCTACGGCACCCTCGCGGAATCCGACGGCTCCGGGCTGCGCGTCGCCGACGTGGTGGCGGAGCACGGCTATGAGCTCACCGCCGACACCGCGCGCCGCTACTGGCAGGACGGGCTCGACGGCATCGAGCACGACGAACACTCGCAGTCGCGCGACCACTACGTCGCCTGGCAGACGCGCCGGCTCCACGCGCTGCTCGGCGAGTGCGGCATCGACCCCGACACCACCGCCGCGATCGTGACGCGCCTGCGCGAAGCGTCCGCCCTCCCGCGCATGCACGCCTATCCCGACGCGGCCGCGGTCCTCGATGGTCTGCGCGCCGCGGGGGTGCGCATCGGGGTCTGCTCCAATTGGGACTGGGATCTCGCCGAGGCCGTCGCCGACGCGGGCCTCGCCGAGCACGTCGATCTGCTCGTGTCGTCGGCTTGGGTCGGAGCCCGCAAGCCGCATCCGCGCATCTACCGGCACGCGCTCGCGGCGCTCGGCGCCGAGCCCGACTCCACGCTCTTCGTCGGCGACACCTGGAACTGCGACGTCGACGGCCCGCTCGAGCACGGCCTGCAACCGGTGTACGTGCGACGGGCGCACCGCGAGCCCGACCCGACCGCGCCGGACATGACTCCGGCGGGCGTCGTCACGCTCCCCGACCTCACCGGCATTCTCGACCTCGTCGCGCCGGTCGACGCACCGCGCTGAGCTGCCGGGTCGTCAGAGCCCGAACTTGGCGTCCGCCACAACCCGGCACGCGTCGTCGGGACCGTCGAGCTCGACCCGTGCGGCCGACTTGCGGCCCGACAGGTAGAGCACGAGCTCGCCGGGCGCGCCACGCAACACGACCTTCGGCTCGGCGCTCCGCAGGACCCGGTGGCGTCCCTCACCGGCATCGAGCTCGAAGCCGACACCCTTCACCTTGCGCACCGCGAGTCGGGCACTGAGGCCGAGAGAGCTCCACAGCACGCCGTCGACGTCGGGTGCGGAGGGACGCGGCGCCTCGCCGTTCGCGCGCCGGACATCCTCGTGGTGGATCCAGTTCTCGACGACGTTCGCGGCGGCCGACGGCCCGACACGGAACAGGAACGGCGGTCCGGCCCGCAGCGTCGCCAACATGGCCGGGTAGCCCGTGCGCTTCGCGCCGTCCATCAACCGCTGCGTGTGGGCCGCGAACGGGACCACCGGCGAGGATGCCGGGCAACGCGTCGGCGCGGTGCTCCCGCACGACGAGGTGCGCGGCGAGATCGGCGGTCAGCCAGCCGTCACACAGCGTCGGCACGTCGGGACCGTAACGCTCGAGCGTGTCGCACAGCGCGGCTCGCTCGGCCCGCAGGATCTCGTTGGCTGCCATCGACATCCTCTCGGCGCGGGCGCGCCGAAGCAGGCCCGGGAACGCACGGATGTGCGAAGGGATCGGGTGGGACGCGCCGCGGGTGCGGCGACTGGATCAGATCAGGCGAACGTTCTGCGCTTCCTCGCCCTTGCGGCCGGGACCAACGTCGAACTCGACGTTCTGGCCTTCCGTGAGGGTGCGGTATCCCTGGCCCTGAATGGCCGAGTAGTGCACGAACACGTCGGGACCGTCCGTACGGGAGATGAAGCCGTAGCCCTTCTCCGCGTTGAACCACTTGACGGTGCCTGTTGCCAACTCAGTGACTCCCTACTTGCACGCTTCGGCCCCACTCGGGCCGAGTCGACCTTCGGTCCGGTCGCGCCCGGCACGGTAGCAGGCTCGACGCTGCGCACAACACCGGTTCGTGGCGCCCGACGGAACGCAACGGACAGCCGACCGTCAACCCCCGTAGTGGCGCAGCTCGACGACGTTGCCGTCGGGATCACGCACGTACACGCTCTCGCCCTGACCGCGCGCACCGAAGAGGTTCGCCGGCCCGCCGACGACGTCGAACTCGCCCGAAGCTGCCAGCGCGTCGAGGTCTTGCGGCGCGATCACGAGGCAGAAGTGATCGACGTTCGTTCCCGACCGTTCGCCGTGCAGCAGGTCGATGATGGTCGCGTCGTCGACGCGCACCGAAGGGAAGAGCACCTCGCCGCGTCGCCACTCCTCGACACGCACGGCGTCGAGTCCGAGAGTGCCCAGGTAGAACTCGAGGGCGCGCTCGACGTCGGGCGTGACGACGACGAGATGGTCGAGTCCGGTCACGTTCACGTTCACGGTCATGGCGCGATTCTGGCGCGCCGGAGCGCTCAACGCGGCAGCCCGAGGATGCGGTCGCCGATGATGGTGCGCTGCACCTCCGACGTACCGCCCGCGATCGACGCCGCCTTGCTCCAGAGCCACTGCCGCTGCCACCGGCCACCGTCGGGGTTACCGTCGGCGGCACCCCAGAGGGGCGCCGCGTTGCCGGCTACCGCGAGCGCAGCCTCGGCAAGGTGCTGGCTCATGTCGGTCCAGGCGAGCTTCACATAGCTCGATTCGGGACCGGGCTCGACGCCGCGCGCGAGGCGCGAGAGCGTGCGCCAGTTGTGCAGGCGGAGCACGCGCAGCTCGACGAACGCCTGCGCGAGCGCGTCGGCGATCTCGACGTCGTCGAGGACGTCGCGTTCACGTGCGAGCGCGTACAGCTCGTCGAGGAACACTTCGTGCACGACCTGTTCCTTGAACGGAAAGCTCGTGCCGCGCTCGTGCGCGAGCGTCGTGTTCGCGACGGCCCAGCCGTCGTGGAGCCGGCCGACCAGATGATCGGCCGGAACGAAGACCTCGTCGAAGAAGACCTCGTTGAACTCGGCCTCGCCGGTGATCTGCACGAGTGGCCGCACCTCGATGCCCGGTGCCTCCATGTCGACGACGAGGTAGGAGATGCCGCGGTGCCTCGGCGCGTCGGCGTCGGTGCGCGCGAGGCAGATCCCCCAGCGGGCGAACTGCGCGTAGCTGGTCCAGACCTTCTGCCCGGACAGCAGCCAGCCGTCGTCGACCGGCACTGCGCGGGTCTTCAGCGACGCGAGGTCGGAGCCCGCGTCGGGCTCCGAGAACAGCTGACACCAGATCTCCTCGGCCGTGAGAATGCGCGGCAACCAGCGCTGCTTCTGCTCCTCGGTGCCGTGCGCGAGCAACGTCGGCCCCGCGAGGTTGATGCCGACCCGGTTCACCGGCTGGAGGGCGCGGCTGCGCGCGTACTCCATGTTGAAGATCGCAACCTGTACGGGCGACGCGCCCCGGCCGCCGTACGCCTCGGGCCAGTGGATACCGACCCACCGATCGGCGGCGAGCTTCGCCTGCCAGGCCCGGCCCCACTCGACCTCGGCGCCGAGCGTCGCGAAGCGCGGTGGGACCTCGAGGTTGGCGGCAATCCACGCGCGGATCTCTCGCGCGAAGGCTTGCTCCTCCGCGGTGAACGCGAGGTCCATCTCAGAGATCCCAGAACCGCTCGCGCTGGTACGTGCGGAACGAGGCGGCGAGCGCGTCGGCGTCGTCGATGGTGAACGGCCGGTATGCGGCCTCGCCCCGCTCGCGGACGAAGAGCGGATCGCCGTTGACGCGGTCGGGACGGAACTTCTCGTGGACGAGCGTGCGCTTCACGATCTTGTAGGTACCGGTGGTGGGCGGGTCCCGCAGGACGCGCACGTAGCGGGGCCGCCACTTCGGACCGATGCCGGCCTGCGCGTCGAGCCAACGCGCGAATGCTTCGGGATCGAACGCCGTGCCCTCCTGGAGCACGAGCCCGGCCATCACCTGATCGCCGGCTTGGTCGTCGGGGACTCCGTAGACCGCGGCCAGGATGACCCCGGGCGCGTCGCGCAGTGCTTCCTCGATCGGCCCGGCCGGGAAGTTCTCGCCGTCGACGCGGATCCAATCCGCGTTGCGGCCGGCGAAATAGAGGTACCGCTCGGCGTCGAGGTAGCCGAGGTCGCCCGACCAGTACCACCCGAAGCGCGTCGTCTTCTCGGTCGCGCCGGGATTGTTGTAGTAGCCCTCGAACGGACCGACACCCGCGGTGTTGACGATCTCGCCGACGCAGTCGGTCGCGTTCTCGAGGCGCCCGTCGGCGTCGAAGCGGGCAACCGGCTTCTCGGTGCCGTCGTCGCCGACGATCTTGATGTTCTGCGGCGCCTGGCCGAGCGCGCCGGCGCGTTCCTCGGCGTCGCGGTTCACCGCGATCCCGCCTTCGGTCGCGCCGTACGCGTCGATCACCTCGACGCCGAAACGGCTCGCGAAGCGCTCGACGACCTCGGGGGAGCCTTCGTTGCCGAACGCGACCCGCAGCGAGTTCTCGGCGTCGTCGGGCATTTCCGGTTGCGCGAGCAAGTACGCGAGCGGCTTGCCGGTGTAGTTGAAGTAGGTGGAGCCGTAGTGGCGGATGTCGGGGAGCCAGCGCGACGCGCTGAAGCGGCGCGCGAGACCGACGCTCGCTCCCGTGACGATCGACGGCGCCCATCCGACCTGGATCGCGTTCGAGTGGAAGAGCGGCATGCACACGTAGCCGATGTCGTCGGCGGAGAGATCCATGATGATCGACAGCCGCTTGCCGGTGACGAGCAGGCGGCGTTGCGAGCAGATGACCGCCTTGGGCGCGTCGGACGTTCCCGACGTGAAGATCAGGGCCCAGATGGAGTCGACGTCGGGCTCGATCCCCGGATCTACGGTGCCCGTCGCGGCAAGCGCGTCGGCGAGCGAACCACCAAGCCGCGGCGCGGGGTCGTCGGACTCGGCGAACCGTTCGGAGCTGAGCACCGGCGGGAGCTCGTCGGCGATCGACGCGAGCAACGGCTCGTGTCGCCCCTCGGTGAGCACGAGCCCGCAGTGCGTGTGCTGCGCGTCGCGCAGGAGGTGCTCCTCGCGGCGCGTGTGGTTGAGACCGACGATCGCGCCGCCGATGAGGGCGGCGCCGCCGAACGCGAAGAGGTAATCGGGCGTGTTGTCGAGCAGGACGGCGACGTGGCGCGGCGCGCCCTCGGGGAGTCGCTCGAGGAACAGGTTGGCGAACCGGATCGACTCCGCGAAGTACTCGGCGTGCGTCCAGACTCGGTCGCCGAAGCGGATGGCGGGGCGGTGCCCGATGTCGGGATCGGCGGCGTTGTGCCGCAGCAGCGCGGCGGCGTTCGGAGCGACGAGCGGTGCCTGCCCGGGCGCGGGGACGGAACGAGACTTCAGACCTGACATCCATGTCAGTCTACGATCGTCGCACTCCACCCGCAGGATGGGAGAAGGCCGGACAGCATGAGCGTGTCGCTCGCGGGTGCTGCAGACCTGCACTGCCACTTCGGTCCCGACGCGCACCGGGAGCGGTCGGTCGACGCCTTCGAAGCGGCACGCGAGGCCGCGGCGGCCGGGCATCGCGCCATCGTGCTGAAATCGCACGACTTCCCCACCGCGTCGCTCGCGTGGTCGGTACAGCAGGTGGTTCCCGGCATCGAGGTGTTCGGCGGGATCTGCTGCGACCGCGAGGTCGGCGGCGTGAATCCGGCCGCCGTCGAGGTCGCGTTGCGGCTCGGCGCGCGCATCGTGTGGCTGCCGACGCTGTCGAGCAAACAGGACTTCGACAACGGCATCGGTCCGCAGCTCGGCCTGCCCGGGCCCGGGCTGTCGGTTGTCGACGGCGACGGCGAACTCCTCCCGGAGACGCGTGAGGTGCTTGCGCTCGTGCTCGAGCACGACGCCGTCCTCGCGACCGGGCACGTGAGCGGAGCGGAGCACTACGCCGTCGTGCGCGACTTCGCGCGCCGTGGCCGCGTCCTGCTCACGCACGCGACCGAAGACCTCGCCGGCCCGAACCTCAGCGCGGCGCAGTGCGCGGAGCTCGCCGATCTCGGCGCGTGGGTCGAGCTGTGCGCGATGACGTGCATCGGCGAGCTCGCGACGCGTACGCCGGCCGAGATGGCCGCGACGATCCGTACCGTCGGGCCGGAGCGGGTCACGCTCGGCACCGACTTCGGCCAGAAGATCAACCCGCATCCCGCCGCCGGACTGCAGACCTACGCCGACGCCCTCTACGCGGAGGGACTCACCGACGCGGAGATCCGGCGCATGGCGTGCACAAATCCCGGGGCGTTGCTCGGGCTCGACGCGTAGCGTCCTGCCCATGGGGAATCTCGGCGACGACACCGCGTTGCGTGGCGGTGAGGGCCGATACACGGCGGTCCTCTCGCGCGACTGGGAGATCTGGGGGCCGATGGGCGGGTATGTCGCCGCGGTCGCGCTGCGCGCGGCGGGCGCGCACTCGCGCTTCGACCGACCCGCGAGCCTTGTCGGGCACTTCCTCGGTGTCGCGAGCTTCGACGAGGTGCAGATCTCGGTCGAGACGCGGCGCGCCGCGTCGCGTGCGGAATCGGTCGCGGTGTCGATCACGCAGGACGGGCGCCCGATCTTCGACGCGCTCGTGTGGTGCGTCGCGACCGACGTCGACGGTCTGCATCACGACCGTTCGCGGCTCGGCGCGATCGGGCCGCCCGAGCAGTACCCGACGGTGCTCGAGCACCTTGCGCGGTTGGGTCAGGAACCGCGGCCGGCCTACCCGTTCTGGACGAACTTCGAGTCGCGTCCGATCCAGTGGCACGACGACTGGGAATCACGCACGCCGGCCGATCCGGTCTGGGAGAGCTGGGAGCGCTACCTCGTCGAACCCGATACCGCGGACCGGTTCCTCGCCGCCGCGCGTCTGCTCGTCCTCGTCGACGTCGGGTCGTGGCCGGCTGTCACGCGGCTCCACGTCGACACGGAGGGCTTGTACGCGCCGTCGCTCGATCTCGCGTGCCAGTTCCACCGGCTCGCGCCCGGCGTGACGCCGCTCTTCGTGCGAGGCGAGTCGCCGTCGGGAGCCGACGGCCTGCTCGGCACCCACCAACAGGTGTGGTCACCCGGCGGCGATCTGCTCGCATCGGGCATCAGCCAGCTCCTCTGCCGGCCGATGCCTGGTGCTTGACCCGCGGAGCGTTCGCTACCCGTCGACGTAGAGCTGGCCGTCGGCGCCGCGCGTCACGGAGATCTGAGCGAGCGGCGACTGCGCGGGACCTTGCAGCACCGCGCCGGTCGCGGCGTCGAACGCGGCACCGTGGCACGGGCATTGGAAGCTGTTTCCCGCGAAGTTGACCGGGCAGCCCTGGTGCGTACAGCTCGCGTTGAACGACCGGTAGACGCCCGCTTGGGGCTGCACGACGAACGCAGGCGCGCCGCTCGCGGGATCGCTGAAACGCGCGGCGCCACCGACCGGAACCGCACTCGCAGGCCCGATTGCGGTTCCGGCCGGTTTGGGCGCCGTCGTCGACGCGGTCGTCGCGGGCGACTTCGTTGTCGCTGGCCGCGAGGCCGTCGTCGGCGATGTCGAAGGTGGGTCCGCCGCGGTCGTCGACGACGACCCGGCCTTCGCGGTCGTCGTGGCGTGCTGCGCCGCGACGCCCGAACGGCCGGTCGTGTGGGCGACAGCCGGTGCGCCGCCGAGCGTCACCGCGCCGGCCGACGCCGAAGCAGAGCTGCCGAACAGCCGGCCGAGGCCGGCGACAATGCCACCGGCGACGAGTGTCACGGCCGCCGCGACTCCCGCGCTGCGCGCGTGGAGCAGCAGCTCGCGCCGGTCGAGCTCGGCCGGATCGCGTCCCTTGGTACGCGGCCGCGCGTCGAGCACGGGGCAGCCGTCGATCGCACACCGCCGCCCGGGTTGCAGCTTGCACGCACCCCTCTCGTACGCGCCGCAGAGTCGCCGCACCGTCGCGAACTCGATCGGCACCTTTCCGTGGGGCGGGACTCGCATGTCGAGTCGAGCACGCTCGTGCAGGACGGCGTCGAGCGACAGCACGTCGCCCGAACCGGCGGCGAGCAGCGGAATCCATGCGAACACGAACACGATGTCGGCACCGTAGAAGTAGGGGTGCTCGTGGAAGCTCACGGTGAGGAAGAAGCCGAGCGACAGGAGCAACCCGCCCGCCGCCGCGAGACGGGTCCGCAGCCCCGCCACCGTGCCGACCCCGACCGCGAGCTCGCCGAACGCGATCACGAGCCCGGCGACGACCGCATGATGTTGCAGCGGCGCGACGAGGCCGCCGATGGGGCTGTGCGTGCGCGCGAGGGTGAGCTGCGATCGCACCGACTGCGGGTCCGTCGCACTGAAGAACGAGCGCGACGCAAGCTTCTGCAAGCCCGCGTAGACGAACGTGATCCCGAGGAACGCTCGCAGCGGGACGAGAACCCAGCCGACGTCGTGCACGGACGGGCGGCGCGCGAGAACGCCACGCAGCGAGGACATGTCCGCACGATCGCAGAAGGGGATGAGACCCGGATGAGGCGCTGAAGTTCCTCTTAGAATCCCCGCCCGTGGAAGATCGCGTCACTCCTGGTCTGTATCTCGAGATGAGCGAAATGCCGGCCGAGACCTACGCCGGCGAGCGCGTGCCGCAGGTCCTCGCGGATCCGTGCGCGGAGCGCGCGACGTGGTGGCGCAACGTGCACCGCGACCGCGGCGACCTGCCTCGGGTCCTGCCGGAGTTCGACCTGCTCGGTGTGTACGAGGTCGGCGCCGGTTTCACGCCACCGCCCACGCCCGACGGGATCACGGGGCACCACTTCCTGCACTACCGGCGGCCCGGTCAGGGAATCATCAGCGGGAGGCCGACGATCGGCCTTTCGCTCGTGCTGATCTCGCCGAAGGAGTCCGAACGCGCCCAGGAGCTGCGCGACTGGGCCGACTTCGTGCACATTCGCCACATCGCCGAGGTGGCGGTGCCGGGCTACACGATGATCACTCCGTACGAGAACGCTACTGGAGGCGATCCCCGCTTCATGCACTTCTACGAGATGGACACCAACGAACCGGAGATCGCGTTCAAGTCGATGACCCCACTCGTGCGCGACCGTATCGGCGACACCGACACCGACGCGTTCAAGCGATGGGCGTTCGGACCGTCGTTGCGGATCATGTACGTCAACACGTTCGCGCGGCTCGGCGAGCGCACGCGGGCGTGACCACTTCCGAGCGCGACCTCTTCGCCGTCGTTCACCGCCAGCGCGCGTGCCGCGCGTACGCCGATGCTCCTGTCGGCGACGACGACATCGCCCAAGTGCTCGACGCGGCGACGTTCGCGCCGAGCGCAGAGAACCGCCAGCCATGGGAGTTCGTCGTCGTGCGCGAGCCGTCGACGTGCGCGGCGATCGGCGCCCTCACGGCGCGCGCCTGGGACGCGGGCGGGCGTGACTTCTCGATCGGACGGCTATCACCGGCGCTGCTCGCCGACGTCGACGCCGGCGCCACCGGCGGCGTCGCGGGAGCACCAGTGGTCATCGTGGTGTGCGCCGACACCGAGCGGGGGCTGCCGCAGACGGTGCCGTCATCGCTCTTCCCTGCGATCCAGAACTTGTTGCTCGCGGCGACCGCGCTCGGTCTCGGCAGCGCGCTCACGACGATCACCACCGCGTTCGCGGGCGAGCTGCGCGCGCTGCTGGCACTGCCCGACTCGCTCGTACCGGTGGCGGTCGTGCCGCTCGGCCATCCCGCGCGCCGGCTCGGAGCACCGCGGCGCGATCCGTTCTCCGCCCACACCCATCGCGAGCGCTACGGACATTCGTGGATCGAGCCGGGTCCGGCCTGAACCGCCGATTCGACCCGTCAGCGCGGTGGCGCAGCGATCTCGACGACTGCGCCACCGGCGGCGGCAGAGGCGCGCACCGCGTCGAGTACCTGCATCTCCGCGACCCCGTCGGCGAACGTCGGCACCGGAACCGCTTCCGGGTACGGCTTCCCGTCGACCGCGGCGCGCAAGGCCTCGCAGAGCCGCATGTACGGGCCGAGCTCGAGGTGGGTGAAGCGGTGGCGAGGGTCGTCGCTGACCGCGGCCTGCTCGCGCGGCGCGAGATCGTCAGGGATCGCGAGCGGCCGGGTGCCGTCGCGATCGGCGATCCACGCGGTCTCGCCGTCGACCCAGAGGGTTCCCTCGGTTCCCGCGACGGTGCTGAGACCGCGCGTCGGTCCCCAACCCGCAGCGGTCTGCTGGAGCACGCCGTCGACACCGGAGCGGAGGCGGAACCGGATCGTGAAGGAGTCGTCGGCGACGTCGTGACGATCGGAGACGACCGAGAGCGCGGCGCTCACCGACGCGAAGTCGCCGAGCCAGACGCGGACCTGATCGACCTGATGTGACCCCGACGCGCCGAGCCAGCCACCTCCGCGCGCGCCGTCGAACCACCACTCCGGAAGGCGCGCCTGCGGGTCGGCGACGAGCGGTACCACCGACACGAGGGAGACGAGGCGCGGCTCGCCGATCCATCCCGCCGCGATCGCGCGCCCGATCACGGCTCGATCGGGCGCCCACCGGAACTCGTGGCCGACGAGATGGCCGACACCGGCTTCCTGCGCGGCGACGAGCATCGCAGCCGCCTCCGATGCGTCGAGCGCGAACGGCTTCTCGCACAGCACGTGCTTCCCGGCGCGCGCGGCGTCGATCGCGAGGACCGCGTGCGTCGACGGTGGAGTCGCGATCGTGATCGCCACGACGCCGGGGCGGGCGAGCGCCTCGGCCATCGTCGTATCGGCGTGAGGAACGCCGGCCCGCGCTGCGCGCCGCGCCGTGCGTTCACGATCACGGCCGACGAGCGCGACGACGTCGAACCCCGCGGCGCGCAGGGCAGGTACGTGCACGCGGCAGCCGAACCCGGTACCGACGACGACGGCTCCCGGCCGCGCGCTGCTCATGCCGACAGCTCAGTAGCCCTCGGCGAGGTCGACGAGGTCGCGCAACGGTCGGCCTTCGAGGCGACGATGCAGGTTCTCGACGAGAACGGCGATCGAGCCCGTGAACTGCTCGGTCGTGCCCCACGACACGTGCGCGCTGAGCCGGACCTTCCGATGCGCGTACATCCAGTGACCCTCGGGCAGCGGCTCGGGAGTCACGGTGTCGAGGGTCGCCATCGCGACCCGGCCGTCGTCGAGCGCGTCGCGGAGCGCATCCTGGTCGACGAGGGCGCCACGGGCGATGTTGACGAGGTGGACTCCGGGCTTCACAGCCGCGAGCGCGGCCGCGTCGACGAGGTGTTGCGTGCGCGCGGTCGCGGGCGCCGCGAGCACGAGATGGTCGGCATCGGCGAGGAGGTCTTCGAAGCGGCTCACCATCTCGACCCCGGCGATCGGGCTCGGCACCTGGGTGCGCCGGACCGCGCGGACGCGCATGCCGAACGGCAGCGCGCGCTTGGCGATCTCGGTGCCGATCCCGCCGAAACCCACGATCGCAAGCGTCTTGTGCTCGAGCGTGCTCATCCGGTGGAAGTTCCAGTGCGGCGGCGGGGCGTCGAGCCAGACGGCGGGCATGTCCTTCGCGAATGCGAGCATCGCTCCGATCACGAACTCGGAGATCGCCACGCCGCTCGCGCCCCGAGCGCAGGTGACCGTCCGACCGTCGAACAGGTCGCGCGGCAGCCCGTCGATGCCCGTGCCGGAGAGCTGCAGCCACGGGACGGTCGCGACCCACGGCTTCACCCTCTCCCAATCGCCCCAACCGCCGAACATCACGTCGGCGGTGAAACCGGGCGGCGGGCCCTCGGCGCCGGCGTCGACGATCTCCGCGTCGGGGAACTCGGCCCGGATCGCCTCCGCGGCCCGCTCCCCCAGCTGGTTCACCACCCGCAACCCCATCGACCGACCCTAACCCCGCGGCCTGCGCCACCTCCCCCAGCCGAACCGGACCGGCGACTGATTCTGATGGGGTGGGAGGACCGATGCGGTCCGTTCAAACCATCAGAAGCGCGTCAGCGCGTCAGCGCGCAAGCGCGCAAGCGCGCGGAGCGGCCGCGCCGAGCGGGGCGTCAGAGCGCCCGGAGGTGGGCGGCGAGGTCGACGGCCCAGGCGCGCGGGTCGGCGAGTCCCCAGCCCTGCTCGGGAAGGTCGAAGTGCTCGACCGAGCAGCAGCCTTCGTAACCGACCGCCTGCAGGCGTGCGGCGACGGCCGCGAAGTCGACGACGCCGCGCGGATCGTCGACGTGCAACTGCGTCGCACCGCGCGTCCCCTGTCGCAATTGCACGTGCGCGGCGTACGGCAGCAGGTCGAGCGGGTCACCGCCCCAGTCGGCGACGTGGCCGGTGTCGACGAGGAGCCGCAGCCCGGGTACCGCGTCGAGCATCGCGAGCACCTTCTCGGTCGTGCCGCACACCGATCCGGCCCACGGCTCGAGCAGCGCGCCCGGCGCGGCGCGAAAGCGCGCGACGGTCTTGTCCCACCGCCCGGGCCCGTCGGCCGGCGCGGGCGTCGTGCACCAGCCCGCGACCGGCCGCGGGAAGGCGGTCGGGCAGCCGATCGGCAGCACGAGCGCGCCCGGATCGGTACCGATCATCGGATCGATGTGCGCGAAGCCGTCGTCGCGCGCCAACCGCGCCTGCGCCTCGACGGGCGCGACCCGCGCGTAGACGACCGACACGACGCCGAGCCGGAAGGGAAAGGTCACCGCCGTACGCCGATGCCGGTCAGGCTTTGCGCTCCATCGACTTCGGCATCACCATGCCCACCTCCTGGAGGTGCTGGCCGAGGATGCGGTCGAAGTGGGTGGCGACCTCCGCAGGTGTGAAGCCGCCCTCCTTCCACATCCACGCGACCTGCTTCGGCTGCTGGAAGATCGTGTAGCCGTACTCCGTGCGCCCGAGGATCTGCCCGTTCACGTGCGCGGCCTGCTCCGACGCGAGGAAAGCAACGAGCGGCGCGTTGAGCGCGGGATTCTCCTCGGCCGGCGGCGCCTCGCCCGACTTCTCGAACAGCGACGCAGTCATCCGCGTCGCGCCCGACGGCGCGACCGCGTTCACGGTGATGCCGTAGCGGCCGAGCTCGAGGGCCCACACGAACGTCATGCCCATCAACCCGGCCTTCGCCGCGCCGTAGTTCGTCTGCCCGAAGTTGCCGCGCAGACCGGCCGACGACGTGATGTTGACGATGCGGCCGTAGCCGCGCTCCTTCATGATCGGAGCCGCATGGCGCGCGCAGTTGAACGAACCCTTGAGGTGGACCGCGATCACAGAGTCGAAGTCGGCTTCGTCGAGCTTCACGAGCGTCTTGTCGCGCACGATCCCTGCGTTGTTCACGAGGATGTCGATCGTTCCGAAGCTGTCGACGGCGGTGCCGATGATGCGACCGGCGCCCTCGAAGTCGGAGACGGAGTCGTAGTTCGGGACGGCCGAACCGCCGAAAGCCTCGATCTCCTTGCACACCTGGGCGGCAGGGTCGTCCGCGGTTCCGCGCCCGTCGAGCGCGACCCCGACGTCGTTGATGACGACGTTCGCACCCTCGCGTGCGAAGCAGAGCGCGAACTCGCGCCCGATCCCGCGTCCCGATCCGGTGACGACGGCGACCCGCCCGTCGAGCAGTCCCACGGGACTCAGGACGCGACCGCGGTCGCGGACCCGGTGATGGCCTGGACGCCGTCCTGGTTGGTGACCGACATGTCGAGGTCGACGAGCGTCTCGCCCTTCTCCTCGCGTGTCCCGGTGACCGTCGCGACGCATGTGAGCACGTCGCCGGGCCACACCTGCTTCGCGAACCGCACCTTCACCATGCGGATCGACTCCGGACCGAACCAGTCCTTCACGACCCGCGCCGCGAGGCCCATCGTCAGCATGCCGTGCCCGAACACCGACGGGTTGCCGACCTGCGTGGCGATCGTGTCGTCGTGGTGCATCGGGTTGAAGTCGCCCGAGGCACCCGCGTACCGCACGAACATCGTGCGCGTGAGCGGTGGGAATTCCTGTTTGCGCTCGTCGCCCGCGGCGACCGGACTCCTCGCGGCCACGCTGTTCTCCTGACCGAATCTCGACGTACCTGACGAAGGCGTCAGATCGTATCGGGCCGCCCGCACGGACGCAGATCCACAGAACGTGACACGGATGTCGGGGTTGCGTACCGTGTCCGGGTGGCTCGCTCCCCGGCGGCCGGCGCGTCGCGTCGGCGGGCCGCGCAACCCGCTCCCGAAGACGGCGATCACGCCGCGGCCCGCGTCGGGCGCCCGGCGCAAGGCCGCGAGCTGCGGGCACGGGGCCAACGCACGATGCGCAAGCTGCTCGACGCAGGAGTCGAGGTGTTCGCGTCACGCGGCTACCACGCGGCCCGGGTCGACGACATCGTGAAGCTGGCCCGCACCTCGCACGGAACCTTCTACCTCTACTTCTCGAACAAGGAAGACCTCTTCGGCGCGCTCACCGCCGAGGTCGCCGACGCGATGCACGAACTCGCCGAGGCGCTCCCGCCCCTCGAGCCGGGTTCCGCGGGCCTCGCCTCGCTGCGCGACTGGGTGGAGGAGTTCACCGGCCTCTACGAACGGTACGGACCGGTGATCGGCGCGTGGACCGAAGCCGAGATCGGCGACAGCAGCTTCGGGCGACTCGGAAACGACGTCCTCGCCGAGTTCGTCACCGTGCTCGGACGCCGGATCCGCGCCGTTCAGCCCGCGGGACTCGATCCGCAGATCGCGGCCCTTGCGCTCGTCGCGATGATCGAGCGGCTGCAGTACTACGAGATGAACCGGTCGGTACGGCTGCAACGTGACGCGATGATCGACACGCTCGCGTCGGTCACCCACTCCGCGATCTGCGGCGCGTCGGTCGACCGCTGAGCGCCGAACCGCACAACGCGACGTCGCTCAGGACGCGGAGGGCGCCGCGAGCAACCGCTCGGAAAGGTCGCCGAGCTCCGCTACGGGGCCCGAGAAGGAAACCTCGCCCTTCACGAGCACGATGACGTCGTCGGCGATCCCGAGCGCGTGGCCCACATGCTGCTCGACGATGAGCAGCGTCGTCCCCGCATCACGGATGCGCGCGAGGGTCACGTACACCTCGTCGACGATGATGGGCGCGAGGCCGAGCGAGAGCTCGTCGGCGATGAGCAACCGCGGCTTGTCGACGAGCACCCGCGACATCGAGAGCATGCGTTGCTCGCCACCCGACAGCGTCCCGGCAAGTTGCGCGCGTCGCTCCCCCAGCCTCGGGAACAGCCCGTACGCCTCGTCGATCGCCGCCGCGACCCCGTACTTCCCGCGACTCCGGAGCAGCGCGAGTTCCAGGTTCTCCTGCACGGTCAGCGACGCGAAGACCGAGCGCCCTTCGGGTGCGTGCGTGATCCCGGCACGCGCGTATTCGTACGCGGCCTTGCCGGTCATGTCGGTGCCGTCGAACGCGATCGTGCCGGCCGTCGGACACACGAGGCCCGAGCAGACGCGGGCGATCGTCGTCTTACCGGCACCGTTGGACCCCAGCAGCGTGAGCACCCGGCCCTTCTCGACCGCGAAGCTCACCCCGAACAGCGCCTTGAACGGCCCGTAGCCCGCGTCGACGGCATCGAGCGCGAGCAGTGTCGACGGGGACGCGGGAACAGCACTCACACCGCATCTCCCAGATAGGCGCGGCGTACCGCGGTCTCGGCGAAGACTTCGTCGGTGGGACCGCTCGCGATCAGTGTTCCGAAGTCGAGCACGAAGACACGGCTGACGAGGCTGCGCACCATCTCGACATCATGCTCCACCAGGAGGATCGCCGTTTGCCGGTTGGCGTTCACCTCGCGCAGCTTCGCCGCCAGAGCGAGCGTCTCGCGATGGTCGAGCCCCGACGACGGCTCGTCGAGCAGGAGCAGGGACGGCTCGGTCATCAGGGCGCGCCCGACCTCGACGACCCGCCCGCGACCCAGGCTCAGCGACTCGATCGGCCGGTCGGCGACATCGTCGAGCCCGAGAAGCGCGATCGTCGCTCCGGCGCGCTCCAGCTCGTCGGGCCGCGGGCGCCCGCGGCCGATCAGGTCCTTCCACAGCGCGCCGTCGCCACGCCGCACTCGCTCCGCGACGAGGAGATGCTCACGCGGCGTCATCTCGGTGAAGAGCTCGATGCGCTGGAACGTACGGCCGATGCCCAAACGGGCGCGCCGGTGCGTCGGAACACGCGAGAGGTCGTGACCGTCGAACATCACGGTTCCACGGTCGGGCTTGAGCATCCCGAGCAGGCAGTTGAAGAACGTCGTCTTCCCCGCGCCGTTCGGACCGATCAAACCGACGATCTCGCCCGGCTCGACGTCGAGGCTCACCTCGTCGAGCGCAGTGATCCCCGCGAACGTCTTCGTGATCTCCCGCGCGTCGAGCAAGCTCACGACGCCACCCCCGCACCCGCCAACTTCCGTCGGGCTCGCCGCCCGGTTCCCTCGGTCGCGTCTCGCCCGCTCACGACGCCACCCCCGCACCCGCCAACTTCCGTCGGGCTCGCCGCCCGGTTCCCTCGGTCGCGTCTCGCCCGCTCACGACGCCACCCCCGCACCCGCCAACTTCCGTCGGGCTCGCCGCTCGGTTCCCTCGGTCGCGTCTCGCCCGCTCACGACGCCACCCCCGCACCCGCCAACTTCCGTCGGGCTCGCCGCTCGGTTCCCTCGGTCGCGTCTCGCCCGCTCACGACGCCACCCCCGCACCCGCCAACTTCCGTCGGGCTCGCCGCTCTTTGAACTTGTCGATGCGGGCCTGGGTCTTCACGAGCGACTTGCGGGTGTTGTACTCGAGCAGTCCCTCGGGATGCTTCGCGTACGTCAGCGCGCCGAGCCCGAAGAAGATCGGTTGCAACCCCTGCGGCAACACGCCGAGGTGATACCAGGGCTGCACGTGGTTCACCACCCACGGCCCGAGCTGGTCGAGCACGATCAGCGGGAAGAAGACGAAGCCGGCGGCGGCCTGGATCGCACCCTCGATCGTGCGCGGCCCGAGGCTCACCACGACGACGATCCACACCAGGCCGAGCGTCGTCGAATAGTTCGACTGGAAGCTCACCTGGCGGTCACACGTGGCCAGCAGCCCACCACCAAGGCCCGCGATCCCCGCCGAGAGCGCGAACGCGACGATGCGCGCCCGCGACCGGCTGATCCCGATCGACGCGGCGGCCGTCTCGCTCCCCCGCAAGGCGGCCAGCACGCGCCCGGTCGTGCCGTTGCGCACGAGCGCGAGGGCCACCCCGACGATCACGAGCACGACGAGGCACAGCACGAGAAAGCTCTTGTCGTCGGCGAAGTCGATCGATCCGATCTGCGGTCGCGGGATGAGCGGAGGCGACGGCGCACCGGAGATCCAGCCGAGCCGCACCATCACGGCTTCGAAGAACAGCGCGAAGGCGAACGTCGCGAGCGACAGGTAGATACCTCCGAGGCGCATCACCGGGATCGCGAGCGCCGCACCGACCGCCGCCGCGACGACCGCGCCAAGCACGATCGCGACGATCACCGACATGTTCTGCGAGGTCGAGAGCTGGAACGTGACGAACGCGCCGATCGCGGCGAACGTCGCCTGGCAGAGTGAGATCTCGCCGGCCATGCCGGTGATCACGGTGAAGGAGCAGAAGATCACCGCGAAGATCACCGCGTGCTGCATGTCGGTGACATGGCTCGCGTTGCCGCGGAAGAAGATGTAGTAGCCGACGAGCGCGAGGACGACGGTCCACCAACCGCGGATACCGATGGTCAGCTCCCGGCTGCGCTCGCGCGCGATGGGCTGCGGTGGTGGCGGATCGACTCCGGCGAGCGGATCGGCGGCGTCCTTCCGGTTGCGCAACGCGGGCGAGAAGATCAGCACCAGGAACAGGACAACGAACGGCAGTGAGGGTCGCAGGCCCGTGGCGAGCACGCTGTTCGTCGGCAGGTAGATCGACAGGATCTGCTGGAGCACACCGAGCCCGAGACCACCGGCGAACGCGATCGGGATGTTCGTGAGCGCGGCCAGGACCGCGGCCGAGATCGCGGCGACGACGAGCGGCGTGTAATAGACGTTGCTCACCGACGCGAGGGCAGGGCCGATGAGCACGCCCGACAACCCCGCCACGAAGCTCGCGAGCATCCAGGAGCTCATGCTCACGCGCTCGGCGTTCACGCCCGCGAGCTCGGTCATGCGCGGGCTCTCGACGACGGCGCGCATCCGCAGGCCGAGGGCCGTGTACCGGAAGAGCAGGACGAGACCCGCGACGATCACGACCGTGATGACGATCGTCGCGATGTCGTCGCGGTTCGAGGAAGACGCCGCGCGAACGGGTGGTAGGCCTTAGACCGTCGGGCACGATACCGGTCGTGCTGCTGCTCGCCGTCCCGAACCACAGGTCGACGGCCTGCGGGATCGCGACGAGCAGACCGAGAACCGTCACCAGCCGGGCCGTCGACGACGCCGTGCGCAGGAAACGGAACAGGAATCGGTCGAGGATCAGACCGGTGAGCGGCGCGACGATCACGAGCGCGAGCAGCACCGCCAGCAGGATCGGCCACCCGTGCCGGACCCGCGTGTCGTAGTACACCGCGGCCGCCGTGTACGCCTGTGCGCCGTACGCCAGGTTGAAGACGCCTGACGTCTTGTACGTCAGGACGAGGCCAACCGCCAGCAGCCCATAGACGCTGCCGAACGTCATCCCGCGAAGGATGGCGCTGATCAGCTCCGACACGTCGAGCGAGCTCCTCCGTCAGCGGATTCCAGGGACTGTCGGTACGTCACCCGTTGACGAAGTTCCGCGTCGGCGGGTTGTCGGGAACCGTGCTCTTGGTCTGATCGAGGCAGACGTACGGGTTGGCGGCCGTCGCGAAGGTCGGCTCGAACTTGCCGCCATGGATCACGACGTAGTTCGAGCAGGCGGTCGGGCTGCGCACTTCGGGGTGCTTCACCGGATCGATGTGCCCTGTCGTCCAGTCGATCTTCGGGATCATGCCGTTGACCGTGACATCGGTCTGCGTGTTGAGCGCGGCGATCACCTTCGCCTGGCTGAACTTGGGCCCGGCCAGCTCGAGCCCGAGCACGTACTGGTACGCGGCGATCCAGCCGATCACCGTGATCTCGTAGATCGGCTTGTGCTCGGCGGCGACCCACTTCTCGAACAGCTTGATCTCCGGCAGCTGGGGCTTCCACTCCAGGGCGGTGAACTGCGGGATCACGTACGAGCCTTCGTAGTACTGCGCGTTGGCCTTCACGAACGCGGCGTCGTAGCCGTTGGGCAGCGACTGGATCGCGTTCAGGTTCTGCTTCTTCATCTCCTTGGCGAGTACCAGCGTCTCGTCGCGGTCCATGCAGGTGAAGACGAGTTGCACGCCTTTCGACTTCATCTGGGCCACCTGGGCCGAGAGGTCGACCTGCGCGAACTGAAGCGTGTCGTCGTAGAACGCGATCGAGGCCGTCGGCCACTTCGCGAACGACGCCTTGATGCCCTTGGCGCAGTCCTGCGACGACGCGTTCACGCCGTAGGCGAGCACGCCGATCTTCGTCGATCCGGTCTTCTTCGCGAGCCACGGCAACGTCATACCCGTGCAGCTCGCCGCGTTGCACAGCGCCGACTCATTGCCGAACAGCGCGTTCTTGTCGCCGTACTCGGCATTGATGTTCCAGCCGAACGTCGGCTGGCCCGCGGCCTGGAGGAGGTCCGCGCCGGAGAACTGGAGTGTCGCGATGAAGGTGGCAAAGGCGTTGTCGGAGGCGAGCGCCTGCTGCACCTGCGGGCGGTTCTGGAGCCCGACGACGTCGTCGCGCTGCTTGCCGATGACGAGCTTGCGGCCGTACAGCCCACCATCGGCGTTGACCATGTTGAAGTACGCCTGGACCCCGTCGGCGATCTCGGCGTACTTGCCGTGCAGCGGGTTCGTCTTCGACGCGATCACGTCGACGGTGATCGTCTTGTCGGTGACGCCCTTCTCGTCGAGATGGACGAACTTGTGGATATCGGTGCTGCTCGCGGTGGTTTGCGGTGTCTGGCCCCCTTTCTGCGTCGTGGTGGTCGCGGTGTCCTTCTGCGAGTTGCCGCAACCGGCGGTCGCGATCAGGACCGCGGTCGTCAACGCGAGGATCCGAAGCCGCATGCTGTTCTCCCCCGAGAAGTGCCGGCGAGGCGTACCTAACGCGCGTGTCAGGTTTCGAGGACAATAGCGAGCGCGGGCGTGCGCGAGCAGGCGTGCGCCTCCATGCGGCGATTCTGAAAGACTCGGCGTTCGTGCAACGGCGAACGCTCGTGACCTTTCATGCGCACCCCGACGACGAGACGATCACGACCGGGGGCGTCATGGCCGGTGCGGCAAGCGACGGTCATCGCGTCGTGCTCGTGCTCGCGACGAAGGGCGAGCTCGGCGAGGTCGTCGAGGGTGTGCTCGAACCCGGCGAGGAGCTCGCCGATCGGCGCGTGGCCGAGGTGACGGCCGCGGGCGAGATCCTCGGCGTCGAGCGCATCGCGTTCCTCGGGTACCGCGACTCCGGCATGGCCGACGACCCGCGCCGCCACGATCCCGGCACGTTCGCGTCGGCCGACGTCGAGGAAGCTGCGACCCGGCTCGCGGCCATCCTCCGAGAGGAGGACGCCGACATCCTCACCATCTACGACCACAAGGGGAACTACGGGCATCCCGACCACATCCAGGTCCACCGCGTCGGGCATCGCGCTGGCCGAGATCGCGGGCACGCCGCACGTCTTCGAGGCAACGATGAACAACGACTACATCGTGGGCCTGATGCGCGAGATCGCCGCGGCGCTACCAGCTGGCGCAGAACGACCGGACCCCGAGGACATGGAGCTCGGCATGCCCGAAGCCGTGCTCACGACCCGGGTCGACGTGGCGCCCTACGTCGAGCACAAACGGGCCGCGATGGTCGCGCACGCCTCGCAGATCGGTGAGAATTCGTTCTTTCTTCAGCTGCCTCTCGACGTGTTCGGGCGCGCCTTCGGCTATGAGTGGTTCATCCACAAGGGCGTCACCCCCCCGATCAGCGAAGACGGCCTGTTCGGCGCCTTCGACGAGTAACCCGACACTCCGGCCCACCGACCGAACAAGGAGGCCAGCGCGTTGCGCGGGAAGGGGATCGCCGCCGTCGCGGTCGCGGTGTTGATCGCGGCAACGGCCTGCAGCAGTTCGAAACACGCGACGTCGACGACCACCGCGACGAGCGCGGCGCCGGGTGGTACGACGGCGACGACCGCGGTGCCCTACAGCTCGAGCGGCCCTTACACCGTCGGCGTCACCACCTTGACCCTGCCGACGAAGAACGCGGTCGAGGTCTGGTACCCCGCGGCCGCGGGCGTTCCCGTGGGTCACGAGACCTACGACGTGCGCGAATTCCTCCCCCCCGCGATCGACAAGCTCCTCGCGTCGTCGGTGCACGCGTACATCCAGACCGACGCGACGCGCGACGTCGATCTCGCGCAGGGTGCGTTCCCGCTGGTGCTCTTCAGCCACGGCTACTCCGGCTTCCGCGACCAGTCGAGCTTCCTCACGACCTGGCTCGCGTCGTGGGGGATGATCGTCGCCGCGCCGGATCACCCGTCGCGCGACCTCCAGGGCGTGCTCGCGGCGCCGGCGCCGGGAGTCGAGAAGGACACCGCCGACCTCACCGCGACGATCGACCTGCTCGCAGGGCAGAACACCGCGGCGACATCGCGCTTCGACGGCCATGTCGACACGGCACACATCGCGGCGGTCGGCCACTCCGCCGGCGGGGCGACCGTCATTCGCGTGGCGGCCGATCCACGCGTCGGCGGGTACGTCTCACTCGCGTCGGGCAACCGGCTCGGAAGCAGCGCCACGACGCCGCCGACCACGATCCCGCTCCCGGCGAAGCCGTCGTTGTTCGTGGCCGGTGCGGCCGATCACGTGGTCGATCCCGCCATCACCCGTGCGACGTACGCGTCGGCGCCCGCGCCCTCGTACCTCTGGGAGATCAGCGGCGCGGGCCACAACGCGTTCGACGACGTCTGCGCGGCCGCGCAGGGTCAGGGCGGTCTGATCGCGCTCGCGCAGCAGGCCGGTATCGGCGACCTCATCCCGGCGCAGCTGCGCAACCTCGCGACCGACGGCTGCGAGCCGCCGGACCGCGCCGTCACGACGACCTGGCCCGTGATCGACCAGGTGGTGACCGCGTTCCTCCGCAACCTGTTCGGCGTCGACAAGGTGCCCGTGGGCCTCGGCCCCACCGGCACGCGCACCGTCAGCGGCGTGTCGGTGATGATCTCGGCGCGACCCGGCTGAACCCGGGGCGGTCGAGCGTTTCGGCCACCTTCACGAGCTCGGCGAGCGCGTCGGGGACCGCGGCCGCGAGCACGTCGACGTCGGGGACGAGCTCCCGGCACACGAGGAAGCCGAAATCGACGTGATCGAGATAGCTGATCACCGTCGCGTTCAGGCCTGCGCCGTCGAAGATGGGCCCCATCGGATACATCGCGACGAGCCGCGCACCGGCGAAGTACAGCGGGAACGGCGGGCCCGGCACGTTGGAGATCACGAGGTTGTGGATCGGCCGGTGCCGGTCGGCGAGGCGGAGCCCCGAATAGACACGCATCGCGCGTGAGAAGATCGCCGGAGACGCGAGGTCGGCCCACTCCTGAAGCGTCGTACCGCCGATGTCTTCGTGCAGTTGCTTGGCGCCGACGGTCGCGCGGTGCACGGCGTGCAGACGGTCCACGGGGTCGTCGAGCTCGACGGGCAGCGACGTGAACATCGCCGACACGCGGTTGCCCATGTCGGCCTTCTGCTCCTCGGTGCGCACCGACGTCGGGATCGTCGCCACAAGCGGTCGATCGGGGAGCTCACCGCGACCGGCGAGATAGGTGCGCAGCGCACCGGTGGTGACGGCGAGCACGACGTCGTTGACCTTCACCCCGAACGCGTTCTTCACGAGCTTCACGTCGGCGAGTGGGATCGAGGAGAACGCGATCTTGCGATGGGGAGTGATCGTGCCGTTCATCGCGAGGCGCGGTGCCGTGAGGGGCGCGGTCACGTTCGTCGCCTGATCGCGCACCCGCTGCGCGACCCGCGAAGCGGAACGCGCCAGCCTCCGGACCGCGCGAGCGAGGAGGAGCGGCTGACGCGCGATCGACGCGACCGTGTACGCGAGCAGCTCCGGATCGCTCGGGACGTGGTCGGGGTGCCAGTCGGGCCGCACGACCACCTCGAAGCGCGGCGGCGGATCGACCTCGAGGTCGTAGAGGTTCGCGATGAGCTCGACGCCCGACATGCCGTCGATCGCGGAGTGGTGCACTTTGGTGACGATCGCGACCCGGTCCTGCTCGAGCCCTTCGACGTACCAGAGCTCCCAGAGCGGTCGCGAGCGATCGAGCGGTCGCCCCGCGATGTCGGCGGTGAGCGCGGCGAGCTCGCGCGGGCCACCCGGCGACGGCAACGCGGTCCGGCGGACGTGGTAGTCGAGATCGAAGTGCGGGTCCTCGACCCAGAGCGGATTGTGGAGATCGAACGGCACCGAGACCAGCCGGCGCCGGAACGGCGGGAGCAGGTGCATCCGTTCGCGCAGCAGCTCACGCACCCGTTCGACGTCGAAACCACCCGGCGCGGTCGACGGATCGAGCACTGCGGCGCTCATCACGTGCATGTGCGCGCTCGGCGTCTCGATCGCAAGAAACGCGGCATCGAGACCCGAGAGGCGCTGCACCGACGCATTGTCCCACCTGGCCGCGCCAAAATGAACACATGGCCGCCGGTTCCTTCCTCGTCGTTGCGATCGTCGGCCTGCTCTTCACGCTGAACGCGCTCGCGCCGCGATCCCGACCCGTGTCCGTACTGGGGTTCAGCTTCTTCGCGGCCTGGTTGACGTCGGAGCTCGCCGTCTTCCATCTCGCGTGGCAGCTGGTCGCCACCATCGTGTTCGTGGCGGCGGGCGCGCTGCGCTCGTGGCCCGGGTGGATCGCGCTCGTACTCACCGTGCTCTCATGGTGCGGCCTGGTGCGTTTGATCGTCGTCGCGACACGCACCGGCGCGCTGATGGACACCGCGCTGGCAGACGCGCTCGGTGACGGGTACGCGAACGCGCTTCCCGAATCGCTGCGCGATCCCCGCCTCGGAGCCGTCAGCTGGCGGCACGTCTTCTGGCCTTCTCCGCGCCGGCGCGGGGTCGAGAAGGTCCGCAACCTCGCCTACGTCGACGACGGCAACAAGCGCCACCGCCTCGACGTCTACCGCCCGCTAGGCGGCACGACGGCCGCGCCCGTGCTCCTCCAGATCCACGGCGGTGGCTGGATGATCGGGACGAAGGACCAGCAGGGCCTCCCGCTCATGTACCAGATGGCGGCACACGGCTGGGTCTGCGTCGCGATCAACTACCGGCTCTCGCCGCGCGCGACGTGGCCCGACCACCTCGTCGACTGCAAGACCGCGCTCGCCTGGATCAAGACGCACATCGAGGAGTACGGCGGCGATCCCGAGCGCGTCGTCGTCACCGGCGGATCGGCCGGAGGGCATCTCGCAGCACTGCTGGGGCTCACTGCGAACGAAGCGCAGTTCCAACCCGGGTTCGAGACGGTTGACACGTCGGTACGCGCGTTCGTCCCGATCTACGCCGTCTTCGACTTCACCGACCGGGAGGGCATTCGCGGCCGGCGCGACCCGCTGCGCAAACTGCTCGAACGTCACGTGATGAAACGCGTGCGCACCGACGACCCCGACGCCTTCGAGATCGCGTCGCCGATGCATCACGTACGCGACGGCGTGCCGCCGGGCTTCGTCGTCCACGGCCGCCTCGACACCCTCGTGCCCGTCGAGGAAGCCCGCCACTTCGTGTCGTTGCTCCGGCCCGTCTCCACCGAACCGGTTGCGTACGCCGAGCTTCCCGGCACCGAGCATGCCTTCGACGTGTTCGCGTCGATCCGCAGCCTGCTCGCGATCACGCGCATCGAACGCTTCGCGACCTGGGCCGTCAGCGCTCCGGTCGAGCGACTCGCTGCGCCTTCCACACCCGCCACAGCGGCGGGCGATGCCGCGCCGTCGACGACCGGTCCGACGACCACGGTGCGTATGGAGCCATGATCAGGCCCGCGAGCGACAACAGCACGACGTCGTAGTTGACCCGCCAGCCGGCGAAGTCGGCCCACGCCCGCTCCTTGTCGGACTTCACCGGCACCCCGGCCGCGGCGATCGTGTCGTAGACCTCGAGGAACTCGGTCTTCGCGATGCTGATCGGGTCGCCGGGGCCGGGATCGGGGTCGTAGGGGATCTGGAAGAAGTCGGCGATGGCGCGCAGCGCGAGATAGCCGGAGCGGATGCAGGTCGCGGCATCGGGTGTCCAGGGGATGTCGAGCAACGCGAGACGCAGCGCCGCGGTGTCGAGCACCGCGCCCGCGGCGGTGACCCACGACCGGTCCGGGTTGGGCGAGCGGAAGAAGCTCAAGGTCCCGATCGAGGTGTGGGTCTCCTCGATCTCGACGAACCAGAGCTCCCACTGGCGCCAGAGCGGGTCGAGTCGCTCCGCGAAACCGGTGCGATGGGCACGGATGATCATCTCCGCCGCGGTCGGCGGGGTACCGGCACGCACTCCCAGCTGCGACACCGCGACCTCGCGCCGCGAGAACGCGGAGTAGATCGTCGGCAGGTACGAGATCAGCATCGCGAGCAGTCCAAGCCCGAGCGCGGCCTCCACGAACACGAGTGCAACGGGTCCGAGGTCGCGCGGCATCGAGAACCCGAGCGTGAAGAGCGACGACCCGCTCATCCGGAACGCGTCACCCCAGCCGAACTGCTCGATCGACCAGAAGATCCCGGTGAACGCGAGGAAGATCGCGAACAACGAGGCTGCGGGCAGGAGCAGCAACGTGACGGGCGCGTAGAGCGCCATGATCCGGTCGCGCCGGCCGTAGGTCTTCGCGGGTCGCGCCACGAGGTCGAAGACGACGCGTGTCGACGAGGCGATGACACGCGTGAACCGGACGAACGAGCCGCGCGGCAGGACGAAGGTTCGAATCGCCGCGTCGAGCACGACGACGATCGCCGCGATCCCCACCAACGCGACCACGACCCGCACGATCATCACCGGCGGGTCACTCCGCGTCCCGCGGGATCCGTCGCCCGCGCTTGATCTCGCCGCGGTGGCGCTTGTCTTCGAGCCGGCGTTGCTTCGCGGCCTTGGTCGGGCGCGTCGGTCGGCGCGGAGCCTCCACGTGCAGCGCGCCGGCGAGCCGCTCGCGCAACCGATCGAGCGCGAGCGCTCGGTTGCGGCTCTGCGACCGCTGTTCGGCGGCCACGATCCTCACCGACGGCCCGAGCCGCTCGAGCAGCCGGGCGCGCTGGCGCGGCCCGAGCGCGGCCGAGTTGGCGACGTCGAAGCGCAGCTCCACCCGGGTGTTCGCGGTGTTCGCGTGCTGGCCGCCCGGGCCGCCGCTGCCGGTGAATCGCCACTCCAGCTCGTCGAGCGGGATCCGGCACGACCGCGAGACCACGAGGGCACGCGCGGGCGGCGGGGCGGCGGCATCCTCGTCTGCGACTGACACTGGAGCAGACTATGACGATGCGCCGCTCGATCCTCGTGCTGCTCCTCGTCCTGCTGGCGGCCGCGTGCTCGTCGAGCTCGAACACCGCGGACACCCCGGCGCCGACCCGCGACAATCCGGGTCCGAACTCCACGGCCACGGATCCGGGACCGAACAACACCGCCGGTGGCCCGGTGACGCTGCAGGGCGCGCTCTCGCTGGGCACCGCCTGCGTGACGCTCACCGGTCACGCCGCCAACCAGCCGACGTCCCGGTTCCAGCTCGAGCTCCCCGGCGACCACGTGACGAAGTCGGGCTCCGACATCTCGATCACGGGCACCGACGAGCGCACGATCCATCCGACCGACGTCGTGTACGTGGCGGGCCAGGAGAGCGGAGGATCGGGCCCGTGCGGCACGAAGTTCCGAGTCGAGAAGCTCGTCGCCGTCGTCGCGGGCTGACTCCGCTCCGCCCCGGCACGGCGGACCCTCGGCCGCGGGTCAGGTCCTGCTGAGGGGGCGATAGCGGATGCGGTGAGGCTGGTCGGCGTCCGCACCGAGCCGCGCGTGACGGTCGGCTTCGTAGTCGCTGAAGTTGCCCTCGAACCAACGGACGTCGGAGTCGCCCTCGAACGCGAGGACGTGGGTCGCGATGCGGTCGAGGAACCAGCGATCGTGGCTCACGACCACCGCGCACCCGGCGAAGTCGATGAGCGCGTCCTCGAGCGTGCGCAGCGTGTCGACGTCGAGGTCGTTGGTGGGCTCGTCGAGCAGCAGCAGGTTGCCGCCCATCAGGAGCGCCTTCGCGAGGTGCAGCCGGTTGCGTTCGCCCCCCGACAGGTCCCCGACCTTCTTCTGCTGGTCGGAGCCCTTGAAGTTGAAGCTCGCGACGTACGCACGCCCGTGCAATTCACGCCCGCCCACGACAACGCGGTCGACGCCGCCAGTGATCTCCTCGTACACCGTGCGCTGCGCGTCGAGTGACTCACGCGACTGGTCGACGTACGCGAGGCTCACCGTTGGTCCGACGCGCAGCGCGCCGGAATCGGGCTCGTCTTGACCGACGAGCATGCGCAGCAAGGTCGTCTTGCCCGCGCCATTCGGTCCGATCACACCGACGATGCCACCGCGCGGCAGCGAGAACGTGAGCTCATCGAAGAGCAGGCGATCGCCGAAGGCCTTCGTGAGGTGGTCGGCCTCGACGACGAGATCGCCCAGGCGCGGGCCGGGAGGGATCGTCAGCGCGAGCCGGTCGGGCCCGCGTTCTGCATTCTGCGCCTCGGCCAGCAACTGCTCGTACGCGTTGAGGCGCGCCTTGCCCTTCGCCTGCCGCGCGCGCGGCGCCATCCGCACCCACTCGAGCTCACGGGCGAGCGTGCGACGGCGCGCCTCGTCGACCTTCTCCTCCTCGGCGAGGCGCTGCTCCTTCTGCTCGAGCCACGACGTGTAGTTGCCCTCCCACGGGATGCCCTGGCCGCGATCGAGCTCGAGGATCCAGCCCGCGACGTTGTCGAGGAAGTAGCGATCGTGGGTGACCGCGACGACGGTGCCCGAATACTCCTGCAGGTGGTGTTCGAGCCACGCGACCGACTCGGCGTCGAGGTGGTTCGTCGGCTCGTCGAGCAGGAGCAGGTCGGGTCGGCGCAGCAGCAGCCGGCAGAGTGCGACCCGGCGGCGCTCCCCGCCCGAAAGCGTCGTGACTTCGGCGTCGCCGGGAGGCAACCGCAGCGCGTCCATCGCGATCTCGAGCGTGCGGTCGAGGTCCCAGCCGTTCGCGGCGTCGATCTTGTCCTGCAACTCCCCCTGCTCGGCGATGAGGCGGTCGAAGTCGGCGTCGGGCTCTCCCATCGCCGTGCACACCTGCTCGAAACGGTCGAGCCAGTCGCGGATCTCGGCGACACCGTCGGTGACGTTGCCCAGCACGTCCTTCGCAGGATCGAGAACCGGTTCCTGGGGCAGGTAGCCGACGGAGAACCCGGGCGTGAGCCGGACCTCGCCCGAGTAGCCGTCGTCCTCCCCGGCCATGATCTGCAGCAGGGTCGACTTTCCTGCGCCGTTCGAACCGAGCACGCCGATCTTGGCGCCCGGGTACATCGAGATGTTGATGCCGCGCAGAACTTCGCGGTCCGGAGGGTAGAAGCGCGACAGGTTGCGCATGGTGTAGATGAACTGTGGCGCCATGCCGCCTACGTTACCGGCGACCCTCCAGGTGGCCCGAAGCCGGTCACCAGCCTGACGAAAGGCCGACGTGAGCAGGATCTACGACATCGCCGACGAGTACGTCGAACGTCATGCCGCACTCGATCCGATCACGGCGACCGCCGTCGGGGTCGCGGGTCACGACGACGAGCTCACCGACTACTCCGCCGACGGCGCCGCGGCGCGCACGTCGCTCGCGCGCGACACGATCGCACTGCTCGACGCGTGCGAACCGGCCGACGATCGTGACCGGATTGCACGCGAGGTCATGCGCGAACGCCTCGACCTCGAGGTCGTCGAGTTCGAGGCGGGCGAGCGCCTCCGCGACCTGCGCGTGCTCGGCAGCCCCATGGGCGACATCCGCGGGTGCTTCGATCTCATGCGCTACGAGACCGCCGACGACTGGGAGCTCGCCGCCGCACGCATGTCGCGCGTCCGCGGCGCGCTCACGACCTTTCGCGCGTCGCTCGAGGCGGGGGCCGCGCAGGAGCTCGTCGCGGCGCGCCGCCAGGCCCTCGCGTGCGCCCGTCAAGCCGAGACGTGGGGCGGGCTCGTCGATGGCACGACCCCGTTCTTCCGCACCATCGCGGCGCGATACCACGAGTCGAACAACGAGGCGCTCGGCGCGCACGTCGACGCGGCCGCCGACGACGCCACCGCCGCCTACGCGGAGTTCGCGCGGTGGCTGCACGACGTGTACGCCCCCCTCGCGAGCGACCGCGACCCGGTCGGCGCGGAACGCTACGGCCTGCTCGCCCGGGGCTTCTGCGGGATGGAGCTGAACCTCGCCGAGACGTACGAATGGGGCTGGGAAGAGCTCTTCCGCATCGAGCACGCGATGCAGGAGGTCGGCGAGCGGATCCTGCCCGGCGCGACGCTCCCCGAGGTCGTCGCGCATCTCGAAGCCGACCCGCACCGGGCGATCGACGGCGTCGACCGGTTCCAGGGCTGGCTCCAGGACCTCATCGACCGCACGATCGCCGAGCTCGACGGCACGCACTTCGATCTCGCCGAACCGATCCGCCGCTGCCAGGCGATGATCGCCCCGCCCGGCGGCGCCGCGGCGATGTACTACACGGGCCCGAGCGAAGACTTCTCCCGGCCGGGCCGGACCTGGTACCCGACGCTCGGCAAGACGCACTTCCCGCTCTGGCGCGAGGTGTCGATCTGCTACCACGAAGCCGTCCCCGGCCACCACCTCCAGATCGCGCAGGTGCGCTACCTCGCCGCCGAGCTCAGCCGGTTCCAGCGCACGTCGGGGTTCGTCTCTGGTCACGGCGAAGGATGGGCGCTCTACGCCGAGCGGCTGATGGGCGAGCTCGGGTACCTCGACGACCCGGCGTTCGAGCTCGGCATGCTCTCGGCGCAGGCGATGCGCGCCGTGCGCGTGATCGTCGACATCGGCATGCATCTCGAGCTCCCGATTCCGGCTCGCGAACGCTTCCACCCCGGCGAGCGGTGGACACCGGAGATCGCGCTGCCCTTCGTGATCGAGCGTTCGTGCTTCCCCGAGAACTTCATGACGTCGGAAGTCGATCGCTACCTCGGCCTTCCCGGGCAGGCCATCTCCTACAAGGTCGGCGAGCGCGTCTGGCTGGCCGCGGCGCGCCGACGCCGAACGCCGCAAGGGCTCGGCCTTCGACCTCAAGGCGTTCCACTCGTTCGCCCTCGACCTCGGTGGGATGGGTCTCGATCAACTGCAACGGGAGCTAGCCCGCTTCTGACGTCCGCGTTCGCGCGGGCAAGGAGCGCGGCGCTCTCGTACGATCCCGCGATGCCTTCAGCGAGCGCTCCCGAACTCCTCGGATTCACACAGGAATCGTTCACGCACGGCGACACCACACACGCCGTCTACCGCACCGGGACCGGTCCGGCGGTCGTCGTGATCCACGAAGTACCCGGCATCACTCCTCGTGTCGCGGCGTTCGGCACGCGCGTCGCGGAGGCCGGGTTCAGCGCGGTCCTGCCGTCGCTGTTCGGGGAGCCCGGACGCCCGATGAGCGTCCCGTACGTGTTGCGATCGATCACGCACGGCTGCGTCTCACACGAGTTCGCCGCGTTCGCGACTCGCACGACCTCGCCGATCACGGTCTGGCTGCGCGCGCTCGCCCGTGCAGAGCACGCGCGCTGCGGCGGCCCCGGTGTGGGTGCGGTTGGCATGTGCTTCACCGGCGGGTTCGCGCTCGCGATGATGGTCGACGACGAGATGCTCGCACCGGTGTTGAGCCAGCCGTCACTGCCGTTCCCGATCGGGAAGCAGCACCGGGCCGACCTGGGCATCTCCGACGCCGACCTCGCGACCGTGAAGGCGCGGGCCGCCGACGGGCAGTGCGTCCTCGGCCTCCGGTTCACCGAGGACCGCGCGGTGCCGGGCGCACGCTTCGAGCGGCTACGCGCAGAGCTGGGCGACCGATTCCTCTCGGTGGAGATCGATTCGTCGAAGGGCAACGCGCACGGCATCGGTCGCACCGCGCATTCCGTGCTCACCGAGCACCTCGTCGACGAACCCGGCCATCCGACACGCGAGGCCCTCGATCGGGTTCTCGCGTTCTTCGGTGAACGTTTACGACCCTCCGAGCGTCAGAACAGCTGAGACCTCGGTGGCTCCCACCGGTCGCGCGTTCGCGCGACGATGGGCGCAACCCGGGGGGCGAACGCAACACAACTGACGGAACTGACGGAACCGACGGCCGAGTGAGGCGCCGCGCGGAACAGGCGGGAACCAACGGAAACCCTCCGACCGGTGCGCCGAGCGCGCCGGGTGCTGAACGCGAGCATCCTGATCGTCGTCGTCCTCTCCCTGGGCGGCGCTGCGGCGTACGCGCTCCGCGTCCGCTCCGATCTCCACGCGACGCGCCGCGCCCTCACGACGTCGCGCGCGAAGCGAGCCGCGCTCACCACCGCTCAGCACACTGCTTCGGACGAGCAGGTCGACGCCCTCGTAGCCCTGGCCGATGCACACACCCGGCTCGACGCCGACACCGCGACCCGCGACAAGCTCCGCAGCGACGGGCGCACCACCTACGCGAAGCTCGAAGCGACACTGCAGACCTTGCTCACGCACCAGAGCGATCTCGCCGAGGGGACCCGCCGGGCCCAACTCCTCGACGAGTGCGTCGTCGGCGCGTCACAGGTGTTGAACGAGGTCTCGGTCGGCGACGTCGCGCACCTCGAGGCGACCCTGCCCGCGGTCGAGAAGATCTGCCGAGAGGCAACGGCGTGACGACCGTGGCCGAGCAGGAATCAACGGTGCTCCCCGCCGTGCGACCGCGCCGGAGCGGCGCGCGCCGGATTCCCGTCGTGGCGATCGTCGTGGCCGCGACGGTCGTCGCCGCCGGCGCGCTCCTCGGTGACCAGATCGCGGCACTCAACAACCAGCGGACGGCGGCGCGCTCGTCGCTCCTGACCTCGCAGGCCCGCGAAGCGTCGGCCCGAGACTCGCTCGCCGCGACGCGGGCGGCGACCGCGTCGGCGAAGACCGCTCGGGCGGCAACGCTCGCCACCGACGTGACGCGCGCCGCCGAGGCGGCCACCGCGCGCGCCGATCTCTCCCGCCTCCGCCACGGGCTCGCGCTGGCATCGACCGAGTTGGAACACACCCAGAACGCGGAGGTGCAGGTCGCGCAGTACTCCGCACCGCGCGATGGGTGCGTGCGCGGCGTCGAGACCGCCACGGCCGCGCTGCAGAACGGCAACCCGAGCGCCGCGATCGCGGCCCTGCGCGCCGCCGCCGACGACTGCTCGATCGTGCTCGCCGCGGTGAGCGGCGCGGTCTACCCGTACGACTTCCCCGATCCCGACGTCGTGCACGCCGGTGGCACGTTCTACGCATACTCCACGAACTCCGGAGCGGGGAACATCCAGCTGTTGCGCTCGAGCGATCTCCAGCACTGGAAGATCCTCGGCGATGCGCTCGCCGCGCTTCCCGCCTGGGCGACACCCGGCGCGACCTGGGCACCGTCGGTCTTCGCCCGCCCGAGCGGGTACGTCGCCTATTACACCGTCCGCGAGGCGGCGTCGGGACGGCAATGCGTGTCCGTCGCGAGCGCGAGCGGGCCCGCCGGGCCGTTCGTCGACGCCTCGACCGCGCCGCTCGTGTGCGGTCCCACCGGTTCGATCGACCCGAGCCCCTACGTCGACGAGAAGGGCTCGCCCTGGTTGCAGTGGGTCGGCCTCGCGACCGCCGACACGCCTGAGACCCTCTGGTCGCAACCGCTCTCCGCCGACGGCCTGCTGCTGAAGGGAGCGGCGAGCCCGCTCCTCACGCCCGGCCAACACTGGGAAGGGGGCGTGGTGGAGGCGCCCTCGATGTACCGGATCGACGGCCACGTCTTCCTCTTCTACTCCGGCAACTCGTGGACGACCGCGTCCTACGCCGAAGGGGTGGCCGCGTGCGACGGACCGGCCGGGCCGTGCCACCGGATGCGCGCCGGACCGCTGCTCGCGAGCACGACCCGCCTCGCCGGCCCCGGTGGCGGCGCCGCGTTCTCACGTGGGGACGGGACCGTCTGGTTGGCCTTCCACGCCTACACGACGCCTGCGGTCGGCTATCCGAACAGCCGCACGCTCCACCTCGCGCGCGTCCGCGTGGTGAACGGGGTTCCGAGCATCGCCCCGTTGCCGTGACCTCGTCAGGCGAGTGCGCCCTCGAGCCGCGTCAGCGCCTCGTCCTCGGAGACGTCGAGCGCGAAGCTCAACTCCGAGACCAGGACGCCGCGCGCCTTGTTCAGCATCGACTTCTCGCCGGCCGAGAGGCCCTTCGACACGTCGCGCAGCGCGAGGTTCCGCACGACCTCGGCCACCTGGTACACGTCGCCCGACTTGAGCTTCTCCTGATGGTTCTTGAACCGCCGGCTCCAGTTGGTGGGCTCGCGCACGTCCTTCTTGGCGAGGAGCTGGAAGAGGTCGTCGACGTCTTCGGAGCTGATCGGCGGGCGCATGCCCACCTCTTCGGCCTTCGCCGACGGCACCGAGAGCATGAGGTCACCGTGCGCCATCCGCAGCACGAGGTATTCGGTCTTCTCGCCGAACGCCTCGCGCACTTCCTTCTTCTCGATCACGGCCGCACCGTGGTGGGGGTAGACGACACGGTCGCCGACTTTGAAGGACATCTCACTCCTGCGCAGGCTCACCGGGCTGACTCGCGCGAACAAGGGATTGTACCAGGCGGTCTCGCCCGCTCCTCCGGGCGCAACGCCGCCCACGAGGCCGCCCGCAACGGTGTTCCCCGCCGCGAGGATGCGTGGCGAGGCGGTCGCGAACCTGGCAGCAACCCCCTTGCAACCGGGCCGCGACTGACAGAGAATCGACCGCAACGTGCGCGTCGAAACCCACACTGAGTGGCGGGCCGAGGGGCGGGAACATCGGGCGGCCGGAACACCAACCGGGAATCCGCGCGCGGGATCAGCCGACAACCAGGGGACGACATGGATGACTTCGCCCTGCACCGGGGGGCACTGCCGGCCGACTTGGCCGAGGCGCTCCTGCGGTACCTGCCCGAGCCGGTGGCGCTGCTCGATCACGACGGGATCGTGCGCTACCTGTGCGGCCACGACGCCGGGCTGACCGACGCCGGCGACGACTTCGCGGGCCGTCCGCTGTTCGAGATCGTCCACCCCGACTACGTGGTCGAGGCGGTGGACTCCTTCGCCGACACCCGCGCGCGTCCGGGCCACGCGGCGATCGTGCGGGTACCGATGCGGGCCACCGACGGCTCCTACCAGGACTTCGAGCTCACAATGCGCAACCTCGCGCCGGCGCGGACCGACGACGAGCTCGACGGGCCGTCGATCGCGATCTTCCTGCGCAACGTCACCAGCCGCGCGATGGCCGAAGAGGCGCTACGCGCCGCGCAACATCGCGCGCTGCACGACCCGCTCACCGGACTTCCGAATCGGGTCCTGCTCCTCGACCGGCTCGGCCAGGCGTGCGCGCGGCTGCGGCGCTCCGGCGGACGCCTCCTCGTGATGTTCGTCGACCTCGACCGCTTCAAGGCGGTCAACGACACGTGGGGTCACGAGACGGGCGACGACCTGCTGGTCCAGGTCGCCCGGCGCCTCGACCAGGCGCTGCGGCCCGACGACACCGTCGCCCGCCTCGGCGGCGACGAGTTCGTGGTCGTGTGCCCGGAAGTGCCCGATCCCGCGATCCGCGCCGAGCTCCCCCGCCGGCTCCTCGAGGCCGTCGCGCGCCCCGTGCCGCTCGGCTACGTGACCGTGCGGGTCACCGCGAGCATCGGCGTGGCCGAGGCCGGCGAGGAGGCCGACCCGGGCGACGTCCTGCGCCGCGCCGACACCGCGATGTACCGCGCCAAGCGCGCCGGCGGCGACTGCAGCTCCGGCTAAGACCACAAGCACCCGCTCACTCCCATCCCGCGTTGCGGAGCGGCGAGCGTCCCGCAGGGCGGCGGCGGGTATCCCGCCGCCGAGCGAGTGCGACCATCAGGATCGGCGGCGAGCGTCCCGCAGGGCGGCGGCGGGTATCCCGCCGCCGAGCGAGTGCGACCATCAGGATCGGCGGCGAGCGTCCCGCAGGGCGGCGGCGGGTATCCCGCCGCCGAGCGAGTGCGACCATCAGGACCGGCGGCGAGCGTCCGCGGGCCGGGTATCCCGGCCCGCAGCGAGTGCGACCATCAGGATCGGCGGCGAGCGTCCCGCCGGGCGGCGGCGGGTATCCCGGCCCGCAGCGAGTGCGACCGTCAGGACCGCGAAGCGAGATAGCCCTTGATCATGGTGGCGAAGGAGTCGGGGTTGTAGATGTCTTCCTCGTACGACCAGAGGCCGTCGCCCGCGTACTTCAGCAGCGTGAAGTTGTAGGCCTGGTGCACCGACCCGTCACCCGGGTCCTGCATGCGGTTCCAGATCTTCGCAACGATCCAGCCGCGATCCTCGTCGACGATGTGCCACTCGACCGGGAACAGCGGCATCTCGTTGCCCGGCCAGGTCGTCATCGTCTCGACGATCCAGGCGCGGATCGCCTCGCGACCTTCGAAGACGCCGTAGTTGTGCTCGACGTACTGGGCGTCCTCGGTGAACTGGTCGGCCCACGCGCTCCAGTCGCCGGCCGCGCCCCGCTCCTGGTACTTCACGAACTCCCGCTCCAGCTCATCACGGGACCATCTCATTGGTCGCCCTCGCGACGGCAGTGAGCGGGTGCCTGTGGCTCACGACTGCATGAGTGCATCCGGTGCTTCTCCTTCGTGGTGGGCGCAGTGGCCGTTCCCCGACGGCACGTCGAGCGAGGGGTTGCGCGCGAAGAAACCGACCGGTGCGAGCAGGAAGCCCGCGTACTCGACCGGCATCACCGGCCAGTCCTCGGGGCGCACGACGTGGGTGACGCCGAAGCTGTGCCAGACCACGACGTCGGTGTCGACGAGGTCGCGGTCGGCAGCGGTCCAGCGGGGCAGGCCGTCGCCACCGGCGTGCTGGTTCGGGTACTCGCCGGCGGCCCGCCGTTCCTCGGCCGAGTACGGCGTGACCCAGAGGTTGTGGCGGGCGAACCCCGCCCGGCGGCCGATGCTGGAGTCGGGGTGCGCGAGCAGCGTCGGCGTCGCCCCGGGCACGAGCTTGTAGGCCACCGGCTTGCCGAGGCGATTCTTCCGCTGCGGGTTGACGACCTTCCAGTAGCGGCTGCGCGCCGGGTCGATGTCGCGGATTGCCCGCTGCTCGGAGTCGAGGCGCGTCGCGACCGAGCGCCACGCGTTGCCCCACGGGTTGTCGGGGCCCGGCGGCACCGGCTCCGCCTCGAGCTCGTACACCGCGTTCGCGACGCCGTCGACGTCGAAGTCGAGGCGCACGTTGAAGAGATGCTGGTGGTTCGGACCCGCGACGTTGGGTCCGACGAGCTCGCCGTACTCGGGCGTCTCACCGGGAGCGACGGCCATCGGGGAGATGATCCCGGTGAGCTTCACCTCGAGTTGGATCGAGCCGTCGAGGTAGAAGTACCAGAAGAAGCCGTACTCGTAGTTGCCGACCGTCGAGATCGAGCTCACGACGAGGCGGCGCGAACGGCGCACCTCCGACGTGCCGCCGTGCATGTCGACGTGCTTCCAGAGGATCCCGTAGTCCTCTTCGTGCATGCAGATCGCGTTCTTGATCGTGTACGGCTGCCCCTGCTCGTTGCTCAGCACCGCGTCGAAGTAGTGGATGACGCCGAGGCAGTCGCAGCCGAGCGTGAGCGACTGCGTCATCCGCCCGAGGCCCCACTCCCCCGCGTCGAACGCGTTCTTCCACCCGTGCATCGGACCGGGATGGCCGTAGGGCACCACCATCTCGGAGAGCGACGCGCGGTACAGGATCGGGCGCACGGTGCCGCCGTCGTCGTAGCCGACCGTGTGCAGCGTGAGACCCTCGTACGGGTCGAAGCCGAGGCGCATCGACCACCGCTGCCAGGTGACGAGGTTGCCCTCGACGGTGAAGCTCGGACCTTCGGGCTGGGTGATCTCGAGCGGTTTGAGGTCGGTGCGCGCGGGACCGACGTCTTCGGGCAGGTAGCTCGCACGCTCGGGTGGAAGCGGCACGACGCCGTGGTCGACGACCTCGATCACCTCGCCCCTGCTCATGTCGAAGAAGACGATCACGCCCTCGATCGGGCGGGCGTAGCCGTTGTCGGTCTTCGACTCGCGCACGTAGGAGAGGACCCGGCTGATGCGGCGACCCTCCTCCAGCGCGAGGCCGAAGTTGCCGGCCGGCCACGGGTCGAGCTGGACGTGCTCGAAGTCGGTGATGCCGCGGCGGTGCATCGCGGCCTGCCAGTCGGGGTGCTCGCGCACCGCGAGGATGCACGTCATCGACTCGCCGAACATGAGGGCGGGGCGCATCCCCTCGACGACTTCCCACTCGAGGATCTCGCCGGTCGTGACGGACACGACGATCTCCACGAAGTCGAGCGCGGGGCCGAGCACCACCAGCGCGCGGGCGCGGCGCTCGATCGGGTCGCCGGGCCGCCACGCGAGGACGGCGTCCTTCGCGGGCTCGTGCAGCACCACGTGCACGAAGCGCGCCGCGTCGGTGAGCTTGCCCGTGGCCCAGATGATCTCGCTCGCATGTGTCATCTCCTGAGCGGAGAGCATCGCGAGCGGGTGATCGGCGGTCGCGGTGGGCGCGGTCGTCGTTTCGGTCATGACTGCGACGGTACCGCTCGCCCGCGCCGCGCCGCAGGTGCGGGACCGTCCCGATGTCAGCCCGAGTGGTCGGGCAGCGCCGCGAACCAGGGCGCGACGTCGTCGGTCGAGCCGGCCTGCAGACCAAGGCCCTCGCCGGTGTCGGCGTCGATGACGAGCACTCCCCACCGGAAGGTCGGCACCGCCGACGTGATGCAGCACATGCTGTGAACGGGACCGGAGATCGACACGGCCCAGACCCGGCGGGCGGGGTCCTCGTTCGGGTGGCCGGCGATCGCGGCGCCGCCCGCGTCGCGGAACTCCTGCCACGACACGAGCTTCGCCGTGACCGTCGCCGCCTCCGGATGGACGGCGTTGTTCCTGCCGGTCTCGATCACCTGCGCTCGCGTCACCTTCACGTCCCACACCGCGTCACCCGCGACCGAGAACGGCACGGGCGTGCTGAGGAGCGCGCCACCCGGTGAATCGGCCGTGCTGACCGGCATCGAGAACCAGAGCAGGTACGAACCCGCGGGCAGCGGTGTCGGGCGGGGCGGCGAGAATTGCGAGCCCGCGCAGGAGCCGCTGTTCGCCGCGAAGCTGCCGGAGGGGAACGCCGGGCTGATCTGCCGCCCCGCCGGAACGGTCAGGGCGTAGCCAATGTCGATCACGGCGTAGCCGGCGCTCGTGCCCACGAGCCGCCCGGCGGGCGTCGTCACGTACCAGGCACCGACGCCGGTCGCGACGTCGATCTTGTGATCAGTGGTGTTCTCGACCAGGAACCGAGCGGCCGCCGACTGCCCCGGGCGCACCGGTCCCGACGGCGGTTCGATCGTGAACCGCAGCCCGTCGATGGTCGTCGGATGCGGTGCGACGCCGCACTCGGTGTTCCAGCCGTCGATCAGTGCCGATGCGGTGAGCGATGTCGTGCTGGTCGCGGCGGGTGCGCTGGTGGTGGTGGTTGCACCGGCCGTGATCGTGACGCCGTCGCCCGAATGGTGCACCGCGAGCGCCACCCCGCCCACCGCCGCGGCCGCGACGGTCACGCCGGCCGCACCCGCCAACACGCGCGTGCGGCGGCGACGACTTCGAGCGCGCCCCGCGGACGCGAGGGCGCGTTCGAGCACGCGCGGCGGCCCGGCCATGAGGTCGACGTTGGCGGCGATCGCGTCGCGGACCCGGTCTTCGATGTTCGAGCCTTCGGTCATGGCCGACCCTCCCGTTCGAGGAGCTCGCCCGCGCGCAGCTTTGCGAGCGCCTTGCTCGTCTGGCTCTTCACCGTTCCGACCGAGCAGCCGAGGACGGCCGCGGTCTCGCGCTCGGAACGGTCCTCGTAGAAGCGCAGCACGAGCACCGCGCGCTGGCGTGGCGGCAGGTTGACCAGCTCACGCCAGACTCGGTCGCGTTCGACGAGTGCAGCCTCACCCGACTCGACGCGCTGACCCGTGTCGGCCCGCACGACCCGCACCTCGGGGCGGCGGCGCTGCTTGCGCCACGCGCTGACCTGCTCGTTCACCATCACCCGACGGACGTACCCCTCGGGATCGTCGCGTTTCTGCACGCGCGGCCAGGCCAGCAGCGTGCGCACCAGCGCCGTCTGCACGAGGTCTTCGGCCGCGCCCTCGTCGTGGGTGAGCGCGAAGCCGAAGCGCACGAGCGGAGCGAGCCGCTCGGTCGCCCACGCGACGAAGGCCTGCTCGTCGTCCCGGTTCACCGCTCCCCCACGGTCATCACCTACAAGGACGCACGGCGGACCCCAAACGTTGCCCCGGGCTGAACCTTTCTGGCGCCGGGCGGCTTATCGGGATGAAGTGGTCGACATCGACTTCGAGGCGTTCTTCTCCGACCGGTACGACGAGGGCCAGCGCGTCGCGATCGTGCTGCGATACCTCGCCGACCTGCCGATCGCCGACGTCGCGTCGGCCATGGGCTGCGCGCCCGGGACCGTGAAGTCGACCGTCAGCGCCGCGCTCGCGCGCCTGCGTGTGACGCTCGCCGACGGGGAGGACGACGATCATGCCGCTCGATGACCTCCGTGGCGCACTGCACGATCTCGCAGCCCGCGTCGACGCCGAACCGGACGGCACGCTCGACTCCGTGCGGGCGCGTGGTGCACGGAGTCGAGCGCGCCGCACTCGCGCGATGACGGTCGCAGTCTCGGCAGTCGTGGTCGTGATCATCGCGTCGGGAGTTGCGCTCGTGAAGCATCGGCAGCCGTCGTCGCCTGCTGTAGGCGCGGGCGCATCGACGACCGCTGCGAGCACAACTTCTGGCGAGCCGTCGACCTCGACGCCTCCGACCACGTCAGGGGTCGCCGTCTGCTCCCAGTCCGACCTCGACGCCACGGGCCCCGTCGCGATGCCGACGCCGACGCGGATCACGACCACTCGCGCCTATCCACTCGATCAGTCCCGCCTCGACCCGCCGCCCGCAGGCGTGCAACCAAAGGTCACCGCCGCGAGCATCTGGGCAGGACTGACTCCCGGGTCTACGAGTCGCGTCGCGTCGTACGAGCTGGTGCTCACGTCGTACTCCGCGTTCACCCCGGCGACACCGGCCGGCCCCGAGTTCTGGCACCGGTTGATGTGGGTCGTGATCGGCCACCACGTGCCGGTCGTGCCGAATTTCGGGACGGCAGTCCCGCGTGCGGGCACCGGGACCACGACTCCCCGCCTCGACTGCTTCTTCGGGACCGTCCTGGCCCTCTTCGACGCGAACACCGGCCGGTTACTGGAACTCACGACCGTCGGCTGAGCCCGGATCTCGAACGCGGCCGCGCTACGCGGTGTCGACGCGGATGAAGCCCTCGGCGTAGCTGCCGACCGGCAGGCCGGCGTGCGACGCGACGGTCGCACCCCAGTCGGTGATGAGCTTGGGGATGCGGGTCGGGTCGGGCATCTGGCTCTCGTGACAGAGGAGCGCGGCGATCTTGCGCTCGATGTGCGCGGTGGTGTCGACGAAGTGGTCGGCGCCGTGCGCGGCCATCAGCCACAGCTCCGACACGATGTGCGCCTCGAGACCCTCGTCTTCGAGCAGCTCCGGGTGCGCCCACGGGTTCCGCGCGTCGGGATAGACCGCGCAGATCGTCGCCTCGCCCGCGGCGAGGTGGTCGGGATGGCTCGCGTAGATGCGCTGGAGGTTGCGATCGGGTGACTGCGAGACGACCCGGTCGGGGCGCACCTGGCGGATCACGCGGGAGATGTCGCGCCGCAGGTCGAGGGTCGGCTGCAACCGGCCGTCGGGATGGCCGAGGAAGTGGAGGTCGGTGACGCCGACCGTCGCCGCCGCCTTCGTCTGCTCGTCCCGGCGGATGCGCGGGATCTCCGAGCGGGGCACCGCGGGGTCGAATCCACCGGCGTCGCCATCGGTGACGATGCAGTACTGCACGTCGATGCCCTTGTCGGTCCAAACGGCGACGGAGCCCGCGGCGCCGAAGTCGACGTCGTCGGGATGGGCGGTGACGAGAAGGATGGTGTTGACGTCGGCGGCTTCGTCGAGCATGCGGGGATCGTAAACCGGCTCGTCGGTCGCCCCGATCCCGCCGAACTCCTGATCACCTCCGGACCCGGCGTGCGAAAATCCTTCGATGCCGACTTCCCGGGGCTCCGGCGATCCCGCGCCCCCGTTCGACGCCGGCGAGCTGGTCGGGCTCCTCGCCGATCACGACCGCCGGCTCGTGTTCGCCGCCCTCGTGCTCGGTGCCTCGACCCACGCCGAGATCGTCGCCGCGACCGGGCTGCCCGTGCGCGACGCGAGCAAGGCCCTCAACCGGCTCGTCGGCTCCACGCTCGTCGTCGAAGGCGACGACGACCAGCACTACCTGATCGACTCCGCGTTCCCGCTTGCGGCACGCGCCGCGGCCGCGTCCCGGCCCGCCGCGCCCGAAGACGTCGGCGACGTCCCCGCGGACGAAGCGAAGGTCCTCCGCGCGTTCGTGCGCGAAGGCCGGCTGCTGTCGATCCCCGCTGCGTGGGGCAAACGCCGGGTGGTGCTCGAGTGGCTCGCGCAACGGTTCGAGCCCGGAAAGCGCTACTCGGAGGCGATGGTGAACCTCTCGCTCGGGCAAGTGCACGCCGACACCGCCGCGCTGCGGCGCTACCTCGTCGACGACGGCTTCCTCTCCCGCGACCACGGCGAGTACTGGCGCACCGGCGGGCGGGTCGCGCCCGAGACCGATCCCGAGAAGGCCGCGCCGCCCGACGCCGGCTGACGCGCGCTACGAGGTCGCCGGATCGCGCACGAGGTCCGGGTGCAGCGCGCGCACCATGCGCGCCATCCCCTCGCGCCAGCCGACCTGCGCCGCGCCGACCAGCTCGTGCAGGCGCGTGTTGTCGGTGGTCACGCTGCCGATCGTCTGGTCGGTGACGACGAACGACGCGTCGCGACCGACGAGCTCGGCCATGTACGTGCACCAGTCTTCGATCGAGACCGCGTCGTCGCCCGCCCAGTTGACGATCGTCGCGGGAACCGACGCGATCTCGAGGAGCTTCGGGATCATCGCGATGATGTCGTCCTCGTGAATCGGGTTGAAGAGGTTCGGCCGCTGCGGGAACAGCGCGACCGGATCTCCCGCGAGGATCTGCGCGAGGTGGAACGCGGGCCAGCCGCCATTGTCGCCGTAGGGAACGTTGAGGCGCGCGATCGTCGTGGGCAGCTGCCAGAGACGCGCGCCGGTGCGCACGACCGCCTCGGCCGCGATCTTGCTGATGCTGTACGTGGCCATGATCGCCCGGTGGTTGTCGCCGAGCGGATCGGTCTCCTTCAGCGGGTGATGACCGGCCGGTTCGTACACCCCGGTCGACGAGCAGTGCAGAAAGGCGCGCGCGTCGCGACAACGGCCCATGAGAAGCCCGGCCGCTTCCGCGTTCGCGGTGAGGTCGAGATCGAAGCGTCCCGACTTCACGACCGCGAAGTTGAGCACGACGTCGAAGTCGCCCGGCAGGCTGGCGACGTCGTCGCGCGCGATGTCGAGCGCGACACACTCGACGCCGGCCGCTTCGAGCCGGTCGCGCGCCTGCCCGTCGCGAAAGCGCGCGAGCCCGGTGACCCGGTTTCCGGCCGCGAGGGCGAGCGCGACCGGGAGCGCGACCTGGCCGGTCGCACCGGTGATGAGGATGCGTTGATCGTTCAGCACGGGTCCATGCTTAGTCGGTCGGCGGCGCGCGCAGGTCGAGCCAGGCGCGAACGTCGACACCGATCGCTCCGGCCTGCTCGACGAGGTACTCGACATCTGCGGCCGGCGGCGGCGCGGGACCGTCGGATCCGACCGCCGCGAACACGACGACCGCGCCCGTCGCGGCGTAGGGCTCGACCCGCGCGAGCGCCGCGGCGAGCACGTCGGTGTTCGCGGTGTGGCAGAGATCGATGGTGCGGGGATGGTGCGGGACGACGACCCGAGCGTTCCCGCCGCCTCCACGACGGTGGCCGCGAAACGCGCCAGGCGGAACGCGAGAACGACGGCGGCGGTCTCGTCGACCGTGCCGCGACGGGGCGGGCAACGACGGCCCTTCGACCTACTCAATACATGCTTCTCCGAAACGCTGGGTACGAGGGACGGGGAAGCACTGGGGAGCCGACCTACCCTCGCGCCGGGATACGACAACGACCCGTCCGCGCCTGAGCGAGACTTGACGTCGACGGCATCGGTGAGCGGTGCCGCGAAGGATCTGCTGTGGTGGGACGACCCGACAACCGGCTCGACCAGCGATTCGCCCTCGCGCTGAAGGCGGGCCGGCTCGGAAGCTGGTCGTGGGACCTGGCGACGGGCCGCGTCGAATGGGACGCACACACCGCGCAGCTCTTCGGGCTCGAGCCGGCGGGTTTCGCCGGCTCCTTCGACGCGTGGCTCGCGATCCTGCACCCCGACGACCGCGAGTGGATGGCCGACGAGATCGAGCGCGCCGTCGCCGATCGACGCCCATTCCGCTTCGACCATCGCTGCATCTGGCCCGACGGGAGCGTGCACTGGCTCGAAGGTGTCGGCGAGCTGGTCGTCGACGAAACGGGTGAGGTCGTCGGCGCGACCGGCGTCACCCTCGATGTCGACCAACGTCACGAGGTTGCGAACGAGCGCGAGACCATGCTCGACGCCGAACGCGCGAGCCGGCAGTTCGCCGAGCGGATCACGGGAGCACTCGCCCGGTTACAGGACATCACCGTCGCCTTCTCGGCGGCCGCGACTCCCGACGAGATCGGCGCCGTGCTCACTGACGTAGGGATCGCCGCTGTCGACGGCCGCTCTGCCTTTCTCGCGACCCTCGACAGCATCGAAGGGGTCCTCGTCATGCGGGCGATCGAGGGGTACCCGCACGAGTACATCGATCCGCTGCTTACGATGCCGCTCGATTCGGACATCCCTGCTGCGTACGTCGCGCGCACCCGCGAGCGGGTGATCATTCAATGCGCCGAGGACTGGACGCGACGATTTCCCATGCTCGAGCCGACGCACGACGACGCCTTCGTGATCGTGCCTCTCCTCGTCGAAGATGCGGTCGAGGGCGTGATGGGTCTCGGATTCGGAGCGGCGCGGACGTTCTCCGACGACGACCTCTCCTATCTCGACGCGATCGCGTCGGCGTGCGCGCAGGCGCTGCATCGCGCCCGCCTGCTCGAAGCGGCGCGGGCCGCACACGACGAGTCGGAGCGGGCACGCGTGCTCGCGGAACGGTTGCAGACCATCAGCGCGGGTCTCGCCCGCGCGGCGACCCGCACCGACATCGGCCGGGTCGTCATCGACCAGGTCGTACCGGCGATGCAGGCACGCGCCGGCGGCATCTCCGAGCTGGACGAGAGCGGAGAACGGCTCACCTTCATCGCGTACTCGGGTACGGGAGCGCGTTCGGAACCTTCGTTCCCGTTCGTGACGCTCGACGAAGCCGTCCTGAGTCGCGACGTCTTGCAGAGCGGCAAGCCCGTCTACATCGATGGCCCGGACCAGTTCGCCCGGCGTTACCCGGAGCTCGCTTCCCTGCAGACGATCGGAGGGTTCGGCGCGGTCGCGACACTGCCGCTCCTGGTCGACGACCGCCCCGTCGGATCGCTCGCGATCGTGTTCGACGAAGCGCACGAGTTCGTTCCGACCGAACGGCAGTACCTCGAGATCGTCGCGGGACTCTCGGCTCAGGCCCTGCGTCGCGCCCAGGCCCTCGAGCGCGAACAGCTGCTCGCGCAACGCCTTGCCCGCCTTCAGGACATCAGCGATCTCGCGCTCGCCCGGCTCCCGATCGAGGACCTCCTCGCCGAGCTTCCCGACCGCATCGTGGCGCTCCTCGACTGCGACACCTCGAGGATCCTGCTCCTCGACGAGCGCGGTCAGGAGCTGGTGGAACGGGGAACGAGCGGCTTCGAGCCCGTCGACGAGCCCCTGCGCGTCCCTGTCGGACGAGGATTTGCCGGTCGGATCGCAAAGCTCGGCGAACCGGTCGTGCTCGACGACCTGACCCAGACGGAACGCATCGGCGAGGCCCTGCGCAGCGGCATCCGCAGCGCGGCCGGCGTCCCGTTGCAGGCCGAGACCCTGCTCGGCGTGCTCGACATCGGCACCCACGAGCCGCGGCATTTCACCGACGCCGACGTCGAGCTGCTGCGCCTGGCCGCCGACCGCATCGCGCGTGCGATCGAACGCGGTCGGCTGTTCGCGCTGGAGCGCGACGCGCGCGAGCGGTCGGAGTTCCTCGAGCGCATGCACGCCGTGCTGTCCCATTCGCTCGAGATCCCCGATCTCATGCGGCGCGTCGTGCAGGCCGCCGTACCGAGACTCGGCGACTGGTGCCAGCTCGCGGTGTTCACCGACGAGACGGCGACGGTCCCGACGATCGAGGTCGCGCACATCGATCCCGAGAAACTCGCGTGGGCGCACCGAGCACGCGACCGATTCCCGTACGACCCCGATGCACTCACCGGCATGCCGCTCGCGATTCGCACCGGCACGACGCAGTACTACCCGGAGATCAACGCCGACCTCATCGCGCTGGCGACGCCGAGCCGGCAGCTCCGCGAGATTCTCACCCGGCTCGGGGTGCGCTCGGCGATCATGGTTCCCTTGCGCGGCCGCAGCGGGATCCTCGGCGCGCTACAGCTCGTTCATTCCGAGTCGGGGCGTCGCTACTCCGCGGCCGACGTCCAGCTCGCGGAGGAGGTCGCGGCCCGCATCGCGATCGCCCTCGACAACGCGAGGATGTACGAGCGTGAGCGCACGGTCGCCGCGACCCTCCAGCACAGCCTGCTGCCACCACACCTCCCCGATGTTCCCGGGCTCGAGATCGGCATGCGGTACTGGACGGCGAGCGACACCGGTGCAGTCGGTGGCGACTTCTACGACGTGATGACCGTCGGGCCCGATCAGTGGGGGGTCCTCGTCGGCGACGTCTCCGGCAAGGGCATCAGTGCGGCGGCGCTCACCGGGGTCGCACGCCAGACCGCGCGCGCGGCCGCGCGCCACACCGCACCACCGACGGAGGTACTCGCGTGGCTGGACGATGCCGTACGCGACCAGGCCGACCAGTTCGGAGGCCAGTACTGCACCGCGGTCTACGGCGTGCTCGAGCAACGGAACCCGTGGCGGTTCCGCTTCGCGCTCGGGGGCCATCCTCGCCCCGTCCTCGTGCCCGCGGCCGGGAAGCCGCGACTCGTCGGGACGCCCGGCAGCGTCCTCGGGCTCCTCGACGAACCCGCCTTCCACGAGAGCGAGATCACGCTCGGACCCGGCGATCTCCTGCTGCTCTACACCGACGGCGTCACCGACGTCCCCGGCCCGAGCGCGCTCGACGACGACGCACTTCTCGAGCTCCTCGCCGACAACGTCCGCGCCGGGGCGGAGCTCACGGTCGCGGCGCTGTACGACGCGCTCGAGGTTCGCCACGCAGGAGTCGCGCGACGCGACGACACCGCGCTCCTCGCGCTCTACGTGCCTGATGCCGTCACGCGCGTGTTACCGCCGGCACAGATCCGGCTCCCGGCTCGCGTCTCGAGTCCCGCCCGCGCACGCCGCTTCGTGCGCGACACACTCGAACCGCTCGCCGTACCGTCATCGGCGATCGACGACGTGGAGCTCGTCGCGACCGAGCTCGTCACCAACTCGGTGATGCACGCCCGCTCCGACGTGACGCTCACGATCGAGCCATCCGAACGTTCCGTTCGGCTCCGCGTCGAGGACGCGTCGTCGGTACGTCCCGTCGTGCGCCGCGCCGGCCCGGACGCCGCGACCGGCCGCGGCCTGTTCATCGTGGAGCAGATGGCCTCGCAGTGGGGCGTCGACATGCTGCGCGACGGCAAGGTCGTCTGGGTGGATCTTCCCCTCTGACGCGAGTGCTCGAGGCGCGGCGCGCGCACCCGAGAGCAACCGCGGCGAGCGACGGCCTCAGGCTTCCTCGACGCGCACGACATCGCCGATCGCGGCGATCTCCAGCACGCGACGGACCCGCGGGTGGGGCGACCGCAGCACGAGCTCGCGCCCGTCGGCGTGCAGCTGCTGCCACGCCTGGAGCAGGATCCCGATCGACACGGAGTCGAGGAACTCGGTGCGACTCAGGTCGACGACGACGCTGACGTTCGGTTGCGCGGCGGCGGCCATCACGGCGGAACGCAACTTGTCGGAGGACGCGAAATCGAACGCGCCGACCACCGTGACCACGACCGGATCACTACCGCTCGTGGTCACGACCGACCGTTGGGTGTCCACCGGCGTGAGCGTAGCGGGGGGTCCTTCGGTGCGTCACCGGAGGTGCGCGCCGAACCACGCGAGCGTACGCCGCCACGCATCCGTTGCCGCCCCTTCGTCGTACGCGGCCCGGTCGTCGCAGTTGAACCCGTGACCGGCATCGGGGTAGCGGACGATCTCGGCCGGCCCCGGTGCCCCGCCCGTCGCCCGGCGCAACGCTTCCACCTCGTCGACGGGGATGCCCTGATCGGCATCGCCGTACAGACCGAGCCACGGGGCCTGCAAGCTCGGCGCGAGGTCGAGCAGCGACGGGAAGCCGAAGCGGCCTTGCGCGACGCCGCCGCCGTAGAAGGTGACGGCCGCACCGACGGCCCGCATCGTCGCGGTGACGAACGCAACCGTGCCGCCCATGCAGAACCCGACGATGCCGGAACGCGGATCGTCGAAGCCGCGTCCGGGAGAGCTCGCCGAACGCGGCGTCGAGATCCGACTCGATCCCAGCTGGCGGTGAGCGACACCATCGCCGGTCGAACCGCCTCGAAGTCGTCGTAGTCGAGAACCGGCGAGCCGACGCGATGGAAGAGCGCCGGTGCGAGCGCGACGTAGCCGGCGCTCGCGAGCCGGCGGCAGATGCTCTGGATGTGGTCGGTGACGCCGAACGCCTCCTGCACCACGACGATCCCACCGCGCGCCTCGCCTTCGGGTTCGGCGACGTACGTCGGCATCGCGCCGTCGGGCGTCGTCAGCGTGATCGTTGCTGCCATCGCGTCACCACTCCCCTACGAGCACCGGTCGGCGGGTCGGTTCCCGGTCGCGGCGACCGTGTCTACTCCGCCGCGGGTTCGAGCAGCGAGTCCCGCAGCGCGTCGACGACCGCAGGGTCGAGCCCGAACGATTCGAGGTACGCAGCCGCGGATCCCCACCGTTCGCGCAACCCGACCAGCACGGAGCGCATCACCTCGGCCTCCGCCCCGAAGTTCGCCTCGCCCACTTCCACATCGATGCCCTCCGCCTCGGCTTGCGCGCGGTGCCGTTCGACGAGCTCGTCGAGGTGTTCCGCGGTGAGGGCGTAGTCGGCGACGACGGTCTCGTCGTCGACACCGAGCGCGGAGAGCAGCAGCGCCGCGACGAGACCGGTGCGGTCCTTGCCGGCCGCGCAGTGGAAGACGATCGGGTGGTTCGCCGCGTCGCCGATGAGTCGGACGACGCCGGCGAAGCGCTCACCGAACCGCTCGAGCATCATCAGGTAGATCGCGTCGAGCGTGAGCGTCGAAGGATCGGGCGCGTCGGGAGGTCGCTCGACGTGCTCGGGTCGGGTCTCGTCGATGATCGGCCGATGGTGCACGACGACGCCGGCCGAGCCGAGTGGGCCGTGCCCATAGGTCTCGACCTCGTGCGCCGCCCGGAGGTCGACGACGCTCACCAGCCCGAGCTCGTCGACGACGTGGCGCACGTCGGCGTCGGTCATCCGCGAGAGCGAGTCGCTGCGATAGACGACCCCGCGCTTGAGACGGTGATCGCCGGCCTGGTAGCCACCGAGATCCCGGAAGTTGGCGGGACCGTCGAGCCCGACCCGGCGCACCTCGCTGGTCGTCATGCGCTCATGATCGCATGCGGCCGACGACGCTCCGGTAGCGACGCGGTGAACGAACGGTGGTCGGCCGGTTCGCGCGCCGCTCCGACCGCGGCGGTGTACCGTTCGCCACGAGCCACGACTCGAGGAGCTCCTGATGGCGAACAAAGCCCCGGAGAAGCGCGCGAACAAGAAGACGGGCAAGTCCCTGAAGGAGAAACGGGCCGACAAGAAGGCCAAGAAGGACGCGAAGCGCACCTACTGAGGCGCGCGTTGCGTTTCCAGGTCGAGAGTTCAGACGGCTTCGCGCGCTCGCGTCGCGAACCGCGCGACCGTGAAGCCGATGACGAGCGGCACGTCGACCGCGAAGATCACGAGCATCAGCGTGACGACGACGAGTGGGCCGCCGCGCGTGTGGTCCTTCACGAACGCGAACTCGATCATGCCGGCGGAGATGACGTAGGCGACGAGCGCCCAGCGCGCGACACGGAAGAACGTGCGCCACGCGAACTCGCGGACCCGGCTCATCATGATGACGGCCGACGCGACGAGCACCGCGCTCACTGCGAGCAACGCGCTCGGCGCGCCGAGCGGCGGCCGGCGAGGAATGTACGACGCCATGACGATCCCGCCCACGACGATCAACGCGAGCGACGCGACCGTCAACTCGGCCACGGGCGGGAAGCTTCGCCTCGTCGTCGGCGGCACGTGATCGACGGCGGCGCTCATTGCGTCGCCACCCTCGTCATGATGATGAGTGTCGCGACCTGCATGATCCCAGTAGCACCCGCCGTGTAGACGAAGCGCTTCATGAGTCGCCCGATGACCTCGGGATCGGGCTGCGGCTTCTTCATCTCGAAGAGCACCGCGATGTTCGCGGGTTCGAGGATGCCGAGCGCGATCACGGCCATCACCCCGACGACGATGAAGGACACGACCAGCCAGCCGTGATTCGGGTTCCCGGACGCGAGGTTGCCGAGCTTGAGCGCGAGCTGGAACCCGGCCGCGAGGGTCATCACGACCACGGTCGGCATGATGATCACCATCTTCGGCATGAATCGCGCCGAGAACTCGGCGCGCGCGGGGATCGAGAGGCGGCCGAGGATCGGACCGACGACCAGGCCCACGAAGAGATCGATCCCGGTCCACAGCCCTCCGCCGACGACGTGGAAGAAGTCGAGCGCCCAGAACTGGTCGCTCGCGATCGCCGCGATCAACCCGACGAGGATCACCGCGACGATCGGCAGTCCCTTGATCGGCACGATCTGGATCTCCGGCCGCGGCGGTGCCCCGGCTCCGGTCGGCGGTCCGCCGACCGTTGGCGCGACTTCGACGGTGTCGGTCATCGGCCCCCCTTACGCGCGTGACTCACGTCGTCGTGATGCTACGCGTCCGGGGCGCATTCGGCGCTCACCGCGATCGGTGCGCCCGGTTGCAACGGGAACCAGAGCCGCTCGACCCGAGGGCGTTCCGGGACCACCCGGCCGGAGCGGTGCAACAATGAGGCCGTGACCGACACCGCGCCCACGTCGAGTCCGTTCGTTGCCGCGATCGAGCCGATCACCGAGACCGACGACGAGATCCGATCCATCCTCGAAGCGGCCGAGGTCCCGCCGCTGCTCCCGGCCCTCGCATTCCTCACGGGCGACCTCTCGCTGCTGCGCGAGGAGCTCCGCCCCGATCCGATGCTCATCGGCCTGCCGCAGGGCGGTCTTTCAGACGACAAGCTCGCAGCGGCGCGCGAGCTCGCGCTCGGCGCGCTGGTTCGATTCCGCGACGGCGGGTGCGTTCCCGCGCCGGCGCCCACCTCCGAAGCGCTGCTGCAAATCATGGAGTTCGCCGTCGGCGGCGCGGGCATGCGCGACTACCTCCCGCTCCTCGAAGAGGAGCTCGCGTTCCGCGGTGAGGATCGCCGCGCGCCGGCGTGGCACAAGGACGCCATCGCCCCGGCCGTCGACTTCGACGTCGTCATCATCGGTGCGGGCATGTCTGGACTGCTCGCGGCGCACCGCCTCCGTCAGGCCGGCGTGCCGTTCGTGATCGTCGAGAAGGACACCGACGTCGGTGGCACGTGGCTCGAGAACACGTATCCCGGTTGCCGCGTCGACAATCCGAACCACAATTACTCCTACTCGTTCGCGCAGCGTCACGACTGGCCGCTGCACTTCTCGACACAAGACGTCCTGCTCGACTACTTCCGCCGCTGCGCCGACGTCTTCGCACTCCGAGAGCACATCCGGTTCGACACCGAAGTGCTGTCGGCAGTGTGGCTCGACGGCGACGCGCGCTGGCGCGTCACGGTGCAGACCGCGGGCGGCGAGGAAGAAGTGCTCGTCGCCAACGCCGTGATCAGCGCGGTGGGCCAGCTGAACCGGCCCCTGCTGCCCGCGATCGAGGGCCGCGAATCCTTCCACGGTCCCGCGTTCCACTCCGCGCGCTGGGACCACGACGTCGACCTGCGCGGCAAGCGGGTCGCGGTGATCGGGACGGGCGCCAGCGCGGTGCAGCTGATCCCCGAGATCGCGCCGGTCGCAGGTGAGCTCACCGTGTTCCAGCGGACGCCACCGTGGTTCGGACCCACCCCCGACTACCACGACGCCGTCGCACCAGGTTTGCGGTGGCTCTATGCGCACGTACCGTCGTACAGCGAGTGGAACCGCTTCTGGATCTTCTGGCGCATGGGCGACGGCGCGCTCGACCCCGTGCGCGTCGACCCCGCGTGGGAGCCGAAGACCGAGTCGGTGAGCGCCGCGAACGACTTCATGCGCATGGTGCTCGCGGAGTACATCAAGGCCGAGTTCCGCGACCGTCCCGACCTGCTCGAGGCGGCGATGCCGCACTACGCGCCGGGCGCGAAGCGGTTGTTGCGCGACAACGGCGTGTGGGCACGCGCGTTGAAGCGCGACAACGTGTCCCTCGTGACGACGCCGATCCGCGAGATCACGCCCGACGGCATCGTCACGAACGACGGCGAGACACGCGCCTTCGACGTGATCGTCTACGGCACCGGATTCCAGGCGTCGAAGTTCCTCACGCCGATGAAGGTCGTCGGACGCGACGGCATCGACCTCCACGAGAAGTGGGGCGGCGACGCGCGCGCGTATCTCGGCGTGACCGTTCCCGGTTTCCCAAACCTGTTCTGCCTGTACGGACCGAACACCAACATCGTGATCAACGGCAGCATCATCTACTTCTCGGAATGCGGGGTCCGCTACATCCTCGGGTGTCTCGGCCTCCTGCTCGGCGAAGGCCACCGCGCGCTCGACGTCCGCAAAGACGTCCACGACGCGTTCAACGAGCAGGTCGACGCGCAGAACGCGCTGATGGCCTGGGGCGCTTCCGACGTCAACAGCTGGTACAAGAACGCCAACGGTCACGTCGCGCAGAACTGGCCCTTCACGCTCCTCGAGTACTGGCAGCGCACCGTCGCGCCCGATCCCGACGACTTCGAGCTCATCGACTGAGCACCGCGAACACTCAGTCGAGCGCGGTGATCGACACGACCGGGTCGGGCGCAGTCTTCTGCCCTACAGCCGCCCGTCCAGCGGTGACCTCGAACGAGGTCGGCAGCATGGCTAGCCTCGTCGGTTCGTTCGCATCCCGACCGGAATCGACGGGCCCCCCATGCTGACCAGATCGACCCGGCGCACCCGACGCGCGTCCAGCATCATGTTGTGCACCGCGATCATCTCGGCGCTGCTCGCAACCGCGACGAGCACGGCCGCGTTCGGCGTCGCGCGGGTGCCATCCGCGTCGACGACGCAATCCGCGCCCGCGTCGACGACGCAGTCCGCGCCCGCGGCGAGCGCCGCACCGGCGGCGAACGCGGGCGGGGGGTACCGGATGGCCGGGTCCGACGGCAGCGTCTACGCGTTCGGCGCGTCGTACGCGGGCCAGCTCACCGGCACGCACCTCAATCGACCGATCGTCGCGATCGCGTCGACTCCGAAGTTCGGATACTGGATGGTCGCCTCCGACGGCGGCATCTTCAGCTTCGGCGACGCCGCGTTCCACGGGTCCACCGGCAACATCCACCTCAACCAACCCATCGTCGGCATGGCCTCCACCCCCACCGGCCACGGCTACTGGCTCGTCGCCTCCGACGGCGGCATCTTCAGCTTCGGCGACGCCGCGTTCCACGGGTCCACCGGCAACATCCACCTCAACCAGCCCATCGTCGGCATGGCCTCCACCCCCACCGGCCACGGCTACTGGCTCGTCGCCTCCGACGGCGGCATCTTCAGCTTCGGCGACGCCGCGTTCCACGGGTCCACCGGCAACATCCACCTCAACCAACCCATCGTCGGCATGGCCTCCACCCCCACCGGCCACGGCTACTGGCTCGTCGCCTCCGACGGCGGCATCTTCAGCTTCGGCGACGCGCGCTTCTACGGATCGACCGGGAACGGGCACCTCAACCAACCCATCGTCGGCATGGCCTCGACGCTCGACGGTCGCGGGTACTGGTTCGCGGCAACCGACGGCGGCATCTTCGCGTTCGGCAACGCGCGCTTCTACGGATCGGCCGGTGCGCAGCCGATCCCCGCGCCCGTCATCGGCATCGCGACGCAGACCGCGCTCGACCCGTACCAACCCGGCTCGACCGGCTACGACATCTCGTGGCCGCAGTGCGGTCACGCGTACCCGGCGGCGCCGCACGCGGTGACGGTCGTCGGAATCAACGACGGCGACATGTACACCAACAACCCGTGCTTCGCGAGCGAAGCGGCATGGGCCGGACCGACGTTGACCGTGTACGTGAACGCCGACGGCTTGCCACCCGACAACGCCAGCGGTCTCACCGGCCCCGCCGGAACCTGCAGTGTGGCCGACATCTCCTGCCGCTCCTACAACTGGGGCGCGAACGCCGCGGCCTACGACGTGCAGGCGGTCGCCGACGCGCACGTGAACCCGCGGATGTGGTGGCTCGACGTCGAGCTCGATCCCACCTGGCGCAGCGACACGTCGTCGAACGCTCGCGTCGTTCGCGGTCTCCTCGACGGCATGAACGCGCACGGCAAGCTCGTCGGCATCTATTCGAACCACTACCAGTGGACCGCGATCACCGGTGGCGCATACAACCCGGCCACGCCGATCTGGGTTCCGAGTGGCAGCAACAACGCCGCGCTCGCCCGTTCCTTCTGCGCCGCCTCGCACGCGTTCGGCAACGGCCAGATCTGGCTGACCCAGTGGACGGTGGTCTACGACCAGGACTACGCCTGCGCCGTGTGAGTCGCGGTCACGGACCGAGTCCCGAACGGCGCGTCTGCGGGTCGACGACGTGATCGCGCGGTACGCATTTGCTTGACCGCTCTGCGATACTGAGTCGATGGGCGGCAGTGCTGGGAGGCACTACGAACCGGGGCTCGACGGCGTCCGAGCACTGGCGGTCGCGGCCGTGCTCGCCTTCCACGACGGGCACCTCGGCGGCGGCTTCCTCGGCGTGTCCACGTTCTTCACCCTCTCGGGCTTCCTGATCACGGGGATCCTGCTGCGTGAGTGGCAGGGGTCGGGGCACGTCTCGCTCCGGCGCTTCTACGCCCGGCGCGTCCGGCGCCTCCTGCCGGCGGCCGTCGCGGGCATCGTTCTCGCGGCCGCCGTCGCCATCGTGCTGCGCGACGCGCAGACCTCGCGCCGCTTCCCATTCGACGCGTTCGCGGCGCTCGGCGACGTCGCGAACTGGCGGTTCCTGTGGTCGGGCCAGTCGTACGCGCAGCACTTCGCCGCCGCGTCACCCGTCCTGCACTTCTGGTCCCTCGCGGTCGAGGAGCAGTTCTACCTCGTCCTCGCACCCGCGATCGTCGGGCTGTGCATCGTGTTGCGCGGCCGCCGCGCCGCGATCGCAATCGCGCTGAGTGCCCTCGCCGCAGCCTCCTTCGTCGACGGGTGGCTGCACTCGTCGCACGGCATCGACCGCGCCTACTACGGAACCGACACGCGGGCGCTCGAGTTCCTCGTGGGCTCGGTGCTCGCCATCGCGCTCGGCGACCGAGTGTTGCGACCGGTCGCGTCGCGCGTGATCGCGGCCGCAGGTCCCGTCGCGCTCGCCGTGATGGTCTGGGCGAACGCGCACGCGCACGTGAGCGATGCGTCGCTCTTCCGCGGTGGGCTCCTCGCGTACGCGTGCCTGGGCGCAGTGCTCCTGCTCGCCGCGCGCGAACCGGGCCCGATTCGCGCGTTGTGTTCGACGGCCCCGCTCCGATGGCTCGGGCGAATCAGCTACGGCGTGTACGTGTACCACTGGCCGATCTTCCTCTGGCTCACGCGCGCGCGTACCGGGCTCGCACCGGCTCCACTCAGCGCGTTGCGCGTCGCAGTGACGCTCGCGGTCTCGTCGTTGTCGTTCGTCTTCGTCGAGATGCCGATCCGCGAACGGCGCGCGCTCGTCGGCACCCGACGCTGGGTCGCAATGCCGGTCGCCGGTGCGACGGCCGCGCTCTGCGCCATGATCGCCGGTGCCGTCGCTACGACACCGGCGGTCACGTTCGCGGCCGCGCAGTCGCCGAGCTCGGTACTCGCCGCAGCCCGCCGCGAGACGAGCACGGCGCCGAGCGCCTCGACGACGGGCACCGCAGCGCCGCGCGTGCAGCGCGTCCTCGTCGTCGGCGACTCGGTGGCGCTCACCCTCGGACGCGGGATCGAGCGCTGGGGCAAGCGCAAAGGCGTGCTCGTGTGGAACGGCGGCGCGCTCGGCTGCACCCTCCTCGACGACGCCGACGTGCGCGGCTACTGGGGCGTCGAGACCCGTCAACCCGACTCCTGCCGCACGAAGGAGACGTGGCCCGACGCGCTCGCGAAATTCCGACCCGACGTGATCGTGGTGCTCTACGGCGCCTGGGACGTGTACGACGCGTCGTTCGACCACGGGCACACCTGGACCGCACCCGGCCAGGCCGCGTGGGACGCGCACTACCGCGAAGTCGTGACCACGGCCGCGCAACGGCTGTCGGCGGTGGGCTCGCGTCAGCTCTGGCTCGCACCGCCGTGCTTCGCCGCGCATCCGGGCGCAAACGACACGAAGGCTGCGTGGTACGACCGCAGTCGCGTCGAGGTCATCGGCGCCATCGAACGGCAGGTCGCGGCCACCAGTGGGATGACGGTCTCGAGCGCCGCGCACGATCTCGGCTGCCCCGTCGACATGCACGCCCGCCCCGACGGCGTGCACTACACCGACGCCGGTGCCGACACCGTGGCCGCCGCGCTCGGACCACAGATCATGCGGCTCGGCTGACGTGTGATCAGACGCCGGCACCCGCTCGGGCTCAGGTGAGGCTGCGCAGCGGTCGATGACTCCCTCGAGCCGCGCTGATCAGGCGCGGCGGGGAGCCTTTCGATGCGGTTCGCGCTGCGTACATCCGGACCGTCGTGGCGAGCCGCCGTCATGCTCCTCGCGCTCGGTCTCGTACTCGCGGCACCGGCGGGCTACGCGGTCGCGCTGACGGTCGCCACCGACCCCGCGCCGACCTCCGTCTCGAGCCCGGCGCGAGTCCTCTTCATCGGGGATTCGGTGCTCGACCAGCAGGGCAGTCACGCGGCGTTCCTGCTCCGGCAGGCCGGCATCGACGCCAAGTCGATGGGCGTATGGGGCTCCGGCCTGCTCACGCCGAACCAGTACGACCACGGCCACACGGTGCCCGACGGCTTCTGGCTGCACCAGGCCGCGCACCAGATCGCCACGTTCGACCCCGACGTCGTCGGTGTCTACATGAATCACAACTACTGGCCGCCGTTCCCGCACGATGCCGCCGGTCACGAAATCACCAATCTCTGGTCGGCGGCCGGACAACGGATGATCGCGGAGCAGGCGCGCGCGCTCATCACCATCCTGCGCAGCCGCGACGCGACGGTCCTGTTCGTGAACCCCATCCCGGCCGGCACGATCCGCAACGCGGATCCGAACGTGTGGAGCCCCATCTGGCACGGCTACCTCCCGGTGCTGCGCGCCCTGCACGTGCCGGTCGTCGACTCCTCGTCGACGCTCGCCGCCGCGAACGGGCTCCGCGCCGAGACCAAGCCATCCTGTTCCGGGCGCCCGGAGCGGGTACGGCCGGCAGAAAACCTCCACCTCACGCGCTACGGCGCGGGTCGGGCGGGCACCGCGCTCGCGACGGCGGTCGCGAAGCTCGTCCACGCCGACCTGCGCGGCAACGCGGCACCGGGCGACACAACCGTGGCCCTCGTCCCGTCGCCACGCAGCGCGGGCTACTGGCTGATCGGATGCGACGGTTCCGTGTACCACTTCGGTGACGCCGCGCCGCTCCCCGGTTCGCGCCACGCCGCGATCAGCCACCGCGGCGTCGTCGACGCGGTCGCGACGAGGACGGGTCGGGGGCTCTGGCTCGTGACTGCCGACGGCACGATCATCGGACTCGGCGACGCCCCCCACATCGAGCTCGCGTGGCGCCCAACGTCGGCCGTCGTCGCCGCGACCGGCACGCCCGACGGCCGCGGCCTGCTCGCCACGACGGCCCGCGGCGTCGTACTCCGCGCCGGTGGTGCCCACCCCTACGGCGACCTCCACACGACCCGGATCAACGCCCGAATCGTCGACATCGCGGCCACGCACGACGGCCGCGGATACTGGCTCACGGGCGCCGACGGCGGGATCTACGCGTTCGGAAATGCCCGCTTCTACGGGTCGACGGGAGCGCTGCGCCTGAGCGCGGCGATCGTGGACCTCGCACCGACGCCTGATGGGCATGGATATTGGTTGCTCGGTGCCGATGGGGGGATCTTCGCGTTCGGCGACGCGCGATTCGAAGGGACCGGCGCGTGGCACGCGCCGGCGTACCCGAAGAACCTCTTCACCGCGAAGCCCGGCCCGGCCACCGCAATCGTCGCGACCTCTGCAGCCACACCCGGTTATTGGATCCTCGACGGCACCGGACGGGTCGTTCCGCGCGGCGAGGCGCGCCACCTCGGTGGCGACAACAACCTCGCGATGCTCACGCCGTGACGCGCTGACGCGCACGCGACCGAGGCGTTCTCGACCGGGCCCGTCGGCGCCCCGGACCGGGGCCGTCGGCCGTTCTGGCGGGGCGGTCGTCACGGCACGTGATTTCCCCCTACGGCGCACCCGGATCGCGTGCCGATACCCAAGCGAGGCGTCAAGGCCAGCGGAGGGGTCGACATGCTCGGGAATCGAGCGGTGCGAGTGCGGACATTCTCAGCGATCGCGGCAATTGCCGCGATCGCCGTGATCGCCGCGATCGCCGGCTTCGGAACGGGACCGGAACCGGCAGAGGCGGCCGGGGCCGGCGTCGTCGCGGCCACCGCCCGGGCGAACGGTTCCGGCGGCTGGACCGTGACGGCTCGCGGCGCGGTGCTCGCAGTCGGATCCGTCTCCACCTACGGCGACGCCTCCCACATCTCCATCTCCGCATCCATCGTCGGAATCGCGGCGACGCCGAGCGCGCACGGCTACTGGCTGCTCGGCGCCGACGGCGGCATCTTCACGTTCGGCGACGCCCACTTCTACGGATCGACCGGCGCGATGCGACTCCAGCGCCCGGTCGTCGGGATGGCAGCCACGCCCTCCGGCCACGGCTACTGGCTCGTCGCCTCCGACGGCGGCATCTTCAGCTTCGGCGACGCCCACTACTACGGATCGACCGGCGCCCTGCGACTCAAGCTGCCCATCGTCGGCATGAGCGCGACGCCGAGCGGCCACGGCTACTGGCTCGTCGCGGCCGACGGCGGCATCTTCAGCTTCGGCGACGCGAAGTTCTACGGATCGACCGGCGCGATCCGCCTCGCCCAGCCGGTACGCGCGATGGCGTCGACGCACGACTCGCGTGGCTACTGGATGGTCGGTGCCGACGGCGGCGTGTTCGCGTTCGGTGACGCGCCGTTCTACGGGTCGACCGCCGGCCTCGGGATTCCCGCGATCGGCATCATCCCCACGACCGCGGGCTACATCATCGCCGGTGCCGACGGCTCGCTGAACCAGATGGACATCTCGACGAAGCCGGTCGCGGGCGCGCCCGCGGGCACGCACGCGTGCTCGAGCGCGGAGATCAACGCGGTCGTGACGCTCACCAACAACGAACGTCACGCGCACAGTCTCGGCAGTCTGAGCGCGCAGAGCCAGCTGATGTGGGCGGCGGGCCAGCGCAGCCTGCACCAGGCGAGTGTCCAGCTCATGAGCCACGACGGCTGGTTGACCGTGATCACGCAGTCGCGGTACCCGCAGAACTCGTGGTTGGGCGAGAACGTCGCCGCCGGCCAACCGACTCCGGTCGTGGTCGTGAACGACTGGATCCACAGTCCGGGACACGAAGCGAACATCGTGAATCCGCACTACCGCGACATCGGTGTCGGCTGCGCGTACGCGAGCAATGGAGTCAAGTACTGGACCCAGGACTTCGGCGGACCGCCGTAGCCGGTCAGGAGTTCGCGGGTCCCCGCATGTCGGGCGCGGCGCACGCCTCCGCAAGGCAGGGCAGCCCGAGCATCGACTGCCACGCCCGGAGCGTCGCCGCCGCGCCGGCACCCGCGAGGTCGTGACTCCCTGCGCCCGCCGTCGGTGTGATCCAGAGGTTCGGCACCGGGTGGTCCTCGTCGTACCAGACGAAGACCGCGACGCGTCCGGAGCGGTACGCCGCGCTGTCGAGCACCGGCTGGATGTGGGCCGCCGCCCACGCGTCGACGGTCTCGTTCGGACAGTCGTGGCCGTCGTTGCACAGGTCGGGGGTGACCCACGCGAACGCGGGAAGCGCGTTCGGGTCGAATGCGCGCAACGGTCGGACCTGCTCGTCGCAGTGCGCGCGGTCGTCGGCACCCCAGAGGTACAACGCGGGCACGTGCTTGGCCGCGTTCCCGCTCGCGCTGCAGGTGTGCGTCGCGCCTTCCACGTAGTTCACCGCCTCGCGACCGGACCGGCGAACCTGGCGGAACAGGTTGTCGGCGGTCGTGCTGCACTGCGGCGACGGCGAGCAGTCGTTCACCGTTCCCTGCTGCGACGCTCCCGTCACCTGACCCACGTACTGGGTGAGGCTGTTCTGCGACCGGTTCGTCTCGGTCCAGTCGCGGAACCAGGCACACTTCTGCCCCAGCCCGTGCAGGTACGGGAGCGCGGGACCGAACCCGAGCCCGACGTCGTTCCACGACCGGTTCTCGAACGTGAACACGACGATCGAGGAGTAGTGCATCGGGCGGGGCGCCGGGGTTCCCGCACGCGCGGTGCAGCCCCTGTCGTCGTGGTCGAGCTCGCGGGCGCCGATGCGGTGGTCGTCGCCGCCGTCGTCGTCGGTTCCGGGCGGGTCGAGCCCGCGGACCGCGACGACGCGCCGCAGCCCGCGCCGAGAACCACCGCGAGCAGCGCCACGAAGGACGCGTGGCGGGAAACGCGCGCCGGACGATCCATTCGCCATACCGTAGGGCCGTGCCGGACGCCGTCGGCCGCGAGCCGCAATATGACACCTTCGCCGACGAGTTCGTCGACCACGCGGCCGGCGGCTTCTACAACGCGCACTACGACCGGCCCGCGTGCCTCGCGTTGCTCGGCGACGTCGCCGGGGCGAGAGTGCTCGATGCCGCGTGCGGTCCGGGCCTCTACGCGGGTGAGCTCGTGGCGCGCGGTGCGGAGGTCGTCGGCTTCGACCAGAGCCCACGAATGGTGGAGATCAGCCGTGAGCAGGTTCCGCAGGGCGAGTTCCGCGTCCACGACCTCGCCGACCCGCTCGACTGGCTGGCCGACGCGAGCTTCGACCTCGCGCTGTGCGCGCTGGCGATGGAGTACGTCGACGACCGGGTCGCGGCGCTGCGCGAGCTGCGACGCGTCCTGCGGCCCGGCGGCGCGCTCGTCTTCTCGCGCCAGCACCCGACCGCCGACTGGCTGCGCAACGGCGGGAACTACTTCGAGACCCGCGTCATCGACGAGACGTGGAGTCGCGGCTGGCACGTGCGCTACTGGCTCGCCCCGCTCGAGACGACGTGCGAGGAGATCTTCCGCGCCGGCTTCCTGATCGAGCGACTCGTCGAGCCGCGCCCCGTTCCGGAGGCGGAGCGGCTCGCGCCCGGCGACTACGAGTTGCTCCAGCGCACCCCCGGTTTCCTCGCCCTGCGCGTCGTGCCGCGGCCATAGCGGGTACCAGGCCGGCGCATCCGAGTCGGTGGTCGCGGCGGTGACCACGCGGGCCGCTCGATGTTGCCGTTCGGCGTCGGTGTCGCGCGCGAGCTTCTCCACCCATGCGACCACCTGGGGCACACTTCTCGTGATGGTCGCCACGGCTCGCACTCCGCCCGCCCGGCTGCTCGTGCTCAGCGTGCTGTCGGTCGGCCTCGGGCTGGCCGGCGGCTTGGTGGGGTGGGCGTTCCTGCGGGTGAGCGCGCTGATGTTGAGCCTCACGCTCACGCACCACGCGAGCACGACGTTCCCGACGCTCGCCGACGCGCATCCCGGCTGGACCCTCGTCCCGATCGCGGCCGCCGGCGGGTTGGTGGTCGCGGTCCTCGCGCGCTGGGAGCCGATGGTGCGCGGGCACGGCATCCCCGAGACGATGGACGCGGTGTTGCGCAAGCAGAGCCGGATCTCGCTGCGCGCCGCGGTCGCCAAGCCCGTCGCAACCGCGGTCGCGATCGGCAGCGGCGCGCCGTTCGGTGCCGAGGGCCCGATCATCGTGACGGGTGGCGCGCTCGGTTCGCTGCTCGGCCAGGCGGTGCGCGTCTCGCCGGCGGAACGCAAGATCCTCCTGGCCGCGGGTTCGGCGGCCGGCATGGCCGCGATCTTCGGTACTCCGGTCGGCGCAGTGCTCCTGGCGATCGAGCTGCTGCTGTTCGAGTTCTCGACCCGCGCGTTCGTGCCGCTCGTGATCGCGTCGGTCGTCGCGGACTCCGTCCACGTGCGCCTGTTCGGGACCGGACCGTTCTTCGTCATCCCGAACGTGCACTACGGCGGGGTCGGTCAGCTCCCGTTCTTCGGTGTCCTCGGCGTTGCGACGGGGCTGCTCGGCGTCGTCATCACCGTTGTCGTCTACCGCGTCGAGGACCTTTTCGAACATTCGCCGATCCCCCGCGGCCTACGACCGCTCGTCGGCGGCATCGGCTTCGCACTCATCGGTATCGCGGTCCCGCGCGCGCTCGGCACCGGCTACGACGTGATCGGTGCCGTCCTGCACGACCGGCTCGCGTCCGGAACGCTCGGTCTCGTCCTGTTCGCGAAGCTCGTCGCGTGGTGGCTCGCCATCGGGTCGGGCAACTCCGGCAGCTCGCTCGCACCGCTCCTGCTCATGGGCGCCGCGGCCGGGAGCCTCGTCGGAACCGGGCTCGGACATCTCGCGGCGGCGCCGCACCTCGACCCGGCGTCCTTCGCGCTCGTCGGCATGGTCGCGACCTTCGGCGCCGCGGCCGATGCGCCGTTCACGTCGATCGTGCTCGGCTTCGAGCTGACCCGCAGCTACGAACTGATCCTGCCGCTGATGCTCGCGACGGTGCTTGCCGACCTCGTCGCGAAGTCGCTCATGCGCGAATCGCTCATGACGGCGAAGCTCGCCCGTCGCGGGCTGCACATCTCCACGGATCTCCACGTCGACCGATTGCGCACGTGGCTCGTCGCCGACGTGATGTCGACCGACATCGAGACCGTCGCGACCGACGCGACCGTCGGCGACGCGCTCTCACGATTCCGCACGACCAGGCATCACGCGCTCCCGATCGTCGACGCCGACGGCCGGTGCCAAGCGATCCTGACCGAGCACGACCTCCTCCGCCACGATGGGCCGCGTTCGGATCCCGCGCTCTCGATCGCGACCCGCGATCTCGTGACGACGCGGCCCGACGACAGCGTGCTCCACGCGCTCGAGGTGATGGTGCACGAAGACGTCCGCCAGCTGCCGGTCCTCGGCGACGACGACGAACTCCTCGGGCTGTGCACCCGCCTCGATGTCTTGGAGGTGAGCGAGCTGCAGGCCGCGGGCGAGACCGCGCAACCCGGCTGGATCCACGGACGCTGGTGGGCGTCGTGGCGGGGCCGGCACCACGGAGACCCCGCCAGCCGTCCGCCCCCGGCCGAATAGACACCGCGTCGCGCGCTTAGCCGGTTCGCTCCCAGCGAACGACGTCGTCGATGTGGCCGCTCTTGACGTCGTAGACGAAGCCGCCGATCGTCTGCACCGGAACGAGAAACGGCGTGCGCGTGAGCTGGTCGATGTCTTCACGCAGCGCGGCGGCGTGGTCGTCGATGGGGAGGAACCCGAAGTCGGCGCCGGTGAGCTCGCGCAGCTCCTCGTCGGTGACTCCCGTGAGGCCGCATTCCGTGTGCTGCATGACGACGACCGTGTCGACGCCCAATTTGTGGCAGGCCAGCGCCAGGCTCCGCAGGACGTCGTCGGTCACGCGCCCACCGGCATTGCGGATCACCAGCGCCTCACCAAGATGGAGGCCGAGCGCCGCGAACACGTCGATCCGGGCGTCCATGCAGGTGACGATGGCGAGCCGGCGGCCGGGCAGTCGGCCCGCAACGCTCACCCGCGCTGCGGCGTACGCCTCGTTGGCCTCGATGATCCGAGTGATCTGCGTCATGCCCCCTGATTAGGCGCGAGCGAGGGGTGCAGGCAAAGTCGGACGGCCCGACAAGGCCATAGGTCCCCGACCGGGCCTGCTTCGGTCCCTACGAAAGTCCCTGCGTCGGGGTCACGATCGAACCGATCGTTTGCAGAGAAGCGACGCCCAGCAGCAGGCCTGATGACCACGACCACCGCGGGAATCCCGACGGCCTCACGACGGCAGAGGTTGCCGCGCGCCTCGCCCGCGACGGCCGCAACGAGCTCCCGGTCCCGGCCGGCCGGCCGGCTTGGCGCGAGCTCGCGTCCCAGCTCGTGCACTTCTTCGCGCTCATGCTCTGGGCCGCGGGCGCGCTGGCGATCGTCGCCGGCATGTTGCAGCTCGGTCTCGCGATCTTCGCGGTCGTCGTTCTCAACGGCGTGTTCGCGTTCGTGCAGGAGTACCGCGCCGAGCGCGCCGCGCAGAAGCCTGCGCGACCTCCTCCCGCGCCGCGTCACGGTGATGCGCGACGGTCACCCTGTCGACATCGACGCGGCAGCAGCTCGTCGTCGACGACGTCGTGACTGTGCGGCGCCGGTGACCGAATCAGCGCCGACCTTCACGTCGACGAAGCCCACGCCCTCCTCGTCGACACCTCGACGCTCACCGGAGAGAGTGCGGCGGTCAACGTGGAAGCCGGTGATGCCCTGTTCGCCGGCACCTTCGTCGTCGAGGGCGAGGCGCGCGCGACGGTAATTTCGATCGGCAGCGCAACCCGCCTCGCGCACATCGCGTCGTTGACGCAGTCGAACACGCACACGGTGGCGCCGCTCGCACGCGAGCTCGTGCGAGTCGTGCGAACGATCGCTGCGATCGCGCTCGGCTGTGGGCGTGCTGTTCTTCGTGCTGTCCCTCCTCATCGGTACGCCGGCGCGGGACGGCTTCCTCTTCGCAATCGGTGTCACCGTCGCGCTCGTCCCCGAAGGTCTGCTGCCGACCGTCACGCTCTCGCTCGCGATCGGCGCGCAGCGCATGGCGCGGCGGCACGCACTCGTCCGGCGGCTCGATGCGGTCGAGACCCTGGGCTCGACGTCGTTCGTGTGCACCGACAAGACCGGGACGCTCACCGAGAACCGCATGTCGGCGGTCGAGGTGTGGATGCCGGCGGGACTGGCGCACATCGTCGGTGAGGGCTACGCGCCCACCGCAGTGATCGACGCGCCCGGCGACGCTCCTCGACGACCTGCGCGCCTGTGCCGTGGTCTCAACCCGCTGCTCGAACGGCCGGGTGGTGCCGTCGGGCGACGACGTGGATCGCGACCGGTGATCCGATGGAAGCCGCGCTCCACGCACTCGCCCTGCGCACCGGAGCCGACATCGACGGCGAGGTCACGCGGCATCCCGAGATCCGGCGCTTCCCCTTCGACGCCCGGCGCCGTCGGATGTCGATCGTCACCGACACGCACGTGTTCACCAAGGGTGCGCCCGACGCGGTGATCCCGGTCTGCGACCACCGTCGACGGTGCGCACGACGCGATCGTCGAGATGACGGCGCGCGGGCTGCGCGTCCTGGCGATCGCGGCCCGCGACCTCGGCGGCAGCCGGCCGGAGAGCGCCGGCGAGGCCGAGCGCGACCTCACACTCCTGGGCGTCGTCGGGCTGGAAGACCCGCCGCGGGCGAACGCGCGCGCCGCGATCGCCGCATGCCGCAGCGCCGGCATGAAGATCGCCATGGTGACCGGCGACCACCCGGCAACGGCGCGGGCGATCGCCGCGGAGGTCGGTCTGCTCGGCCCCGAAGGCATGGTCGTCGAGGGCCACGATCTCCCCGACGACCTGCAACTGCTGGGCGCGCTCGTCGACCGCGACGGCATCGTGCTCGCGAGGGTGGAACCCGAGCAGAAGTTGCGCATCGCGCAGGCGTTGCACAGTCGAGGTCACATCGTCGCGATGACGGGAGACGGCGTGAACGACGGGCCCGCGCTGCACGAGGCCGACATCGGCATCGCGATGGGCGGGGTCGGCACCGACGTCGCGCGCGAAGCCGCCGACCTCGTGCTCCTCGACGACGATTTCGCCACGATCGTCGCCGCCGTCGAGCAGGGCCGAGCCACCTTCGCGAACATCCGGCGCTTCCTCACGTACCACCTCACCGACAACGTCGCGGAGCTCACACCGTTCGTCGTGTGGGCGTTGTCGGGCGGTCGCTTCCCGCTCGCGCTCGGCGTGCTCCAGATCCTCGCCCTCGACATCGGCACCGACACCTTGCCGGCCGTCGCGCTCGGAGCCGATCCACCGAGCAGCAACACGCTCGAGCATCCACCGGCCCGGGGCCGGCTCCTCGATCGCACCGTCGCCCGCCGCGCGTTCGGGGTCCTCGGGCCGGCAGAGGCGCTGTTCGCGATCACCGCGTTCGTCATGACGTTCGTCGCCGCGGGCTGGCGACCGGGCGATCCGTTCCCGACCGGTGTCGACCCTCGCCGCGGCGTCGGGTGCCGCGTTCGCGGCGGTGGTGCTGGGCCAGATCGCGAACACGTTCGTGTGCCGCAGCCGTACGCGACCGGCCTGGCGGCTCCCGGTCCGCAACGAACCGCGCTCGTCGTCGTGGCGGTCTTCGGCCGAGGCCGCAGTGCTCGCTGCATTCGTCTGGATCACATCCGATCGCCCACTTCCTCGATCAGGCCGCGCCCTCGGGGACGGGCTGGCTGTTCGCGCTGTGCGCACCGATCGCGCTCCTCGTCGCCGACGCGCTCGACAAGCGGCTGAGCCGGGCGCGACGTCACAACGGCCGCTGAGCTGGAACATCGTGGGAGGGTTCCCGGGTAGCTCGACCGCCGGATCGGGACCATGGTCCCTGGCGAGTACCCGCCGGGGCGCCGAAGCTTGACGTGAGGGAGTCGCCGGCCCGGTCGGCGAACGCCCGCCGCCGACCGCACCGAGGAGCCCGTCGTGATCAGCTCGCCCACCGCAGATCGAACCGCCGCGCTGGACGTGATCGACCGCGCCCTCGAGTACGCAGAGAAGAACATCATCGTCAGCCAGAGTCGCGCGTTCAACGCGTTGCTCGACACTCGCATCGCCGTCGCGCCCGATGCGGTCGCGATCGCCCGCGTCGACGACGCACTCGGCCACGCCCGTGCCGCGGTCCGAGGCGACTGGCTCGCCGACGCCCTTCGCGACGTGCGCGCGGCCGTCTCCAACGTCGCCGTTGCCGCCTGACGTCGACGCGCCCTCCGCTGCTCCGGTCGGTGACGCCGCGCGCTCCTGACCGATGATCAACGTCCTCGTCGACAATCCCACCCTGCTGCTCTTCGTCGTCGCGGGCACGGGCTTCCTGCTCGGACGCGTCCGCGTTCGCGGGTTCAGCCTCGGTGTCGCGGCGGTGCTGTTCGCCGGCATCGCGTTCGGTGCGCTCGACGGCCGCCTGCAGATCGACGAGTCGGTCTGGACGCTCGGCCTGGCCGTCTTCGTGTACACGGTCGGCATCGCGTCGGGGCCGGGATTCGTCGCCGCGTTGCGCCGCCGCGGGCTCTCGGCCAACGCGGCGTCGCTCGGCGGGATCGTCGTGGGCGCCGCGGTCGTCGTCGCCGTCGGCTACGGATTGCTCGGCCTCGACGGCCGCACCGCGTCGGGCACCTTCGCCGGCGGGCTCACGAACACCCCGGCGCTCGCCGGCATCCTCGAATATCTGAAGCACCACCTCGGATCGACGCAGTTCGCTGCGCAGGGCAACGCGCCGGTCGTCGGCTATTCGCTCGCGTATCCCTTCGGCGTGCTCGTCCCGCTCGCGGCGACGAGCTGGCTCTTCCACAGTCGGCGTCGCGGCCCGAGCGTGCACGAGACCGAGATGAAGAAACGCGCTTCCGGCGGTGAGCCGATCGTGTGCAAGACCGTACGGATCACCCATGCCGATCACGCGAGTCTCGGCGACCTCATGCGAACGCGGCATGGCAGCATCAGCTTCAGCCGGCTGAAGCACGACGGCGTCGTGCACGTGGCGACCCCGGAGCTCGTACCCGCCGCGGGCGACCTGCTCTCGGTCATCGGGGCGGAAGAGGCGGTGCTGCACTTCACGTCCGACATCGGCGAGGGCGCCGGCGAACATCTCGCGCTCGACCGCGACGCGCTCGACTTCCGGCGGATGTTCGTTTCGAACCGCGCCGTCGCCGGGAAGCCACTCGGCATCCTCGAGTTGGAGCGCTTCGGTGCCGTCGTGACCCGCGTCCGTCGCGGCGACGCCGACATGGTCGCCACGCCCGCGACGGTGCTCGAGCTCGGCGATCGCGTGCGCGTCGTGGCGCCCCGACGCACCATGCGCGCCGTCGGGACCTTCTTCGGTGATTCGTACCGTGCGCTCGGAGAGGTCGACGTGATGACCTTCTCGCTCGGAATTGCGCTCGGACTGCTTCTCGGCGCGATCCGGATCCCCTTCCCGGGCCAGAGCTTCACGCTCGGAGCCGCCGGAGGCCCACTCGTGGTCGGGCTCGCGCTCGGCGCCCTCGGGCGCACCGGGCGCCTCGTGTGGCAGATGCCGTACTCCGCGAACCTCACGCTGCGGCAGCTCGGCATCGTGTTGTTCCTGGCCGGGGTCGGGACGCGCTCGGGTCAGGCGTTCGCACACACCTTCTCGAGCGGGCACTGGCCGCCCGTGCTCGCCGCGTCGGTCGCCGTTGCGGTCGCGCCCGTCGTAATGCTCCTCGCGATCGGCAAGCTCACCAAGACGCCGCCCGAAATGCTCGCGGGAATGCTCGCGGGAATGTGCACGCAACCGGCTGTGCTCGGCTTTGCATCAGAACAGCTCGCCGACGACACGATGGTGATGACGGGTTACGCGACGGTGTTCGCATTCGCGATGATCGCGAAGATCGTGATCGCGCAGCTCCTCGTCGCGACGTTGCACTGAACGGGACGACGCGGCGCGGTCGAGGCGCGCGATGACTGCGGCGCGATGACTGCGGCGCGCCGAGGCGCGTGATGACTGCGGCAGGTTACGCGGTCGTGCGGCGCCGTTGCAGCGTGTCGCGCGCGTCGCGGTAGACGAGGAGCGGGACGAACTGGCGGATGCGCGCGTCGCGGTAGCGCTCGTGCACGCCGAACACCTCACGCCGGAGGTCGTCGCCGCCGACGACACCCGCGAACTCGCGCTCGAGGTTCTGCGCGATCGCCTCGACCGCTTCCGACTCGCTCATCGACCGCACGATGGGAGTCTCGCGACCATCTCGGTGCGGTTGCAAGAGCAGGATGGCACCTCGCACCCGACGCTGTCAGCTTCGCGACAGCGCAGTGGCACGCAGAACTCAGGAACGACGGCGCGCGACGAGCACCGGGATCGTGCGTTCGGTGCGTTCCTGGTACTCCGCGTACGGCGGGTACGCGGCGACGGCGCGGTCCCACCACTCCGCCCGTTCGGGACCGGAGACCTCACGCACCTCGACGGCGAACGGCTCGGGACCATCCTGGATCGTCACGTCGTCGGGTGCGGCAACGAGGTTGTAGTACCAGACCGGGTGCTTCGGCGCGCCACCCTTCGACGCGACGAGCGCGTACTCACCGTCGTGCTCGACCCGCATCAGCGGCGTCTTGCGCACCTTGCCGGTCTTGTTGCCCCGCGTCGTGACGACGATGATCGGAAGGCCGGTGTCGAGAAGCGTGTTCGCCTCCCGGCCCCCGGTGCGCTCGTAGGTCTCGACCTGGTTGCGCACCCATTCGTACCGACTGGGCTCGTAATCGGGTTCCGGCGCCATGCCGCGCACGTTACCGCCTTGGCCCACCTCGCCGACACCGTCGAGGTCGCGCGCGCATCCGTCGCCGAGTAGCTCGCGCTGCCGCGCGCTCAGATCACGTTCGTCGCGAGCAGCAGCAGCGTGAGCGCGGCGATCGCGATGCGGTACCAGCCGAAGATCGACAGGTCGTGGCGCTCGAGGTAACGGATCATCCACGTGATCGCCGCCGCCGCCGACACGAACGCGACCACCAGCCCGATCACCGGGTTGACGAGCCCGTAGGTGTCGATCATCTCCTTGCCGTGCTTCAAACCCTCGTAGCCGGTCGCCGCGGTCAACGTCACGAAGCCGAGCAGGAAGCTGAACTCCACCGATGCGACGATGTCGAGGCCCACGTAGAGCGCGGCGATGATCGTCACCAGGCTGCGGCTCGTCCCGGGCCACAGCGCGAGCACCTGCGCGAGCCCGATCACCAGGCCCTGGCGCGGCGTGATCACATCGAGGCTGACGCCTTCGCGACCGAGAACCCGCAATCGCGACGCGAGCCAGAGCAGTACGACACCGCCGATCACCCACGCGACGACGATTGGCCACGCCCCGAAGAGCTTGTCCTTGATCGGCTTCTCGAAGACGACGCCGACGAGCGCGGAGGGCACGAACGCGATGGCGACCGCGATCACGATCCGGCGGCCCTGGTCGTCGCGCCCGAGCACGCCGTCGACCATCGTGACGAGGCGGTGCCGGTACAGCAGCAGCACCGCGAGGATCGCACCCAGCTGGATCGTGATCGCGTAGGTGTCGGCCGCGTCTTTCGTCGACTTCTTGGTGCCGACGTCGAGGAGTCGTTCGGCGACGTGCAGGTGGCCGGTCGAGCTGATCGGCAGGTATTCGGTGATCCCCTCGACGAGACCGAGCACGATCGCCTTCAGCGCGGTGAGCTCGTGCGAGGCATGGGTCGTGGCGCTCGCCGCGGCCGCCGCGACCGCGGCGCCGGCCGGTGACGCGGCGAGCACCACCAACGCGGCGGCGAGGCCGACCGCCGCTGCACCGGCCACGCGCAAGCGCGGTCGCGCCGAGGCGATCGGCGCGTCGAGACCGGCGGCGGGGCGAGAGATCTTCATCGGGTCGCGAACGCTAACGGGCCGGGTGGGGCCGGCGACTGATCCCTTCGGGCCCACCCATGCGCAACCGGTCGGCGCCGGTCGGCGCCGGTGACCAGCCACTCGACATCGGCGGCCACCGGATGCGGTTCGTCGCGACGCCGCACGTGCCCCACAACTGGAAGAGCGGCCTCTGGTTCAACGCAACGACGCGCACGCTCCTCGTGGGCGACCTGTTCAGCGCGCTCGGCGACGGCCCCGCGATCGCGCCGGATCTGCTCGAGGGCGCGATCGTCGGAGAGCACGCGTTCCACGCGACCTCGATCGGCGCCGCAACCGAACCGACGATCCGGGCACTCGCCACGGTGTGACGGGGGCCCGGGCGCTTCCCCGTTCGATTTCGGCGGACGGGACCTTGCGCCAATGTATCAAAGAGTTGATACTTTGGACCATGCTCAGCGCTCTCGCCCGGTCGGGCACAACCGTGATGCAGCCCGCGATTCGCCGCTGTCGCTCGTCTTCGGCGGGGTCCTGTTCTGGATCCCGGCTGCCGTCATCGTTGCGGGTGCCGCGCGGCCGCTACGGGCGTGGCTCCCCGCATGGCCGCAATGGCGCGGGGTCGACGTCCCGGCCGGGCGGCAGGCGGCGACGGCAGCCCTGCTCGTCGCGCAGCGGCGGGCCCGGGCGGCCGGCGCGCTCGCGGGGTTGTTCACGGTTCCGGTGGCGTCGGCGGCGGGGATGCACCTCGGGCTCTTCAACCCGCTCTTGACGACCCTCCTGGGCTACGCGACCGCGGCCTTCGTCGTCGAGATCTGGCGGGTGCGACACGCGCCGCCGACGGCGGCCGCGACCGTCGGCGTGCGGACCACCGCGCGCTATCTGCCGCGGTGGGTCGTCGCCGGCCAGCGGGCGCTGGGGCTGCTGACCGCGGCGGGCGCGATCGGCGCGATCGTGCATCGACCAAGCGACTGGGGTGCGCAGTCGTTGCTCGTCGCGGGGGTCGTCGTGTGGGCCGCGGCCGAAGCTGCCGAACGCGCCATCGTCCGGTCGCCGCAGCCGTACGTGTCGGACGACGAGCAAGCACTCGACGATGCGCGGCGCGGCGCGTCCGCCCAGGCGTGCGCCGCCGCGATGATCGTCCTCACCGGGAACCTCGCGGCGACGGCGCTCGCGCACCTCGAGACCGCGTTTGCGATCACGGGGAACGGGAAGCGCGCCGTGAGCACCCTGGTCGGAGTCGTGCTCCTGGGGTCGTGGCCGTTGTTCCGCGCGATCACGTGCTCCGCACCGCCGGCCGCGCTCGCCGAGCGACAGACCCGACCGTGACGGTCCTGCGCGTCGACCACGCGTCTCCCGTGCCGCCTTACGAGCAGCTGCGCACGCAGATCGCCGCGATGGTCGCCGCGGGTGCCCTCACCCCCGGCGAACGGCTTCCCGCGATACGCCAGCTCGCAGCCGACCTCGGCATCGCGCCCGGCACCGTCGCACGCGCGTACCGAGAACTCGAGCACGGCGGGCTCGTCGTGTCGCGCCGGCCGCACGGCACCACGGTCGCCGCCGGCGCCACGAGCCAGCCGGCGGAGCAGCGCCGGGCCGCGGTCCTCACCGCGGCCGCCGAGTACGCGCGGCGCGCGCGGGCGCTCGGCATCGACAAGCGCACCGCGCTGCGACTCGCGCGCGAAGCGATCGACGGCGCGGTGTGACGCCGAGCGACGACATCGACACGGGCCGCGCGTCAATCGTCGGCGTCGCGGAACATCGACAGCACCTGCATCTGCTCCTGCGTACTCAGCTGCTCGAAGCGGGCGAATGCCTCGTCGGGTGTCTGCACGTCGGCGAACCGAGCGAGCGGCGTCTTGGACTCGGCCAGCCGCGCCCGATCGGCCGGCGTGATCGTCTGCAGGAACGCGAGCGCGTCGTCGAGCGTGTCGAGCCGGTCGATGCGCGCGACCAGGTCGTCGTTCGAGTGGTCGACCTCGGCTGCGAGCATCGTCGTCGGGATCGCGGCGACGAACGCGAGGACGTCGTCGATGCGACCGCGCATGTCGGACACCGAGGTGAACGCGCCCTTGGCGACACTGACGATGAACGTGTGCTCGTTGGCGAACACCCAGTCGTCACGCGCAAGCACCAGGCGCTGCATCTCGTCGGTGACCTCGGCCGCCCCGAAGCCGGGCCGCACCTGGACGCGGTAGCGCTCGTCGAAGGTCGGGTTCCCGGTCGCCAATTCGGGGAGGATCGGGTCGACGGGTTGCAGCCGGCGGGGCTGGATGCAGGAGACGGCGATCGACGACGGCACTTCGACGATGCACACGGCGGCGCCGTCTTCGGCGGGGGCGCCGGGCAGCCGGAACGCCACGTTGGTGGAGAGGTTCGCGACGAAGACGGCGCGGCCATCGACCGATGTGCGGAACACCTCGTCGTACCGGGTGTCGGCACTCCCCTGGTCGCGCCCGAGCACGTTGCCCAACCCGCCGTGGAGCACCCGGGCCGCTCGGTGCACGATCTGGCGCACCCGATCGTCGATGACATCGGACCCGACCGCCTGCCATCCGAGGGCGGCTGCCTCGTCGGCGTGCGGACTCGGCGATGCCTCCACCGCAGCCTGCCGGCGACGTCCGAACCGCGCCATGGCTCCTCCTGATGCGCGCGTACCGGGCCCGGAGATTACGACGACGGTCGCCGGCCCGCCGTGAACGCGGTGCGCCGCGGGTCGACGCCGTCGGCGAACTCCTCCGCGGTGGGGAACCCACCGGGAAGCGCGCGCTGCGCCGCGGCGAGGTCGTCGGCTGGGATCACGCCTTCGACGACGCACCCGCCGCCGACGTCCCAACGCCGCTTGTACTCGGCCGATGCGGGTGAGGTCATGGTGCGTCTCCGGCCGGGATCGCGCGGTCGTCACGACCGGCGCGAGTGTCCGCGACTCCCGGCATCGGCTCGCCGGCCAGCTCGGCCATCCGCACCAGGCCGCGTTCGGCGTGCTCGGCGACGCGTGCCGCCGCGGCCGCAACCGCGGGATCGTCGCGTTGCGACGGTGCGACACGCGCCGGGTTCAGCGCACAGGCGTTGGCCCATGCCGCGATGTCGGGTTCCGCGCCATAGGTGCGCGCCGCGAGGGTGCCCCGAACCTGCATCCTCGCCCAGCTGGCGAGGCTGTCGGGCAGCGTGTTGGGCGGGCACAGCCGGTTGCGTTCGCGGTCGTCGTCGCGAGTCGCCTCCACGTAACCCGCCAGCGCGGCGCAGAAGCACGGAAAGCCCACCCGGATGGTCTGCAGGCGGATCTGGTCGGGCGCCCAGAGGGGCACCAGCGCCGGGTACTGCAGCCCGGACGCCGCGCAGTGCACGACGAGCGAACCCGGCGCCAGCGCGACGGATCCCTGCTCGAGGACGATCTCGTCGCGCGTCACGTGCTCGACGTGCCCCAGGCGAACGACGCGCTCGACGGTGCGGAGCAGGTCGAGCTCCCACGCGCCGAGAGTCGGGGTCTTGGCCATCGTGGGAACGACGGCGGTGTCGACCCGGAACATCACGCCCGCCGCCTCGAGGCGCAGGAACAGATCGTCGAGCGACTCGGCGCCGGCTGCCGCCGCCATCGTGTCGGCGACGAGGTTGAACGCGACCACCGGGTCGGGTTGCACGACGGCACGGTCGAGCATCCACGGGTCGCGCGGGCGGACCCAGACGACGCGGTCGGGCGGCACGCCGTTCTGCAACAACCACACGATCCCGTCGGTCGCGGTCTTGCCCGATCCGACGATCACGTACTCGCGCGGCGCCGCCGTCAACCGTGCGAGCTCGTTGATCGCGACGACGGGCACGTCGTCGGCGACGCCGAACGGCGGAGCCGTCGTCGCGGGGATCGTGGGCGACAGGTAGGTCGCGTCGACGACCCGACGGCGCACGTCGATCGCGACGGTCTCACCCGACACGGAGGAGGTCGCGAGGTGCGACGCGCCGTCCGCGTGGTACTCGTGACCGCCGAGGAACGTGACGCGCCCCGAGCCGACGAAGCGGCGCGCCAAGACGTCGTCGTAGTACGCCTGGATCTCCGGCTGGCTGGCGCGTTCCTGCAGCCCCGCCTCGGGACCGCTCGTTTGCACTGCGCCACTGCCGAGCACCGTCGACGCGACCCCGTAGAACAACGAGGCCTGATGCAGCCGCACGAACGGGTACGCGTCCTGCCAGTGCCCGCCCGCCAGGTGACGGCGATCGACGAGCGTGACGTGCACGTCCGCATGGTCGATCAAGGCGTCCGTGAAGGCCATGCCCATCGCACCCGCGCCCACGACGAGGTAGTCCGTCGGCAGCGATCGCAGCGTCATGGGTCCCCTCCTGTCGCGTCGGCGCGGCGAACGAACGAGGCTACGGGCTCCGCGAGCGTCGTCGGCGTTCCCGGTCAGGGTCGACGTCGCATTGTGGAGGCCGCACGGGTCGCGCTCGTCGCGGGGTAAGAATCGGCGCGGTGAGCGACGACGACGAGATCGTGGGGACCGCCGCGTCCGGCCCCTTCGCCGACCGGGCCCTGGCCGAGTTCGTCCGCGGACTCGCGGGCCAGCCGCCGATGCGTGCGGTCGGCGACCCCGCCGAGCTCCGCCGCCAGGCTGCGGCCCGCTCGGCGCAACGCCCGCCCGGTCCCGAGATGCCCACGACCGACCTCGCGCTCCCGATCTCCGGGCTGCCGCTGCGGTTGTACCGTCCGGCGCCCGACACCACGGCCCTGGTCGTGTTCTTCCACGGCGGCGGCTGGGCGTTCGGCGATCTCGACTCTCACGATCGCGCGTGCCGTCGTCTCGCGGCGCGAAGTCGCGCCGCCGTGCTCGCGGTCGACTACCGGCTGGCGCCCGAACATCGCGCGCCCGCGGCGGTCGACGACGCGATCGCCGCCGTCGAGTGGGTGGCGTCGGGTCCCGCCGCGCTGGGAGGAAGGCCATCGGCGATCGCGGTCGCCGGTGACAGCGCCGGCGGCACGCTCGCCGCGCTCGCCACGCTGCGGCACCGCCGCCTGCCGTCGTGCCCCGACGTGCTCGCGCTCGTCTACGCCAACACCGACCTCGGTGCCGACGGCGGGTCGATGCACACCAATGCACACGGCTTCGCCCTCGACGTCGACGACATCCACTGGTTCAACAGCCTCTGGGTCCCCGACCGCACCCGCTGGTCCGACCCCGCCGTCAGCCCGCTCCGGGTCGACGATCTGACCGGCCTGCCCGAGACGATCGTGGTGACGTGTGCACTCGACCCGCTGCGCGACCAGGGCGAGGCGTTCGCCGATCGCCTCGCCGAGGCCGGTGCCGTCGTGACCCGCCGGCGGGAGCCCGGGATGGTCCACAACTTCCTGCTGTGGGACCTCGTCTCGCCTGCGTGCGCCGCCGCCGCGGATCGCGTCGCCGACGACATCGGCGCAGCACTCCGACGCCACGCCCGACCGGACCGCTCGTCGCGCTCCTAGGCGCAGAACACGATGCGGCCACCGGCCGGATATCGGAGTCGAGCCCCATCCCGGCACGAAGCGGCGCTCGACGCGTCGCCGCGAACGACCGCCCCGATGCGATCGTCGGTCTCTCGCGGCTGATCTCGTCCCCGCGTGGGTACGGAAGAAGCATGGACGCGGCTCAATGGACCATCTTCGTCATCGCGATCCTCATCGTGGTGTGCATCGCGCTGTCGTGGGGTCGCTCCCAGCACCGCTCACCGCGGTAGTCCGGATGGGTTCACGCACAGCCTTCGAAACGAAGGCCGCGGCACATCACGAGCAGCCGCTGGTGGCACCGCAGCTGGGGCAGGCGTGGCAGGAGCCGGCGCGCTGCATGATGTCGCCGCAGACGTGGCAGATGACCACCTCGCGCTGGCGGGCGACGGGCTTGGGAGCCGGCGGCTTCACGTCGGAGGGCGCGGGGAGCGCGGCCGACGGCGCGCGGTCTTCGAGCGGCAGATCGAGCGAGTGCGCGGACGGCGTCGCCGCCTCCTCGACACCCGGCAGCGTCGGCTGCATGCGCTCGCTCACCGACAGGATCCCCATCGCCTCACGGCGGTCGTACGGGAGGTACTGGATCGCGAGGCGGCGGAAGATGTAGTCGACGAGGCTCGTCGCGAACCGGATGTCGGGGTCGTCGGTCATCCCCGCGGGCTCGAAGCGCATGTTCGTGAACATCTCGCAGAACGCCTCGAGCGGCACGCCGTACTGGAGGCCGTGGCTCACCGAGATCGCGAACGCGTCCATGATGCCGGCGAGGGTCGAACCCTGCTTCGCGACCTTGAGGAACAGCTCGCCGGGGCGGCCGTCCTCGTACTCCCCGACGGTCACGTAGCCGTGGCAGTCGGCGACGCGGAACGAGAACGTCTTGCTCGTACGGGTGCGCGGCAGCTTCTGGCGGACCGGCTCCTGCACGATCACCGTCTCGACGATGCGCTCGATCACGTTCGCGGGCGACTCGCTCGCGCCGTCCTTCTTCTGCGTCGACAGCGGCTGGCCGACCTTGCAGTTGTCGCGGTAGATCGCGACGGCCTTCAGCCCGAGCCGCCACGCCTCGACGTGCACCATCTCGACGTCTTCGACCGTGACCTCTTCGGGGAGGTTCACCGTCTTGCTGATCGCGCCGGAGATGAAGGGCTGCACCGCACCCATCATCGTGACGTGACCCATGTAGTGGATCGGGTTGTCGCCCATCGAGCACGCGAACACCGGCAGGTGCTCGGCGTCGAAGCCGGGCGCGTCGATGATCGTCTTGTGCTCGTCGATGTAGCGCACGATCGTGTCGACCTGGCTCGCGTCGTAGCCGAGGCGGCGCAACGCGCGCGGGATCGTCTGGTTGACGATGAGCATCGTGCCCCCGCCGACGAGCTTCTTCGACTTCGTGAGCGCGAGGTCGGGCTCGATGCCGGTGGTGTCGCAGTCCATCATCAGGCCGATCGTGCCGGTGGGCGCGAGCACGCTCGCCTGCGAGTTGCGCACGCCGTGGCGCTCGCCGAGCTCGACGGCGTCGTCCCACGACTCCTGCGCCGCGCACAACAGCTCGGGGGCGACGAGGTCTTCGTCGATGCGGGAGACCTCGGCCCGGTGCATGCGCAGCACCCGCAGCATCGGCTCCTCGTTGGCCGCGTAGCCGGCGAAGGGACCCATCCGCGACGCGGTGCGCGCGCTCGTGGCGTAGGCGTGGCCGGTCATCAGTGCGGTGATCGCGGCGGCGTTGGCCCGACCCGCAGGCGAGTCGTAGGGCATGCCCTGCGCCATGAGGAGCGCGCCGAGGTTCGCGTACCCGAGGCCGAGCTGGCGGAAGTCGCGGCTCGTCTGCGCGATCTTCTCCGTCGGGTAGTCGGCGTTGCCGACGAGGATCTCCTGCGCGGTGAACACGACCTCGACGGTGTGGCGGAACGCCTCGACGTCGAAGGTGTCGTCGTCGTTCAGGTAGCGCAGCAGGTTGATGCTCGCGAGGTTGCACGCCGAGTTGTCGAGGTGCATGTACTCCGAGCAGTTCGCGACGACCGTGCCGTTGACGACGTAGCTGTGGTTGCGCGGCTCGCAGAGGTTGTAGGTGAGCTCCACGCCGTCGTCGGCGCGCTCCACCAGCCGCACCGTCTCGTCGGTTGCGTAGAAGCGATGGGCGGCCTGCAGGCCGGCGAGCTTCGCGACCTTGCCGGGAAGCGAGAAGCCGATGTGTTCGGCGAACGCGGCGATCGAACGGCCGCTGATGCGCAGATCGAACATCGGACCCGTCGTGTACGACGCGGTCGTACCGTCCTTGCGCTCGTGCGTGAACGCAGCCTCGCCGCCCTCGCGCGTGGCGTAGACGCGACTGAAGACGCCGAACGTCGACAGCAGGCGCTGCACACCGACGAGCAGCTCGCGCGAGCTCGAACCGAGACCCACATATCGCGACCTTGCGTCGTCGTAGACGCAGCCGTCGGCGTCGAAGAGACCCTGCAAGAACGCGGCGACCGCGTCGGTCGGCGCCTCGTAGACCGAGTCGGGCACGACCTTCGCCGCGGCCTTCTTGCGGGAGACGCCCAGGGCCTCGAAGAAGCGCGCGATCGCGCGCCGGCTCTGCCGCAACTGCACGGTGCCGTTGGCCTGCACCGAGGGCGTCGAAGCCACCCCGGCGTTCATCGCCGCCGCGAGCTCACGGTGGCGCGGCAGCACGTGCTCCTGCTCCTCGGCGCTGCCGTAGACGGTGCTGACAGTGTCACCCGAGATGCAGCCGTCGCCGACGAGCCAGCCGAGGTAGTGCGCGAACTCGGGCGTCCACTTCTCCGGGAGCTCCAGCCCGCGGGAGCGGCGGTCGCCCCGCCCAGCGAGCGCGTACAGCCGCACCAGCGCCGAGATCGACGGGTCGGCGGCCACCGCCGGTGCCGGGAGGTTCAGCACCTTCACCTGGTCGTCGGCGCGCAGCTCGCCGGCTTCGACGTAGCCGCGGTTGGCGGTGAAGATCCGGTGCTTGGGCGTGCAGCGCAGCTCCATGCCGTTGTCGAAGCGCAGCTTCACGATCTCGTTCCAGCCCGTGAGCATCACCGCTTCGGGGCGGGTGATCTCGAGCCGCTCCGCAGGTGCGCCGGTGCTCGTGGCGTCGTGGGTGTAGACGCCGAACGTCTCGCCCTTGCGCACGCGGTCGACGAGGGCGTCGAAGCGCACGAGTCCCTTGTCGGTGTGCACCAGCGTGTCGCCCGTGAAGCAAGGATTGGAGCCGTTGATCCGGCCGGTGCGCGCCGCGGTGTGCCAGCGGTTGATCGTCGTGTCGAACTGCATGCCCGGGTCGGCGCACTCCCACGCCGACTCCGCGATGTGGCGGAACAGCGTGCGGGCCTTGATCGTCTCGAGGGTCTCGCCGCTCGTGACCGCGCGCAGGTTCCAGTCGCGGTCTTCGAGCACCGCGGTCATGAACTCGTCGGTGACGCGCACCGAGTTGTTCGCGTTCTGGTACTGGATCGAGTGGCTGTCGGCGCCGTCGAGGTCCATGTCGAAGCCGGCGTCGCGCAGCGCGCGGGCCTTGCGCTCCTCGACCGCCTTGCACCAGACGAACTCCTCGATATCGGGGTGGTCGGCGTCGAGGATCACCATCTTCGCGGCACGCCGCGTCTTGCCACCCGACTTGATCGTGCCGGCCGACGCGTCGGCGCCGCGCATGAAGCTCACCGGCCCCGACGCGGTGCCCCCGCCCTTCAGCAGCTCCTTCGACGAGCGGATCCGCGAGAGGTTGATGCCCGCACCCGAGCCGCCCTTGAAGATCGTGCCCTCTTCCCGGTACCAGTTGAGGATGCCGTCCATCGTGTCCTCGACGGCGAGGATGAAGCAGGCGCTGGCCTGCTGCGGCACGCCCTTCACGCCGATGTTGAACCACACGGGGCTGTTGAACGCGGCCTGCTGGTGCACGAGCACGTACTTCAGCTCGTCGCGGAAGGTCTCGGCCTCTTCGCGATCGACGAAGTAGCCGTCGCGGCTCCCCCATTCGGTGACGGTGTCGACGACGCGGTCGATCACCTGGCGCAGCGAGAACTCGCGCTCGGGCGTGCCGAGGGTGCCGCGGAAGTACTTCTGGGCGACGATGTTCGTGGCGTTCTGCGACCACGTGACCGGGAACTCGACGCCGGGCTGGAAGAAGGCGTCGGTGCCGTCCTTGTAGTTGGTGATGCGCGCGTCGCGGTGTTCCCACTCGACGGTGTCGTACGGGTGCGCGCCGGCCGTCGTGAAGTGCCGGCGGATCCCGATGCCGAGCTGCTGCGGCGCCATCGCCATCGTTGGTACCCCCCTGTGAGCCCGCCCGGGCCCATCATTGGAATCGGTTGTGGTCTCACCCCGTCGCGGACGGCCAACCACCATATCTTGTGTTTGCGGAATGCCCGATCGCGAGATGGAGGAGTATTACAGCACCGGAATTACATCGCTGTCAACGGAATCGCCCGCGCGTCGGTGCAGGTCAGAGAACAATCGCGAAGATTCACGCTGGGGGTCCTTCAGCGGCGCGGCGACTTCGGTTCGGTCGTCTTCTCGAGGCCGGTGAGCACGTCGCGATCCGCGAGGTCGCGCTGCAGCTCGTCGACCTCCCGTTCGAAGTCGGCGAGCTCCTCGAAGCCCTTGTAGACCGACGCGAAACGCAAGTATGCGATCGGATCGAGCTCGCGCAGGCGCTCGAGCACGGCGACGCCGATCTCCTCGCTCGTGACCTCGGCGCCCCGGGACCGCAGTGCCTCCGACAGCTCGGCGACGAGCGCGTCGACCCGGTCGGGCTCCAGCCGCCCGCTCGCGGCCCGGCCGATTCCGGCCCGGAGCTTCGACTGGTCGAACGGCTCGAGCACGTCGGAGCGCTTGCGCACCACGAGCGCAACCTCGACCGCGCGCTCGACGGTGGTGAAGCGCCGGCTGCACGCGAGGCACTCGCGCCGGCGCCGGATCGCGCCGCCGTCCTCGGCGAGCCGCGAGTCGACGACCTTGTCGTCGTTCGCCCGGCAGTAGGGACAACGCACACGTGCACGCTACGGCCTCCGACCGCCGGAGCGTGACCCCGAACCCCTACTTCCCCAGCCAGACGATCGTCTCGCCGGGCATCAGCGCCGTCGTGTGCCGGGCCGCGACGAGCTGGTCGACGACGATGCGCGGATCGACGTTCGGCTCGAGCTCGCCGGCGATCTTCCACAGGGTGTCGCCGGGCTGGACGACGTGGGTGACGAGGTGCGGGCGGGGCCCGGAGGCGGCGAGGGGGGAGCCTCCGAGCGCCTCGCCCGCATGGGCCGCCACGAACACGGTCCCCAGCACGATCCCAACGGCGACGATCCGGCGCCGCCAGAAGGTGGCGGCGGATCGGTTGCTTCGCGGGGACGGTGCGGGACGACGCCGGGGCGGCGCGACGGCGACGGGGAGGGGGCCGACGCGACGACTCGGGATCTCGACCATGTACGGGACGGCAGCCATGCCGAACTCCTTCGTTGCGACACCCCGTGAGCAGTGCGGGGGGACTTCGGGGTCCTGCGGGATCGAACCACGGGGGTACGACACTCACGTTGGCCGAACGCACGTTCGGTGTCAAGGGAAAACACGAACGGGTGTTTGTCACGAACGCGTGATCGTGTTACCGTCGCTGCATGTCGCCCGAAGGTGCACGTCTCACCGATCGTCAACGCCAGGTGCTCGAGTTCATCGACACCGAAGTCCGCCGCCGGGGCTATCCCCCGAGCGTGCGCGAGATCGGTGAGGCGGTCGGCCTGTCGTCGCCGTCCACCGTGCACGCGCACCTCGCGGCATTGCAGGACAAGGGGTACCTGCACCGCGACCCGACGAAGCCGCGCGCGCTCGAGCTGTCCTACGAGCCCACGAGTGGTGCCGCGGTCGAGCGGCGGCCCGTGCGCCACGTCCCGCTCGTCGGCGACGTCGCGGCCGGCACCGGCGTCCTCGCAGCCGAGAACATCGAGGAGACGCTCCCCGTCCCCGAAGACCTCACCGGCGACGGCGACCTCTTCATGCTGCGCGTCCGCGGCGACTCGATGATCGAGGGCGGCATCTTCGACGGCGACTACGTGGTCGTGCGCAGCCAGCCGAGCGCCGAGAACGGCGACATCGTCGTCGCCGGGATCCCCGGCGAGGAGGCGACGGTCAAGACGTTCGTACGGCGGCGCAACAAGCTCGTGCTGCGGCCCGAGAACTCCACGATGGACGAGATGGTGTTCGACCCGGCCGACATCACGATCTACGGGCGGGTCGTCACCGTGTTGCGCCGGCTCTGAGTCGCGCACCGGGGGACACCGCGCCGCTCCCGACGTACCCTGCCGCTCTCGAGCGCCCTGCGTTCCTGAAGGGCCGCTCGTCCGACTCCGGAGGGCCGGTGTCGCGGCCGTACCATGACGGACGTGGATCCGCAGCCCTCGCTCCCCACCGAGGAGCAACGCACGAGCCTGTGGCGCACCGCCTGGGGCGTCGTGCTCGCCGCGGCCACCGCCTTCTCCATCGGCTACGCGGCGTCGCGGGGCTCGCACCCTTCCGTCGGCGCGGGACGCCCGCCGCTGTGGCCGTTGCCGATCGCGCTGGGCATCGGGATCGTGGCGCTCTGGTTCGTCCTCGCGCCCACGCTGCACCAGTGGCCGTTCCAGGAGCGCTCGCCCGGACCGAGCGCCGGGCCCGAGCCCTGGCTCGCGGAGCTCACGGAATCGGAATCGCCCGACGACGCGCCGCCCCTCCCGTTCCACATCGAGCCGCAGGCCGGCTCGGCCACGGCGGGTCGCTCGGACCCGTCCGGCTCAACCGCACCGTCGCACTGACGCGGTCCGCCGCCCCGCCCCCACGGCCATCCGGGGCGGCGTTGCGCGCGCGGTCCCCCTTCGCCGAGGCGCTGCGCCCGCCCTTCGGCTACGCAGCACCCCGACACCGGGGCGTCGGCGACCCGCGGGGACAATGGAGCACGCCGATCGACGACTCGAATGGTGCCCGACGCGCCGCCCGGTCCCCAGGGCCGAACGACCCTCCGTCGCGCGACGGACGACCGCGAGCAGCTTCAGCCCGCGAGGAAGCGGGCCAGGCCCGCGGCGATGCCGGCGGCGATGCGCTGGCGGCCGGCACCCTGCTCCATGACGGCCGCGTCGGTGGCGTTACGCATGTTGGCCGTCTCGAACAGCACCTTCGGGACGTTCGAGAGGTTCAACCCGCCGTAGTTGTTCGCTTCGGCGAGACCCTGCGCGCACACGTAGTTCGCCACCGGGATGCTCGACGTGTCGCGGTAGGCGTCGCGCAGGTCGACGCCGAGACGGTGCGATGCGGCGTAGATGTCGTCGGTGTAGCCGGGGGTGAGCGCCGGCATGTACACGCACGAGCCCCGGCCACCCGACGGACCGCCGTCGGCGTGGATCGAGATCGCCGCGTCGGCGTGCGCCCGGTTGCCGATGTACGCGCGCTCGTCGATGCACGGCCCGACGCCGGCGTCGTTACTGCGTGTCATCACGACGTGCGCGCCGGCCGCGGCGAGCAACGCCCGGAGGCGCATCGAGACGTCGAAGGTGTAGGCGTGCTCGGGGTACCCGTCGTTGGCCTCGGTACCGGTGTTGTCGCACGCGTGGGAGCCGGTGCCGATGAAGATCATCCGGCTGATCTCGGCGGGATGGGAGCCGTTCCCGCCGTCGTGGCCCGGATCGATCACAATCGTCTTGCCCGCGACCGCCGACAGTCCCCCGGTCGACCCCACTGGCGGGTCGGCGGACGGAGCGGTCGGCGGCACGGTCGCCGGGGCGGCAGCCGTCGTCGCCGGCGGCGCACTCGTGCTGGTGCTCGTCGTGGGCGCGGCCGTGGTCTCCGGCGGCGCACTCGTGGTGGTGCTCGTCGTCGGCGGGGCCGGCGTCGACGTCGTTGCGGCCCGGTGCGTCGTCGGTGTCGCGCGCGGCGACGCGTGACTGCATCCGGCGAGGGCGAGTCCCGCGACGGTCGCGATCACGGCGGCGCGCGTGCGCGGCGCGCACTTGTGGGTCACGTGCGGATCGCCCCGGCGACGGTCGCGGCGTCGTCGAGCGCGCCTTCGAGCAGGCCGAGCACGCGGCAGTCGCCGATGGCATGCGCCGCGATACCCGCGCCGCGCAGTGCGCCCGCCATGCCGGTGTCGGGTTGCGACGGTGTGGAGATGAGCACCGTCGCGGCGGGGAGCACGAGCTCGGCCCCGTCGGCATTGTGCGCGAGCACGCCGTTCGCGGTGAACGCGGACGCGGTCGTGCGTTTGCGGAGCGCCACGCCCCGCTGCTGTAGCCGGTCGATCAGCTCGAACCGACCGGGGATCCCCACCTCGGAGCCAAGCGCGCCCGACGGTTCGAGCACGGTGACGTCGAGACCGCGCCGCTCGGCCACGTCGGCGAGCGCGAGGCCGACGGTGCCCCCGCCGACCACGACGACCGGTCCGGCGAGTTCGGCCGCCCCGTCCAGCCACGGACGGAGCCCGTCAACGGTCATGACGTTCGCCGCGCCCGCGCCCGTGAGGGCGGGAGGCTCCCAGCGCGCCCCCGTCGCCACCACGACGTCGTCGAAGCCACCCGCCGCGACGAGGTCTGCGGTCGCGGCACGGCCGAGCGTGATCGCCACACCGGCACGCTCGACGTCGAGCAACAACCAACCGAGGAACCGGTCGAGGGTCGCATCGGTGCGGGCCGCGAGCCGGAGCCGGCCGCCCAGCTCCGCGGTCGACTCCCACAGCTCGACCCGATGCCCGCGCCACGCGAAGCGCCGCGCGGCCTCGAGGCCGGCCGGCCCGCCGCCGATCACCAGGACGCGCTGCGGCCGATCGGTGCGCGGCGACTCCGGGCCGTCGGGTTCGTCACCGTGGCCGGTCGCGGGGTTCGCGACGCACGCCACGGCATCGCCGATGAAGATGTTGCCGATGCAGCGGTACCGGTAGATGCACGGCCGCACGTCGTCGACGCGCCCCTCCGCGAGCTTGCGCGGCAGGTCGGGATCGGCGAGCAGCTTGCGGCCCATCGCGACGAAGTCGGCCTGCTCCTGCGCGATCACGCGCTCCGCGTCGTCGGGTTCGATGCGACCGAACGTGATCACCGGCACGGCGACGCGTCGCTTCACCTCGGCTGCGAACTGCACGAGCGCGTTCGGCTCGTGGGGCGTGTGCGACCGCGTGACACCCACACCGACCGACGAGTCGGCGAAGGCACTGACGTGGACGGCGTCCGCGCCTGCGGCGATCGCGAGGTCGATCACCTGCAACGTCTCGGCGAAGGTCTCGCCGCCGTCGCGGAAGAACTCCTGCGCGTTGATGCGGAACCAGACCGGGAAGTCGCCGCCGACCTCGGCGCGCGTCGCTCGGATGACGTCGCACAGCAGCCGGGCCCGGTTCTCGACGCTGCCGCCCCAGCGGTCGTCACGCGCGTTCGACGCCGGCGACAGGAAGTCGTCGATCAGGTAACCGTGCCCGGCGTGGATCTCGACGCCGTCGAACCCGGCCCGACGGGCCCGCGCCGCGGCGAGCGCGAACACCGCAACCACCCATTCGAGATCGGCTTCGGTCGCGGGCTGGCTCGCGATGCGCGTCGTGGGCTGCGAGACGGGCGCGGCCATCGCGGTGATCTCGGCGTCGGTCACGTTGCGCGACAGCCGGTCGGGACGGAACGGTGTCGGCCCCGATGCGCAGAGCACCGCGCGGCCCTGCGCGATGTCGAGGAGCGAGCGCTGGCCGTCGTGCACGAGCTGCGCGGCGATGCGCGCGCCGTGCTCGTGTGCGCGCGCCGCGAGCGCTTCGAGCCCCGGCAGGAAGGTGTCGTCGGAGATCGCCGTCTGCGTCTGCGCGTACGAACCCGACGGGTACGCGACGCCGGTCGATCCCACGATGAGGAGTGCCGCCCCTCCGCGCGCCCTCGCGCCGTAGTACGCGAGCTGCCGTTCGCTGACGCTGCCGTCGGGCTCTGCCAGCCCGTCGCCCATCGGGCACATGAGCAGACGGTTCCGGAGCTCGAGCGAACCGAGGCGTCCGGGCGCCAGCAAGTGCTCGAACCGATCCATTCGTCGGAGCGTAGGCTCCGCGGCCGGGGGTGAGGGGATGAGCAACCGGTCCATCCATTACCGGACGTGCCCGCTGTGCGAGGCGATGTGCGGCCTCGAAGTGCACGTCGAGGACGAAACGGTGAAGCTCATCCGAGCCGACCGCGACGACGTGTGGAGCAAGGGGTACCTGTGCCCCAAGGGGACGACCCTCGGCCACCTCCACCACGACCCTGACCGGCTGCGTGTCCCACTCGTGCGCGAGGGCGATGCCTGGCACGAGGTCACCTGGGAAGCCGCCTTCCGCCGCTGCGACGAGCTCCTCTCGGCGGTGCTCGAGCGCGACGGCAAGCCCGCGGTGAGCTGCTACATCGGGAACCCGACCGCCCACAACTTCTCGCTCGGCCGCTACGTCGGCCTCTTCATCGGGCTCGCGCAGCTCCCGGTGATCTACTCGGCCGGCACCGTCGACCAGTGGCCGAAGAACGTGGCGTGCGCGCTCATGTACGGCTCGATGTGGTGGATCCCGAGCCCCGACATCCAGCGCACCGACTACTGGCTCGTGATGGGCGGCAACCCGGAGGCGTCGCAGGGTTCGCTGCTCGCGTGCCCCGACGTGCTCGGCGAGATCGAACGCATCCGCGAGCGGGGCGGCAAGACGGTGGTGATGGATCCGCGCCGCACCGGCACCGCGGCGAAGGCCGACGAGTGGATCGCGATCCGGCCCGGAACCGACGCCGCGTTCCTGCTCGCGCTGTGCCACGTGCTGTTCGCCGACGATCTCGTGCGCCTCGGCGCGGGGAGCCACCTCGACGATCTCGTCAACGGCCTCGACGCCGTGCGGCGCATCGCGAGCGACTGGCCACCTGAGCGCGTCGAGCAGGTCACGTCGGTTCCCGCGGCGACGATCCGCCGGATCGCACGCGCGATCGCAGCCGCGCCGAGCGCGTCGGTGTACGGGCGTATCGGACTGTGCAACCAGGAGTTCGGCACGCTGGCGTCGTGGCTCGTCGACGTCGTCAACATCCTCACCGCGAACTTCGACCGGCCCGGTGGCCTCATGTTCGGCAATCCGGTCGCGTGGGGCGTGAACTCGCTGCCCGACCCGCAATGGGCCGACGGCTACTCGTTCGGTCGCTGGACGAGCCGGGTGCGCGGCGCACCCGAGGTGCTGGGCCAGGTACCGGTGTCGTGCCTGGCGGAAGAGATCGCGACGCCCGGTGACGGGCAGATCAAGGCGCTCATCACCATCGCGGGGAACCCGGTCATCAGCGCGCCCGACTCCGACCGGCTCGACGAGGCCCTGCCGCAGCTCGAGTGCATGATCGCCGTCGACAACTACCTCAACGAGACGACGCGGCACGCGCACGTGATCCTGCCCGGGCTCTCCGCGCTCGAGCAGCCGCATTTCGACGACCTCATCACGATGTGGGCGGCCCGCAGCGCGGGCAACTACTCCCCCGCGATCTTCCCGCCGCCTCCCGACCGTCCCGCCGAATGGCAGATCCTCACCATCCTCGGCGCCCTCTGCGCGGGGATGCACTACGACGACATCGACATCGACGCCTTCGACGACGGGTTCTTCGCCGCGATGTGCGAGGCGAAGGAGGTCGACGCGACCGCGGTCATGGCCGGGTACTCCGAGCGCGGCCCCCGCCGGCTCCTCGATCTGCAGATCCGCACCGGCGCGTTCGGCGACCGCTACGGCGAGGATCCCGACGGCTTGAGCCTTGCATCCTTCGAGGCCGAGCCCCACGGGATCGACCGTGGCGCGATGGTGCCGCGGCTCGCGGACGTGCTGAGCACGCCGTCGGGGAAGGTGGAGCTCGCGCCCGAATACATCACCGCCGACGTCGCGCGCCTCGCGGCGCGACTCGACCGCGACGACGACGGGCTGGTGCTCGTGTCGCGTCGGCACCTGCGGTCGAACAACTCGTGGATGCACAACGTGAAGGTGCTCGTGAAGGGGCGCGAGCGCTGCACCCTGCTGATCCATCCCGACGACGCGGCGCGCGCCGGAGTGGAGGACGGCAAGCTCGCGCGGGTCAGCTCGGAGGCCGGCGCAATCGATGTCGTGGTGGAGATCAGCACCGAGATGATGCCGGGCGTCGTCTCGCTCCCCCACGGTTGGGGCCACGACAAGGAAGCCACGCGACTCTCGGTCGCGCGCGAGCACGCAGGCGTCAACAGCAACCGCATCGCGCCGGGACGCCTCGTCGATCCGTTGTCGGGGAACGCGGTCGTGAACGGCATCCGCGTAGAGGTCATGGCGTCATGACGGCCAAGCGATGACGGCCGACACGCAACGGTGGCGCGAGTGGCACCAGGCCTACGACCGCGAGGGCAGCCCGCTCGTCCAGAGACTGCTCACCGTGCAGGCATGCATCCGCGAGGCGCTCGACGCGGCGCCGCCCGGGCCCATCCGCGTCGTCAGCATGTGCGCGGGCGAAGCGCGCGACCTCGTCGGCGCTCTCGACGGTCACCCGCGCGTCGGCGATGTCGCCGGTCGGGTCGTCGAGCTCGACCCGCAGCTCGCCGCGCGCGCCCGAGCCGACCTTCCCGAAGCCATCGAGGTGGTGTGCGGCGACGCGTCGACGACCTCCGCGTACGAAGGCGCCGTCCCCGCCAATCTCGTGCTCGTCTGCGGCGTGTTCGGCAACATCACCGACGAGGACATCAGTGCCACGATCGCCTCCCTGCCGATGCTCTGCGCGCCGAGCGCGACGGTCGTCTGGACGCGCCATCGGCGCCCACCCGACCGCACCGATCTGGCACGCGCCGAGTTCGCAGCCGCCGGCTTCGCCGAGATCGCCTTCGTCGCACCCGAGGGTTTCCTCTTCGGTGTCGGCGCGCATCGCCTCGCCAGCCCACCGCAGCCGTTCGTCGCGGGTCGGCGCCTGTTCGAGTTCGTGGGCTACGACCGCTTCGGCGGCGAGACCTGCGCGGAGTGCGGCTTCACGTACGCGCTCGGGCGGAGCGAGATCGTCGCGTGGTTGCGCGGTGACGCAACTGCGTTCGCCGCCCGCCTGCGGGCATTCGACGGCGACGCCGTGCGCGCGCGTCCCGATCCCGACACGTGGTCTCCCCTCGAATACGCATGCCACGTGCGCGACGTCCTGCGGGTCCAGCAGCAGCGCCTCGACCTGATCGCGCGCACCAACGAGCCTGCGCTCGAACCGATGCGGCGCGAGGAGCGCGCGATCGAAGACCGCTACAACGACCAGGATCCCGAGGTCGTTGCCACCGAGCTCGTCGCCGCGGCTGCCGCGCTCGCAGACACCCTGACCGCGCTCGGCGACGCCGGCTGGCGCCGAACTGCGCTCTACAACTACCCCACTCCCCAACTGCGCACGGTCGAGTGGATCGGCACCCACACCGTGCACGAGCTGCTGCACCATCGCCGCGACATCACTCTGCCGAGGGGCTCCTGACATGAGCGACCAACGACCGGATCTCTGGGTCGGTCACGTCGTGCTCGCCTCGCACGACCTGCCCGTCGCCCTCGCCTTCTACCGCGATCTCGGGCTACGCCCGCTGCGCGAGGCCGGCGCCGACGACATCCTCGTCGAGCTCGAGATGCGGGGCGGCACCCATCTCGTGCTGGTGCGCGACGACAACGCACGAACGAACGGTCGGGCCGCACCATTCGACCTGATGGCCGACGATCTCGATGCGTTGCACGCCACGATGACCGCGCGCGGGATCGAGACGTCGGCGATCGCGCGCGGCGGCCACGACTCCTTCACGTTTCGCGATCCTGACGGGTACGTCGTGACGGTGAACGACTCACACGTGTCGGGCATCGTCTGACGGCGCGGGCCAATGCCCGCTGCCGGACGTCCGTTCACCGGCACTGATCTCGGCCGGCTCCAGTCGGCGGTGGCCGCCTGGACGCACGAGGCCGGCGCCGTCGGCTCCCTCCACCCCGGTGCCGTGGCCCATCGCATCTCCGCCGAGCGCGGCAGCCGACGTCCCGGTCCGCGACCGGTGGAGCTCTGGGAAACGGCCGGCGGCCGTATCGAGGGGTTCGCGATCGCGGCGCGCTTCGACTCCACGTTCGACGTTTGCGTGAGTCCGGCGCGCCGGGGTTCGGAGTTCGAGCTCGACGTGCTGCGGCGCGCCGAGGCGATGACGAGCGAGTGGGCGCTGCGCCGTCCGCGCGCCCGATTCGACGGTCGGCACCGACGTCGACGCCACCGACGCGAGCCGCATCGCGCTGCTCGGCGGGCTCGGCTACGAGCAGTTCCGCATCTGGGACGACGTCCAGGAATGCGACCTCAGCGCGATCGCGCCGGACGCGCCACTCGAAGGCGGGTTCGTCGTGCGCGGCGCACGGCCCGACGAGCAGGGCCCGCTCGCCGCCGCGCACAACGCCGTCTTCGACGACGGTTGGACCGCGGTGTCGTACCGCGAGCTCGTGATGCGCACGCCCGGATACGAGGCCCGGAACGAGATCGTCGTCGCCGATGCGAACGGTGCGATCGTCGCCTTCGCGACGATCTGGTTCGACGACCTCAACCGCGTCGGCCTCTTCGAGCCGGTCGGCGTGCATCCCGACTTCCGACGGCGCGGCCTCGGGCTCGCGGTGATGAGCACCGGTCTCGACGCGCTGCGCGCGGCCGGCATGCACACCGCGGTCGTCGAGCACGACGCGACGAACACCGCGGCACGCGCCCTCTACGAGCGCGCCGGCTTCGCCACGATCGGCTCGACCCTCGGGTTCCGGCGGGGCGATTCAGGCTGAGACCGCGCGGTCACGGCACGCGCGCACGAAGAACTCGATCGTGCCGCCGCGGCCGCGCACCGGCGATTCGATCGTCCGCTCGACGCGCCAACCGTGGTGGGCCATCGCGAGCGCGGCGTGCCGCACCGCGCGGGCCAGCACCGCGGGTTCCTCCGGGGGACGGGCCCGTCCGAGCTCGAAGGTCGGCTTCACGAGCGCGACGAGATCCACCGCGGGCGCGAGCACCGGCGCCAGGCGGTCGAGGTCGGTGACGACCCGCGCGACCGGGAGGTACGAGACGTCGATCGTGACGACGTCGATCGGTTCGGGGAGCTGATCGAGCCGCAGCCGGCCGACGTTCACGCGTTCGAGGTTCGTGACACGCGGGTCCTGTCGCAGCGAGCCGAGGAGCTGCCCGTGACCGGCGTCGACCGCGTAGACGTGACGGGCACCGGCATCGAGCAGAGCCCGCGTGAAGCCGCCGGCCGCCGCACCGATGTCGAGGGCGACTCGACCTTCGACCGCGACCGCGAGCTCGGCCAGCGCGGGGCCCAGCTTCTTGGTGCCGCGCAACGCGACGACGGGTGCGATCGTGATGGCGGCGTCGCGCGCGACGAGCGCGTGCGGGTTGAAGATCGGTCGACCGTCGGCGCGGACGCGACCGTCGCGGATCAGCAGGTTCGGGTCTCCGAGGGTCGGGTACTGGCGCGCGATCGCGTCGATCACGCGCAGAAATCGTCTGGGCACGGTGTGCTCCCTGGTCGTGCGGTCCGGATCGGGACGGCACGCAGGGGGCGGAGCCCGGGCACGTGAGGAGCGACGAACACGATGACGCCGCGCCAGCGACGCGGCACTGTCTCGCGTCGCTGACGCGGCACTGTCTCGCGTCGCTGACGCGGCACTGTCTCGCGTCGCTGACGCGGCACTGTCTCGCGTCGGTGACGCGGCGCGAAGAAGCGGGCGCCGGCGGGCGCCCGCGACGAATTGAGGGTTGACTCACACCTACGTGAACGGACTCACCGCGGCCAGCATCGACTCCTGCGCCGGCGCGGTCAAGGATCCAGGGCCGCTCAGCGGTCGAAGACGGTGACGACCTCGACGTGCGGGGTCTGCGGGAAGAGATCGACGGGCGTCACCGCGGTCAGCTCGTAGCCCGCAGCCCGAAGGAGGCCCGCGTCGCGGCCGAGGCTCGCGGCGTCGCAGCTCACGAGGACGATGCGGCGGGCGTCGGTCGCGACGATCGCGTCGACCCCGGCCCGGCCGAGCCCCGCCCGACTCGGATCCGCGACGACCAGATCGGCAGCCACCGGTTCCCACGCCATCACGTCGGCCGCCTCCACCGAGACGCCGAGGTCACGCAGGTTCGCCCGCGCGTCCCGGCAGGCGCGGGCCGAGCCCTCGACGGCGGTGACCGTCCAGCCCCGCTCGGCCAGCACTCCCGCGAAGACGCCGACCCCGCTGAAGGCGTCGATCGCGACGCCGGGTGCATCCATCTCGTCGGCCGCGCGCGCGACGAGGGCGGCGAGCGCGTCGACGCCGTCGGCCCGGCTCTGGAAGAACGACCCGGCCGAGATCCGCCACGAACGTCCGGCCGCCCGCTCGTGGACGTGATCGGTGCGCACGTCGTCGGGGACGACCATGCGGGCGCGGCGCGGCGTGACCGCGGCCATGCGCTCGCCGGTGCGCGCGCCGCAGCGCAGCAGCACCTCCTTCGCGCCGGGGAAGCGGCCGCCGACGAGCAGCTCGCCGACGAGCGGATGCGCGACGAGGCACCCGTCGACCGCGATCGGTTCGTGCGACTGCGCGCGCCGGAAACCGGCCCGGCCGTTGCGAACGACCGCGCGCACCGTCGTGCGGAACGCCCAGGGATCGAGCTCCATCGTCGGCGCGAACGGCCGGCGGCTCGAAGCGACCGATGCGGCGCAACGCGTCGCGGAGCACGTCGGCCTTGAACCGGCGCTGCGCGTCGAGCGCGATGTGCTGCCACGCGCACGCGCCGCAGCCCCGCGCCAGCTCGGGGCACGGGGGAACGACCCGTTCGGGTGCCGCCGCGATCACGTCGACCGCCCGCGCGGTCGCGTGGTTCTTGTGCTCCGACTCCACGAGCGCGCCGACGCGCTCGCCGGGGAGCGCGCCGGCGACGAAGACGACGCGCCCGTCGTCGGCGCGCGCGATCGCGTCGCCGCCCGCGACCATCGCCGTCGGCGTCACCTCGAGCCGCGTCCCGACCGCTCGGTCGACGCGCCCCGCGGCCGCCGAACGCTCGCCGCCCTCGTCATCGATCAACGCCACCCGTGCGGTGTAGCACGTCTAGCCTCGGCGCATGTCGCTGCGCATCTTCACCGAACCCCAGCAGGGGGCGTCTTACGACCAGCTGCTCGCCGTCGCGCGCACCGCGGAGGAGTGCGGGTTCGGAGCCTTCTTCCGGTCCGACCACTACCTGAAGATGGGTTCGGCGACCGGCCTCCCGGAGGCGACCGACGCGTGGATCACGCTCGCGGGACTCGCCCGCGACACGCGCACCATTCGCCTGGGCACGCTCGTGACGCCGGTGACCTTCCGCTCGATCGGAAGCTTCGCCGTCGTCGCCGCGCAGGTCGACCACATGAGCGGCGGACGCGTCGACGTCGGCCTCGGCGCGGGCTGGTACGAAGCGGAGCACCAGGCGTTCGCGCTGCCCTTCCCGCCGGTGGGCGGCCGCTACGACCTCCTCGAAGATCAGCTTGCGATCCTGCACGGCGTCTGGTCGGCCCCGACCGGCGCGACGTTCGAGCACACCGGCCTCACCGGATCGGTGCGCATCGAGGCCGACACCGTGCGGCCGTTGCAGCGGCCTCACCCGCCGATCGTGCTCGGTGGGAGGGGCGGAACCCGCTCGGCGTATCTCGCCGCGACCTACGCCGACGAGTACAACACCGCGTTCGTCTCCGGCGACGTGATGCGGGGCGTCCACGACAACGTGAAGCGGGCGTGCGAGGCGCACGATCGCGACCCGTCCGACCTCGTGTACTCCCTCGGTCAGGTGCTGTGCTGCGGTCGCGACGACGCCGAGGTCGCGCGGCGCGCCGCCGCGATCGGCCGCGACGTCGCGGAGCTGCGCGAGAACGGGCTCGCCGGATCGCCCGCCGAAGTGCTCGACAAGATCGGGCGGCTCGCGGCGCAGGGCGCGGAACGCTTCTACCTCCAGGTCCTCGACCTCGCCGACCTCGACCACCTGCGCCTCGTCGCGCAGGACATCCTCCCCCACGCCCCGGGGCGCTGATCGGCGGCGCTTCGCATCGGGGGTACGGGCGCGCTCCGGTCGTTGTCGCCATCCGATCGTCGTGCCAGGATCCCGCCATGACGCACTTCAAGGTCGGCGACAAGGTCATCATCACCGAGGGCGACTTCAAGGGTGAGCGCGGGGCGATCATCGACAAGCACGTCATCGGTGACGGGCTCACGGTCGCGCTCGAGAAGCACGGCCGCGAGATCAAGACCCACGAGGCGCACGTCAACAAGGTCGACTCCGACTGACGGGACGCGGGAACTGACGCGCGAGCGTCGTTTCCCACGCCCCCGCCGCCCGACGGCCTTCAGGCGGCGACGAACCCCCCGTCGACGGCGATCGCCTGACCGGTCACGAAGCTGGCACGCTCCGAACACAGCCACACGACCGCATCCGCGATCTCCTCCGGCTCTCCCATCCTTCCGACCGGTTCAAGCCCCCGCATCTGCTCGGCTGCGGCTGCGTCGCCGTGCGTGAAACGGTCGATCATCTCGGTGTGGATGATGCCGGGGCACACCGCGTTCACGCGGATTGCCTGTGTCGCGTACTCGAGCGCCGCCGTCTTCGTGAGCCCGACGATCCCGTGTTTCGACGCGGTGTACGCCGGGATCCCGGCGAAGCCGACCAGGCCGGCAACCGACGCGTTGTTGACGATCGCGCCGCCGCCATGCTCCACCATGAACTCGATCTCCTCGCGCATGCAGAGAAACACGCCGGTGAGATTGATCCCGATGGTGCGGTTCCAATTCTCGATCGTGCACTCGCCGGTCGGCGCCTGCGCGCCTTCGATGCCGGCATTATTGAACGCGTAGTCGATCCTGCCGTACCGCTCGGCCGTGATGCGGACGAGCTTGGCGACGTCGTCCGGATTCGAGACGTCGGTCGGTACGAAGCACGAGTCGACGCCGAAGGCGCTCACCTCGGCGGCGACTTTCTCTCCCCGCTCGGCATCGAGGTCGGCGACGACGACGTCGACGCCCTCCCTGGCGAACGCGAGGGCCGTCGCGCGACCGATGCCCGCGCTCGCGCCCGTGACGATGGCGACGTTGTTGCTCATGTCGCCTCCTCTCTCTTTGCCGCGAACGCTGCGCTTCCGACGCACCGCCGTCCAGACCCGAGCGTCGTCGCGAGAGAAGGTCGAACGTCCCGAATCGCCTACTTGCCAGTGAAGACGGCTCGCTTTCCCCTTTACACCGCCAACCTCGTTCAGGAAGAGCTGGTCGGGATTCAACTCGGCGTTCTGGACGTACAGGTCGGAGATCGGCGACGCAGTCCTCGCCGTGGGTGATGGTCACCTGCGCAACTCCGACACTTGCGGCCACGTTGGTCGCCTTGAGCGGCCCCTCGCCGCGTCCTTGGATGGACCCTTGGACGAACTGCGATGCGCTCACGAGCGCGACGACGACAGCCACGAACACTCCGTCGACCACCCTGGGCCGCGCCATCGGATCCCCCCAGTCACAGCCCACCGCAGTCAGCAACCACGAGGCGTAGTCACCGCCGAGCGCCGGTCCACGGTCGGCGGCGCGGGCCCCGAAGCGCTCGCGCCGCGACTGAGGGATCATGGACGAGTGGCGAGAGCAAACGCGACGGGCTACTGCTGGCCGCAATCGGTCGAACCGGGCGGGCGGGTCGCCCTCCATCTGTCGTCCTCCGGCGCGCGCCCCGTCGCCGTGGAGGTAGCCCGAGTCGGCGCGACCCGTTCGGTCGTCTTCTCCGAGCTCGCAGTCGAAGCCGGCGAGTACCCGACGCCGTCCGACGCGTCGACCAACGGATGCGACTGGCCCACCGCAATCGAGCTCGAGGTCGAACCGACCTGGCGGTCGGGCTACTACGAAGTCGTCCTCACCATCGACGTCGGCGGCCAGCTGCGCCGCGACCACGCGTTCTTCGTCGTGCGCCCGCGGGCCGCGACGCCGACCGCGCGGATCCTGCTCGTGCTGGCGACGAACACCTGGCACGCGTACAACGACTTCGGCGGTTGGAACCTCTACACGGGCGCGACCACGGTGTCGCTGGAGAGGCCGATGGCGCGCGGCTATCTGTTCAAGCCACCGGGCGCAGGCCGCCGGGTGACGACGGTCCACCCGCCTGATCCGCAGATGGCGACGCACTTCGGGTACCTGCGGCTCAATCACCTCTCCCCCTACGCGGGCTCGGCCGGATGGCCCGACTGGGAGCTCCCGTTCGTGCAGTGGGCGGAACGCGAGGGCTACGCGCTCGACGTCGCGACGAACGCCGACCTCGAGGAGCATCCCGAGCTCCTCGCTCGCGACGGCGACGGCGGGTACCCGCTCATGATGTCGGTCGGTCACGACGAGTACTGGTCGGCAGGGATGCGCGACACGGTCGAGCGTTTCATCGCGAACGGCGGCAACGTCGCGTTCCTGTCGGGGAACACGGCGTTCTGGCAAGTGCGGCTCGAGGACGCGACACCCGAAGGCCCGGCGCGTTCCATGGTGGGCTACAAGGGACGGTTCAAGGACGACCCCTGCTACGGGACCGATCGCACGCGCGAGGTCACGACCATGTGGTCGGATCACATCCTCGGTCGGCCCGAGAACACGATGACGGGCGTGAGCTTCGCCCGCGGCGGTTACCACCGCATCGGCAAGCGGGTCACGAGCGGCGCGGGCGCGTACACGATCCACCGGCCGGAGCACTGGCTCTTCGACGGGACAGGCATCGACTACGGCGATCTGCTCGGCGCGGCGTCGACGATCGTCGGCTACGAGTGCGACGGCTGCGACTTCACCGTGCGCAACGGCCTGCCGTTCCCCACCGGCGACGACGGCACGCCGCGCGACTTCGAGATCCTCGGCACTGCGCCGGCCGCGCACTTCACGCGCAACACGTCGACGCGGCCGCCGAAACCCGACGAGCCGTCGGAGATCGAGTTCATCGCGTCGCGACTCTTCAGCAGCCGCGAGCCCGAAGCGATCGCGAAGATCGCGCACGGGCATGCCGTGTTCGGCACCTACGTGTCGCCCGGCGGCGGGACGGTCGTCACCTCCGGCTGCACCGACTGGGCCCACGGCCTCACCGGCGCCGACCCCCAAGTCGAGCAGATCACCCGCAACATCCTCGACCGCCTTTCGCGCTGAGCAGCGCTCGGAACCGCGAGAACGGGACCGCAGAACGCGCGTGGTCGGGCATCGTGCCTGAGCATGAGGGCCGAAGGTGTCGGTCGCTCGCTTCTGCGAGCTGCGCTCACGATCACGACAACCCCGCGCCTGTTCACGTCGACGAACAAATCGAACCTGGCGATGCAGGCACTCCTCGCGGCCGAAGGGTGGTCGCCGAGTGGAGAACTGGTCGGGCTCGACGAGGGCGATCCCGAACTCGTCTACTCCACGACCGCGATGATCAGGAGCCGTTGACCTTCGAGACGGATCTCGCGCGCGGTGAGCGTCAGCGTGGGCCCGGCTGGGATCGAACCAGCGACCGAGGGATTATGAGTCCCCTGCTCTGACCACTGAGCTACGGGCCCGCGTCTCCGCAGGTCAGAGGCCACTCGGCCTCAGCCTCGAACGGACGCGCAACTTACCGCGGGCCGACGAACTGCGGGTGCCCGCTCGAGCGGCGGTTCCGGCCTCCAGCACAGGGCTGGGCATGAGTTCTCGGGCCTGCCCTCGCGGAGCTTTCGCGAGCTTGACGGAACGAAGTCACCACCCTGTACTCATGGGAGCCGCAGGGCGGACGCGGGTTTCTGCGTCGCGTCGCGTCTCGTACAGGAGGGCAGGTGGGCGGACCGGTGCGAGAGTTGGCACGGCGGGCGGCGCGCCGCAGTTACCGGTTGACGAAGTACCGCATCATCAGACGGCTCGAACGTCAGCGCGGCACGCCCATCGTCATCTTCGCGATGAGCAAGACGGCCACGACTGCGATCTACCACGCGCTGCTGTCGCGCGTTCCGAACCCCGTCCTGAAGACCCACATGGTCCTGCCCGAATCCCTGAAGGTGGCCGAGCACTACTACCGGAAGACCGACCTGGACGCGCGACCTCGGCACCTCTTCGATGGCTTCTACCTGAGTAGTCATCTGCCGACGCCAAGGGATCCATGGACGATCATCACGGTCGTGCGTGACCCGATCGCGCGGGCGGTCTCCGACTTCTTCCAATCCGCGGAACGGATGGCGCGCTCGCGGGATCCTGCAGTGATGCGCGGCGAACTCGAGCGGTACGCGCGACTGACCGAAATCCCGCGCGCGCTGAACTGGTTCGAAACCGAGTTCGAGCCTGTGACTGGTATCGACGTGTACGCGTGTCCATTCGACCACTCCCGCGGCTACCAGATCATCGAGGCCCCGAACGCTCGCGTCCTCGTTCTCCGCTACGAGAGCATGCAGATCGCGCCCGCCGCACTCCGAGAATTCCTCGGATTGTCGGACGCCCTGGAAATGGCGACCGAGAACGTCGGGTCGACGAAGGGATACGGAGATCTCTACGCCGCGGTTCTCTCCGACTCGCCGCTTTCGTCACAGACCTTCGATGAGGCCTATCGCTCCCGCCTCGTGCGCCACTTCTACCGACCGCATGAGGTGGAGGCGTTCCGGCGCCAGTGGGAGTCCAGTCGAGATCGAGCCGCGAACCCTGGGGACGGCCACTGAGCTACGGGCCCGGGCGGGCGCGATCAGGGGGCGAGGGTGGCGACGACCTCGGCGATGTGGTCGACGAGCAGCATGTGCCCCTCGCCCGGGAAGAGCGTGAACGTCGCTTCCGGGATGCGGTCGGCGACCGCCTTCGCGTCGGCGGCCGCGGCCATGCGGTCGGCGTCGCCGTGCCAGAAGTGCACGGGAATCCGAATGGATTCGGGTTCGAAGTCCCAGGGTTCGGCGAGCACGCGGTAGTCGTCGACCACGCCACGAGTTCCGGTGCGGAACGCCTCGAGGAAGAACTGCATCGCACGGTCGTGCTCGGGCGTGAACCGTTCGAACGCTTCGAGGTCGCGCGCGGAGAGATCCTTCTCCAGGCTCTTCACCGCGAGGTGCGGCGCGCGGCGCGACACGTTGACGACCGGTCGCAACAGCACCCGCGCGAGCCACGGTGCGCGGCCGCTCGTCGCGAGCATCACGCGATCGAGGCTGTTCGTCCCGCGGCGCAACTCCGCCGTGTCGAGCGGGCCGCATCCACTCAGCACTCCCGCACCGGTGACCCGATCGGGCAGCGCCACCGCGCAGGCGAGCACGTACGGTCCGCCGCCCGACCATCCGCTCACCGCGAAGCGGTCGAGGCCGAGCACGTCGGCGAACGCGTCGACGTCGCGCGGCCAGTCGAGCAACGTGCGCCCGGGCGCGAAGTCGGAGAGGCCGTGCCCGGGACGGTCGATCGAGAGCAGCCGCGCGCCGGCCGCCGTCGCGCTCGGTTCCGCGAAGTCGAGCCCGAGCCGGCTCGACGGCGTCCCGTGGAAGAAGAGCAGCGGCCAGCCGTCGGCCGCACCCCACTCGGCATACCCGAGGCGGCGCCCGTCGGGAAGGCATGCGATGCGCGACCGGCGTTGCGTCTGCTCGGTCGCCGCGGAGGGCGCGTCGCTCGTCATGGCGGCCCGGAGCCGAGCGCGATCCTCGGTCGCCACCCGCGACTCCGCCTCATGAAGGACCCCTTTCGGCCCGCCCAAGCCCCCCGGCCGACGTGATCGTACCTGTTCGCAGCCGAGACCCATCCGGATTCGTCGGGCGCCTTCGGCCCGACGCGACGGCGCGGCGCGGCTCACCCGCTGCGGGCGACGACCGCGAGCCGGACCCGCACCTCCGGTGCGACGCGGAACATCAGCAGTCTCGGGGGTTGCAGTCCGAAGTCGCGCACGTCGAAGGTCGACTCCCCCGCGAGGCTGATCGTGGTGGCGTCGAGTCGCTCGACCGTGACCTCGCCCTCGTAGGTGTGGGTCACGCCGCGGCACGTCACCTCGCCGCGCACCGAATAGCCGTCGCCGTCATCGGCCTTGCGCATGTCGCCGAGCGCGGCCTCGATCGTCGGGAAGCGACGCACGTCGATCCGGCGCCGCAGCTCGCGATCCTCCAACGGGTTCCCCGACTTCAGCGCGTCGACGGGAACCGACAATCGGCCGGCCGGCATCGCCGATCCGAGCGCTCGTTGCGCGTCGGGCACGGGGTCGAGGTCGAGCCAGCCGACGACCTGGTCGGTCGTGACCTCGACGCGATGAATGCCTGACTGCACCGCGATCGACACGCGCGAACGGTCGGGGACGATCTCGTAGTGGGGCAACTGGTCGTCCATCTCCGTTGATCGCCGTCGCTCCCGAGCGCGCCCCACACACCGCCAGGAGGGGCGCTGCGGGAGATTCTCGCGTGGCTCCGGGGGAGAGACTCGAGCTCCGGCCAGTCGCGCGTGGTACCGCCACGTCGCATCTGCGCAGGTCAATTTTGTGAACGTCGAGACCTTATGCTTGATCGTGTCGGCGCGTCCGAAGCAGTTCGTGACCACCTTGTGACCACCCGCGAATGGTTCCGGCCGGGATCAGTTTGGCGGCTCTACGCGGGGACTGTCAGATGAACGGTGTAACTGCTCTGGCCTGACATGCTGGGTTCTGCTCGGGCGGAGTCTGGCCGGAAGGACAGACAGTGACCGATGAGACGACGGTAGCGGCGCCGCGGCCAGTGGAGTCCCGACTGCGCGTACTCCTCCACGCCGGCGGTGTCACCTGGCCGACACGGCCACACCCGCCACGCATCCGAACCCGCGCTCCCCACTCACTCGCGTAGAGATTCCCTAACGGTTGTCAACACATTTCTTGGTCACCGTGCGCGGGCGCGCGCGGTCGGCCCCGCGCCGCGGGGCTGACCGGGGCGGCGCGTGTTGTCGTTATCGGGTGAGGCGTGCTCGATGCGTCGCGGCGGATTGCGCGCGGCTGCGACGGCGGACGTCGTCGGGCACGGCGAGCGTCGCTGCGAGCTTGGTCGCGGCGCGACGCGTCATCGGTGTGCCGTCGAGGTCGCGCAGTTGGTAGGGCGTGCCGGTGTGCAACGTCGCCCAGGTCCGGGCGACGAGCTTGCGGGCGACGGCGCAGTTCGCCTTGGTGTGGCAGTGGCCGCGTTCGACCATCAACCGGCGATAGAACTCAGCGAGTTGCGGGTCATGCGACCGGGCGACGTTCGCGGCTTGATAGAACGCGAGCCGCAACGCCGGCGGGCCTTCCTTGGTGATCGCACGCGACGGCGAGCTCATCTGTCCGCTCGACCAGTTCGACGGGTTCAACCCGACGAACGACTGTGCCTGCTTCGCGTCGTCGAACTGGCGGCAGTCGGCGAGGAACGCGCGCACGGTCGGCGCGACGATCGGGCCCATGCCCGGCACCGACAGCAGCAGCTCGTCGTCGCCCCAGAGCCGCTCCCACAAGATGCGGGCCTGTTCGCCGGCACGCTCGACGCGTGCGTCGGCGGCATGCAGGTCGTCCAGCAGTTCGGTGGTCTCCCACGCGAGCGCGTCGAGGTCGAGATGCCCGTCCCAGAACTCGGCCCAAGCGCCCGCGCTGGACCGGATCCGTTCCGCGCGGGTCTCGACGTTGGTGACCGCACGGGTGTGCGCGGCGACGACCTCGGTGATCGTGCCGACCCGGGCGCGTTGCAACGACCGCAGGTGCGGCCACCGCTCCAGGACCGCCAAGGCCGTCGGCCGAGAGCCTGCGAACGCGTTCCACAGGTCGGGGAACGCCCACCGGGCCAGCGAGATCAGCCGGCGCAGGCTGCGGTTCGCGTCGGTGATCGCCTTGCCGCGTCGCTGCGCAGCGCGCCGCAACGCAAGTTCCGTCGCGTCCGGGATCCGCGCCGGTTCGAGCTCGAAGAACTCACCCGCACGCGACAACACACCGGCGTCGATGGGGTCCGACTTGTTCTTGCCTGCCAACGCGGACCGCAACCGCGCCGAGTGCCGGTTGCCGACCAACGCGAGCCTGCAGCCCGCGTCGCCGAGCGCGATCGACAACGGCAACCATGTCATCGACGTCGGTTCCGCGACCGCCATCACACCCGGGTACGCGCCCAGTCGTTTCGTCAACGTCGCCAGGCCCGACAAGCTCGGCGCCGCCGTGAAGTCCTCGATCACGACACCCGCTTCGCCCGCCACCGCGCGGCGCACCACGATGTGATGGTTCGCCACCACCGCCGCGTCGATCCCGACCGCGACAGCACTACCCTCGTCATGCATTCGAGGGCTCTCCTTCCTTGCCAGCGCGACGCCGGTTCCTCTCGCAGAGCTCGCCGTCACCGCGCACCATCAGGGACACGGGAGAGCCCTCGAGCGCGCACCAGCGGACCGTCCGGCCTTACTCCCGCGCCGCCCAACACACGCGCCGATGACACGTAGGCCACCCGCGCTTGTGGGTCATCCGATGCCGCGAACCTCGCCGCGCGGCTCCCGCCCGCGACAACGTCCCATCAATTCCCTCAACCGGGTCTGCTCGGGAGCGAGACCCCGACGACGATCTCTTTCACGAGCCCGAAGCTCAGCCGAAAACCGTCACCGTCGGAGCCCCTCCCGAGGCCACCCTACGTGGCACCGCTACGCAAGCGAGCGGCAACGACAGTGATACAAGCCAGACAATTGACATCGCCCACCGGCCTCCGCGACTCGCTGGACACTCGCAGAGCGACGTACCGTGCGACGGCGGCTGGTGACCTCGTCGAGCCACACGGCTGGACCGTCGGCAGCGTCTCGGCCGCAGCCGTCAGCGCGCGGCGGGCCAGCGTCTCCCACGAACGCCAGCACCGCGCCGCGCATGGCCGACGGAACGAAGGGGGCAAGTGCTCAGGCTCGTGCGGGAACTCACACGATCGAACTCTCCGGCAAGCGCAAGGTCGACGAGACGGTCGATCGCTCCCAGATCGCAGCGCGATTTCGGTAGCCGGCCACTCTAGAAGCCCTGGACCTTGGCAAACACTTCCAGCGCCTCTCATTCCGGCGACGCAAGCGGAACGACAGAACCGGCTGGGTTCAAGACTGAAGCCGGGCATGCGAAACGCGCCCTTGCCTCATCGCTTCGACCGCCATATCGTCGTCGCAGCCGCCCTGACGTAAGAATCCGATGATTCCCGTCCGTGTGTCGCGACCGAGATGTAGAAGAGGAAAACCGTGGCGAAGCGTTCTGTTCGGACCCTTACCGGCTGCGTTGTCCTTTTCGCCGGCTCATTCGCTGTCATTGCTGGCGCGGTCCCAGCACCTCCAGCCGAGGCCGCGGCGCCAACAATTTCGTGCGACAAGCACAACATTCAAATCGGCAGCGGAACGGCGGGAGAAGCCAGATGCACATTCACCGGCTTCGCCTCCAACGAGCTAGCAACCCTCTCGGCCTCCGACCCGAACTTCCGAACAGCTTCGTTTCATGTGAGCTCAACAGGAACAGGATCCGAGTTCGTCTACTCGGACTGCACCGACTCTCCCGAAACACTGACCGTCACGACGACCGGCCAGACGAGCCACCTTTCAGTCTCGGCGAACTTCACGCTCACGTTGCCGAAAGCCCCGTCATGCCCGCCCGAAGGCGACGCCGTGTTCCAGGGATCCGCCGGTGGAACCAAGCTGAACCAACCGGTCGTGGGTATGGCGGTCGACAACGCAACCCGCGGATACCGGCTCGTGGCCGCCGACGGTGGGATCTTCTCCTATCACGCCCCGTTCCGCGGATCCACCGGCGCTCTGCACCTCAGCCAGCCCATCGTCGGCATGACCGCAACACCCAGCGGAAACGGCTACTGGCTCGTCGCTTCCGACGGAGGCATCTTCGCGTTCGGCGACGCGACCTTCCACGGCTCCACCGGCGCTGTGCACCTCAGCCGGCCCATCGTCGGCATGACCGCAACACCCAGCGGAAACGGCTACTGGCTCGTCGCTTCCGACGGAGGCATCTTCGCGTTCGGCGACGCGACCTTCCACGGCTCCACCGGCGCTGTGCACCTCAGCCGGCCCATCGTCGGCATGACCGCAACACCCAGCGGAAACGGCTACTGGCTCGTCGCTTCCGACGGAGGCATCTTCGCGTTCGGCGACGCGACCTTCCACGGCTCCACCGGCGCTGTGCACCTCAGCCGGCCCATCGTCGGCATGACCGCAACACCCAGCGGAAACGGCTACTGGCTCGTCGCTTCCGACGGAGGCATCTTCGCGTTCGGCGACGCGACCTTCTACGGATCCACGGGCGCTATCCATTTGAACGAGCCGATCGTCGGCATGGCAGCTACTCCAAGCGGCCGCGGCTACTACCTCTTAGCCCGCGACGGCGGAATCTTCGCCTTCTAACGTCCAGACGTCTCAGCATCCCGCGCCGGGCGCGCGCAAGTAGCCCTCTGGGTCGCCCCGGGTCTGGTGGAGGCTCGGGCGATTGGCGTCGAACCGTCTCGCGGTGGTCGCGAGCGCAGCGTAGAACGCGGCTTCGAACTCGGTCGGCGACACGTCACCGAGGTAGACGTGGAGACGCTCGGTGTTGTGCCAGTGCACCCAACCGAGCGTCGCGAGCTCGATGTCCTCGACCGTCTTCCACGGGCGTTGGCTGGGCCCGCGGATGAGTTCGGTCTTGTACGCGCCGTTGACGGTCTCGGCCAGCGCGTTGTCATAGGAGTCGCCGACTGAACCGATGGACGGCACGACGCCGAGTTCGGCGAGTCGTTCGCCGTAGACCACGCTCGTGAACTCTCCGGGTTCAATCGGTCGTCGCAACGCCGACTTGTTGGACAGAGCGTAGGTGTTCGTTGAGTGCCTCGGCGCGGGTCTTCCACGTGAGCGTCTTGCGGGATCTCGCGTTCAGCGCTGCTGCGACGGCTGCGATCTCGTCTGCGTTCCAGCGCGACAGGTCGGTGCCCTTCGGGAAATACTGACGTAAGAGCCCGTTCGTGTTCTCGCGCCCTGTTGTACGCGCGCGACGCCTGACGGATCGCCTCTTCGACAACCCGCAGGTCGACCGACGCGTCGCGGCGAGGCACGAACGCGTCGAGCCGATCGACAACGACTCGCCTGCCATCACCGGTCCCGTCCGCGTGCGCGACAACAACGACACTCGCGTCGTGCTTCACACCTAGGTCGACGCCTACCCGATAGGCAACACCGACCCGACGCGCGAGGACGTCCCTGTGCGACACACAGGCGCGCACGCGTTCCTGCCGGCGATCGCAGACGAGGTCGTGAAGCACGTCTGGGTGAACGGGCTGGTCCACGTCTCGAACCTTGCAAGGCGAGACAACCGCATCGGAGCCGTCTTCTACCTCGACAAAGGCTTCTCGCAGGTGCGCGCGGCCCGCATCGAAGGCGCTCCGGTCGCCTACCCGGGGTGGTACGTCCACGGCGAATACATGGCCCGAGGTACCGGGTCCGAATTCAGACGCAAATGTTGCGGAAAGTGCAGCCAGACAGCATGAGGCGTCTTATCGACCCGACGCTGCAGCCTCCAACCCACCGTAGGCACATGAGCGACTTGCCAAGCTGACCCAGCTTGCTCGAATGCGGTTGCGAGATCCTCGAGCGACCGCATCGAGTCATGGCCGATCTGCTCCTCGGGCGCGAACCAGCCGAGAGCGACGTCTATAGCCTGGAGCAGTCGCTGCTCGTCGTCCGCGAGCGCGTCCACTAGCGCCGCCAGCAACTGCGTGCCGTACCCAACGAGGCCGGGTTGGAGTTGTACTCGGCGCTCAACTTCCCGAATGCGGTCGAAGTCCGGCTCGAAGCTTCCGAGCCCGACAATCTCGAATTGACACTGCCCGGCGAGCCAGTCGAGCAGTGTCCCACGCAGCCACGAGGGAACACCTTCGGTGAGCGCCATACCTTCGCGCTTCTCAGGGGCTTCGGCGTCCAAGGGATCCTCCGCCAACCGCCCGCAGTTGTGACCAATCTGTGACCAGGACGCCGCTGAACGAGCGGACAATGCCCATTGACCTGTGTTGTT
>CAVXFZ010000015.1:0-151848 GCA_963761175.1 uncultured Actinomycetes bacterium | reverse complement strand
CCGTTCGGGCCGTTGACGGTCAGCCCGGTGCCGTCGGGGATGACCCAGAAGTTGATCGAGCCCGACTCGATCGCCTTCAACAGCACGTAGTTCATGCCGGCGATCGACAGCTGCGCGTTCAGTGCCTTGATGCCGTCGGCCTCCGCCTTGCGCGCCTGGATCTGGATCTCGGCCGTCCGCTGCGAGACGAAGGCGTTCGCCACGTTCGTCGGAATGTCGATCTGCTTCACGATGAATGTCGGCGGGTCGCACGGGCCGCCGGTGCGGAAGGTCGGCGAGCAGAAGTACGGCTCACCGAGCGCGGCGACGAGACGGGTGGCGAGCGACTTCTGCACGTTGGTCTGGAGCTCGGTCAGCAGTTTCGAGTTCCCGTAGAGGTCGGCGACGGTGTAGCGACGGGTCTGCTCCTGGACCGCGTTCTCGATCTGCTGCCGGAACGTGTCCTGCACCAGGTTGTTCCAGCCCCTCGACGTGTAGGCCCGATACTGCAGACCCAACTGCTCGTGGAAGGCGCGCAGCAGGTCGGTGTTCAGCTTGAAGTACACCGCGACCTGGTAGGTCATCAGCACGCGGTCGGAGGTCGGGGCGATGATCTTGTCGGCCCCTCGCACCGCGCCGACGCGCGGGCTCAACGAGATGATGTAGTTCTGCTGGTCGGCCGGGTACAGGTACAGCGGGTCGAACCAACCGTTGAAGAACAGCGACGAACCGGGCTTCACGACGCGCTGGTAATGCGCCGACTCGAAGGGCCCACCGCCGTAGCTGATCCCGATCATGTTCTTCGGCGTCTTCTTGAAGCCGGAGACGAACGCGGGACCGAATGCGAGGAGCAGGATCACCCCGATGACGATCAGGACCCGGGTCCCGAACCCGAACGCGTCGCGGGCGAGCGCTCGACCACGGGCGAGCCCGGCGTCGGGCCGCCGCCTCCCCGTCCCCGCCGGGCATGCGCTGCTCTCGGCGCACCGGCGACGCGACTGGCGGGTCACCGCCAGCGGAGTGGCCGCTCCCAGTGGCGACGGCTCTCCCTGCTCCTCCTCGTCGTCGTTCTCGCCCGACTCGCTCGGCCCCTCGTCAACCATGCGCTGCTCCAGTTCCGCGTGTGAGCCCACCGTGATCGGGCGTGTCTAGTGCCGCCCTTCCCGCCCATGCAACCATCCCGCGGGCGTTGCCGGAGGTCGGCCAGGATCACCACGGAGCGTTGCCGGGAATGGATGGCTTCCTATTGCCACGGAGCGTCGCCGTTTCGGATGGGGTGACGCACGGACCGCGGTGACGTTGGGATATAATCTCCGCCTTGCCTGCTCAGGGACGCGGAACGACATGACGCCCACCGCAACCGGGGTCCTGACCAGTTCACACGCTCGATCCTGACGAGAAAACCGAGGCAGAGATCGTGGACCTGGCCGACGTTGTCAAATCCATCCGTACCCACTGGCGTGTCTCCGTCGCCTCGCTCGTGCTCGGCGACGATCGGGCTCGCCGCGTACCTCGTCACGCGCAAGCAGGTGCTTGCCGGCCAGCTCGCTACCGGAGTCACCGTCAGACGTCCTGATCCCGGCCATCGCAGCAAGGGAGACCGTCCTGCGGCGTGCCGCCGTCGCTGCTCACGTCCGACGGCCAGGCGGTCAAGGCACCACCGAGAAGCAGGCGCTGGACCTCGGCGAAGATCAACTCCACGAAGCCGAGGGGCATTCAGTTCGGCGCGACTCGTCAACGATACCGGAGACACGTCACGCTCGTCGTGACGGCTCCGACGAGGCACCGCCACCCACGTCGCGCACTCCTTCAGGCCGCTTTCGTCGAGGCCCGACAGCAATCGGTCGTGAACGCAATCGAGGAGCGGGGCCAATGCGGCGCTGCACGCGCTCCCTGGTGCCGATCACGCACAAGCTCGATTCGACGAACGACGTCCTTGCAGAAGGCCGACCCCGCCCTCTACCAGTCGACTCACGGCACCGACCGTCCACGACCCCCGCCGACGACGAGCACCCCGCTCGTCGCCGCGCGACGCCTTTCACGACCGTCGTCCTCGTGGCGCCAGGCAACGCAGCTCCTCTCGAGATCGCGGCAGCGCCAGAACGACCTACGCGCGGGACACGATCAACACGCTGGTCCCGTCCGAGCTACACGCAAGTCCTCCAGTTCTAGGCGCGACCCAGATCTGCGGGGAAGTCCCACTCGCCGCTGTCCCCGTCGGCGGCATTCCTCGGCAGCCGCCTCCTCCTTGCGCTCGCCGTGCCGATCCTCCTCGATCGCCTCGATCGTTCGATCCGCACCGTCGAAGGCCGCGGCCGGAGCCCTCGACGCAACCGGTCATGGCGGCGATCCCCGCCGTACCGCGCCGCCAGCAGCAGCGCATCGCTGCGCCCGGCACCCCGCTCGAGGCCGCGTACCGCGCCCTCGCCGCGACGAGCATCGCCACGGATCGGCTCCCGCAGGCGATCGTGGTCACCTCCCCGACGGGGACGACCCAGGACGCCGTGGCGGCGAACTTCGCCTCGGCACTCGCCGGTCTCGGGCTGCGGGTCGTGTTGATCGGCACCGAGGCCCGCCAGTCGTGGTTCGTCCCGGCCGGTGCCAACTCGGGCGACGCCAAGGCAGACGCAAAGGGCAACGGCGAGAGCACCAGCGAGAGCACCAGCGAGAGCACCAGCGACGCTGCCGCGACGACCGGCCTGGCGTTCCCCGAACTGCTCGAATTCGCGCACGAGGGGCGGCTCAACGGCGGCCTCGCACGCTCGCTCGTCAAGACCGGCTCGAACAACCTGCTGGTGCTCCCACCGGGAATCGACGGTCGCGAGCTCCAGCTCGACGGTTTGCGCCCGCTGCTCGAGGCGCTCGCGACGAACGGTGTCGACATCACCGTGGTCGCCGGACCGTCGCTCCTCGAGAATCCGAGCGCGACGATCTTCGCGTGGACGACGCGCAGCGTGCTGTGGGCCATCGAGAGCGGTGAGGTCGCCGAAGTCGACGCGAAGGAGGCCGCCGCGCGTCTGAAGCTCGCGGGCGCCACACCCTTCGGCATCGCGATGGTCACCCGGAAGACCTGACTTCGCTCGTGGAGCCAGCTCTGGTTCTGCACCTCGTCTCGCGCCGGACGGCCGAGCCCCGCGACGGCTGGGTCTCGGCCGACGGGTCGATCCGCCACGAGGTGGTCACGTGGCGCCGTCGGCCCCGAAACCTGCGATCGGCCGCGCTCGTGGTCGCACACGGGATCCCCGCGCTGATCGTCAGCCAGTCGCTGCTCGAAGGCGGACCGCCTTTGGTCTTCCGCGCGGGCCGGTCGCGGCGCCGCTCGTCACGGCTCAGCCGGAACCTGCATGCGAACTGGATCGCGGCACCCGACACTCGCACCGGTCGCGCCGTCGCCGCGCGGTTCGGGCTGTTCGAGAACAACGTCTCGATCATCCAGGATGACGATCCGGAGGTTTGGGACGCGTTCGCGGTCATGCTCCTCGGGCGAGGCTGGACCCCGTCCGACGACTACCTCCCCTCGAGCACGACGCACCGGCGGGTTCGGTGGCCGGGCCTCGCCAGCCGCACGATCTTGCGGGCGCGACCACCGCGTCCCGCGCGAGCGGAGCCACGCACGCGCGTCCGCACGCGCCGGAGCCGTCCGCCGACTGCGGCCACGGATCTTCGCGACCCGACACCCGTCGAGGACACGCCCGACACCAAGGTCGCGCCCCGCGCCGCGGCGCGCTCTGGTATCGCCTCCGGCGCGATGCCGGTCGGACCGCCCGAAGCCGAGCCACGCAGCGAGTCCGGAACCGGAATCGACCTCCTGGCTGATCCAGCGTCCGCCGCTCCCGACTCGGCGCCGGCAGCGCGCGGCAACCGTGCCGGCGACGCTCTCTTCGGTGGGGACACGACGAGTCAAGCGTTCGAGGCCGCGACCACCCGCCGCGAGCAGGCACCCGAGCGAGTCCCGGACCCGCCGGCGGCCGGGACTGGGACCGAACGCCGCCCGAACGGCGTCGAGCCCCACGAAATCGCGCCGCCGAGGCGCGTTCCCGTCGGCATCGTCGACCCCTCGGTCCCGGGACGGGCGTGGTGGATGTACCGACAGATGGGCACGGCGCCCCCTGCGGCTGCGCCTCCCGGCGCGCGGCCACCCGGCGACGGCGACGGCGACGGCGACGGGCCGCGAGCCGGCCCCGACCCCGGCGACGCTGGGGCGGCGCCGTCGCGCCTCGAGATCGTGCAGACCAGCCTTCGATCCGGTGTCGGCTTCTTCGTCCTCGGCATGATCGCTCTCGGCGTCGTGGTGTTGTGCGCGCAAGTCGGCGCGACGCGAGAGGGCCCGTTCCTCGTCCCGGTCGCTGCGCTGCTCCTCAGCGTCGCCGCGGCCCGCCGCATGGCGCGGGTGCACCCGGCCGAGCCGTGGATCGGACGTTGGCTCATCATCGGGACGGTCGCCAAGATCGCGGCGTCGTACCTTCGCTACTACAACCTCGTCGTGACGTACAACGGTCAAGGCGACGCGACCGGCTACGACCAGTACGGCCGAGAGTTCGCACACGCGTGGGCGACCGGCGGCAAGGTACCGGTGCTGTCGAACCTGCGCGAGACGAACTTCATCCGTTGGTTCACCGGCGTCGTGTACTACGTGTTCGGATCGAACCTGCTCACGGGAACATTCGTCTTCGGACTGCTTGCGCTCTTGGGGTCGTACTTCTGGTACCGCGCGACCGTCGACGCGGTCCCGATCGTGAACCCCCGCATGTACCTCGCGTTGGTCCTGTTCGCGCCCAGCATTCTGTTCTGGCCGGCACTGGTCGGGAAGGAAGCGCTGATGCAGTTCGGGCTCGGTGTCGTCGCGCTCGGCGCGTCGTACCTGCTCCGTCAGCACTTGCTCACCGGCCTGCTCATCACCCTCAGCGGTGGCTGGCTGCTCTGGGTCGTCCGCCCGCACCTGCTCGCACTCGTCGCAGTCGGCGCGGGAGCCGCGTACCTGGCCGGCCGGGTCCGCCGTGAGGGGCGAAGAGCCGGACTGCTCTCGCGACCCCTCGGGATCATCGTCGTCGCGTTCCTGGTCGCGTTCGCGATCGGGCAGGGCGCGAAGTTCCTCGGCATCAACGCCCTGTCCCCATCATCGATCCAGGGAGAGCTCGATCAGCAGACGACTCGCAGCGACCAGGGCGGTTCGCATTTCAACAACGGCAACAACTCCCTCAACCCGATCTATCTCCCGAGGGACGCGGTCACCGTGCTCGTCCGGCCGTTCCCGTGGGAGGCCGGAGGTGGGCTGCAGATCCTCGCGGCGCTCGAGGGAACCGCGCTGGGCTTCTTGCTCGTGTGGCGGTTCGCGTCGTTGCGCGTCGCCCTCTCGCGTTCACGAGAAGCACCATTCCTGATGCTCTGCTGGGTGCTGACGGCGCTGTACGCGATCGCCTTCGCGTCCTTCGCGAACTTCGGCCTGCTCGTCCGGCAGCGGTCGCTCGTGCTCCCCGCGGTGTTCGTCCTGGTCGCGGTCGACCCGGCCCTCGACCGTCGTCGCCGGGCGCGCATCTCGAGCATCACGAGCGGCTCGAGCGACTCGGAACCGCCCGGAGACACACGGGTGATCGAGGCCGCCGCGCGCGACCGCTGAGCGTCACCCGAGCGCGGCGAGGATCCGCTCGACCTGGTGATCCCACGACCACTGGCTTGCCGCGGAGTGCGCCTTGCTGGCCAGTTCCTTGCGCAGCGCAGGGTCGTCGCGGAGTCGTTCCAGCGCCGCCGCGAGCGCGGTCACGTCGCCGGGCGGGACGAGCATTGCGGCCACGCCGTCTGCGAGGCGGGCCGCGATCGGCGGCACCCGTGGCGCGAGCACCGGCACTCCGGCGGCCAGGTACTCGGCGAGCTTCAACGGCGAGTAGTGGAAGGTCTGGCCGACCGACGCGAGCACGAGGCCGACGTCCATCGCGGCGAGGTAGTCCGGAAGCTCGCCGTACGGCACCGTCCCCGTCGTCACGACCTTATCACCGCGCTTGCGGGCGAGCGCCTCGACGCGGCCGCGCTCCGGCCCGTCACCGACGAGGAGCAACGCGATGCCGCTGACCCGCGCCGCGGCCTCGACCGCGACGTCGAGCGCGTGGAACCGGCGGAAGCTCCCGACCCATCCGACGACGAGACGATCCTCCAACCCGAGCCGCTTGCGCAGCGGTCCGGAGTCCTGCCGCTTCCCGAAGAGCTTGAGGTCGACCCCGCTCGGAGTGACGAGAATCCGGTCGTCGGCGACACCGAGGCGGCTCACTTCCTGGGCCACTCGGTCGGAGCCGCACGCGACGAGATCGGCGGCGTGCAGCGCGGGACGCTCGCCGCGCGCTTCGAGCCAGCTGCTCCATCCCCTTCGCACGATGCCCCACTCCGCGGCCTCCCAGACGCGGGTCGCGGGCACGAACAGCACCGAGGGAACTCCGAGCGTGCGGGCCAGTCGAAGGCCCGCCGTGTGGAACAGCTCGTGGCGCTGCCAGACGAACGCGAGATCGCGACCCTGCCACGGACCGGCCGGGTCGATGCGGAAGCGCTTCGCGCGACCCCACTCGCGGGCGTCCTTGAGGGCCGTCTTCACCGGGGTGGGGATACGACGACGCCACGACGGTGCCGCGCCGGCCGACAGCGCGGGGAGCGAACCGCGGCGGCGGACCTCCTGCGGATTGACGATGCCGGCGGTCGTCGCGATCCATGCCTCTCCGAGCACGCGCTGCACCGCACTCGCCCAGCCCGCGGTGCTCAACCAAGCGGCGACAGGACCTTGCTGTCCAATCGTGCTCGTCGGCAGCACGAGAATCGCGCCACGGTCGGCCATCCTGCGCACACTCTCCTCGGCTGCAACAAGGGTAGCGGCTCCTTGCGGGATACGACGGCGGCCGCGTCACCCGCTCGCCCTTGCCCGGGAGGCATTCGTTGACCCAGACTCCGCGCGGGTGACCACGGTCTTGCACATCCTGCCGGCGGATCTCGCGCGCGGCGCGCAGCGGTACGCGCACGACCTCCGTCTCGCTCTCGACGGCGCGTCGATGGTGCACCGAACGATGACCCTGTTCGACGGCAGCGAGGGTGTGCTCGAACCCGACATGACCCTCGGAGTCCCGTCGGGATTCCCGCGCCGGGCGGGGTTCGACCCTCGCGCGGCGGCCCGGCTGCGGCGCACGCTCCGCCGCGAGCGTCCGGCGGTCGTCGTGGCTCACGGCGGCGAGTCCCTGAAGTACGCCGTCGCCGCCGGAGCAGGCGGGCGCCGCCTGATCTACTACAAGATCGGCATCACGGGCTCCGGCCTCGGCGGGGCCCGGCAATGGCTGCAGCGCCGGCTGGTCGGACGAGCCGGCACGATCGCCGGCGTGTCCGAAGCATGTGCCGCCGAGGCGAGGGACTTCGGCGCCCGCGCCGATCGGGTCCGCGTCATTCCCAACGGTCGTGATCCCGCCGTCTTCTCGCCGCGCCGACACGGCACGAGCAGCCAGCCAGTGCGGATCGGCTTCGTGGGGCATCTGACCGCGTCCAAGCGGCCGCTGCTCTTCGTCGACCTGGTGCGGGACCTGCGGTCGACCGGCGTCGCGGTCCGGGCGTCGATGGCAGGGAGCGGTCCGCTCCTCGCAGAGGTCCGCGAGATCGGGCGGACGGCGGACATCGACGTCCTCGGCAACGTCGACGACGTCCCGGCCCTGCTGCGTGACATCGACATCTTCGTGTTCACCAGCGTGGCGGAGGGAGAAGGAATGCCGGGCGTCCTGATCGAGGCGGGTCTCGCGGGCCTCCCGGTCGTGACGACCGACGTCCCAGGTGCGCGTGACGTCGTCGAACACGGGCGCACGGGGTTCGTCGTCGCAGTCGAGGACCACGACGAGTTGCGACGGGCGACACGAGCACTCCTCGAAGACCCCGCGCTCAGGGAACGGTTCGGTCGCGAAGCTCGCGCTCGCTGCGAGCGCAGCTTCAGCATGGAGGCAAGCGCGCATGCATGGACCGACCTGCTCCACGCGGTTGCGGACGACAGGTGCCCGTCGGGTCCTTGATCGACGGCCGAGCCGTCGCGCTCGTTGCCGGGGACGTCGACCGCGCTCCGCGCGATCAACTAGCCTCAGCCGTCGTGGCGCACGCACGCCAGGGGCTCCCCCGGCGGACGCGAGCAGTGACGGACCATCCAGGCGGGGGGCCTGAGTGAAGCGGGGACGATTCCTGGGTACGTTCCGGTACTTCCGGGACCAGCGCGGCAGCATCGTTCGACTGGGCGTCGTTGCCCTCGTTTCCGCGCAGTTCCAGGCCGTGTCGCTCATCATCATCGTGCCACTGGCCAAGGCGATCGCCGACAACCAGTCGAGTTACTCCGGGCGGCTCGGTCCGGTGAGCCTCACGGCCGGGGCCGGGGAACTCGCCGGCCTGGCCGCGCTGGCGGTCGTGGTCGCGGCAATCCTCGATCTCTGGATCGCCTGGGAGCGCGCCCGGGTGATGGCGCAGTGGGAGTTCGGCGTGCGCGAGCACGTCATCAGCAAGTACCTCACCGCCGACTACCCCACCCAGACGCTGGAGCGGCAGGGGACGCTCGGCACGCTCACCACGTACGTGAATCGCGGCTCGTCGGCCCTCGGGTCGCTCGTCAACGCCCTCGAAGCCGTGATCACCATCTCGCTCTTCGTCGTCGGCGCGGTGATCCTCGACTACCGGGCGGCCGTCGCGATGCTCGCCGCCGTCGCGGTCTTGACCGTGGTGCTGCGGCCGTTGATGGTCCGCACGAAGCGTTACAGCCGCGCCTCGTCGAAGCTCCTGGTCGACTACGGCCGCGACGTCACCGAGGCGACCGGCACCGTGCGCGATGCCCGCGTCTTCGACGCGCTCGGTCCCCTCGGCGCGCAGCTCACGGACACGTCGCGGCAGGCCGCCGCGTTGCGGAAGCGATCGGCGTTCGTCTCCGGAGCGGCGACGCCCACGTATCAGTACCTCGGGTTGTTGCTCATCGTCGGTGCACTCGCCGCCGCGGCCGCGCTGAAGTCGCTCGACCTCGCCGTGTTCGGCGGCGTCATGCTGCTCCTGCTTCGGAGCTTGACCTTCGGTCAGCAACTCCAAGTCGCCTACCAGAACATCGTCGACTCGATCCCCTACGTCGACCGGCTCGACGAGGCGCTCACGACGTACAGCGCGCACCAGACCCGCGACGGCTCCCTGACCCTCGAGGCCGTCCACAGCCTCGAGCTCGACGACGTCGGCTACAGCTACGGCGGTGACGTCGAGGCGCTCACCGGCATCTCCGTGGCGTTCAACGTCGGCGAGATCGTCGGCGTCGTCGGTCCGTCCGGGAGCGGGAAGTCGACCCTCTCGCAACTGATTCTCCGCCTGCGGGAGCCGACCCGCGGCGTCGTGACCGTCAATCGCACACCGGCGAACGACTACACGCTTGCTTCGTGGTACCGGCACGTCTCGCTCGTCCCCCAGGACCCGCACCTGATCCACGCGACCGTGCACGACAACATCGCGTTCCTCGACGAGACGATCTCACGTGAGGACGTCGAGAACGCGGCGCGGGCCGCGAACGTCGCGGGCGTCATCGAGACGCTCGAACAGGGCTACGACACCTTGATCGGTCCCGCGCTCCACGACCTCTCGGGCGGCCAGATCCAGCGGATCGGAATCGCACGAGCGCTCGCTCGCGGTGCGCAGGTTCTCGTCCTCGACGAGCCGACGAGCGCCCTCGACCTCCACTCCGAGGCCGTCATCCAGACGACGCTCGAGTCCTTGCGCGGCCACGCGCTCGTCATGATCATCGCTCACCGCCTCTCGACGCTCAGCATCTGCGATCGCGTGCTGGTCCTGCGCGACGGCGAGATCGAGGCACTCGCCCCCCTCGCAGACATCTCGAGTCGCAGCGACTTCTTCCGCCGCGCGCTCGACGCCGGCACGCTCGAAGTCGAGCCGGATCGCCAACACCTGCCGGCCGACGGCTAGCACCCCGTTCGGACGCGATGCGCTCCCCGGAGGGCCCGACACCGGCGATGAGTGTGGTCGTCGTTGTCTACGACATGGCTCGGGAGTTGCCGCGCACTCTGGAATCGTTGAGTCCGGGCCGCCAACGAGACATCGCGGCCGACGACTACGAGCTCATCGTCGTCGACAACGGATCTCCACGACCACTCGACGCGTCGATCCTGTCGGGGTTTCCCGGCCAGCTTGCGCGCCCTGCGGATCGACGATGCGCCAGCCTCGCCGGTCGTCGCCGCGAACCGCGGGCTGGAGGTCGCACGGGCGGAGCTCGTCGGCCTCCTGATCGACGGGGCGCGCCTCGCGTCGCCGGGTCTGCTCGCCACGGCACTTCTGGCTGCACGCCTCGCGGCACGGCCGGTGATCACGACACCGGCATGGCACCTCGGTCCAGTCACGCACATGCGGGCGGCGGAAGCCGGCTACGACCAGTCCGTCGAGGACACGTTGCTCGCCGAGTCCGAGTGGGAGATCGACGGCTACCGGCTGTTCGCCCGAAGCACGCTCTCCGGCTCCTCGGGCCGGGGCGTGTTCGGACCGATGGGTGAGAGCAACAGCCTGTTCATGCGGCGCGAGAGCTGGGCCGAGCTCGGCGGTCTCGACGAAGCGTTCGCGCTCCCCGGTGGCGGACTCGCCAACCACGACCTGTTCCAGCGCGCGTGCGCGCTCGAAGAGGCACGACTCATCGTGTTGCTCGGCGAGGGAACCTTCCACCAGCTCCACGGCGGCGCGTCGACATCACGCCGGTTCTCCTGGGACGAGATGCTCGCCGACTTCGAGGCGATCCGCGGCCCGGGCGCGCACCGACCACCCGAGAACGAGCCGCTGTACGTCGGCACCGTGCCGGGTCCGTACCTGTCCCATCTCGAGCGGTCGGCGCACCAGGCGATCGAACGCGGCGGGAGAAGCCGTCTCCGACCGACTGAGGCGTGCGCGACGACGATCGGTTCGATATCGGTTGTCGCTCCCGCCGCTCGGGCCGTCTCAAGATGCCAGTTCCGCTTGTCGATACCCCCGCATGAGGAATCGCCTCACCGTCGCAGCTGTTCTCGCCGCCCTTGCCTTCTCGGCGGCGGTGGTGGGCGCCGGCGCAAGCTCCGGAGGCGGGCACGTGTCTCCTTCGTACCGCCCGTGACGCGACGGGCAGGACCGACGTCACCCGTGCACTCAACGTCTTCCTGGCGACGGTGCCGGACGGAACTGATCTCCTTCCGGCCGGCGGTCGTTACCGCGTCGAAGGCACACTGAGCCTCGCGAATCGCAACGACCTGGTCATCGACGGCCACGGAGCCACTTTCTTCGCGAAGACGAACGGAACCCGCCATCCGGCTGCCGGATAAACCAGAAGTCGTCGCTGTGCCGGTATCTGAACCGCACGAGGCACAGTGGTCGTTCAGCGCCGACAGGGATCCGACCGTTCGGAACGTCAACGTCGTCGGGTTCGGCCTCGGATCCCGTGCCGAGCGGGACCTCTTCAGCGGCCCCGAAGCTCAGCACGCGTTCAACGTCGTCGGTGTCTCAGGGATGGTCCTCGATCACGTCAGCGCACGAAACGTCTGGGCCGACCTCGTCTATGTGGGCGCCGCGACCGTTCGAGGCGTGCGCGTGCCCTCGACGAACGTGTTGGTCGAGCACTCGACGTTCTCCGGCGCGTCGCGGCAGGATGGACGATCACCTATGCCCAGCACGTACTTTCTTCGACAACACCGTCACGTCGGCCCGTCGGTCGCTGATCGACATCGAGGCCACCAAGAACGCGACGATTGCCTACGTGACGATTCGCAACAACCGGCTCGGCACGAGTCGCTTCTGCACCCTGACCAACGGCGGAGCGCCCGCGGTGGAACATGACTTCGTGATCGTCGGCAACCGGACGCTCGCAGACATGCCGATGACGACGTGCATCACAGCCAGTCCGGGTACGCGCCACGCCTCAACCGTCCCAACCCCGTCGAGAACGAGCCTCCAGTACTCGCCCTCGATCCGCAGCCTCCGCTACCGTCCCCGCTCCGCCACGTCCACACTCACCCGCGAGCGTGTCGCCGGAATCCGTGGCGAAAAGCGCCGAGTACCACTCAAGACGCCTTGCGTACTCTTGGTCGCGTGAGAAGAAGTTCGGCTCCTTGATCCGACTGGATCGATCGCGAAAGTGCCGTTCACACGATCGACGGCGATCAGGTCGGCTTGGCCACCGGTAGCACTGTTCGGCCGAGCCGCCCCCGGTAGCCGTCGATCACGCCGCGAACCTGCAAGCTCGAATAGCGGTATCCGTAGCGCGGTCCGTTCGACCACGAGAGGACGCTTCTCGCGAGCGCCTTCCCGGCCTCGCGGCGTGCGAGATCGGGTCGATGGAACGTCTCGCGCATGCGGTAAATGTAGTTCCGCGAGACGTAGTAGCGCCGCCAGACCGCATGCACCGGATCGATCGGGCGCAGCGCTCGCCGTGGCTCCAGCTGCAGGCGATCGGCGAGCCGGCGGTACTCGAGGTGGAGCTCGCCAGGGACCATCAACACGTACCCGGCCTGCTGCATCCTGAGGCAGTAGAGCGGATCCCAGAAGCCGAAGAAGAGGTCGGCGAGCGGCGTCCCGATGTCTTCGACGACGCCGCGCCACACGATGAGCTGCGACCCGCCGCCGATCGTGTCGACAGACACGTCACCGACGAGCTCTTCGTCGGGGATACGGGTGTGCTCCCCACGGTTCCAGTCCCACCACGACCCTGCCGACGCGACGGCACCGAGCTTCTCGCCGGAGTGTCGGGCAATGAGCTGACGCAGCCGCTCGAGCGTGTCGGTCGTGAGCGGCGGAGTGTCGTCGTCGACGCAGTAGAGCCAATCGAACCCTTGATCGAACAGCCTCCGCAGTCCGTACGCGACACCGCCCGCGGAACCGAGGTTGACACCCGTCGATTCGTACGTGACGCGTCGATCGCCGGCGGCGCGAACGACGTCGGCTGCGTCGGGTCCGGTGCCGTTGTCGACGACGAGAACGCGTTCGGGGGGCTCACTCTGTTCGAGCAACGCTTGCAGTGCCGTCGCCAGTGCACGGGGACGGTTGAAGGTCAGCACGAACGCGGCGAGGGTGTTCACGTCACGCCCCATCAGAGCGGTTCATCGAGTCGACGGCCTTTCGGACGAGCTCTCCGATGCGCGTCCTCGGATCGAGCCTAGGTGAGTGTTCTTCGGGGTGTCGAGCATCGCGGGGCGCCGACACTGGCGACACCTGGACAGGTCCGAGACGACGTTGCCTAGACTTCTTTCGTCGCGCTTCGGCTCGGGCGACGGGCGCGTGTCTCGGAGCGAGAGAGGGCCAGGGCGGCACGGATGCAGCGAACGATCGTTCTCGTCGGTGCCGTGGGCCGGTCGGGCTCGACGGTGCTCGATCTCATGCTCGGGAACCGTAACGACGCGCGCTCGTTGGGAGAGGTATCGGCATGCTTCCGGCCGTTCCGCTCCGACCATCTCGAGCCGTACTGCGCTTGCGGTTTGCCGCTCACCCAGTGCTGGGCTTGGAGGGGTGTGGAGTTCAGACGAGCGCGGCGGTTCCATGGAGCGTTTCTTGATGTCACCGGTACGACCATCGCGGTCGACTCGTCGAAGAGCATCGAATGGATCCTCGACGTCAACCGCTGGTACCGGGGAACGGACGTACGAGTCCGGAACGTGCTGCTCTGGAAGGAACCGAAGGAGCTGTCGTTCAGTCTCTGGCGGCGGGGTCTCCCAGTCAACCGTTGGCGGTCCCGATTCGGCGGTTACTACGGGCGATACCTCGCGGCAGGGATCCCCTTCGTCACGGTGCAGTTCGACGACATGGCGAGTCGGCCTCGCGACGTGCTGACGACGCTGAACAAGCACTTCGAGTTTTCCGCCGTCGACCGGCAGGAAATGTTCTGGGAACGAGAGCATCATCACATGTTCGGAAGTCCGACCATCAGATGGGAGCCGTATCGGGCGGTCGAGTATCCGGCGACGTTCGAGGCCGCGTGGGAAGTCGAGCAGAACGAACTCGCTCGCGATTCGTCGTTGACTCAGGTGCTTGGCGCGCTGCGCGAGGGGACGCCGCTGCCGTCTCGGCGATGGCAAGACTCCATCGTCGCCGATCGTCCGGTGTGGTACTGGAAGGCCCGAGGTGTGGGCGCTTGGCGACAGCGGCGGCCTCGGCCACCTCACGAACACCGATTCCGGGACCGGTGACCGAGATGGTGCCCGCTATCCCGACGACCGTCGTGTACATCGCCGGCTGGGGACGAAGCGGGAGCACTCTGCTCGATCTCCTGCTGGGCCGTCATGAAGGCTGGTTCTCGATGGGCGAGTTCCGGCGATTCTGGTATGCCTATCGTGACGGATGGCGCTGTGGGTGCGGAGCGCCGGTGCCCGATTGTCCCGTCTGGTCGCGGCTAGGGATCGCCTCAAGTCCCGAGAGCGTCGATCGGATGATTCGCGATCTCCGCGCGACTGTGCGTCTGCGTCGCGTCCCGAGCCTCGCGAGCCACCGCCTCGACCCCGACCCCGCGACCCACGCGCGGCTCGAGTCGGTGCTTGGGACCGTCTACTCGACCGTCGCGTCGGTGACCGGCTCTCGTGTGCTCGTCGACTCGTCGAAGTGCCCGATGTACGGCTTGCTGCTCAGGGGCGTGCCCGGTGTGCGTCTTCACGTGGTGCATCTCGTGCGCGACAGCCGCGCGGTTGCCTGGTCGGGACAGCGGAAACGGCGCCGTCCGGAGATCGTCGACGGTGACGCTTACCAGGCGACGTACACGTCGTTGCAGTCGAGCTATGAGTGGACGGTCCGCAACGCGCTCGCCGAGATGCTCGGCCGCGGCGCCGCCGACTACGCGAGGCTGACCTACGAGGCCTTCGTCTCGCGGCCCGAAGCGACGGTCCGCGACATCCGTCGTCGAATCGACGCGGGGATCGCGACCACCGCCTCCTCGCCGATGAATGATCGACCCAACCACACCGTCGGCGGGAATCCGATGCGGTTCTCGACCTCCGGCATGACGATCCGACCCGATCTCGAATGGCACGAGGCATTTCGGGGCGCGGATCGGTCGCTGGTGACGGCATTGACCTCGCCCCTGCTCCGCCGATACGGCTACCTCTGAACGCGGTGCCGCGCCGGCGGACCATCTCCTCGAAGCTCCCTGCCCGTTCGATCGCGAGCGAGCATCTCGGTTCCGGGCGAGTCGGTCGAGGACGGGGGAAAGAGACGGTGAAGCACGGACGGTCGCGGTCGAGGTTCCGGCACTTCCGCGACCAACACGCCAGCATCATCCGCCTTGGAATCGTCGCGCACTTCTCGGCTCAGGCGCGGGCATGTCGCTGATCCTCGTCGTTCCCCTTGCCAAGGTGATCGCCGACAACAAGAACAAATGCAACGGTCGTCTCGGGCCCGCGCACATGGTGCTCGGCCTCTCGACGCTCGGCATCAGCGATCGGGTGTTCGCGGTCCGAGACGGGCAGGTGGAAGCGCTCGCGCCGCTCGCCGACATCTCGAACAGCAGCGACTTCTTTCGGCGGGCCCTGGACGCCGGCACACTCGACCTGGAACCCGCGCAGCGGCAGCGGCCGCCCGAGGCCTGAACGTCCGGTTCAGGATCGACGAGCGGACCCGTGCGGCGCGCATCAAGGTTCGCTCGGACCATGCCGATACGAGGGCATGCGGACGCGCGTGCTCCTCGTTGCCGCTGCGTTGGCTGCCGGATCGGCGGCGCCTGTTGCGGTCGCGAGCTCTGGTTCCACCCTACGTGTCTCGCATGTACCCACGTCGATCGACGGCAGCGGGCGCACCGACGTCACGAATGCGCTCAACGGCTTCCTGAGCTCGGTCGGCGACGGGACGAAGGTGGAGTTCCCACCGCATCGTCATTACCGCATTGAGGGGACGCTCCGCGTGGAGGGTCATCACGACCTCGTAATCGACGGCGGCGGGTCGGTGTTCTTCGCCCGGACCGACGGTCTCAACCGTCCGGCTCCGACGTGCGGGCACAGCAATTCGGCGGCGTGTCGGTTCCCGAACCGGACCCGGTCACAGTGGGCGTTCGTCAACGACACCGATGTCGTGGTCCAGGATCTCCACGTCGTGGGCTCGGATCAGGAGCCCGGGCCGAAGGGGAAGTACGACCCCGCACTGGAGGCGCAACACGCGTTCGACATCGGCGGCGTCGCCGGAATCGTGCTCGACCACGTCACGGCGTCGAACGTCTGGGGTGACTTCGTCTACGTGGGGCGGGTGCACGTCGGGAAGTCACTGGTCCGGTCCTCGAACGTCACGGTCAAGAACTCGACGTTTCGCGGGGCCTCGCGGCAGGGGTGGACGATCACCGACGGCCAGCGTGTGACCTTCGTCGACAACACCGTCGACTCCGTTCGGCGGTCGCTCATCGACATCGAGGCGAACACGAAGACGAACGTCATCGCCGATGTCGTGATTCGGAACAACCGGCTCGGGAGCAGCCGCTTCTGCACGCTGAGCAACATCGGGGCGGCAGCCACCGAACACGACTTCCTCATCACCGGCAATCGCAGCCTCGACTCGCTACCGCTCGCGTTCTGTATCCAAGGCTGGCCGAATGCTCGGCGCAGCAACTACACGGTGACGAACAACGTCGGCACAGCGTCCCGCCGGCCAACCGAGCCGATGGTCAGCGTTGCGTACGTCGACAACGTCGTCGTGCGGAACAACGTCCAGCACTTCTCGTCGACACGCTGGCCCACGCGCAAGGGCGTGAACGGATCGCCTCAAGCGCCGGTGAACGCGCGATGCTCGTCGGTGACGGCGGCGGGCAACCGCTTCACGAACCTTCCGAAGGGGATGCCGGCCTCCGTCTCGAAGGCGTGCTGAACCCAGCCCACGGACACCGCGTCAATGGATGACAAAGTCGCTGCTCCCGGCCGTTGCGAGCACCGTCCTCCCGGCATTGGTGAACGTGTTGCCCGTGACCATCACGTGATGGGAGTCCCGTAACTCGACCGCGGGCATCGCGGCACCCTTCGGGAAGGTCACCGTGTTGTTCTCGATGGTGACGTTCGCAGCGTGCGCGAAGAAGAAGGCTCCGGAGGAACCCTCGTCGTGGACGTGGTCTTGCGCGATGAAGCGGTTGCCGACGATCGAGAAGGGGCCGCGGTAGGCACCTTGCCGAGCGAAGACAAAGAGGAGCCCACCCGTTCCCGCCGTCATGAGATTGTTCGAGATCTCGATGTCGCCGACGTCCGCAGCGGATCCCTTGTCGGCCAGCCAGAAATTGGTTGCAGCACCCGTAACGTTGTCGACGATCCGGATGGAGCGCACGACGTCGTCCTTGGTATTCGGCTCGATGTCGAACAGCGATCGAGCCGCTCCCTCGATGACGTTCGATTCGATCGTGACGTTACGCGCGTCGGTGATGGAGATCCCCTGTCGCCCACTGCGCGCAAACTTCGAGTTCGACACGGTGACGTTCTGGCTCGGTTGGTGGTCGGGCCCCCCGCGCCCGATGTACACGAAGTCGCCGTAGAGGTCGGACGCTTGCACACGGTCGAGGAGCACATTGGTGGCGCCGCTGATCGCAAAGGCGTGTTGCGCTTCGAGAGCGGAGTGATAGGCGCCGCGGACGGCGCCGGCGCCGGGATTCGCTCCCTGCACGGTGAGGTCCTTCACCGTAATGTCGGTGCCACCGGAGACGAGAACCTGCCGGCGCGTGCGATCCCCGGTCGTCAGCGCCTTCAAGGTCGCGTCATTGCCCTCCAACGTCAGGTGGCTCCGGTTCATGAGGGTGATGGTTCCGTCGATCCGGTAGCAACCCTTCGGGAGAAGGGAGATCGTCGAGTTGTCGGGCGCGAGGTTGATCCAGGCCTGCATCGTCGCGGTGACGTCGGAAGAGCAGTTGTGCGTGATGGACGACGGGATGCGGCTTGTCGGTCGTGTCGGCAACGTGGTGGCGTCTCTGGGGGCCGGCGTCGCCGGCAGTGTGGTGGGGAGCGCAGTCGAGGTGGACGCCGCCGAAGTCGTTGACGGCACCGCGGCGGAGTGGTGCCCTGAAGAGCACGCAACGGCGACGAGTGAGAGAGCGGCGAGGGCCACGACGTCACGGCTGCGCACGTTGCGACGGTAGCGCCCACTCGAATTCGGTAGCACCGCCCCGCGATCCGTGCGGGTCGAAGCGGATCCACCTGCGGGTCGACGTCCGCACGGCACGCTTTCGCCACGATGGCGTCGCGCGAAGGAGGGTTGCCGGATCCGGAGGGGGCACCGGGCATGAAACCGCGTATGAGTGAACCGTCGGCGGTATCGATCGTCGGGTTTCCCCACAGCGGATCGACGCTTCTCGGCGACCTGCTGGGAGTGCTGCCCGGCGTCTTTCACGCCGGTGAGATGGCGCAGCTGTTTCGGCGCACCGTGAGAGGCCCACGGTCGGTGTGCTCCTGCGGCGTCGCGATCACTTCGTGCGAGATCTGGGGTCCCGCGATGGCAGCCGCCCTCGCGGGATACGGGGGTTCGCTCGAGGAGATCGCGGGAGACATCGATCGGGTCGTGAACAAGGGCGCGGAGGCGCCTCCTTATCTCGCTTCGGTGTACCGCACGCTCCTCCGAGAGGCGGCGACGAGATCCGACAGCACGTGCATCGTCGACTCGTCGAATTGGCCGGCGTTCGGGCGGGTTCTCCACGAGGCGGCGCAACCGTGGCCGGTTGGCTACGTCCACCTTGTGCGCGACCCTCGCGGTGCCGTCCACTCGCGCACGCGCAACGGACAGAATCACGAGCTCGCGTCGGCTTCCCGGCTACGCGTCATGGCGTCCGTGTACCAGGACGCTCGGCGTTGGAACGCGTGGAACGCGGAGTCCGAGCAGCTTGCACGGCTCGGGGACGCGTATGCGGTCGTCCGCTACGAGGACCTCGTCCGCGACCCCGGCACTGCGCTGCGCGCGTTTCTCGCCGCCATGGACCTCCCTGCACTCGAGCTTCATACGCCCACTGTCGAACTCCGAAGAGCGCACGTCATCTGGGGGAACCGCGGTGCGAAGAACGGCTCGGTCGAGCTCAGGCTCGACGACCGGTGGCACCGCGAATCACCTCTCACACGCCGGCTGCTCACTGCGGCCGTGACGTTCCGGTCCCAGCGCGGATACGGGTACCCATGACGTGACCGGTCGCGTCAGCGATCGTCGTGGGTCCGGGTTCGCTTTCCCGGCTCCGACAGGACCCGCTCGAAGAAGAGGAGCATCTCGGTGGCGCTCTTGTCGACGGTGAACTGGCTCAGAAAACGATCTCGCGCCGTCGACGTCCGCCGTTCGCCGTCAGTGTCGCGGATCGCCGCGAGGATCTCGCTCGACAGCGCATCGACGTCGCCGACGGGCACGAACCGCGCGTAGTTCTTGTCGGGGATCAGCTCGCGTACCGGTGGGATGTCACTGGCAACGATCGGGATCTCGAGTGCCATCGCCTCGAGCACCGACCCCGGCATGCCTTCCCAGCGAGACGGGAACGGAAAGACGTCCGCCGCGCAGAGGAGATCGGCGATGTCGCCTCGGGCTCCGAGAAACTCGACGGCGTCCTCCAGCCCGAGGGCCGACACCTGGGCGATCAGCTCCGGGGTTGCCGCACCGTCGCGGCCCGCGAGGAGGAGTCGGGCATCCGGGCATTGCCTGCGCACCGAGGCAAAGGCGCGCACGAGCACGTCGAAACCCTTCTGGTACTCCTGGCGTCCGACCGCGAGCACGAGCGTGTCGCGGTCGTTCACTCCGAGCGAGGCCCGAACGGAGCGCCGGCGCGCCTCGGTGCGCCGGCCGAGCTCGTTGGGATCACGCCCCGCGGGATCACGTCGATGCGGTCCCTGGGGATCCTGAGGCGTCGGGCCATCACATCGGCCACGGACGCGGACACTGCGTGGAAGCGCTTCACGCGATGCGCGCTGATCGCATCGAGGCCCTGCGCGACGCGCACCTTCCATGCCCTCACGGTCGGGTTGTTGAGCTGGGCGGGCCCGTACGCGGTGTTGACGAGGCTGCCGGTCACCGGAGTCCGGATTCCGAGCGTGGCGATCCGGCCCACGAGATCGGCTTTGAACAAGGTCGTGTGCACCAGATCCGGGCGCCGCCGCCGTATCAACCGAGCGGCCCGGACGGAGGCCCCGAGCAGCGCGCCGCCACCGACGAGCGGGTGCAGCGTCGCGCCCGCCGCCTCGAGCTCGGCGCTCAAGCCCGGGCGCTCGTACAGATAGCCGACCTCGAGCTCGACGCCGCGGCTGCGAAAGTGCGGCGCCATGGCCGCGAGCGAACGCTCGGCGCCTCCAGCCTCGAGGCTGTCGATCAGGTAAAGGATGCGCACCCGTCGACCATCATCTCGTCGAGCAACTCCCGCCATGCCTGCGCGGTTGCTCCGAGGCTGAAGTGCGTTCCACAGCGGAGACCCGCGACCACGCCGTTGCGTGCGGCGCCCGACCTCCCGGAGGCGGTCCCTGCACCGCGTGCCCGGTCGATCGTGAACTCGTGCAACACCAACGGCCCTCCCGAACCGAGAGTCCGGGGCGTCGCGCTGCCGACCGCAATCTGGTCAAGCATCGGTTTGCCTTGTCGCAGCGTTGGTGGTGCAACCCGCCGGATCGAAAGGCGGGCACCGAGGGATCCACACCGGGGCCGAGGATATGCGAAGTGTGGTCGCACCGCAGGTCCGCGGCCGCAGGACGCCGCGGGCGCGCTGATCACGGCACGAGCAGACAGACCCTTGCCCGTCTCCAGCGCCGGGGCCGATCGGTGCGACGGCCACGGGCAGGCACGGATCCCGCGCGCTTCGTATGATGGCGGCATGCGTACCCGCTTGACCCCGCTGGTGGTCATTCTCGCCGTTCTCGGCGTGCTCTTGCTCGCACTGGCCGTTGTGTACCTCACGGTAACCGCGCCGCACCTGCCCGGTTTCATTCCCGGACACGTCACCCATGTCCGCCGCGCGCGTACGTACACGAAGCGCGGGCTCGCGGCACTCGTGCTGGCTCTGGGCGCCTTCGGACTCGCCGTGTACGCGGCGTTCCGAATGTCACCGTCGACCCCGACCCGTCAGTCCTGAACTCGCTCGGCTCGGCCCCGATGTCGTGAAGCGGCCCGCACTCCTCGGCGGCCCCTCCGCGTTCGCCGAGCCGATTCCGTTCGTCTCGCCGTCCGTTCCTCCGCTCGAGCGCGTCGTCGCGCGTCTCGACACCGTCGTACGAGCGCGGCATCCTCACCAACGGTCCCCTCGTCCGCGATCTCGAAGAGCAGGCCGCCGTGTGGTTGGGCGCGACGAACGCGATCGCGGTGTCGTCGTGCACCGCGGGACTGATGCTTGCCTTGCGCGCCCTCGATCCGGCGGGCCCGGTCGTCCTTCCGAGCTTCACGTTCTCGGCGTCGGCGCACGCGATCGTGTGGAACGGGCTCGAACCCCGCTTCGCCGATTGCGACGCGAACTCCTTCCAAGCCGATCCGGGCAGCATCACGGCCCGCATCGAGGGCGCCGGCGCCGTGATGGCCACTCACGTGTTCGGTGCCCCGTGCGACGTCGAATCGATCGGGACCGTTGCGCGGACGGCGGGGCTACCACTCGTGCTCGATGCCGCGCACGGCTTCGGCGCCCGCCGCGGCGACCGTGCCGTCGGGAGCTTCGGTGCCGTCGAGGTGTTCAGCTTGAGCCCGACCAAGGTCGTCGTCGCCGGCGAGGGCGGCATCGTGACGACGAACGACGACGCCCTCGCCGAAGCCGTGCGAATCGGTCGCGACTACGGCAACCCGGGCAACTACGACACCCAGTTCGTCGGTCTCAACGCGCGGATGTCGGAGCTGCATGCCGCGGTCGCGCTGGAGTCGCTCCGCGACCTCGACGCGCGACTCGACCGCCGCGCCGCGATCGTGAGGCGCTACCGCGAGGGCCTGGCGTCGGTGCCCGGCGTCGCACCCCAGCGGATCGACCCCGGCGACCGGTCGACGTACAAGGACTTCACCGTGACGATCGACGAAGCAGCCTTCGGGATCGAACGCGATCTCGTTGTCACCGCACTGCGCGCCGAGGGCGTCGACACGCGCAACTACTTCTCGCCACCGGTGCACCGTCAGCATGCCTATCGCAACCTTCCCGCGACCGAGTTGCCCGTTACCGACCGGGTCGCGTCTCGCGTCATCAGCCTCCCGATCTACACCTCGCTGCTCGACGACACGATCGACGGCATCATCGAGGCCATCGCCGCCTTGCACCGGTGCGCCCACGAAGTCCGAGCGACCGCGACCGCATGATCGGCGTCGCGATCCGCGACATCGTCGACACCAAGGGATTCCGCGCCGGCCTCGAGATCGGAATCATCCTCACCGGCCTCGGTGCGGCGATCGCGCTCGAGTATGAACGCGCGCGGCACCGGGTCGCGTCGTTCGGCGGACTCCTGCTCGGCGTGGGCTTCGCGATCGGCCTGCGGTCGTCGTCACGGCTGCCTGGGAACCTGTTGTGGGCGTTCGTGCTGCTCGCCGGCGCGGGCTACGTGTCGGAGCTCCTCGTCGCGGAGCGCCCCGTCTTCGCGCTCGCGGGTGCGGCGCTCGCCGCTCCCGGCGCGCTCGTCCTCACCGCCCATACCGGCGTGCCGCAAACCCACTGGATCGTCGTTCTCGTCGTGGTCACGGTCGTCGTCGGCGGAACGCTCGTCGCCGACTTCGACGAACACGCCGGTGGGAGCGGCTGGCCAATGGCGCTGTTCGCGGTGAGCGCCGTCGGTGTCTACTTCACCGTGCCCGACACCGAGCGCGCCCTCGTGTTGCTCGGTGTGAGCGCGCCCCTGGTGCTGCTCGGTTGGCCGGTGCCCCTGGCGTCGCTCGGTCGGCCCGGCTCGTACGTTGCCGTCGGGGCGCTCGCGTGGGTCGCCGCAGCCGACGGTGCGGGCCGCCACACCGCGATCATCGGTGCCGTCGCCTGCCTCACGACCCTTGTCGCGGAACCGGTCGCACGCCTCGTGCGCGGCGGGCGCGACACGGTGCTCGCCCGCATCCCGGCACGCTCGTCGCCCGCGGTCGCGCTCGTGGCCGCGCACCTCGCGATCGTCTACATCGCGTCGCGCGTCGCCGGGCTGCAGGATCTCATCGGCGACGCCGTCGTCGTCGTGGCCTTCGACCTCATCGTCGCCGTCGTCGGGCTGGCCCTGCTCGAGGCGCCGACCGGTGCGCTGCCCGACCGCGACGACTGAGCCCGTCGTCGAACCGATCGTCGCGTCGAGCCTCAGGTCGCGGGATCGGCGGCGCTCGGCCCGACGCTTCCCGCGGTCGCGACCCTGCGGGCCAGCGCGGCGACCTGCGATGCGCCGACCGCCAGCGATTCGACGACCTCGCCGCCTCGCTCGACGAGGTACGCGGCGGGCGTCCCGACCCCGCCGAAGGCGTCGAGCGCGCGGTCGACGAGATAGACCCGTCGCAGACCCGGCGCGAAGCCGTGGTCGTCGAAGAGCCGCCGATTGGCGTCCGCACCGCCCGTCGCGAGGAAGGCGAGGTCGACGTCGCACTCGGCGAGAAGCGGTGCCAGGTCCCGCAGCTCGCCGACGATCTGCTCGCAGTACCCGCACCGAGGGCTCCAGTTGATCGCGACCGACCGTCGCGTGAAGACCGCGTCGCGCTCGATCTGGCCGCCGCCCTCCTCGCCGACGGAGAAGGGAGCGAGGCGCGTGCCGACCGCCACACCCTCCGGCGTCACGACGTCGACGGTCGGCAGCGCGCGCACGCCGACCAGCAGACCCGCGCCGCCCACTTCGCGTGCGAGCCGGTAGACATCGGCGCGCGCGACCTCGAGGTCGGCGTCGAAGACGTCGGCGACGTCACGCGCGATCTCGTCGAGCGACCCAGAGCCGTCGAAGCACTGCCACAGAACGGACCCGGTCGCGTTCAGCGTGTAGCTCGAAAGGCCGCCCGAATGCGCCTCGACGCACGCGAGCACCATCTGGCCCTCGATCTCCGCGCTCGCCACCTCGGGACGCGGGCGGGGCACGAACGAGCCTTCGATCTCGGCGACGTCGATGTCGGCCGCGGATTCCCCGACGAGATCGTCGGTACCTTCGGTCACGGCTCGTCGGCTTCCCGTACGAGATCGACCAGCGAGCGGGCCAGCTCGTGCGGCCGGCTCCACCAGAGCCCGACCGGCGCGATCTCCGCGAACACGCCGAACCATCGCGTCGAGGCTCGCCTGCGCTCCGAGATCGCCGGCATTGACGACCTGGCGCAGCGCCGCGCCGATGCCTTGCGCCGCCGGCAGCCGACCGATCATCTCGGGTCCCGTGACGAACGCCCACGCCAGGAGCGGGTAGCGGCCCGGGCCCAGTGGCGCCGGCTCGCGTCCCGTCGCCGCGAACTGTCGCTCGAATCGGGTACGCGCGTCGGCGTCGAGCTGGACGTGCGGCTCCGGGACGACGAGCCGGGCCGCCTGCGGATCGATCAACAGGAACGGCTCGTCGACGACCTGCACGCCGGCGCGGTTGAGGCCGCTCTCGATCGGCTCCAACGCTTCGCGCAACATCGCGGGTGCGACGATCGCGCGCCCACCCGCCACGAATGCCGCACCGTCGATCCGCAGCAGTCCCGCGTCGTGCCGCGCCGCCGGCGGCGCGGCGAAACCCGAGAGATGAGCGAGCAATGCGTTCAACACTCGGTCGGGCCGCCTCGTTCGCACCACGGGAGCACTGGATCGGTAGAGGAAGTTGAGCGGGCGCGGCGCGCCCGACTCGTGACGATCGGTGAGCACGACCGAGAAGTTCGCGGGAGCGTCGAGGTCGACGAGGTGGGCCGCCAAGACCGCTCGGAGCGCACGGTCGGCCGCCGCGCTCGCCGACCGCACTCCGAGCGCCCACTCGCCGACGCGGAACGTGCTCTTGGCGACCCAAGCGAGATGGTCGATGTTGTCGCGGCACGTGCCCTCGAGCTCGGCGACGAACCTCGCCTCCGAGACCGCGCGCGAGGGCTCGGGCGATTCGGGCGGATGCGTCGCCACGCCGGGCATCACGCCGGTACCCCGAGGCGCTCGACGAGCGTCGAGATCGCCCGACACGCTTCGTCGAGCGACGAATAGGTCAGGCGGTAGCAATCACAGCCGCGCGCGATGGTCGCGAGCGTCTCCAGGCCGGCGGTTCCGTGCGCAGGGAAGTTGAACGCGTTCTCTGCGAGGAGCAGAACCCCTTCCGCGCCGCTGATCGGTTCGAGGGTCGTGCGCGATCCCGGCTCGTACCTCGGACCCACGAGGAGGCGCGGCCGCGCCGGAGCCCGCGTCGATTCCGAGCGCACCGAGCTCACGGGGAGATGCCACTGCGCGCCCGCGTACGGAGCGAGGCGCGCGTCGAGCGCCGGTCGCAGTGCGCCGAGGACCTCCCACGAGCCCGGATCGATCGAGAGCGGCTTCGGGTACGGGTGCACCAGCGCAGTCGCGGGATCGATCGCGACGACCTCGTCGGTGAGATAACCGAACCCTCGCTGGAGCAACCCCGCGATCAGCGTCGACTTTCCCGACTCCATCGGAGCGGGGAAGACGATCGCGGCGTCGTCGGCAACCGCCGCCGACGCATGGAGGAGCAGGTAACGCGGCGACTCGCCGACGACGGCACGGTTGAGATGCCACAGCACGTACGACACGGCGAGTGGCTCGGTCGCCAGGCGCACGAGGCGTTGCCCGCCGTAGTAGACGGAAACGGGGGTCTTGAACCGCTCGCCGTTGTCGACGATCGAGTACACGTGCCGGGCCGGTTCGTCGGTGACGAAGGACGCAAGCACGTGCTCGAGGTAGTCGGCCGGCGCGTCACTGGTCGTGCGAACCTCGAAGCGCAGATCGAGGGCACGGAACGGACCGCTCACCCGGCGCCATTCCCTTGCCGCGAGCCGCGCCAGGACGGCACCTTCGCGTGACGGCCGGCGTCGCCGCGACTCGGGCCCCGTCCGGTCGGGCTCCGGCACGCTCACCGCGGCCCGATCCGATTGGAGCCGGCGCGCCCGCGGTATCCGTCACCCGGTCTCATCACGCGGTCCTCATCACGCGGTCCTCATCACGCGGTCCTCATCACGCGGTCCTCATCACGCGGTCCTCATCACGCGGTATCCGTCACCGGGTCCCGATCACGCGGTCCCCGCTGGCGCCGACCACTGGCGCCGACCACGCCGCGCCGCCGACGACACCCAACGGTCTCCTGACCGCGCTCCGTAGACTACCTCTCGACCATGAGCGACCAATCGCCCGCTGAGCTGCACATCCGCCCCTACGCCGACGCCGACGAGCCCGCCGTACTCGCGTTGTTGCAGGCCTCGCTCGGGTGGGTACCGGACGCGCAGTACGGCGCGTTCTTCCGGTGGAAGCACCTCGAGAACCCCTTCGGCCGGTCGCCCGCCTGGGTTGCGGTCGACGGCGACCGGGTCGTTGGGTTCCGCATCTTCCTGTGCTGGGAGTTCACGCGTGGCGGCGTCGCCGTTCGCGCCGTGCGGGCCGTCGACACCGCAACCCACCCCGACTACCAGGGCCGCGGGATCTTCTCGCGTCTCACGCGTCACGCGCTCGAAGCGCTGCGCGCGCAACAGGTCGCCTTCGTGTTCAACACGCCGAACGCGCAGAGCCGCCCCGGCTACCTCAAGATGGGCTGGCAACTGGTCGAGCGCATGCCCGTGCTCGCTCGCCCACGGTCGCCCCGCTCGCTCCTCGCCATCGCGCGGGCGCGCGTCCCGGCCGACAAGTGGTCAGAGCCGACAGATGCCGGGGTCCCGGCACCCGACGCATTCCGCGACGCGACCGGCCTCGACGAGCTGCTGGCGGCGCGTTCGGCCGGCCAGACGAGCGACAGCGTGCTGCGTACCCACCGATCCTGCGAGTTCTACGCGTGGCGCTACGGCTTCGGACCCCTGGCCTACCGGGTGCTCCTCGCCGGCGACCGGATCGGCGATGGCTTCGTCGTGTTCCGACTGCGGCGCCGCGGGCCGGCCATGGAAGCGGCGGTGTGCGACGTCGTGCTGCCCGAAGCTCGCCGCGGACAGCTCGCGCGCGTCCTGCGAGACGTCGTGAAGTCGTCGCGGGCCGACTACGCGGTGCGGATCGGGGGCGCGCACGCCGCGCGCGCCGGCTTCCTGCCACTCCCCGGCGAGGGCCCGACCCTCGTCTGGCGGGCCGTCAACGAGACGGTGATGCCGACGGCAGATGCGTGGGACCTCGCGCTGGGCGACATCGAGCTCTTCTGAGCGAAGCGTCACCGCGGACGGGCACACACCTCGCGGTAGACGGCCTCGGTACGGCGGACGGCGGTCTCGATGTCGTAGTCGCGGCCCCGCTCCGACGCGGCCTTCCCCATCGCGATGCGCCGAGGGGTGTCGGAGACCAGCTCCCCGATGGCCTCGGCAAGCAGGTCGGGCCGGCGAGGCGGCACGAGCAGACCCTCGACACCCTCGCGCACCGCCTCGGGTACGCCGCCCACGCGTGTCGCGACGACCGGCAGACCGACCGCGAGCGCTTCCATGATCGCGACGGGGTACCCCTCGTAGTGCGACGCCAGCGCGAACACGTCACAACCCGCCACCACTCTGATGGCGTCGGAGCGGTACCCGAGCAGATCGACGCAACCGGCCAGGCCGAGCGACGCGTGGAGCGACTCGACCTCGTGTTCGAGGGGTCCCTGACCGATCACGATGAAGCGAACCGGCAGGCCGGCATCGCGCACCTGGCACGCGGCCGCGAGGAGATCCGGATAGCCCTTCTGACGCCGGTAGTTGGCAACCGTCACGACCGCGACCTCGTCGGGCCGGAGTCGCAGCTCCGCCCGCACTGCCTCGCGCTGGGCGCGGAACCCTTCGAGGTCGGAGAGAACGACGCCGTGCACGACGACTTCGACTCGCGCCTGGAGTCGTGCGGGCAACGACGTGCGTACCTCCTCGCTCACGGCGAACCACGCATCGCCGATGGGAAACGTCGCGAGGTTCAGCGCGCGACTCGAGCGCGCGTGGCTCGACCAGACGTTGTGCTCGGTCGAGACGAGACGCGGGCGACGCGACGCCGGGAGCGAGCGAACGACGAGTCGGCTCATTCCCGCGACGTACGGGGAGTGCACGTGGACGACGTCGTAGCGGCGCTCCTCGACGAGGCCGCGCAGGGCGCGGAGCCAGCGCACGTCCTGTTCGCGCCGTACTCCGAAGCAATGGGTGGCGACACCGAGCTCGGCGAAGCTCGGTTCCAGTTTCGTCTTCCAAGGCAGCAGGTAGGCGACCTCTTCGTCGAACCCTTCGGAGTCGCGCACACGCGCCGCGGAGAGCAGCAGCTGTTCGGCGCCACCCGGTCCGAGGCCTTTGATGAGGGAGAGCACGCGGATGCGGTCGCTCACGACATCCGGCTCCGGAACTCCGGGCGCGTGAAACCGGCGACGACGAGCACCGCGACGAGGAGCCCGAGCGTGGCCGCCACGACCGCGAACGCGATCGCCGCGGCCGCGTGCATCACCAGCGCCGCGACGACCGCGAGGAACAGCTCGACCGACGCGAAGGCGACACTCGCTCGCGGGACCGACCAGCCCCGGTCGACGAGCTGGTCGTAGACGTGACCTCGATCACCTTCGAAGAGCGGATGGCCGGCGCGCAGCCGCCGGGTGACCGTCAGCCCGGTCTCGATCACGGGCAACGCCACGAGCGCCAAAGCCCCGAAGCCGACCCCGGCGCTCTCCCCCGGGCGCCACGCCGACGCGAGGAGCAGCACGAGGACGGCCCCGAGCAGGTAGGCGCCGGCATCGCCGAGGTACACCCGCGCCGGCGGCCGGTTCCACCACAGGAAGCCGGCGAGGGCACCGGCCACCGCGAGGGCGATGCTGCGGGCGTCGCCGCGCAGCAGGACCGCGTCGCCCGCCGCGGCGACCAGGGCCACGCCGGCCGCGAGCGCGTCGAGCCCATCGAGCATGTTGAACGCGTTCACGAGGAGCACGACGGCGCCGGTCACCGCGATCGGGCCGAACGGGCCGGCGAAGCGCGTCGGCACCACGGCGGCGGCAGCTGGCACCGATACCGACCTCGGCGAGGAGACGGATCGCCGGCGGCACACCACGCGCGTCGTCGACGAGACCGAGCGCGACCACCAGACCGAGTGGCAGCAGGAGCATCGGATGGACGAAGGCGACGACACAGGCGATCCCCACGAAGACTGCAAGCCCGCCGAGGTACGGCACCGGCGTCGCCTGCGGCTTCAGCGGCCCGGGATGGTCGACGATCCCGTAGCGGCGCGCGATCGCCATTGCGACCGGTGTCGTCATCAGCGCCGCGAGGAGTGCAACGAGGGACGCGACGATCACGGCCGCACCAGGACCTGTGACGGCGTGCCGCGGTGGACCTCGAGGCGCGCAACCGGCCGGAACCCGCCGCGCCGGTACAGCGCGATCGCGGCGTCGTTCGCGGCGCCGACCACGACCCGCACCGCGGGTACGCTCCGGCGGTCGAACTCATCGGTCAGCGCCTCGACGAGTTGCGATCCGACGCCCTTGCCGCGCTGACCGGCGGCGACGGCGATCGCGAGCAGCTCGGCCGACGGGAGCTCAGCTTCGCCCGCCGGGTAGCGAAGGGTCTCGAGCACCTTGCGCCATGCACGCACGACCCGCGGCAGCGCGAGCAGTGTCGCCGGCACGCCGTCGTGCAGCAGGAACGAGCGATACAGCGCCCGCACGTCGTCGGTGCCGGCGACGAAACCGACTGCCGGCCCGTCGTCCTCGGCGACGAGAAGGAAGGCACCCGGATCCTTCACGATCCGGCGGTAGAGGCGCTCGAGGAACGGGCGCCCAAGCGACGGCAGGAATCCCTCGCCGATCTCCGACGCATGCAACGAGGCCGCGAGGGCGGCGTCGGCGGCGATGCCTGCTCGGATGTTCACCGCGGCAATCCGACGCGTCGCAGTTGCTCGGCGTAGACATCGAGGGTGAGCTCGATCACCCGTCGCTGATCGAACTCGCGGATCGCCTTCGCCCGTGCCGCGCGAGCCATGGCCACGCGACGAGCTTCGTCGCCGGACAGCGCATCGAGCGCGCCCGTCAGCGCGGCCGCATCCTTCCTGGGCACGAGCAGCCCGGTCGTGTCGTCGTCGACGACCTGGCGGCAGCCACGGATGTCGGTCACGACGAGCGGCAGACCCATCGCCGCGGCCTCCATGGCCGAGCGAGGGAAGCCCTCGCGGTGGGAGGCGAGCACGTACAGATCGAAGGCGCCGTAGAGCGCGTCGACGTCGTTGCGATGACCGAGGAAGCGCACCCCGCATTCCGCTTCGGCCTGCGCGATGTCGGACGCCGACACCGCATCGGCCTTCTCGTGATCCGTTTCGCCGACCACGACGAACTTGAGCTCGGGACGCCGCTCGCGCAGCGCCCGCGCCGCCGCGAACAGCTCCCGGTAGCCCTTCTCCCAGACGAGTCGGCCGACCGCGCCGCAGACCACGTCGCCCGGCTTCGCTCCCATCTCGGCCCGGAGCGCGGCGCGACGCGAACGCGTCGATGCGGCCGGGATCGAAGCGGGTGAGGTCGATGCCGTTGCCGAGCACATGCAGCTTGCGGCGCGGCACGCCGAGGTGCGCGAGCGTCTCGACGTCTTCGGGGTTCTGCACGAGCTCGGCGTGGGAGCAAGCCGCCGCCAACCGCTCGAGGCCGTAGACGGCGAAGCGCTTGGCGAGTGGGTCGTCACGCTGCGCGTACAGGCCGTGCACCGTGTTGACGATGATCGGGACGCGCGCCGCGCGGGCCGCGAGTCGGCCGTACACGCCGGGCTTGGGATTGTGGGTGTGGACGATGTCGGGACGCAGCCTCTTGAAGTGGTCGTACAGCTCGGCCCCGGCCCGGACATCGCTGCCGAAGGCGACCGATCGGCTGGCGTGCTCGACCGGCTCGAACGCGATCCCGCGCGCCGCGACCGCGTCCGCGTAGGGGCCCGGTGCCGACATGGCGATCACGTTGTAGCCCGCCTCGGAGAAGGCCTGGAGCTGCGGCCCCAACAGCAGCTCCAAGGTGATGTCGGTCGTCGTCACGTGCACGACGACGGGCCGTCGGCTCACGTCGTCACACCGCGATAGCGCCACCGGTTCACGACCCGCCGCAGGTCGTCCTCGAGACCCATCCCCCCGGCGACCTTCTTCTCGAAGTGCCCGGGGAGGTCGCTGCGCTGGATCGGTGAGCGCGCGAGGCGGAAGACGTCGGTGCGTCCCGGCCGGTTCGCGCGGGTCCCTGCCAACGCGGCGGAGCGGAAGCGACCGCGTACCGCCGAGTCCGCTTCGAGCGACGGTGCGAGCGCCTTCGGGTAGGCGAAGTCGAGACAGGGGCGACCGAGCCGCTCCTCGATCAGGCCCTTCGAGCGATCGAGCTCGTCGCCGACCTGGTCTCCCGGAAGGCGGTCGAGCACCGCGTGCGTATGCGTGTGCGACCCGACCTCGACGAGGCCAGTCGAGCAGGCGTCACGCAGCGCGGCCCACGACAGCGGGCCGCCCGAGACCGTCGAACGGCCGCTGCTCCTCGACGAAGGCCGTCGCGAGGTAGAGGGTCACGGGAACGTCGTGGTGTACCAGGACGGGGAGCGCGACTTCGACGAAGTCGTCGGTGCCGTCGTCGAAGGTGACGACGACGTCGTGGGAGCGGTCCGCGGTCACGCCCGCCTGTAGCGCCTCGATGGCCGATCCGAGCGGGGCCACGCGTCGCGCGGCGGCGAGCGAGGCGATCTGGCGTTCGAAGGTGCCGGCCGCGAGATCGATCTCGAGCGTCGTGCGAGCGCCGACCCGGTGATAGATCAGCACCACGGTGCCGGCACCGGACGAAACCGTCGACGCCAGCGACGCGAGCCCCTTCACCGCCCGTCGAGCCACCCTGCTCGGCCCCCGAGCCATACGCTCCTCTCCCCAGGTACCGGCACGGCGCCGCGACGCGGCGCGTTCGCAGCGCACGTTACTCGCCGACCACCGGCCCCCGTCCGGGGTCACGGGGAGCGGCATGCATCGAGGAGCCGACGCGACGCCTCGATCGACCGCTCGCTCCCCCGCCGTGGTCAACGTGCACTGGACTGTGACACCTTGCCGCCCGAAATAGGCGGTTCGTGCAGAACACGGGCGGGGGTACGGGCGGGTTTGCGCCCCGACCGAATTGGGTAATCCGGCAATGTTCGGGACCGAAATTCTGGAAATCCCCTCTGGCGTCGACCACTCCGGGCGCGCGAGGATCAACGGGCACGTCTCGTCTCTTCAACCAGGACGGCCCGAGGGAAACGGGCGTGCGACGCCGGGGGGCGGAGGGTATGCCGGGAGGCGGCACGAGGATCAGCCAGGCTCTCGCCCGCGTGCGGGCCAGCGTCCCCATGCTTCCGCTCGACGTCGTCCTCGCGGCCGCGGCCTACTCCCTCGTCCTGTTGCTCCGCTTCAACGGCCGGGTGCCGAGCCAGTACTGGGACGCGTTCCGCGTGTTCCTGCCGATTGCGATCGTCGTCCACGTCGGCGCGAACTGGCTGGCCGGGCTGTACGGCCAGATGTGGCGCTACGCGAGCATCGCCGAGGCCCGCCGCGTCCTCGCCGCCGGCTTCGGGTCGGGACTGGCCCTCTTCGTCATCAGTTTCGGGTTCAGCAAGCCGCTGCCCCGGTCGGTCATCATCCTCGGCGCCCTCGTGGTGACCTACTTCCTCGGCGGCCTGCGCTTCCAGTCCCGCCTGTTCGCCTTCAAGCGCGGACTCACTCGGCGAGGTTCCGGCGTGAGGGTCGCGATCGTCGGCGCGGGCAAGGTCGCCGCCACGATCGTGCGCGAGATGCAGAACCGCCCCAACGAAGGCCTCGTACCGGTGGTCGTCGTCGACGACGACCGGCGCAAGCACGGGTTGTCGTTCCTCGGCGTGCCCGTGGTGGGCGGCACCGCGCAGCTGACCGAGACGATCGCGCGCTACGACGCGCAGCAGGTCGTCGTCGCGGTGGCGAACGCCGATCGCGACCTCATCCAGACGGTCGCCGCCGCGGCCGACCAGAACAACGTGCCGCTCAAGGTGCTCCCGAGCGTCAGCGAGATGGTCCGCGGCGCCCCGTCCGTACGCGATGTGCGTGACCTCCGCATCGAGGATCTCCTCGGCCGCAAGCAGGTTGCGACCGACCTCGACGCCGTGCGCGCCGAGCTCGTCGACCGCACCGTGCTCATCACGGGGGCCGGTTCGATCGGGTCGGAGATCGCACAGCAAGTGGCTCGCCTCGAACCGGCCCGCATCGTGCTGCTCGACCACGACGAGACGCACCTGCACGACGCGGCCGCGATCCTCGACATCCCGACCGTGCAAGTCCTTGCCGACGTGCGCGACCGAGAGCACATCGCCGACGTCTTCGCGCGTCTCCAACCCGATGTCGTGTTCCACGCCGCGGCCCACAAGCACGTCCCGCTGCTCGAAGATCACCCGTGCGAGGCGATCGCGACGAACATCAACGGGACTGCGAACGTTCTCGACGCGTCGGTCGCGGTCGACGTCGAGCGGTTCGTGTTCATCTCGACCGACAAGGCGGTCCGGCCCGCGAGCGTGATGGGCGCGTCGAAATGGGTGGGTGAGCAGCTGGTGCTCAACCGTGCCCCCGAAGGCGGTCGGTATTGCTCGGTACGGTTCGGCAACGTACTCGGCAGCCGCGGCAGCGTGATCCCGACGTTCGCGCGCCAGATCGCCGCGGGCGGCCCCGTCACCGTGACCCACCCGAGCATGGCGCGCTTCTTCATGAGCGTGCACGAAGCGGTGCAGCTCGTGCTCCAGGCGTCGGTCTTCGTCGAAGGCGGCGAGGTCTTCATGCTCGAGATGGGCGAGGCCATCAACATCCGCGACCTCGCCGAGCGCATGATCCGCCTTTCGGGCCGCTCCGTCGGGACCGAGATCCCGATCCGCATCAACGGGATGCGGCCGGGTGAGAAGCTCGTCGAGGAGCTCCGGGCGCCGAGCGAGAGCGCCGAATCGACGGCGCACCCGTCGATCCTGCGCCTGCAGCCGTTGCGCCTCCCGCGGGAGGCACTCGACGCCGGCGTCGCGGAGCTCACGAGACTCGCGCAGCGACGACGCGACCAGGATGTCGCCTGCGTGTTGTTCAACTTGGTGGGAGGAACCGCCGTCGACGGCGCAGCCGCGCTCGTCGATCTCGCAGCCATGGAGCGGAGCGAACCACGGAGCCGATCGAACTCCTGATCCGGGAACGGGAAGCGGGCGGAGCCCGGTTCCCGCGACCTGGCGCCCGCGCTGCCCTTGCGCGATCGACCCGTCCGTGGCGGCTACGCCGGTGAGCACCCCGCGACAGGCGCCGGAAGGCACCGTCCGAACGGAGCTCGACAGCGCGGCGCGCTGGTGCCGTTCGGAAGCGGCGCTCTGGCGTCACACCCTCGGCGGTGTGGTCGTGCTCCCCGCCGAGGCTCCTGCGCCGCTCGCGCTCGCGGGCCCCGCCGCGGGCATCTGGGACCTGCTCGGCGATCCGATGACCGTTGCCGAGCTGCTCGACATCGTCGCGACCACGTACGAGGTTGCCCCCGACGCCATCGCGGACGAGGTCCGTCAGGCCGTCGGCGCCCTCGTCGACGCAGGTGCGCTGTGCAGGAGCTGATCAGCCCGCCGGCCATCACCGTCGATCCGCGGCTGAGCGCGCTCGCGGCGTTCGGTCTCACCGGCTGCCGCCGGCCGCTGCCCTCCGCCCCGCTCGAGCCCGCCGAGTGGTCACAGCTCCTGGGCGACGTCGTGCACGAACGCCTCGTCGGCATGCTGAGCGCCGCGATCCTTGCCGGTTCGTTCCCCGTCACCGACGCGCAGTTCGATGCCGTGGCTGCACTGCACACCGAGACTGCCGTCGTCAACCTGCTCCTCGAGCGCCTGCTCGTGCATACGGTCGATCACTTCACGGTCGAGGGGGTCGACGCACGCGTCCTCAAGGGCCCCGCACTCGCTCACCTCGACTACGACGATCCGTCGCAACGGGGCTTCGCCGACATCGACGTCCTCGTCCGCACCGCCGACTTCGACGCGGCGGTCTCACTGCTCGAGCAGGTCGGCGGGCGGCGCAGGGTGCCGGAACTACGCCCCGGGTTCGACAGCCGATTCGGCAAGGGCGCGACCATGGTGATGCCCGACGGCCTCGAAGTCGATCTGCACCGTACGTTCGTGGCGGGACCACTCGGACTCACCATCGATCTCGACGGGCTCTTCGAGGGCTCCGCCCCGTTCATGCTCGCGAACCGAAAGCTCGAGGCGCTCCCCCGCGAGGAGCGGTTCCTCCAGGCGTGCTTCGGCACCGGCCTCGGCCGTCCCTCGCCACTGCACGCGCTCCGCGACGTCGTGCAGTTCGCGCTCTGCGAGGAGCTCGACGTCGAGCGCGTGTCGGATTTGGCCCGCCACTGGCAGGCGCAGGCGGTCGTCGCCCGAGCCGTGAACCTGGCATGGGCGACCTTCGACCTCGCCGACGCCGTTCCGCTCTCGGGTTGGGCACGGCTGTATCGCGCCGAGCGGACGGAGCTGCGCGTCCTCGACGCATACGTCGGGGGCGACCAGAGCTACACGCGCCAGGCGCTCGCGGCGATCCGCGTCATCCCGCGGCGGCGCGACCAGCTCGCGTACGCGCGTGCGCTGCTGTTCCCCGAACGCGAGCACCTCGCCGCGCGACGGACGAGCCGGCTCGGTCACCTGCGCCACGGCACACGACACCTCCACGGGTGAAGCGCGTCGCGCTCACGAGGCCAAGCCGTCACCGTTCGAGAAGGCCGAGCCGCGCGAAATCGCGGACCGCGTCGACGACGTGTGCGAGCATCGTCTCGGCATCGACGCCGAAGACGGCCGCGAGGTCCGACGCGATCTCGGCGATCGTTGCCGCGCCGTCGCAGCAGGCCCAGACGACGGTCGCGGGCGAGTTCAGCGCATGCAACGAGCCGGTAGCCTCGTTGTAGAGCACCGCCTCACCGTCGATGTCGACGGCTGCCACAGTGCGTCGAACAGCCGGAACAAAGGTCGCACCGATCTCGGTCCCCGCGCCACCCATGCCGAAAACGTACCGCCGGTCGAGATCGCGACGACTAGAGGAGATCGACGCGACCCCGCGTGAGGCGGTTGCGCGTATCGAGGACGTAGCGCGCGCATTGCTCGACGATCTCGAAGTCGAGGGAGTCGTGGTCGACGAGCAGCACGACGGCGTCGGCGCGCGCGACCTCCTCGCGGTCGAGCTCGACGAGCTTGATGCGCGCGTCGACCTGCTCAGCCAGGACGTGCGGGTCGACCGCTCGCACCGACGCGCCGAGAGAAAGCAGGCGATCGGCGACCGCCATCGCCGCGCTCTCGCGCGCGTCACCCGTGTTCTTCTTGTACGCGAGCCCGATCAACAGGACCCGAGACCCATTGATCGCCTTGCGCTCCTTGTTCAGCGCGTACACGAGCCGGCGCACGACGTAGTCGGGCATGTGCTCGTTGACCTCGTTGGCCAGTTCGACGAACCGGAACGACTGTCCGAGGGTGCGCTTGACTCGCCACGACAGGTAGCTCGGGTCGACCGGCAGGCAGTGCCCGCCGACGCCCGGACCGGGGGTGAAGCGCATGTAGCCGAACGGCTTCGTCGACGCCGCATCGATCGCTTCCCACACGTTGATGCCGAGATCCGCGGCGAAGACGGCGAGCTCGTTCACGAGCGCGACGTTCACGTGACGGAACGTGTTCTCGAGCAGCTTCGTGAGCTCGGCCTCGCGCGTGCCCGAGAGGGGCACGGTGCGGTCGACGATCGTCTCGTAGAACGCGCGCACCGCGGCCAGCGACGCCTCACCCACACCCGACACGACCTTCGGCGTGTTCACGAGGGTGTGCTCACGATTGCCCGGGTCGATGCGCTCGGGGCTGTACCCGAGGAAGAAGTCGTCGCCCATCCGTAGCCCGGATCCCTCTTCGAGGATCGGCCCGACGAGCTCCTCGGTCGTCCCGGGATACGTCGTCGACTCGAGGACGACCAACGCTCCGGGCCGCAGGAAGCGCGCGAGCGTCGCGGCCGAGGTCTCGATGTAGGAGAGGTCGGGGTCGCCGTCGCGCAGCGGGGTCGGCACGGTCACGACGGCGACGTCGAAGCCGGCACACGACTTCGCCTCGCTCGAAGGGAAGTACCGTCGGGTGGCGAGCGCCGCGGTGAGCACGTCGGGACTCACGTCCTCGACGTAGGACTCGCCCAGTGAAAGGCGCCGCACCCGGGACGCGTCGACGTCGTAGCCGACGACGGTGTGACCCACCTCGACGGCCCGCAGTGCGAGCGGCAGTCCGACATATCCCTGGCCGACCACGACGATCCGCATGCCCAAACCCCCTCTCCCCTCAATGGTGCCAGGTCGGGGGGGTGCCGTCACCTGGTGAGGCCGCATTTCGGCGGAGAGTGGTCAATTTCGTCCGCGCCGCCAGCCGCGTACGCGTACTCGGAGTACCCAAAGACTGACTGAGCGCGCGCAAAGGCGGGTAAATCGCTTAGACTTCCGCCACCAGGGAGGGACGGAGAGACACGTCGATGACGCAATCCGTGGGCCAGGATCCGGCTGAACCGCACCGTGACGCCCCGACAGTAACCCGCCGAACGATGCTCCGGCGCAGCGCCATCGCCGGCGGCGCGCTGCTCTGGGTCACCCCGGCGGTGCAGACGCTCGGCAACTCGAAGGCCTACGCATGGCACCGAGGCTCGGAGGCTCCCGGGTGTACGTGCAACGAGGCCATCACCGACGTGGTCGCGGTCGCCTGCTGGCCCGACAAGACCGCCAAGCACAAGATCGCGAAGACGGGCAAGACCGTGCAGCTCGAGGTGATCCCCGTCTCCGGCTGCGGTGGGACCTGCAATCCGCAGAACGAGCGCAACGTCTGGACCCAGGTGAAGGCGGTCGGCTGCGAGCTCCTGACCGACGACCCGACCGACCGCTTCTGCGAGGTGCACGTCGACGCGCACCCCGCGTACATCGTGTTGCACGTCGCGTCGTCGATCGACTGCGTCGGCCCGCACGGACACACCAAGACCTGCACGGGCACGAAGACGGTCCGGATCTGCTTCTCCGATAACGTCGACCACGCATGCGATCGCTGCGGCCGGTTCCCACCCCACAAGAACACCACGCACGGTACCGAGGCATGCCGCTAGCGCACTCGCCGACCGAGCGTCCGTGAACGTTCTCGTCACCGGCGGCGCCGGCTTCATCGGTTCGAATCTCGTTCATCAGCTCCTCTCCGACGGGCACGTCGTGCGCGTCCTCGACGATCTGTGCACCGGTTATCAGGACAACGTTCCTGCCGGCGCCGAGCTCGTGGTGGGCAGCGTCTCCGACGAGGTCGTCGTGCGGTCTGCGATGAGCGGCGTCGAGGTCGTGTTCCACCAGGCGGCGCGGCGCTCCGTGATCGGTTCCGTCGAGCACCCGCTGCGCACCGACGAAGCAAACGTGCACGGCACCCTCACCGTGCTCGAGATGGCCCGCCAGTCGGGCGTCCGACGCGTCGTCTCGGCGTCGTCGAGCAGCGTCTACGGGGGCGCGGCGCAGATGCCGACGCCCGAGGACGCGCCCCTCGTACCCCGCTCGCCCTACGCGGTCTCGAAGCTCGCGGGCGAGCACTACAGCCGCGTCTATGCCGAACTGCACGGGCTCGAGACGGTGAGCCTGCGTTATTTCAACGTCTACGGACCGCGACAGCGACCCGACTCCGCGTACGCCGCGGTCGTCCCGCTCTTCATCGACGCGCTCGGCGCCCGGCGGCCCCCGACCGTTCACGGCGACGGCGAGCAGAGCCGAGATTTCACGTTCGTGCTCGACGCCGTCGCGGCGAACGTCGCGGCGGCGACGGCGCCGGCAAACGCGTGCAGCGGCAAGGCGTACAACGTGGCCGGCGGCCGGCGGTACTCGCTGCTCGAGCTGCTGGCGATGCTCGGCGACATCCTCGGCGTCGAGCCGGAACCCGATTTCACCGAACCGCGCGCCGGCGACGTGCGCGCGAGCGAGGCCGACATCAGCGCGGCCGCGCGCGATCTCGGGTACCGACCCTCGATGTCGTTCGCGGACGGACTGCGTCGCACGGTCGAGTGGTTCACGGAGCGCCGCGCGTCCTGACCGCGCCGCGTTCTAGGCTGCCGCGATGGACGAAGCGGCGGTGCGAGCGATCGTCCGGCGCGCGTACCTGCCTCCCCTGATCGCGGCGCTCGCGCAAGCGACGGGTGACCTCTCGCTGCTCCGCGACGACCTCCGACCCGACCCGACGCGCGCGCGCGAAGCGCAGGGCGGCATGTCGCAGGAGCAGCGCGCCGCCGCGCGCGATCTCGCGGCGCAGGTGATCCTCCGGCGCGGCGACGGCGCCGACGACGTGCCGATCACCGATGTCGAGACGCTGCGCGAGATCGTCGCGTTCGCGATCGGCGAGCCCGTGTCCGACGGATACCTGCCGTTGCTGCTCGAGGAGCTTCCGGTCTCCGGAACCGATCGGCGGGCGCCGGGATGGACGAAGGCCGAGATCGATCCCGAGCGCGAGTTCGAGGTGGCGATCGTCGGCGCGGGCATGTCGGGCCTGCTGGCCGCGCACCGCCTGAGCCAGGCCGGGGTTCCGTTCGTCGTGATCGAGAAGAACGCCGACGTCGGCGGGACCTGGTTCGAGAACCGCTATCCCGGCTGCCGCGTCGACGTGCCGAACCATGCGTACTCCTACTCGTTCGCGCAGCGCGACGACTGGCCCGAGCAGTTCAGCCCGCAGGCCGGCCTGCTCGACTACTTCCGCGACTGTGCCGCGAGCTTCGGGCTCCGCGAGCACATCCGCTTCGACACCGAAGTGGTCAGTGCCGAGTTCCGCGACGCGACCGCCGACTGGGAGTTGACCGTGCGCGGGCCCGGGGGCGGGCGGGAGACGATCGTCGCGAACGTCGTGGTCAGCGCGGTCGGCCAGCTGAACCGGCCGCGACTGCCCGACATCGCGGGGCGCGAGCGCTTTTCCGGACCTGCGTTCCACTCGGCGCGATGGGAAGCCGGTGTCGACCTGCACGGCAAGCGGGTCGCCGTCATCGGGACGGGTGCGAGCGCGATCCAGGTGATCCCGACGATCGCCGACGACGTTGCCGCCCTCTACGTGTGCCAGCGGACCCCGAACTGGTTGATGCCGACTCCGCAGTATCACCGCGCCACCGGCGAAGAGATGCAGTGGCTGCTGCGCAACGTTCCGTTCTACCGCGAGTGGTACCGCTTCTGGCTGTTCTGGCGGCTCGCCGAGGGCATGCTGCCCGCCGCGAAGGTCGACCCCGGTTGGGACGGGCATCCCGACTCCGTGAGCGCGCCGAACGAGGCAATGCGGCAGATGCTCGCGCAGTACCTCGAGGCGCAGTTCGACGACCGCCCGGATCTGCTCGCGCAGGTCATGCCGCATTACCCGCCGCTCGCGAAACGCATCCTCCTCGACGACGGCATCTGGGCCGAGACGCTCAAACGCGACCACGTCCACCTCGTCGCCGAAGGCATCGACCGCATCACCGAGCAGGGCATCGTCACCACCGGAGGGCGGGAGCTCGACGTCGACGTCATCGTGTACGCGACCGGATTCCGGGCGTCGGAGTTCCTCCTGCCGATGCGTGTGACCGGCCGCGGTGGCACGGAACTGCACGACTCCTGGGACGGCACCGCCCGCGCGTACCTCGGCATCGCGGTGCCCGGGTTCCCGAACTTCTTCTGCCTGTACGGCCCGAACACGAACCTGGTCGCGAACGGCAGCATCATCTTCTTCTCGGAGTGCGAGGTGAACTACCTCGTCGGCGCGCTCCATCTCCTGCTCTCGCGGCGCGCACGTGCGATGGACTGTCGCGCCGACGTCTACGCGCAGTTCAACGCCGCGGTCGACGCGGCCAACGCCGCCATGGCCTGGGGCGCGTCCGGCGTGAACAGCTGGTACAAGAACGCGCGGGGTCACGTCACGCAGAACTGGCCGTACAGCCTGCTGGAGTTCTGGCGGCGGACACGCGAACCCGATCCCGCCGACTACGAGCTGCTCTGACGTCGCACCGCGCCGCTCGCCACCCGGCACGCCCGTCGCGGACGGGAGTGACCCGCCGCCGGCCCGGCCCGACCGTACGATCGACCGGATGAGGCCTCGCACCGCTCGCATCGCCGCGCGCGCGACGGCCCTGCTCGTGGGTGCCGCCCTGGCGCTCGGCGCGACGGCAGCGGGACCGACGGCGGCGGGCGCGGCGGGACCGACGGCGGCCCGGCGGATGCTCGTCGTCTCCCTCCCGATGGTCACGTGGGCCGATCTCGACCTGGACGCGCTGCCGAACCTCCGGGGCCTGCTCGCCGGCTCTGCCGTCGCCGACCTCTCGGTGCGGGGCGTCGACATCCGCCCGACCATCGGCGACGCGTACGCGACCATCTCGGCCGGAACCCGTTCGGTCGGGACCGCGGCCGACGGGCTCGGCTTCGGCCGCGACGAGCGCTTCGGCGGCGAGCGCGCCTGCGCGGCGGCCGCCCGAAACGCAGGCCCCGACTGCGCGGCGATGCCCGGAGGCTCGGTCGTGGCCCTCGGGTTCCCCGCGGTCGTGCGCCGCAACTCGCCCATGCTCTACGACGCCGAGCCGGGTTCGCTCGGGCAGGCGCTCGCCACCGCCGGCGTCAACCGCGCGGTGATCGGCAACGCCGACGAGCAGCTGCGCGTCACCGACAACGAGTACCGCCGCTTCGCGGCGAGCGCGCTCGCGACGGCCAACGGCGTGACGCCGCAGGGCGCCGTCGGCTCCGATCTTCTGCAGCGCGATCCAGCCGCCGCGTTCGGTTTGTCGATCCGCCCCGACGCGTTCGTCGCGGCGTTCGAACGCGCGTGGTCCGGGCGCAGCGTCGTCCTTGTCGAGGACTCCGATCTCCTGCGCTACGCCGCAATGCGCGCCCAGGTGGCGACCAACGCGCGCCGCGCGCTGCTCGATCACGCGCTCCAGATCTTCGACGGCGTCCTCGGGCGCATGCTCGCGTCGGTCGACCCGGCGCGCGACGCCGTCCTCGTCGTCGGACCCGCGCACTTCGGCGGCGAGCTCACCGTCGCCGCATTGCGCGCACCCGGCGTCGCACCCGGCCTCGCGACGTCGGGCTACACGCGCCGCGACGGGTTCGTGTCGATCGTCGACATCGCGCCCACAATCCTCGACACGTTGCGCGTGAAGATCCCGGCGTCGATGGAAGGGCGCCCCCTGACGGTCGCACGCGCGGGTGGCTCGCTCGCGCAGCACCAGAACTTCCTCGTCGCCGCCGACCGCGCGGCGGTGTTCCGCGACACGCTCCTGAACGGCGTCAGCGGCACGCTCGCCATCCTGCTCGTGATCCTGTCGGGATCCGTACTCGTGATCGCGCGGCTCCGCAGACCCGCGCGCGTCGCGTTGCAGATCCTGGGGCTGTCGTTGCTCGGTGGCTTCACCGCGACCTATCTCGCCGGGCTCGTCCCGTTCTACCGTTACGACCAGCTGTGGTACTGGGGATTCCTCCTCGCCGTCGCGCTCGCACTCGGCGGCGGCAGCTACCTCTTCACGAACCGGCGCGGCGTCGATCCGCTCCTCGTGTGTCTCGGTGCCGTGGTCGGCGTCCTCGTCGTCGACGCCGTATCGGGCGCGCACCTCGAGCTCAACACGGTGTTCGGCTACTCCCCCATTGTCGGCGGCCGCTTCGCGGGGATGGGCAATACCGCGTTCGCGCTCCTCTCGACCGGTGCGCTGTTCGGCGCCGCACTCCTTGCCGCGCGCGTCGGTGGCCGGCGCGGCGCCGCGCTCGGTGTCGCAGTGCTCGTGATCGCGGTCGTCGTCGACGGCATGCCGGCGTGGGGCTCCGACGTGGGCGGCGTGCTCTCGATGGTGCCCGCGTACGCGATCGTGGTCAGCGGGCTCGTCGAGGGACGCGTGCGCATCCGATCGGTCGTCATCGGGTTGGGTGCGACGGCCGCGGCGATCGGCGCGTTCGCGCTGATCGACCTCGCGCGACCGTCGAACCAGGAGACGCACCTCGGCCGCTTGATCCACAGCACGCACGCCAACGGTTCGCAATCGCTCGTCACCACGTTGCTGCGCAAGCTCCACGAGAACTTCGCGGCGATGGCCCACACCCGCTGGGGCTTGACGGTCCCCCTCGTGCTTGCGGCGCTCTTCGTTGCCGCGCGGTTCATCAAGCCGCAGCTCGACGAGGTCCGCGCCGCGATCCCCCCGTTGCGGTTCGCGCTCGGCGCGCTACTCGTGCTCGCCGCGCTCGGGTTCGCCCTGAACGACTCCGGCATCACGATCCCTGCGGTGATGCTGGGCGTCGTCGCGCCGGTGCTCGTCACGACGATCGCGCGCACTGCCCCGGTCGACGAATGACCGGCCGGCCGAGTACGAAGCGTGGTGCTCGCGTTCACCGAGGCGACCGGTTGCCGGCGCGGCCGCGGCACGAACCGCACCCCGACCTGAGACCGCTCACAGCGCGTCTCATCTTCCTCTCAGCGGTCACTCCGTACCGTCCCGAGCCATGGACCGGTTCCCCTGGCTGTCATTCGATCGGTTGCGCACCCTCTCGCTCGCCGACGAGGTGAGCTGGTTGCAGCGCGTCGTGCTCGTCGGCGCGATCGCGACCGTCGTCTCGATCGCGGGCGACGCCGCGCTCGCCGCCGCCGGGCGGCACTTCTTCACGATCAACCCCGGCTTCCAGCCGTTCACTCCGGCCCGCTACGGCCTCTTCACGTTCGTGGGCGTCGTCGGCGCGACGGCCGCGTGGCCCGTCGTGGTGTGGATCTCCACGCGGCCGCGCCAGCTCTACGCGCTGCTCGCGGTGGCGGTCACGCTCGTGCTCCTCCTCCCCGACGTGCGCCTCTTCGCCGGCGAGCCCACACACGACATGCGCTACGGCGCGGTCGGCACGCTGGTCGCGATGCACCTCTGGATCGCGATCGTCACGTATGTCCTCCTCGTATGGGGCGGACGCGAACCGCGCGCCACGCGTTCAGAGGCTCCCCAGCTCGTCGCCTCGGGCTCGCGCGGTTCCTGAACGCTCCCACCGACGCCTACCCTCGCGTGATCCCTCCGGGGCGGCGACGTCGCCTCGCGATCGGCCGGTCGGGAGCAGGAGTTGAGCGAGCACAGCACGCAACGCCGGCGACGAACGCGGGCGTACGTGATCGTGGCCGTCGCCGTCGCCGCGCTCGTGGCGGGTGGCACCCTCGTGTGGCGCCACACGATCGGGCGCCCCGAAGCGGCATCGTGCCGGGTGACGATCGACTCGGCGAGCTACAAGCTCGACCCCGAACAAGCCACCAACGCGACGACCATCACGGCCGTGGCCAAGCGCCTCGGACTTCCCGACCACGCCGTGACCGTCGGGCTCGCGGCCGCACTCCAAGAATCACACCTGCACAACCTCGACCACGGCGACCGCGACTCGCTCGGGTTGTTCCAGCAGCGTCCGTCGCAGGGTTGGGGGACCGAGGCGCAGGTGACGGACCCGGTGTACGCGGCCGCGGCGTTCTTCACCCACCTCTCGCAGGTCGAGGGCTGGGAGACGCTCTCGGTGACCGCGGCCGTGCAGGCGGTCCAGCGCAGCGGCGCCCCGGATGCCTACGCCCGCTGGGAAGCGGAGGCGCGCGTCCTCGCCCGCGCGACCACGGGCGAGGTCCCCGCCGCGTTCACGTGCCGGACCGAGCTTCCGTCGCGTCCGAGCGTCGATCCCGACATCGACTCGGCGATGCGCACCGAGCTGGGCGCCGTCGATCTGAACCAGGACGTCTCCGCAGGCGCGCGGCTGGACCATCGCCTCGTGGCTCGTCGCCCACGCCCGCCGGTACGGCATCCGGGCCGTCAGCTTCGACGGCCGCCGCTGGACCAACGGAAGCGGCGAGTGGGCGCGCACCACGACGGTCACCACGCGCGTACAGATCGAACGGCTCACGGTCTGAGCGGGTCGCGCCCCGCGCGATCGATCAATGCGGGACGAGCCCACCGTCGGCGAGCAACACCTGGCCGGTGACGAAGCTCGCGGCGTCGGAGACGAGGAACAGCGCGGGACCGACCATCTCGTCGGGATCCGCCGCCCGGCCGAGGAAGCTCGCGGCCGCCATCCGCGCCGCCGACTCCGGACCAGTGTTGCGAACCATGTCGGTGTCGACGGTTCCCGGCGCGAGCGCGTTGACGCGGATGCCTCGCGGCGCGAAGTCGGCCGCCATCGAACGGGTGAACGACATCAGCGCCGCCTTCGCGGCCGCGTACATCGCGACCGGTGCCGAGAACAGGAACGCGCCCGCGGAGATCACGTTGACGACCGCCGCGCACGGGCTCGCCTCGAGGTGCGGCAACGCGGCCTGCACGAGGAACACCGGTCCGCGCAGGTTCACGTCGTACGACTTCTGCCACGCGTCGGCGGTGAACTGACCGATCGGTTGCGCCAGCGCGTTCGCCGCGTTGTTCACGACGATGTCGAGCCGGCCGAAGGTGTCGACGGTACGGTCGACGAGCGCGGGGAGCGCGCCGAGATCGCCCATGTGCAGCGGCATCGCGAACGCGTCGCCACCCGACGCACGGAGATGAGCCTCGGTCTCCGCGCAGGCATCCGGCTTGCGGCTCGCGACCGCGACCTTCGCGCCGGCCGCCACGAAGCCCTCCGCGATCGCGCGGCCGATCCCTCGCGTCCCGCCAGTGACGACGGCCACCCGCCCGGTGAGGTCGAACAGCGACTGCAGCTTCTCGCGATCCATGGCGCTCCCCTTCCGGCACGGGGCGCAGAGCTTCGCGCACGACGCCGCGCGGGCGTCTCGCTGCCCAGGAGGCTCAGGGACGCGGGCGGTCGAGCTCCTCGCGTACCAGCAGCGCGAGGGTCGGGCACGCCTTCACCGCGCGGCGGGCATGGTCGAGCAGGCGGGGAGGCACCGAACCCGCGGCGATCATCGGGTAGCCCCACTCGTCGAGCGTGATGAGCTCCGGGAGGAGCTCCGCGCACAGGCCGTGACCGGTGCAGGTGATCGGGTTGACGACCAAGCGCGTGCTCATCGCCAACCTCGCGAGGCCGTCGCGGGCAGTGGCAGCACCGCACCGCCTCCCGAAGCCGGGCACGGTCCGTGCCGGCGGTGACCGGCGATCTCCGACGCGAACACCATGAGTGCGCTCTGCACGAGCCGTACCACGCCGTCGGGGTGCCGGCACGCGCCGCGGCCTTCGACCGCGTCGAGCCAGCGGCGCAGGTCGTTCTCGGCGCGGCCGCGCGCATCGCCCGCCACGAGCCGATCGAGGGCACCTGCGATCGCCGGCAGCCCGAACATGCAGGGACCGCACTGCTGTGCGTTCTCGCCGGCGAGCCATCGCACCACGCGCGCCGTCTCCGCGAGCCCGCAACGCGACGCGGGCAACACCGCAACGATGCCGGCACCGAGCGACGCGCCGACGGATCGCAGCGACGCGGTGCTCAACGCGGCTTCCGCGGCAACCGACGCCGGCAGCCACCGGCCGAAGTATCCGCCGACGAGCAGTGCACCGATCGGTTCCGCCGCGCCTCCGGCCGCCGCGATCACGTCCGTGATCGGCGTGCCGAGCGCGACCTCGCACACTCCCGGCGCGTTCACGCCGCCGGACACCGTGACGAGCAGCGATCCCGGTTCGTCGGCCGATCCGATCGCTCGGAACCAATCGGCGCCGAACCGGGCGATGAGCGCCAGGTGCGCAAGCGTCTCGACGTTCTGCACGAGAGTCGGGCGGCCGGCGACGCCGCGCTCGAAGACGCGGGGCGGCTGGAAGGTGGGTTTCGCCTCGCCCCCGTTGAGAAAGTGGACGAGCGCGGACTCCTCGCCCGCCACGTAGCGCCCGGGCACGCCGACGACCCGGATCGCAACCGCGTCGGAGCCGGCGCGTTCGGCGACGGCCGCGCTGATCCCCGCTGCGGCACGTGTCGCGTGCCGGTCGACGCAGATCACCGCTTCCTCGGCGCCGACGGCGCGCGCCGCGATCACGACGCCGTCGATGACGAGATGCGGCGCGCCGGTGAGCAGGACGCGGTCCTTCGAGCTCGCGGGCTCGCCCTCGGATCCGTTCGCAACGACGATCGGGCGCCGCCGACCGGACGCGACCGCTCGGAGCTTCGTCGCGGTCGGGAAGCCCGCGCCGCCGCGGCCGCGCAGGCCGGCCTGCTCGACCAGTTCGATCAGCGCAGCGTCGGACCGGCGCGCCGGAACCGTTACCGCGGGCAGTGCGCCGAAGCGCGCGAGGTGGTCGAGCCGCGAGAGACCACTGCCTCCGGATCCGAGCCCGAGGGCGACCCGCGGCAATCCGACCGGCGGCGCGACCGGGGTCGCATCCGCCGCGCGCACGCCGGCGGCGGCGGTGGGACTGGGCCAGCGGCTCACAGGTCGGCTCCGCTCTCGGCACCATTGCCCTGGGGGGTTCCCTGCACGACGCCCGACACCGTGGTGCCGTTCGCCGCGATGTCGAGCCGCACGTCGACGCGCTCCGTGCCGCCCGAGCCGTCGCGCACGACCGCGCTCACCTGCGTTCCGTCGAGGCTCGTGATGGAACCCTGGTACCGAGCCGGGTCGCCGCTCGGGCCGACCGTGACCGATCCGTTGTTCATCTGCACACCACCGTCGGCGAGTGCGGTTCCCGTGATCGTGATGTCGAGCGTTCCCGATGCGCCCTCCGAAAGCGCGGTGCGGATCCGTACCGTCGTGACGCCGGACGCGTCGGCTCGTGACTGCGAGATCGTTCCCTGGATGCGCGCGCGGAACGCGCTCGCGAACACGTCGGTACCCACGCTCGACGCGCGGTCGCCGGCACCCGTACTCGTCGTCACGGCGGTGGCGCGCGTGCTCGCGAGCAAGGCCGTGGGTGTCCCCGACTTGCGGGCCCAACCGGGCTGCAGTGGCTCCGACAGCAACCACGTGACGATCGCGAGTGGCGCCATGACGCTCGCGATCCCCGAGACGAGGCGCGCCGTCGTGTGCGCGGGCCAACCGGCCGCGACCCGCCACCACACGGCGAGCACGACCGCGACGAGGCACACCAGGCTCACGGCGAGAATGAACGTCTGCTGCGTGTCGGTGCCCGTGCCGAGACCGTGAAGCAGCGCGACCGGCCAGCACGCGTACGCGGCCCAGTGCACGACGCGCCAGGCGTGGTAGCCGATGCGTTCGCGCAGCAGGCTCGTGATCGTGACCGCGAGCAGGAGATCGACGGCGAGCGTGCCGAACCCGAGCCACAGGGGCCGGTATCCCGAGAGGAACGGGAGGACTGCGTCCCTCCAACCGATCGGCGCGAACCCGTCGGCGATGGCCGTCGTGATGTGGATGCCGAGGAACACGAGGACGAGCAGCGAGACGTTGCGGTGCAGGCCGGCGGTGAGGAAGCGGGGCCAGCGCTCCGACACCCAGCGCACCGACGTCACGATGCCGAGCACCACGCTCGCCGTCAGCAGCAGGAGGCTCACGACTCCCGTACCGCGAGTCAGGTACCAGAACGCCTTCCCGGAGCTCGCGCCGGCGGTGGCGGCGACGATCACGACCCGTCCTTCGGCCAACCCGCGACGGTGACGACGGAACCGTCGACCCGCACGAGCCGCGCCGGCAGCCCGATGGAGTCGAGCCAGTCGGACGCGTCGGCGCCGCGCACGATCGCCGCGGTGCTCGCGATGTTCGCGTCGACGCAGCTCCCGGCGAGCACACTGACCGTCCGCCACACTCTGCCGGCCGGGCGGCCCGTCGCGGGGTCGATGACGTGGTGCATCGTCTCGTCGCCGCGCTGCCAGTTCCGCACGGTCGTGCTCGACGTCGCGAGCCCGCCCGCGTCGATCGCCACCGTCTGGCCGCCGGCGTCGACGCTCGCCGCGTGGTCGTCGGTGACGCGCACCGCCCAGCCACCGGCGGGCGCGGCGCCGGCAACTGCGATGTCGCCGCCGAGGCTCACGAGCACCCCGGATCCGGTGTACTCGTGAACGATGCGCGCCGCCTCGTCGGCCGCGAGGGCCTTGGCGGTCGCGCCGAAGTCGAGGGCGACACCACGAGGAACGCGCACCGTGCGCGCGACCCGCTCGATCTCGACGACACGCCATCCGGGCACACGCGCCGCGTGCACGGTGACGGCGGGACCAGTGGGCCCGACGCGCGCGAAAGTCGCGGTCGTAGCCGGCGATCACGAGCGCAGAGCCGATCGTCGGGTCGACGCGACCGTCCGTGAGACGCGTGGCGCGCATGGCCGTGTCGAGCGCACGAAGGAAACGGTCGCTCACCGCGACGCGGCTCCCCGCGGCGGCGTTCACGCGCGAGAGCTCCGAGTCGTCGCGGAAGCGGCTGCACGCGAGGTCGACGGCCGCGAGTTCGGCCTCGACGAGGTCGCTCGCGGGAACGAGCGCGTCGGCCTCCACCGTGAGGACGGCGACGGTCGTTCCGAGCGCGTGCCAGCGCGCGGCGGCGAGCGTGGGGGTCATGATCCGCCGGAGACGACGGATCCCCCGCCCGAGAGCCCGCTCGGCGGCTGCACCGGCTGCTGGAAGCCCGGGTCGTTGCCACCCTGGTTCTGCAGGTTCGCGCCCGGGTCGGCGAAGGGGTCCGGTGACGGCGCGACCGTGATCGTCGACGAGTCGGATCCGTTCGAGCCACTCGGCGCGGCGCCCTTCGAGTGACCGGGCAGCGCGCCGGCGGCCACGGCGGTGAAGAGGCCGGTCGCGACGACGGCCGCGGCCGCGACTCCCTTGGTGACGCCGGAAAGTCGCCGCAGCCCGTCGTCGCGCCGGTACTGGGGATGGCTGGCCATGGCGACGATGATGAAGGGCTCAGATGAAAGCCAGCTGATAGCCGCTGAGAGCCTCTTCAGGCCTCGGAACGGCGACCCGACCGGGACCCGACCGGCCCGGGGCGTCCTACACTCCGAGGACCGGCGTCTCACGAGTCGAGGTCCCGCGTGCGCAACGCCATCGTCGTGCTCGCCTCGTTCCTGGCCTGCGCGGTCGAGATGGTCGAGGCACTCACGATCGTGCTCGCCGTCGCGGTCACGCGAGGCTGGCGGTCGGTGCGTCTCGGGATCGCGGCGGCACTCCTCGCGCTCGGCGCGATCGTGGCGGCGCTCGGGCCCGCCCTCACCCGGCTCCCGATCGGCGCGGTGCGCATCGTCGTCGGGTTCCTGCTCCTCGCGTTCGGGTTGCAGTGGCTGCGCAAAGCGGTGCTGCGCGCCGCCGGATTCCTGCCGCTGCACGACGAGGACCAGATCTTCGAGCGCGAGAAGCGCATCGCCGGCGAGGAAGCGGTGGGCGCGGCGCGCGGGATCGACTGGTACGCATTCGCGCTCTCGTTCAAGGGTGTCTTCCTCGAAGGACTCGAAGTCGCGTTCATCGTCGTGACGTTCGGTGTCGCGCACGACGACTTCGCGCTCGCAACCGTCTCCGCACTCGCGGCGCTCGTCGTCGTCGTCGGTTTGGGGATCGCGGTCCACCGGCCATTGAGTCGCGTTCCGGAGAACACGATGAAGTTCACCGTCGGCCTCATGCTCTGCACGTTCGGCTCGTTCTGGGGTGCCGAGGGCGCGGGCGTGCACTGGCCGGGCGGCGACGCCGCGATCGCCGGGGTGCTCGCGTTCTACGCCGCGTTCGCGTTCGCATCCGTCGCCGCGTTACGCGGCCGCCACGCCCGCTTCCTCGGGTCGCTGGAGGCCGCATGAAGGCGCTCGGGCGCTTCTTCCACTTCTGGTACGACTTCGTCGTCGGCGACGACTGGCGGCTCGCGTTCGCCGGCGGGTCGGCGCTCGGGCTCTGCGGCCTGCTCTCGCACCTCGGGATCGCAGCGTGGTGGACGATCCCCGTCGTCGTGGTCGCCACGCTCACCGTCGTGTTCGCACGCGCGACGCCGCCCGAGCCCGAGCGCGAGACGCCGCCCGTGTAGGACGAGCACGGCCGCCGCAGGCGCGACAATGGCGCCCGTGGCGATGCGCGAGAACTGCCGGCACTTCGAGAGCCGGACCTACGAGGGCGGCGAGACCGCGCGCTTCTGCGTGCTCGACCTCGCGCCCGAGGCGCCGTGGAAGTGCCCCGACGACTGCGTGCGCTACGAGCCGTCGCTGATCGACGGGACCTTCGTGAGCGGGTCGCTCGCGCGCCCGGCCGTCGAGCCCGAGCCCGACGAGTCGCCCGACGACATCGAGGCCGTGCTCGACGAGGCCGAGGACATCGTCACCGGGGCCGAAGTCGAGATCATCCGCGAGGCGCAGCGGGACCCGAAGCGCCGCTGGTGGCAGCGGTTCGGTCGCGGCGACGACGAGGGCTACGGCCGCCTCTCCCAACGCTGACCCGCCGGCCACGAACGCCGGTGCCGGCCAAGCTCAGCGGCGGGGAACCGGGAAGTCCCGGGGCCAGACCGTGGTCTGGTCCCAATCCGCGCCCCGCAGGCGGACCCCCGCGAGACGGGCGCCCTCGAACATCGCGCCGTCGAGGCTCGCGTCGCGCAGGTCGGCGCCGGTGAGGTCGGCGCCGTCGAACATGGCGCGCCGCAGGATCGCGGCCCGCAAGTTCGCGCCGCGCAGGTCGGACCAGCGCAGGTCGGTGCCCCGCAGGTCGACGGCCTCGAGGTTGGCGCGGCGCAACCGCGCGCGCGGGACGTCGAGCTTCGTGAGGACGGCGTGGCTCAGGTCGCGGCCGGACAGATCTTCGCCGTCGACGAGCCGGCGGCGCAGCGACCGATCACGACGTCTCCAGGCCAGTGCAACCACGCTCCGTGAGTGTGTCAGGTCGACCTCGTTCGCGACGAGGCGGGCGCTCACGCAACCCTCAGGAACGCCGCGCCCGGCGGAACGTGCCCCGCGACCGGCACCGATGGCAGCATCTCGCCGTCAGCGAGGCAGGAGGACGGATGGACCGCAGTCCGCAGCAACCCGGTGCTCCGGGATGAGCGGCGCCCTCGACGGCGACGCGCTCGTCGCCCAGGCCTGCGAGGCGACCGGCCTCGACGACTTCGGCGCCCCCACGTGGCGGGAGGGCCTCGACCGGCTCCTCGCGGCCCTGGAGGAGGAAGCCGCGCTCACCGAGCTCGGCACCCAGATCGCGGCCGGCGAGGTCGGGATGTACCTCACGCAGCGGCTCGGCATCACCGATCACCGCCGGCGCCACCCTGAGGTCGCGGACGCCGACGTCGTTCCCCCGGTCGTGATCGTCGGGCAGGGTCGCACCGGCACGACGATCCTCCACGACCTCCTCGCGCAGGACCCGCAGAACCGGGTGCCGCTCACGTGGGAGGTCGACCGGCCGTGCCCGCCGCCGGAGACCGCGACCTACGAGACCGACCCGCGCATCGACGAGGTCGACTCCATCCTGTCGGGCGTCGACCTCATGCTGCCCGGGTTCCGGGCGATGCACCCGATGGCCGCGCGGCTGCCGCAGGAGTGCGTCCGCATCACCGTGAGCGACTTCCGCAGCATCATGTTCCCCACGCAGTACCGGGTTCCGAGCTACGGGCGCTGGGTGCTGAACGAGGCCGACATGGCGCCCGCGTACCACTGGCACCGGCAGTTCCTCCAGCACCTGCAGTCGCGCCACCCGGCGCGCCGGTGGGTGCTGAAGTCGCCCGCGCACATCTGGTGTCTCGGCGACCTCCTCGCCGAGTACCCGAACGCACTCCTCGTGCAGACGCATCGCGATCCGCTTCGGATCGTCGCGTCATTGAGCTCGCTCGTCGCGACGTTGCGTTCGCTCGCGAGCGACGACGCGACGATTCCCGACGCAGCCCGAGAGTTCACCGACTACGTCCTCGACGGGCTCGACCGGTCGGTGACCGCACGCGAAGACGGGACCGTTCCGGCCGACCAGGTCGTCGACCTCGACTTCCGTGCGTTCATGCAGGACCCGTTCGCAACCATCCGACTCGTGTACGACCGCCTCGACCTCGAGCTCACCGCGGACACCGAGGCGCGGATGCGCGCGTTCCTCGCGGGGAATCCCGCCGACCTGCACGGCGTCCACCGCTACTCGTTCGCCGACACCGGTCTCGACGCCGGTGAGATCCGGGAGCGGTCGCGCCGGTACCAGGACTACTTCGACGTGCCGTCGGAGGCGATCGCCTGAGCGAAGCCGTCACTCGATCGGGATCTTGGGGTTCCCGTCGGCGTCGAGCGTGTGCAGGTACTCGGAGATCCCCCAACCGGTGCGCCCGTCGTAGGTCCAACGGGCGAGACCCTCGTTGAGCAGCGAGCCGCCGCCCTCCTGCTGCATCCGGTGCGGCGCGACGCGCACGACGTCGGCGCGCAGCTCGTGCACGCGCCCGGCTTTGTCGGTGGCGCGCACGTGGCTCACGCGGTGCGTGATGCCGTCGTCCGCGAGCTCGGTGCGGACGTCCCAGTCGCGGATGCTCGAGTACTCGCCGTCGCGCCAGACCCAGCCGCGGTGGAGGTCGCCGGCGTCGGTGCCGATGCGGATCCCGCCGAAGTGGCGATCGTCGCCGACGTTGATCGAGAACCACCGCCACATCCGGGAGCCGGTGCCGCCCCAACGCCGCGGGCCCCACGACTTGTCGCGGTTGCCGCGCGCCTCTCCGAACTCCAGCTTCTCGCCGTCGACGGTGATCGCTCCATTCCAGCGGCCGGCCTGTTCGAGGTGGCCCTTGCCGACCGACTGGCGCGTGCGCGCGCTGGCGCCCTCGCCTTCGCGCCCCTGGCCGTCGGCGCCGATCGCGGGCATCAGCGCGTCGAACGTCGCGTCGAGCGTCACGCGCGCGGGGCGCGTCGCGCCGCTCACGAGATCGCCGACCACGACGTCGCAGTCGGCGGTGAGGTGCCAACGCTTCATCGGCTCCATGCGCTCGTACTCGATGCCGCCGACGGCCAGCCCGGTGTCGATCATCGTCGTCTGCTCGCGGACCGCGAGGGTGTGCGCGAGCTCGGTGCCCGGCAACCACAGCGAGAGGCCTGCGTCGATCGTGCCCTCGTTGGGGCGGATCGCGACGCGGGTGAAGAAGCCGCTGTCGCTCACCGGGTCGTACGCGTTGAAGTAGTACGACTCGCTCCAGGCCTGATCGCCTTCGACCGGGTGCGCGAAGTCGTGACGCTCGTCGAGAATCGGCATGGGACAAACCTAGGCGGGTTGCTCACGCCACAGGAACCCACCCCCTCCCGTCCCCCTCAGTGCTTGAGGGTGAACGAGCCGGCGAAGCGCTGGAAGGCGGCATCACGGCGGATGTGCGACGACAGGCGCACCACCCAGACCCGGCGTCCGCGGAACAACAGCCGTTCGGTGATGTAGTGCTTGGCGCCGAGATTGTCGATGTGCACGACGTCGAAGTCGCGCGCGATCGCCGGACCGATCTGCTTCGTCCCGGACTCCGACGTGACGGTGCCGCCGAGCTTGTGCGCCTGCAGGGGCACGATCGCGGCGAGGAAGGCGTGGGTGTCCGCGGGGATCGTGCCGGGCACGTCGACCCAGAGGATGTCGAAGTGGATCTCGTCGTCGACGAGCGCGTCGTAGCGCTGTGCTTCGAGGTCGCGTACGCCGAGCGGAAAGGGTTCGGTGTCGTGCACCGGCGGCACCGGGAACTGTGCGCGGAACCCGCCGTCGGTGGTGTCGACGGTCGTGTGCGCGTGGTCGTCGAGATAGCGGCTGAGCTCGTCCTTGGAGTTGTCGCCCACCAGCGACGAGAAGCTGTGCACGGCGGAGACCGCCGCGACGATCGCGATGACGACGAGCACTCCGAGCACGAGGGCGGTCCGCAACGCGCGCCCGACGCTCTGAGGTCGGAAGAGTTCGGCCGCCACGCCGTGAGTGTGTCAGACGGTCGTGAGCACCGGCATCAGGAGGCCGCCCCGACGGGTTCGTCCCTGCGACCCGAGCGGTTTACGATGCCTCGGTTCCGGCTCCCGGAGGTCTGATGCCGCTCGTCACCGCCGAACGTGCTCTGCTCGAAGACCGGCGCCCGCTGACGCGCGCCGAGGTCGACGCCGTCGCCGCGCTCCCGCTCGACGAGCTGCCATCGCTCGTGGCGCTCGCGCACCGGGTGCGGCTCGCGTACATGGGCGCGGTCGTCGAGCTCGAAAGCCTCATCAACGCCAAGTCGGGTGCGTGCCCGGAGGACTGCGCGTTCTGCTCGCAGTCGGTGCGCTTCGACACCGCCGTCGACGTGTACCCGTTCCTCGACCTCGAAGAGGTGCTCGCCGCCGCGCACGCGAACGCGGGAGGCGGGCGCGACGCAGTTCTGCATCGTCGTCGCGGTGCGCGGGCCCGAGGAGCGGCTGCTCCGCAAGGTGATCGACGCCGTCGACATCGTGCGTTCCGAGACGGGGCTCGAAGTGGCGTGCTCGCTCGGTCTGCTCACCGACGAGCAGGCGCGCCGCCTCGCCGACGCGGGTGTGCGCCGCTACAACCACAACCTGGAATCGTGCCGCGAGGTCTTCCCGTCGATCTGCACGACACACACGTACGACGACCGTGTCGCGACCGCGCGACGCGCGATCGACGCGGGGATGGAGCTCTGCTGCGGCGGCATCCTCGGCATGGGCGAGACGCTCGCGCAGCGCATCGACTTCGCGTTCGAGCTCGCGGAGCTCGAACCGTGCGAGGTGCCGATCAACCTCCTCGACCCGCGGCCCGGGACGCCCCTCGCCGCGTCGACGGTGCTGTCACCGCGCGAGGCGCTCCAGGCGATCGCGCTCTTCCGCCTGGTGCTCCCGGGCGCGTGGCTGCGCTTGGCGGGCGGCCGCGAGCGCGTGCTGGGCGAGCTCCAGGCCCTCGGCCTGCTCGCCGGCGCCAACGCGCTGATCGTCGGCAACTACCTCACGACCTCGGGGCGGCCGGCCTCCGACGACCTCGCACTCTTGGAGGCGCTCGGGATGCCGGTGGCCGACGGACCGGGTGAGGGCCGCGTGATCGTCGACGCCACGGGCTCGACGGCGCTCCCCGCGCGCCGCCACCTCCCACTCACCGTCACCTGAACCTGCGGCGCGGCCGCGGGCCTCGCCGGCGGCGGGCAATTCGCCACGAACACGCGACCCGTCGCGCGACGATGCGCGGATGCTCGCGACCGCGGCGGACGCCTTCGCCACGACCGGGATCGTCAAGATCGAAGGCGCGTTCGGGCAGCGCGACGCGGCCCGCATGTGCGACGTCGTGTGGAACGAGCTGCACGGGCGCTACGGGATCGAACGCTCCGATCCGTCGTCGTGGTACCGCCACGAGCCGACCGGCCTGCGTTCGAGCAAGCGCAGCTCGGCGTTCGCGCCGATCTGCGGCGCCGCGGTCGCCGCCGCGCTCGACACCCTGCTCGGCCCCGGAGGTTGGCGACGCCCAAGGCACTTCGGCAACGTGCTCATCACGATGCCGAACGCGCTCGAGTGGCGCGTCCCCGACCGGATCTGGCACTCCGATTTCGACCCGACGTTGCCGCGCGATCGCGTCACGGTCGTGAAGCTCTGGGCGCTCCTCGACGACGTCGAACCGCACGGCGGAGGGACGCCGCAGCTCGCGGGCTCGCACCTCGCGTTCGCGCGCTACGTCGAGCGCACTGGCGAGCGCGACTACAAGCGCGCGAAGTTCGGGTTCCTCGGATCGCATCCCTGGCTGCGCACCCTGACGCACGACGGCGGCGACCCGGATCGCAACGCGGTATTGATGGACGATGGCGCCGACGTCGACGGCGCACGACTTCGCGTCGTCGAGTGCACCGGCCGGGCCGGCGACGTGTACGTAACCCATCCGTGGGTGTTCCACTCGATCGCACCGAACGCCACCGCCCGCCCGCGGCTCATGCGGAGCGTGGCGGTCCCCGCTGTGAGTACGGACGTGCTCGTCGCCGACGGCGCCGACGGCGACACGTGAGCCGGCGCGCCCCGGCTCAGTCGAAGCGACCGGTGATCGCGTCCTCGTTTCCGAGCCCGCCACTCCACGAGAACGTCACCGTCACCGCGCCCTTCCTTCCGCGCACGACGACGCGCGACGGATGATCGCTGCCGGTGATCACCACGAGCAGGCCGTTGTCGGTGATCGGCACGGGCACGCCGTCGACCGTCGCGCCCCTCACCGAATCGGGAACGAGCATTCCGAGCACGGTCACTCCGCGTTGCGAGACGAGGAACGACGAGCCGCGCCGCTCGAACCCGGCTCCGGCCGGCGGGAGCGAGTGGGGCGATCGGGAGGCACAGTTGCTGCCCGCGGAATCGGCCGAGCACGACGATCACACACAGCCGGCCTTGCTCGTCACGCGCACCGAAGAGCCGCGCCGTCCCGCGTTGCGCGAGCAGCCGGACCGTGGGCCAGTCGATGCCCGTGAACGGCGCGACCTGCGACCGGGCACTCAGGTCGCCCGGTCGCTGCGGCCTCGTCATTCCCGCCGGCGTGACGTCGGCGACCGGCGCCGGTTCGATTCGTCGCGACGGCGACCGCGACCCCGAGCGTGGCGACGACCACGGCACCACTCACCAGCACGCGGCCGCGCGCGGCGGTGGCGGCGGCGGCGCGCGACGCATGCGGCAACGCGTGCCGCGGCGGCACCAGGCGGGTCGGAGGCGTCGGGCGCGTCGGGCGACGACGCCGCGTGCAGCGCGTCACGGAGGCGCGCGTCGAGATCGTCGGTGTCGATCATGACGGTGTCCTGTCCTCCGACGCCGGGTGCTCGGCGAGCTGCTCCGCGAGGGCCGCGCGGGCGCGGTGCAACGCTGCCTTCACCGTTCCCGACGCGATGCCGAGCTCGGCGGCAATGTCGGCGACCGTCGCGTCGAGGAAGTAGTGGAGAACCACGACCTCACGCTGGCGGCGCGGCAACCCGGCGAGCAGGCGGTGAACGTCGATCGCCTCTCCCCTCGCGGCAAACGGTTCGGGGAACACCGGCGCGCCGCTCCGGAGCCGCGCGAGCGCGCGCCGCTCCGAGGCCCGTCGCCGCAACCCGCCGCGCGCGACGTTCAGCGCGACGACCCTGACCCACCCGCCGATATTGGCGATGTCGTTGCCCCGCGCGAGCTGCTCGAGGGCGCGGGCGCACGCTTCGTCGACCGCGTCGCGGGCCACATCGCGATCCCCGACCACGAGGGTGATCGCGCCGAGCAACTTCGGGTAGTCGAAGACGTAGAAGTCGTCGAACCGTCCCGGCTCCCCCACCCCGCCTCCTGACGCGTGCACACTGTTCTGACGCGCCAGCATGGTCGAAGGTTGCCTCGCGGTCGAAGAAACCGCGCGAATGGCCGCGGTCAGGCCGGGCGCAGGTGCGAGACGTCGTTGTAGCCGGCGAGGAACGGCGCCGTCGTCGCGGCCACCGATGCGGGTGATCGAGGCGACGTCGAGATGCATGCGCCAGGTCGTGTCGTCGCCGATGCCCAGCGCCCACACGACCGCGGCCTTGATCGGCGAAACATGACTCACGGCGACGACGACGCGCGTCGCGTCGAGGCGGTCGCGGCAGAACGACGCCATCCGCGCGCCGACGGTCACGAGGCTCTCGCCGGCGGGCGGCGCGAAGTTCACGTCGGCCCGCCACCGCGCCCATTCGGAGGGCGCCATCTCGGCGAGCTTGCGGTTGTCCCACTCGCCGTAGTCGAGCTCGACGAGCCGATCGTCGATCTCCAGCCCGACGCCGAGCTCGGTGGCGATCAGCGCGGCCGTCTCCGTGGCGCGGCGCAATGGGCTCGAATAGACGCGTTCCGCGCCGCTCGCCACCAACCCGCGTGCCGCCTGGGACGCCTGCTCGCGACCGAGCTCGGTGAGCGGTGCGTCGATGCGGCCCTGGAGCCGGCCGTCGCGGTTCACCGCGGTCTGCCCGTGGCGGACGAAGACGATCACGACGCCACCGGCACGAGCCGGCCCCTTCGGAGCAACTCCGCCCGCCGGCGCGGATCGCGCAACCCGAACCGCATCCAGATCCAGCGCAGGGCGACGAGACCGGCGAGCTCCTCGCCGATCACCACCGGGACCGCTGGGAGCAGTGCGACGTGGTCGAAGGTGTGCCCGAAGGCCGGCCACCAGAATCCGTGTTGCGACGCGAACGCGCCCGAGAGTACGAGCCCGCAGAACCACCCGATCGGCAGCCCGATCACGCGGCGGCGCGCGAGGCGGTGCCCGCGCCCCGTCGTGAGCAACATCACGACACAGAGGAGCGCGACCGGCGCGAGCAGGGTGTGCCCGTAGCGCTGCGCGCCGAACGGAAGGTCGACGAGCAGCGGGAGCAGCGCGCCGAGCGCGACGGCCCGGAAGTCGAGGCCGCCGCTCTGGAAGACGTTCCACACCCCGAACACCGAACCCGCGGTGTACCAGAAGAACACGGGCTCAGCCGGCGTCGAGCGCTGCGTTCACGAGCGCGTCGGCCTCGGTGTTCGCCTCCCGGCGGACGTGTTGCAGCTCGACGACCTCGTAGTCGGCAAGCAGCGAGCGCACCCGGTCGTAGAGCGGGCGCAGGTGCGCGGTGCGCACCTTGTAGCGACCGCGCAGCTGCTCGATCACGAGCTGGGAGTCGGCCCGCACCTCGACCGTGCGCGCGCCGAAGGGCGCGGCGGCTTCCAGCGCGCGGAGCAGCGCCTGGTACTCCGCGACGTTGTTGGTGGTGTTGCCGATCATCTCGCTGATCGTCGCGAGGCGCGTCGGTGGGTCGGTGCCCGCGTCGAGCACGACGGCGCCGATCGCGGCGGGGCCGGGATTGCCGCGCGCACCACCGTCGCAGTAGATGAGGATGCGCTCGCGCTGGTGGGCTCGGTCGTCGAACCCGAACGAACCCTGGGTCACGGGCGTCACGCCGTCCCGGAAGGCACGAGGATCGCGCCGCAGTTGTCGCAGTACGCAGTGTCGGCGTCGGGGTCGTGGCGAAGCCGGTCGACCTCGGTCGCGGGGATCGACAGCCGGCAGCCCTGGCACGTGTCGCCGAGAAGCCGTGCCGCGCCCTTGCCCTTGTTGATCACGCGCCGCCGCACGTAGTCGGCGAGGAGCGAGTCGGGGACCAGCAGCGCGGCGGCCGTCCGGGCCTGCTCTTCGGCCGCGATCTCGGCGTCGACCTCTCCCTCGGCGGCGGCGAGCGCGGCGGTGAGCTCCGTGAGCTCCTCCCGGACGCCGGCCAGCTCGGCCTCGTACGCGGCGACCTCGCCGTCGAGACCCTCGCGGCGCTCCATCACCACGAGCTCCTGTTCCTCGATCTGCGCGCGACGACTGTCGAGCTGTTGGATGTCGGCCTGCATGGCCTGCAGCTCGCGGGGCGAGGCAACCGAGCCGGAGTAGAGCTTGGCGTCGACGTCTTTGGCCTTGCGCGAGAGCGTTTGGGCCTCGTCGTCGAGCCGGCGTTCGTCCGCGAGTGCGGAATCGCGCTCGGAACGCGTGCGCGCAACTGACGCCGTGAGCTCCGCCGCGCGCGCCTCGCGCTCGCGGATCCGCTCGCGTTCGGGCAGCGTGCTGTGGCGGTAGCGCAGCCGATCGAGGGCGGTGTCGCGCTCCTGCACCTGCAGCAGCGCCTCGAGCTCGGGACGGCTCACGGAGATCCTCCGGTGGTGGGTGGGACGCTGGTGGTGGGCGACGAGCTCGTCGTCGTCGGCGCAGTCGTGGTCGAGGTCGACTTGGGCGCGGTCGTCGGCACCGGCACGGTCGTCGTCGACGACGTGGTCGTGGTGGGCGCGAGCCGCGTCGCGTGGCCGTACTCGGAGATGAACGCGGAGGAGGGCCACTGTGACGCGTCGGGCGGTGTGAAGTTCGCGAGCGGCAGCGGATCGAGTGCGGGCGTCATGAACGCACGCCAGATCTTCGCAGGGATCGTGCCACCGAAGATCTCGTGATTGTAGAAGGGCGTCATCGAGATCTCACCGGCCGGGTCGCCCATCCACACGGCCGTCGTGATCTGCGGGGAGAACCCGACGAACCAGGCGTCGACGTTCTTGTCGGTGGTGCCGGTCTTGCCGGCGATCGGCCGGGGGAAGTTGCCGAGCGTCCCCGCCGCGGTCCCCGAACGCACCGGGCCGGTCAGCATGCTCGTCTCGGTGCGGGCGAGGTTGACCGGCATCACCTGCTCACCGTGGCCGGACGCGGGCTCGTCGATGACCAGGTTGTTCTCGGGGTCGACGACGCGGGTGACCCACATCGGCTTGTGGTGCACGCCGTCGTCGGCGAGCGTCGAGTATGCGGACGCCATGTCGAGCGGCGAGACACCCTCGGTGCCGAGCGTCAGCGACGTGACGGGAACGAGCTTCGAGTGCACGACGCCCAGCTGGTGCGCGACGTCGATGACCTTCTGCGGTCCGGCCGCGGCGCGCGCGAAGCCCATGTCGTCGGGTTTGCGCGGGTCGTATCCCAACGAGACGATCGTGCGCACGAAGGCACAGTTGATCGATTCGGTGAGGGCGGTGCGAAGCGTCATGACGCCGCCGCCCTCACCACCGGGGTGGTAGGGCTTGGCGTCGGTGGTGAGGCCGGGCGGGATCGTGCAGCCCGCGCTGCCGTCGACGGTGTCGTTCGGCGAGTAGCCGTTCTCGAGCGCGGCCGCGACCGTGAACGCCTTGAACGAGGAGCCGACCTGGCGGTTGCTGCCCGTGGCGTAGTTGAACTGCTGGCTCAGGTACCCGGCGCCGTTCTCGGGCCCGCTCCCGCTCACCATCGCGCGTACCGCACCATTGGTGTTGTCGATCGCGACGAGCGCGGCCGTCACCGGCACCTGCCGACCGCCTGCCTCGGCCGCGAGCGTCGAGCGCACCGCGGTCTCGGCGTACTGCTGCAGGGTCGGGTCGTAGGTGGTCGTGATCCGGAGGCCGCCGTGGTAAATGAGGTTGCGCCGCGACTGCACGTCGGCACCCATCCGCGGATCCGCGAGCAGCGCCTGCACGACCTCGGCCACGAAATAGCTCGTCGGCTTGTAGGTGGCGACCGTGAACGGCGCGCCACCCTTGCGCGTCGGGAGCGGATAGTCGTCGTAGCGCTTCACCGCCGCGGCGGTGATCACGCCCGTCGCGTGCATCGCGACGAATACCTCGTGGCGCCGCTGCTTCGCGGCCGCGGGGTGGTCGAGCGGGTCGTAACCACCGGGCGCGGAGATCATCCCGGCGAGCAGTGCCGCCTGCGGGATCGTGAGCTTGTCGGGTTCCTCGTTGAAATAGCGCTCTGACGCGGCGCGGATCCCGTACGCGTCGCGGCCGAAGTACACGGTGTTGAGGTATTTCTCGAGGATCTGGTCCTTGGAGTAGATCTCCTCGAGGCGCATCGCGAGCACCGCTTCGCGGATCTTGCGCTGGAGGTCGCGCTTGGGATTGTCGATGAGCGTGTTCTTCACGAGCTGCTGCGTGATCGTGGAGCCGCCCTGGGAGACGCGACCCGCGTGGACGTCGGCGAGCAACGCCCGCAGGATCGACTTCGGGTCGACGCCACGGTGCGAGTAGAAGGTGCGGTCCTCGATCGAGAGCACGGCGTCGATGACACCGGGCGCGACGTCTTTGAGGGTCACCGGCGCGCGGTCCTCGGTCGCGTAGAGCGTCGCCATCACGTTGCCGTTGCGGTCGAGGATCACCGACCGCTGGTCGAGGGTCTGTAGCACGGGGTTGAGCGCGCCGGAGCTCGTCGTGCCGAAGGTCAGCGAGCGCGTCGCCGGAACGGCGAAGGCGAGGGTCGCGGCGAGCCCGACCCCACCGAACACGACGATCGCGAGGAAGAAGGCGAAGTGCCTGAATGTCCGCTTCACGACCCCGACAGCTTCGCACACGGCCTTCCCGGCGCCGGGACGGGGGCGGAGCCGATGTCACAGGCCGTCGGTAGGGTTCGTCGTCGTGGGAACGATCCTGACCGCGCCACCCGGGCCCCCTGCGCTCGCCGCGCTCGGCCGCACGATCGACGAGCTCCGCCACCACGATCCGCTCCATCCCGTCACGGTCGTGGTGCCCTCGCCGTTCGCGGGCCTGTCGCTGCGACGCGCCCTCGCGCGCGCGGGGCGCCCCCTCGTGAACGTGCGGTTCGATTCCCTCGCGGGGCTCGCCGGCTCCATCGCCGCGCGTGCCCTCGCCGCCGACGGCCGGCCGCACCTCCCGGCGGCGGTACGCGCGGAGGCGGTACGGCTCGCGCTGCTCCGGGCGGGCGGGCGCTGGGCCGAACTGGCCCGCCACCCCAACGGCGTGCGCAGCGCGGAGACCTCCTTCCGGCGGCTCGCGAGCCTCACGCCCACGGCGCGATCCACGTTTGCCGCCGGCGGGCGCGAACGGCGCGAGCTGTGTGCGCGCTACGACGAGTTCCGCGCGCTGGTCGCGGGCACCGTCGACGCCGTCGACGTCCTCGACACCGCGATCGCCGCGCTCGCGGGTCCCCCCACCGACGACGCCGGGATCGCGGTGGGCTTCCTCCCCGAGCTCCCCGCACCGGTCGAGCTCGAGCTCGTCCGCGCGCTGCACCGCGCGGGTCGCTTCCGGGCCGTCGTCCCCGTCACCGGGAACCGCGGCGTCGATGCGCTCCTCGGGCCCCTGCTCGCCGCGGTCGGCGCGCTCGCCCCGACGACACCCGGCGCGATCGCCGGCCCCGATGTCACCGATGTCACCGCCGGCGCAGCTCGCGCGCCCGAGCTGCGCGTCGTGCACGCCCCGAACCCCGACGAGGAGGTGCGCTGGGTCGCGCGAGACCTCGTCGCGCGGGCGGAGTCGGGGATGCCCCTGCACCGCGCCGCGATCGTGAGCCGGATCGCGTCGCCGTACCGGCGCATCGTCGCCGAGGTCTTCGCCGAGGCGGGTCTCGCGTGGAACGGCCCTCCGGCCACCACCGACGCCGACCGGGCCGCGGGCCGCGTGCTCCTCGGTCTCCTCGACCTCGCCGCCGCGCCCGACCTGGAACGCGCCGCGGTCGCGGCCTGGCTCGCGTCCGGACCCGTGCGCGATCCCGATCACGACCGCGCGGTCCCTGCGTCCCGCTGGGACCGCATCTCGCGCCAGGCGGGCGTCACGCGCGGCCCGGACCGCTGGGACGAACGGCTGGGTCGGCTCGAGCGCGAACTGGTCGACACGCGTCGGCAGCTCGTGGCCGCGGCCGACGACGCCGACCCCGACGGCGATGCCGCGCGCCGGGCGGAGCTCGACGACCTCACCGCAGACACCACGCGGCTGCGCGGCTTCGTCGCCGGTCTCGCGCGGCGGCTCGCGCCACCTGAGCACGCGGCATGGACCGACCTCGGTGCCTGGGCGGGCGCGCTCCTCGACGCGTACCTGCGCGTCGGCCCCGACTGGCCGGAGCCGGAACGGGACGCGGTCGCGCGCACGCGCGCGGCGCTCGACGCGGTGGCCGCGCTCGGGAGCCTCGGCGACGACGCGACCCTCGCGGTCTTCGCCGCCGCGGTGCGCGCCGAGCTCGAACGGCCGCGCGAGCGCGTCGGTCGCTTCGGTGTGGGCGCGTTCTTCGGCGCGCCGCGCGAGGTCGTCGGTACCGACTTCGACATTGTCTACGTGCTGGGCATGACCGAAGGCCGCTTTCCGCCCCGCGGCGAGGACGACCCGCTCGTCCCCGACGAAGCGCTCGGAGCGGCCGGCGTCGCGGCGTGCGACCGCGCCGGACGCCGGGCGCGCGAGCGACGCGACTACCTCCTCGCGATCGCGACCGCGCCCGCGGTCGTGTGCACGCTCCCGCGCGCCGATCCACGCGAGCAGCGCGCGTACCTGCCGTCGCGCTTCCTCCTCGACACGGTTCACGAGATCAAGGGTCTGCGGCTCGGCGCGGCCGAATTGTTCGATTCCCCGCACCCGTGGATCGAGGCCGTCGACTCCGCGGAGTCGGCGCTGGCGGCGGGCACCGTCGTGTCGCGCCGCGACGCCCGGACGCGCGCGTTGCTCGGCTGGACCCGCGCCGGTGGCGACCCGGGCACGCACCCGCTGACCGTCGCCGATCCCGTGCTCGCGCGCGGCTACGCGGCCATCGCCGGACGCGCCGGCCCCGCCCTCTCCGACTGGGACGGCTTCGTCGGTGCGGGCGACGAACCGTCGAGCGAGCCGGTATCCGCGACCGCACTCGAAGACTTCGCACGCTGCCCCTTCCACTTCCTGCTCGCGAAGCGGCTCGGGCTGCGCCCCGTCGCGGCCCCGGAGGAGCTCGACGCCGTCAGCGCGCTCGATCGCGGCTCGCTCGTGCACACGATCCTGGAGCGGTTCGCGTCGGAGGTCGAGCCTCCGGCGGCACCCGATCACCCGTGGCCGAGCGCCGCGCGCCTCCGCCTCGACGAGATCGCGCGTGAATGCTGCCAGGCGCTCGAAGCACGCGGTCTCACCGGTCGTCCGGTGTTCTGGGAGCTCGAACGCCGGCGCATCCTTCGCCTCGTGCAGTCGGTCCTCCTCGACGACGACGCGCAGCGTGGCGCGATGGACCTCGAGCCGTGGCACTCCGAGCTCGCATTCGGCGAGGGGCCCGAAGCCGCGACCGGACCGGTCACGATCGAACTGCCATCCGGTCGCACCGCACGGTTCCGCGGCCGCGTCGACCGCATCGACCGCGCCCCCGACGGTTCGCACGTCGTCGTCTTCGACTACAAGACCGGTCGTTCCCACGCGGGTGGCGACGCGGACGATCCGGTCGCCGCCGGCCACCGGCTCCAGCTCCCGGTGTACGGGCTCGCCGCGCAGGCGCTCGCACCGGACGCGGCGGTCGCGACCTATTACTGGTATGTCGAGGAGACCGGCAAGAGCCGCCTCGACGGCGTCGCGCTCGACGACGCGACCGTGGAGCGCTTCACCGACGTCGTCGACGCGATCTTCACGGCGCGCGCCGACGGTGTGTACGTGGCCGTCCCCGGCGAGCCGCAGTGGGACCCGGCCCGCCGGCGCGACATCGGCGAGCACTGCCGCTACTGCGAGTTCGATCGCCTCTGCCCCCGCGACCGCGACGATCGGTGGAACGAGCTGCGCGCCGACGCATCCGTCGCGCCGTACCGGGCGCTCGAAGCCGGCGCCGACCCCGGCAGTGCCGCGTGACGCACGAACCGGCCGACGCCGCGGCGCGGCGGCGCATCCGCGACGACCGGATCGCGACGCTCTTCGTCGAGGCCGGTGCGGGCACGGGGAAGACGACCGCGCTGGTGGCGCGCATCGTCGCGCTCGTCACCGACGGCTCCGCAGCCCTCGGCCAGATCGCCGCGATCACCTTCACCGACGCCGCGGCCGCGGAGCTGCGCGACCGGGTCCGGCTCGCGTTCGAGCTCGCAGCCGACGACGACTCCGATCCCGTCGCGCGTGACCGCTGTACCGCCGCGCTCGACGACCTCGACGACGCCGCCCTCACGACCCTGCACGCGTTCGCGCAGCGCATCCTGGCCGAGCACCCGCTCGCGGCCGGGCTGCCACCCCGCTTCGAGGTCCTCGACGCGGTCGCGTCGGCCGACGACTACGAGCAGGCCGCGCGCGAGTTCTTCGACACACTCCTCGCCGACGACCAGCTCGCCCCGACGCTGCAACGAGCCCGCACGCTCGGGATCCGGCTCCCGCATCTCCGCGCCGTCGCCGCCGGGCTGCACGAGTCGTGGGACCGCGTGCCCGACGTGGACCGGCCGCCGCCCGTGCTCCCACCGGTCGCGACCCCGGCCGTGCTCGCGGCCGCCGACGCGCTGGTCGCGTTGCAGGCACACTGCACGGCCGACGACGATCGCCTCTGCGCCGACCTCGACGACCTGCGCGCCGATCTTCCCGTGCTGCGGGCCGCCGTCGACCCCCTCGACCGGATCGACGCGCTCGCCGCACTGCACGTCCCGCGCGCCACGCTCGGTCGCAAGGGCAACTGGAGCTGCGACGTCGAGATCGTTCGGGCGCAGGTGCGCGCCGTCGCCGCCGCGCACACCGCGGCACTGGTGGAACAGCGACGCGCCGTGATCGCCGCGCTCACTCCCCACTTCTGCCGTTTCGCGCGCGCCGACGCGATCCGCCGCCGCCACGAAGGCCGGCTGGGCTTCCACGACCTCCTCGTGCTCGCACGCGACGTCGTCCGCGACAACGGTTCGGTACGCGCCGCGCTGCGGCGCCGGTACCGGCACGTACTCGTCGACGAGTTCCAGGACACCGATCCGCTTCAGGTGGAGCTCGTCGAGCTGCTCGGCGCCGACGCCGGCGACGGCGGTGCGCCGCGCCTGTTCTTCGTCGGCGATCCGAAGCAGTCGATCTACCGGTTCCGGCGCGCCGACCTCGGCGCGTACGAGCGCGTCCGCACGACGTGCCCCGACGGTCGGGTCGCGCTCGTCGAGAACTTCCGCTCCGATCCCGGCATCATCGACTTCGTCAACGCCGCCTTCGCGGCGCTGCTCGGTCCCGGCGAACCCGGGCTCCAGGCGCAGCACGCGCCCCTCGTCGCGGCGCGCGAGCCGCTTCCGGGCGCGTCGACGACCGTGCACGTCTTCGGCGAGGCCCTCGCGGTGCCGGCGGCGGAGATCCGCCGCCGCGAGGCCGAGGCGGTCGCGGCCGTCGCGCAACGCATCGTCGCCGAAGGCTGGCCAGTGCTCGACCGCGCGTCGATGCGCACCCGCCCCGCGCGCCTCGGCGACATCGCGCTCCTGCTGCCGACGCGCACCGCGCTCCCTGCGATCGAGCGCGCGCTGCAAACGCGCGACCTGTCGGCGCGCATCGAGAGCCGGTCGCTGGTGTTCGCGTCTGCGGAGGTGCGCGATCTGGTGTCGATCCTCGGCGCGATCGACGACCCCACCGACGAGGTCGCGGTCGTCGCCGCGCTGCGGACGCCCGCGTTCGGCTGCCGTGATCGCGAGCTGCTCGCCTGGCGCGACGGCGGCGGCTCCTGGGATTACCGGCGCCCCGCTCCGCCCGGCCCGCCCGGCGCCGTCGTCGAAGCGATGCACGCCCTCGCCGACCTGCACCAGCGCGGGCGGTGGACGAGCGTCGCCGACCTGCTCGACGCGATCGTCGGCGAACGTGGGCTGCGCGAGCTCGCTGTCGCGCACCGTCGTCCCCGCGACCGCTGGCGCCGCACCCACTACCTCCTCGACCAGGCGCGCGCCTGGGACGAGCAACCCGGCCACACCCGCCGCGGCTTCCTCGAGTGGGTGCAGCTGCAGGACGACGAGCAGGCCCGCATCAACGAGCACCTCGTCAGCGAACCCGACGACGACGCGTTGCGCATCCTCACGGTGCACGGCGCGAAGGGACTCGAATTCCCGATCGTGGTCGTCGCCGGGCTCTCGGCGCCGCCGCAACACGTCGCGCCCCCCGTCCTCTTCACCGCGGCCGGCCCGGAGATCTCGCTCGGGCCGCAGAGCTCGGGGAACCGGTCGCCCGGCTACGAGGCGGGCATCGAGAGCGAGCGGGCCGGCGACGATGCCGAGCGCGTGCGCACCCTGTACGTCGCCCTCACCCGCGCCCGCGACCACCTCGTGGTGAGTGTGGCGCGCAAGGAGACGCGCGGCAACGGGAACCCCACGACGGCGAGCCTCGCGACGCGGCTGTCCAGCGTGTTGGAAGCCGCCGGCCGCGTGCTGCCGACGCTTGCCGAAGCCGAGGCGGGCGCGGGGGTGCACCCGCCGACCACGGACGCCACGGGCAACGCCGCGCCGGACCCGACCTCACCGCTGACTCCGGCGGCGCTCGACGCGTGGACCGCGGCGCGCGCCGACGTCCTCGCGCGCGCCGCCCGGCCCGCGAGCATCTCGGCTACCGCGATCGCCGCGGCGCGCCACGAGCTCGCGGCCGGCGCGGAAGGGCGGTTGCCGGGATTCGACGCCGACGCCCGGTTCGAGACGCTCGCCGAGCCCCGCACCGAGACCCACACCGGGACCGAGGTCGTCGAGGAGTGGCGGCGGGGGCGGGGCGCCACGGCGGTCGGCCGCGCGGTGCACGCGCTGCTCCAGCACGCCGAGCTGGACGCGCCCGAGCGGCTCGACCCGACGGCCGCAGCCGCGCACGCGATCGCCGAAGGCGTCGGCGACCTCGCACCCGAGGTCGCCACCCTCGCGCGCAGCATCGCCGCCAGTCCCGCGGTGCAGGCCGCGACCTCCGCGCGGCACTGGCGGGAGGTCCCCCTCACCGCGACGATCGAGGGCCGCGTCGTCGAGGGCTTCGTCGACCTGCTGGCCGAGACGCCGAGCGGGTTCCTCGTGATCGACTACAAGACCGACCACACCGTGAGCACCGCCGACCGCACGCGGCTCGCCGAGGAGTACGCGCCGCAGATGGCCGCGTACGCCCTCGCGCTCGAGGCCGCCGGGTTCGCCGTCGCCGGGTGCGTGCTCGTGTTCGCGTCGGAGCCCCGCGCGGTGGAGTTCCCGATCACCGACCTCGCGTCGGCGTCGGAGCAGGTCCGCGCCGTGTTGCGCGCGGGCTGACCCCGCGCGCAACACCGGCCGGTCACGCGAGCGCGCGACCCGGGAAGTACTCCGCGGCCGGATCGAGCATCACGTTCACGATGCTGGGTGCGTCGCTCGCGAACGCGGCATCGAGGGCGGGACCGATCTGGTCGGGGTGCTCGACGAACCAGCCGTCACCGTCGAACGCGGGTGCCATGCGCTCGTAGTGCCGGGTGCCGAGCGGCACCCAACCCGCGCTCCAACCGCGGTTGTTCATCACGATCGCAACGATCGGCACGCCGAAGCGAGCTGCGGTGTCGAGCTCCATCGCGTGGAAGCCGAACGATCCGTCGCCGACCATCCACACCGCCTGCGAGCCCGGTCGCGCGAGCCCACCCGAGAGCGCGTAGCAGACGCCGTGACCGATCGTGCCGAGGTTCCCCATACCCGGGACGCACCCCGGCGTGCGCGCCCGGAACGTCGCGTCGACCCACATGAGCATGTTCGACGCGTCGCCGACGACAGTGGCGTCGGGCCGCAGCCGCGCCGCGACCTCGGCACAGAGCCGCATCGGATGGATCGGCACGGCGTCGCGTCGCGCGAGGTCTTCTTTCGCTGCCGTCACGCCGTCGGCCTGTGCGCGAAGCCGCGCGACCCAGGCGCCGGCGGAGATGGGTGCATGCGATCGCAACGCGGCGGTCAACGCACGCAGTGCGGGCTCCGCATCCGCGATCATGCCGACGCTCACCGGCACCCGGTTGCGCCCGATCTCCGCGGGGTCGATGTCGATCTGCACGAGATGGTCGAGGTTCGGGAAGCGCCCGTATCCGAAGAAGTAGTCGAGCTGCTTGCCGACGACGAGGAGCACGTCGGCGCCGAACACGACGTTCTGCCAGTCGCGGCCGAAGCAGTTCGGGTGGTCGTCGGAGACGATGCCGCGCGCGCCCTGGCGGGTGACGACGGGGAACCCGAGCTCGACGAGCTCACGCAGCGCGTCGCCCGCGCGCGCCCACCACACCCCGCTCCCCGCGACGATCGCCGGCCGTTCCGCGCTGCGCAGCAGCGCCGCAGCCCGGTCGACGAGCCCGGCCGCCGGTTCGACGGCGCGCTGCTCGCGCCACGACACCGCGGGCCACTCCACCGTCACGTCGTCGATCTGCGAGTGGAAGAGGTCGATCGGGACCTCGAGGTAGACGGGCCCGGGCCGGCCGGTCGTCGCCTCCCGGAAAGCGAGTGCGACGTACTCGGGGATGCGGTCGAGATGGAAGATGCGGCGCGCCCACTTCGTGACCGGCCGCACGATCTCGAGCTGGTCGAGCACCTCGACCTCGCCGGCGTCGGGACCGCGCAGGGTCGCGGCGCCCGCGATCACCACCATCGGGGTCTTCTGGCAGAAGGCGGTCGCGATACCGGTGAGCGCGTTCGTGAGCCCGGGGCCCGCGGTCACCACGGCGACCCCTGGCGCCCCGGTGGCCAGCGCCCACCCTTCGGCACAGTGCGTCGCAGCCGCTTCGTGGCGCACGTCGACAATGCGGATCCCGTGCTTCGGCGCGGCCCACCAGAGCGGGTTGATGTGGCCGCCGCCGAGCCCGAAGAACGTCGTGACGCCCTCGCGCGCGAGCGCTCGTGCCGCAAGCTCCCCGCCGTCGACCGTGCTCACGGCTGCGCCTCGATGAGCGCGTCGAGACCGGCGCGCACGGCCGCCGTCCGCGCGTCGATCGGGGTCGAGTCGTTGAGCTGTGCGAGCGCGACCACGTCGTCGCGCTCCAACCCGTACTCGCGCGCGACGACATCGACGGCCTGACCGCCGCGCGCGAGGTCGACCACGGCGATCGTGTTTGCGTACAGCGTGATCGGGTGGAAGCCCGCGAACATGAGCATCCAGCCGAGCACGCAGAACCCGCCGTCGCCCATGAGGATGCCGGCGTTCAGTCGCGACGGCAACGAGTCGCGCACCGCGACGAGCCGCGCGGCACGAGCGGTGTGCGCCGCGCGGGCGTCGGCGCCGTCGCTCATGCGAGCGGCACCGCTACCTTCGGCCCGCCCCCGACGTAGATCGTCTCGCCGGAGAGGAAGCTCGACGCGCGCGACACGAGGAAGAGGATCGGGTACGCGATCTCCTCGGGCCGCCCCGCGCGGCCGACCGCGTTCGACGCGCCGCCGACGTCATCGGGGTCGCGCCCGATGCGCTGCATCTCCTTCACGAAGCCCTCCGACGCGACCGCACCGACCGCGATGCAGTTGACGCGAATGCCCTTCGGCGTCCATGCACCCGCGAACGTCTTCGTGAGGTTGTTCACCCCGGCCTTCGCGGCGCCGTACGGCGCGACGTAGGGCAGTCCCATTTCCGACGCGCCCGAAGAGATGTTGACGATCGCGCCACCACCGACCTTCTCCATCTGTGCCGCAGCGGCGACCGACAGCACGAAGACGCTGCGCAGGTTCAGGTCGATCATGTTCTGGAAGCGCTCGACGCTCCACGATTCGAGCGGGTACGAGTGGCTGCCGCCCGCGTTGTTCACGAGGATGTCGAGCCGGCCGAGCTCGGCGACGGTCGTATCGACGAGTCGCGTGCAGTCCTCGACGTTGCGCACGTCGGTCGGGACGACCAGGGCTTGGTGACCTCGCTCGGCGAGCTCGGCCGCGACCTTCTCGAGGTTGTCGACCTTGCGGCTCGCGAGCACCACCCGGGCGCCGTAGTCGGCGAGCACGTGTGCGGTGGCGCGCCCGATGCCGGTCCCCCCACCGGTGACGACCGCCACCTGGCCCGACAGGTCGAACACGCCGCGATCCATCCGGTCCCCCCGATCCACGTGATGCCTGACGAGTGTGTCAGCTTCGCACCGTCGGCGTCACGGCCCACCGTCCGTCCCGCGTGGGCGCCGCCGTTCGAGCACCGTACGGGCGACCGGGGCGCCTCACGGTCACCCGACCAGAGGTGGCGGCGGCGTAGGGTCGCCGGGTGCAGCGGCGATCCGTCGTCGGCGTGGTCGCCGCCCTGCTCCTCGCGGCGACGGCCTGTCACGGCTCGACGCCGGTCGCGGCGCCGTCGAGGACGGTGCGCCCCACCACCAGCGCAGGAAGGCCCGAACCCGTCATGGGAGGAACCGGTTGCGGTGCGACCCCGGCGACCGCGGCGGCGCCGGTGGCCGCGGCCGCGACCTCCGCCACGATCCCGTGGTCGGAGCTGCACAACCCGATCCTGGCGTATCCGACGAGCGCGGCGAAGGACGTCGGCGTCCGCCTCGCGAACGGGCGGTGGCACTTCTTCTTCAGCTCCGTGACCGCCGATCCCCTCCACTGGAGCATCGGGACGACGACGAGCCCCGACCTCCGTTCGTGGACCCCCCTCGTTCGGTGGCCCGACCAGCGCCGGCACGCTCGGCCTCGCGTCGCCCGACATCGTGCAGGCGCCCGACGGCACGTCCGTCGCCACCTACCAGTCGAACCCGGGCGACGTCGGCGGCGCCGCGAAGCTCTCGTATCGCACCTCGACCGATCTCCAGCACTGGTCGGAACCCAAACCGCTCGCCCGGAGTCTCCATCCCGCCGCCGGCGACCGCATGATCGACGGCGCGCTCGCGTACGCGGCGGGCGGCCTGATCCTCGGGTACAAGTACGGCCTCGCCGACGGCGACCAGAAGCAGGCCTTCGAGATCGCGTTCTCGCCGTCGGGTTCGCTCGACGGACCCTGGACCTTCGTCGGTCGCCCCGCGATCTCGGTCTTCGGCGACACCCTCGAGAACTATGAGTTCCTGCAGATCGACGGGCGCTGGCACCTCGTCGCGACCACGAACGTGCTCGACCGGCCCTACTTCGCGACCCTCGCGGGTTCGCCCGACTCGCCCCAGGGATGGCTCCACTGGAGTGATGGCCGGGTGCTCGACATCCCCGAGGAAGCGTGGAACCACGGCGCCGGGGTCTCGAGCGTGACCCACGAGGTCGCGAACGCCATATACCTGTGCGACGCCCGCGCCCTCGACGGGCACTTCTACGCGTTCTACGCGGGCAGCGACGAGCTCACCGCGTTCGACGGCTGGGGCCACGCGAAGATCGGCGTCGCCCGCAGCACCGACCTCGTGCACTGGGAGGTGCCGTGACGGCGTTCCTCACCGACCATGACCCGACCGGCCCTCAAGGTCGCCCGATCCTCCGACGAAAGGAGGAGATGATGAAGGTCCGAGGCGCGTTCGTCGTCGCGTCGGCACTCGCGATGCTCGCGACCACCTTCGTGGCGGCACCCGCGCCGTCGGTCGGCGCGGCAACCGCGAACCCGGCCACGGTCGAGCCGCTCTGCTCGCAGCCCGTCGACGCGCACATGGCCCGCTGCTTTGCGGTGCGCGCGGTGCAGGCGCGTGCCCTCAGCGTCGACGGCGTGGACGCGCCCGGCTACCACCCCGGCGACCTGTGGAGCGCGTACGGCCTCGGGAACCCGATCACGAGCGGGCAGGGCACCGGGCAGACGATCGCGATCATCGACGCGTACGACAACCCGAACGCGGAAGACGACCTCGCCGTCTACCGCGACACGTTCCATCTGCCCCCGTGCACGACCGCGAACGGTTGCTTCACGAAGGTGAACCAGGACGGCGACGCCGGACCCCTGCCGGGCGCGAACGTCGAGTGGGCCGCGGAGATCTCGCTCGACCTCGACATGGCCTCTGCGATCTGCCCCAACTGCCATCTGCTGCTGGTGGAAGCCGACAGCGCGGTGTTGATCGACCTCGCGCAGTCGGTCGACAAGGCCGTGGAGCTCGGCGCGACGGTCGTGTCGAACAGCTACGGCCGCGACGAGTTCGTCGACGAGATCCACTACGCCGACTACTACAAGCACCCGGGCGTGCCGATCACCGTGAGCTCAGGCGACGCGGGGTACCACGCCGGACCGCAGTTCCCCGCGACGTTCGTAACGGTCGTGGCCGTCGGCGGCACGCGGCTCGCGCGCACGAAGAGCACGGCGCGCGGGTGGAACGAGACTGCGTGGGCAACGGACACGAGGAACGCCGGGGGAAGCGGATGCTCGAAGTACCGCAGCAAGGGCGTCTGGCAGAAGAACGGGGGTTGCAGCCGCCGCAGCCTCTCCGACGTGAGCGCGGTCGCCGATCCGTTCACCGGGGTCAGCGTGTACGACACGTTCACGGGCGGCGCACCGCCGGGATGGCAGATGTTCGGCGGCACGAGCGCGTCGGCCCCGATCGTCGCCGGGATCTATGCGCTGGCCGGCAACGGCGAGCGCATCGGCAACGCGTCGTACGCCTACTACAACAAGTCGGGTCTCAACGACCCGGTGTCGGGCTCGAACGGCACGTGCAGCATCGCCTCCCTCTGCAACGCGCAGAAGGGCTGGGACGGGCCGACGGGCGTCGGAACCCCGCACGGCACCACCGGGTTCTGAGCCGCCGCCGCGCCGCGCGCCTGGTCGGCGGGGGTGTACCCGAACCGCGGGGCGCGGTCTGCAACCATTGACCGGATGACGCCCCGACTCCGCGGGCTCTGGCGCGCCTTCGCGATCCGCTTCACCATCGCCCTCGTCATCGTCACGACGGTGACCGCGAGCAGCATCGCCTACGCGTACTGGTTCGCGAACGACCAGATCACGAACCACTCGCCACACGTCGACGTCAAGGGTCTCGTTCCCGTCGCATCCACGAAGCCCGCGAACTACCTCATCGTCGGCTCCGACAGCCGCGCGTTCGTGAACAGTGCGATCGACGCCGAGCACTTCGGCAGCAAGCAGACGCAGACCGGCCAGCGCGCGGATGTGATCATGATCGCCCACGTCGACCCGAAGGCGACGAACAAGGGCTACCTCGTCTCGATCCCGCGCGACACGTGGGTCGAGTTCCCTGACCACAGCCACGGGAAGATCAACGGTGCGTACAACGGCGGTCCGGGCGAACTCGTCGCGACCATCAAGGCGAACTTCGGTGTCGCGATCAACCACTACCTCGAGATCGACTTCGCCGCGTTCGCCGCGGTCGTGAACGCGATCGGCGCGGTGCACATCTTCTTCCCGACCGCCGCCTACGACAAGGAAACCGGGCTCGACGTCGCGAACCCCGGGTGTGTCGCGCTCGACGGAACCCAGGCGCTCGCCTATCGCGCGGTCGCGCTTCTACCAGTACAAGCCGGCCGGCAGTACCAAGCCCAAGCAGGACTGGCCGTACGACCCGACCTACGACCTCGGACGCATCAAGCGCCAGCAGTACTTCCTTCGCACGCTCGCGCAGGAGGCGATCAACCACGGCGGGCGCAACCCGCTCGTCGCGAAGCGGCTGCTCGAGAAGACGGTGCCGCACCTCACTCACGACAGCACGATGGGCCTCTCCGACTTCCTGAGCCTCGTGAACGCGTTCCGCAGCGTCGACCCCGCCGTCGTGCAGATGACGACCATTCCGACCAAGCGGCAGATCATGAGCGGTCAGGACGCGCAGGTCGTCATCGACGACGAGGCCGCGCCGATGTGGGCGAGGCTCCAGAACTTCGCCTCGTCGACGAAGCCCGCGCCACCGCCGAACATCCCGCCCGCGCAGATCCGGGTGCAGGTGCTCAACGGCTCCGGCGTCAAGGGGGTCGCCGGCACGACCGCGACCGCGTTGACGGCGCACGGCTTCGCGAGCGGTGGCGCCGCGGCCGACGCCGACCGCCACACCTACACGACCACTGAAGTGCGCTACGCGCCCGGCGCGCAGGACAAGGCGCGCGTCGTGATGGCCTACCTGGGTGGGGCCGGAACGCTGGTCGCGCTTGCGAGCGCGCCGGCCGGTGCCGACGTCGTCGTGGTCGTCGGCCACGACTTCTCCGCGGTGAGCGCACCGGGGGCGCCCACGACGACCGCGGCCCCGACGTCGACGGCGTCGCCGAACCCGGGCTCGACACCCGGTGTCACCGTCCCGAAGACCGCGGACGGCCTCCCGCTCGTCGGCTGCGGCTGAGCCGCAGGGCGCGGCGCGTCAGTCGACGCAGAACTCGTTGCCCTCGACGTCGGCCATCGTCCAGCACGGCCCGCCCCGGTCGTCGCTGAACCAGAGCTTGCGCGCCCCGAGCGCCTCGAGCCGCGCGACCTCGGCGTCCTGCCCCTCGGCGCCGACGTGGAGGTCGAGGTGCACGCGGTTCTTGCGGTCCTTGGCTTCCGGAACCCGCTGGAAGAACAGGCGCGGCCCGCGCCCTTCCGGGTCGCGGCACGCGGAGACGTCGGCGAACTGGCGGCCGCCGTCGACCTCAACCGTCTCGTCGAGCCGCAGGTGGCCGCCGTCGACGAGTTGCGCGACGAAGACCGCGTGCTGCTCCTTCTCGTAGCCGAGGGCGCCGGCCCAAAAGCGCGCGACCGCGTGCGGATCGGCACAGTCGAATGCCACTTGTACCGTCGTCGCCACCGCTGCTCCTCGCCTAGATCGGATCGTGGGTCTGGCGCCCGGTGTCGGAGACGTGATCGGTCCACGCGTGACCGTCGAAGTAGCGCAGCTCGTGGCGCCCGCGCGGGTCGGGGTACCAGTTCGCCGGCGTAACCGGCGGCGGAGGCGGCGGGGTCCCGGTCGGCGCGCTCTGGGACGCTCCGACCGGCATCGCGGGCAGCCTCGCGGCGGCCGCGGCGACCCGCTCCTTGTAGCCGCCGAACCACATCGCGGCGGCGACGAGCGACACGATGCCGCACACGACGATGCCGACGAGCGGCAGCACGATCCACAGCATCTTGGTCGTCCCCGCGGCCTCGAACGCGGCGTCGGGATACTTCGACGCGCTGACGACGCAGCAGATCGCGAGCACCGGACCGATGAGCGCAAAGAGACCGAGAGCCAGGATGATCAGCAATTCCGTCCCACCGAGAGCCATGCCGAGGACGTTAGGCGGAGGCTGACCGCCGGGCCAGGAGTGGCTCGATGCGCTCCCAGACCTACAGCCAGTGCCAGACCTTCAGCGCGTTCAGCACGTGATCGGCGTAGAACGTCCGGCCCGCGGGTGTGAGGTGGTACCCGTCGGCGTAGAAGTACTTGTCCTGAGGCGTGAGGCTGGTACCGATGGTGTGCCAGTCGAAGATGCGCGCGTTCGAGTACCTCGCCACGTCGGCGTGCAGTTCGGCGTTGTCGGTGTCCTGCCACGAGCGCGGCACCTTCAGCGTGAAGAACACGACGCGGCGGTGCTTGCCCGCAATCCGCATCACCTGGTCGACGAAGCCCGGGCCCAGCGCGCCGTTGTTCCCACAATGCACGAGCACGAGCGGGCCGAGCCGGCCCTGGTTGGCGAACGCCTGCAACACCTGGAGACAGGTTCCTGCGTGCCGGCTCACCTCTGCGTTCACCAGCACGGCACCCTGCACCGGACCCGTGAGCGTGTGCTCGAGCGCAGTCGCACCGCCGAGCATGACCGAGTCGCCCACCGCCGCGACCTTCCAGCCGTGGGAGACGTCGAGTCCGATCGTCGTCGTGGTGCGACCGGAGCCCGGAGCCGTCGTCGGCGTCGAGCGCTTCGTCGTGGGCGAACCCTTCGCCGTGGTCACCGGCGCGCTGGTGACGCTCGGTTGCGTCGTGCTCACGACCATGGTCGTCGGAGCGGTCGGGATCGCGCACCTGCCGGTCACGACGCAGTCGCCGCCTCCGACCGCGACGTGGCCGCCGGTGATCTCCGAGGTGTTCGGCGGTTGCGCCGCGAAGGCCGTCGCGCCGACGAAGAGGGCGAGCACCGCGGCCATCGCGCCGCCGACCTGCCAGCGCCGCGCGAGGAGCCGGCGCCGCTCTCCCGTCGCGGTCCGGAGGTCTTGCCAGGCCGCCCGGAACGCGCCACCGCGGACCGGTGTCTCGATCAACCGGAACGAGAGCTCGACGACGACGGCCACGAGCACGACGCGCAGCACGAGCTCCACGAGGGGGCTGGCGTGCAGATCGAGACCGGGGCGCGTGAACTCGAAGATCGCGATGCCCCACAGGTAGATCCCGTACGAACGCAGCCCGATCCACTGCAGCGGCTTCGCACCGACGAACCGACCGAGGCGCGCCGCGGGGTGGACGAGCACGACGATGAGCAACGCGGTGAAGAGATCGGTCAGCGGGAACCCGCCGACATACAGCCAGGTGCTCGTTTGGCGGGTGAAGACGAAGAGCGCGAAGAGCCCTGCGAGCGCGCCGATCCCGGCGAAGTCGAGTACGGAGACCGCGCGATCCGTGATCGCCACCTTTCGACGACCCGGCGGGTACACGAACGCGAGCAGCGCGCCCGTGAGCGGTCCGTACGCGCGCGTCTCGGTCCCGAGGTAGGCGTGGTTCTCGTTGCCGTGCAACGCGAACCACACCATCAACAGCCACGATGCAACGACGAGGCCCACCGTGAAGATGCGCAGCCGCCGCACGCCGAACGTCAGTCCCACCGTGAAGATGAGCGGCCACACGACGTAGAACTGTTCCTCGACGGCGAGAGACCAGAGATGTTGGAAGGGTTGACGCTTCCCGACGTCGGCCGCGAGATCGACGTACGACACGCCGTGGAGGATGTGCCACCAGTTCTCGCCGTAGAAGCCGAACGCGAGGTCGCCGCGCACGTGCCCGAGATCTTCGTGGTAGAAGACCGCGACGACGAAGCCGACGACGAGCATCATCACGATCAGGGCCGGCCAGAGCCGCCGGATGCGCCGCCCCCAGAACCGGCGGAGATCGATCCGCTTCCACGACCTGCTCTCCGCCATGAGCAGGCTCGTGATCAGGTAGCCGCTGATCACGAAGAAGACCTCGACGCCGAGGAATCCCCCGCGCAGAAGCGACCGGTTCGTCCGGTAGTGGTAGCAGAGGACGGCAAGGACCGATATCGCGCGCAGGCCGTCGATCCCGGGCAGGTACGCCAATCGCGCGCCGCGCTCGCCGTGCGCCGTGGTGGCGCGCGAGTTCAGCACGTCGGATCGCGATGTCTGTACGTTCCCACGAACACCCTGCCCGGCAGCGCGTTGGTCGGTGCGCCGCCGGCCCTCGGTCGAACGCGCGGGGGCGCCGTCTTCGAAGACGGCGTCTCCCCGGCGACTGGCCACGGCCGAGTCTACGGGCTCGACCACACCACACGGGCCCTCTGGAGCCCTCGCGTCGACGTCCGCGCGGACCGCGCGCGCCGCCCGTCCCTACAGCGAGCGCCGCACGGTCGCGTGGGCCGCCCGTTGGCGCGGCTGGAGCACGCGCACGAGTTCCCGGTCGGCGAGCCCGAGCTCGTCGATGCGGCGCAGGATGTCCTGCCGCAACCGCGCGGGGCGCGCCGAAGTCATGAAACGGCGGCGACGTACTGCGCGTACTGCGCGGCGACGCCGGCTTCGGTCGCGTCGCCCGCGTGCACGAAGACGCGGTGCCGGACGCGCATCTCCTCCCCGTCGCCCATCGATCCCCCGCCGAGAAAGTGGTGGCCTTCGAACGGCGAGAGCACGCCGTAGTCGCGAGCGAACCATGTCGTCGGGTGGTGCGGGTTCGCGGGATGGTCGAAGCACGCCAGCCCCTCGACACCGTCTTTCCACCAGACACCGGTCCGCGGAGTCGAGCAGTCGACCCATTCGGCCGGCTGGCCCATGATCTCGGCTTCACCCGTGGTGCCGCGCGAGCTCACCATCGTTCCACCGCCGTTGCACGTGACTCGCTCCGCGAGCCGGACGCCGGGAAGTACCGATTCCTTCGTGTCGCCGAACGTGAGTGCTCGCGTCGCGCGATAGGTGCTCTCGAGATCGAGGACGTAGTGATCGTCGTCAGCGAAGTCGAGCGCGAGCTGCCGGCGCTCTTCGATGTACGTCGACCCACCGGGCGCGATCCACCGCAGTCGCTCCGTGATCGCGAATCGCGGGCTCTCGTCGATGATCTCCTCGAACGCGAGGTGTTCGATGCGGCCGGCGGGAACGCCTTCGCGTGGCACTTCGAGATAGAAGTCGACGCCGTTCACGTCGCCGTGACCCCACCAGATTCCGAGGTGGTGCGCGTGATCGGCGGCCGGCGCCTCGAGCATGTTGCGCCCCGACGGACCGACGAGCGTCCGGATGTACGGCTTCCGCCCCGATGGTCGGAAGATGTACGCGAACGAGACGAAGTCGGTGGAGTGCACGAACAGACGGGTCTCGTCGATGTAGAGCTCCGCGCTCACGTTGCCCTGGTCCTTCGCGATCATCAGCCTTCCTTCCGCCGCGAGGAAAGCGCGGCCGCACCCGAGCACAGCGAGTCGTACACCGGCCGGTACTTCCCATCTTCGAGTGGGAGCGCGACCGGCGCGTCCGAGACGGCCGAGAGGTAGACCGCGTTCGCGAGCTCCACCGCGCGCGTCGCCGCGACCGGCGGATTGCGAACCGGCGTTCCCTGCACGATCGCGGTCGTGAAGTCGCGGTGGCACTCCACGATCATCTCGAATCCGCTCTCCGACGGCTCCGCGACCGGGATCGTCTCCCAAGTGACGGGAACGCGGTCGAAGTGCGCGGTGCTCTCGTCACTGAGTCGTTGCGCGGGGCCGTCGAAGGTCGCGACGCGCAAGCCGGCGCCGTCCATGAGCAGGCTGCACCGCTCGCCGTGGAGCTCGATGCGGTCGAAGCCGACCGGATCGATCGTCGACGCAACGAGGGTCGCGGAGCCACCGTCGGCGAACTCCAGCACCGCCGACGCTTCGTCCTCGACCTCGATGTCGTGGCGGACGCGCCCGGCGGTCGCGGCGACGCGTCGCGGGGGTCCGAGAAACCAGAGCAACGCATCGACCTGATGGATCGCCTGGTTCATCAGGACGCCGCCGCCGGCCCGAGCCCAAGTCCCCCGCCAGGGAGCCGCGGCGAAGTAGCTCTGCGGCCGGAACCAGTTCGTCGCGACGAGGCTCGCGCGGAAGATCGCTCCGACCGAACCGTCTTCAACCAGCGCGCGGGCCCGCGCGTACGACGGCTGGAACCGGTACTGGAACCCGACCTGTACAACACGCTGCGCGTCCCGCGCGGCCACGGCGAGCGCGTCGCCGTCGGCCGCGTCGACGACGAACGGCTTCTCGCAGTACACGTGCAACCCGCGCGCCAGCGCGTCGCGAACCAGGCTCTCGTGCGTGAACGGTGGCGTCGCGAGCACGACCGCGTCGATCGCCCCACTCTCGAACAGCGACGTCGCATCGGCGAACGCCTTCACCTCGAAGTCGCGCGCGACGCGCGCCCGAACCTCTTCGACGACATCGCACACCGCGACGAAGTCGTACTCCGGCATCGTCTTCGCCGCGAAGCAGTGCGCGAGCCCCATCCCCGCCACGCCCACCACCCCGACGCGGACCGGCGGCGCGGTTCCCTCGCTCACGCGCTCGTTCGCAAGCGGTTCATCGGCCCGCCGCGCAGCCCACATGGGCAGGTTCGCTGGGTACCGAACGGCCGCTGCTCACCCTCGACGTACACGAGGGTGTTCCGTTCCAAGGGGTGCCGGCGCACGGCGCACACCAGGCCGAGGGGCACGTACCACTTCCACTGCCACCAGCGCACCACCCGTCTGCGCGCCCGAGGAGTCACCCGGGCGAGGATACGGGGCGCGCCGCGCGAGCGGAAGGACCACCGGGCGCCGTCGAACCAATGCCCTCGGCCCGACGTACTCGTGTGTGGGGTCACGTGTCGCCGGGCCGAGGACGCGCGCAACCTAGCCGGACCGGTCGGAGTCGACGGCAATGCGTCGGTGCGCCCCTCACCTTCCCGTGCCGCCGCGCGCCGCGCCGTCATCCTTCACGCGGCCGCGGCGGCGGGCGACAATGAACTCCGTTTCGGGAACGAACGAGGAGGCGGCGGTGGCCTGGAAGACCGCGTGGCACCGGCACCCGGGAGTGCGAACCGGAGAGCAGCTGACGACCGGCGAGCGCGCGGCCGACCGCGTCCGCAACGGGATGGGCTCCTGGCCCTTCGTGTTCACGTTCCTCGCCTTCATGGGAGTGTGGGCGATCGCGAACTCCGTCTTCTATGCGTTCGGGACCGGGCACAAGCACGGCTTCGATCCGTACCCGTACATCCTGCTGAACCTCATGCTCTCGATGGTCGCCGGCCTGCAGGGCGCGATCCTGCTCATCGCGGCGAAGCGCGCCGACCAGATCGCGTCCGAGCTCGCGATCCACACGTACGACAACACGAAGGCGATCCAGACGCTGCTCCAGCAGAACACCGACCTCACCCAGGTCATCGACGACCTCACTGCGCAGATCCACCAGCGCGTCGTCGGCACTCCGCCTGCCGCGACCAAACCCAGCTAGCGTGACCCGCCGACACGGATGGTCGGCCGGTCGCCCGGGGGGTCTGGAATGCGTCGTCGTTTGAGTCTCGTTGCCGCCGCGGCGATCGCCCTCGTGCTCGCCGCGTGCGATCCACTCCAACCGCCGGCCGGGCCCGCGCCGCTGCGATACCGCGACGACGTCTTCACCACCGTCACCAAGACGACCGACATCACGTACGGCTCCGCCGTCGACCAGAACAACGTCCGCGTGACCCTGAAGTTCGATCTCTACGAGCCGGCCGGCGACACGGTGAAGCAACGCCCGGCGATCATCTGGGTCCACGGCGGCGGTTTCTCGGGCGGCGACAAGACGTCGCCCGAGCTCGTCGACGAGGCCAACAACTTCGCGCGGAAGGGCTACGTCAACATCTCGATCAACTACCGGCTCGCGCCGCAGGGCTGCGTCGGAAACCCCGGGCCGTCGTGCCTCATCGGCATCCAGCAGGCGCAGTACGACGCGCAGACGGCGGTGCGGTATCTGCGGTCGAAGGCGAAGAAGTACCACGTCGACCCGACGCGCATCGCGATCGGCGGGTCGTCGGCCGGTGCGATCACCGCGCTGAACGTCGGCTACAGCGGCGAACAACCCGGCCCCGGCGACCATCAAGGCGTGTCGTCGAGCGTGGAGGCCGTGCAGTCTCTCTCGGGCGCGGCGATCGGATCCGCGACCATCGGAGCGGGCGACGCGCCCGCACTCCTGTTTCACGGAACCGACGATCCGCTGGTCCCCTACGCGTGGGCCCAAGCGACGGTGAAGGCCGCGACGGCCGCGCACCTCGTCATCGTCCTGCGTACGTTCGACGGCGACGGTCACGTTCCGTATCTGCAGCACCGCGACCAGATCCTCGAGGAGACGCGGAACTTCTTCTACAACGAGCTCGGACTCGGGGCCCTGAACGCCTGACCGCACTTCGCCCTGTCAGCGCGCCAGCACGAGCGCGAGCAACTCCGGCGGATTGGCCTGGCTCACCGGCACGAACAGCGTGTCGCCGACGACCGAGAGCCAGCCGTTGATCCCACCCGCGGCTTGGTGGCGCCACACGATCTTCCCGCTGCCGCGATCGAGCGCGAGCACCGTTCCGTCGAGGAGCGCGGTGAAGACGAGGTCGTTGACGACGGTCGCACCGCCCAGCGGATCGCCCGGCACCTTCGTGTCCCACTGCACTCGACCCGTGCGTGCGTCGAGCGCGATCACCTCACCGTCGTGCGTACCCAGCTCGCTCCCGAAGTACGACGGTTCGTCGTTCGCGAGCGCAGTCGGCTCGTCGATCGTTGCGAAGTACGCGACTCCGCCGGCCGTCGCGGGCGGTGTGAGCACCCCGCCGTACGTGCCCGGGTACACCTCGGTCTTGCCCGCGGGGAGGGGCCCGTCGTCGTGGCGGTGCACGCCGACCGCGCGCGTCCACAGCACCGCGCCCGTCACCGCGTCGAGACCCACCACCACACCCGACTTTCCCGAGCTGATGACCACTTCGCGCCCGTCGGCGAGCCGCGCGAGCGACACGTGCACCTGGTCACGGTCGAAGAGGTCGTGCGGCGTTACCTGGTGGTACCAGAGCAACGCGCCAGTGTCGACCGACAGCGCGACGACCGAATCCGTGTAGAGGTTCGCACCGGGACGGCTGCTGCCGTTGGGGTAGCCCTTCACGCCCGGGAACGGCGCGGGGTTGGCGATTCCGAAGTACACGACGCGGCGCGCGACGTCGATCGCCGGTGTGTACCACGACCCGCCGCCCGAGTTGATCTCGGGATGACCCCAGAGCTCGCCCCGCACCGTGTCGAACGACCACCGCTGCTTGCCGGTCGTCGCGTCGAGCGCGTAGATGGCGCCTCGGTCACCGGGCGCGTAGATGCCCTGGATGCTCACCGGCACGGTGCTCGCGAAGACGAGCCCCGCGAAGACCGACGGCTGGATGTCGACGCCGAGGGTGCTCGTCGTGGTGATGCGGTGCCGCCACAACGGCTTCCCGGTCTTCACGTCGAGCGCGATGACGCCGCTCGACCCGTCGTCGGCGAAGACGCGCCCGTCGGCGACCGCGACACCGAACGGGCCGATGTTCGATCCGGTCGCCGCGCTGGTCCAACGGGTCTTGCCGGTGCGCGCGTCCACCGCGGCGACCACGCCCGAGCTCCCCTGGAAAGAGACGGTCCCGTCGATGACGATCGGCGCGGTCGACAGCGCCCCGAGTCCCTGCGGCGCGACTCGCCACTGCTCGCGCAGGTCGCCGACATTGGCGCTCGTGATGCTGCTACGACTCGCCGTCCGCGCGTTCTCGTAGCTCTGCCCGGCGAGCGGCCATGCATCTCGCCCGCGCTGCACCTCGGGAGGGATCCCGGTGACCCCGGCGGCCGGCGGCGCCGCGGCCAGAGTGGTGCTGGACGCCGAGGTCGCACCCGAGCCCGAGGTCGCAGAGACGGCGGATCGGTGCGAGCCCCCGCTGCACGCGGCCACCACCATCGCCAGCGCGACGACGAGCACAGCCGGGCGAACACCCGCCCGCGCCACCGCCGGGGCCGACGGCGCCGGGCCGGTGTGGTGCATCCCGTCAGCCTCGCACACGAGTTGGCGGGGCCACAGGAACCGCCGCCGTCAACCCGTCGGACCGAAACGCTCCACGCGGATCTGCTCCACGGCGACGCCGGCGTCGACGAGCAACATGCTCGCGGCGTCGGCGAATCCCGCCGATCCGCACACGTAGCCGCGGACTCCCGTGGCAACGGGCGCGGGGATGTCGGTGACCGCCAGGCGCGCCGCCGCGCGCGGGTACGAAGGAGGCGTCGTGCGCGTGTACACGATCGTCGTCTCCGGCCCGGCGATCTCGGACGCGTAGTAGAGATCGTCGGGCGTGCGCACCGACACGACGAGCCGGAGGAGATCGGCGCGGCCGGTGCGGCGCGCGAGGCGCAGCATCGCCATGAGCGGCACGACACCCGAACCGCCGCCGACGAGCAACGCCGGAGTCGCGCCGTCCCACACGAACCAGCCGCCGATCGGACCGCGCACCTCGAGCTCGTCGCCCACCACGACGACGTCGTGCAGAAAGGTCGACACCTCGCCGGCGTCGAGCCGCTCGACGGTGAGATCGATCCGGTTCGAACCGTCCGGTGCGGACGCGATCGAGTACGACCTCGACGCGGTGTAACCGTCGGGAGCGGTGAGTCGCAGCACGTAGTGCTGGCCGGCGCGATGCGTCGGCGCCTGTGGCAACTCCAACCGGAACGTCTTCGCGCGCGGCGTCTCCTGCTCGATCGCAACGACGGTGGCGCTCTGCCACGGCATCGCGACGACGCGCTCCGGGCCCGCGCCCGGACCCGCGTCAGTCACCCTGATATCGCTGCTCGAGCCACGGATCGCCCCGATCGTGGTAGCCGTTCTGCTCCCAGAAGCCGGGCTCGTCGTGATCGAGGACCCGCAGCCCGGCAACCCACTTCGCGCTCTTCCAGAAGTAGAGGTGAGGAACGAGCAGCCGCGCCGGCCCACCGTGGGGCACCGGCAGGGCCTCGCCCTCGTAGTCCCACACGACCCACGCCTTGCCGCCGGTCACGTCGGCGAGCGGGAGATTGGTCGTGTAACCGGTGTGCGAGAACGCGAGCACGTGCGTCGCCTGCGAGAGCACGCCGGCCGCGTCGAGAAGCGAGTCGACCGACACGCCGGCGAAGTGCACGTCGAACTTCGACCAGGTCGTGACGCAGTGGATAGCGCCCGCGTAGCTCGCGGGCGGGAGGGCATGGATCTCGTCCCAGGTCCAGGTCGTCGGCTGGGAGACGAGCCCCTCGATCGCGAACGTCCACGTCGCCGGGTCGAGCTGCGGCGTGACCTCGGCCGTGAGCACCGGCCACTGCTTGCCGGTGTCGTACTGGCCGGGCGGAAGTCGTTCGTCGCGCGGCCCGGCCCGGCCGCCGAACCCGCGTGTGAACTTCACCATCGCTTGCTCCTCCTACGCGTGAGTCGCCAGATATTCGTGCACCGAACGCACCGCGCTGGAGCCCTCGCCGACCGCGGCGGCAACGCGCTTCAACGAGCCGTTCCGCACGTCGCCGACGGCGAACACGCCGGGGAGCGACGTCTCGAAGGGCAGCGGATCGCGCCCGCCGAACGCAGCGAGCGCCTCGGACGCGAGTGAGCGGTCCGTGAAGACGAACCCGGACCGATCGAGCTCGACGCAATCGTGCAGCCAGGTGGTCGCGGGGACCGCGCCGATGAAGCAGAAGAGACCCTGGCACGGAACCGTACGTTCCGTTCGCGTGCGCGTGTCTTCCACGGTCACGGCTTCCAGGTGGCTCTCGCCGTGGAGACCCCGCACTTCGGTGCAGGTGAGCAGCGTGATGCGCGGGTCGGCCTCGATGCGCGCGATGAGGTACTGCGACATCGAGGCTGCGAGATCGCCCTTGCGCACGACGAGCGACACCGGACACCCCTGCTGCGCGAGATAGATCGCCGCCTGCCCGGCCGAGTTGCCGCCGCCGACCACGAGCACCTCGAACCCGCGGCAGACGCGTGCCTCGAGATCGGTCGCCGCGTAGTACACGCCCGCGCCCTCGAATCGTTCGAGATCGTCGACCGCGAGCCGGCGATAGCGCGCACCCGACGCGACGATCACCGAGCGGGTCGAGATCTCGCTTCCGTCGGCGAGCACGACCACGTGGAACTGGTCCTCGACCCGGAGCCCCGCGACGTCGCACGGCGCGTTGAGACGGGCACCGAGGCGCTGCGCCTGCATCGACGCGCGTGAAACGAGATCTTCGCCGGAGATGCCGTCGGGGAAGCCGACGTAGTTCTCGATGCGCGAGCTCGCGCCCGCCTGGCCACCGACGGCAACCGCATCGAGCGAGACGGTGTCGAGCCCTTCGGACGCGCCGTACACCGCCGCCGCGAGACCGGCGGGTCCGGTGCCGACAACGACCAGATCGCTGACGTAGCCGGGTACGGATCGATAGGTGAGACCGAGGTGCGCGGCGAAGTCGCCCGGACTCGGATGCGACAACATCGCGGTCGGTGTGAGGACGACGGGAACGTCGCGCGGGCGCGCGCCGATGCCCGCGAGGTACACCGGCGCGTCGTCGAGGTCGTCGACGTCGACCCACGTGTGCGGCAGCCGCGACCGGTTCGCGAACGCTCGCAACGCCATCGCTTCGGGCGAGTAGCGCGAGCCGATGATCCGGATCGCAGCCGCACCCTCGCCCGCGCGCAGGAACTCGCGGCGCGCGACGAAGGTGCGGAAGATCATGTCGGACAGCTCGGGCTTCGTATTCATCATCGTGCGAAACGTCGGCTGGTCGAGGACCAGGACGCGACCAGGACGCGCGACTCGCGCCGTCAGGTACGGCCGTTGCCCCGTGAGCAGGTTGAGCTCGCCGAGAAAGGCACCCGGACCGTGACGGGCCACCGCCACCTCGCCATCGCGATCGGCGCGCACGATCTCGACCTCACCGGCGATCACGACGTAGAAGTCGGGTGTTTCGTCACCCGCGCCGTAGAGGACCTCGCCCTGCTCGACGGCGCGCTCGGCGCCGAGCGCGCGGAGCTCCGCGATCGTCGGCGCGTCGAGCACCGGACTGGCCGCGCTCGCAGCCGTCTCGTCCGCGGTACCCGCCGCGCGGGACTCAGGCTGTTCGCTCATGGCGAGAGTCACCCTAGAGCTACCCTCCGGCGCGTGGGTACGCCCCGGGACGTCGTCGTGGTACTGCTCGACAGTCTGAACCGACACTTGCTCGGCTGCTACGGAGGCACCGAGTTCGACACGCCGAACCTCGACCGGCTCGCAGCGCGCGCGGTGCAGTTCACCAACCACCACACGGGGTCGCTCCCCTGCATCCCTGCGCGCCACGATCTCCTGGTCGGCGCGCTCGACTTCGTGTGGCGACCGTGGGGATCGATCGAGGTGTGGGAGGACGCGATCACCGGCTTGCTCCGGCGCGAGGCCGGCGTGTCGACCATGCTCGTCACCGACCATCCCCACCTCTTCGAATCGGGCGGCGAGAACTACCACGGCGAGTTCGGCGCGTGGGACTACGTGCGTGGCCACGAGGACGACCCCTGGCGCAGCCGTCCGGACCCGTCGTGGATCGGCGCGCCCGCGCTGCCCGCACGCACCGCCTCGATCCACCGCAACTATGACGACAGCCGCACGTGGTTCCGCGCCGAGGCCGACTTTCCGGGCCCGCGCACCATGACGGTCGCCGCCGAGTGGCTCGACCGCGAGCTCGGCGCCGCGCGCGATCCGCACGAGCGTTTCCTGCTCGTCGTCGACGAGTTCGACCCGCACGAACCGTTCGACACCCCCGAGCCGTGGGCGCGCCGCTACGACCCCGACTGGGAAGGGCCGCGCATCGTCTGGCCGCCGTACGCGCGCACCGACGCGCAGTCGGGGCTGTCAGATCGCGAACGCCACCATCTCCGCGCGCAGTACGGCGCCAAGCTCTCGATGATCGACCACTGGCTCGGGCGGGTGCTCGACGTCGTCGACCGGCACGATGCATGGGACACGACCGCGTTCGTCCTCTGCACCGATCACGGTCACTACCTCGGGGAGAACGGCGGCATGTGGGGGAAGCCGTCGGTTCCCGTGCATCCCGAGATGGGTCACATCCCGTTGCTGGTCGCGTGGCCCGGAAGTGCGCCGCGCGACTGCGGCGCACTCACCACGACCGTCGATCTCCACGCGACGCTTTGCGCGGTGTTCGGTGTCGCGCCCGCGCATCGCACCCACGGCACCTCGCTCGTGCCCCTCCTCGACGGCACCGAGCGCGCGGTCCGCGATTGGGCCTTGTGCGGAGTTTGGGGACGCGAAGTCCACGTGATCGACGCGACGCGTACCTACGCGAAGGCACCCATCGCCGGCAACCGCCCGCTCTCGATGTACTCGAACCGGTGGTCGACGATGCCGATCCGCGCGTTTCCCGATGTGCGGCTCCCGCGCCCCGACCAGCGAGCGCGGCTCGTCGCCGCCCCCGGGACCGACGTCCCAGTCATCCGCCAGCCGTTCGCCCCGACCGACCCGATCCCGTACTGGGCCATCGGTCCCTTCGACGGCGATCTGCTCTACGACCACGCCGGCGGCGGAGCCGAAGCGGGTTCTGGCCGTGTGCACAACCGAGCCGGCGAACCCGACGCCGCCGAGATGACCGATCTGCTCGTCGAAGCGCTGCGCGCGGTCGGCGCGCCACGCGAGCAATTCGTCCGTCTCGGTCTCGGATCGGCCGTGGCCGCCGAAGAACACGAGTAGGCATTTCGCGACGTAGCCCTCCACCACCTAGCCTGGTGGGTACGACCCCCGGGGCGGGACAGACGAGTGGGCGACCCGCACGACCCGTATGACCCGTATGACCCGTATGACGCGGAGGCGTGTTGTCGTACAAGGTGATCGGAACCGCAGCGGTGGCGTTGGTGCTCGCCGCCTGCGTCACGATCGGCGTGACCGTCGGTGGTGCGACGCGTCTCTCTGAGGCCGACAGCCACCAATCCGCCTCAACCACGACGAAACCGCCGAAGTCGCCCGCGGAGATCCGCGCCGAGCTCGCGTCGGCCCTGGAGATCGAGCCGACGTCCGGTACCACGGCCATCGCGCCGAACACCCCCGTCGTGGTGAAGGCGGGAGTCGGCCGCCTCACGGCGGTGAACGTGACGACTGCGACCGGCACGCCCGTCCCGGGTGCGCTGACGCCGTCGGCCGCACAGTGGCGTTCGCTCGGGCGCCTCGCGTACGGAACCGACTACCGCGTGCGCGCCACGGTCACGGGCGAGGCGAACGTCCAGACCCAAGCGAGCGCGACCTTCCACACCGTCGACCCGCCCGCCACAGTCACGCTCGCGAGCGTGTTCCCGAACGAAGGCCTGCACATGGGCGTCGGTCAGCCCGTCGTGTTCCGCTTCGCCCAGGCCGTCAACGACGCCGACGCGCGTGCCCGCGTGCTCGCGCACCTGTCGGTCACCGCGTCGACTCCGGTCGCCGGCGGCTGGCACTGGTTCAGCAACCGCGAGCTGCACTACCGGCCAGAGAAGTTCTGGCCCTCCGGCGACACGGTGACGGTGGCATGGGATCTCACCGGGTGGGACGCGGGCAACGGCGCGTGGGGAACCGGTGACGGCTTCGTCCACTTCGACATCGGCCACGCGCGCGTGTCCTACGCCGACCTCGCGTCGCACAAGATGACGGTCACCGAGAACGGCAAGGTCGTCGCGACGTATCCGATCAGCGGCGGCAAGCCGACCGACCCGACGATGGGCGGCGTGCACATCGTCCTCGATCGCGCCAGCGTCGTACGCATGAACTCGGCGACGAACGGCGTCCCCGTGAACTCCCCCGACGGTTACGACGAGCTCGTCTACAACGACGTGCACATCTCCGACACCGGCGAGTACGTGCACGCGGCACCGTGGTCGGTCGGGAGCCAGGGTCGCGCGAACGTGTCTCACGGTTGCATCAACCTGAGTCCGACGAACGCCAAGACCTTCTTCGACTTCAGCCGCGTCGGCGACATCGTGGTGGTCACCGGCAGCCCGCGACCGCCGGTCGTGGGCGATCATGGCGTCATGGATTGGGACACCGACTGGTCGCAGTTCACGCCGGCGACGAGCGCACCACAGCCTCCGGGCGGGATGCCGTCACTGCTCTGACGCGCGGCGTTCCGGCACACGAGTCGGCCGCCAACCCGTGTCGCCGGCGCACACGGGCAGACCGCGAGGAGCGCGGCAAGAATCGCGCGGCTGTGGCATCACGCCCCGGCGCGCACGAGGAGGGCGCTTGCATGGCAGAGACGGCGGCCGCACCGGCCGCACCGAGGAGTGACGGCGGCCGTCCGGATGTCCTCCGCTGCGAGAACCTGACCCGGCACTTCGGTGAGCGCGTCGCGGTCGACGGCGTGACCTTCGCGATCGCGCGGGGCGAGACCTACGGGTTGCTCGGGCCGAACGGCGCGGGCAAGACCACGACGATCCGGATGGTGTGCGGCCTGCTACGCAGCGACGCCGGCCGCATCGTGATCTCGGGACACACGGTCGATCGCCACGACGTGACCATGCACGCGCAGATCGGCTACGTGCCGCAGGAGATCGCGCTCTACCCCGACCTCTCGGCTCGCGAGAACCTGCGGTTCTTCGGCCGGCTCTACCACCTCGGCGGGCACGAGCTGCGAGCCCGGGTCGACGACGTGCTCGCGCTGATCGAGCTCGCCGACCGGGCCGACGACCGCGTCGATTCCTTCTCCGGCGGCATGCGGCGACGGCTGAACATCGGAGCCGCGCTCGTGCACCAGCCGTCGTTGCTCGTGCTCGACGAGCCGACCGTCGGCGTCGATCCCCAGAGCCGCTACGCGATCCTCGCGAGCATCGAGTCGTTCAAGGCGGCGGGGATGGCAATCCTGTACACGACGCACTACATGGAAGAAGCCGACCGCATCTGCGACCGCGTCGGCATCATCGACCACGGTCAGATCGTCGCCCAGGGCACCCGCCGCGAGCTCGTCGCGTTCGTGGCCGAACGCGATCGCATCGAGCTGACCGCGACCGGCGACCTCGCGCGCATGCGCGAGTTGAGTCTCGCGATCGAAGGCATCGAGAGCGCGACCGTCGACGGCGACGCCCTGCACATCCTTGCGGCCGACGGGCGCAAGCTCCTCCCTGCAATCCTCGACGCCGCCGATCGGGCGGCCGTCGCGGTGAAGAGCGTCGAGGTCGTCGAACCCGACCTGGAGGCGGTGTTCCTCCATCTCACGGGCACCGCGCTGCGCGAGTGACACGCGTGGGTCCGGTTCTCACGATCGCAGGCAAAGACCTGCGCCAGCGGCTGCGCGACCGCTCCGCGATCGTTCTCGGCTTCATCGCGCCCGTGGTGATCGCGGGGCTCATGAGCGTGGCGTTCCGCGGTACCGAGAAGTTCCACTTCGATCTCGTCGTCGTCGATCACGACCACGGATCGATCGCGGCCGCGGTCGTACAGGGTCTCACCGCACCCGATCTGCGTGATCTCGTGACGGTGAAGCGCGCGACGAGCGACACAGGCGCGGCGAGCCAGGTCCGCCACGGCGACGTCGGCGCGGCGCTCGTCATCCCCGCCGGCTTCACCGACGCGGCGACGGCGGGGAACGCCGCGTCGTTACAGGTGCTCACGAGCATCGACGAGCAGCTCTCCGGTGAGGTTGCGCGCGCCCTCGCCGATTCGTTCGTCGCCCAGATCAACGCCGATCGACTCTCGGTCGCGGAGGCGATCCGAGCGGGCGCGTCGACGCCGGTGCCCGACCTCGTGACGCGCGCCGCGAAGCTCCAGCTCCCGGAGTCGGTGAAGCCGGCCTCGATCGGCAGCCATCCGCTCCGACCGATCAGCTACTACGCGCCGGGCATGGCGATCTTCTTCGTCCTCTTCGCCGTCGCCTTCGGGAGCCGCAGCTTCATCACCGAACGGCGGGAAGGAACGATCGACCGCATGGTCGCCGCCCCCATCGCGCCGACCGCGATCCTCGCCGGCAAGGCGGTGTCCGTCTTCGCGTACGGAACCGTGAGCCTGGCGACCATGGCGATCGTCACGAGCGCGGTCTTCGGTGCGAACTGGGGCCCCGCGCCCGCGGTGGCGCTGCTCTGCGTGCTCATGGCCGCGGCGGTCGTCTCGTTCACCGCGCTGGTGATCACGCTCGCGCGGACGGAACGCCAGGCCGAGACGATGGCCTCGATCATCGTCTTCGGCCTCGCGCTGCTCGGCGGCAACTTCGTGTTCGTGTCGAGCGAACCCCCACTGATGCGCAGGCTCGCCCTCCTCACACCGAACGGCTGGGCGCTGCGGGGTTTCACCGATCTCGCGACGAACGCGGGCAGCGGCGCGGTGGTCGAACCCGCGATCGCGATCGCCGTCATCACCGTGCTCGTCGGTGCGATCGCCGCCGCCCGCGCGCGCCGGACGGTCCTGGGATGACCGCGCGATGAGCACCCTCGCGCTCGCCGGTATCTCGATCCGCAGGCTCGCTCGCGACCGCACCGCGGCGTTCTTCATGATCGTGTTGCCGGTGCTCATCATCATCGTCATCGGCGCCACGGTCGGCGGCTTCGACAAGTTCCGGGTCGGCGTCGTCGACCACGCATCGGGCCCACTCGCAGTCGATCTCCAGACCCGCCTCGACGGCGCTCGAAGCCTCGCCGTCACGCACTACGCGAGCGAATCACAGATGCGCACGGCGCTGCGGCGCTCGGAGATCACCGCCGGAGTCGTCATCCCGACCGACCTCGACGCGCAACTCCGGACCGGCCACGACGTGCAGATCCCCGTGCTCGCGGAGCAGGCCAATCAGGCTAGCCAGGGCGCGAGCGCGGCGATCGCCTCGGTGATCTCGGAGCACGCGTCCACGGTGCAAGCGGCGCGATTCACAGTGTCGGTCGCGGGCGGCTCGCTCGACGTCGCGGTCGACCAGGCACGCGCGCTCGACACGGCGAGCGAGCACGTGAGCGTCGCGACGCGCATCGTCGATGCCAAGAGCAACTTCCTTCCGAACGGCTTCTCCTACAGCGCGCCGACGATGCTCGTGCTGTTCGTGTTCATCAACTCGGTCGCGTTCGGCGCATGGGCGATCGACACCCGCCAGCTCGGTGTCCACGACCGCGCGCTCGCAGCCCCGGTGCAGCCCCGTGCGATCGTGCTCGGCGAGGCGCTCGCCGCGCTGTCGGTCGCCGTCATCCAGTCGGTGTTGATCGTCGCCATCGGCGCCGCGGTCTTCGGGGTCTCGTGGGGGAACCCGCTCGCGGCGGCGGTGCTCGTCGTGATGTGGGCGCTCGTCGGTACCGGCGCGGGGATGCTGAGCGGCACCCTCTTCCGCACGCCGCAGCAGGCTTCCTCCATCGGGTCGGTCGCGGGCATCGCGCTCGGCATGCTCGGCGGCTGCATGTGGCCGCTCGAGATCGTGGGTTCGGCCATGCGCTTCGTCGGACACCTCACGCCGCACGCCTGGGCGGTCGACGCCTGGACGGAGCTGCTCTCGCGCGGCGGCACGATCACCGACATCGGCCGCCAGCTCGGCGTGCTCGCCGCGTTCGCCGCCGGGCTCCTGGTGCTCGCGGTGGTCCGCATGCGGCGCGTCCTCGTCGCGTGATCGGGCTTCGTCGCGGCTCGGAGCTGCTCCAGGGTTCGACAACGGAGAGACCTTGGCCCCTGTGCCCCCACCGCGTCGGGGCTCATGCTCCAACGGTGGACTCTTCACCACCGGTTGAGCCGAACGCGGCTCGGCTCCCTTCGCTCGGCGACCCGGCGAGACTGCTCGTGGTCCGGGAGTTGCGCCGCGGCACCCGATGCGGGCGCGAGTCGTGACCACCACGGACACCGCCCCGCCGGCCGCGCGGCTCTCGACCCTCGACCGGTTCCTGCCGGTCTGGATCGGCCTCGCCATGGCGTCGGGCCTGCTGCTGGGGCGACTGGTGCCCGACCTCAACACGCGGTTGGAGTCGGTCAAGATCGACACCGTCTCGTTGCCGATCGCCGTCGGGCTCCTGGCGATGATGTACCCGGTACTGGCCAAGGTCCGCTACGCCCATGTCGGCAACGAGTTCGCCGACCGCCGCACCCTCAGCCTCTCGCTCGTGCTCAACTGGGTCGTCGGTCCCGCGCTGATGTTCACCCTCGCGTGGGTGTTCCTCGCCGACCTCCCCGAACTGCGAACCGGCCTGATCATCGTCGGGCTCGCCCGCTGCATCGCCATGGTCCTCATCTGGAACGAGCTGGCCAGTGGCAACCGTGAACTGGCCGCGGTGCTGGTCGCGGTGAACTCGGTGTTCCAGATCGTCATGTACTCGGTGCTCGGTTGGTTCTACCTCGCCGTGCTTCCCGGCTGGCTCGGGCTCGACACGGCGAACCTGCACGTGTCGTTTTGGGAGATCGCTCGGTCGGTGCTCATCTTCCTGGGCGTCCCGCTCGTCGCGGGGTTCTTGACGCGCACGATCGGCGAAGCCCGCAAAGGCACCGATTGGTACGAGCATCGCTTCCTGCCGCGTGTCGGTCCGATCGCATTGTGGGGTCTGCTGTTCACGGTCGTCGTGCTCTTCGCGCTCCAAGGCAAGCAGATCACCTCGCACCCGATCGACGTGGTCCGCGTCGCCGTCCCGCTGCTCGTCTACTTCGCGGTGATGTGGGGCAGCGCGTTCTTCATGGGCCACCGTCTCGGCCTCCCCTACGACCGCAACACCTCGGTCGCGTTCACGGCGGCCGGCAACAACTTCGAGTTGGCCATCGCGGTGTCGATCGCCGTGTTCGGCGTCACCTCCGGCGAAGCGCTCGCCGGAACCATCGGCCCACTCATCGAAGTTCCCGCGCTCATCACGCTCGTCTACGTCGCGCTGTGGGCCCGTCGCCGCTACTACGCGACCGAGGAGGTGTCGAAATCACAACGAGTGGGCGCTGGCGGGCTCGAACCGCCGACCCCCTGCTTGTAAGGCAGGTGCTCTCCCGGCTGAGCTAAGCGCCCGGGTGAAGCGCGCAAGGCTACCGGCCCGCATGCGCGCGGCGGTCAGGCACGGCCGAGGTCTTCCTCCGAGACGACCTCGACCCCCGCGGCGCGCAGCGCGGCCGCGGTGACACCGGGACCAGCCCGGCGCGTACGCGTGAACGTCCCGTCGTACGTCTCGTGCGCGCCGCACGACGGGCTGCGCGCCTTCAGGACCGCGCGCGTCGCCCCGGTGGCGCGCGCGAGTTCGACCGCCGCGGCCGCGCCCCGCAGGTACGCGCCGGTGACGTCGTCACCGTTGGTGTTCTGCACCCGCGCGGTCCCCGCGAGCACGTCGTCGCCCGCGCCGCCGACGATCTCCGCCGCGGCGCGTGGCGTCGGGAGCCCGCCGACCGTCTCCGGGCAGATCGGCACGAGGCGCGCGTCCTCGGCGAGCTCGCAGACCGCGGCGCGCGGCGACGCCTGCCCCTCGTGATTGCAGCAGGTGCCGAGCAGGCAGGCCGACACGAGGATCACGGGGTGGGAAGGATCGGTCACGCGCGCCAGTGTGGCGCGGACGCGACTCGGGGAGTGCTCCGTGGAGCACTCCCCGATGGTGATTGTCGCCGGCGGGCCGGGACTCGCTGACTCGGGCGGCCGGGGGGAACCGCCGCCCGGTCTCGTTGTCCCGGCCCGCCACGCTCGGGCGGACCGCTCGGTGCGCGGGCCGCAGGTCGGGCGCTCAGGCCGTCTGCGCGGCCGGGGTCTCGGCAACCTCGGGCCGGATCTTCGGTGGCCGGCCCCGCTTGCGCTTCTGGGGGAGCACCTTCCCGTTCAGGAAGAGCTGTCCTCCCCACACGCCCCACGGCTCGCGCCGCGCGACCGCGCCCTCGAAACACGGCTCGCGCACCGGGCACTCGACGCAGAACGCCTTCGCGGCGTTGATGTCGTCGATCTGCTCCGAGAAGAACAGCTCGAGCATCGAGCCGGTCCCGTTGCTGCACCGTGCCAGCGCCTGCCAGGCCGGCGGACCCTCGGGCTCGCCGTTCCCCGTCTGGAGGCCTTCGATGGCGAACATCGCCCCATCTCCTGTTCGTGGTCGGTTGGTTTCGTGTCGGTGGTGGTTGGTTCGTGGTCGTGGTGTTCGTGGTCGGTCGGCGGCGGAAAACAAGAAGGCCGCCGGGTTGCCCCGGCGGCCTGGTCAGCGTCTTGCGTAGCGGTGGAGCTACGGCGTTGACACCGAAGGCGGCCGGGGCACTGCGGGCTTGCCGGTCGTGAGGTCGAGCGTGTGGTGCTCGTTCGACCACGAGGCAATGCCCATGGCGCACACCGGGAAGGCGACCGGGACGCGCGCGAACCCGGCACGAGCAACCTGGTGGCGCTGCGTGTACTGGGTCTGCATCGTCGGGGTGCCTTTCCGGACTCGGTCGGTTGCGGACGGATTCGGGCGGCCGGAGCTGCTCAGGGGGCCGGCGGGTGGGCCGGTCGGGCGGGATCGGTCGCGGCGGCTGCCGTGGCCGCCTTCGATTGGATCATCACTCATCGGTCGGGTCAACCGAATTTCGCGCGATCAGGGCCAGGAGATATTCGTGCACCTGGGGTGGTGCGGCCACCACATTGCCGCTGCGCAACCAGGCCTTGCCATCGCCCGTCCAGTCGGTCACCACCCCACCGGCCTCCCGCACGATGCAGCCGCCGGCCGCGACGTCCCACGGCCCGAGGGAGAGCTCGAAGTAGCCGTCGAAGACGCCCGCGGCGGTCCACGAGAGGTCGAGACTCGCGCCGCCAACGCGGCGCAGGTCTTCGAGCTCACGGAGCGCGGCGACGAACACCGGGAGGTAGCCGTCGAGGAGCGCCTTGCCGCGGAACGGGAATCCGGTCGCGCAGATCGCCTGCGCGGGCGCGCGCCCGCTCACGTGGATCGGTTCGTCGTCGCGGAACGCGCCGCCGCCGAGGCGGGCGCGGTAGACGCGCCCGAGCAGCGGCGCGCCGACGACGCCCACGATCGGGACGTCGTCGTCCACCAGCGCGACCGACACACCGACGGCTTCGAGACCGTGCAGGAAGTTCGCGGTGCCGTCGAGCGGATCGACGAGCCATCCGAGTGGTGCGCGCTCGCCCCCACCCTCCTCACCGAGGACGGGGATGTCGGGCGTCGCGCGCATCAACACCTCGCGCACCGCGGCCTCGCTGCGAAGGTCGGCCGCGCTGACCCAGTCGCCCGGTGCCTTCTCGCGGATGTCGCGCGCGCCACCGAAGTCTTCCGACACGACGACACCACCGACGCGCGCGGCGTCGAGCGCGACGGCGAGCAGGTGGTCGAGGTCGGCGTCGTTCATCGTCGACCGACGGCGGTGCGCAAGATCGTCATGAGCTCGGGAGTCGCGGCACCGATCAACTGGCGGCGTACCGACGGCGTCGGCGTGACCAACTCCTGTTCGTGCGCGTCGACCACGATCGCACCGGCTTCACGGCAGATGAGCAATCCGCCGAGATAGTCCCAGGGCGCGTGCCACTCGCCACCGTCGATGTAGCCGTCGAGCCCACCGGCCGCGAGATCGCAGAGCGCGAGCGACGCGCAGCCGAGCGCGCGGTACTGCTGCCACTGGAGCAGGCGCGCCGGCCAACCTGAGAGCGCGACCATCGCGTCCTCGACCTTGCGCACCGACGACGGGCGCAGCGCGACGCCGTCGCGGAATGCACCACCGTCGCGGATCGCCGAGTACACCGATCCGGTCGCGTGGTTCATCACGACGGCCGCGAGCATGCCGGAGCGGTCGAGCGCGCAGATCGACGTCGCCCAGTACTCGAGGAAGTGCGCGCAGTTCGTGGAGCCGTCGACGGGATCGATCACGACGACGAGGTTCGCGTCGGGCTTGCCCGACACTCCCGACTCCTCGCTCACGATCGTGATCGGCGCGTCGCGCAGCGCGTCGAGGATGATGCGGTCGGCGACGAGATCGACGGCGTACTGCCCACGACGCTCACCGTGGCTGCGCCGCACGCTCGCATCGAGCGCTTTCACGGTCCGCCCCACGTCGCGCGAGATGCCCTCGAAGATCGCGATGAGGTCGGCGGGATCCACGACGGAGGAGTCTCGCAGAATCGGCGCCGGCGGTGGCTACTCGGACGCCCCGGCGGCTGCGAATGCGATGCGTTCCTCGCCGGCGTAGACGTTGAAGCGGTCGTCGCGCAGGAACCCGACGACGGTCTGGCCGAAACGGCGCGCGGCATCGACGGCGAGGCTCGACGGTGCCGACACCGCACAGCACACCGGGATCCCGGCGACCGCGGCCTTCTGCACGAGCTCGAAGCTCAACCGTCCCGAGACGAGCAGCACGAGCTCGGCGAGCGGGAGCCGGGCCGCGAGGAACGCCTCGCCGACGAGCTTGTCGAGCGCATTGTGGCGACCGACGTCTTCGCGCACCGACACCACGGTGCCGTCGGTGGCGAACGTCGCGGCCGCGTGCAAACCGCCGGTCACGTCGAAGATCCGCTGGGCGTCGGCAAGCCGCTTCGGGAGGACACGGATGACCGCCTCGGAGATCCGCGGCCCCGACCCGACCCGTTCGCACTGCAGCGAGATGTCATCGATCGAGCGCTTCCCGCACAGCCCGCAACTCGCGTTGGCGGCGAAGTGCCGTTCCCGGATCCGGCCGACCACCGGACGGCGGAACTTCAGCGTGACGACGTTGTACTCCTGCTGCCCGCCCGGGCCGAGGCAGTACGCGACCGCCTCCAGGTCGGCGAGCTCGGCGAGCAGCCCTTCGGTGACGCAGAAGCCGACCGCAAGCTCGAAGTCGTGGCCAGGTGTGCGCATCGTCACCGCGACCGGCGCCGGCTCCTCGCCGGGGCCGTGCACCCGGATCTCCATCGGCTCTTCGGTGACGAGCCGGTCGGGTCGGCGGCGTGCGACGCCGTACTCGACCGCCGTCACCTGCACCGCGCTCGTCGCCTTCCGCACCGGCGTGTCGCGACGAACCATGGTTCGACGCTACCCGGGCGGACGCAGTCCCAGACGCTCGAGATCGTCGGGCGTGTCGAGGTCGGAGAACGACGCGCGTGTCGCGACCGAGCCCCAGCGCGCTTCGGGTACGAGGTCGACAGTCACGACCTCGAGCAAGGCTCGCAGCGATCGTTCACCGCGCGCGAGGAGACGCCGAGCCGCGGCGAGCGCGTCGGGTCCGTAGCGCGCGCAGACGAGTTGCGGCTCCCCGTCGACAAGGGGGACGGCGCTCGGCGCGCCGTCCCAGTTCACGAGCAGCGCGAGCAGCGGCTCCTCGACGCGCACGAGGTCACATCCGAAGAGCACGACCGAGTCACCACCGAGCGCGTCGGCACCGGCGACGAGAGCGGCCAGCGGGCCCGATCCGGCCGGTGCTTCGCAAACGTGCTCGAGGCCGCTGTGACCGGGCCCGACCTCGACAACGGGCGCGCAGACAGCGCGGAGGACGCGCGCGGCCCGCTCGGCGAGCGATTCGTCACCGATGCGGACCGTTGCCTTGTCGATGCCGAGCCGGCGGCTGGAACCTCCGGTCAGGAGGATTCCCCCACGATTCATGGGTGTGATGTTCGCACGGGGCCGGAAATGCAGCAGAATCTGGGGGGCGGAGTCCGACGGAGGTGGGCGAAAGGCGGACGCGGCAATGGACGAACGAGAGATGCGCGAGCGGCTCGATCGGGCCCGCCTCGCGCACTTGGCAACCGTGAGCCCGACCGGTCACCCGCACGTGGTTCCGATCTGCTTCACCCTCGTGGGCGACGACATCTCCTCCGTCGTCGACCACAAGCCGAAGTCGACGATCGATCTCGCCCGGCTGGAGAACGTCCGGCACCACCCGAGCGTCTCGCTCGTCGTCGACTTCTACGACGACGCCGACTGGGACCGCCTCTGGTGGGTGCGCGCCGACGGCGAAGCGCGCGTCATCGAGTCGGGCGTCGAGTACTCCAACGCCATCCATCGGCTCCGCGCGAAGTACCCGCAGTACTCGCTACGGCGACCCACCGGTCCGGTTCTCGCGATCCGCGTGCAACGATTGAGCGGTTGGACTGCGAGTCGCGCGACGATGCGCGCCGGGCTCACATCGCGTCAGGCGGTCCGCAGCGAGTAGCCGACGACGTACCAGCGTCCGGAGCGGCGCTCCATCAACACGTTGTTGTGCACCGCGGTGTCACCGGACGTCACCTGCGTGACGACCAGCGCGGTGTCGGGTGTCTCGACCACGTTCTCGACTTCGATACGCGCCGCGAGTCGTCTCCGGTCGACGCGCGCGTACGCGGCCCGCTTCGTCGCGATGAACCCTTCGCGCTTCGCGCCGTCGCGCAGCTCCGGGCCCGAAAGATCGAAGAGCGTGTCGAAATCGAGGCGGTCCCACGCGCCCTCGTACGCGAGCGCGACGTCGGCGGCGAGCGGTCCGCGTTCCTTACCGACCGCGACGAACATCACCATGATGAGCATCCCGATGAACCCGAGTGCGAGCCAGAGCGCCATCTCAGCCCGCCGCGTCATCGATCTGCGCGGCGAGATCGAGATCGCGTTGCGTGAGGCCGCCGGCGTCGTGGCTCGTGAGCGCGACGTTCACGGTGCGCCAGCGGATGTCGAGGTCGGGGTGGTGGTCGGCGGCCTCGGCGAGGAACCCGATCCGCACGACCAGGGCGATCGCGTCGGCGAAGGACGCCCGCGAGAACGAGCGCCGGATCTCGTCGCCGACTCGCTCCCAGCCCTGGCGGGACGCCAGGCCCCGAGTGATCTCGTCGTCGGTCAGCTTCGTCGGCACCCGACCATTCTGCGTGGCGGCCCGACCCTCGGGCAACGCGGAGCGGCCAGAATGCGGCCGTGAGCATGGACATCCCGGACTCCGAGGCGCCGACCGTGGTCGAGCTCGACCGTGCGCGGGGGCTACACCTCGAGTGGCCCGACGGGTTCACCGCCGACTTCGGCCTCGAGACCCTCCGCGTGAACTGCCCGTGCGCCGAGTGCCGGGGCAAGCGTGAACAGGGCCGTCCCGCCTGGCCGGACGCGACCTCGCCACGACCGCTCGCCGCCGTGGGTGCCGAGCTCGTCGGCGGATGGGGACTCACGATCACCTGGAACGACACGCACTCGACGGGGATCTTCGCGTGGGGGCTGCTGCGGGAGTGGGCCGCACCCGACGCGCCCGACTCGACGTCATGATCCCGGCACGCATCGGTCTCGTCACCCTCGGCGTGCGCGATCTCGCGGTCGCGACCGCGTTCTACGCCGCGCTCGGGTGGCCGCAGCGAGGCGAACCCGCGAACGGGGTGGTGCTGTTCGAGACCTCCGGCGCGCGGCTGGCGCTGTACCCGATCGCCGAGCTCGCGGCGAGCCTGCCCGACGCGCCGCTCCCGCCGCCGGGGACGTTCCGAGCGAGCGCGCTCGTCGTCCATCTCGACGCGCCCGAAGCGGTCGACGCGGCCTGCGAAACGGCGCGGGCGGCCGGCGCCAGCATCGTCGCCGAACCGCACCCGACCGAATGGGGCGGGCGGATCGCGCTGTTCACCGACCCCGACGGCAACCTCTGGGAGCTGTTGGGTCAGTCGTCCCGGTAACCTCGCAGTATGCACTGCCCGGCCTGCGGTGCCGGCGTTCCCGAGGCCGCCCGCTACTGCCCAGACTGTGGTCACGCGCTCGCGGCGCGCCCGGACGAGCGCCGCCTCGTGACCGTGCTGATGGCCGACATCGTCGGGTTCACCGCGCTGTCGGAGACGGCCGATCCGGAGCACGTGAAGAACCTCGTGGACCGGACGTTCCAGCGACTCGTCGACGACGTGCGGGCCTTCGGCGGCGAGCTCGACAAGATCGTGGGCGACGAGCTCATCGCGAGCTTCGGTGTGCCGACTGCCCATGAGGACGACGCCGAGCGCGCGGTGCGCGCCGCGCTCCAGATGCAGGACACCCTCGACCGCCTCGCCGCCGACGAGGGGACGACCGTCGCGTTGCGCATCGGGATCAACACCGGAGAGGTACTCGTCGGTGCGATGCGCGCCGGAGGCGACGCCACCGTGATGGGCGACGTCGTCAACACCGCGAGCCGGCTGCAGACCTCGGCCCAACCGGGCCAGATCGTGGTCGGCCCGGCCACTCATGCCGCGACGCGGCGCGCGGTGCGCTACGAGGCCCTCGGGCCGCTCGCCGTACGCGGGCGCGAAGAAGCTGTCGGCGCGTGGGTCGCGTTGCACGCGACGACACCGCCGGGCCGGCGGCGCAACACCCGCGGCGCGCTCGTCGGCCGCGACGCCGAGATGGGCGTCTTGCGTCACACCTTCACGATCACTCGTACTCGCCGGCGCGCCCAGCTCGTGCTGTTGCTCGGCGACGCGGGCGTCGGCAAGAGCCGGCTCGCGTACGAGTTCGCGGAGTCGGCGCGCGCGTCGAGCGACGCGCTCGTCGTCAGTGGCCAGTGCGCGCCGTACGGAAACGCGAACGTGTGGGCACCGGTCGCGGAGGCGATCCGCGAGGCCTGCAACTGCGAGGAGAACCCCGATCTCCCGCTGCGTGACCAAATCCGCGATTCGGTCGGCGCGCTGCTCGCCGAGCTCGACGACGCCGAGATCGAACGCATCGTCGAAGGCCTCCTCTACATCCTCGAAGGGTTTTCCCGCCCGGCGGTGGAACCGCTGCGCGCCCGCGACGACGCGATGCGATCGGTGGCGACCTTCTTCGAGGGGCACGCGCGGCGCCGGCCGGTCGTGCTCGCCCTCTCGGATCTGCACTGGGCCGACGACCAGGTCCTCGAGCTGACCCATCGGCTCCTGGAGCGCCTGCGCAGCCTCCCGATCGTGCTCGTCGGCACCGCACGACCAGGATTCGAGCAGCGGTGGGCGCTGGCAGCCGGTCATCACAACTCGCTCGTCATGCATCTCGACCCGCTCGACGCGGACGCGACCGCCGATCTCGCGCGCGTGCTGTTCGGCGAAACCCTCACCGAAGACGTCCTCGATTTCCTGCTCGAGCGCAGCGGCGGCAACCCGTTCTTCGTCGAGGAGCTCGTCGCGTTGCTGTGCGAGGTCGAACAAGGTGTGTCGCCTGCGGAATCGAACGCGCTCAGCGTGCTGCCGGCGACCCTGCACGGCCTCGTTGCCGCGCGGCTCGACGCGCTCGCGGCGAGCGAACGCTCCGTCCTCGAAGACTGCGCGGTCGTGGGTTCGAGCGGTCTCCTCGCCGACGTGCTCGCGCTCAGCTCCGTCGACGACGCGGCCGCGACGATCGAGGGGCTCGCCGATCGCGACCTGCTGATCGTCGACGGCGACGACTTCCGCTTCAAGTCGGAGCTCGTGCGCGAGGTCGCCTACGGAACGCTGACGCGAGCAGAACGCGCCCGCCGCCACGCCGACCTCGCCGGCCTGCTCTCCGACGGTGGGGGTCGCGTCGAGATCGTCGCCCACCACCTCGCGACCGCAGCGGAGCTCGTCGCCGACCTGGGTCAGGTATCCGGCATTCCCCTCGACATCCACAACCGCGCGCTCACGGCGCTGCTCGACGCGGCCGGGCCGGCCGAAGCGGTCGAGAACTGGATGGCCGCGGGCCGCCTCTTCGAGCGCGCCCTCGCGCTCGTCGCACCCGACGACGTCCCGCGCCGGTGGATCGCGTCGCTCGGGCACGCCCGCGCGCTCGACGCGGCGCGCGATCTCGACCGGGCCCACGAGCAGGCCAACGCGGTGTTCGAAGAAGCCGCCGACGCCGGCGACCACGCGATCGTCGCCGAGGCGCTCTCGGTGCTCGGCCGCATCGAATCCGACGCCGGCCGCTACGACGACGCCGAGCGCACGCTGTGGAGCGCGGTCGACGCCTGGCGGGCGCTCGACAACACCTCCGGCACCGCGGGAGCCCTCCGCGGCCTCGGGCTCGTCGATCTGTTCCGCGGCGAGTACGCGGAAGCCGAACGGCTGACGTCGGAAGCACTCGCGTCGTACCGCCAGATCGGCGACCAGCGCGGCGAGGCGTGGGCGCTGCAGAACCTCGCGTGGATCTCGTTCTCGAACGGTCACCTCGCCGACGCCGAGGTGCGCCTGCACGAGTCGGCCGACCGCTTCGCCGAGATCGGCGACTGGGGCGGCCTCGGCTGGGCGCTCGGACTCCTCGCGTTCACGCGGTACAACCAGGGGAACCTCGACGAAGCGGAGCGCCTCGCGACCCAGATCCACACCGAGGCGCTCGAGACCGGCGACCGGTGGGCGGCCGGCATGATGAAGGTCCTGCGCTCCAACATCGCGCTGTGGCGGGGGCAGGCCGAGATCGCGCTCGAGCGCGGGAGCGAAGCGCTCGCGCTCTTCGAGGAGATCCACGACCGCTACGGCCAGGCGATGGCCGCCGGCCCGACCGTTCGCGCGCTGAACAACCTGGCGCGGTTCCGCGAGTGCGACGAGATCGTCGCCCGCACGTCGGAGGTCGCGGCGCCGATGCCCGACGCGGGCATGCGCCAGATCGGCCAGTTCATGAGCGCGGCCACGGCCGCTCATCGCGGCGACATCGACACGGCGATGAGCGCGATCGCGGAGCTCGGGCTGTTCGTCGACGATCGCCAGGAGTCGATCAGCGACATCGACCGCGCGATGGCGACCGGAACGATCCTGTTGCAGGGCGGCCGCGTCGCCGAGGCGCTCGGCGTCCTCGAACCCGCGTTCGCGCTCGCCAAGGACGACGGTCCCCGCTACGCGCTGGGCTGCACCCTCGCGCTCGCGTTCGACGCGGCCGGGCGTCCCGACGACACGCTGGCGCTCTGCGAGGAGCTCTCCGCGATCCGCGGCGGCTCCTACCTCGACCGGCTCACCGCGCGCATCGCGACCGGCTTCGCCTTCGTGCAGCTCCGGCACGCCGACGACGCCGTCGTCGCCTTCGACGAGGCCCAGGCGGCTGCCCACGCCACCGACTCCCGCCTCGACCGGGCGATCGTCGCGCTCGCGCGCTCCTGCGCCTACCGGTCGCTCGATCTGCCGACGGCGAGCGAGCTCGCGACCGAGGCCGACCTCACCTTGCACAGCATCGGGATCGATGCGCGCGGCTGGCGCACCCTGTTCGAACTCGCGTCGCGCCCGGCGGCGCGCGGCATTCGCTCCTAGCCTGCGCGCGCGAAGGTCATCGGCGCGGCGCGCAGCACATCGAGGATCTCGTCGCATGCCACTCCGTCGGCGAACGTGGCCAGCGGGAAGGCAACCTCGCCCGTCCGAACGGCGTCGCGCACGGCGACCGCGCACCGCCGCATGGGCGCCTCGTGATGGTCGACGGGCCGCGGCGCGGGCACGCCGGGCGCCGCCGGTTCGGCCGTCGTGACCGTGAGCGCTTCGTCGCGCGCCAGACCGCTGCGGACAGTGAGGCGCTCGTCGCCGATGTTCTCGAGCGTCGCATCGGTGCCCACGACCGTGATCCGTGGCGGCAACGTGGCCGACACCGCGAACGACGAGTCGATCACGACCGTCGTCCCGCTCTCGAGCGCGAGGAGCGCGGCGAGACCGTCTTCGGCGCTGCACGCGATCCAGGCGCCGTCAGGGTCGGCCGGGTCGGGGCGGTGCGTCACCGTGAGGCGCGGCACCGAGTGCACGACCGCGCCGATCTCGCCGAACATGAAGCGCAGCGCGTCGACCGCATGCGACGCCCAGGCTCCGATCCAGCCACCGCCGCGCTCACGGTCGAAGAGCCAGCCGTACGGCCGCAGCGGCTGGCGTGATCCGCCGCTCAGATGCGTCCATGCGACGTGCTCGACCGTACCGAGCGCGCCGCCGACCACGAGATCGCGTATGCGACCGCGCAGGAGATCGAAGCGGAACTCGAAGTTCACCAGGTGGACCCCGGGTGCGCCGGCCGCGTCGTGTGCGAGCGTCCGCGACGTAGCGGCCGAGGTCGTGAAGGGTTTGTCGCAGAGCACGGAGCGGCCGGCGTCGAGCGCGAGCCGAACGTGGCGGTCGTGAAGGAACGGCGGGGAGTGCACCGAGACCAGCTCGGTGCGCGGATCGTTGATCGCCGCGACGACGGCGTCCTCGTCGCGCGCCGACGCGAGCGCAACGACGGCGCATCCCCTGGTGGCGGCGAAGACGGGTGCGACGACACGCGCCCCGAACCCGGTACCGATGACGGCGACTCCGAGATCGGTGCTCATTCGCCCAACACCTCGTCGGCGTCGGGAACACCGAGATGGAAGCGGGCCAGCATGAAGTGCACGACCGGGCCGAGCGAGAACGCGATGACCACGGTGCCCAGCCCGACGTTGCCACCAAGTGCCCAACCCACGACGAGCACGCTGCACTCGATCGTCGTGCGGACGACCCACAGCCGGTGGCCGCGCGCCGTGATCGCGGTCATCAGGCCGTCGCGCGGACCGGGCCCGAGCGCGGCGCCGATGTAGAGCCCGCCACCGAGGCCGAACGCGAGGATCGCGCCGAGCAGCATCACGACCCGTACCGCGATCGGATCGGGTGCGCCGACGTGGGGCAGGAACACCTTGATCAGCGTGCCGACGAGGAACGCGTTGACGATGGTGCCGAAGCCGAAGCGCTGTCGGAGCGGGATCCACGCGAGCATCACGACGAAGCCCACCAGCACGACCATCCAGCCGAGGGACACGCCGGTGCGCTTGGCCAAGCCCTGGTGGAACACGTCCCACGGACCGAGTCCGATGCGCGCACGTACCGACAGCGTCGTCCCCACGGAGATCAGCGCGATCCCGACCATCAGCCGAGGCAGGCGGCGCACCAACTCCCGGCCACTCGGGAACAAGAGGACGGCCGAGACGTCGGGGTCGCCGGCGCGGCGCGCCGGCCGCGCGCCGCTCACGCGGGCACCGAGAGCAGCGACGCCGACTCCGGATCGAGGAAGCAGATCGTGTGCGCTTGCCGCTGGAGGATCGATGCGGGACACGCCGTCGTCACGGGACCCTCGAGGGCATCGCGCACCGGAAGGGCCTTGCGCGCTTCGGGCACGATCGCGAGCACCCGACCCGCGCGCAAGAGGCCCGGGATCGTCACGGTGATCGCGCTGGGTGGCACGTCGGCGATCGTCGCGAAGTGGCCCTCCCCCACCTGTTGGAGCTTGCAGCGGTCGTCGAGCTCGACGACCTTCACCGCGCGCGGATCGTCGAAGTCGGCGACCGGCGGGTCGTTGAAGGCGAGGTGGCCGTTCTCTCCGATGCCGAGACAACAGAGGTCGATCGGCGCGGCCGCGAGCAGCGCGGCGTAGCGCTGCGCTTCCGCCTCGGGATCGAGGCTCGCGCCATCGAGATAGTGGAACGCGCCGAAGGGCAGGCGCGCCGCGACGCGCTCGCGCATGTAACGCTGGAAGCTCGCTGGGTGCGTTGCGGGTAGTCCCACGTACTCGTCCATGTGGAAACCCGTGACCCGTGACCAGTCGATGCTCGTACGCGCCGATTCGACGAGCGCGGCGAGGAACGCGAGCTGCGACGTTCCCGTCGCGAGCATGACGTTGGCGCGCCCGCGATCGGCGATCACGTTCGTGAGCACGTCGACCGCTTCTTCGGCCGCGCCACGCGCGAGGGTGTCGAGGTCGTCGTAGACCCGAACGGTGAGCGCGTTGACGCGCCATTCCTTCATCGGGCGCCGCGCCTACGCAAACTGCGGGAGCCACTGCGCGGTGGCCGCGAGCATCTCGTCGGCCATCCGCGGCACCGCGTCGTAGTCGATTCGGCCGGCGAGGGGGTCGACGAGCATGGCGTCGACGACCGTGTCGCGGTTACCGGTGAGCGCGGCCTCCACCGTGAGCTCCTGCGACGCCGACACCCGCCGCAGCGTGTCGGCGAGAACCGGCGGAACCGACGCGCGGTCGCGCCCGCGAATGCCCGATCCGTCGACGGTGCAGATCGACTCGACCACCACCCCGTCCGGGAGATCGGGCACCTGGCCCGTGTTCGCGATGTTGAGCGGGTACTCCCGGGGCTTGTTGCGCAGCTGCGCGTCGATGAGCCCCGCGACCATCTCACCCGACGGGAACCGCGACACCTCGTCGGCGGCGAGCATCGCCTCGAAGTGCTCGATGTGCTTGCCGAGATCGCGGCGGCGATCGTCCATGCTCGTGAGCGCGACGCCCCAACGCGCGCCCCAGCCCGATTCCTCGGTGAGGAAGCCGGCGAAGAACTCGACGAGGTGGCGGTCCCCGGCACCGGGCAGGATGCCGGTGCGCCTGAAGATCTCGAGCTTCACCCGGTTCGAGTCGAAGATGAGCGACTTCGTGAACTTGCTCATCTCGATCAGCTCTTCGTGACCGATCGCGGCGTCGGGAAGATCGAACTTGATCGGCTCCTGACGTACTTCGGCTTCGCGGTCGAGCAGGTCGGCGAGCATCGCGAGGCCGTCGTTGCCGTCGACGTCGCAGCCGGTGATCAGCGGCAGGTGGTTGACCCCGCTGATCTCGAACTTCACCGCGCGCATGTCGCACTCGAACAGCGACGCGAGCGTGAAGCCGGCCATCGCGATCTCGTGGCAGAGACCCACCGCTCTCACGCGCGTCTCGCGCAGCACGGAGCGGGTGAGTGTCGTCATCGGGTTGGTGAGGTTGAGGAGCCAGGCGTCGGGACACAGCTCCTCCATGTCGCGGGCGATTCCCACCATCACCGGGATGTTGCGCAACGCGCGCACGATCCCGCCGGGTCCGACGGTGTCGCCCACCGGCTGCTTGATGCCGTAGTTCATCGGGATCTCGACGTCGCAGGCCATGCTGTCGAGCGCGCCGGTGGAGATGCACACGACGACGTAGTCGGCACCCTCGACCGCGGTCCGCTGGTTCGTCGTGCCGGTGGCGGTGATGCCGATGTCGCGCACCTTCGCGATGTGCTCGACCAGCTCGACCATGCGCGGGATGGGAGCCGGATCGATGTCTTCGATCACGATCTCCGCGTCGACGAGCGAGGGGGTGTTCACGATGTCGACGAGCAGCTTCGGGGTCCACTGGTACGAGCCCCCGCCGATGAACGTGATCCTCGGACCCATCGCCCGCCTCCTCGAACCTGACGCCGACGTCAGCGAGCCTACCGGCCCCGCCCACACTGGTCGTGGGGCAAGATGGGCGCGCCGCGGCCGCGGGGTCGTCGGCGGGAGTGAGGTGAACATGGGGTTCACGCGTATTCAGGTCGAGCCGGTGACGAATGTCCTCGGGGCAACCGTGCGCGGTGTCGACGCTCGCGAACCCCTCGACGAGGTCACGATCTCCGAGCTCTGCTCCGCGTGGTTCGAGCACAAGGTGCTGTTCCTTCCCGACCAGCCGATCGACCGCGAGCAGCACAAGCGCTTCGCGCGATCCTTCGGCGAGATCTTCCGCCATCCGTACCTCAAAGACGTCGGGAGCGACCCCGACATCGTGCGGCTCTACAGCGGTGGCGACACGGGACGCCGCGCGGTCGCAGAGGGCTGGCACACCGACGTGACGTTCGCACCGCAGCCACCGATGGGGTCGATCATCCGATCGATCGAAGTTCCCGAGTACGGCGGCGACACGATGTGGCTGGATCTCGAAGCGGCGTTCGCGTCACTGTCGGCACCGATGCAAGCGTTCGCGTCGACACTCACCGCGGCCCACAGCGCGCCGCGCGCCGCGTTCATCCCGGGCGACACGAGCGGCGAGGTCATCACGAGCCACCATCCGGTCGTGCGCACCCATCCGGTGACCGGCCGCAAGTCGTTGTTCGTGAACCCGGGCTTCACCCGTTCGATCGACGGGTTGAAGCCACGCGAATCGGAAACACTGCTGCGGTTCCTCCACCAGGTCTGCCAGCAACCCGATCAGCAGGTCCGCATCCACTGGCAGCGCGACACGATCGCGATGTGGGACAACCGCTGCACGCAACACCGCGTCGCGGCCGACAACCTCGACGCGCTCCGCAAGATGGAACGCATCACCCTCCAGGGCGACACCCCCGTCTAACCGCGCGTTCCCGCGTGCGGAGCGGCGAGCGTCCGCGGGCCGGGTATCCCGGCCCGCAGCGAGCGCGACCAGTGTTGCGGAGCGGCGAGCGTCCGCGGGCCGGGTATCCCGGCCCGCAGCGAGTGCGACCAGTGTTGCGGAGCGGCGAGCGTCCCGAAGGGCGGTGGCGGGTATCCCGCCACCGAGCGAGTGCGACCGAAGCCCTCGCAAGCCACAAGAACTCGCCCACTCCGTCGGATCCCGCCGTGGCGGATGCGGCGCAGCGTCCGCGGAGCGGCGAGCGTCCCGGGCTCGGGTATCCCGCCACCGAGCGAGTGCGACCGAAGCCCTCGCAAGCCACAAGAACTCGCCTACTCCCATCCCGCGTGCGGAGCGGCGAGCGTCCGCGGGCCGGGTATCCCGGCCCGCAGCGAGTGCGACCATCAAAATTGCGGGAGCCAGGGGGCGGTGGCGGTGAGGAGCTCCTCGGTCATGGTGGCGACCTCTTCGTAGGGAAGGCGGCCGGCCATCGGGTCGGCGAGCATGGCTTCGAACACCATGGTGCGGTCGCCGGTGAGCGCGGCCTCGACGGTGAGCTCCTGCGACACCGACACCCGCCGTAGGTACTCGCCGAGCACCGATGGCACCTCGACGTGGTCGCGGGCGCGCACGCCGTCGGCGTCGACGGTGCCCATGGCTTCGACGACGACGCCTTCGGGGAGGTTCTGCACCTGGCCGCGGTTGGGCAGGTTCACCGGGAGGTCGCGCGCGCGACCAGTGACCCGCGCGTCGATCAGCGCGGCGACGAGCTCGCCCGACGGCATCCGCGACGCGTCGTCGGAGTCGCGCACCGACTCGAAGTGGACGACGTCGTCGTCGGCGTCGGCCATGTGCTTGGCGAGGCCGTAGATGTGCACCTTCCAGTCGGAGCCGTAGTCGTTCTCGGGCGTCACGAAGCCGGGAAAGAACTCGGCGACGTGGTGGTCGCCCGAACCGGGAAGTACACCGAACCGGCGGAACAGCTCGAGCCGCACGCGGTTGTTGTGGATCACGTCCGACTTGTGCCAGCGCTCCCCCGCGCTGACCTTCTCGTACTCGAGCGCGTCGGGCAGCTCCATCCACATCGTCTCGCGCTCGGCTCTCGCGGGGTCGTCGAGCAGGTCGCGCAGCTGCGCGAAGAGGTCGGCACCGCTGCTGTCGTGCAGCGCGGTCACGAGCGGGAGGTGGTTGACGCCACCCACCGTCGGGTCGATCGCGCGCATGTCGGCATCGAGCAGGAGACTCATCATCCACTGCATGCCGACCAACTCGTTGCACAGGCCGACGGTCTCGACCCCGGTCTCGCGTGTCACGGCGCGGCACAACGCGGTCAACGGGTTCGACACGTTCATGAACAGCGCATCGGGGCAGACGCGCTCGATGTCACGCGCGATCTCGACGACCACCGGGATGCTGCGCAGCGCCCGCATCACGCCGCCGGGGCCGACGGTGTCGCCGATCGGCTGGCGCATCCCGTGGCTCTCGGGGATCTCGAGGTCGAACGCCATGCTCTTGAAACCGCCGACCGACAGGCACGCGATCACGTACTGCGCACCTTCGAGCGCACGCCTGCGGTCGACCTCCGCGGTCACCTGGAGCGGGATGCCCCGGCGCGCCGCGAGCGCCGCGCCGAACTCCACCATGCCCGGCAGCTTCGACTCGTCGATGTCGTGCAGCACGACGTGCGCGTCGGCGAGCGACGGCGTGTTGGCGAAGTCGCACAGCAACCGCGGCGCCCAGTGGTAGCTGCCGCCGCCGATGATCGTGATTCGCGCCGCCATCGCGTCGCCCTCCCCCGCGTCGATGGCGGGAGCGTACCGCCAGTCAGCCGAACGACTGGTCGAGACCGAAGCGCCGGGCGGCGGCCGCGGCCTCGCCGCGGTTGGAGACGGCGAGCTTCGTGAGGATGTTCGACACGTGAACGCTCGCGGTCTTGGCGCTGATGAACAGCGCGTCGGCGATCTGGCGGTTCGTCCGCCCTTGCGCCACGAGCGCGAGGACTTCGCGCTCCCGACTCGTGAGCCCGAGGCGGTCGACGGCGTCGACCGAGGTGTCGGGTAGGCCGAGATCGACGCGACCGCGTCGCGCGAGTGCCTCGATCGCGTCGACGAGCGGCTGCGCACCGATCTCCACGGCGATCACGTGCGCGGCGCGGAGTGACTCGGTCGCGCCGGCGGAACCGGCGCCCGACCGTAGGAGCGCGTCGGCCTCGCGCAGGCGCGCGTACGCGAGCCGGGGCCGGCGTTGCTGACGGACCCACGTCGTCGCCGCTGTGCGCCATGGTCCGACGTCGTTGGTCCCGTCGGCACGTGCGAGCTCGCCTTCTGCGACGGCGAGAAAGCCCGCGGTCCGGTCCCGCTCGGGTCGCTCAGCCTCGCCGGCCGCGACCGCCCGGAGCTCGTCGACGTAGCCCCGAGCACGCGCCACCGCGGCAGTCTCGGCCTCGGAGTCGGAGTGCAGGCGGGCGGTGTCGGCGAGGTCGGCGCACATCGCGACGCCCAGGCTCAGGAGCTCGGGCCGGTCGAGCCGGTCCGCACCTCCATACGTGTCGACCACCGCGAAGACGCGTTCCTCGTCGCCGCGCGCCCGTGCGAAGGCGGCCTGCCGCGAGACCTCGAGGTGCTCGGCGCCCGCGACTCCGCTCGCGAGCAGTCGCGCGAGGCAGTCGGCGGCGGCGTCGGCGTCGCCGCGGAATGTGTGCAACGCGAGCCACGCTTCGACCCTGCGGTCTTCGTCGGCCCCGACCGGGCGCGCGCGATCGATGCGACGCAGGAGCCGTTCGGCTTCGTCCCACCGGCCGAGCTCGAGCAGGCTCTCGATGGCGTTGAACAGGATGAAGATCCCGTGGCTGCGCTCCAGCCCGTGCCGCGCCGCCTCGTCGGCTCCCGCGAGCGCGAACTCGTAGCTCTCCTCGAGTCGCCCCATCGCCTCGAGCAACCCGCCCTCGTTCACCGTGACTCGCGCGAGGTCCGACCACGAGTGCATCTCCCGTGCGATCGCAGCGGCCTGGTGGAGCTGCTCGATGCCTTCGGTGATGCGACCGCTGTGACCGAGCGAGGTTCCGAGCGTGTTACGCGCGTGCCCTTCGACGACACGCGCCCCGACGGCGATCGCGGTCTCGATCGCCTGCTCGCACCACGTGATCGATTCCTCGTGGCGCCCGGCGACCATGAGCTGCTGGCCGAGCGCACCGAGCACCCGTGCCCGCGCCTCCGACGGCGGGGACTTCGGGACGAGCTCGACCGCGCGCTCGTTCTCGGGCAAGCCGGCCCCACCGGAACCCCCGAGCTGCCAGAGGTGCCTCGCCACGCGCTCGTGCAGCAGCCCGGCGGTCACGGGATCAGAGATCGGGTCGACCTCGCGGAGTGCGTCGCGCGTGAGCGCGAGCGCCCGATCGGTGCTCCCTGCCAGGTCGGCCATCTGCGCCGTGAAGCGCGTGAGCTCGATGTGCGTCATCCCGACGCGGGCTGCGGCGTCGGGGACGCGTTCCCACATCTCGAGCGCGCGTTCACCGTGCGCTTGAGCTTCGGGAAAGGCGTACATCTTCTCGGCCGCTCGCGCGGCGTCGAGCGCGGCCGGGAGGCCGCGCTCCATGTCGTGTGCGGCGAAGAGGTGGCAGGCGATCTCACTGACCCGTTCGGCGTCGCCGCCGTCGAACAGGCCCGGCGCTTCCACGAGGAGATCCCCGAGCCGGGTGTGCAGGCGCGTCCGCTCACCGGGCAGGAGGTCGTCGTAGACCGCTTCCTGCACCAGCGCGTGGCGGAACGCGTAGCGATCACCCTCGGTCACGAGCACTTGCTGCTCGGTCGCGGCGCGCAGGTCGTCGAGGAGGTCGGTGTCGCGCCGTTCGAGGAGCGCCGCGAGGAGCTGATCACCGAACCGGCGGCCGATCACCGCCGCGCTGCGCAGCGCCTGGCGGGTGGAGTCGGGAAGTTCGTCGACCCGCGCGAGAAGGAGGTCGCGTAGCGTCAACGGCAGGGTGCAGCACTGGCCGTCGTCGTCGCGCGCGACCGCGACGATCTCCTCGGCGAAGAACGCGTTGCCTTCCGAGCGCTCGAACACGCCGTCGAGCAGCGACTGCGACGGCGGTGCTCCGAGGATGCCGGTGAGTTGGTCGCGGAGCTCGTCGTAGTTGAAGCGTTCGAGCTCGATGCGACGCACCGCGCCGCTGCGTTCGAGCTCGGCCAGCACGGGGCGGAGCGGGTGGCGCCGGTGGAGGTCGTCGGTGCGATAGGTGCCGACGACGAGCACGCGCGTGTCCTGGAGGTTACGGGCGAGGAACACGAAGAGATCGCGCGTCGACCGGTCGGCCCAGTGCAGGTCTTCGACGACGAGGACCACGGGCTCCTTCTCGCCGAGCCGTTCGACGACACCGAGCAGGTGCTCGAACATGCCGCCCTCGTAGTCGGCTGCCGGCGTCTCGCCGTGGTCACGAAGTTCGGGGAGCAACTGCGCGAGCTCACGGCGGGCGGGGCCGACGACCATCTCGAACTCGACCGGCGGGAGCAGCCGCGCCGCCTGGCGCAGCGCCTGCACGACCGGGCCGTACGGCAGCGCGCGATCCACCAACTCGAGGCACGTACCCGTGAGCACGCGGCCGCCGCGTCCGGCGGCGTCGGCGGCGAGCGTCCCGACGAGGCGGGTCTTGCCGACGCCGGCCTCGCCGCCGATCAGGATCGTCGACGGATTCCCGGCCGTCGCGGCGGCGAACGCATCGCGCAGCTCCTGGGCTTCGGTCCGGCGACCGACGAAGACCGGGCTCGAGACACGTGCGGGCACGGACCTGATTCTGACCGCGGCGGCGGGCTCAGCGCCTTGCGTTTCCGGGATCGGCGCCCGCCGCCGAGCGGGCCGCGCCGGTCCCGGTCATGGTCGCCGCGCGCCGACCGGCCGGCCGGGGGGAGCCGGCCGGCCGGTGCAACGGCGGAGGGAGCCGAGCGGCTCCGGGGGGCCGGTGGGGGTCAACCGCGGGCGCAACGGAAGGCGCGGAGGAACCGACGCCGAGCGGCGTACTGCCTCCGATCGGCCTGCCGCTGCCGGGTCAACTCGGGAGAGACGTATTGCCACATGGAGTGCCTCCTCTCGGCGCTCGTCTGCTGCTCTTGCACCTCACACGATGCGCCTAAGGAGGGGGGTCTCACATCGGGCAGATGCCTCATTGTCGGGGTTAGCGTGCGCGTCCGTGATCGACACGATCCCGGCGCTCGCACCCGAACGAGCCGCGTTGCTCGAGTTGCTGCGGCGTCTGGCGCCCGAAGAGTGGGAACGCGCCACCGAGTGCCCGGCCTGGACGGTCAAGGGCATCGCGCTCCACATTCTGGGCGACGACCTGTCGCTGCTCTCGCGCCAGCGCGACGCGGCGACCGACGGCATCACGCTCTACGCCGCGCAGCATCCCGGGATCGAGTTCCGGGCCATGCTCGACGCGTTCAACGAGCAGTGGGTGACCGCGGCCGAGTTCCTGAGCGTCTCGCAACTCGTCGAGCTCCTTGCCCTCGCCGGCGAGTGGTCGGAGACCTTCTACAAGACGGTCGGCCTCCAGACCGTCGCCCGCGAGCCGGTGGGTTTCTTCGCGGCCACCGAACCGTCTCCCTACTGGCAGCTCGTCGCTCGCGAGTACGCCGAGCGCGTCATTCACCAGTCGCAGATCCGCCGCGCGCTCGGGGCCGCGGAGCTCGACGGCGAGGTCGTCACCTGGATGGCACGCGTCGTGGTGCACGCGCTCGTGCACTGGTTGGTCGGGTACCCGGCGGTCGACGGTGCGACGATCGCCGTCGACTTCGGCACGGCCGGTTCGTGGACCTGGCGACGCGACCCGAACGCCTGGTCGGTGGTCGAGGGCGTCGACGCGCCCGCGGCGCGCGTCACCGTCGCTCCCGATCGGGTGGTCGCGCTGTTGACACGCGGCGTTTCACCGGCCGAGGCCACTCAGCTCCTCACGATCACCGGCGACGAACACCTCGCGCTGGCGCAATGGCCGTCGCTGCTCCCCTCCTCGCGAGCCCCGCGTAGCGCGGCCCGAGCCGATCAGCCGCGCCGCGCGACCTCGACCTCGATCTCGACGGCACCACCGCGAGGCAGCGCGGCGACGCCGATCGCGGAGCGGCTGTGGCGGCCGGCGGCTCCGAACACGTCGTGCAGGACGCGGCTCGCGCCGTCGACGACGGCCGGCTGCTGCTCGAAGCCGGGCGCGCACGCGACGAACCCGAGGACGGTGAGCACCCGTTCGACGCGATCGAGGGACCCGAGCTCCGCGCGCAGCACGGAGAGCGCGTTCAGCGCGCACCACCGCGCGGCCTCCGTGCCCTGCTCGACGGTGAGCGTCGTGCCAAGGGTGCCCGGGTGGACCAGCCGGCCGTCGAGGCCGCGGGGCAGCTGTCCCGAAGTCCGCATCCGGCCGCCGTGGCTGACGACCGCGTCGAGCGGATCGTGCGGGGGGTACGGACCGGGCAGCAGGATGCCGAGCTCTTCGAGGCGCGCGTCGATGTTCGTCATGACGCGCACGCTACCGGTCACCGTCGCGGGGTGTCAGAGCTCCCGGGCGAGGAACGGGTACGCGAGCGCGCCGTGCCACTGGTGGCCGCCGTCGAAGACGTCGTGCACGAGCCGATCGCGCGCACCGAGCGCGTCGTACACGCGCTCGAGCGTCGCGACGCCTTCGCGCGCGGCCGCGATCGGGAAGATCGCGTCTTCCGTCCCGTTCTCGATCAGCAGCGCGCGGGGCGCGACGAGCGCGCCGAGGTCGACGTGCTCGAGCCGTCCGAGTAACCCGGGGAGGATCTGCGATCCGCACATGTTCCACGGAAACGTGTGCGCGCTCGCCCACGAGCTGAAGTAGCAGCTGACGACCGCCGCCTTCACCCGCGCGTCGACAGCCGCGAGGAAGAGCGTCGTCGTCGCGCCGTACGACAGCCCGGCTGCGCCGATGCGATCCGAATCGACGAGCGGGTGCTGTGACAGCACGTCGATCGCGCATCGCATGTCCCAGACGTTCTGCGTGAGCGGGCGCTCCCCTGCGAGCGTCGCCGACACGAGGTTCCAGTCGCACTCGTAACGGTCGGGCGGGTTCCAGTCGGCGCGCTCGCCGAAGCCACGGAGATCCGGCGCGAGCACGACGTAACCGCGACACGCGAGCTGGTGCGCGTAGTCGCCGTGGTATCCGTTGATCTCGACACGCAACTCGTCGCGACCGCCGTCGAGTCCGCACACCATCGACTTCCCCGCACCGTGGCCGTGGATCGCGAGCACCGCCGGCCCGCGCTCGGTGCGGTCGTGCGGCACGAGGAGGTACGCGGGTACCGACATCGTCGCTTCGGTGTCGAAGACGACGCGCTGGCGCAGGTAGGGCCCCGCGTCGTCGTGTTCGAGCACCTCGAGGTCCAGCGCGACCGGGTCGGGCCACGGGCCGAGCAGGTCGTCGAGCCGGGCGCGCACGCGCGCGCGCCACGGCTCGAGCTCCTGCGCGAGATCCTCGACGGGACACGCCTCGGGCGCCGCGGTCGCGGCCAGCTTCAACTGCCAGTACGCCCACGGCGAGAGGTTGCGCCGGCGCGTCGGTGCGACGGGGTCGGGCGCGGGCGGCGGCGGCGGCGCGTCGAGCACGTCGGGCCTAGTCGCCCTGACCGAGCGCCCAGGCGAGCCCGCCGGCGAGATGCTGCAGGTACGCCGGGCTCTCCCACGCGCCCGGGAAGTGCCCGAGACTCGTCGAGAACACGCGCCCCTCGCCCTCACGGAAGCACCACGAGAGCGGGAAGCCGAACGGCGGCTGCTTCGCGCCGGGCGCGCCGAGATCGAGCGCAGCGTCGGGAACGCGCAGCAGCACACGCGCATCGGCGCGCAGATCGCGGAATTGGTACACCTCGTCGTGCCACCGCCACTCGTCGCCGAGATGCGCGGTGGCGGGATGCGTCGGCTCGACGACGTCGAGCGCGACCGTCTGCGTCCACGGATGCCCGTCGAAGCGCGCGCCGACGAGACGGCCGTAGTCGTCCCAGCGGTAGCAGGAGTCGGTCGCGGAGTGGATCGCGACGACGGAGAGCGCGCCGGAGCGGAGCCGGTCGAGCACGGTCGCGCGCTGCCGTGTGCTCCACGGCGTCTCCCCGATCGTGAACAGTGCCAGCGCCCGCGCGGTGACGAGCTCGTCGGCTCCGAGCGCGCGTACGTCGTCGACGCGGTGGGACCGCAGCCCGTTCAGCTCCGCGATCTGCGCGACGCCGACGGCGGCCTGATCGAGGACGCCGTGCACCCCCGCCGGACCGGTCTCGTACGGCGCAACCTGGGTGACGAACACGAGCGAGCCGGCCACGGGCGGTCAAGGTACGGAGGGCCACTGGTACCGTCAAGCCGGGTCGGCGACGCGAGGAGGAACGATGCGGGTCGGGTTCATCGGACTCGGAGCGATGGGGCTGCCGATGACGCGCCATCTCGTCGAAGCCGGTCACGAGGTCAGCGTCGCTTCCCGCAGCCGCGGGCCGATCGACGCGGCGGTCGCCGCGGGCGCGCGCGAAGGCGACGGCCCGCGCGGCGTCGTCGCCGACAGCGAAGTCACGGTGCTCTGCGTTCCGAACTCGCCCGAGGTCGCGGAGGTTGTCGACGCGGCCTCGCCCGCGATCCGAGCCGGGAAGATCATCGTCGACACGTCGACCATCGACCCCGAGATCGAGCGTGCGCAACACGAGAAGGTCGCCGGAGCGGGCGGCGCGTACCTCGACTCCCCCATCTCGGGCGGGACCGTGGGCGCGGAGAAGGGCACGCTCACGCTGATGGTCGGAGGCGACGCCGCCGCACTCGAGGCGGCGCGCCCCGCCCTCGACCCGTTCGCCGGGCTGATCGTGCACGTGGGCGGGCCCGGCATGGGGCAGGTGGTGAAGCTCTGCAACCAGCTCGTGTACGCCGCGCAGATGCTCGCGGTGGCGGAAGCATCGTCGATGGCCGCGAAGTCGGGCGTCGACCTCGGTGTGCTCTACGAGGTGCTGAGCCATGCGACGGGCGACTGCGTCGCGCTCCGCACCCGCCTCCCGTTCGAAGGCGCCCGCCCCGACACGCCGGCGTCGAACGGATGGAAACCCGGGTTCATGACCGACCTGATGGCCAAGGACGTCGATCTCGTGCTCGCGTACGCGGCCACGACCGGGATCCCCGCCCTCACCTCGGGAGTCGTGCGCCCGATCCTCGGCGCGGCGAGCACCGCGGGTTACGGGCGTGAAGACTTCTCGGCGCTCGGCAAGATCGTGCGCGCGCTCTCCGGTCTCGCCTGACGCTCAGCGCGCCGGGCGCAACCCGGTGAAGTGGCCCAGCACGTTGAAGCACCCCTCGACGTCTTCGCGCGTCACCTGCTCCTCCGCGGTGTGCGCGAGCGCCGGGTCACCGGGACCGAAGTTGAGGGCGGCGACACCACGCGACGCGAACCGCGCGACGTCGGTCCAGCCCAGCTTCGGCCGCACCGCGAGATCGAGGGTGCCGACGAATTCGGCCACGAGTGGGTCGCGCAGGTTCGGCGGTGCCGCCGGCGACGCGCTGACGACGTCGATCTCGTCGGCGCCGTCGAGCAGCGCGCGAACCTCGTCGACGGCCGCGTCCACGGAGCGGTTGGGAGCGAAGCGCCGGTTGACGACAAGCCGGCACTCGTCGGGAACGACGTTGTTCGCGACCCCGCCTTCGACGCGCACGGCCTGAAGGGCTTCTCGGTACTCGAGGCCGTCGACGATCACCGTCTCCGGCTCGAAGCTCGCGACGCGCGCGAGCAGCGCGCTCATCGCGTGGATGGCGTTCGCGCCCATCCAGGGGCGCGCAGTGTGCGCCCGCGCCCCGCGTCGTCGCGCGCACGTGAACCGTTCCCTGGCACCCGGCTTCGACCCAGCCGCCGGTGGGCTCGAGCAGGATCGCGAGGTCGCCGGCAAGCAGATCGGGCGCGACCTCGAAGAGATGCCGCAGCCCGTTGTGCTCGTCGGCGACCTCCTCACCCTCGTACCAGACGAAGGTCACGTCGTGGGTCGCGACGCGGCGCGACGCGAGCTCGGCCAGCGCGAGCATCGCCGCGAGCCCACCCTTCATGTCGGCCGAACCGACACCGCGCAGTACGTCCCGCGCGACGCGCGGTTCGGCGTTGCCGTTCGCCGGCACGGTGTCGAGATGACCGCCGAGCACGATGCGCCGCGCCCGCCCGGCGTTGGTGCGCGCGACGACGTTGTTCGCGACCCGATCGATGCTGAGCCCACCGGCGCGCGCCCGCAGGCGCGTCTCCACCGCGTCGGCGAGTGGGGCCTCGTCACCGCTCACGGACGGCACCGCGCAGAGCGCAGCCGCCAAGCCGAAGACATCGGCCGCGTCGTGGGCGACGACCGCCACAGCGCTCGCGTCGCTCACGTCTCGATTCCGTGCTCTCGGAGCAGGTCGTTGAGCTGGAGATCGTCGTGGCCACCCTCCGGCAAGGTGCGCAGCACCAACACGCACGGAAGCCCGAACGTACCGCCGGGGAACTCGCGATTGCGGGTCGCCTGCACCGCGACGGCGCGCTCGGGAACGTCGCCCCGGGAGATCTCCTCCCCCGTCTGCGCGTCGATCACCGGGATGCTCGCGGTGAGGATCACGCCGGCGCCGAGCGCGGCGCCCTTCCGCACTCGCGCGCCGCCGACGATCATGCAGCGCGACCCGATGAACACGTCGTCCTCGATCACGACGGGCCGCGCCTGCGGTGGCTCGAGCACGCCACCGATCCCGACTCCGCCCGCCAGGTGCACCCGCTTGCCGATCTGCGCGCACGAACCGACCGTCGCCCAGGTGTCGACCATCGAGCCGTCGTCGACGTACGCGCCGATGTTCACGTACGACGGCATGCAGATCACGCCCTTGCCGAGATAGCTGCCGAAGCGCACGGACGCGCCCGGCAGCACGCGCGCACCCGCAGCCCGGAACCCGTGCTTCAACGGCAACCGGTCGACGTACTCGAACGGGCCGACCTCGACGTCTTCGAGCTCGTTCACCCGGAACCAGAGCAACACGGCCTGCTTCACCCATTCGTGGACGACGACCTCGCCGTCGACCACCTCCGCGACGCGGATCTCGCCCGCGTCGAGCGCGGCGATCGCGGCGCGCACCGTGTCGAACAGCTCTCTCGACGGAAGCACCGAACGGAACTCGTCGCCCGCCTCCCACACCTTCGTGATCGTCGCCGCGAGGCTCGCGAACCCCTGGCCGTCGGTCCCGCTCACGTCTGCTCCTTCACGAGTCGGTCGAGCACCGGCTCCAGTCGGTCTTCGGGTTGCACGAGCGCGAGCCGCACGTAGGGTGCGCCCGCGGGGCCGTAGAGATCACCAGGCGAGACGAGCAGCCCCGCACGCGCCAGCCGCTCGGTGACGGCCCAGCCGCCGGCACCGGCGTCGTCGCGCAACCACAGGTAGAACGACATCGGGCCGCCCGCGTGCCGGAGCCCGATCGCGGCGAGCGCCTCGACGACCATCGCGCGCCGTCGCGCGTAACGCGCTCGCTGCACCTCGACGTGCTCGTCGTCGCCGAGCGCGGCGACCGCGGCGGCCTGCGCGGGCGTCGGCACCATGAGCCCGGCGTGCTTGCGCGTCTCGACGAGGTAGTGGACCACGTCGACGTCGCCGGCGAAGAACCCGACGCGCATCCCGGCGAGGTTCGATCGCTTCGAGAGGCTGTGCACCGCGAGGACACCGTCGGCTCCCGTCGCCAGGATCGTGTGCCGTTCCGGCGCGAACTCGACATAGCACTCGTCGCTCGCGATCGTCACCCCGTGCTCGCGTCCCCATGACGCGACACGTGCGAAGTGGTCGGCGCCCGCGGCCGACGACGACGGGTTCCCGGGCTCGTTGATCCACAGCAGGAGCGCGCGCTGCGCGTCGGCGGCGTCGATCGCGTCGACGTCGAGGTGCCACTCGACGTCGAGCGGCACCGGCACCGCCCGCAGCCCGGCGAGCGTCGCGCCCATCTCGTACGACGGGTAGGCGACCGCGGGATAGAGCACGGTGTCGCGTTCCGGTTGCCGGAGCGCGAGCAGATGCGGCAGCGAGACGACCATCTCCTTGGTGCCGACGCAGGCCGCAAGGTCGTCGGGTCTGACAGTGACACCGAGCCGGCGCGCGAACCAGCCCGCAGCCGCGTCGTGCAGCGCCGCGGTTCCCGCCGACGGCGGGTAGCCCATGGCGTCGCGCGCTGCGGCCGCAGCCGCGCTCGCGACGATTTCGGGGACGGGGTCGCAGGGAGTCCCGATCGAGCAGTCGACGACCCCGCCCGGCTGCCGCACGGCGACGGCCTTCAGCCGGTCGAGCCGCTCGTACGGGTACGGCGGCGGGACGAAGGGGGTCGCGGTACGCATCGGATCGAGCCTACCGGCGCTCCTCGGCGGGCTCCGAGGTGACGAACTCGCGCACGCGCGACAACACGGGCTCCGGAAGCCGCGCGCGCACGCGCATGCCGGCGTCGTCGTGCACCTCGACGAGCACCTCGCCGTCGCGGTGCAGCGCGGCGAGGACGTCGCCCCGCTCGTAGGGGACCGTGAGCTCGACGAGCCGGTCGAGCTCACGCAGCCGCGCGGCGATCACGTCACGGAGCTCGTCGATACCCCTGCCAGTCGCGCCCGACACCGCCAACGAACCCTTGTGATCATCGAGGAGATCGTCGAGATCGCCGGCATCGACGAGATCACGCTTGTTCCAGACGATCAGTTCGGGGAGCGTGGCGGCACCGATCTCCTCGAGCACGGTGCGCACTGCCGAAATGAGCGCGCCGACGTCGGGACTGCTCGCGTCGACGACGTGCAAGAGGAGATCCGCGTCCGCGACCTCTTCGAGGGTCGACTGGAACGCCTCGACGAGTTGGTGCGGAAGTCGTTGCACGAACCCGACGGTGTCGGAGAGCAGCACGATCTCGCCACCGGGCAGGCGAAGGCGGCGCGTCGTCGGGTCGAGGGTGGAGAAGAGGATGTCTTGCACGAGCACGTCGGCATCGGTGAGCCGGTTGAGCAGCGTCGACTTTCCCGCGTTCGTGTACCCGACGAGCGCGACCCGCGCGAGTCCGCGGCGCACCCGCGCTTTGCGCTGCGTGTCGCGTCGCTTGGCGAGCGTCTTCAGGTCGCGTTCGAGTTGTTGGATGCGGCGCTGGATGCGCCGGCGGTCGACTTCGAGCTGCGTCTCGCCGGGGCCACGCGTCCCGATGCCGGCGCCCTGCTGACTCAACTGGATGCCACGACCGCGCAGGCGTGGCAGCCGGTAGCGGAGCTGCGCGAGCTCCACTTGCACCATGCCTTCCTGGCTCGTCGCGTGCTGGGCGAAGATGTCGAGGATCAGCGCGACCCGATCGACGACGTCGCGCTCGAAGAGATGTTCGAGGTTCCGCTGCTGCGCGGGTGTGAGCTCGTCGTCGAAGACCACGACGTCGACGTCGAGCCCCTCCGCCTGCTCGCGCAGCTCCTGCGCCTTGCCCTTGCCGACATACGTGGCGGGATCGGGCGTCGTGCGGCGCTGCAAGCTCAGCAACACCGGCTCGGCCCCGGCCGTCTCGGTGAGGAGCGCGAGCTCTTCGAGCGATGCTTCGGCGGCTTCGGCGTCGCGCGCGTCGACGCCGGTGCCGACGAGCAGCGCCCGCTGCCGCACGACGCTGAGATCGATCTCGGTTGCGGTGAGCCGCGGCCGGCCCCGGCCCGCCGCGTTCGGCTCGCGCCGGCTCACTCGGTCACCGGCGAGGGCCCGGGTTCGCCGAGCGCGTCGAGGTCGATCTCGACGTCGAAGACGTGGGTCACCGGCCCGCCCAGCACGACCGAATCGCCGAGCTCGACCTCGAGCTCGCCGCCCGGGACCGCGACGGTGACGATCGCGTCGACGAGCCCGCGCCGGTGCGCGACGGCAGCCGCGGCGCACGCGCCCGTCCCGCACGACAACGTCTCCCCCACGCCGCGCTCCCACACGCGCATCCGGAGCCGGTCACGCGACTCGACGGTCACGAACTCGACGTTGGCCCGCTGGGGGAACTGCTCGTCGCGTTCCAGCCTCGGCCCGTGCTGCACGACGCGCGCTTCGTCGGGATCGTCGACGAAGCAGACGAAGTGCGGGTTGCCGATGCCCGCGGCATCGCCGCGGTAGACGGTGCCGTGCACGGTGACGCCGAGATCATCGGCGGTGGCCACCGCCAGCCCGATCGCGGCGGGGTCGAAGGTGACCGGGCCCATGTCGACCGCGCCCCCGATCACGTGCCCGTCGGGGTCGCGCTCCAGCAACACGACTCGCCGTCCGGCGCGCGTGTCGACCACGAGGCGGTCGCCCGCGGCGCGTCCCTCACGATCGGCGACCCACGCGAGGCAGCGAATCCCGTTCCCGCTCATCTCGGCGATGCCACCGTCGGCATTGCGCAGCGTCATCGTGCAGTCGGCACCGTCGGCGCCCGGGCCGAGGGTGATGAGCCCGTCGGCGCCGACCCCGAGGTGCCGGTCGCACAACGCGGCCGCGAGCTCCGCCCCGAGCGGCTCGTCGGCAACGTGCACGAGGAAGTCGTTGCCGGTCGCGTGCAACTTCGAGAGCGCGATGGTGGTCATGCCGGCACCGCGGCCGCGTCGCGCGCGGCCAGCGCGCGCAGCGGCGGGAGGAGACGTTCGGGATCCAGGCTGGTACCGAGCCAGGTGACGCGCGGATCGCGCCGGAACCAGACTCGTTGGCGGCGTGCGAAGGCGCGGGTGCGCCGCACGACGAGATCGAACGCATCCGCGAGCGTCGCGATCTCGCCGCGCCGGTGCGCGAGCAACTCCTTGTACCCGATCGCCTGCGCCGCGGTGCGCGACAGCCCGCCGGGCCGGCACGCGAGCGCGTCGACCTCGTCGACGAGACCGGCGCGCTCCATCGCGGCGACGCGCGCGTCGATGCGCGCCGCCTGCACGGGGCGCGGCAGCCAGATCCCGACGAGCCGCACCGGCTCGACCGGCGGGCCGAAGTGATCGACACCGGGCCCGAACGACGAGAACGGCCGCCCCGTCAGCTCGAAGACCTCGAGCGCGCGCACGATGCGCCGGCGGTTGCCGGCCTCGATGCGCGACGCGGCGAGCGGATCGAGCTCCTGCAGACGGGCGTAGGAACGCGCGAGCCCGCCGGGCTCGGCGGCTTCGGCATCGAGCCGAGCCCGCAGTGCCAGATCCTCACCGGGCAGATCCAGCCCGTCGACGACGGCGCGCACGTACAGGCCGGTCCCGCCGACCATCAGGGCCCGGTGCCCGCGCGCCTCGATCGCGCGCAGCGCCTCCCGGGCGCCGGCCTGGGTCCGGGCGACCGACCAGTCCTCGTTCGGATCGGCGACGTCGACGAGATGATGGGGCACGGCCGCCCGTTCGGCGACGGTCGGCTTGGCGGTGCCGATGTCCATCTCCCGGTACACCTGCATCGAGTCGAGCGAGACGATCTCGACGTCGCCGAGCTCGCGCCCGAGCGCGAACGCGAGCGCCGACTTCCCCGACGCGGTCGGCCCGACGAGCGCGAGATGCGGCAACCGCAGGGTGACGGTCACTCCACCGACAGGGGGATGCGGGTGCGGGACCGCCGACCGGGGCTCACGATGTCGACGACGCGGCCGCGCAACCAGTGCGGTGCGGCGTCGGTGATGGCGACGGTCGCGAGATCGCCGGGTTGGACACCGCGGCCCGGATCGAAGTGCACGAGCTTGTTCTGGCGCGTCCGGCCCGACAGCACGTTCGGGTCGCGCTTGGACGGACCGTCGACGAGAACCTCCTCGGCCCGCCCGACGCGTGCCCGGTGCCGCGTGAGCGCGTGACGCTCGACGACGGCGACGAGCCGCCGCATCCGGTCCTGGCACACCTCGGGCGCGACGAAGTCGTCGACCATCGCGGCGGCCTCGGTTCCGGGCCGGGGCGAGAACACGAACGTGTAGGCCGCGTCGAATGCGGCGGCATCGACGGCCTCGAGGGTCTGGGCGAAGTCGGCGTCGGTCTCACCGGGGAAGCCGACGATGATGTCGGTGGTGACGGCGAGGTCGGTGATGGCGTGACGCGCGGCGGCGAGCCGGTTCAGGTAGCGGCTCGCGGTGTACCCACGGTGCATGCGGGCGAGCGTCCGGTCGCTGCCGGCCTGGAGCGGGAGGTGCAGGTGCTCGCACACTGCGTCGCGGCCGGCCATCGCCGCGATCGTCTCGGGTCGCAAGTCCTTCGGGTGCGGCGACGTGAAGCGGATGCGATCGATGCCGTCGACCGCATCGAGGGCGTCGAGCAGGTCGGCGAAGCGGGGCGCGTACTGACCGGCACCGAGGTCGCGGCCGTAGGAGTTGACGTTCTGGCCGAGGACCGTGATCTCGCGCACGCCGTCGGCGGCGAGCTCGGTGACCTCGTGCACGATGTCGCCGAGCCGGCGGCTGACCTCGGCACCACGGACCTGCGGCACGATGCAGAACGCGCAGCTGTTGTCGCAGCCGATCTGGATGGTCACCCACGCCGAGTGCGGTGACTCGCGGCGCGCGGGGAGCGCAGACGGATAGGCCTCGTGTTCTTCGAGGATCTCCACGATCGGGCCCTCGTCGCGAGCCCGGGCCAGCAGCGAAGGCGCGTGCGCGAGATTGTGGGTGCCGAAGACGACGTCGACGTGGCCGGCCCGTTCGACGATCGCCTCACGATCCTTCTGCGCCAGGCACCCGCCCACGGCGATCTGCAGTTCGGGTCGACGTTCCTTCAGCGTCTTCAGCGCGCCGAGATGGCCGTAGAGCTTGTGATCGGCGTTCTCCCGGATGCAGCACGTGTTGAGGACCACCACGTCGGCGTCCTCGACGCCCGACGCCGGCTCCATCCCGTCGGCGGAGAGCACGCCGGCGATCCGCTCCGAATCGTGCTCGTTCATCTGGCACCCGAAGGTGCGGATGAAGTAGCGGCGCGGAACCGCCGGCGGATCGCTCACAACCGGTCAGTGTAGGAGCGCCGCCGCCCGGCCCCGACGTCCGTTTCGAGGCTCGGGCGGCCGGGCGATGGCCGCGCCGCGGGCTGCTCCGCGGCGCGCGTCCCGCCGCTCAGCTCTCGATCTCGGCGTCGGCGTTCTCCTCCACCGTCACGTCGACCTCGGCGCCGGCGTCGGTGATACCGCTCGCCTGGCGGATCTTCTCGCTGATCTCGACCATCATGTCGAGGTTCTCGGCGAGGAACCGCTTCGCATTCTCCCGGCCCTGCCCGAGCTGCTCACCCTCGTAGGTGAACCACGCGCCCGACTTCTTCACGATGCCGAGATCGACACCGACATCGAGCAGCGAACCCTCACGGCTGATGCCCTTCGCGTACATGATGTCGAACTCGGCCTGGCGGAACGGCGGGGCGGTCTTGTTCTTCACGACCTTCACCCGTGTCCGGTTGCCGATGAGCTCGGGGCCGTCCTTGATCGATTCGACCCTGCGGATGTCGAGCCGGACGGACGCGTAGAACTTCAGGGCTCGGCCGCCCGGTGTCGTCTCCGGGGACCCGAACATCACGCCGATCTTCTCCCGCAACTGGTTGATGAAGATGCAGATCGTGCGCGACCGGTTGAGGTTGCCGGTGAGCTTGCGCAGCGCCTGGCTCATCAGCCGGGCCTGGAGACCCATGTGGGTGTCGCCCATCTCGCCCTCGATCTCGGCGCGCGGGACGAGCGCGGCAACCGAGTCGATCACGAGCACGTCGAGCGCACCCGAGCGGATCAGCATGTCGGCGATCTCCAGCGCCTGCTCGCCCGTGTCGGGCTGGCTGATGAGGAGATCGTCGACGTTGACGCCGATCGCCGACGCGTACACCGGGTCCATCGCGTGCTCGGCGTCGATGTAGGCGCACACGCCGCCGTTGCGCTGCGCCTCGGCGACGACGTGCATCGCGAGCGTCGACTTCCCCGAGGACTCGGGCCCGAAGATCTCCACGACGCGCCCCCGTGGGAGGCCGCCGATGCCGAGTGCCAGGTCGAGCGAGAGGGCGCCGGTCGAGATGGCGGCCACCCCGACGTTGCCGTGCTCACCGAGCCGCATGATCGAGCCCCTGCCGAACTGCTTCTCGATCTGACCCAGCGCCATCTCGAGTGCCTTGTCGCGTTCGCCGTCCCGTTCCACTTCCCATTCCTCCTCGCCGTTGCCGGCGTCGTCGTCCGAACCAAGTGATCGGGGGAAATCAGCCGTCGGAGCGAACCTACCGAGGGGGTGTGACACTCACGCGTCCCGACCCGGGAGAGCCTAGAACGAACACGCGTTCGATACAAGGATCGTCGGGGCGTGACGAAGTCGTTCCTCGTGATCTTGGCCTCTGGACACACGTTCGAGAGGGATGGAGGATGGAGCTGCCCACTTCGCCGTCCAGCGGACGACGCCAAGACCCAGGCGGACACCCGGGCCAAGGACCGATGAACCCCCGCCGGAAACGACGGGGGTTCATTCGCGGGTGACGGCGGTGCCGGTGGGCGCGGCGGGAGCCTCGGCCGGCGTCGACTACCGGGTCACCACGGTCTCCGATCCGCCGGCCAGCGGATCCGCGGGCAGCATCTTCGCCGTCTTCGACACGACGAAGAACGTCGGTGACACCGCGACGTCGGGCACCAACATGTACCTGTCGAAGAACCCGAAGCACGACGGCGACGACATCATCCTCGCCAGGCCGCGGCCTCCTCGGCCTGGCGAAGCACGAGTCGAGCTTCGGCAGGCTCGACGCGGATGTGCCCGACACGATCGCGAACAGCTCCTACTTCGTGATCGTCTGCGCCGACGCCTCCAACGTGATCGCAGAATCGCACGAGGGCAACAACTGCCTCACGTCGGCGACGCGGATCCACATTCGGGCAGCGAGCGAGCCGTTACTGCGTCGCGCGTGAAGCGGTACTCGACATCAATGCGGCACCCGAGGCGTGATGCGCTCCTCCCGTGGGACGCCACCGGCCGCGTCCACCCGGTACGCAGCCGGTCCGGGTCTCGACGCGACGACCTCGGCGAGGTCCGTACCGACGAAGTGCAGGGCCGCGCCGTCGTCGACGCCGTAGCCGCCGGACAGCGCACCGCCCGCGACGAGGGCGTGATACGTGGGACGACGCCCCGGCTCGCTGTCGTAGTGCGGGCAGAGGCTTCCGGCGAGCAGCCCGAGACCGCCGGTGAATGCAGACAGTCCCGGCTCGAGCACATGACCGTCGGTGACCCCGGACGCGAACCAGCAGATCGCGCCGGCGCTCAGCCCGCACAGCACCGCGCCGCGTTCCCAGGCCTCGCGCAGGCAGCGGTCGAAGCCCTGGGCCCGCCAGATCGCGAGCGTGTTCACGGTGTTGCCGCCGGCGACGTAGATCACGTCGGCCGCGGCGGCGATCTCGCCAACCGGCGGATCCGACGGCACGAAGAGCGGCGCGACCGACGGCTCGCACCGCCGGCCGAGGGTCTCCGTGAAGAGGCGCACGTAGCCGGCGTCGTCGCCACTCGGTGTCGGCACGAAGCACACGCGCGGCCGCGCGACGCCGGTCAGGCCGAGGATGAAGTCGTCGAGGCGCGGGTTGTCGGGCTCCATCGAGAAGCCCCCGCCGCCCATCGCGACGATGTGGCGATCGGGTGCGGTCATCGCAGCGGAATTCGAGCATGCGCGCGGTACTGCGCGCCCGACGGGTGCGTGACGCTCTCGAACAGCACCATCCGCGTGACCTTCCACGCAGCCCCGACCGCCCGGTCGCCGAACTCCTCGACGGCCGGGCGCAGGTCGGCGCGCCGGGCGAGCCGCGCGAGCGTGAGGTGCGGGCGGTACGGGGTGAACTCGGCCGTGTGACCGAACGGCGCGACCGCGTCGCCGACGGCGGCGGCGAGCGCGCCGAGCCGGTCCCGCCCTTCGGTCACGCCGACCCACAGCACACCGGCGCCGCGCGTCGACGGAAATCCGCCGAGTCCGCCCAGCGCGACCGCGAACGGGACGGTGCTCACCGCCTCGAGTGCGCCCGTGACCGCGTCGAGGTCGGTCCGGTTGCCCAGGAACTGCAGCGTGAGGTGCCACTGCGCGCGTCTCGTGAAGCGAGCGCCGCGCAGCGCCGGAAGCGCAAAGTCGGTGGCCCGATGCTGCGCGGTGTCGGAGACCTCGCGTACGGCGTCGAGAACCCGCCGCGGCGGGACGACGGCTACGAACCCGCGCGCCATCGTGGCCGGCGCACGCCGATTGCGCCGTTCACGGCAGCGCGTCGAGCCGCTGCCGCACGAGGTTGAGCAACGAGATCGTCGCGAACTGCCGGATGCGCTCGCGGTCGCCGGGCAGGCGCGTCGTCACCGCGAACGGTTCGTGACCCGGGAGCGCGATACCGAAGCAGACGGTTCCGACCGCGACGCCGTCCTGCTCGGTCGGCCCGGCCACACCCGTGACCGCGATACCGACGTCGGCGGCGAGGACGCGCTGCGCGCCCTCCGCCATCTGCACGGCCGATTCCTCGCTCACGACGAGCTCCGCGGTGACGCCGAGCACGGTGCGTTTCACGTCGGTCGCGTAGCAGCCGATCGTGCCCCGGAACGTGTCGCTCGCACCGGGCACGTTCGCAATGCGCCCGCCGATCAGCCCGCCGGTCACCGACTCCGCGACGCCGAGCGTCCAGCCCCGCCCGCGCAGGCGCGCGAGCACCGCGAACTCCATCGTCTCGTCGTCGACACCGAACACGAGATCGCCGAGGATCGCGCGCAACTCGGTCTCCTCGGCTTCTACCAGTGCTTCGGCCTCCGCCCGCGTACGCGCCTTGGCCGTCACGCGCACGACGAGCCCTTCGATCCCTCGCGCGAGGAACGCGATCGTGGGGTTCGTCTGCGCGTCGACGCGGTGGGCGATCATCTCCGCGAGGCCCGACTCCGACGCGCCCCACGTCTTGATCGAGCGCGACACGATCGCGGCGTCCTCACCGGCACGCGCGAGCAGGTCGGGGACGACGTGCTCGGAGATCATGAGCTGCATCTCGTAGGGGACGCCCGGAACCGCGTAGACGACCTTGTCGCCGACGGGGCAGCGCAAGCCCGGCGCGGTGCCGATCGGGTTGAGGATCGCGTCGCCGCCGTCGGGGACGTCGGCCTGGCGCAGGTTGTTCTGCGGCATGTCGCGCGCCCGGCTGCGGAACATCGCCGCGATCTGCTCGACGAGGTCGTCGCGCCGAACGAGCCCGACGCCCATGAGGTCCGCGAGCGCGTCGCGCGTGAGGTCGTCCTGGGTCGGGCCGAGGCCACCGCAGACGATCACCGCGTCGGACCGTTCGAGCATGTCGCGCAGCGCATCGACGATGCGAGTCTGGTTGTCGCCGATCGCGCGGTGCTCGTAGGAGTCGATTCCCGACGCCGCGAGTTGCTCCCCGATCCACGCGCTGTTCGTGTCGACGATCTGGCCGAGCAGCAGCTCCGTGCCGATCGCGAGAACCTCACATCGCATCTAGGCGCCGGCCCCCCGAGCGTCGGAGCGCTGCCAGTCGCGCCAACCGTGCTGCACGATGTCGAGCGCGGAGACGACGGTGAACGCGACCGCGAGACCGAGCACGATTTGTTGCAGGCCGACGTCGTGCTCGGTCCACGGGAGGAGCACCACGCCGATCGCGATGTACTGCAGGAAGGCCTTGTACTTCCCGAGCTTGCGTGCCGGCAACGAGATGCCGCGTCGCCCCGCGAGTGCGCGCCAGACGGAGACGAACAGCTCACGCGCGGCGATCACCGCGACGGGCCACCAGGCGACGTCGCCGCGCAGCGCGAGTGCGGCAAAGCCGCCCAGCACGAGGGTCTTGTCGGCGACCGGGTCGAGGAACGCGCCGGAACGGGTCGCACCGTCGCGGCGCGCGAGGTACCCGTCGAGACTGTCGGTGGAGGTGATGACGAACCACAGGCCGACGGTGAGCCACGACGCCCCGTGCCGCCACATGATCACCAGCGTCGGGAGGCCGACCAGGATCCGCCCGATCGTCAGGTAGTTCGCCGGCGTGGCCAGCGCGGTCTGGTCGAAACGCCGTGAGCGGGCCGACGACGACGACGAAGACGAAGACGAAGAAGACGACGACGACAAGGACGCGTCCATCAGGTCGACCCCGCGCCCGCGACCGCCACCTCGACGACGCGCCCCGGCCCGACCGGGCGGGCTTCGAGATCGGGACCTTCCCAACCGGTGACCACTGCGCGCACGGTCGCACCCGGCCGCGCCCAGCCGTCGGAGCCGAGCCGCACGAGGCCGTCGATCTCCGGGGCCTCCCGGTACGTGCGGCCGACCGGTTCGCCGTCTTCGATCCCGTCGACGAGCACCTCGATCGTCTCACCGACGAGCTCGGCGCGCGCCGCCTCCGTGATCGGGTCCTGCAGCTCGCCGAGCTCCCGCATCCGTTCGGCGACGAGCCGCGAATCGGGCGCGCCGGTCATCGTCGCGGCCGCGGTGCCTTCTTCTCGCGAGAACGAGAAGAAGCCGGCCCAGTCGAGTCGCGCGGCCGCGAGGAACGCGAGCAGCTCGTCGTGGTGGGCTTCGGTCTCGCTGGGGAACCCGACGATGAACGACGATCGGAACGCCGCGCCGGGCTCCTGCGCGCGGATGCCGTCGATGATGTCGAGGAACCGATCGCCCGAGCCCCAACGCTTCATCGCGCGCAGCAGCGGCGCCGACGCGTGCTGGAGCGACAGGTCGAAGTAGGGCACGACCGTCGCCAGCTCGAGCATCGTCGAGACGAGCGGGTCGTGCACCTCCGACGGGTACAGGTAGAGGAGGCGCACGCGCGCGAGCCCGTGCGGTGCGAGCGCGTCGAGCTGCGTCAGCAACGGTGCGAGCGATCCCGGCTCGCCCGCGTCGCGCCCGTACCACGCGAGGTCCTGCGCGACGAGCACGATCTCCGAGACACCCTGCTCGACGAGGTCGCGCACCTCGGCCGCGATCGCCTCCGGTGTGCGCGAGCGCTGCTTGCCCCGGAACGACGGGATCGCGCAGAACGCGCAGGCGCGGTCGCATCCTTCGGCGATCTTCACGTAGGCCCACGGCGTGCCCGGCGCGGCGCGGCGGAGTTCGAGCAGATCGCGCACACCTTCGGGCCGTGACCGGAAGGTGACCGGAGCCGAGCTGCCTTCGAGGAGCCGCGACAGCGAGGTCTCCCCCGCGAAGCCCACCACCGCGTCGAGCTCGGGGAGCGCGTCGGCGAGCTCGGCGCCCGAACGCTCGGCGAGGCATCCCGTGGCGACGAGCCGGGCACCGTCCTTGCGCTGCCCCGCGAGCGCGAGGATCGTCTCGATCGACTCTTCCCGAGCCGCCTCGATGAAGGCGCAGGTGTTCACGACGACCAGGTCGGCGTCTTCGACCCGGTCGGCCGCGACCAGCCCGTCGGCACCGAGCGCGCCGACGAGCTTCTCCGTGTCGACGGCGTTCTTCGGGCAGCCGAGCGTCTCGACGAAGAAGCGGCGCGCCTCGGCGGGGTGCTGCGCAGAGGTCACCGGGCCATCGTACCGGTCACCTTCCGTACACTCACCGGACGGTGTCCCCTGCTGGCGTTCCCGACGATGGAGCCGACCTCGATTCCCCGCTCGTCGAGCTGGGGCGCTGGCCCGCACTCGAGGCCCAGATCCTGCGCCACCGGCTCGAATCGGCCGCCATCCCCGTGATGCTGCGGCCCGGCGGCACCACCGCCGCGCTGCTCGTGCCCGCGCCCAACGAGCGCTTCGCCCGGGCCGTGCTCACCGAGATCGACGTCGACGACGAGGTCCCCGACACCTCGCCGCATGCCTACCTCGCCCGCGTCGAGGAGCACCTCGCCGCGATCGCCGGCCTCCTCGAGGAGCTCCGCACCCGCTTCGACGCTCGAGTAGCAGTCCCGCGGAACCGCCCGGCTCGACCCGGCCGCGGTTCACGTCCGCGCGCGGAACTCCTCGAGCTCGTCGACGGTCATCAGCACCGAGCGGGCCTTCGAGCCTTCGGACGGGCCGACGATGCCGCGCTGTTCGAGGAGGTCCATGAGGCGGCCGGCGCGCGCGAACCCGACCCGCAGCTTGCGTTGCAGCATGCTCGTCGAACCGAGGCCGCTACGCACGACCAGCTCCATGGCCTCGTCGAGCAGCTCGTCGCCTTCTTCCTCGATCGTCGAGCTGCGGCTCCCGCCCCCTTCTGCACCGGCGAGCGCTTCCACGTAGTCGGGCTCGGAGACCTGGCGGCGCCAGTGCGCCACGACCTTGCGCACGCAGTCTTCGTCGACCCACGAACCCTGGATGCGCTCCGTGCGGCTCGACGACGCCGCGAGCAGCAACATGTCGCCCTTGCCGACGAGCTTCTCCGCGCCGGGCTGGTCGAGGATGACACGCGAGTCGCCGAGACTGCTCACCGCGAACGCGAGCCGGCTCGGGATGTTGGCCTTGATGACGCCGGTGATCACGTCGACCGACGGCCGCTGCGTCGCGATGACGAGGTGGATACCGACGGCGCGCGCCATCTGCGCGATGCGGCAGATGCTCGCTTCCACGTCGCGGGCGGCGACCATCATGAGGTCGTTGAGCTCGTCGACGACGATGAGGATGAACGGCAACCGCTCGTACGTCTTGCCGGTCTCGGGATCGGGGTCCTCCTCGGTGGGGAGCTCGCCGCGGTCGTACATCGCGTTGTAACCGGTGATGTCGCGCACACCGACGTCGGCGAGCAGGTCGTAGCGCATCTCCATCTCGCGCACCGCCCACTCGAGCGCGTTCGCCGCCTTCTTCGGGTTCACCACGACCTCGGTGAGCAGGTGCGGCAGCCCGTTGTACTGGCCGAGCTCGACGCGCTTGGGGTCAACGAGGATCATGCGCACCTGGTCGGGCGTCGCGCGCATCAGGATCGACGTGACGATGCTGTTGATGCAGCTCGACTTCCCCGCTCCCGTCGCGCCCGCGATGAGCACGTGGGGGAAGGCCGCGAGGTTCGCCATGCACGCCTTGCCGGCGATGTCGCGGCCCATTCCGACCTCGAGCGGGTGCTTCGCGCGGCCGGCCTCGTCGCTGCCGAGCACGTCGCCGAGGGTCACGATCGGGCGCTGGTGGTTCGGCACCTCGACGCCGATCGCGCTGCGCCCGGGGATCGGGGCGAGAATGCGCACGTCGTGGCTCGCCATCGCGTAGGCGATCTCCTTGCTGAGCCCGGTGACGCGATTCACCTTCACACCGGGAGCCAGCTCGAGCTCGTAGCGCGTGACCGTGGGGCCGACGGTCGCACCGATGATGCGGGCATCGACGCCGAAGTCGCTCAGCGTTCCTTCGAGGATCTCGCCGCCGGCGTCGACGAAGCGCTGGTCGAGGAGCTTGCCGCTCCCGCGCTTCAGCACGTTCGCGGGCGGCAGCTTCCATGCGGGGCGCGGCGGCGCGCTCACGCGCAGGTCGATCTCGTCGGCGTCCTCCTCGTCGTCCTCGTACTCCTCGTCTTCTTCCTCTTCGTACTCCTCGTCCTCGTCCTCGTACTCCTCGTCTTCTTCCGCGTCTTCGTCGAGCTCGTACTCCTCGTCGTCCTCTTCCTCTTCTTCCTCGTCTTCCTCGTAGAGCGACTGGTCGAAGAGAACCGGGCGGTGCGTCGGGAAGCGCGCCGCCGCGGGTGCGTCGATCTCCGAGTCGGTCGCGCTGTCGTCGGTCTCGATCTCCGTCTCGTCGGGGACCGCGAGCTCGAACACGTAGCGCACCGCGCCGGCCGTCGCGCGCCCCGCGACGGCGATCCCGGCTCCGACATCGCGCAATCCGACGTGCGCGACGAGCACGAGGCCGAGCACGAGGACACCCACGAGCACGACGCCGGCGCCGAGCGATCCGAGGGCGGCGCCGAGGGGCCCGGCCACGAGCGCGCCGAGCACACCGCCGGCCTCGCGCAAGCGGGTGAAGCTCTGCGAGTTCGGGCGCCCGGCCATGAGGTCGAGCATCCCGACACTGCCGAGCACGAGCGCGGTGAGCCCGATCCCGACGCGCAGGCCGCGCGGTTCGGGCTCCTCGTCGTCGTCGCCACGCGGGCGCAGCACGAGCGCGGCGGCGCCGCCGAGGAGGATGAAGGGCAGGAGGAAGCGGCCCTTGCCGAGGACCGCGCCGCTCGCGGCGTCGACCCCGCGGCCGAACGGGCCCGCGAAGTGCACCCCGATCGACAGCCCGGTGAGGATGCCTGCGACGGCCAGCGCCACGGCGGCGACGTCGGTCTTGTGACCGTCGAGCTGCTCGCCGAGCTGCTCCCGCAGTGCCGCGAAGCGTGGCTCGCGCCGCGCCTTCGGTGGCCGGCGCCGGGCGGGGGCACGGCCGCGGCGGGCCGGGGCACGGCGTGCGGAGGACGGCCGCCGGGTGGTCGTGGTGGGCATCGGAGCCACCGTAACACTGGCCTCATGCACCACAGTGAGATCTTTCGACCTCAGTGGTTCAGGCCGCGGTCCCTAGAGGGAGGCCACGTACCCGCCGTCGACGGGATACGTGTGGCCCGTGATCCACGACGCGGCGTCGCTGCAGAGAAGTACGACCAGCGCGGTCGGATCGCTCGGATCGCCGATGCGCGGCACGAGGTACGGGCGCGCGAGCCGGCGCTCGAGGTCGGGGTCGTGCTCGAGCGCGTCGGCGAGCGGTCCCGTCTTCATCGACGCCAGCGCGACGCAGTTGACCGTGACGCCCGACGCGCCGACCTCCGCCGCGAGCCCGCGCGAGAAGCCCATCGCGCCGGCTTTCGCCGCGCCGTAGATCACCTGCATCCGCTCACCGCGCCGGCCCGCGTCGGAGACGACCGTCACCACCCGGCCCCAACCCTGCTCGACCATCGCGCCGACGTACGCGTGGGTGACGTGCAACACCGCGCCCAGGTTCAGGCGCATGTCGCCTTCCCAGTCTTGCGGGTTCGTGTCGATGAACTTCTTCAGCATGAAGCCGCTCGTGGGAATCCCCGCGTTGTTCACGAGGATGTCGACCGGTCCGGTCTCCTCGCGCATGCGCCGCACCTTGAGCGGGCTCGTCACGTCGGCCTTCACCGGACGCGCGCTCCCGGGACCGGTCGCCGACTCGGCAACGTAGCGCGCGCGGTCCTCGTAGATGTCGTTCACCCACACCGACGCGCCCGCGCGCACGAACGCGTCCACCAGCTCCGCGCCGACGCCATTACCGCCGCCCGTGATGAGCGCGGTGCGGCCGCTCAGATCGATCGTGAACTCGCTGTCGCCGGCCAACGCGTCAGGCCTCCATCACCACCGGGATGACGATGGGACGACGCCGGGTGCGGTCGGCGATGAAGCGACCGAGCGACTTGCGCGCGTGCCGGCGCACGGTCTCGAAGTCGTTCGCGCCTTCCTTCGCGGCCTCCGCGAGCGATGCGAGCACGGCCTGCTTCGCCTCCTCGATCAGCTCCTCGGCCTCGGGCGCGTAGACCCACCCACGCGTCACGATCTCGGGCCCGTTCAGCACCTCGCCCGTGCGCGAGTCGACGGTCACGATCACCACCACCACGCCCTCCTCCGAGAGCGTGCGGCGGTCGCGCAGCACACCGTGCCCGACGTCGCCGACGATGCCGTCGACGTAGGTGTAGCCCGCAGGCACCGCGCGGTGGTCGAGATCGATCCCGTCCGGCCCGATCGTGAGCATGTCGCCGTCTTCACACACGAGCACGCGCTCCTCGGCGACACCGACGGCGCGGGCGAGCGCGGCGTGGTGCACCAGGTGGCGGTACTCGCCGTGGATCGGCACGAACCACTCCGGTGAGAGCAGGCTGAGCACGAACTTGAGCTCCTCCTGCGACGCGTGCCCCGAGACGTGCACCTTCGCCGTGCGATCGTGCACGACGTCGGCGCCCGCGCGGTGCAACGCGTCGATGACGCGCGACACGTTCGACTCGTTGCCCGGGATCGCGTGCGCGGACAGAACGACGATGTCGTCGTCGGAGACCTTCACGTACTTGTGCTCGTGCGCCGCCATCAGCGAGAGCGCGCTCATCGGCTCGCCCTGCGAACCGGTGCAGATGATGCAGAGGTCGCCGGGCGCGAAACGCGCCGTCTCCTCGATGTCGACGATCGCGCGCGCGGGGATGTCGAGGAGTCCGAGCTCGCGCGCCATCGCCACGTTGTGCACCATCGAGCGCCCGAGGAACGCGACTTTGCGGCCGCCGTCGATCGCGGCGCGCGCGACCTGCTCGATGCGATGCAGGTGCGACGCGAAGCAGGCGACGATCAACCGGCGATCGGGATGCTCGCGTACGAGCGCGCGCAACGCCTCGCCGACGGTCGACTCAGACGGCGTGAATCCCGGCCGTTCCGCGTTCGTGGAGTCGGAGAGCAGGAGGCGCACCCCGCCGTTGCGCCGCGCGATCTCGCCGAGGAGCGCGAGATCCGTGTGGCGACCGTCGACGGGCGTGAGGTCGAGCTTGAAATCGCCGGTGTGGATGATCGTGCCCGCGGGCGTGAAGAACGCGGTCGCGAATCCGTGCGGCACCGAGTGCGTGACCGGCACGAACTGGCAGTCGAACGGGCCGATGCTGCGCCGTTCGCCGTCGTGGACCGGGATGAGCCGCGCGCGATCGATGAGGCCGGCTTCCTCGATGCGGTTGCGAGCCATCGCGAGCGAGAGCTCGGAGCCGTAGATCGACAGCTCCATCTCGCGCAGCAGGAACGCGAGCCCGCCGGCGTGGTCTTCGTGGGCGTGAGTGAGGAAGACGCCCTCGACGCGATCGGCGTTCTCGATCACGTAGGTGAAGTCGGGGAGGACGAGATCGACGCCGGGCATGTCGGCGTCGGGGAACATCAGCCCGCAGTCGACGAGCAGGATGCGACCCTCGACCTCGAGGCAAAGACAGTTGCGCCCGATCTCACCGAGCCCGCCGAGGAAGACGATACGGGCGGCGGATTCAGGCATCGCCCGACGCTACCGCGCCGAGCGGTCACTCCGGGCGTTCCGCGCGTCCCATTCGTCGCGGGCGATGGCGAGGACGCGAGCCGCGATGCCGCGCGTCGGGTGGACGGTGTCGCGGTCGAAGGTGAGCCCGAGCCGCTGCATCACCCGTCCCGAAGCCTCGTTCTCGGGTTCGTAGATGCTCACGATGCGATCGAGCCCCAGCACCTCGAAGCCGTAGCGCAGACTCGCCGCGCCCCCCTCGGTTGCGAGACCTCGACCCCAGACGGCCGGGTCGAGCCGCCAGCCGACCTCGACGGCCGGCAGGATCTCGGGCAGGAACGTCGGCACTGACAGGCCGATCCAGCCGGCGAGCCGGCCGTCGTCGCGGAGATCCGCGGCCCACAGGCCGAACCCGCGCTCGGCGCGTGCCGCGATCTGGTGGTCGAGGAACGCGGCGGTCTCGTCGCGCGTCTGGCCGCGGCGCAGCGGGTAGAACCAGAACTCCGGGATCGCGTGCAGCACCGCGAGCGCGTCGAGATCCTCGGCGTGAAACGGCCGCAGGCGCAGCCGTTCGGTGAGCACGATGTCGGCCGGCGCCACGGCGTCGACCCTACGACAGCCGCTTACGCGACCGCGCGGTCCTTGGCGACCTCGTCGAGCATGGCGTACTCCTCACCGGTGTCGGTCCAGTCCTCGAACTGGATCACGCCCAGCTCGGTGAAGCGCTCACGCAGCCAGCCGTCGCCGGCGTCGAGCAGCCCGAGCTTCTTGCAGTTGGGCACGATCTTCGAGAACAGCAGCGACTGGAACACCGCGCGGTCGGGAGCCTGCATCACGAGCTTCACGGCTTGCTTGACGTCGACGCCCATGCGGTCGAAGACCTCCTGCTGGAGGAACCGGTCGCGCATGCGCACCGCGGCCTCGAACGCGAACTCCTGGCGCTCACGGATCTCCGACGCGGAAAGCTCTGCGTAGTACTCCTTCAGCGTGAGCACGCCGAACGCAACGTGGCGGGCCTCGTCGCTCATCACGTAGCGGAGCAGCTTCTTCAACAGCGGCTCGGTCGTCATCTGGTGCATGAAGCCGAAGGCCGCGAGCGCGAGCCCCTCGACCATGATCTGCATACCGAGGTACGTCATGTCCCAGCGGGAGTCGGCGATGATGTCGTCGAGCAGCATCCGCAGATGCGCGTTGATCGGGTAGTGACCCGACAGCTTCGTGTCGAGGTACTTGGCGAACACCTCGACGTGACGGGCCTCGTCCATCACCTGCGTCGCGCCGTAGTACTTGGCGTCGATCCACGGGACCGTCTCGACGACCCGCGCGGTGCAGAGGAGCGCGCCCTGCTCGCCGTGCATGAACTGCGACAGCGTCCAGTTCTGCGACTCGATCCCGAACTGGATCCACTCCTTCTCGTCCCACTTCGCGAACGGCGTGTCGCTCAGGTCGAGACCCTCACCGAACATCCCGTCGCCCGCGTTCGCAGTCGCGTTCGCGATGACGACCTTCTCCTGGTCGACGTCGGTGTCCCAGGGCAGATCGGTCTCGCCGTTCCACTGCGACGTCTTCGCCTTCTCGTAGAGCTTGATGAGGGGCTGACGACTGCGCTCGTAGTCCCAGGTGAAGATCGCCTCGGGCTGCGAGCTCACGGCGTGCACCACGGCGTCGGCGTCGTGGTTGCTGATCGAGAGGATCGCCTCGAGGTCGTTGATGTCCTGGCGGCCGATGAGGTCGGTGAAGTCGGTCATGGCGCAACTACCCCCTGGAGGAGTCGGAGACGGTGACGAGCCCGGGAACGACGAAGTCGCGCACGAGCCGACGAACGGAATCCGAGTCGGAGAGATCGACCGAATCGGACGGGCTGCAGACGTAGGAGAGGATCATGCGGGTGAGCCACTCCCCCGCGCGCGGATGCCTCGGGTGCGAGGAAGCGCGCGAGGGTGGGAGCGACGACGTGCGCGCCGGCGGCGAGGACCGCGTCGGCGCCGTCGAACGCGAGATACGGGAGCAGCACCTCGGGCTCGGTGGTGATCACGAACACGAGCGCGGGATGCGCGCCGAGCCACGCGGCGGCTTCGAGCACTACTGCGACGACCGCGCCCTCGAGATCGTCGGCCGGCTCGGCCGCGGCACGCAGCCGGGCCTCGAGCACCGCGGCCTCACGCGCGACGAGCGCGGTGACGACGGCGTGCTTGCCGGGGAAGTAGCGGTAGAGGGTCGCGCGGGAGCAGCGGGCTTCGCGGGCGACGTCGTCGAGGGTGGTCTTGCTGATGCCGACCCGGGCGACGCAGGCGACCGCCGCGTCGAGCAGCCGCGCGCCGGTGCCGTCGAGGGGCACCGTGTCGACGACGAGCGGCTGCACCATTCGCGCTCCCGGGGGCATGCGACCGCGCCGACCGGGCTCCGGCGGCGCAATGGGTGAGACAATAAGCCACAGATTGTCTCACCGTCAAGGTGTCCTGCGGCGCGACCGGGACGAATCGCCACGAGCCGGGCGCGACCGGCTCACCCGGGCGCGGGTATCGCGCCCGAGCGAGCCGGCCTGCACCGGTGTTCAGACGATGCGACGCGCGATGCGTTGGGTCGTCACGCCCGGCGCTTCGAGATAGACGCCGGCTTGCTTGTCGACGAAGTTGGTGAAGCTCTGGTCGGCGCCGAGCGCCTCACTCGCGGCCTGCAATTGCTGAACGTTCTCGTAGCCCGTGATCCAGCGGACGCCGCCGTAGTTCCCGGTCGTGTCGGCGAGGAACGCGGTCGGGACGCCGGTGGTCTTCGACGCACGCTGCGCGATCTCCACGCCGACTTCCATCCCGCGGGCCAGCTTGCCGCCCGCGACGGTCGACTGCACGACCGAGACGTAGGTGATCTGCCGGTTCGGGTCGATGTCGCCGTGCACGATCTGCGACACCGTGTCGTCGAGTCCGCTGCCGTCTGTGAACGCGGCACCCTGGTCGGCCAGCGCGGCGTAGCCGTCGTCGACCATCAGCTTCGCATCCGCAGTCTCGAGGGCGGCGAGGTCTTCGATGAACGTCGCCCACACCAACTCGCCGAGCCCGGGAGAGAAGACCGCCGTCCAGAGGCCGACGTCGAGCCCGGTGATCTGGTTCACCTTCTCGGTGATCGCGGCGGCCCACGCCGCCGACTCACGCAGGTTGCCGCTGCCCAAACGCGCGCGACGAGAAAACAGATACATGGTGGTACTCCTTTGCTGGTCGGGCGCGACCATGCATGCCGTCGACCGCCGTGAGGATCACGGCAGAAAGTTGACGGGCCCCGCTCCTGATCGGTCGCACCCGAGGTCAGAAGTGTGCATCGCGGGCAAAGCGGTGTCGAGCGGCAGATCGCTTCCGGCGAGACCCACTAGATTACTAGTGTGCTAGCATCGACGTCGTGGCCGACGACGAGGTCAAGCAGTTCAACGTCTACCTGCCCGTGGCGCTGATCAAGCAGGTGAAGCACCACGCCATCGAGACAGGCTCGTCGCTCTCCGCGCTCGTCGCCGACGCGCTGCACGCGTACCTCGACGAGCCGCAACCTCGATCACGCCGCTCGTCACGGAAGGAGCGATGACATGACCACCGAAGGTATCGAGGCCGTGTTCCTCGAGACACACAACTGGGGCAGAGCCGCCGGGTTCTTCCAGGCGCTCGGCTACGAGCTCGAGTTCGAGACCGGCCACAACTCCGGGCAGCTCCGCAACGGCGACGGCCCGTACGTGTTCATCGCCGAGGTTCCCGAGGACCGCGAGCCCGGTACGCGCATCGTGTTCAAGGTCGCCGACGCCGGCGCGTTCCACGCCGATCCCGCCGTCGAGGTCGTCTCCCCCTTCGCGGACACGCACTGGGGCACGCAGCAGATGGTCGTGCGCGACCCCGACGGACGGCTCTGGAGCCTCGAGGCCCCTGCACGTGGCTGAACCCGAAAGCACCGCGGTGCGCGTCGCGCTCTGGCGCGCGCTGCACCTCGAGGTCGACGCGCCCCCACACGTGTTCGTCGACGAGGTCGGGCTCCGGCTCGTCGCGCCCGGCGACGACTGGCGTTCCCGACCCGACATGGACCCGGGACGAACCGGCGGCTTCCGCGCGTCCGTCGTCGCCCGCGCCCGGTTCGTCGAGGACCTCGTCGTCGATCGCGCTACGCACGGCACCACCCAGTACGTCGTGCTCGGCGCGGGGCTCGACACCTTCGCGCAACGCCGCTCCGACGTCGCGCCGCGGCTGCACGTGTACGAGATCGACCAACCCGATCCGCAGACCTGGAAGCGCGACCGGCTCGCCGCCCTCGGCTACGGCGAGCCCGACTGGCTGCGGTTCGTGCCCGTCGACTTCGAGTCGGGTGGCTCGTGGTGGGACGAGCTCGTCGCCGCGGGATTCGACGCCCGGCAGCCGGCGGTCGTCGCGTCGACCGGGGTTGCGATGTACCTGACGAAGGAAGCGACCGTCGCGACGCTCCGGCAGGTTGCGACGCTCCCGCCGGGCTCGACGCTCGCGATGACCTTCCAGCTGACGATCGAGCTCATCGACGAACCCGACCGCGCCGGCCGCCAGGCCGCCGAGGACGGCGCCCGCAGGTCGGGCACGCCGTTCGTGAGCTTCTTCGCACCCGACGAGATGCTCGCCCTCGCGCGCGAAGCCGGCTTCGCGCGCGCCGAGCACGTATCGGGACCGACGCTCTCCGACCGCTACTTCGCCAACCGCGCCGACGGCCTGCGCTCCTCGAGCGGCGAGGACTTCCTCGTCGCGACGACCTGAGGCGATTGCGAACGGCTGACACCACGCGTGCCGATCGCGACTCCGGCAAGAGCACCGTCGCACACGCGACGGTCACGTCCCCCGACGCTCAGATCAGGATGCCGCCGAGGAGCTCGGTGCGGACGAGGTCGTGGACCTGTTCGGGGTCTTCGAGGTCGAAGCGGCCGGGAGCACCGATGAGCGAGAGCACCGAACGCGCGAGGTACTCGGCCGCGGCTTCGAGGTCGACGTCGGCGCGCACGCGGCCGGCGTCGCGCTCGCGCGCGAGGTACGGCATCAGGAAGTCGGCGATGAACGGGAGCGTCTTGCGGGCCTCGGTGCTGAGCAGGCCGAGCAGCCGCTCGGGCTCGGTGACGAGGATCTTCTGCAACAGCTCGTGCTCGAGCAACGAGCGGCGCGCGAACACGAGGCCGTCCTCGAGGAGATGCGCGAGGTCGTCGGCACCCTGGATGTGGTCGGCGAGGCGGATGAAGTAGCGACCGATCTCCCACCCGACCGTCTCGCGCAGCAGCTCGTCGCGGCCGCCCGGGAACTGCCGGTAGATCGTCGCCCGCGAGATCCCCGACTCCTTCACCACGTCTTCCATGGTCGTCTTCGCGATCCCGTACCGCGACACGCACACGAACGTGGAGGCCAGCAACCGCTCCCGCACGCCGAGCGGATCGGCCGGCTCCGGTTCGGGTACCACGGGCTCGGGGCTCACGGGCCCATTCTGCCGTCCCGCCCGTAGGATCGGATCCGTGAGCACCTCCGACGACTGGATCGCGCGCGACGCGGCCGTCGTGTGGCACGGCTTCACGCAGATGGCCGCCTACGCCGACAACTCCCCCGTCATCGTGGAGCGGGCCGAGGGCCACGAGCTCGTCGCTGTCGACGGCCGCCGTTACCTCGACGCGATCTCGTCGGTGTGGGTCACCACGCTCGGCCATCACCATCCCGAGCTCGACGCCGCGCTGCGCGAGCAGCTCGACCGCGTCGCGCACACCACGATGCTCGGCAACGGCAACCGCGCGGTGATCGAGCTCGCGGAAGACCTCGCGCGCGTCGTGCCCGTCGACGAACCGCACTTCCTCTTCGCGTCCGACGGCGCGGCCGCGGTGGAGCAGGCCCTCAAGATCGCGTTCCAGTACTGGGTGAACCTCGGTGTCGAGGGGCGCACGCGTTACCTCGCGTTCGGCGGTGCTTACCACGGCGACACCATCGGCTCGCTCTCGCTCGGCGCGGGAGGCTTCGGCACCGACCTCTACGACCCGCTGCGCTTCCCCGTGCTGCGCGCGCCCGCGTTCGACGACCCCACGTGCTTCGACACCGCGATCGCAATGGTCGCGCGCCACCGCGCCGAGCTCGCGGCCGTCGTCGTCGAGCCGATGGTGCAGGGCGCGGCGGGCATGCTCGTCGGCGATCCCGAAGGCCTGCGCGCGCTCGGCGCCGCGTGTGCGGAGCACGACGTGCTGCTCGTGTGCGACGAGGTCGCGACCGGCTTCGGCCGTACCGGCACGCTGTTCGCGTCGGAACAATGCGGGTTGCGCCCCGACCTCCTCGCGATCGCGAAGGGCATCACGGGCGGCTATCTGCCGATGTCGGCCACGGTCGCGAACGCGAAGGTGTACGAGGCGTTCCTCGGCGCCGACCTCGGGCCGCGCACCTTCTACCACGGTCATTCCTACGGCGGGAACGCGCTCGCGGCCGCGGTCGCTCGCCGCCACCTCGCGCTCGTGACCGACCCCACGTTGCTCGAGAACGTGCGGGCTCGCGCGGTGCAACTGCGCGCGCGACTCGACGCGCGCTTCGGCACGCACGCAGCAGTGAAAGACGTCCGCAACTGCGGGCTCATGGCCGCGGTCGAGCTCGCGCCACCCGAACCCGACCTGCGCTGGGGGCGACGCGTCACCGCCGCGACCGTCGAGCGCGGCGTGCTCGTGCGCTCGCTCGGCGACGTGATCACCCTCGTGCCCCCCCTCACGATCACCGAACCCGAGATCGAACGCATCGTCGAGACGCTCGCGGCGGCCGTCGACGAAATCGCGTTCGCCACGGCATGAGCGAACACGAACCGTCGGCGTGGCGCGACTGGGCCACCCGCGAGATCGACGAGATCCGCGCGTCGGGACGTTGGCGCGCGCCGCGCGACTTCGACGCCGCCGGACCGGTCGGGATCGTCGAGCCGGGCGGCGACCCGGTCGTGTCGTACGCGTCGAACGACTACCTCGGGCTGACCCAGCACCCGGCCGTGATCGCGGCCGCGCACGAGGCCCTCGACCGGTGGGGTGCGGGTTCGGGTTCGGCGCGCCTCATCGTCGGTTCGCGACCCGTGCATTCCGAGCTGGAGCGCGCGCTCGCGGCGTGGAAGGGCACCGAGCGGGCGGTGCTCTTCCCCACCGGCTTCGCCGCGAACCTCGGCGTCCTCACCACCTTCGGCGGGCCCGACGTGCTCGTGTGCTCCGACGAGCTGAACCATGCGTCGATCATCGACGGCTGCCGGCTCGCGCGCGCCGAGATCGCGGTGTTCGGTCACCGCGATCTCGACCATCTGGAGAAGTTGCTCGACGAACGCGACGACCGCCGGGCCGTCGTCGTCTCCGACACGGTCTTCTCGATGGACGGCGACGTCGCCGACCTCGAAACGCTTGGCGCGATCGTCGCCCGCCATCGTGGGCTGCTCGTGCTCGACGAAGCCCACGCGGTACTCGGGCCGGCCGTCACCGCCACGACGTTCCCCGCCGATCTCGCCGTCGTGCGCGTCGGCACGCTCTCCAAGACGCTCGGCGCGCTCGGCGGGTTCGTCGCGGTCGCCGCGCCCCTCGCCGACCTGCTCGTGAACCGCGCCCGCTCGTACATCTTCACGACCGCGCCGACGCCGGCCGCAAGCGCGGCCGCGCTCGCGGCGTTGCGCGTGCTCGAAAGCGCCGAAGGCGATGCGCTCGTGACGCGGTTGCGCACATACGTGGAAACCGTGCGGCCCGGCCACCCGTCGCCGATCGTGCCGGTGCTCTGCGGCGAGGAGCAGCGCGCGCTCGATGCGGCCGCCGCGCTGCTCGCACGCGGCATCCTCGTGCCCGCGATCCGCCCGCCGACCGTCGCGCCCGGCACCGCGCGCCTGCGCATCGCGCTCTCCGCCGCGCACACCCCCGCGCAGATCGGCCTGCTCACCGCCGCCCTCGCCGACCTGAACCTCGCGTGAGCCACACGACACGCTCACTCCCATCCCGCGTACGGAGCGGCGAGCGTCCGCGAGGCGGGCATCCCGCCTCGCAGCGAGCGCGACCAGTGTGGCGGAGCGGCGAGCGTCCGCGAGGCGGGCATCCCGCCTCGCAGCGAGCGCGACCAGTGTGGCGGAGCGGCGAGCGTCCGCGAGGCGGGCATCCCGCCTCGCAGCGAGCGCGACCAGTGTGGCGGAGCGGCGAGCGTCCGCGAGCGCGACCATGACCATCATCTTCGTGACGGGTACGGGCACCGAGGTGGGCAAGACGTGGTTCACCGCGGCGACCATCACCGCGTTGCGCGACGCGGGTGTCGCGGTGCAGGCGCGCAAGCCGGTGCAGTCGTTCGATCCCACCGATCCGCACCCGAAGGACTCCGAGGTACTGGCCGCGGCGGCGGGCGAACCTCCCGAGACGGTCTGCCCTGCGCACCGCTGGCTCCCGATGGCGGTGGCGCCGCCGATGGCCGCCGCTGCGCTCGGGCGCGACCCGTTCACGATCACCGAACTCGCGACCGAGACGCGCGCCGGTGTGCTCGACGACGCGATCGTGTTCGTGGAAGGCGCAGGTGGTGCGCGATCACCCATCGCCGACGACGGCGACTGCGTCGCGCTGGCCCATTCGCTCGCCGCCGACGAGATCGTCGTGGTCGCCGACGCGGGCCTCGGCACGATCAACGCGGTGCGCCTCACCGTCGCCGCGCTGTCGAGCTGGATGCCGATCGTCGCGCTCAACCGCTACGACGACCGCGACGCGCTCCACCGCGCGAACCGCGACTGGCTCGCGGCGCGCGACCGGATGACGGTGGTCACCAGCCCGGCCGCGCTCGCCCGCCGCCTCGCTCCGTAAGATCGGCCCGTGACCGATTGGGCGACGATCTCGTCGTGGGCGACCGCGGGCGGAACCCTCGCGCTCGCCGGCGCGACGCTCCTCGCGGTGCGTTCGGCGAATCGTGCGGCCCAGGCGACGGAGCGCGCGTTGCTCGCCGGTATCCGCCCGGTGCTCGTCGCTTCCCGGCTCGACGACCCACCCGAGAAGGTGGGCTTCCAGGACGACCACTGGGTGAAGGTCGGCGGCGGGCGCGGCGCGGCGGAAGTGACCGACGACGCGATCTCCTTCGTGATGGCCCTGCGCAACGCCGGAAGCGGGATGGCCGTCCTCGACCGGTGGGACTTCTCCCTCGACCGGGCCCGCCACGATCCGCGGGAACGCGATCCCGCGGAGTTCCACCGCCTCACCCGCGACATCTACCTCGCAGGCGGCGACCGCGGGTTCTGGCAGGGCGCGATGCGCGACCCGTCCGACCCGCAGTTCGAGCTGGCCCGCGCCGCGATCGAGCACCGCCAGCCGATGACCTTCGACCTGCTCTCCGGCGACTTCGAAGGCGGGCAGCGCACGATCTCGCGCTTCGTGCTGCTTCCCGGACCCGACGGCTCGTGGATCGTCGGCGGATCGCGCCACTGGAACCTCGACCGCGACGACCCCCGCTGAACCGCGCGCGCGCCATGAGCCCGCGCGCCGGGTCAGATGCCGAGCAGCGCGTCGAGGCCGACGGTGAGGCCCGGACGCGACGCCACCTGCTTGCAGGCGAGCAGCACGCCGGGCATGAAGGACGAGCGGTCGTACGCGTCGTGGCGGATGCTCAGGCTCTGCCCCGTGGTTCCGAGCAGTACCTCCTGGTGCGCTACGAGTCCGCGCAGGCGGACGGAATGCACCGAGATGCCGTCGACGCGCGCGCCCGCGCGCCCGCCGCGACGGTTGTGGTCGTCGGGTCGGCTTCCCAGTCGCTCGACGCGGCGGACATGCGGTGGGCCGTCGTCATCGCGGTGCCCGACGGCGCGTCGATCTTCGCGTCGTGATGCAGCTCGATGATCTCCGCGGTGTCGAAGTAGGGAGCGGCCAGCTCGGCGAAACGCATCATCAGCACCGCGCCGATCGCGAAGTTCGGCGCGATGACCGCGTTCGCGTCGCTCGTCGCGAACCGCTCGGCAAGTTGCGCGAGCTCACTCGGCTCGAAACCCGTCGTGCCGACGACGGCATGGATCCCGTTGTCGGCGCAGAACGCGAGGTTCTCACGCGCACCGTCGATAACGGTGAAGTCGACCGCGACCTCCACCTGCGCGTCGACGAGCGCCGACGCGCGCGACGAGATGTGCAGCCCGGTGCCATGCAGACCGAGCTGATCGAGATCGATGCCGGCCCGGTGGGGATCGACCGCGGCCACGAGCTCGAGATCCGGATCGCCGTGCACTGCGTGGCAGACCGTGGATCCCATGCGCCCGCCGGCTCCGAAGACACCGACTCGGATCACGCTGGCAGGATACCTGCGCGCGCCGCCACGATCACTCGAAGTCGGTCGCCGAGAACGGGCCGACGGCCGCCAGCGTACGCGGCCGGCCCGTGATCACCCGCTCGACGACACGCGCGACGTCGTCGCTCCCGACCGCTTCGATCCGGGCGACGATCTCGTCGAGCGCCGGGATCTCACCCTCGATCAGCTCCGAACGGCCGAGCCGCCGCATCCGACTCGACGACGTCTCCAGCGACATCGCGATCGACCCCACCAGGTGCCCCTTCGCCGCGTCGAGCTCGCGCGCGGGCAGACCACCGTCGGCCGTGAGGCGATCGAGCTCGGCATGGATCACCGAGAGCGTCTCGTGGACGCGCTCCGGCGACGTTCCCGCGTAGATCGCGAGCATGCCGGTGTCGGCGAACGCGCCGCGGTACGAGTACACGGAGTAGGCGAGGCCGCGTTCCTCGCGCACCTCCTGGAACAACCGCGACGACATCCCGCCGCCGAGCGCCTGGTTGAGCACCGTGAGCGCGTACCGGTCGGGGTCGAGTTGCGGCAGCGCGCGGGTCCCGACGACGACGTGCGCCTGCTCGGTCGGGCGTTCCAGCACGACGAGCGGTTGCGGCGGCGCGAGACGGCTGCCGTCGCGCGCGGGACGATCGCCCTCGAGCACACCGCTGTGCGTCTCGAGCAACGCGAGCAGGTCGTCGTGGCGGAGGTTGCCGGCGGCCGCGATGACGATGTTGCGCGGCCGGTAGTGCGCGGCGTGGTAGCGGGCGATGTCGTCGCGCGGCATTGCCTCGATGCTGGAGTCGGTGCCGAGCACCGACCGGCCGAGCGCGTGCTCGGGGAACATCGCACCCGAGAAGAGGTCGTGCACGAGATCGTCGGGCGTGTCGTCGCGCATGCCGAGCTCTTCGAGGATCACCTGCCGTTCCGACTCGACCTCGTCGGCGCGGAACGCGGGCCGCCACAGCACGTCGGCCAGGATCTCGATCGCGAGCCCCAGGTGCGCGTCGGGAACGCGCACGTAGAAGACGGTCTCCTCCTGGCCGGTGAACGCGTTCATCTCGCCGCCGACCGACTCGACCGCCTCCGCGATCTGGCGCGCGGAGCGATCGGCCGACCCCTTGAAGAGCAGGTGCTCCAGGAAGTGGCTCGCGCCCGACTCCGGGAGGCTCTCGTCGCGCGAGCCGGTGCCGACCCAGGCTCCGAGCGTCACCGAGCGCAGCTCAGGGAGGTGCTCGGTGACGACCCGCAAACCCGAGTCGAGAACGGTTCGGCTGACGTGCTCCACGGATCGCGGCGCGACTCGCGACGCGCTAGCGACGACGGGGCGGGCGCCGGCGGCGGGGGCCGCCTCCACCCGATCCCGGTCCTCGATTACCGCGGTCGGCGCCGGCCGTTTCCGGTGCGGGACCGAGGTCGCCGAACTCGGCCTTGGCCTGGTCTTCCCAGAAGTCCTCGAACGACGACGCCGGAGCCGCACCCGATTCACTCGCCGCGGCCGGAGCGTCGGAACCGTTGCGGGGCTCGCGGGTGCCGGAGCGCTCGCTGCCGCCCCCGGAGTCCGCGCCCTCTTCGCCCACGAGGGACAGGGAGAGCTTGCCCGACTGGTCGATGTCGTCGACCTTGACCTCGAGCTCCTGGCCGAGCTGCAACACGTCTTCGACCCGGTCGATGCGCTTGCCGCGGCCGAGCTTCGAGATGTGCACGAGCCCGTCACGGCCCGGGAGGATGTTGACGAACGCCCCGAACTTCGTGATGTTCACGACGCGGCCCTTGTAGACCGCACCGAGCTCCGCGGTCGGCGGATCGAGGATGAGCATGATCCGGCGGCGGGCCTCCTCGACCTTCTCGCCGTCCTTCGATCCGATCGACACCAGGCCGACCATGCCGTCGTCGCTCACCGAGATGTCGGCGCCGGTCTCCTGCTGAATCGTGTTGATGACCTTGCCCTTGGGCCCGATCACCTCGCCGATCTTGTCGATCGGGATCTCGAAGGAGACGATCTTCGGCGCCGAGTCGCGCACTTCCGAGCGCGGCTGCGAGATCGCGCCGGCCATGACCTCGAGGATCTTGAGGCGGGCTTCCTTCGCCTGCGTCAGCGCGGCGGCGAGCACGTCGGCGGGCAGGCCGTCGATCTTCGTGTCGAGCTGCAGCGCGGTGACGAACTCCGACGTCCCCGCGACCTTGAAGTCCATGTCGCCGAACGCGTCCTCGGCACCGAGGATGTCGGTGAGGGTGACGTAGCGACCCTCGTGGTACACGAGGCCCATCGCGATGCCGGCGACCG
>CAVXFZ010000014.1:0-7660 GCA_963761175.1 uncultured Actinomycetes bacterium | reverse complement strand
AATCGAGCATTACCGTGTCCCAATGGCGGTGCGGTAGAGGCCGTCGAGCTCGTCGGTCATGTGTTCGTGGAGCGATTCGAACACGTGGCCGTAGACGCCCATCGTGATCGAGATGTCGCGAAGACCACGAGCCCAGCGCTGAGGGCGCCGCGTCGTCCAAACCGGTCGCCGAGCGCACCTGCCGAGAGCAGGAGGCCGGCGAAGACGAGGACATAGGCGTCAACGATCCACTGGAGGTCGCTGCCCGTGGCGTGGAGATCCTTCGCGAGTGTTGGCAACGCGACATTCAGGATCGTGTTGTCCATGATGATGGCGAACAGGCTCAAGTTGAGAACTGCCAGGATCTGCCAGCGACCGCGGGGAGCGGTGGCCTCGTCCGCAACAGGGCCGCGGAGCCAGCGCGTCCAGCGCGTGGTGGTGGTGGGTGGGTGCGGTCACCTGGTGCATGAGAGGCTCCTTCGGTAGTGGTGTCTCATGCACACCGTCGAGGTAAGGCCGGGCCCGACACATCATGCGGCACCCCTCAGATTGACGGTAAGGCCACCTCAGGTCGTCGGAGAACCGTGGGCGGTCTGGTGCGAAGCCTGCAGACGGCGAGCCCGTCATCGGAGGCGACGCCGGCTCAGGCCTCGTGCGATCAGCGCGCGCTCGACTTGCTCGATGAACTGCGCGAACCTACTCGCCGACATTCTGCGGCCGCAAGGACGCGCCGTCGTCGCCAGCGCACCGCCTACGGGGCTGGCGGTTCGGAAACGGATACGCGTTCAACAATCTCGAGCGGGTTCTCGTGCTTGACGATCTCAAACTCGACGACGATGACGATTTCGCGCCGTTCGGCGGTTTTGAAGAGCGGCACGACGGCCGCATGGGGAATATTCGTCTCGTCAACGGAGAGGCCGAGGCCGTTCTCGAAATCGCGGCCGGGCAGGTAGAGCGCTGGCGCATCATCAACGCATCGAGTTCGCGCTACGTGTTCCTTTCGATCGGGTCGCGACCGTTCGCAATTCTTGGTACCGACGGCGGCTTGATCCCCGCGCCAGTGACGGCTGCAGAGGTACTCCTTGCGCCAGCGGAGCGAGTTGAGCTGGCCGTCGGTCCTTTCTCCGAGGGCGAGACGCTCGCGCTCGAGTCTCTGCCGTACGACCGCGGCATGGTGAAGAACGACGGAGGGCGGTACGCGACGGTGCGCGTTGGCAATTCAGCGCCCTCGTGCGCGGCGATCCCGAAGCATCTCCGGATCATTGAACCGCTCGTCTCCGGGGACGTGGCACCGAACCGGATTGTGCAGCTCGGGGTGCGTATGGGCGGGAGCGACGGCTTCGATTGGCTCGTCGAGGGTGAGGCTCACCACCATGCCGAACCCGTACGGGTCGGCGAGCTCCAGATATGGGATGTCGTCAACGAGACGAAGATGGACCATCCCTTCCATCTCCACGGCTTCTTCTTTCAGGTCCTCGAGGTGAACGGCGTGCCGCCGAGGTTCATCTCGTGGGAAGACACGGTCAATGTTCCCGCGGAGGGCCGCGCCCAAATCGCGTGGCTGCCCGACGACCGGCCAGGAAAGTGGATGTATCACTGCCACATCCTCGAGCATCACGCCGCGGGGATGATGTCGCACTTCGAAGTAATTCGTTGACAGATTGCGCCGGGGGGCCCACATGTCCACGTACAACACGGTTGAAGAAGTCGACTCGTCCATGGACCAGTCGGCGCTGCGTCTGGCGGGCGCGCTCCTACTCGGAGGGCAGCTCCTGTACATCTTGATCACCCAGTTCCACACTGGCGGGGACGCCAACGACCATCCCTCCATCTTCGCCAAGTACGCGGGCAGTGGAGACTGGAAGGGCGTGCACGCAGGCCAATTCGCTGCGATGGCCATCGTCGTCGCGGGGCTCATTGCCCTCTGTTTCGCTGTGCATATGCAAGCGCCCGTCGCGTCCTGGACGGCCCGAATGGGAGCTGTCTTGGCGGTCGTCGCTCTAGGCCTGTACGGCGTCCTGCAGGCGGTGGATGGCATCGGCAACAAGGAGGTTGATCGCGCCTGGGTCAATGCCTCGCCGGCACAGAAGACAGCGCGTTTCGCAAGCGCCGAAGCGATGCGATGGCTCGAGTGGGGGGTGAGGAGCTACCACGACTACGCACTCGGTCTCGCCTTGCTCCTCCTCGGAGCAGCCGTCTTGGCCGTGCCCGTGCTCGTCATCCCACGGCCAGTTGGCTACTTGATGGGACTGTCGGGCGCCGCCTACCTGGTCCAGGGTTGGGTGGTCGGCTCACAAGGCTTTTCGAACACCGACTCAACGCTCATTCTGATCGCTTGGGCCTTCAGTCTGGCGTGGATGATCTGGCTGGCGGCCGTTACCTGGCGGACACAGAGCTCGACGATTCCTCGCCAAGCCGGATGAAGGTAATCGTCGCGATCCACGAGACCTAGCGACCGCGTGCGTCGGCCAGATCGGAGCCGAGCTGTTCGTCTCCGAAAAGACTGCCAGCGTCCGCGTCTCCAACATCCTTCGGAAGCTTGCGGCGACCACCCGCGTCGAAGCCGCGGCCATCGCACAGCGCCTCGGGATGGCATGACCGACGAAATCCAGATCTGGGGGGTCACACCCGTTTCCTCGGGGCCCCCCTTAGGGCGAGGGTGAGCCCGATGAACAGCGCCGCATCCGAACGCACCGAGCGAAAGGGAGACCCCATGCAGATCGCACTCGCTCTCTACCCGAACTTCACGATGCTCGACATCGTCGGTCCCTTCCAGGTCCTCGCCGACGTGCCCGGCCACGACATCGTCTTCGTGGCCGCCGAAGCCGGCTTCGTCGTCGACCACACAGGTCGCGCGGGGCTCGTCGCGACGAGGTCGTTCGCGGAGGTTCCGAACCCCGACGTCGTCGTCGTGCCCGGCGGCCTCCGCGACACCGAGCTGCAAGCCGAGCTCATCGAGTGGCTGCGCCGCGTGCACGCGACGACAACCTGGACGACGAGTGTCTGCACCGGCGCGATCTACCTCGCGGCCGCCGGCATTCTCGCCGGCCTCGACGCGACGACGCACTGGGCCCGCAAGCGCGCGCTCGAGCAGCTCGGCGCGCACTACAGCGACAAACGGGTCGTCGAACGCGGCAAGGTCATCACCGCGGCGGGTGTCTCGAGCGGCATCGACATGGCGCTTGTCCTGCTCGACCGCTTGGGGGGGCCCGAGATGGCGCAGATGATTCAGCTCGCCATCGAGTACGACCCGGAGCCGCCCTTTGACGCCGGCTCGCCCGCGAAGGCGCCCGCCGCGCTCGTCGAGATCGTCCAGCAGCTCATCGGCGAGGGCCCAACCCTACCCGTGACCACAGGAGGCGCCCGATGAAGACGCAGACCGTCACGACCGACACCCGAGCCCGCCTGCACGTCGCGTGGGGTGCGGAGATGGACGCCGCGCGCACCGCCCACGCGAATGGTGACGGCCGGGCCGAATGGACGCACCTCGAACGCGCTCACATCCTCAGTCAGGCCCTTGGTCGGCGCGCACGTGCGCACCCACGTTTCCATGTTCGCCGTCGCGCTCCGTCACCGCGACCGTCACGAGCTCGTCGGGCAGCTGTTCCGCCTCGTCGTTGCCGGACCGGCGTCGATGGCGGGCAAGTACCCGGTCGGTAACACCGGCGGCGCCGATGTCAGCGCGTTCGCGTCCATGCCCATCCCTGACGACCTGCGGCCGCTGCTGCCCGACACCGGAGGCGCATCATGAACGACATCCAGGACACGGTGGGCGAGACGACCGCCACCTTCTCCACCGACGTCACCGGTCTCGACGAGGCGACCCGAACCGACATCGTCGAGCTGCGCGAAGGCGATGCCTACGAACTGCGGATCGCCCCTGTCTCGAAGACCCTCGGCGACGACACCGTCCGCATGCTCTCCTACAACGGCTCGATCCCCGGACCTACGTTGCGGGTTCGGCAAGGATCCGAAGTCGTTGTGCACGTCCGCAACGACGGTGACACCGACGCCACCGTTCACTGGCACGGTCTGCGGCTCGACAACGCCTATGACGGCGTGCCCTTCGACACGCAGCCACCGATCGAGATCGGCGGCGAGTTCACCTACAGGCTTCGGTTCCCCGACGCCGGCTTGTACTGGTACCACCCGCACATCCGCGAGGACTACGGCCTCGACATGGGGCTGTACGGCAACATCGTCGTCGAACCGGCCGAACACGACTACTGGCCGACCGTCGACCGCGAGGTCGTCGTCACACTCGACGACGTCCTCGTCGAAGACGGCCGCATCGCCGCCTTCCACGAAGCGGGCCTGACGCACGTCGCGATGGGGCGATTCGGCAACGTGATGCTGACCGGCGGCGAGACGAACCTCGCGCTCGGCGCCCACGTGGGCGAGGTCGTGCGCTTCTACTTCACCAACACCGCGAACACCCGGCTGTTCAACGTCGCTCTCCCGGGCGCGCGGATGAAGCTCGTCGGCAGCGACAGCGGGCGCTACGAGCGCGAGACGTTCGTCGAGGAGGTGCTGCTTGCCCCGTCTGAACGTGCCATCATCGACGTCCGCTTCGAGGAGCCCGGCACCGTCACGCTCGAGCACCGCACACCGGAGCGCACGTACGACCTCGGGTCCATCGACGTCGCGGATCGCGGTGCGGTGTCGAACCTGGCGGACGTGTTCGAGGACCTCCGCACGAGTGACGAGCTCATGAGCTGGCGCGCTCGGCTCGACACGCACCTCCGGCGCGAGCCCGACAAGACGCTCGCGTTCAAGTCGCTGATGCCGCTCCTGTACGGCGACGCCGACACGACCGCGGCCGCGTACACATGTCCGATGCACCCGGACGTCATCGCGACCGAGCCGAGCACCTGTCCCCAGTGCGGCATGAAGCTCGTCCCGGCGCCGAGCACGTATGTGTGCCCGATGCACCCGGAGGTCACCGCGGAAGGTCCCGAGACCTGCCCGAAGTGCGGGATGCGGCTCGTCCCGCACACCGCGTCTGCCGGGCACGCACACGACGACGCGCACGAGCACGGTCATGATCACGCGCACGCCCACGACATGCCCGACGGGCTCGAGTGGGAAGACCTCATGCCCGAGATCAACGCCGCGTCGAACGCGCACAACATGATCTGGAAACTCGTCGACGTCGACACCGGCAAGGAGAACTGGGAGATCGACTGGGAGTTCCGGGTCGGCGACCTCGTCAAGATCCGCGTCGTCAACGACATGGAGCAGGATCACCCGATGCACCACCCGTTCCACATCCACGGAGCCGGCCGGTTCCTGATCCTGGCCCGTGACGACGTCGTCGAGCCGAACCTCGCATGGAAGGACACCGTCCTCGTACGCTCGAGCCAGACCGTCGACATCCTGCTCGAGGTCACGAACCCGGGCCTCTGGATGGCGCACTGCCACATCGCCGAACACAATCAGAGCGGGATGATGTTCTCCTTCCCGGTCCGCGAGTCCTGACTCGCAGTCCGCGATGCACGACGAAATAAGCCGCAGCGTCCGCTGATCGTTGCCATCGATCGCGATGCGGCAGCACGAGCGACGCTCACCGAAGAGCTTGGCTCTCGCTACCGGCGCGACTACGACGTGCTCGTGACGGCGTCCGACGACAACGTGCTAGCCCGGCTCGGCGGCGATGCGAGCGGCGAAGTGGCGCTCGTTCTCGCGGACCGCGGCGGGAGCGGGCCGACGATCCTCACGGCAGTGCGGGCGCGGCATCCGCACGCCAAGCGCGCGCTGCTAATCGGATGGAACGAGATCCGGTCGGCGCGCGAAGAGATCGTCCAACTGCTCGCTCGCAGTGTCGCCGACTACTACGTCGCCAAGCCGGTTGCGTCTCCCGACGAGCAGTTCCATCTCGCCGTCACCGAGCTCCTCGATGACTGGTGGCGCGTGCGGGGGCGACCACATCAAGCCGTCCGGGTGATCGGCGACCTCCGATCCGCCCGCGCCCACGAGATCTGTGACCTCCTGCACCGTCACGACATGCCGTACGCGTTCCATGCGACCGACTCGGACGACGGTCGCGCGGCGCTCGCAGCTGCCGGAGTGGAACCGACTGTCGAACCAGTCGTGATCGTCGACGGCTGCCCGGCGCTCATCGACCCGGCGAACGTCGAAGTCGCGGTGGCGCTCGGCGCCCGGACACGCGCCGGCGCGGGCACGTACGACGTGGTCGTGATCGGTGGCGGTCCGGCCGGCCTCGCGGCCGCGGTCTACGCGGGCTCCGAAGGGTTGCGGGTCGCGCTTGTCGAAGGGACGTCGATGGGTGGTCAAGCCGGCACGAGTTCGAAGATCCGTAACTACCTGGGCTTCCCGCGCGGCATCAGCGGCGCCGAGCTTGCGACCCGCGCGTTCGAGCAGGCGATCCTGTTCGGCACCGAGATGGTGTACGGCGGCAACGCCGTCGGTGTCCGTGCGGATGGAGACCTTCGAATCGTGGAGCTCGCCGACGGTACGACACTGACGGCGAGAACCGTGGTCGTCGCGACCGGCGTGTCGTACCGCACGCTCGATATCCCGTCACTCGAGGCGTTGAGCGGCGTCGGTGTCTACTACGGCTCTGCAATGTCAGAGGCGCGAGGGCTGACCGGAGAACATGCTTGTGTGGTCGGAGGTGGCAACTCGGCAGGCCAGGCCGCGATGCACCTCGCTCAGTTCGCGAAGCAGGTCACGGTCCTCGTGCGATCGGACACGCTTGCGGCGAGCATGTCGGACTATCTCGTCAAGAGCATCGAGCAGACACCGAACATCGACATCCGCTACGAAGCCGAAGTCGTCGACGGCGGCGGCGACGGGCGCCTCGAATGGCTCGACGTCAAGGATCGAGCGACCGGTGCGACCCAACGCATCTCGGCGGCCGCGCTGTTCGTGCTCATCGGGGCCGAGCCCAGGACCGACTGGCTCCCGCCTTCGATCGTGCGCGACGACTGGGGCTACATCGCGACGGGTGGTCACTGCGACTGTCATTTCGACGCAGCGGACGACCGGGCGAGACTCATGTTCGAGACGACGATGGCCGGAGCGTTTGCAGTTGGCGACGTCCGTCAAGATTCGGTCAAACGAGTGGCGTCCGCGGCCGGCGAAGGGGCCGTGTGCGTACGGCTCGTCCACGAGTACCTCAACGGCCTCGGGTAGTGCACGCCATGCCGGAAGCACGATCCGATGGAGAGAGCGCAACGAGCGGTCGATGCGTCGAAGCCACCTTCGCGTTCGTCGATCTCGCGGGCTTCACCGCCCTCACCGACGTGCACGGGGATGCGGAGGCACTCGCCATCGTGCGCGCGTTCCGCGAGCGCGCGAGCGAGGCGCTGGCGCCGGGCGACGAGTTCGTGAAGACCATCGGCGATTCCGTCATGCTCGCATTTCCATCCCCGGAGGCGGCCGTTCGGTCGCTGCGCGCGCTCCTCGAACGAGAGCTCGTCCACGACGACGCGAAACTCCTGCCGCGCGCCGGCGCGCACCACGGCACCGCAGTCGCGATCGATGGTGACTACTACGGAGCCGCCGTGAACCTTGCCGCGCGCGTGACCGACGAAGCGCGCGGTGGCGAGCTTCTCGTAACGACCGAGACGGCACTCGCTGCCCGCGAAGCCGGTTCGGTCGTCACTCACGTCGGCGCCGTCGAGCTACGCAATATCGCCGAACCGGTCGACATCTACGC
>CAVXFZ010000013.1:0-45743 GCA_963761175.1 uncultured Actinomycetes bacterium | reverse complement strand
CTGAAGCACGACGTCAACGCGTGACGCGCGACCTTGCAAACGGTTGGTCGCCTCATTATGGTCTGACAGTCTGATAAACGCAGCAGAAGGAGACCGCGTGGCTCCTCCGAAGTCGACGCGTACCGCCAAGCGCTCCAGCGCCACGACCCGATCCGGTGCTCGCACCGCGCGGAAGACCGCGCAGTCGCAACCCGAACCAAATCTCCACGACCTCGCGCGGCGCGTCGCGCGACTCGAGGCCGAGAACGAGATCTCGCGGATCCTGTACCACTACGTATGGCTCGCCGACGAGGTGAAGGACGCATCCCGCATCGCTCGGTGCTTCACGGAAGACGCCGTGTGGGAAGGAGTCGGCGACTTCGACGAGTACCTGTCGGTCGGCCGCGACGAGATACAGGCACTGTTCCAGGACGTTCCGAACCAGTTGCCGTTCACCGCGCACTGGGTGACGAACGAGCTCATCACCCTCGCCGACGACGGTGAGCATGCGCACGGCCAGTGGCACATCCTCGAGGCCGCAAACCTGCGCGACAACTGCGCGCAGGTTTGGATGGTCGCGTGGTACGAGAACGACTTCCAGCTCGTCGACGGCGAGTGGCTCATCAGCCATCTTCGGCTCGTACACACCTTCGTCGCCCCGTACGAGGACGGCTGGTTGAAGACTCGGTATGTCTCACCGGTCACGCTGATGAAGGTGTCGCGCCTCTAAGTCGTAGCGCGACGACTGCTCGACGTGGAGGCACGCCAATGACGATCTTCAGTCCCGAACTGCTCGCTTCGTTCGCCGATTCGATTCGTCCCGCGGTCGAGGCAAAGCTGCTCCCGCCCGTGTGCTACACGGCGCCCGAGTTCTTCGACTTCGAGTTGCGCACGATCTGGTCGCACGACTGGTTGGCGCTCGGCCGTGAGAGCCAGATACCCGAGCCGGGCGACTTCTTCACGATCACGATGGCCGGTGAGCCGCTGATCGTGACACGCGACAAAGACGGTGCCGTGCAGGTGCTGTCGTCGGTATGTCGTCATCAAGGCATGCTCGTCGCCGAGGGACGGGGCAACTGCTCGAAGTTCACGTGTCCCTATCACCTCTGGAGCTACGGCCTCGACGGGAGGCTGCTCGGCGCGCCGGCCATGGAGCGGACGGTCGACTTCGACAAGCAGGACCATCCGCTGCCCAACCTTCCGGTCGAGATCTGGAACGGGTTCGTCTTCACATCGTTCGCACCCGACCCGAAGCCCCTCGCGCCGACGCTGCGCGGCGCGGAGGAAGTGCTTCGGAACTACGACCTGGCGAACGCCTTCCTCGTGCCCGACGACGCGCCGGTGCTGCCCTGGAACTGGAAGGTGATGCTCGAGAACTTCGTCGACGGCTACCACGCACACCGTCTGCACCAACTGATCTACGACTACGGACCGGGCGACGGGCTCGAGTTCCTTCCGTGGGAAGACGGCAACAACCACATCACCCGCATCAATCACCAGACCGTCTCGGACGCATCGTTCAACCCGACGCTTCGCGCGGTGCTCCCGCCGTTTGCCCAGCTCACCGACGAAGAGCGCAAGCACGGCGTGTTCGTGCTGTTCCCGCCGTCGCTGGCCCTCGCGATCCAGCCAGACCAGGTCGTCTACTTCATCATCAACCCGCGGGCCGCGGGCGAGATCCAGATCTTCATCGGCTGGCTGCTCGACCCGTCGGCACCCGCCGATCCCATGTTCGGTCGCCTGTTCGAGCAGATCGTGAAGCCGGGCGTGATGAACTTCGTCGTCGACGACATTCGCGTCGACGCGGCGGTACAGACCGGATTGCAGTCGCGCTTCGGGCCGCGCGGCCGCTACTCATGGCAGCAGGAGTCGCAGGCTCAGCTCAATCGCTGGCTGGTATCGCGCTACGAGCGCGACTGGCCCGGCGACGCGCGCGGGGCCGGCATCCGCCCAAAGGTGGTGGCGATCCACAGCGCCTGAGTCGCATCCGCGCACCGCCGCCGCTCGAGTGCGAAGGGTCGGCGACTTCGTTCGCGTCTAGAACGGCCGGTCGCCGGCGATGGTCACGCGCTCCATGAGCCGCCGGGCCGGGAGGTAGTCGTTGGAGACGACGTGCTGTGTTGCGCGGTTGTCCCAGAACGCGACCGAGCCGGGCTGCCACCGGAAGCGGCACTGAAGGTCGACGATCGTCGACTGCGCGTAGAGCCGCCGCAGCAGCGGAAGTGATTCGGCGTCGTCCATCCCGACGATCGAGCGGGTGAAGTCGGCATTGACGTACAGCGTCTTGCGGCCGGTCTCCGGATGCGTGCGGACAATCGGGTGTTGCACCGTGGGGTGTTGCGCGCGCATCTTCGCCTGCACCTCGGGCGGCTGGCCGCGACCGAAGACGGATGCATAGTCGTGTGTTGCCTGGAGCCCGTCGATGCGCGCTTTCGTCTCGTCGTCGAGCAGGTCGTAGGCCATCCCCATGTCGGCCCACAAGGTGTCACCCCCGACAGGAGGGAGCTCGACCGCGCGCAAGATCGAGCCGAAGGACGGTTCCGGTCGCCACGAGACGTCGGAGTGCCAGACGTCAGGCGCGCGGACCTCCCCGCCCGAGTCGATCACGAATATCTCAGGCGCGTCCTGGGCCGCCGGCGTAATGGGGTGGATCTCGAGCTCGCCGAAGCGACGTCCGAAGGCGACGTGGCAAGCGCGGTCAAGCCGGTGCTGATCGCGAAAGAACAGCACCTTCCACTCGAGCAAGGTGGCGCGGATCTCGTCGATCACCGCGTCGTCGAGGTCACGGGCCAGATCGACGCCGAACACCTCGGCGCCGATCGTTGCGGTGAGCGGTGCGACCTTCAACATCAGGCAGTGTCCTCTTGATCGAACAGGTTGGCGATCTCATCTCGGCGTCCGAACGATCCGTCGGGTGCATGCGAAACTCATGCGCCGTGCACGGCCTCTCGGAGCCGTCGCACGAGCGCCGCTGGGTCGTCTGCGCCCCAGACGTTCCGACCGAATGCGATGCCGGCCGCGCCCGCCTCCACGACCCCGCGCGGAACGCGACGACGTCGTCGTCGGAAGCCATCTTGGGTCCGCCGAGCGCGACGACGGGAGCGGGGCAGGCCTCGACGACCGCGGCAAAATCGCCCGTCGATCCGGGACAGACGGTCTTCACGATGTCGGCGCCGAGCTCCACGCAGATCCGCGCGGCCCGTGAAACGTTGTCGATCGTCCAGTCGACTTCCTTCGCCCACCCGCCGGGAATCGCCTCCGCCACGACGGGAAGCCCGAGCAGCTCACACTCCGACACGAGCGAGGTCAGCCGCTGGAGGGATCGATCTTCGTCGCTCGCGCCCGGGAAGACGAGGAGAACGACTGCGTCCGCGCCGATCACCATGGCCTGCTCCACTCGGTAGAGCAGCGACGACATGTCGGAACTTGCGACGGCTCCGAGATCAGAGATGCCGCCGTCGACGCGCAACACAAGGCCGGCGTCGGCGAACGTCTCCGCGTGCGAGCGCGCGAGGTGCCACGTGGCGAGGATGCCATCCGGCTCGCCGGCGGCGATCGACGACATGGTGTCGAGGGGCGGCCCGCCGCCGATGTACGCGGCATGGTCGATGGCGACGAGGCACGCGCGCCCGTCGGCGCGCACGAGCCGTCGGAAGCGGCGTGTCTTGCCGGCGGCAACCGCTGAGATTGCCTTCACGTCGTTCACCATCAACGTCGATCTCCTTCAGTGCCCGGGGCGCAACGCGGAGCGGAAGCGAACTGGCGCGGTATTGCCGCGCCATCGCAGTGGTCGTACAGTCAGACCAAAGCACGATAGCGGGAGCAGGTCATGCCCATCGAGACCACGAGCCGCGTCGAAGCAATCGTGACCCGGGAGCTCGACGCGAGTGACCGCGGCGTCGAGCGGGCGAGCATGCTCCCGAGCGCCTGCTACACGTCGCCGGAGTTCTTCGAGTTCGAGAAGCGCTCGCTTTTCGCGCGCGAATGGCTCTGCGTCGGCCGTACGAGCGACATCCCGAACGTGGGCGACTACTTCACCACCACGATCGCCGACGAGCCGCTGCTCGTCGTGCGGGCCGCGGACGGCGAGATCCGGGTGATGTCATCGGTCTGTCGCCACCGCGGCATGGTGATCACCGACCCGGTGCCGAAATCTCGCGAGCGATGGTGGGACACGACGCCGACCGAGACCGCCGGAAACTGCCGGCACGCCTTCCGCTGCCCATACCACTACTGGACGTACGACCTCACCGGCCGGCTCGTCGGCGCGCCCGACATGCAACGAACGGCGGATTTCCAGCAGAACGAGCACAATCTACCGAACCTGAAGGTTGAGACCTGGAAGGGTTTCATCTTCGCCAACCTCGACCCGCGGGCCGCACCTCTTGCGGCGCGGTTGGCTCCCATCGAGCCGGTCATCGCGAACTGGCGAGTCGAGGAGATGATCTCCGGCCAGAGCGAGACGCTGCGCGGTCTGCCGTGGAACTGGAAGGTCATGGTGGAGAACTTCGTCGAGTTCTACCACTCCGACCGCCTGCACCACCCGATCTGCGAGTTCTCGCGCAGCAACAGCTACATACCGCACGACTTCGAGCCCTCGGACGCGACGATCGTCGCCGCGGGGAAGACGACCCATCCCGACTTCGGCTTCAACCCGACGTTCAAAGCACTGTTTCCGCCGATCTCGGGGCTCACCGAGGAGGAGCGCGCGCTCGCGGTCTTCTTCCTCGTGCCCCCGTCGCTTGCGTTCGGCGTGAACTCCGACTCGGCCTTCTTCTTTCTGCTCAACCCGACAGCGGTCGACCGGCTCGACATCACGGTCGCCGGCCTGTACCCGGCCGACTACCGCGAGCTGCCGCTGTTCGAGCAACTCGAAGGGCTTGCCGGGCTCGGGATCGAATACTTCAACGAACAGGACTTCGCCGCGGTGTCGTCCATCCAGCGCGGCTTGCGTTCCCAGTTCGCGCCGCGTGGGCGGTTCTCGTGGCAGGAGGAGCCGATCACGCACTTCAACCGCTGGCTCATCCACCGGTACCGCGCCGCGCTCGAGTCGTGACGCGCGCCACGCCGGCGTTGAGCGCGTCGATCGTCGTTCGTCGCGTCCGCGATCTGCGCATCTTCGACATCGGAGACCGTTCGGTCGTCGTCGCGTGCGATTCATCAGGCGGAATCGGGCCCAAGCCGGCCGACGTCCACGCTGCCTCCGCCGCCGACGTCGCGCACTTCGCCATGCGGGTCGCGCTCGTCGAGCTGCTCGCTGCAGGTGCCGCTCCTGTGCTCGCCGTCGATGCTCTCTGCGTCGAGCGTGACCCGACGGGTGAGGAGATGATCGCCGCGGCGCGCGCGCTGCTCGCGGAGTTGGGCCTCGACCCGGAGCGCGCGCTGGTCGGGAGCACCGAGGACAACGTGCGCACGACTTCCACGGGGGTGGGTGTGACTGCGATCGGTGTCGCGCCGCTCGGTGCGCTGTACCCCGGCACGTCAACGGCGGGGGATCTCGCCGTATGCCTCGGCTTACCCCGCTCGGCGCCGGCGTTCGAAGTCGCGCCGGACCTGCCCGAGATTGTCACCCTCGACGAGGTTCGCAGGGCCCGCGAGCTCGATGGCGTGCACGACATGCTTCCCGTCGGCTCGCGCGGCGTCCGCGACGAGCTGTCTGATCTCGCGGCCGAGGCCGGGCTCCGTCCAGTCGTCGCGGACGGGTGCGCCGTCGACCTGGACTGCTCCGGAGGACCGGCGACGTGTGTACTCGCAAGTTGTGAGCCCGCCGCCTTCGACGCGCTCCGTGCGCTACGGCCGGAGCTGCCGGTGAATGTCGTCGGCCGGCTGGAGGCGTTGTGACCCGTCGCGCCGTTCGCGACCGGGCTCTCGGCGCGCTCTACGGATTGGCGATCGGCGATGCGCTCGGCATGCCGACGCAGCAGATGCCGCGCGCACTCGTGACGCAGATCTTCGGCGAGATCACGACGTTTTGGGCCGGACCACCGGAGAACGAGATCAGTGCCGGCTTCGCGGCCGGCTCGGTCACCGACGACACCGAGCAGGCGTTCATTCTCGCCGAGTGCCTGCTCGACGGGCTCGGCCGCGTCGACCCTGCGAACCTCGCAGCGCGTCTGCGCGCATGGGAACGTGTGGCCTCCGCGCGCGGCGGAGAGCAGCTGGGACCCTCGACCCGCCGCGCCCTCGACGCACTCGTCGCGGGGGTTCCGGCCGAGGAGGCGGGGCGCCGCGGCGATACGAACGGTGCCGCGATGCGCATCGCTCCGGTCGGCATTGCGTTCGGACCCGATCCGCTCGCCCACCTCGTCGACGCGGTCGCGAACGCATGCGCACTCACTCACAACACCGGGCTCGCGATCTCGGGCGCGGCCGCGGTCGCGGCTGCCGTGAGCCGCGGGATCGAGACGGGGTCGTTCGCCGACTCCCTCGTGATCGCGTCTCGAGCCGCCGCGCTCGGCGCTGAGCGCGGCCACTTCAGCGCGGGGGCGCTCGTCACCCGCCGAATCGAGTTCGCGCTCCAGCTTGGCGATGGCAGTCGTGACGACGAGACCTTTCGCACCGCGCTCGACGAGCTGCTCGGTACCAGCGTCGCGACCCAGGAGTCGGTACCGTCGGCGTTCGCGATCGGCGCTCGGTGGCGCGACGACCCGTGGCGCGCGTGCTGCGAGGCCGCGGGACTCGGCGGCGACAGCGACACGGTCGGCGCGATCGTCGGTGCAATGCTCGGAGCTACGTCGGGGGTGGACGCGTGGCCGCCAGAAGCGCGAGCGGCGGTCGACGAGCAGAACGATCTGCACCTCGATGAACTAGTCGACCGTCTTCTCGCGCTGCGCGCGGGCCACTGAGCAGCGGCCCGTAATGCGGCAGCCGCTGAATCGAACTTTCTCTTGACGCGGGCCCATACCCTGACAATGGTCTGATGAGCAGTCAATGGACGACTCACGGGGGCAGCGGTGCCGACGCCATCACGTTCGCCAATCCCGCTGGAATCGCTCGTGGACTCGACCGTCGACGTCACGGAAGCCGTCGGCATGCCACCCGCGGTCTACCACGACGCCGACTTCTTCGAGTTCGAGATCGAGGCGATCTTCCGTACGCAGTGGCACTGCGTCGGACGCGCCGAGACGATTCCGACACCGGGCGACTACTTCACGACGACACTCGCCGGGCGTGAGCCGGTCATCGTCGCGCGCACACGGTCAGGCGACATCAACGTGATGTCATCCGTGTGCCAGCACCGCGGCATGTGTATCACTGCGCCGGCAGAGCGGCCACGCTCGGAGTGGTTCGAGCCGGTCCCCGAGACCGCGGGCAATGCGCGAACGTTTCGTTGCCCCTACCACTGGTGGACGTACAACCTCGACGGTGCGCTCGTCGGCGCGCCCTCGATGGAACGGACGGTCGGTTTCGACCGCGATGAACACGGCTTGCCACGCCTGCACGTCGAGTGCTGGAACGGGTTCATCTTCGCGAACCTCGCCGCGAACCCGGCGCCCCTCGCGCCGACACTGCGCGAGATCGACGCGGTGCTCGAACCGTACGGGCTCGACACATGGTCGACGCAACCGCCGGAAGTTCTGAGGCGGGTGCCGTTCAACTGGAAGATCATGGTCGAGAACTTCATGGAGAGCTACCACAACTACGGGTTGCACAGCCGTTTGATGAAGCTTGATGAGTACGGCCAAGGAAACGCCGGTGATGCGGGAACCCAGTCGGCATACAAACCCGGCGACATGTCCATCTTCGGCGTTGGTCATTCGACGGTTGACGACCCGGCTGTCAACGCGACGCAGCGTGCGCTTTTCACACCGCTTGCAACGCTGAACTCCCGGCAACGCCGGCAAGTCGTGTTCGCGTATGTCGCCCCAACGCTCCTCTTGGGTGTGTTCTCCGATTCGGCATTCTGGTTCACGGTTGAACCAACTGGTCCGCGTGAGCACACGCTGTCAATGGGGTACTTCTTCCCGCCCGGTACGAGCGACGACAAGTACTTCCCAGCGATACTCGAGCTGTACGCGCGGGGCATCGAACTGTTCAACGATCAGGACTTACCGGCCAACGTCGCGCTGCAATTCGGCATGGCCTCGCAGTTTGCCCCCCGGGGTAGGCTGTCCTACCTCGACAAGTTTCTTCCGAAGTTCAACGCGTGGCTGCTCGATCGCTATCGCGAAGCAGAGGCGGTTTCGGTTGTCTGAATCAGCCACCGTGCAAGAAGTCGTTCCCGCAGCAACAGGCAAAGCCTTCGTTGTCAGCGCCGGCCAGCGGGTTTCGATCGAACAGCTCGCCGGCGGTCAGGTCGCCGATCTGTTCGTCTTCGGCTTCCCCGAGGCCGATGAGTACCTGAGCGCACATCACACGCGCATCGGGTGCAGCCGCTTGTTCCCGCGACCCGGCGAACCGTTCCTCTCGAACCTGCGCCGACCGATCGTCACACTCGTCGAGGACACGTCACCGGGCGTCCACGACATGCTGATCGCAGCCTGCGACACGAAGCGCTACGAGTTGCTCGGTGTCGACGGCCACGCGAGCTGCGAGGAGAACCTGAGGAAGGCGCTCGGCGACATCGGGGTCGAGATGCGCGTCGTGCCGCAACCCGTCAATCTCTTCATGCGCGTGCCTATCGGCGCCGACGGCGAGCTTGGCCTCGAGCCCTCGCCCGCGGCGCCAGGAGACCGGGTCGCGCTGCGCGCCGAGCGCGACGTCATCGTCGTCGTCTCCTCGTGCCCGCAGGACCTGCTAGCGATTAACAACGGAGCGCCGAAGGATCTCGGTGTGACTGTGGAGGACTGACCGATCCCGACGCTGGGCATGGCGCGATCTCGTGCGACCGTGCTCTCGAGGAGGACAGAGTGATCGACCGTGTGCAATTCGGCCCCCTCGAACGCCGGACATTGCCGGCTGCGATCCGCGACCGAATTCGGGCGCAGATCGACGAGGGCCAGCTACGGCCCGGTATGCAGCTTCCCTCGGAGCGCCAGCTCTGCGAGGATTTCGGCGTCGCACGGACGTCGGTACGCGAGGCGATCCAGGGGCTGATCTCGCTCGGGCTCGTCGAGCGGCGCGGCAATCGTACGTTCGTCACCGACGGCCTGCGCGCCCTCGGCCTCGACGAGATCAACCTGCGACGGCAGCGCATGGAGGAACTCTTCGAGGTCCGGCGCCTGATCGAACTTCCGATCGTCGAGCTTTGCGCGTGCCGCGCGACGCAAGAGCAACGTGACGAGATCAGCGCGCTCGCCGAGCGCTTCCGCAGCGACCTGCCGATTCAGGAGTTCCGGAAGCTCGACCGCGATTTCCATTGGGCGGTCGCGCGCGCCACGGGCAATGCCCTGCTGGGCGAGATATACGGCCGAGTGCTCGACGCGCTGTTCCAATCGAAGGACTTCGAGCGAGTGCTCTACGCCAGTGAGAACGAGTCAGCGGTGAGCCGCGTCATCAGGGTGTCCGGCAACCACCACAAGCGCATCGCCAAGGCGATCCGCTCCAACGACGTCGTGGGTGCGTCGGCCGCGATCGCTCGTCACCTCGACACGGTGGAGCAGCGCCTCCTCAAGCAGCTCGCGTGAGCCTCGCGGCCGTTGCTCGTCACCGGCATCACGGCTATGGTAAGTCTGTCAGACCATAGCGGCTGAGCCGGGAGAAGTGGTCAGATGGCCAGACGCCCAACCCGTTCGCCGATCCCGCTCGACGAGTTCGCGTCGAGCACCGTCGATCCGGCCGACGCCGTCGGGCTGCCACCCGCCGCCTACACCGATCCGGACTTCTTTGCGTTCGAAGTCGAGGCGGCATTCGGGCAGGAATGGATGTGCATCGGTCGGGTCGACCAGATCCCGAACCCGGGCGACTTCTTCACGACGACGCTCGCGGGCGGCGAGCGGGTGATCGTCGACCGAGGCTCCGACGGCCGGATCAACGTGATGTCGTCGGTGTGCCAGCACCGCGGCATGTGCATCACCGCCCCGGCCGACCGGCCGAAGTCGGAGTGGTTCGAACTCCCCCCGGAAGTGACGGGCAATACCCGCACCTTCCGTTGCCCGTACCACTGGTGGATCTACGACCTCGAGGGCAAGCTGCTGGGCGCCCCCGAGATGCACGAGCGCACCGCCTTCGACAAGGCCGGCTTCGGGTTGCCCGTGCTCGGCGTCGAGGTGTGGAACGGCTTCATCTTCACGAACTTCAACGCCGAAGCCCCGCCGCTCGCACCGCGGCTGCAGAAGCTCACGAAGATCCTCGAGAACTACCACCTCGAGGACATGATCTCGACGGCACCCGAGACGCTGGTCGACGTGCCGTACAACTGGAAGATCATGGTCGAGAACTTCATGGAGGGATACCACAACAACCGGCTGCACAACACCCTCTACGACCTCGATCGGGGTGACGCGCCCGACAAGGAGACAATGCTGTCGGGGATCTTCACCGAATACGACCCCGGCGACGGCGCGATCGCGGGCGCCGGTGTCACGGCGCACCGCGATCGGGGTCTCAACCCGACGCAACGCGCGCTCTTCCCTCCCGTCGACACGCTGACCGATGAGGAGCGGTGGCACATGGTCTACGCCTACGTGCCACCGAGTCTGCTGCTCGGAGTGTCGACCGATTCCGCGTTCTGGTTTCTCGTCACGCCGCGCACCGCCGACACCTTCACGCTGCAGATGTCGTTCGTGTTCCCTCGTGCGACCACCGAGATGCGTCTGTTCTCGCAGCTCTTCAACCAGCATGTCGCCGGCGTAGAGCTGTTCAACAACCAGGACCTTCCGGCGAACATCGCGGTGCAGGCGGGCATGCACTCCCGCTACGCCCGCCGTGGTCCGCTCTCGCGACAGGACATCTTTCTCGTGCAGTTCAACCAGTGGCTGGTCGAGCGCTACCGCGAGGCGGACGCGCGAGCGACCTCTGCGTAATGTCGCTCGGGCGCCCGTCAACGACGCGGCTCATGCCCGCCCGCCACTGGGATTGGACCATCCCAACTCCCTTCTCACAGGGGTGGAAGGTCGGCAACTTCCTGTTCGTCGGCGGTCAGGTGCCCATCGGGCTCGACGGCAAGGTCATCGGCATCGGCGACATCAGGACCCAGACCCAGGTCGTGTTCGACAACGTCGCCAAGGTTCTCGCCGAAGGCGGCGCGTCGATGGGCGACGTCGTCAAGCTGAACACGTACTACCGGTTCGACGGCACCGGGCCGCACGAAACGGCGTTCTGGAGGGCGATGACCGACGTGAGGCTCGAGTACCTCGCGGACCCGGGACCGGCCGCGACCGCCGTGCGCGTCGTCGGGTTCGCGCGCCAGGACACGTTGATCGAGGTCGAGGCGATCGCAGCCGTCGCCGATCAGGAGGGTCGTAGCTTGGAACGCGTCCGGATCATGCCCGAGGGGCACTGGGACTGGGTGATGCCGACTCCGTTCTCGCAGGGATGGAAGGTCGGCAATCTCGTATTCGTCGGTGGGCAGATCTCGGCACGCGGACGCGGCGAGGTCATCGGAGTCGACGACATCGAGGTGCAGACGCGCCACACCTTCGAGAACATCCGCGCGGTGCTGAGGGAAGCGGGAGCCGACCTGGGCGACATCGTCAAGCTCAACACCTACTACAAGTTCCAGGGTGAAGGTCCCGAGGAGAACGAGTTCTGGCAGCGCATGACGCGCGTTCGCCTCGAGTACCTCGGTGATCCCGGCCCGGCGGCGACGGCAGTGCGCGTCGTCGGCTTCGCGTTCGAACACATCCTGATCGAGATCGAAGCAATCGCGGTCGTACCGCAGTGACCGCGCCGTGGCGATCCGCACGGCGGCGGCACCGAAGAAGGACGACGTCATGACGCACACCACGGCGCGAGAAGGCCGCTACGAGCCGACGTTCGTCGACTCCGATCCGTACGGTCAGGTGATCGCCGGCGAGGTCTCGCGGGCGGGGAGTGCGATGCCGCTCGTCGACCCGTCGACGGGCGAGGAGTTTGCCTCTTGGGTCGAAGCGACCGACTTCGAGGTCGACGGCGCACTCGGCGCGGCGCGCCAGTCGTTCGACGACGGCCGGTGGCGCCGGATGCCGCTCGCGCGGCGGGCCGAGGTGCTCGAAGTAGCCGCGGCCGCGATCCGGGCCGAGACCGAGAAGCTGGCGACGCTCGACTGCCTGTGTACGGGCAAGGCGATCAGTGGTGCCATCGCCTATGACCTCTACGAGGCTCAGAATGCGTTCTCGCACGCAGCGGCCGTGGTTCGCGAGCTGCACGGAGACGTCCGCAAGGCGAGTTACCCGCCGACGCTCCTTCCCGGGGGCGGGCCCGACATCCTGAACCTGCGCCTGCGGGAGCCCGCCGGGGTCGTGGCCGAGCTCGTGCCGTGGAACGGGCCGATCTTCACGGGCTGCGAACGGATCGCAGCCGCGCTGGCCGCCGGGTGCTCGATCGTCGCCAAGCCATCGGAGGAAAGCCCCTGCTCGCTCACCGTGCTCGCACACCTCCTGCACGACGCCGGCATTCCCGACGGCGTGTTCAACGTGGTGCTCGGACGCGGAGAGACGGTCGGCGAGCAACTGGCGACCGACCCGCGCGTCGACGTCGTGAGCCTCACCGGCAGCGTCGAGACCGGTCAACGCCTCCTGTCGATCGCGGCGCCGCAGTTCAAGCAGGTGAACCTCGAGCTGGGTGGAAAGGCCCCGGTGATCGTCTTCGCCGACGCGGACCTGGACCAGGCCGTGACGTGGGCGATGATGGCGGCGTTCGTCAACATGGGCGAGGTGTGCGTCGCGGGGAGCCGTTTGCTCGTCGAAGCGTCGGTCTACGACGACGTCGTGGCCGGTGTCGCCGGCGCCGGCAGCTCCCTACCGGTCGGTGACGCTCTCGATCCGCAAACATTCATCGGCCCGCTCGTCAACGCGGCGCACGCGGACCGCGTGCGCGGGTTCATCGACCGCGCGCTGCGCAGCGGCGAGGCGAGCCCCGCCCACGAGCCCGTGCTCCCCGGAGGGCTGACGAGCGCCTTCGTCGCCCCCACCGTGCTGCGCGACGTCAGGCCCGGCTCGGAGATCGAGCAGAACGAGGTGTTCGGGCCCGTACTCGGATCCCAGCCGTTCGCGACCGAGGCCGAAGCCGTGCAGCTCGCGAACTCCACGCGCTACGGGCTCAACGCGACGGTGTTCACCCGCGACATCAACCGCGCGTTCCGTCTCGCCGAGCAGCTCGACGTCGGCGATGTCGACGTCAATTGCCATTTCATCGCCAACGTCAACGCCGGGCGCGGGATGCCGCGCCGGCGCAGCGGTCTGTCCGCAGTAGGCGTTGCGTCGTACGAACGATCGAAGGGAGTGAACGTCAGCCTCGGATGAGCACCACACCGCAACCATTCGGTTCGGCACAACGGGACGAGCTCGCGCTCGTGGTCGAGGTGACCGTGACGTCGGCAACCGGCACCGGCGCACACGCGGCCGAAGCGTTCCGGCACCAGACGATCCAGCCGGGGAAGGTGGCGTCGTGACCGCCGTTCTCGCCCCGCCCGAGACCGGCCGAATCGGCGAGGCGATCGACGCTCTGTCGCAGTACCGGTCACCGGACGATCCGGGCTGGACGCGACGAGTCTTCTCGGAGCCCTATCTCGCGAGCCGCGACCTCGTCACGAGTCTGATGCGCGACGCGGGCTTGCGCGTCGACCGTGACGGAGCCGGCAACCTCATCGGTGTCCTCGACGGCCAGGCTCCCGGCGCACCGGCCCTCGTGGTCGGCTCGCACACCGACACGGTGCACGGCGGCGGCCGCTTCGACGGCGTGGTGGGAGTCGTCGGCGCGATCGAGGCCGTACACATGCTGCGTGCCTCGGGGTTGACGCTGGCGCGCGAGCTGCGGGTCGTCGACTTCGTCGGCGAGGAGCCCAACGAATTCGGTGTCAGCTGCATCGGCAGCCGCGCCATCGAGGGAACGCTCGCCTCGTGCCTCGACAGCGTGCGTGCCGACGGTGTCCCCCTTGCCGAGGCATACAGCTCACTGATGACGACCGCGCACGACGCAGTCGATGCGCGCTGGGCGCCGGGGTCGATCGGCGCGTTCGTCGAGCTCCACATCGAACAGGGACCAGTTCTCGACCGGCTGGAAGCCGACGTCGGCGTCGTCACGACGATCGTCGGCGTCGCCCGCATGCGCGCGGTGTTCTCCGGACGGCGCGACCACGCCGGCACGACGTCGATGCTCGACCGCCGCGACGCAGCCGCGGGCGCCGCGCACGCGATGTACGAGTGGGAGCAGCTCGCGCGCGTCGACGAGACGAGCGTCATCACGGTCGGTTCGATCGACCTCGCGCCCGGCGCGGTCAACATCGTGCCCGAACGGGCGGTCATCGTCGCGGAGGTTCGCAGCCCGACCACGGCGCGACTACGCGAGCTGATGCGTTCGATCGAGTCGATCGCGCTCGACGCCGCCGAGCAGCGCCGGTGCGCGGCCGAGGTGCACTGGACATCGGAGGAGCCGGCGATCGACACCCACGCATCGGTTCAGGCGGCGATCGAGCGCGCCGTCGTCGCCGAAGACCGCGAGCCGGTGGCGGTCACGAGCGGCGCCGAGCATGACACGGTCCACCTCGCCGGATTAGCACCTGCGGGAATGATCTTCGTGCCCTCCCGCGGCGGCCGCAGCCATTGTCCTGAGGAACACACCGACGTCGAGGCGATCGCGACCGGCGTGCGCGTGCTGGCCCGCACCCTCATCGAGCTGGACGGTTCCCGATGACCCTCATTGACGACAGTCGCTTCGACCAGCTCGTCGATCTGGCGCGCACGATGCGCCGGCGCAGCGACGAACCCGATCCCGCGCTGCGTGCCACTGCCGAGACGCTCCTCTACCGCGAAGCGCGCCTGCTCGACGAGCAGCAGTACGAGGCCTGGGTCGCGACCTTCGCCGACGACGGCATCTACTGGGTTCCCATCAATCCCGACATTGGCGACCCGCGCGCCGAGGTTGCGCTCGCGTGCGACGACCGGCGGCGGCTCGAGGACCGCATCGCGCGACTCGCGACCGGCTGGGCGCACTCGCAGATCCCCCGATCGCGAACGGTTCGTGCGGTGACGAACGTCGAGGCGTGGCGGGCGGGAGAGGGCGCCATCGAGTGCCGGTCGAACCTCATCATCCACGAGTTCCGGCGCGCGAACACGCAGATCTTCGTCGGCCGCCAGGACCACGCCTTCGTCCCGGTCGCCGGCACGATGCGGCTCAAGAGCCGCATCGTGCACCTCGTCGACGCCGACCACGCGGTCGGTAACATCAGCTTCGTCGTGTGAAAGAGGATCGAACCATGATCGACGACGTGCTCTCACCGGGCCGGTATCACTACGACGACTTGGTGCAGCCCCGGCGCGTGCACCGAAGCGTCTACGTCGAGCCCGAGATCTTCGCCGAGGAGATGACGAAGATCTTCGGTGCCACGTGGGTCTACCTGGCTCACGAGAGCCAGATCCCCAACCCGAACGACTTCGTCACCACCCGTCTCGGCCTCCGGCCGATCATCGTGACGCGCGACGCGAACGGCGCGATCCACGCGCTCGTGAACCGGTGCGCGCACCGGGCCTCGACGGTCTGCGAAGCGGAGTGCGGGAACTCCAAGCGGTTCACGTGCCCGTACCACGGCTGGACGTACGCGAACAACGGTGCTCTGGTCAACGTGCCGTTCGACGAGGGCTACGGGGACGACCTCGACCGCGACGCGTATCACCTCGGTGCGCTGCCGCGCGTCGACACCTTCCGCGGCCTCATCTTCGGGACCCTCAACGCCGACGCGCCGACCCTCGCCGAGTTCCTCGGGCAGCCCGCGCAGGACCGGATCGCGGAGTGGGTCGACCGCTCGCCCGAGCGTGAGATCGTCGTGCGGTCGCATCCGCACCGCATGCTGTACCGCGGCAACTGGAAACTCGCCTGGGACAACGCCGGCGACGGGCTTCATCCGACGTTCGTGCACCGTTCGTTCCTCGAGATGTCGCAGCAGCGATACGGGGGTGGCCGTGTGCTCTCGGGCTTCGGTCAGGATCCGGATCGCACTCCGATGTACGGCGAGGATCTCGGCAACGGGCACGTCTTCGTCGATCAGCGACCGTCGATGACCAAAGGTTTCTGGCCCGCACAGCGACCGCTTCCCGGCTCCGAGTACTACGAGGCCGCGCTTCGCGACCGCATCGGCGCCGATGCCGATGCCTTCCTCGAGATCGCGCCGACTTCGGGCGTCAATCTGTCGATCTTCCCGAACCTGCTGATCCTCGGGAACCAGTTGCAGATCGTCGAGCCGTTCGCCGTCGACCGTACCCGCCTGTCGTTCTGGGTGTGCGCCGCCAAGGGAGCACCGGACGAGATCAATCGGCTACGCATGCGGATCGCCGAAGACTTTCCCACGATGGGGAACCCTGACGACCTCGAGATCTACGAGCGGTGCCACGAGGGTCTGCAGATCCCCGAGATGGAGTGGGTCGATACGAGCAAGGGCCTGCGCCCCGGCGCCGAACAGGTCGACGACCGGGGCGTGATCCGCGCGCCGGTGACCGCCGACACGCCGATGCGCGCCTATCTCCAGGAGTGGCGGCGACTGATGAATCTCGAGCCGAAGCTCGGCGTCGTCTGACCGAGCCGATCGCGCGTTGCTCGTCAGGTGATGCTGCGCGTCGCACCACCGTCGACCGGCACGGTGATGCCGGTGATGTAGCCGGCCTCCGCCGACGCGAGAAATCCGACGGTCGCCGCGAGCTCCGCCGGATCCCCGAGGCGCCGCATCGGAATGGAGCGCGCGCGGCGGTCGAGCTCGTCGGCCGTCGACGTACCGGCGCGTTCCGCGGCGCGGGCCGCGAGCTGCTCGACGCGGCTCGTGAGCACGGCCGCCGGCAGGACGCTGTTCACCCGGATGCCGTCGGGTGCGAGCGCATCGCTCATCGTCTTTGCCAGCCCGGCGACCGCGGGCCGGAACGTGTTCGACAGCAGCAGACCCGGCGACGGCTCCTTCGCGCTGGTGGCGAGCACGTTCACGATGGAGGCCCGCGCGCTCTGGCGCAGGGCGGGGAGGGCCGCGCGCACGAGCCGGACCGCGCTGAGCAGCACCAGCTCGAACCCCTGTTGCCAGGCGGCGTCGTCGAGGTCGTCGAAGTTGCCGGTGGGTGGCCCGCCGCAGTTCACCACGAGCGTGTCGATCCCGCCGAGTTCCGTCACCGCGCCCTCGACGAACGCGCGAACCGACTGGGCGTCGAGAAGGTCGAGCGGTCGCCACGCCGCCGACGCTGCACCCGCCGCGCGCGCCAGATCGACCGTCTCCTGCAATCCGGCTTCGGAACGCGCGCCAACGACGATGCGCGCGCCGCGCCGACCGAAGTCGGTGGCGATCGCGCGCCCGAGGCCTTGGCTCGCGGCGGCGATGACGACGCGTGCCTGATCGCTCATCGTTGCGCCACCGGTGCGCTCAGCGTGGGAAACCCGGTGATCTCGCACGAGACCACGTCGCCCGCGGTGATGACTGCCGCACCGGGCGTTCCGGTGGAGATGATGTCGCCCGGCTCGAGGGTCATCTCGTGAGAGAGGAACGAGACGAGCTCGAAGGGACCGAACGTCATGTTGGCAACCGAGTTCGCCGCCATCACCGAGCCGTTGACGACAGTACGCACCTCGAGGGCGTCGACATCGGGCACCTCGTCGATGGTGACGACGACCGGGCCCCACTGGAAGAACGAGTCGAAGCTCTTCGAACGCGTGAGGAAGCGCGGATTGCGGCGCAGGATGTCTTCGGCGGTGACGTCGATGATCGACGTGTACCCGAACACGAAGTCGTGTGCGTCGTCAGGGGAGACGTCGGAGCATCGGCGGCCGATCACGAGCCCGAGCTCGGCTTCGGCCGTCACCCGCTCCGACTGCGGCGGCAACCGGATGGGATCACCGGGGCCGGTGACCGCTGTCGTCGGCCGGAGGAACGTGGCCGGTTCGACGGGTAGAGCCACGTCGAGGTCGCGAGCGTGGTCGGCGTAGTTGAGCCCGATGCCGATGATCTTGCCGGCTCGGATCCACGGCGCGACAGCGCGGCCGTCGTGCAGCGTCGAGGCCGACGCCGCGCGCTCGACCGCTTCGCCCGTGGCGATCAGCTCGAGCAGGACGCATCCGTCGATCGTCGCGTACGTGCCATCGCGCACGACGGCCGCGACCGCGCTCCTGCCTTCGGGGGCGACCGTCGCGAATCGCATCAGCTCACCTCCTTGAGCAGCGGCACCCCACCTGCGACCGTCCACTCGTCGACGGCACCGGGATCGAAGACCACCGCATGCCCGGGACGCTCGGGCCGCACCAGCATTCCGTCGCGTACGCGCAGAGGTTCGGTGACAAGCCGTTCGAAGTTGAAGATGTCCTCGTCGAGGTGGAAGTACTCAACCGTCAGCCCGTTGTCGACGGCTGCGACGAGCTGCACGTGAAGGTTCGCCATCCAGTGCGGGGCGATCTGGATGTCATGCGCCGACGCGAGGTGCGCGATGCGCATCCACTCGCTCACGCCACCGGCAACGGTTGCGTCGGCTTGCAGGATGGCCGCGGCGCCCGCGTCCAGCAGCGACTTGAAGCCCCAACGAGTCGCCTCGATCTCGCCGGTTGCGACCGGCATCCGAACCGCCTCGGCGACGGCGCGGCTCGCTTCGACGGCGTCGGGCGACACCGGCTCCTCGATCCACCACGGGTCGTAGGCCTCGAAACGGCGGATCGCGGCGATGGCCGAAGCCGCGTCCCGCCAGGCGTTGTTGGCGTCGAGCGCAAGACGGGCGTGCGGGCCGACCGTCTCACGCGCGACGCGCACTCGCTCGGCGTCGTCGATCGGGTTCATGCGACCGACCTTGATCTTGAACGACGTGAAGCCGTTCGCCGCGTAGCGACCGACCTCGGCGGCAAGCCCGTCGAGACCCTTTCCCTCGCGGTAGTAGCCGCCGCTCGCGTAACACGGCACTTCGGCCGGCCCGCCGCCGAGCAGCCGACACAGCGACAGGCCCGTGCGCCGACCGAGCAGGTCCCAGAGCGCGATGTCGATCGCACCGAGCGCCCGCGTCGCGGCGCCACGCCGGCCGAGCAGAATCGACGTGTCGTACAGCTTGCGCCACACCGTCCCGGGCGCGGGATCGTCGCCGACGATGAGCGTGCCGAGCAGGTCGACCGCGCCGCGGATCACACCGCCGTCTCCGGGGATGCGCCCGCCGATCGTGAAGCCGACGCCCACTGCGCCGTCGTCGTCCTCGATCGCGACGATCACGTACTCGCGCGCGTTCACGACCGTCGTCGCGAACGCCGTCGGCTCGCGCAGCGGCACGGCGACAACCGCCGTCTGGACCGTTCTTATCGCCATTGCATGTCCTTCTGGTATGTACGGATGAGAGTTGGTTGTCAGCAGCCGATGGCCTGAGTCCGTTTACACCCGCGACCCCCGGTGACTTGCGGCTACGCGCATTCGAGCACGCTTCCCGGAGCGAGGGCCTCGATGCGGGCATCGAGACCGCGGGCTCGGACCGCGTCGGTGAAGACGTGTTCAGCTCCGGATCCGGCCGGGTAGTGCATCGGAACGACGATGCGCGCCCCTAGCCAGTCGAGCGCGATCGCGGCGTCTTCTGGCGGCATGAACTCGACGCCCGCCTCCGTGGCGCCGATCGGCAACAGTGCGACATCCGGGCGGTGCAACTCGCCGAACATGCGCAGGTCGCCGAACAGCGCGGTGTCGCCGGCATGGAAGATCTTCGTCCCGCCGACGTCGATCAGGAAGCAGAGCGGTGGACCGGAGACCCAGGCGCCGTCGACCTCGTGCATCGAGATGTGGCACGCGGGCAGCGCCTTGACGGTGACGTCGTCGACGCGCCAGTGCACGCCCGGCAGCAGCTTGCGGATCTGCGCGTCGGCGACGCCGTCGTGAAGCAGTCGCAGCCGCACATCGGGCGCGCACCCGACGGTCGCGCCGGAACGCTGTGCGATCGTCGGAGCGTCGCCGTAATGATCTCGCGCGCCGTGGCTGACGAGAACGGCGTCGGTCGCGTCGAGCTCGGAGAGCTCAACCGGGCTCGGCGCCACGCCGATCGCGCTGACACCGGAGAGGCAGGGGTCGACGACGACATGGACGCCCCCGGGTGAGACGAGCTCGACACCGGCCACCCCGAGAAATCGCAGGCGCGCTGTCATCGCGCCGCGTTCACGAACGATTCTCCCCGCGCGTCGACATCGGGACCTCGTGGCACAGATTCTCCTAGTCCCACCAGCCGAGCGTGGTGCGCAACGAGTGTTCGTAGTCCTCGAACGGCACGGGCCGCCGCAACGAGTCGACGAGCTCGGCTTCGGCGCCGACGGGCCAGTAGAGGCGGGGGTTGTCGGATTCGGCTGCATCCGCGATCGCGCACGCCACGCGGCGTGGATCGCCGTGAGCGTGGCCCTCGGTACGCGAGAGCGCCTCGGTCCACGCTCGGTATCCGGGCGCGTAGGGCGACCGTTCAGGATCGAATCGCGCTCCGATCTTCGCATTGCGCGCGAAGGCGGTCGGGTAACCGCCCGGCTCGATCACCACGACGCGAATGCCGAACGGTCGCACCTCGAAGTGGAGCGACTCGCTGAGTGCCTCCACTGCGTGTTTGCTCGCGGAGTAGAGCGATTCGAACGGGGAGCCGGTCATGCCCACCACTGAAGACACATTCACGATGATGCCGCCGCCCTGGGCCCGCATCGACGGCAGGACCGCCCGGATCACGCGGACGAGCCCCGTCACATTCGTGTCGAACTGCTGCACGACATCGTCGTCGGTCGTCTCCTCGAGGGGCGCCCAGATCTGGAAGCCGGCGTTGTTGACGACGATGTCGATCGAGCCGACCCTCGATGCGGCCTCGGTCGCGGCCGTGACGGACGCCGCGTCGGTCACGTCCAACTGCACCAGCTCGACGCGAACGCCCGCGTCACCGGCTGCCAGGTCGAGCGCATCGCGGTTCGAGAGATCACGCATGCTGGCGACCACGTCGTGGCCGCGCCGCGCGAATTCAATCGCAGTCTCGAGCCCGAATCCCGAGCTGCAGCCGGTGACGAGCGCGCGCATCCCTCAGACGCCGCGCACGAACGGCTGGGAGAGAGCGGCCGGCTGACGGTTTCGCTTGGCGAAGAACAGCATTGCGATGATCGCCAGCAGGTAAGGAGCGGCGATGAGTAACTCCGGGGTGATCTTGACGCCGAGCGAAGGCAACGCGAGGCGCAGCGCGTCAGCACCACCGAACAGGAAGCAACCGAGGATCGTGCCGCGTAGCGTCCAGCCACCGAAGATCACCGCGGCAATGGCGATGAATCCGCGACCGGCGGTCATGCCTTCGTTGAAGAGGCCCACCGACGCGACCGAGAGAAACGCGCCTCCGAATCCCGTCATCGCACCACAGAAGTAAATGGCCTGGCGGCGACGCTTGTTGACCTGAATGCCGCTCACATCGGCCGCTTCCGGTCGCTCGCCCACTGCGCGCACCTCGAGGCCGAAACGGCTGCGCTGCACGAGCCACCAGACGAAGGGCACGATCAGGAACAGCAGGAACGCAGGCCATCGCTCGACGAACAGGGGTTTGCCGACGACCGGTATGTGGTTCAAAACGGGAATCCTGAGGACGCCCGCCTGTTTCGGCGTGATCTTCCACGTCTCGAAGAGGAAGCTCGTGAGCCCGAGAACGAGCACGTTGAGCGTCAGGCCGACGACGAAGGGATTGGCCGTCAATCGGTGACTCAGGTTCGCCTGCACGAGCGCTACGGCGACGCCCGCCGCCAGACCGATCAAGAGGCCACCACCGACGCTGCCCGTCGCCGAGGTGCCCCACACGCCGAAGAAGGCACCGCCGAGCATCATGGCCTCGACCGAGATGTTGAGGGTACCGGCGCGCTCGGCGACGTACTCGCCCGTCGCGGCGAAGACCAACGGAACGCTGAGCCGAACCGCGCTCGACATGATCGTAGTGACGTCACCGGTGGCACTCATTCGGTCACCTCGCGGCCGCGACCTGGGGGATGTCGGAACTGCCCGCGGGTGGGCGAGCGGCGGGTTGCACCCGCCGCCGGTCGACCCAGCCGAGCACCATGGAGGGGAACAACGTCGACAGGACCAAGAAGGCCTGGATCACGTCGACGAGATAACTCGGAATGCCCGTCGTCGCGAGGAATCCACCGCCGGCGCGGAGCGCGCCGAAGAAGAGGGCGACGAACACCACAGCGACCGGCCGGTTGCGAGCCACGAGCGCGACGAGCAGGCCATCCCAGCCGAAATTGTTCGCCATGCCCGGCTGCAACGAGAAGACGGTGCTCGTGAGCATGACGCCACCCGCGAGCCCGGCGAAGCCACCCGAGAGGAGGAGCGCAGCGCCGCCGACGGCAACGACGCTGACCCCCGCGTGGCGCGCCGCGTTGGGATTGTGGCCGAGCAACTTGAGGCGGAATCCCCAACGGGTGCGAGCAAGGAGGAAGCCGACGACGATTGCGAGGCCGATACCGACGAGCAAGCCGCTCTGGAGGTAAAACTTCGGAGGCGAACCGAACACCGGCATGCGAAGGTTGTTCGCGAGGACGTTGGACTGCGGTGCCGCGATACCGAGATTGTTGGTCTGTTGCAGGAACCACGTCCGGGTAACCGCGAACTGCACGAATTCCTGCGAGATGAAGATCAACAGCAGCGTCGTGATCACGACGTCGAGGTTGCGCCAGATCTTGAGAACCGCCGCGATGCCCGACCAGAACGCGCCGCCGACGAAGGCGGCGACGAGCGTCAGGATCAGGATCAGCTCGTGCGGTCCGTGCACGTGCAGCGCGACGAGCGTTCCCGCCATCGCGCCGATGAGCAGCTGGCCCTCCTGGCCGATGTTGAAGACCCCGGCGCGGTTCGCAATGATGCTGCCGAGCGCGACGAGCAGCAGCGGGCTCGCCTGTTCCAACGTGCGCCCCCAGGCGCCGCGGGTCTTGAGCGCGCCCGTGTACATCGCCTCGAACGCGGCATGGGGCGAGTGATTCGTCGTTGCGAGGAGCGCTGCCGAGAGTGCCAGGGCACTGCAGATGGAGACGATGTACACGATGACCAGAAGGAGCGTTCGGCGATAGCGGATCTCGCGCGTCGGGATCGGCGCGTCCTGCTCGGGCTCGAAGTCGATCGTGAGGTCGACGTCGTGATCGATGAAGGTCATGCCTCATGGCCTCCCATCATCAGGCCGAGGCGTTCCAGATCGACCTCACCCCGCTTCATCTCGCCGATGACCCGACCCCGGTACATCACGGCGATCCGGTCGGCGATGGCGAGGATCTCCTCGAGCTCAGCCGAGATCAGCAACACCGCGACGCCCTCGTCTGCCGCGGCCTTGACTCGATTGTTCATGTACTCGATCGCGCCGACGTCGAGACCCCGCGTGGGCTGCGCGGCAACGAGGACCTTGGGCTTGCGCGAGAGCTCGCGCGCGAGCACGACCTTTTGCTGGTTTCCGCCCGACAGCGAGGACATGGGCGTGTCGGGCGAGGGGCACGCGATTTCGAACTCGCGGATCAGCCGCGCCGCGTGCCGGCGCATCTTGCGAATGCTCAGGACCCGTCGTGGCGCAATCGTTTCGAGGTCGCTCATGACGAGGTTCTCGGCCACGCTCATCGAAAGCACGCAGCCCGAGTTGTGACGGTCTTCGGGGATCACCCCGACACTCGCGCGCAGCATGCAGCCGGGCCGGCCGCACACGATCGTCTCGCCGTCGACCTCGACCGCACCCGATTCGATCTCGAGCAGGCTGGCCAGCAGGTCGCCGAGCTCGGTCTGGCCGTTGCCCTCGACACCGGCGATCCCGAGGATCTCACCCGCGTAGACCTCGAGCGACAGTCCGTCGAGCGCCGGGCGTCCCGTGGGGCCGATCACGCGGACGTCGGTCAACCGAAGCGCCGGATCCGTCGGTGCCGCGACAGGGTGATCGCCGTTCGGTTCGACGGCCACGGCACCTGCTCCCGGCAGGGCCGAGTACGCGCGCACCGGCGGGGGGGTCGCCGACGAGTCGGGCAGGTGCAGTGCAGTCGTCGCCCCGCCGATGTCTTCGTCGAAGAGGCCAAGGGCGGCGGCCTCGCTGCGCAGGGTGACCTCACGTCCCACCATCTCCCGCGCAAGGATTCTGGCGTCGGCATCGGCGGTACGCATCTCGCGCACGACCCTGCCGTCGCGCATGATCGTGACCTCGTCGGTCGCCTCCAGGATCTCGTCGAGCTTGTGGCTGATGAGGACGACCGCCTTGCCTTCATCCTGAACGACACGCCGCAACACCGCGAACAGCACGCGTGACTCGTTGAGGGTGAGCACCGACGTCGGCTCGTCGAGGACCACGACCGAGGGATCGCGCCGCAGACATTTCACGATCTCGACGCGCTGACGCGCGCCGGTGCTCAGGTCATCGACACGCGAGTGAGCGTCGATGTCGAGGCCGTAGCGCCCGGCGATCTGCTCGACTCGCTCGATCGCTCCGCGCCGATCGACGCGTCCCGATTCGCCGAGTGTGACGTTCTCCCACACGGTCAGCGCGTCGATCAGGCTGAAGTGCTGGTGCACCATGGCGATACCGAGGTTCGAAGCGCGCAGCGGATCGGTGATGTCTTGTTCGACACCGTCGACTCGGATCGTGCCCGCGTCCGGCGGGAACAATCCGGTCAACATCCGCATGAGCGTGGTCTTGCCGGCACCGTTCTGCCCGAGAAGACCACGGATCACGCCGCGCTTCACGGTGACGTCGACTGCGTCGCACGCGAGCACCGAACCGAAGCGCTTGGTGATCCCGCGCATCTCGACCGCGGGCGGGGAGGGGGCTGACCCTTGCCCGCCCGTCTCGGTCGTCGTACGTGTCGTGCGACTCATGTCACCGCTTGGATGCAGTCGCCGTCAGCCCGCCGCCAGCTTCTCGGCATCGATCTTTCCCGCACCGATATCGGAGATCGTCTGGGCGAGCACCTGCTTCTGCGCGTCCGTCGGGTTGCACATGATGACCGTCGGGTCCGGCGTGCGACCCGCGAAGTACACCGCGTTCTCACCCAGCTGGTACTGGCCGTCATGGAACTTCTGCAGGAACGGCAGCATGTAGTAGCCCGGATCGAAGATCACCGACACCGCGAACTTGTACTGCGTGTCGTCGCAGCGGTAGTTGCCCGGCGTCAGGGTGAGCACGCCGGCCGAGTTGGCTTCCTTCACCGCCGCGTTCGTCGCTCCACCGAGGTACGGGTACATCACCTTGACGCCCTGCGAGATCTGCGACTTGGCGGCTTCCTGGCCCTTGGCCGAGTCGTCGAAGTCACCGGTGAAGGTGTCGACCACGGTGGCGCTCGGCACTTCGGCCTTTACACCGAGTTCGAAGAACTTCGCGGCCTGCTTCGAGAAGTCGAGCTCGGGCCCGGTGACGAACCCGGCCTTGGTCGAGTTCTCCTGCTTGAGCAGCAGGCCGGCCGCGACGCCCGCGGAGTAGAGCACGCCCGGAATGCTGTCCTGCGACTGGGCGAAGAACGGCTGCTGCGGGACGGTGCCCTCGACGTAGGCGGCCGTCTTCGAGCACTCCGCCGACTGGAACGCGGGAATCGCATCCGCGAGCTGGCTGTCGCCGAGCGCCACGAAGTCGGCACCCTGCTGGCACAGGTTCTTGACCTGCTGCGCAGCGTCCGCCGGATTCACCCGGTCGACGACGATCAATGACCATCCGTCGCTCTTGTAGCGGTTGACGAAGGCCTGCGCCTTGTCGATGAACGACTGGTAGAAGCCCTGGTCGTGAGAGTCGCCGACGGTCGCGATCGCGAGGACGACCTTGCCGTCGCCGTTGACGTCGGCATTCGGGACCGGTGTCAACTTGACGCTGCCCGAGAAGTCGGGCTGCACGATCGACGCGAGCGGTACTCCCGGCGGGGTCGACGTGTACTCGCCCCAGGACGCCTCGACCTGCGCGGGGGTCATGTACGTCGCCCCGCTGCCGGCTGCCGTCGTGGTCGTCTCCCCGCTCGACGTCGTCGACGCCGAGGTGGTCGACGACGAACCTGACTTGGTCGAGCTGCTGCACGCGGCGGCAACGATCGACAATGCCGCGACGACCGCTACAAGCCCCTTGCCCTTGCCACTCATGGCTTCACCTTTCCCCTGCCTGCTGGGTTTGCAGAATGAGCACCGGCACTGATGCGAGACCATTCACCGCGAGTCGTCGACCGAGAGGCGTGAACGGCGTCTCGGCCCGTGCTCGCGAAGTAGCGAGGGCAACAGCGAAGGCGTCCCGTCCTCCATCGTCTGTTGGTCTGACCATCTGGGGGACGGAGCGTACGCACGCGCCGCGCGATGGTCAAGAACTCCCGGCCGCAACTTGGAGGTCGTCGCGTCGGCGCAACGTCGAACCACCGACGCCGGGCGCATCTGGACTGCCGGCGAGGCGATGCGGGCGGCTCCGTCCGCAGACGACGCGGGCCTGATCGACGGCACTCCACGCTTCGCGCTCTGCGTCTGGTCGTTCGATGATCCGAGCACTCCCGAGCACTTCGTCCGCGCGCGATGCCGCGGCCCCATCCGAATCGGGTGAGATCTGCGCCGAGGCGCGGGCATTGGCCTTGTCCCCGCGATGCGTCACGACCAGACTGTCAGACCATACGGGGTCGGTCCGTGCTCCGACGGGCTGCCGGCGAAGGGGTGGCGAGCATGGTGATGCAGGACGAGCGCGCCGGAGGGGTGCAGCTGTCGGAACTCGACGCGTCGGATCGGGATTTCACGAGCGGCGTGATGCTGCCCGCGGCCTGCTACACCGATCCCGAGTTCTTCGCCTACGAGCTCGACGCGGTGTTCGGCGCCGAGTGGCTTTGCCTCGGGCGCGTCGACCAGGTGCCCAACCCCGGCGACTTCTTCACGATCACGATGGCCGGCGAACCGCTGATCGTCGTCCGCAAGCCCAATGGTGACGTCACCGTGCTCTCGGCGGTGTGCCAACACCGAGGGATGATCATCACCGCGCCGGCCGACCGGCCGGAGTCGGAGTGGACGGCCCCGCCGCCCGAGGCGACGGGCAACTGCCGCACCTTCCGCTGCCCGTACCACTACTGGACGTACGACCTCGACGGTCGCCTCATCGGTGCACCCGAGATGCAGCAGACGGCGGGCTTCTCACGCAGTGACGTCCGACTCGGTCAGCCGAAGGTCGAGGTGTGGAACGGCTTCGTCTTCGTGAATTTCGACCCCGAGGCGGCGCCGCTCGCCCCGAAGCTCAGCGCACTCGACGGGGAGATCGCGAACTACCACATCGACGAGATGGTGACCGTCGACCCGATGACCGTTCCCGATCTGCCGTTCAACTGGAAAGTCATGGTCGAGAACTTCATGGAGGGGTACCACCCCGACCGGCTGCACAAGGGGATTCACGACTTCGCCCCGAGCTCGCTCGTGTCGTACGCGCCGTACGAAGCAGACAGCGCCGCGCTGTTGGGTCACATGGGCACCACGAACGTCGACGGCGGCTTCAACCCGACGTTTCAGGCCCTCTTCCCCATCATCGAGACGCTCACCGACGAGGACCGCCGCCAACTCGTCTTCGCGTACGTGCCGCCGACGCTGCTGCTCGGCTTGCAGCCGGACTCCGCGTTCTGGTTCGTCGTCAATCCGACGTCCGCCGAGACGCACTCGCTGTCGATGGCGTACATCTTCCCGCCGGCGACGCTCGAACATCCGCTGTTCGAACAACTCCTGACCGCGGCCGTCGCCGGCGTGTCGCTCTTCAACAACCAGGACCTGCCGACGAACACGGCCGTGCAGGTCGGGCTCCGGTCGCGTTATGCACCGCGCGGCCGGTACTCGTGGCAGGAGTCCGTGCTCTCGCAGTTCAATCGGTGGTTGATCAAGCGGTACCGGGCGGCCGCGGCGCGACGCTGAGCGTCTTGACCGCGTCCGCGCCACTGCCTATGGTCTGACAACCAGGCCGAGTGAACGGCTCGTTCAGGTCTCGAGGAGGACGCGTGGCCCAGCCGCCCGATCGCATCCGGCACCTTGTCAACGACGCGGTGCTCGCCGACCTCGAACAGTCAACGATCGACGTTGCCGACGCGAAGTACATGCCGCCGTACACGTATTGCTCGGAGGAATGGTTCGAGTTCGAGAAGACGGCGATCTACGACAACTCGTGGCTGTGCGTCGGCCGCGCCGATCTCGTCCCCAATCCCGGCGACTACATGACGATCACGATCAACGACGACCCGCTGATGGTCGTGCGTGACGACTCGGGCGAAATCCGCGTCATGTCGGCCGTCTGCCGGCACCGCGGGCACCTGCTGGTCGAAGGGACGGGTTCGCTCGAGCACAATCGGTTCCGCTGCCCGCTGCACTACTGGTCGTACGACACAACCGGGCGGCTGCTCAGTGCGCCGGAGATGCAAAAGACTCACTGGGACAAGGACTCGATCTGCCTGCCCCAGCTCAAGGTCGAGCTCTGGCAGGGATTCGTGTTCGTGCACTTCGACCCGGACGCGGAACCGCTCGCCCCAACGCTCGTGCAGCTCGAGCGAGAGATGGAGAACTACGACGTCGCCAATATGGTGAGCCTGCCAACTGTTGACTTCACCGACTATCCGTGGAATTGGAAGGTGATGCTCGAGAACTTCATGGAGCCGTACCACAACGCGTACCTCCACAAGGGCATTCACGACTTCGCTCTCGGCCACGGATTCATCGAACACTCGCCGGACGAGAACGCGATCATGCATCCGACCGGCTTCGACCGTAAGGACGCGGCGTTCAACCCGATTCACAAGGCGTTGCTGAACCCGATCGGAACGCTCACCGAAGAGCAACGCAACCGCGTCATGTTCGCGATGATCCCGCCGATGATGCCGCTCGGGCTCGTCCCGGACCACATGTTCTATTTCCTCGTCCTGCCGCATGGTGCGAATCAGGTGACGATCCGCGTGGGTCTGTGTGTCCCGCCGGACGCGCTCGAGCTCGAGAACTTCGGCAAGCGCATCGACTGGATCGTCGACGGGATCATGATGTACAACGACCAGGACGTCGTCGCCGACACCGCGGTGCAGAAGGGCGTGCGTTCCCGTTTCGCTCCTCGGGGACCGTTCTCCTGGAAGGAGACGACCGTCGTCCAGCTCAACCGCTGGCTCTACAAGCGCATCCGCGAATACGCGGAGAAGAACGGCCTCGCCCGGCCGCAACCCGGCCAGATCTCGGCGTGAGCCGGCATCCATGAAGCCGCCATCCTTCGACTACGTCGTTCCCACCTCGGTCGACGCCGCGCTGGCCGCGCTCTCCTCTGACGAGGAAGCCCGAGTGCTCGCGGGCGGCCAGAGCCTCGTGCCCATGATGAACCTGCGGCTCGCGCGTCCCACGATGCTCGTCGACTGCAACCGCATCGACGAGCTGTCCAGCTTCACCGTCGACGGCACATCGGCACGGGTCGGCGCGTTCACCCGCCACCGGCGCCTCGAGCTCGACGTGGAGATCGCCGACGCGCTGCCGCTGCTGTCACGCGCGGCATCGCTCGTCGGGCACCCGCAGATTCGCAACCGAGCGACGATTGGTGGCTCCCTCTCGCACGCCGATCCCGCGGCCGAGATCTCCGCCGCATGTCTCGTGCTCGGCGCGACGGTCAACGTGCAAAGCGCGAGCGGAGCGCGCAGCATTCCGATCGCCGAGTTCTTCGAGGGCTTCTTCACCACCTCGTTGCGCCCCGGGGAACTCGTCGTCAGCGTCGACATCCCCACTCGCCGCCCGGGCGCGGGGTACGCGTTCCGAGAGTTCGCGCCGCGTCACGGCGATTTCGCGCTGGCGGGGATCGGCGTGGCGCTCGAGCGGAATGGTTCCGGCACCATCGCCGGCGTCCGCATGGCGGGATGTGGTGTCGGCTCGACGGTTGTCGATCTCACACCCGCGACCGAGCACCTGGCCGGGACGCAGCTCTCGGACACCGGTCTGCGCGACGTCGTGAACAGAGTCGCCGACCTGGTGACGCCGACCGACGACGTGCACGCGTCCGGCCCCTATCGCGTGGAGCTCGCTCAGCTGCTCGCGGTCGAGGCACTACGCGAGGCGTGGAGCGAGGCAACGGAAGGACGCGCGGCATGACGAAGCACGTCACGTTCACGGTGAACGGTGACCAGGTCGACGTCGATCTCGAGCCGCGTGTGCTGCTGCTCGACGTCCTGCGCGACGAGATCGGGCTCACAGGGACCCATGCTGCGTGTGAACAGGGCGCGTGCGGAGCATGCACCGTGCTGGTCGACGGTTTCGGAGTCCGGTCGTGCCTCATGTTCGGCGTCCAGGCCGACGGTGTGGCGATCACCACGATCGAAGGCGTCGGCGCCCCCGGTGCCCTCCATCCGCTGCAGGCAGCGTTCCACGAGCAGCACGGTCTGCAGTGCGGTTTCTGCACACCGGGCATGGTCCTCACCGCGATCGAGTTGCTCCGTCGCAACCCACAACCGTCGCGCGACGAGATCGAAGCGGGGATGTCGGGCAACCTCTGTCGCTGCACCGGATACGCCGGCATCGTCGACGCGATCGAGGCCGCGGCCCGCTCGGGCTCGGTCGTCTGACAGGAGCACGAGATGACGGCGACCACCACGACCGATACCCCCACGGGCGTCCGCAAGGGCGGGATCGGCGACCGGGTTCCACGCTTCGAAGACGAGAAGTTCCTCACCGGTCAGGGCGAATACCTGGGCGACGTCCGCCGCCCCGATCTCCTGCATGTCGCGATCCTTCGCAGCCCGTTCGCCCACGCACGGATCCGCAGTGTCGACGTGAGCAACGCCGTCGCCTTGCCGGGTGTGATCGGTGCCTTCTCCGGCCGGGAGATCGCCGAGTTCGCGCAGCCGTTCCACCATCACCTCCCGATGATCCCGACCTTGAAGCAGATCCAGTGGTTCCCCCTGGCACTCGACAAGGCCCGGTTCGTCGGCGAGCCGATCGCCGCGGTCGTCGCCGAGAGCCGCTACATCGCCGAGGACGCGCTCGAGGTCATCGAGGTCGACTACGAGGAGCTGCCCGCGATCGCCGATGCCGAAGCCGCGCTGGCGCCCGATGCCGTGCGCCTCTATGACGACTGGGACGACAACGTCTTCCTGTTCATGCCCGGAGGAGGCGGTGATGTTGCGCAGGCGTTCGCGGCGGCCGACGGTGTGCTCCGGGAACGGTTCACGCACCACCGCATCGCGGGCTTCCCCATGGAGGGTCACGGCGCACTCGGTGAATACGACGCCGCGACGGGACGACTCACCGTATATGCGTCGACGCAGGGACCGCACAACCTGCGCACGGTGATCGCCGACGTCACCGGGCTCCATGAGTCGAAGGTCCACGTGCTCGCGCCCGACATGGGCGGCGGCTTCGGCAACAAGGCCCACTTCATCCGCGAAGAGTCGCTCGTCGCGCTCCTCGCGATGAAGGTCCGCCAGCCGGTGGTCTGGCAGCAGGACCGGGTCGAGAACCTCACCGCGGGCATCCATTCGCGCGAGCAGATCCACGAGGTGGAGGTCGCGTACCGCAACGACGGCCGGGTCCTCGGGTTGAAGGCGAAGATCATCGCCGACGGCGGCAACCCCGAGGTCTATTACATGGGGGCGAGCCCGGCGGTCGTCACAACGAGCCTGATGACCGGCACCTACGCCATCGCGGACTACGAGTTCGAGCTCTACGTCGCCGCGACGTGCAAGGCGACGATGGGTGGGTATCGCGGCTATGGCCAGCCGCAGGCGAACTTCACGATCGAGCGTGTGATGGATCTCGTGGCCGAGCAGCTCGACATGGATCCCGCCGACGTGCGCCGGATCAACATGATCCCCGACGAGCCACGTCCGTATCTGTCGCCGACGGGCGCGCTGTACGACACGGGCAGCTTCATCGACCAGTTCGAGCAACTCTTGGACGAGGCCGACTACACCGCGCTGCGCAGGCGGCAGGCCGAAGCGCGCGAACAGGGGCGCCTCGTCGGTGTCGGGCTCGCGTCGCTCGTCGAGCCCACTGCTCCCAACATCCACGCGCTCGCCGGGCGCTTCGGCGGCTACGAGATGGCCGCGATCACCGTGCAGCCCGACGGGCACGTCAACATCGCGCTGGGAACGAAGTCGCAGGGTCAGGGTCACCAGACCGTGTTCGCGCAAGTTGCCGCAGAGGTGCTCGGGATTCCCGTCGAGCAGGTCGACGTCCGGGACGGCGACACCGACGCAGTGCCGTACGGGATGGGTACCTGGGGGAGCCGGTCCGCAGTCATGGCCGGCGGCGCCGTGATCCAGGGTGCCGAGAAGCTGCGCGAGAAGATGTCGCAGATCGCCGCGCACATCCTCCAAGGGGATCCCGCAGCCACGACCGTGACCGATGGCATGTTCCACGTCGGCGAAGCGGTGATCCCGTTCGCCGACGTCGCCGGCGCCGCCTATCTGCACACGTTCCTGCTGCCACCGGGCATGGACATGGGTCTGTCGGTCATCGCCGGCTACGACCCCGGCAACACGAGCCCGTTCCCCGACGAGAAGGGCCACCTGAACGTCGCCGCGACCTACGCGAGCGCGGCCGCGGCCGCCCTCGTCGAGGTCGATCCGAACACCGGGCAGGTGGCGATCCTCGACTTCACGCTCGTTCACGATTGCGGGGTCGTCATCAACCCGCTGACGCTCGATGGGCAGATCCAAGGTGCGTTCGCGCAGGCCGTTGGCGCGGTCCTGCTGGAAGAGCTCAACTACAACGCCGATGGGCAGCCGCAGAACGCGACGATGCTCGACTACTCGATCCCGGCGTTCGGCGACGTTCCCCGACCGTCAGTCGTGCACCGCGAGACGCCGTCCGCAGTCCTCGGTGGGTTCAGAGGAGCGGGTGAGGGCGCCATCATCGTCTCGCCGTCGGCGATCGCGAACGCCGTCCACGACGCGCTGCGCCCCCTCGGCGTGAAGGTCACCCAGACCAACCTCGGACCGAACCGCGTGCGCGACCTCATGCGCGCCAGCGGCGTCGGGATCGACCCGCTCGCAGGAATCCGCTACCGCGGCATTCTCGGCCGGCGCTGAACGGTGTCAGTGCCGGCCGTTGCCCGGCGCCGCGGGCCAGTGCTCGCGGTAGCGCCGCACGAGCCAGCGGTTGAGCTGATGGTGCGTCTCCTCCTGGTACGAGTAGCGACCGCGAGTTGCGAACCGAGACCGTAGGCCTCGCTGCACCATCGTGTCGGCGTAGATGTCCTGGTCGTTGTAGATCTTGACGCCCGCCTGCGCCTGATCGAACAACAGGTCGAAGAGCGGGTGCTCCCACGCGGTGCGGTCGAAGCAATAGCCGATGTCGATCGCGATCATGTTGGCACCCTTCGGCACCACGATGAAGTAGAAGACCTCTTCGGGAGACAAGCCGAGGCACAGCGTCGGCGGGATGAGCGCGAACGTCACCCTCCAACGCTCTTCGTCGGTGATGTTCGGGAAGATCGGCATGATCGCTCGGCCAGTCGCGTTGAACCCGGCGTCCATGTGCGTGAAACCGTTGGTGCGCACGATCGCGTTGTCGGCGTCGTCCCAAGCCGTGAAGGACGCGTTCTCGCTCGGGCAGAAGTCGTGCCGGCCCTGGTGCAACCGCGTCGCGTGGTACGCGTCGTTGAAGTTCTCGAACATCACCTTCCAGTTCCACGGAAGGTCGTCGATGCGCTCCGTGGGCGGACTCACCGCGTTCGCAAGATCGAAGTTCGCGACATAGGGATCCAGCTTCGCGATCGATGTCGCCAACGGCGCGGCGCCGACGTCGAAGTTGGTGAAGATGAAGCCGTTCCAGATCTCGACCGGCAGGCTCGGCAGCGGGTAGTCGGACTTGTCGAACCCGACCGCTCGCTCCATTGCGGGCGCGCCCAGCAGCCGGCCGTCGAGCCCGTAGCTCCAATGGTGGTAGGGACACGTGAACTTCGTGTCGTTGCCGCTGCCGTCGGCGACGACCATGCCGCGGTGCTGGCACACCGCCGATAGCACTCGCACCCCGCGGTCCTTGTCGCGCACGACGATCAGGGGCTCGTCGGCGATCGTGTATGTGAAGTAGTCACCCACGTCGGGGAGCCACGAGTCGCGACCCACGCACAGCCATTCGTGAGCGAAGATCGCCTCGCGCTCGAAGTCGTGGAACTCGTCGCTCGTGTACAGCGTCGTGGGAAGGATCGTGGACTCGTTGACGGGCCCGATCGACTGATCGAGACTCGCGAGCAACTCCGGACTCAGGAGCGACATAGGACCTCGCCGGCACGCTTGACGGCCTGTTTGTCTGACCATATGGTGCCCGTCGTCCGCCGTCAAGGAGACGGCTGCACCCTGGAGACGAGCCGGATGGCGAGCATCGAGTCGTTCACCTTCGGCCCGGCCGACGGTGTCCCGCTCGGCGTGGCTCCGTTCGCCACCGCGACCGCCCACGGCGACCTCGTGTACCTGACGGGTCAGATGCCGCAGGACCCGCGCACCGGCACGCTCGTCGAGGGCGGCATCGTCGCTCAGACGGACCAGGTCATGCGGAACCTCGCGCGCGTTCTCGAGCTCGTCGGATCCGCGCTCGGCAACGTGCTGTCGGTACGCGCGTACCTCACCGACTTCTCGACGTACGAGTCGTTCAATCGAACCTATGAGCAATGGTTCCCTGACCGGCTCCCGAGCCGGACGTGCGTCGAGGTCGGCGCGCTCGCTCTCGGTGCACTCGTCGAGATCGATCTCGTCGCGGTCAGAGGCGGATCGTGAGCGCCGCAGCCAACGAGCGCGCCGCGCGACGCATTCTCGTCCTGGCCGGCGCCTTGATCCTGACCGACACGATGTTCTTCAACGCTGTGACCCCCCTTCTGCCGCACTATGCGCACGAGTACGGCATGTCGAAGGCCGGTGCCGGCCTGCTCGCAGCGATGTACCCGTTTGGGACCTTCACGTTCGCGCTCGTCTCCGGAGCCGTCGCCTCGAAGCTCGGCGTGAAGGTCGCGGTCTTGATCGGCCTCGCCGGCTTGGGTGTCACCAGCGTGGCGTTCGGTTTCGCGACGAGTGTCGCGCTGCTCGATGCGAGCCGGTTCGTGCAGGGTGCCTCGGGAAGCTTCGTGTGGACCGGCAGCCTCACCTGGCTCGTCACAACCGCACCACCCGAGCGCCGCGGCCAGTTCATCGGGATCGCTCTCGGAACCGCGATCGGTGGGTCGATGATCGGGCCGGTGCTTGGGGGCCTGGCGTCGGCAGTGGGGACCGGCCCGGCGTTCTCCGTGGTCGCGGTCGTTGCCGTCGTGCAGGCCGGCATCGTCATTTCGATGCGCGCCACACCCGCACCCCGGATGCAGTCGATCCGGCTCATCGCCGGTGCGTTACGGCACCGCGAGATCCGCCTCGGTATCTGGTTCGTGCTGCTGCCCGCACTCGCGACCGGGACGATCTTCGTCCTCGCGCCCCTGAGCCTGTCGAGCCTCGGGTTGAGCGGGTTCGGCATCGGCGTTTGCCTGCTCATCGCGGCGGTCTGCGAGGCGGTGCTCAGCCCAGTGCTCGGCGCGCTCAGCGATCGCCGCGGCCGCGCGCTGCCACTGCTCGGCGGTTTGCTCGGCACGACGCTGTTCTTCGCGCTCCTGCCGTGGCCCGGCACCGTCTGGCTGTTCACCCTGGTGATGATGGGTGCGCTGATGGCGACGGGCGCATACTGGGCACCAGGATTCTCGCTCCTGTCCGACGCGTCTGAACGGTGTGGTCTCGACTACGCCTTGGGGTTCGCGCTGATGAGCCTCGCGTGGGCTCCCGGCCAGGCGATCGGTGCAGCCGTGAGCGGCGCGGTCGCCAACGCGACGAGCGACGCGGTTCCGTACCTGTGCGTCGCCGGGATCACCGCGTTGACGTTCGTGGTCGCTCGCCGTTGGCTCCCGGGGGGCGAGACGCTCGAGCCCGCGCCCGCTTCGGTCGCTTGACGCTCACGAGCGACACCCGTACATTGCCGTGGTCTGATCGTCAGTCAATTTCTCGAGTCACCTCGGCAGCCGGCGACAGCGCTTCGGTCCGTCGGCGCTGCCGAGCCGACATCCGTGTGCACCAGCAAAGGAGTCTTCCCATGGCCGCACCACCGCTTGGCAGCCTGCTGATCGGTTCGTCCAACGTCGAAGCGATGAAGGACTTCTACCGGAAGGCGTTCGACGTCACCGAGAACGACATGGGTGCGTTCGAGTTCGGTGGGGTGCAGCTCTTCATCGAGGAGCACACCGAGGTCAGCGGCCCGACGAAGGAGCCGGCGCGCGTCATCATCAATCTCAACGTCACCGACGCGGCGAAGCTCGGCAAGCACATCGCAGGGCTCGGCGCGACCTTCGTGCGGCCCGTGGAGCAGGCGCCGTTCGGCATCATCGGCACGATTGCCGACCCGGACGGCAACTACGTCCAGATCATCGAATGGGGCGCGACCCCGGAGTCGCATCGTTCGTGACGTGTGGTGGGCGGCGCCGGGCGCGGGTCCCCGATTGCGGGGCCCGGTACCCGGCGCCGGCTCGCGTCGCGCCGTCTGCCGGCCGGCTGCTCGAGCCGGCTGCGCGATGACGTTCCGCGCTGCGCTGCTCACGGGTCCGCGCCGGATCGAAGTCGCCGACCTCACAGAACCGGTGCTTGCGCGCAGTGAGGTGCTCGTGCGCGTCCGCAGCACGAACCTGTGCCCCACCGACCTCAAGAAGTGGCAGGACGAGAAGCTGGCGCCGCTGTTGCGCGCGAATCCGCTCGCCCTGGGCCATGAGATTGCGGGCGAGGTCATCGACGTCGGGGCCGGCGTCACCGACATCGTGCCTGGGGCCCGAGTTGCGATCGATCCGATCCTGCCGTGCCACCGGTGCGACGAGTGCCGTGCCGGTCGCACCGACGCGTGCACCGATGTCGCGGGTGTCGGAGCCGCGGCCGGTGCGCCCGAGCGCAACGCGCTGCTCCTGTCCGAGCAGGGCATCGGCGGCGGCTTCGCCGAGCTGATCAAGGTGCCGGCCGCGGCTGTCATCGCGCTGCCCGACGGCCTGCCGTTCGCCGCGGGGAGTCTCGTCGAACCGCTGGCCGACGTGATGCACAGCCTCGAGGCTGCGGGCGCCGTCGACGGTCGTCGCTGTGCGGTCTACGGCCTGGGCCCGATGGGCCTGCTGCACGTGCAGGCGCTCCGCCATCTCGGTGCCCATGTGATCGGGGCGGATCCGCGCGACGACCGGCGGGCGGTGGCTCTCACGTTCGGCGCGCACGAGACGGTCGTGCCCGAGGCGATGCCGAGCATCGACTGCGCCTTCGTCGCCGCCGGTGGTGCGGGCCTCGTGCCCGCGGCGACGGGCGCGCTCAACGTGCTCGCCGTCCACGGAGCGCTCGTGCTGTTCGCGTCGGGTCCGGCGGGTGCCGTGCTTCCGCTCGACGCGAATCGATTGCACTATGGCCGCCAGCGGGTCGTCGGCGTCGTCGGGTTCCGGCCGCGGCATGCGCGCGCGGCGATCGACGCGCTGGTCGCGGGCGCGGTCGACGTCGACGCTCTCCGAACGCCACGAATCGGGCTCGACGATCTGCAGACTGCGTTCGAGTCGGTCGGCCGCCCGGGCGTGCTCAAGCCGGCGATCGACTTCTCGCCGGCGTGAACGATCTCGCCCTCGGCGTCGATCTCGGCAGCCACGGCGCTCGCGCCGTCGTGCTCGACGGCGACGTCGTCGTCGCCACGACGACAGCCGACTACGGACCACCAAGACCGCCCGCGCGCCGTCCCGCTCTCGCGTGGTGGGCCGCGTTCGCCGACGCAATCGTGCGCATCGACACGAAGACGCGGGCCGCGATCCGCACGCTCGCGATCACGGGCGTGCGTGGCGCCGTGGTGGGCGTCGACGCGCAGGGGGAGGCCGCGACCGTCGGTTATCCCGACTTCGACCCCGACGCGGTCGCGCCGGCCCGCGCGCTCCTCGAACGTTTCGGCGACGAGTACATGGCCCGCACGGCGTGCTTCGCATTTCCTCTGGCGGGTCTGCCGAAGATGCTGCTGCACGCCGGCGACGCACGCGTGCATGCGTGGCTAGGCCCGCAGGATTTTGTCCGCGCCCGCCTCACCGGTCTCCGGACGCTCAGCACTGCGAGCGCGTTCCGTTTCGGAATCCTGCGTACCGACGGCCGCAGTATCGATCGCGACCTGCTCGAAGCCGTCGGGCTCGATCCCAAGACCATTCCGCCGCTCGCGGCCGTCGGATCGGTGGCCGGCGAGGTGGGAGGTCATGCCGCTCGGGAGCTGGGGATGCCAATAGGCATTCCTGCCGTCGCCGCGCCCGGCGACGTGCCCGCCGCCCTCTACGCGGTGAGCGGAGAACGGGACGACCGCGCGTTCGTGAACCTCGGCACGACGATCGTGGCGACGGTGGCCGTCCCGACCGTGGTGGACGGGATGTCGTGCGACGTGCTGCCCGGGGGGCGCCGAGCACTGGAGACCGGTCGCGGCGCGGGTGCAGTCACACTCGAGTGGTGCGCGACGCTCATCGGTACCACCCCCGATGCGCTCGAAGCGCGGGTTCGCGGTGCTCGAGCGGCGGCCACCCCGCGGCTCGAGCCGGATCTTGTCGACGCGTGGGGAGCCGGCTCCGGCGGCGCGCTGCACGGGATCGTCTCCGACACGGGACCTGCGGAATTGGCCGCGGCAACACTCGCGGCGGTCGCGCAGGCCGCGAGCGAGGCCGTCGACGAGCTCACGGCAGGCGCCGGCTCACTCGCAGAGATCGTTCTGGGCGGGGGCGCGAGCCAGTGCGCGCCGATCGTCGACCGGTTGCGGCGGTCGCGAAGCGAGACCGTCACCGTCGCCGCGGGCCGCGAGCTCGCAGCCGAAGGCGCCGCTCGGATCGCGCGTGGAGTTCGCGCAGGTCGAGTGACCGGCCCCGATCGCGTCTCATGACTAGTCGTCCGTCCCCTTCGACCACATCACGATCTGATTGCCCCACGGATCGCGGAAGGCCGCATGGTGGCCTCCGAACTCCTCCCACCACTGATCGCGCCACAGCTCCGTCGCGCCGAGCGCAACCGCCTGGTCGAGGTACCGCTCGGGAACGTCGTCGACGAGGATGTACGTCCGCGCCGCCGCGCCCGAACGGGGTGCGGGATCAGCGGGGCGTGGATCGGGATGCTGTGTCGCCTCGTTGAACAGCCCGAGGTGCAGACCGTCGGCCGGCACGATCTGGTGGAACTGTCCCGCGGGTCGCGGATGGATCTCCCAGCCGAACAACTCGGCGTAGAACCGATGCGCGGCCTGCAGGTCTGAGACGGGCAGGTCGACGAAGATCAGCGTGTTCACTGCTGTCGTCCTCCTTCGGTATGGGATGTGAGCGCTTCGACGGCGTCGCCGAGTGCGAGGAATCGCGTGAAGCCGTCCTCGTATGCCGGCTCGGGGGCGGGATCGATGGTCGTCATCGCAGGGCGGGGCCAGCTTCCGCTCGATCCCCGGCCCGGTGCCGGCCACCAGCTCGCACCGGCGCCGGCAGCCAGTGCCGCACCGTAAGCCGCGAGGTCGGTGACCTCAGGGACGTCGACGGGGATGCCGAAGACCGAGGCCTTGATCTCGCTCCAGACCCGGCTGCGCGCCGACGAGCCGGCGAGCACGACGGACGTGCTGGACGCGCCTGCGGAGTCGAGCTCACGTTTGACGTGATTGAGCCCGTATGCGCAGCCTTCGAGCACCGCGCGAACGAGATCGGCGGGCTCGGTGCCCACGCCGATCCCCGAGAGGTGCGCTCGGAGTCGAGGATTCCATCGGGGAGCGCGCTCGCCTTCGAGATACGGCAGTCCGAGCACCCCGCGCGCGCCCGGCGGCGAGGCCGCGGCGAGGCCAACGGCTTCGTCGACGGGAAGCCCGACGATGCGGCTCACCCACTCGAGCATCAGCCCGTGAGACGCAACCGGGCCACCGACGACGTCGACCTCGGCATCGGCCGACGCGAACCGCCACATCTTCTCGACGACGAACCCGGAGTGGGTCGCAACGGCGTACCCACCGGTCGCGCCGCCGGGATCGATGGCTTGGCCCACCCGATCGACGCCGCCCGCCCAGCACGCGAGGTAGGCGTCGGCGGCACCACCGACGAGCGGCGTGCCGGCAGCGACGACGTTGCCCGCTCCCACCTCACCCAGCACCGTGCCCGTCTCGACCAACTCGCCGAAGCCGGGAACCGGTTCGTCGCCGGGCCAACGGGACTGCGCGAGCGGGGCACCGAGGACGTGCAGCAGCCAGTCCCAACCCTCGGCCGCGCGCGCGTCGGGCTGTTCGGCTCGGAGCACGCCGAGTTGTGCAAGGTGCTGACCGACCGGACCGCCGGCGTCGGTTCCGGCAGGGTGCCGAACGGTGACCGCGAACCCACCGTCGAGGGGAACAGTCGACGGACTCTGGCCACCGATGGACAGCGCGACCGGAGCACGCGCCGAGGGAATTCGCTCGCTCAATTCGCCGAGGCAGCGTTCGACCGCGGCGCGCCACGACTCCGGTGCCGCGCGGCCCGGCGGCCAGTCGGACTGGCCGCGGTACGGCGCGCGGGCCAGCGCGACGACGCGACCGTCTCGATCGAGCGCGATCGCGCGGGCGGCGACGCTCCCGAGATCGACGCCGACGGCAACGCTCATCCGGCACCGACGACGCGCCCCACTGCTGAACGCAGGACGTTCACTTCGTGCTCCGTTCTCCGAACGAATCAGATTGGCCACGCCCCGACAGACCCGCAATTTGGCCGTTGGTCAGTCCAACAGACCATACTCCACCACCGCGTTCGCGTCGCGATCGACGCGGGCGGCGCGCTCAATCCGTGAACGACATTGCGACCGGGCGTCTCGCGCTCAGTGACCGGCTCGGCGCGCACGCCATGACCCATGATGCGCGCTCGTGGCCGTGTTGGAGCTCGAGCGCGGCGAGCACCTCAGACGCTTGTGTCCATCGCGCTCGCACTCGCCTCGGTCCGACGCCGCCCGTCGAACCACTCCCCGGCCACGATCGGGTCGAAATGGACGTCGGCGGAACCAGAGCCCGGAATCGGCTCGACGACCGTCTGATAGTTCGGCTTGTGGAAGAACGCGATCGAGAGTCGATGCCGATCGGCCGCGGCGCGGGGCGGATTCACGACCCGGTGGCGAGTCGCCCGCCAGCGTCCGCCAGTCCACGGTGTCATGAGCTCACCGAGGTTGACGACGAACGTGTCATCGATCACCGGCACGTCCAGCCACTCACCGGCCTCGTTCTCGATCTGCAGGCCACCGGCCGCGTCCTGTGCCAACAGGGTGAGCGTGCCGAAGTCGGTGTGAGGCTGCGCGCGGAGAAGTTGCTCACCGGGGGACTCGGGCTGCGGCGGATAGAAGTTGATCGCCATGTCCGAGACGTGGCGGTCGATCAACGGGGCGAAGAACCCGACCGGGGCGCCGAAGAAGAGGGCGATCATCTCGAAGCACTGCCCAACCAGACGCGTCATCGCCTCGTAGTACTCGGTCCAGCACGCGTGAAAGTCTGGAACGTCGCGGGGCCACGTGTTCTGCGAGTACTCGGCGAGCCGCTCGCTCGGCACGCCTGCCGCGACCGCTTCGGACGGCGTCTCGAAGGGCTTCGCCTGGAAGATCTCGATCAGGCTCGCGCGGCCACTCGCCATGCGCTCGAGCGGGACGTAACCCTTGAACCGGTTCGTGCCCATCGGGTCCGAGCACTGCATCTTCACGGCGAGCGGTTGCGTGAAGAAGTCGATCGCGTGGCGCTGCATCCGAGAAACGAGCTCCGGATCGACGTCGTGACCGCTCAGAATGACGAAGCCGGTGTCGCGGCAAGCGGCGCCGAACTCTGCGACCGAACGATCGCGTTCTCGTGCCCTGTCCGATCGATAGCCGGAGATGTCGACGACGGCAACCGGAGGCAAGGACACGCCGGTTACATCTATCGCCCGCGCGGGTGCTCGTCAACATCGAGAGCACGTGATCGACGTCGAGCTCCTCGGACCGATCGATGCGCTCCACCGAACGCGCCCCGGTTACGCCCGGCGCTACATTGCGACATGGCCCTCAGCGCGACCCGCTCGACAGAGAGCCCGAAGCTGACGCCCAAAGCAGAGCTCGCGCTCCTCGCCCGCATGCTGCACCGCGAGGGCTACAACGACCACAACTTCGGGCACATCACGTACCGCCAGGCCGACGGAACGCTCCTGCTCAACCCGTATCACCTCACCTGGGCCGAGATCTGCGCACACGACGTGCTGCGCATCGACACGGAAGGCAATCGGCTCGAAGGCGACGGTCCCGTGACATCGTCGGTGCAACTTCACCTCCAGCTCTACCGCGCGCGCCCCGACGTTCGCGTCGCGCTCCACCATCATCCCGAGTGGGCCTCCGTGTGGGCAGCGCTGCGCGAGGTACCGCCCGTCTTCGACCAGCTGGGCGCGGTGATCGACGAGCCGATCGTGGTCTATGACGAGTACCTGGGTGAAGTGAGCGACGTCGAGATCGCCCGCCGGAACGTCGCGGCGATGGGCGATCGTTCCGTCGGCCTCCTCGCAAACCATGGCGTCTTCGTGCTCGCCGATTCGGTACGCCGCGCGCACGAGCTGGCCGTCGCGCTGGAGTGGCGCAGCCGGCTCGCGTGGCGCGTGCGCGCCCTCGGCGATCCGCCGCCGATGTCGGATGCGGCTGTCGCGCTGCTCGGCCGCGCGACACGAAACGGTGTGCTCGCGCCGTACTTCTTCGACGCCATGGTGCGCCAGGAGATCGAGGCCGACCCGACCGTCGTGATGTGAGCCGGCGCGCGCCGGGTAACTTCGCTTCGTGCACTTCGTCGGTGACGACGCAGCGTCGCGGACGCGACGAAGTTGGAGGGCCAGAACATGATGCTCATGCTGCGCACTGCGCAGGTCGATTCCAGCGACGGAGCTCGCGTGCGCGCTTGGATCCGCGAATACACCGGCTACATGAGCGACAAGGGCACGGGCGCGGGCGTCACCGTGCGTTCCTGGACGGAGATGTTCGGTGCCTACGGCCGCGCGTACTGGACCTTCGAAGCGCCCGATCTCGTGACGCTCGAAGGCTTCCTGGACGACCTCTCCGGCGAAGCGTCCTACGGCGACATCCTCGTGCGGGGCAGCGAGCTCTTCGTGTCCGGGATGACGCGCGACTCGCTCCTGCGCTCGACCTGATCGTCCGGAGCGTTCGCGACTCCGCGTCTACGCGCCGCGCGGGGCCGCGAAGAAGCTCCGCAGGAGAGGCTCGAAGTCTGCAAGCGGCATGTTCGGGTAGGCGGGATCGAACGCGGGCTGGTCGAACTCCTCGCAGAACTCCGCGGTGAGGTCGAAGTTGGGGTCCGTGGCGAATGCGTCGCGTGCGTTTCGGTCACCACCGACGAAGTGGAAGAAGTAGTAACCCTGGAAGATCGCGTGCTTCTCGATCATCCAGTGGTACTCGGGACGAGCGAACGGCTTGATGATCGCGGCCGCAATATCGGCGTGGTTGTACGTGCCGAGCGAGTCGCCGATGTCGTGGAGCAACGCACACGCGACGTATTCGTCGTCCCTGCCGGCCCGGTGCGCGCGCGTCGCGGTCTGCAGGCTGTGGTCGAGCCGCGTCACGTGGAACGACGAACCCTGCGAGTCGAGCTGGACGAGATGTTCCATCACGCGGTGGGTGTGCCCGGCGCGGAACGCCTCATCCTCCTCCATGAGGATGTCCCAGTCCTCTTGCGTCGCTTCCTTCATGCTCGTGAACCACTTGCGAGTCGGCGCGCCGGTCTGCGACATCGGGCCTCCATTCGAGGATCACACGCGAGACCCGCGCGGCGCGGTCCGGGAACCGCCGCAGCGGGCTCACCACCATCTTGGTCTGACTATCATACGATCGCGGAGGTCGAGGCGCCCGCGGCGCCGGGCGCCGAACCGAGTGATCGTAGGGTCGGGAAGGGCGAACAAACGCTGCACGAGCATTCCGTTTCACACCCGAATCCTCCAACCCGGATCGGCGGATGGTGAGCGGTCTCCGGGTCGTCGCCGCGCCCCGCGAATGGCCGCTCTCCGGACCGGTCGCCCCCGAGCGCGTCGCCTTTCTGATCGTCGACATGCAGGTCGACTTCCTCAACGACACGGGCTGGCTGGCAAACATCGGATTCGACGTCGCCGCGCTCCAAGGGATCGTCCCTGTGATCGCGGGATTGCTGGAGGCGGCGCGCGACGCCGGGCTGCACATCGTGCACACACGCCAGGGCAACGCAGCCGACCTCTCCGATCTGCCGCCGGTCCGTATGCGGCAGCGTCGGATCCGCACTGAGTCGACGGCCGGGGTGGGCCTCGTGCGCGGCAGCGACGGCTGGCAATTCGTCGCCGAGGTCGCGCCACGCCCGGGTGAGCTCGTCATCGACAAGCTCGGCTTCAGCGTGTTCGCCGGAACCGACCTCACGACGCGCCTGGCGGAGTTCGAGGTCGAGGCACTCGTCATCACTGGCGTCACCACGAACGTCTGCGTTCTCGCCACGCTCCTCGACGCGGTCGACCGCGGCTTCGACTGCCTCGTCGTGACCGACGCGATCGCCGCGCCGAGCGCGGCGACAACGGAGGCGGTTCTCGAGATCCTGCGGGCCGAGGACGGCCTGTTCGGAGCAATGGCGCCGGCGCGCGCCCTGCAGCTCACTCTCCGTTCCGCTGCAGCCGGGGTGCGCGCGAACACGAAGACAGGTTGACGACGGCCACGACGGCCGAGCGTCCGATACGAGGAGAAGCGAGTGAACGAGCAACGAGTTGTCGTGCCCGCTCGGGAGGGTCGCGCGGTCGACGTGCACGCCGGCGAGCGGGTTCGGATCGTCGATCTGGAGGGCGGTCAGGTCGCCGACCTGTTCGCGTTCGCGCTCGAGGGCGACGAATACCTGAGCGCGCAGCACACCCGCTCGGTGAACAGCAGCGTCTTTCCCGGCGTCGGCGATTCCTTCATCACGAACCGGCGTCGACCGATTCTGCGTCTGGTGTCGGATGACACACCCGGCCAACACGACATGCTCATCGCGGCGTGTGATCCCGAGCGCTACGCGCTGCTCGGCTGCGAGGGTCACCACGCGTCGTGTGAGGAGAATCTCCTGCAGGCCATGGCGACAAGAGGGCGGCCGCTCGCGTTCGTACCGCAGTCGGTCAACCTGTTCATGAGCATCCCCATCGGGTCCGATGGCACGCTCGAATGGCTGCCTGCGCCAACGGCCGCGGGCGACTCGATCACGTTCGAGGCCGTCATCGACTGCATCGTCGTCGTTTCCGCGTGCCCACAGGACGTCGTCGCGATCAACCATCAGCAGCCGGGCCCCGTTGCGATCGACGTGTCGGTCGGCTGAGGGAAGTCGAGGCCACGGGTTGCCACCGGCAGGGCCCATTCGCGCCGGGGCTTGGGGCGAAGCACTCGAACGCGCCGTCGTTGTGCAGCGCGCCGCCCTACCTTCCGCGACTTGGTCTGATTATCATACGATCGCCGCGACCGAAGCGCCCGAGAAACGGGGAAGCCGCGCCGGGCCGAGTGGTCGTCGGGTCGGGAAAGGCAACGGACTGGACGTGCATCCCGCTTCGTACTGGGAATTCCCCGGCCAGGACCGCTCTGGTCCGATCCCGCTGCGCGTCGCCGCCGGGCTTCGCCCCTGCCAAGCGCACCGACGCCCACAACCGCCACCGGTCCCGACGAGTTCGCCCACTTCGCGACCTCGCGTCACACCCCGCGGGCGATCATCGAGGAGACCGAACCGCTTTCTGGCGCAAGGCCGGTGAGGGCGAGCGCGCGGCTCAGACGCGGAGCGGCACCGAGGGGCGTTGCGAATACGGAGAGCAAACTACGTTCACCTCATCCAGTGG
>CAVXFZ010000012.1:0-252458 GCA_963761175.1 uncultured Actinomycetes bacterium | reverse complement strand
GAGGATGCGGTCATGGGACGACTCGAGGGCAAGGTGGCGCTGATCTCGGGTGCTGCGCGGGGTCAGGGCGCGGCGGAGGCCCGGTTGTTTGTGGCCGAAGGCGCGAGCGTCATGCTCGGCGACGTGCTCGACGACGATGGCGAGCTCGTTGCGAAGAATCTGGGGGATCGCGCGGCTTACTGCCATCACGACGTCACCAGCGAGGCCGACTGGGCGGCGATCGTCGAGGCGACGACATCTCGATTCGGCCGGCTCGACGTGCTCGTGAACAACGCGGGCGTGTTCAAGGTCGTTGGCATGACCAACACGACGCTCGACGATTACATGCGGATCGTGCAGATCAACCAGGTCGGCACGTTCCTCGGGATGCAAGCTGTGGCCGAGACGATGATCGCTCAGGCTTCCGGTTCGATCATCAACATCTCGTCGGTCGCGGGCCTCGTCGGTGGGGCGGGGACGATCGCCTACACGGCGAGCAAGTTCGCAGTGCGAGGCATGACGAAAGTCGCCGCCGTCGAGCTCGCACCGTTCGGCGTACGAGTGAACTCGGTGCATCCCGGCCTGATCAACACGCCCATGCTCCACGAGGCGTTCGGATCGAACAGCGACGAAACCATCGCCGCCATTGGTGCGCGGGTTCCGAACGGCCGCATGGCAACCGCCGACGATGTCGCAAGACTCGTCCTCTACCTCGCCTCCGACGACAGCACCTACTCGACCGGCTCCGAATTCATCGTCGACGGCGGCATGACGGCACGGATCGGGTAGCGCGCGGGTCTGGCAGTGCAGGCCCGTCGTCAGAGCTTCTGCACCTCGGGGTTGTAGCAGACGCCCTTCATCCCGAGCATCTGCGCGGCGACGCAGCGGTTCGAGTTGCGGCACCGGCCCGGACCGGGTCCGTCGGCGAGGATGCGTGCCGCGAGGTCGGGCTCGGCGTAGAAGGGGCGGCCGATGCCGACGAGATCCGCGTCGCGGGACTCGAGGATGTCGTGCACTTCGGACGCGCTCCGGATGCCGCCGACGGCGAGTACGGGGATGCCGACGTGGCGCTTGACGGCCGCGAAGAGCTCGCGGTTCCAAACCGGTGCGAACGGCGCGCGGCGCGCGCCGAGCCACGCCCCGCCCTTGATGAACGCGCGCCGGCGACGCGACGGCGCCGCCGCCCGTAACCGCGCGGCCACGCCCTTGTTGGTCCAGAACGTGTCGGGGACGCCACCACGCGACAGCGTCGTGTCGGGGAACACCGAGACCGCGACGGGGGTCACGGCGTCGAAGCCCCACTCCTCGACGAGGGTGGCCAGACGCATGGCATCGGTGTGTGTGGCGCAGCGGAACCCGGGCGGCGCGCTCTCGACCGGGATCTTCACGAGGCAGGGGTAGTCGGCGCCCGCCCTCTCGGCCACAGCGGTGCGGATGTCACGGAGAACGCGCGCTCGGTTTTCGAGCGAGCCGCCGAACTGATCGGTGCGGCGGTTGTAGAAGGGCGACAAGAACTGGTCGAGCAGCTTGGCGTTCGCGGAGCCGAGTTCCACGCCGTCGTAGCCCGCCTCGCGCGCCCACGCGGCGACCTCGCCGTAGCGCGCTGCCATCGCGCGCACGTCGTCGGTCGTGAGCACGTGCACCGGCACGCCCCAGAACGCCGGACGCAAGACGCGCGGTACGGGCGAAGCCGCGAGTATCGGGCCCTGACGGTTCGACGCGTACGGCTCGTGCCACGCCTCCATCGCGTAGAGGCCACCGTGACCGAGCTGGATGAAGATCGACGCCCCTTCGGCATGCACGGCATCGACCATCGGCGCGAGCCGGAGCGTCTTCTGCCGCGTGTCGACCGCAGTCATCCCCGGCGACGTGCGGCCCTCGGGGAAGATGCACGACGAGCCCTGGATGATGAGCCCGACACCGTGCCGCGCGTTCTCGACGAAGTGCGTCGCGTAGCGCGTGGCCACATCATCACCGTCGCCTGCGCCCTCGAGCACCGGCGCGCGGTAGAGGCGGTTGCGGATCGTTGCCCCGCCGATCCTCAGAGGGGAATGGAGCTTCACGACCGCAATAGTCGAGCATGAGCTCGCGGCGTGACAACCCGTCGTCTCGCAAGCGCCGGTCGGGCGTCGGGCCGTGTCGCGGACCTATCAGTGCGAAGCGAGCTCGGCGAGGAGGGGGCGGGCGTAGGCGATGCGGCCGGTAAGCGTGAGCGGGTCGCCGGTGCAGAGCGCGAGGGCGGCGTCGGCCATCACCTCGACCGGTTCCAACGCGTCCTCGGGCACACCGCGGTCGAGGCCGTGGTGCACGACACCGGGGGTTGGCACGAGGCCGGACGGCGACAGCGCGTTCACCGCGATGCCGTCGGCGTGCACCTCGGCGGCGAGGCCGGTGGTGAACCGTTCGAGCGCGGCTTTGCACATTCCGTAGACGGTGCCCCTGCCTATGCGCCCGTCATAGGGCGGGCCCTGCGGATGGCGGGCGGCGCCGGAGGAGATGTTGAGGATCCATCCCCGCTTCGCCGCGCGCATGCCGGGAAGCACCAGCCGCGCGAGCTCGAACGGCGCTCGAACCTGCACCTCGAACATCAACGCGTAGTGAGAGTCGGAGAACGTCTCTACGGGCTCGAAGTAGGTGATCGCGGCGTTGTTGACGAGCACGTCGACCGGGCCCAGCTGTTGCTCGACGGTGTGAACGAGCGCGTGCCGATCCTCCGAGCGAGCGAGGTCGGCCGCGACCGCGATCGCGCGTCCGCCCGCAGCCTCGATCGATTCGACCGTGCTCGTCAGACTCCCGGGCAGCGGATGATCGCCCTCGCTCACGGTTCGCGCCGACACCGCGACCGCCGCACCCTCGGCCGCGAACACACGAGCGATCGCTTCACCGATGCCGCGGCTCGCGCCGGTGACGAGCGCGACCCGACCCTCGAGCTTCACGGGTCGAGCCGCGCGGTCGCGTGCCCGGAGAAGACCTCCGCGCCGTCTTGATTCACCGTGCTCAACGACAGCTCGACCATCGGTTCGCCATCAGCGTCGGTGATCGCCTCGACGCGCGCGGTCGTCGTGAGATCGTCGCCCGGGTACACCTGCGACGTGAACCGGCCCCCGAACTCGGTGAGCCGCCCGTCGCCGACGAGGTCGGTCACCATGTGGCCGGTCATGCCCATCGTCAGCATGCCGTGCGCGAACACACTCGGATAGCCGGCCGCCTGCGTCGCGAACACCTCGTCGGTGTGCAACGGGTTGTAGTCGCCCGATGCACCCGCGTACTGCACGATCTGCGTGCGCTTCAGGTCCTCGACCACGACGGCCGAGAACGTCTGGCCGACTTCGAGCTTGCCGGCCGACAACGGCATCTCAGCTCTCCACCACGCGCTCGGTACGGACCCCGACGCCGCGCGCGGTGACGACGAGCTCGCCGTTCTGGTCGCGGAACTCGGTGATCGTCTCGGCGAACACGAGCTTCCCGGCCCGCCGGCCCTGCTTCTCCCACCGCTCGCCGGGACGCGTCGTCGCGGTGAGCACGTCGCCGACGCGAACCGGTCGGTGATACGTGTAGTGCTGCTCCGCGTGGAGGCCCGTACCGCCGCCGCCCCCGCGGCCATGTCCCGCGGCGGGCTCGCGAGGGGGGAGTGTCGGCGTGCGACCCGAGCCGAACCACGGGGCGCCGGCCTTCGGTCGCAGCGGGTAGTCGTCGTCGAACTGCGCGCTCGCCTGCACGAACGTCGGCGGCGCAATGACGCCGCCGACCTCGCTCGCGGCCGCGTACGCGGCGTCGGCGTAGATCGGGTTCGGGTCGCCGATGCTCCGGGCGAACATCATCACGTGGCCGGCTTCGATCGGAAAGCGTTCGACAGTCATGCTCTGCTCCTATGTCAAGCGGACCGTAACGCGCGCATCAACCCGCCGCTTCGGTGAGCAGCTTGGTGACGACCGCACCGAGCTCCGACGGATCCCATCGTGCGCCGCGGTCGACACCCGGACCGCGCTCCCACTGCTTCGCGATCGCGATGCGACCACCGGCAACGAGGAACACCTGACCGGTCACGCCGGCCGACTCCGCGCTGGCGAGCCACGTGACGAGAGGCGCGATGTTCTCGGGCGACCGTTCGGACCACTCGTCCTCGGTCGGCGCGGCGCGAGCGCGACCACCGGAGAGGTTCTCGGTCATGCGGGTGAGTGCTCCTGGCGCGATCGCGTTGACGGTGACGCCGTACCGGCCCAGCTCCTTCGCGGCGATGATCGAGAACGTCGCGATTCCCGACTTGGCGGCGCCGTAGTTCGTCTGGCCGGGATTGGCGAACAGTCCCGATGTCGACGACGTGTTGATCACGCGCGCGTCGACTGCGTCGCCGGCCTTCGAGCGCTCCCGCCAGTAGGCGGCTGCGAAGTGCGAGGGCCCGAACGTGCCCTTCAGGTGCACGCGGATGACGGCGTCCCACTCTTCTTCGGTCATGTTGACGAGCATGCGGTCGCGCAGGATCCCCGCGTTGTTGACCAGAACGTCGAGGCGACCGAACGCGTCGACCGCGCCCGCAACCAGGGCCTGCGCGCCGTCCCAGCTCGATACGTCGTCACCGTTCACGATCGCGGTTCCGCCCCGACCGCGGATCTCGTCGACAACGGTCTGCGCGGGTCCGCGGTCGGAGCCGGTGCCGTCGACGGCGCTGCCGAGATCGTTGACGACAACTCGGGCGCCTTGCCGCGCGAGCTCGAGCGCGTGACCCCGCCCGATGCCGCGCCCGGCGCCGGTGACGATCGCGACACGACCGTCACAGATGCCACTCATGGCGCGACCTCCTGCGCGGCCGCGGCCCGGTACTCGTCGCGCAACCGTCGTTTGTAGAGCTTGCCGTTGTCGTGGCGCGGCAGATCGTCGACGAAGTCGACCCGGCGGGGGCACTTGAAGTGCGCGATGTGCGCGCGGCAGTGCTCGATGAGCTCACGCGCCAGCTCATCCGACGGCGCGCTCGCGGGTTGCAGCTCGACGACCGCGAGCACGATCTCGCCCCACTCGGTGTCGGGAACGCCGATCACGGCGACGTCGCCGACGGCCGGATGGGCGAGCAGCTCGGCTTCGATCTCCGCGGGATAGATGTTCACGCCACCCGAGATGATGAGATTCGTCGAGCGATCGGTGAGGAACAGGTAGCCGTCGTCGTCGAGATAGCCGACGTCGCCGAGGGTGAAGTGATCGCCGCGGTAGCTCGCGGCCGTCTTGCCGGGGTCCTTGTAGTAGTCGAATCGGAGGGCTTGGGCCGACGCCTTCAGGCACACCTCGCCCACGACGCCGGGCGCGCAGTCGCGCCCGTCCTCGTCGAGCACGCGGATCGCGTCGGGCGGGTTGGGTTTTCCGACCGTGCCCGGTTTCTTCTGCCATTCCGTGCTCGTCACCCACGTGCCGAGCCCTTCGGTCGCGGCGTAGTACTCGAGGAGCACCGGCCCCCACCATTCGATCATCGCCCGCTTCACCCAGACCGGGCACGGAGCGGCACCGTGACACACGAGGCGCAGCGACGAGACGTCGGCGCGCTCGCGCACATCGTCGGGCAACGAGAGCAGGCGGTGGAACATCGTCGGCACCATGTGCGAGTGCGTGATGTGATGCGCCTCGATCAGGCGCAAGGTGTCGCTCGCGGTCCAGTTGTCCATCAGGACGACGCCGGTGCCCGCGTTCAGGGGACCGGCGAGCGAGAAGGCGAGCGGGGCCGCGTGGTAGAGCGGACCGGTGCAGAGGTGCAGGGACTCGCCGGGCACGTAGCCGAACGGCGAGGCGGCGGCGGGCTCCGGCCGCGCGCGGTGCACACCCTTCGGTCGCCCGGTCGTGCCCGACGTGTAGAGCATCGACCCGCCGAGCACGGCGTCGGTGATGTCGTCACCGCTCTCGGGCGCGATCGCGTCGGCGTAGCGCTCGAAGCCGTCGATGTCGCCGCCAGCGGCGAGCCGCACACGTGGGCCCTCGACGCGTGACGCGATCTCACGGGCGACGGCGCCGAACGCGGCGTCGGCGACCAGGACGCGCGCCTCGCAGTCGTCGACGATGTACGCCGCCTCGTCGGCCGTCAAATGCCAGTTGATCGGCGTGTACCGCAGGCCGCTGCGGTGCGCGGCCGCGATCACTTCCGCCATCTCGGCCCGGTTGGCGACCATGACCGCGATGGCGTCGCCGGTCGTGATCCCGCGTGCGCGTAGTGCCCGCACGAGGCGGTTCGCGTTGCCGTTCAACTCGCCGAACGTGCGGTCGCCGTGATCGCTGATGATCGCGGCGTCGCCGGGCCGGCGGGCGGCCCAGTACGCGAGCGTCATGCCCGTCGCCGCGGCGGCCGTGCGCTCGTCGTCGCTCATCGCCCGCGCTCCTGGTCGGTGTCCGGTTCCTTCGGCAGGCCGAGCACCCGTTCGCCGACGATGTTGCGTTGCACCTGCGCGGTGCCACCCCAGATCGTGCCCGAACGGCTGCCGAGGAAGTCGCGCTGCCAATGATCCAGGGCGTAGCCCTCGCGGTTCGGGCGCACCATCGCGTGCGCGCCCTTCAGGTTCATCACCCATGCGTCGAGGTCGCGCACGTACTCCGACCAGAACATCTTGTTGATCGACGCCCCCGGCCCCGGTTCCTTGCGCGCGAGCACTTCCGACAGCGTGCGCAGGCCGGCGTAGCGCATGATCTCGACGTGGGTGTACGCCCACGCGAGCCGCTGGCGGACGAGCGGATCATCGGCACAGCCGAGCCGCTTCACTTCCTCGACGATGCGCCGGAACTGCTGCTCGTACTGCACGTGCTGCGTCGTCGCGTTGCCACCGCGTTCGTTCCCGAGCGTGGTCATCGTGACGCGCCAGCCGTTGTTCACACCGGCGATCACATTGGACAGGGGAGCGCGCGCCTCGGTGATGAACGTCGCGCTGAAGTTGGCGTTGCCGGTGATCTGGCGGATCGGTTGCAGCTCGATGCCGTTCGACGATCCGTCGGGCCGCTTCATCGGCAGTAGCACGTAGGAGATGCCGCGGTGCTTCGGCGCGTCGGGATCGGTGCGGCAGAGGCAGAACATCATCGTCGCCCGGTGCGCGCCCGAGGTCCACACCTTCTGGCCGGTGACGACGATCTCGTCGCCGTCGACGACGCCGCGGGTCTTGAGGCCGGCGAGATCCGATCCCGCGTCGGGCTCCGAGAAGCCCTGGCAGTAACGGTCGGTACCGTCGACGATTCCGGGCAGGAACCGCGCCTTCTGCTCCTCGGTGCCGTGCACGATGATCGACGGACCGACGAGCCACTCACCCATGCCCCGCGTCACGCGCGGAACGCCCGCGCGGGCGAACTCCTCGTTCATGACCGCGACCTCGAGCCCACCGAGACCGCGGCCGCCGTACTCCTTCGGCCACGCCACGGCCAGGAACCCGGCCTCGTGCAGGCGGGCCGCCCACTCCTCGTACTCGGGCCCGCCGCCGATCATCTGCGCACGAACCGCCTCCGGATCGGCAGGACGGTTGGCTCGCAACCACTCCCGAACCTCCTCCCGGAACCGGTTGGCGGTCGGCCCGAGGTCGATCTGCATGGGCATGGCGTGTCCCCTTACTCCCGGGGTGCGAACTGCAGGAGTTGCCTTCCGTCGGAGAGCGGTTCCCAGATCGCGCGCACCGGCATGCCGACACGCACGGCTTCGGGCGCGCACCCCAACACGTTGCCCGCGACGCGCACGCCTTCGTCGAGTTCGACGAGCACGACGACGTACGGCCCGTCAGCCGCGTCGCGGCCCGGACCGGGCAGGTGCTGCACGCTTGCCGCGTAGACGACGCCGTTGCCGCTCGCCGCGCGCCACTCGATCGCGTCGCTCAGACAGCGCGGGCACGTCGAGCGCGGGTACCAGAACGGCCGTTCACACTCTCGGCACCACGGCAGCGCGAGCTCGCCCCGGCGCGTCGCGTCCCAGAACGGTGCGGCCTCTTCGGACGCTCGCGGCTCGAATCGCGCCGTCATCGCGTGGCCTCCGTGCCGAGCACGACGGTGCCCATGGTCGAGAGCACGCCGCCGGAACCGTGCGCGACGGCGATCTTCGCGTCGCGTACTTGGCGCTCACCGCACTCGCCGCGCAACTGCCGGACCGCCTCGACGAGCAGGAACATGCCGTACTGGCCGGGATGCGTGTACGACAACCCGCCACCGTTCGTGTTCATCGGGAGGGAGCCGCCCGGACCGAGCTTGCCGTCGGCGACGAACGCACCGCCTTCGCCCTTCGCGCAGAACCCGAGATCTTCGAGGTGCAGCAGCGCGGTGATGGTGAACGAGTCGTAACCCATGAGCAGGTCGACGTCGGCGGGCGTGATGCCGGCCTGCGTGAACGCGGCGGGGCCGCTGACCGCTCCTGCAGTCGTCGCGAGGTCGGGCATCGCGCTGATCATCGAGTGGTCGCTGCCCGACGCCGCGCCGAGCACGGAGACGGCCGGTTTCGCAAGGTCGCGGGCGCGCTCGGCCGAGGTCATGACGAACGCGCCGGCGCCGTCGGTCACGAGGCAGCAATCGAGCAGGTGCAACGGCGACGCCTGCATCGGTGACGCGAGCACGTCGTCGATTGTGATGGGATCGCGGTACCGAGCGCGCGGATTCATCGCGGCCCACCGGCGGGTGTCGACCGCGATCTGCGCGAGTTGCTCCGACGTCGTGCCGTAGACGGCCATGTGCCTGCTCGCAGCCAGCGCGTAGGCACCCATCGGCATGCGCAACCCGTACGGCATCTCCCACTCGAGCATCGGGTTCGGTCCGGGCAGGTTCGGCCGCCCACCGCCAGTGCCACGAGCGCGATCGCCCCGAGGTGTCGCCGCGTACAACCCGATGACCACCTCGCACAACCCGCTCGAGATCGCCGCGGCCGCGTGCTCGACGTGCAACTCGTAGCTCGATCCGCCCGTCATCGTCCCGTCGAGGAACCGCGGGTGGATTCCGAGGTATTCGGCGATGCCGGGCGGTGAACCTCCGTAGCAGACGCCGTCGACGTCGTCGATCGTGAGGCCGGCGTCGGCGAGTGCTTCGCGCACCATCGCCGCTTCGAGGGCCCGGCCGTGGAGCTCGAGCACCCCCGTCGGCGAGGCCGCGTCGGCGACTCCGACGATCGCCGCGGCGCCGCGCAGCGCGTTCATGCGGCGTCATTCGCGAGGTGCTGCCCGAAGAAGGCCCAGATGCGCTTCCATCCTTCCTTCGTGGCCTCGACCCGGTAGTTCGGGCGATCGACCGAGAAGAACGCGTGACCGGCATCGTCGAAGGTGTGGAACTCGAACTGCTTGCCGTGCGCGCGCATCTCGTGCTCCATGCGCGCGACGTGCGCGGGCGAGGGGTTCGTGTCTTCAGCCCCGAACAGCCCGAGCAGCGGGCACCGCAGTTGCGGCGTGAGGTCGATCACCGCCACCGGCCGCTCCGGCGTCAACTCGTCGGCGGTCGCGATGACGCGGCCGCCGTAGCAATCGACCGCGGCGTCGATGTCGAGGTTGCAGGCAACGAGGTACGCCTGACGTCCTCCCGAGCAGTAACCGATGACACCGACTCTTCCGTTGGAAGCGGGGAGCGCGCGGAGATACCGCACCGCCCCGTCGACATCGCCGACGCACTGCGCGTCGGGTACCCCGCCGGCGTCACGGGCGGCCGCGGCCGCGTCGTTCGGCTTCGCGCCGGGCGCGTAGCGATGAAAGAGATTCGGGCACAGGGCCTGGTACCCGTAGGCCGCGAAGGTGCGGACGATCTCCTTCGTCGAACGGTCGAAGCCGGGCATGTGGTGGATGACGACGGCGCTCGGATACGGGCCGGGGCCGAGGGGTCGTGCGAAGTACGCCTCGATGTCGTCGCCGCCCGCGCCCACCACGCTCACGGTCTCGGCCAGCATGGGTCCGTCCATCACCCGTCCTCGCTGCGCAAGGCCTCCCTCCCGGAAACCGCTCACGGCTTGTGAACGTAAACGGCGCGCGCGGTTCGCGTCCACGGACCTGCGCGCGCTACCGATCGCCGACCGCTGTGGGTCGCCCACGCCGACCTCCGCTGGGGTGTAACCCGCGTGCCGCGGCGAAGGTGGCGAGAACGCATGCGATCATCGGCCGATCGCCGGCCGGCCGTATCAGCGTCTGCAGCCCCGGCCGCTCATCCTGATTTCGAATCCACGGAGGGTGCTTCCGGCCCCGGCGATTACCCTGGTGACGGTGCGTCCTCGTGTCTCCGCCGACGAACGACGATCGCGCCGGCCAAGAGCACGACCGCATCCGCGACAAGACCGGGCAGCGGCGACGGCCCGACCTCACGCGGCTCGCCAGAGAGCACGGTCTGCTCGACGCACCGCGGGAGCAATCACGTCGGCCTCTCGGCGGGCCGACTTGAGGCAGGATGCGTGATGCGCGACGTCGACCTTACGGATGGGCGGATCTACCGGAAGGGCTTTCCTCACGACGTCTTCACGACGTTGCGGCGTGAGTCTCCGGTGTACTGGCAGGCGTTCTCACCGGAGTTTCCGGGCCGCCACGATCCGGGCTTCTGGGTGCTGTCGCGCTATGACGACGTGCAGGCCGCGAACCGCGACGTGGAGTTGTTCTGTTCGAACGACGGCCCACAGCTGAGCATCCAGCCGGAGATGCGCGGAGCGATGCTCGTGAGCATGGACGGACGGGCCCACATTCGCCAACGCCGTCTGATCAGCGCCGGTTTCACGCCTCGCATGGTCGGGCGACTCGAAGCGCAAGCGCGCGAATGGGCCGTGGAGATCATCGAGCGGGCGCGCGAGCGCGGCACATGTGACTTCGTCCATGACGTCGCGTACCAGCTGCCGATGCACATGATCGCCGACATCGTCGGGATCCCGATCGAAGATCGTGAATGGCTCTTCGGTCTCACGCAGAAGTTGCTGCAAGGCGATGCCGAACGCGTGGCGTCACCGGAGGACATGCTCGCGATTCAGGTGCAGATGTTCGAGTACGCGCAAGAGCTCGGGCGGCGCAAGCGTGCTGATCCCCAGGACGACGTCTGGAGCATCCTTTCGACCGTCGAGGTCGACACCGACGACGGCGAGCGGACTGCGCTTGGTGAGATCGAGCTCGACATGTTCTTCTTCGTGCTGACGATCGCAGGCAGCGAGACGACGCGCAACGCGATCTCCGGCGGGTTGATCGCGTTGCTCGAGCACCCCGACCAACTTGCGGTTCTCCGCCGCGATCCCGACGCGATGCGACCCGCGGTCGAGGAAATTCTCCGTTGGACTTCGCCCGTCGCCTATTTCGCGCGCCGGGCTACGAGAGACACAGAGATCCGAGGCGTCTCCATCGCCGAAGGCGACCGCATCACGTTGTGGTACCCGTCGGCGAACCGAGACGCGGAAGCGTTTGCGGACCCGTTCCGCTTCGACATCGCACGGACGCCGAACAACCACGTCGCCTTCGGCGGCGGGGGACCACACTTCTGCCTCGGTGCGAACCTCGCACGGCGGGAGATCGCGATCATGTTCGAGGAGCTTCTCGCGCGCACGACCGAAATCGAGATCCTCGCGTCCCCCACCTACAGCGGATTGACGATCGACAACCCCGTCCTCGGTGCGATACGCGAGCTTCCAGTACGGCTTGCGTAAACCGCGCGTGCGGGCAGGAACCTCCCAGCCCGTCATCTCGGCGTACGAGCACTCGTTCGACGAAGCACGCGACCTGGCGGAGACATTCGGGCGGTTGCACGTGGCCGCCGCGCCCGAGCGCGAGGCCCTGCGCGCGTGATCATTCGGCGTCACCGTCTCCCCTCGGCGACCAGGGGTGAGCCCAGCCGTTCGTGCGACATCAATTCGCGAGGATGGACACGATGGGCTTGTCGAGCGGCGGGTTGGCCGCGGATCCGTAGAAAGGAATTTGGCCGAAGGTGAAGACACCCCCATCGGAGGCTACGAACCAGTAACCAGCGCCGTCTCCGGATGCCGCCATGCTGACAATCGGCTTGTTGAGTCGAATCCTCCCGGTCGACCCGAGGAAGGGTGAGTTGTAGGAGAAGACGCCGCCGTCGGAGGCGACGAGCCAGTAACCGCCGGTGACCGGATCGGTGGCGATGCCGACGATCGGGCTCTTCGAGCGCGAGGTTCCCGGCGGAGCCGTAGAAGCGGGCGTCGCCGAAGGTGAAGACGCCGCCGTCGGAGGCGACGAGCCAGTACCCCTTGCCGTCGGCCGTTGTCGCGATGCCGACGATGGGCTTGTTGAGCGGGCGGCCTCCTTCTGAGCCGTAGAACCTGGCCGTTCCGTAGCTGAAGATCCCGCCGTCGGAGGCGACGAGCCAGTACCCCTTGCCGTCGGGTGTGGTGGCCATGCCGACGATCGGCTTCTTCAGCGCGATGTTTCCGGCGGATCCGTAGAAGCGGGCGTCGCCGAAGCTGAAGACGCCGCCGTCGGAGGCGACGAGCCAGTACCCCTTGCCGTGGGCGGTGGTGGCCATGCCGACGATGGGTCGAGAGAGCTGCTTGCCCTTCTCGGAACCATGCAAGGCAGCACTGCCGTAGGCGAGGACTTCGCCACCGGAGGACGCCAGCCAGTAGCCGGTACTGGGAGTGGAGACGGCACCGCCGCCACCGGGGCTCGGCGGAGGCGGAGGCGTCGTGGTCTGGTAGACGAGCGCGACGTGCCCTCGGCCGTGCCACAGGCCCTGGTAGTACGGAACGCTGAGTCGGCCGGTCGAAGCGCTGTAGCCGGCCCCGCCGCCTCCGCCGGCGTTCGTTCCGCCGCCTCCGCCGCCGAAGAAGCCTCCGCCGCCGGTGCCGCCTCCGGCTGCCGCGGATCCGCCCCGACCCACGACCGTCGGCGAGAGCGTCGGACCTGTGCCTGCGCTCGCTCCCGAATCACCAGCCGCGCCGGCCGACGCAGTGGTGGCGGCACCACCACCGTTTCCGGGCTCGCCGGGGCCTCCGGACCCACTGGTGTGATCGGTGCCGTGACTGCTTCCGGCACCACCCGCGCTGGACGCCGCGGCACCGCCGCCGCCTCCTCCGCCGCCGGCTGCCAACAGCACGTGGCCGGCCGAATCGAAGACGAAGGTGCCACCGCCTCCGGTTCCGCCTGACGCGGTCGAGCTCACTCCGATCGCCCCGGTCGAGATGGTGTAGCTCTGTCCCGGGCGCACGGCGAGAAGTTGGTTGACCGCGCCGCCGAGACCGCCCGCCGAACCGCTCCCGGCCCCACCTTGGCCGCCGCTCGCATCGATGCAGACCGAGCCACCGGCGAGGTTGGGGGGAACGACCCAGTGCTGCAACTGCGCCGAATAGTTGAAGTCCACGGAATATGTATTCGGGCCTTGCTGCGCCTCGTACACATCGCAGTCGTGAATGGCCGCGACGACGGCGCGGGAGATCGACGCCGGCGCGCGAGTGGTGGTGAGCGCCGTCACCGCCGAGGCGAGCGTCAGTGCTCCTGTCGCCAATGCCAAGAAGACCTTGGGGCCGCGTCGACGACCTGGTCTCTGCTCGCCTCCCGAACGCGACCGACCCACGACCTGCAACGTCTGCATGTGATCTGCCTCTTTCGAGATGGCGCGTCGTGAGTGTCGTCAGGATGCCACCGGCGGCTCCGGCGCGCATCAGCGATCCGGTCCAGACAGTGGGCTCGACCGGCTTCGACGGGTTCGGGACTTCTGGCGGTGGAACCGGGGCGTGGGAGAGCGCAGGGTGTGGGCATGCAGTGGGCGGCGACGGCGTGGACGCGTCTCGACGCGGTGAGGCGGCGGGTCGCCGCGGCAGGTGCCGACGTCTTCGACGCGGGGCGGCGCGTGTGGGGTTATGCCGTCGGAGTCGGCCGGTCGCCCGATGCGGGGGGCGGTTTGCGGCGGGCCCGGCTCGTGGTCGCCGCGTCGGGCGACGAGCTCCTCTTGGCGACCTTCCGTCAGCTCCACGCGCCCGGCGACGAGAACGCGTTCGCGACGACACTCGGCGAGGCCCACGAGCTCGTCACGCACCTCGGCGCCGCCGGTGTGCTTGCCGTGCCTTCCGCATTCCATGTGCGGCCTTCTCCACCCCGGCTGGAGGAGCGGTCTCGTCGGGTCGGAAGGGTGTGGATCGAGCACGCGACGTTCGCGAGTCCGTACGTTCCCGATGACGCAGTCCCGGGGGCAACGCGCTACCGGGAACACACGTTGAACGACACGGTGCATGCGTGGATGTTGCGACAGTCCGATCCGGCGCCGTGGCTCGTGTGCGTGCACGGCGCGGGGATGGGCGATCCGTTGGCGGACATCTTTGCGTTTCGAGCCGCTTCGTTGCACGAGGCCGGGTTCAACGTCGCAATCCCGGTGCTGCCGCATCACGGTCCCCGCGGCGCGGGTCGTTTCACGCTCGCCTTCCCGGGCGACGACCCGGTGGTGAACCTGCACGGCGCGGCGCAGGCGATCGCCGACGTGCGCGCGTTGCTCGCTTACATCGCAGCGCGCGACGAGCGCGCGGTGCTGTGTGGGATGTCGCTCGGGTCGTACGTCGCGGCCGCCGTCGGTGCGCTCGAACCGGGTCTTGCGGGGGTCGTGGTCGGCGTACCAGTCGTCGACATCCCCGAGTTGCTACACACGCATGCGCCCGCCCGCTTTGCTCGCCATGCCCGCTTCGAGGAGCTGTACGACGTGAGTTGCCGTCTCGACGCGGTCACGTCGCCGATCAGTCTGGGTGTGCCCGCGACGGATGTTCGTCGCATCTGGGCAGGGCTCGCAGACCGGCTCGTGCGTCCGTCGCAGGTGGCGCGTCTGGTCGCGCACTGGGGCCTCGAGGACGCGTCGTGGTATCCGGGTGGACACATCGGGTTCATCGGTTCTCGTCCGGTGCGTCGCTGTATCGCGGACGCGCTCATCGATGCCGACGTTGCCGTACGACAGAACGGAGAGCTTCGAGCCGTCGCGTGAGCTATGCCCGGTCGCGAGTGGCTCCGACCGCGTCGCGCAGCATGGCGAACTCGTCGGGAACCCCCGCGGCGAGCGATTCGATGTCGGAGATGACGTCGGGGCAGGTGACGAACCCGAAGTCGATCGTGTGGGCACTGCTGACCACGGTGATGTTCAGGCCGACACCGTCATATACCGGCCCGAGGGGATGGAGCGCGAGCAGGCGCGCGCCGCCGAAGTAGAGCGTCACGGGCGGGCCGGGCACGTTCGAGATCAACAGGTTCATGATCGCCGGCGCTCGGGACGCGAGGTGGAGTCCGACGTACAGGCGCGCGGCCGCCGCGACCAGGAACGGGCTCGGAGTCTCGAGCCACTGCGAGAACGCGTCGGGGCCGATTGCTTCTTGGAGGTGCTTGGCGCCGAGCGCGCTCGAGTGCACGGCCTCGACTCGCGCGCGGATCGGCGATGTCGGTGCCGAGCGACGCGAACATGAGCGTCACCGCGTTGGCCACCTCGTTCACGTCCTCGTCCGGCTGACGTACCGATACCGGGACTGCGGTGACAAGCGCGCGATCGGGTAGCTCGCCGCGCGCCGCGAGATACGACCGGCAGGTGCCGCCGAGCACGGCGAGCACGACGTCGTTGACGGTCGCGCCGACCGCCCGGCCGACGACCTTGACGTCGTCGAGCGGTAGGGATGCGAACGCGACTGCTCGGGTGGGACCGAGCGGATCGTTCCAGCGCATGTGGGGTGCCGAGGTGGGGAGCGCGACGGTCTCGTCGGAACGGAAGGCGTCGCGGACGCGCAGCACGGCGCGCGCCGACGACACGAGCGCACGCGCCGCGCGAACCGGGGCGCTCGCGATGTCGGGCACGGCGCGCAAGACCCGCTCCCACGCTGAAGGTGTCCGCTCCTCGTCGTCACCGATGAGGACCACCGGCTCGGCCGTCGGCGTGAGCGAGAACATGCCGGCCATGAACTGCATGCCGCCGACCCCGTCCATCAGAGCGTGGTGCACCTTCGCGACGACCGCGACCGTGTCGTGGTCGAGTCCTTCGACGACGTGCATGCTCCACAGCGGGACGTCGCGGTCGAGGAGCACGGGCTCGAGGTCGGCGACGAAGCGCGCGAGCTCGGGGAGTCCGCCTCCGTCGAAGATCACCCGGTGCAGGTGTTCGTCCACGTCGACCTCGACGTCGACCCAATGTGGGCGTCCGACCCCGAGCGGTACGGAGACGAGCTTCTGGCGAAACGGCGGGATCCCGCCCAGCTGATCGGCCACGAAGTCCCGCAGCTTCTCGAACGAGTAGCCGCCCGGCACCGTCGACCGGTCGAGCATCATCACCGCCATCACGTGCAGCGGGTGACCGCGCGTCTCGAGCGCGAGGAAGGTGCTGTCGAGGCCCCCGGCTTCTCGCATGCGTGCCCCCCTCCACGCGGGTCTTGCGAGCGTGCACCGCCGCCGGTCGCGGCGGCTAGGGACGAAGGACCCGATGCACCGCTCTGACCTGCCCCGCGCTTCGTTTCGGGTCTCGGTGTCGAGTCAGGCGTCCCGAGCGAGCAGATGGCGGTGCGGACATAGACGATCCGATATACTGCGTGCATGGAACCAGGAGCTCTGATCGCTGCGGCACGGCGGCGAACCGGGCTGACGCAGGCCGAGCTGGCACGGCGGGCAGGCACGTCGCAACCCGTCATCTCCGCGTACGAGCACGGGCGCCGAGATCCGTCGGTGAGCACCTTGGCGCGCCTCGTCGAGGCCGCGGGGGAGCGCCTCCAGGTGTCGGCGGTCGCCCGACCGGCGTCTGACATCGAACCGCCGCAGTCGTTGGAAGCGCACGGTCGCCGACTGCTCGACGTGCTTTCTCTCGCCGACGCGATTCCGCATCGCACGCGCCGCGCAAACCTCGACGCGCCTCGACTCGTCTCGCGATGAAGCCGCTCTCCCTTGCCGAAAAGGTGGTCGCGATCGAGACGGCTCTCGTCGACGTGGCCCACGCATTCGGCGGCGCGCTCGCGCTCGCGTACTACGCGGAACCCCGCGCCACCGTCGACATCGATCTCAACGTGTTCGTCGGGACCGATCGTGTGCAGGAGGTCGCGGAGCCACTCGCGCGAATCGGCGTGTCGATCAGCAGTGTTCTGGAGCTCATCCACCGCGACGGTCAGGCTCGCGCCTTCTGGGACGAGACGCCCATCGATCTGTTCTTCGCGTATGACGCGTTCCATGAAGCTGCGGCGGCCGCCCGGAGGCTCGTGCCGTTCGGCGATGTGTCGATCCCGATCTTGTCGGTCGAGCACCTCGTCGTGTGCAAGGTGATCTTCAACCGCGCAAAGGACTGGGTCGACATCGACGCGATCCTCGAGCTCGGCACCCCGATCCGTGCCGCAGAAGTTGTGCGTTGGGTCGGGCGCTTCGCGGGCGACGAAGACCCCCGCTACGAACGCATCGCCGCGACGTTGACGCGAGCGATCTCGTAGGGCGGCGCGCTTGCCGCCACGTCAGCGGTCTCTTGGCGCCGCGGGACGCGCACTCGGAGAGCGGCTCTTCGCGATGAAGGCTGGGTGTGTCTTCGGCATCGGGCGGGCCTTGACGGAGGAGCTCCAGACCGTCGAGCGCAGCTTGCCCGACGACGCCGCGGGGGTGAGAATCGCGGCGCCAGGCTGCAGCGGGCAGCGCGGCGACAACCTCTGGGGGGCACTCATGTCCGAGCCGGGTACGACCGCGCTGATCTTCGAGCCTCCCGGACCGGGTTCGTGGCACCTCGATCCGGTCCACTTCCCGCGTCCGGTCACCCGCTACTGGGCCGAGGTGCATCCCGAGCCGTTCGTTCGGGGCACGCACGAGTTCATGGCGTACTACGGCACACCCATCGATGCGATGGTGATGCAGTACGTCAACGGCTTCGCATACAGCACGATGCGGCCGGCGCCCGACACCGAGATCCCCGAGCGCTTCGCGCGCGCCGAGGAGGTGTGGAAGCAGAAGGTCTGGCGCCAGCAGCTGCAGGAGTGGGACGACACCTTCAAGCCCGCCGCGATCAAGACCCATCGCGAGCTGCAGGCCGTCGACATCGAGAAGCTCTCCGACGACGAGCTCGTCGACTACCTCACCCGTTGCCGCGAGCACCACTCGAACATGCTCTTCCAGCACATGCGCTTCACCGGCTCGGCGATGCTGCCGGTGGGTGACCTGCTCGCGCACCTCCAGATGTGGACCACCGTTGCACCCGCCGACTCGCTCGCGATGCTGCGGGGCGCGGCGCCGGTGTCGGCAGGCGCGTCGGGTGAGCTCGAGGCGCTCATCACCGCGATCAACGACGACAGTGACGCGCGCGCGTTGCTCGATTCCGCCGGCGATCCCGGCAAGATCCTCGCCGAGCTCCGTGCCACCAAGGGCGCCGTCGGTGCCGCGACGACCGCCTACCTCGACCTTGTCGGCTGCCGGTTGCTCGACGGTTTCGACATCTCGGGTCGCTACGCGCTCGAACTGCCCGACCAGCTCCTGCGGTCGATCCGCCTCTCGGTCGGGGGCGCCGGCAACGACAACGACGATCTCGACGCCCGCGTCGAGCGCATCCGCGCCGAAGTTCCCGCCGAGCACCAGGGGGAGTTCGACGAGATCCTCGGCGAGGCCCGCCTCATGTACCGCCTGCGCGACGAGCGCGGCGTGTTCAGCGACATCTGGGCGTCGGGCATCATGCGCCGGGCCGTGATCGGTGCCGGGCACCGCATGGCGGCGGCGGGCCGCGTGCACGACGCCGAGCACTTCGTCGACGCCGGTTTCGACGAGATGTGCGCGCTGGTGCGCGGCAGCGGAGGACCCTCGGCCGACGAGCTGGCGACCCGGTTCGCCGATCGCAGCGCGCGCAGCGCAAAGGAGGCACCGCCGGCGCTCGGTCCGCCGCCGCCCCCGCCGCCCGACCCCGCGGGTCTCCCGCCCGGCGTCGCGCGCGTGATGCACGCGGTGGGTGTGGCGCTCGGTGAGCTGTTCGAGAGCTCCGAAGCCGAGCACGAGGGCGACACGCTGCGCGGCCTCGCCGCGAGTGGTGGCGTCTACGAAGGCCCGGCGCGCCGCGTGTCGGGCCCGACCGAGTTCGGCCGCATCGTGCAGGGCGACGTGCTCGTCACCGAATCGACGACGGAAGCGTTCAACATCCTGCTCCCGTTGCTCGGCGCGATCGTGACCGACAGCGGCGGGCTCCTCTCGCACTCGGCGATCGTGGCGCGCGAGTACGGAATCCCCGGCGTCGTCGGAACGCGCGACGCGACCGACCGCATCGCCGACGGCGTACGCGTGCGGGTGGACGGCGACGCCGGTGAGGTGACGGTGCTCTCGTGAGCGAGGTCGTCCCGCTCGTCGAGGCGCACGACGAGTCGCGCTTTGGTGCCAAGGCCACGGGTTTGGGCGCGGCGGCCCGCAACGGGCTGCCGATCCCGCCCGGGATCGCGCTGTCGGGCGCGATCGTCGACGCGGTCGCGGCCGGCAACGAGGGCGCGATCCAGCAGGTGCTCGACGCGGCCCGGTCGCTGCCCACACCGCTCGCGGTGCGCTCCTCGGCGGCCGACGAGGACGGCGCCGACGCGAGTTTCGCGGGGCAGCACCTCACGCTCCTCAACGTGGCGACGGTCGACGCCGTGAGCGCGGCGGTGCGCGAGATCTGGTGGTCGGCGAACTCCGACTCCGCGATCACCTACCGCCAACGTGTCGGCCTGTTCGTGCGCCCGAGCGTGGGTGTGGTGGTGCAGTCGCTCCTCGATCCCGACTCCGCCGGCGTGATGTTCACCCAGAACCCCATCAACGGCGCCGACGAGCGGATGATCGAGGGGAGCTGGGGGCTCGGCGAGGCCGTCGTCGCCGGCATGGTGATCCCCGACAGCTTCCGCATCGACCGCGACGGCACCGTGCTCGATCGCCGGCCCGGACTGAAGAAGATCGCGATCCGGGCCGCGGCCGACGGTGGCACGTTCGAGGAGCCGGTTGCACCGGATCGAGTGGAGCAGCCCTGCCTCGACGACGACCAACTCGCGCAGCTCAACGCGCTCGCGGCCCGCACCGAAGCGGTTTACGGACCCGCGCGCGACATCGAGTGGGCGTTCGCGGGCGGGCAGCTCTACCTCTTGCAGTGCCGGGCGGTGACGCGCGCGGGGTCGTCGGGGAAACCGAGCGCGCCGGCGGGCGAGGGCACGCCCGTCGAGGTGATCGAGAAGGTTCCCTTCTTCGCCAACATGAGCCCGCGCGACGTCGAGGGCATCGCCGCGCTCTTCAAGGAGCGCCGCTTCGCGGCGGGCGAGACGGTGACCAAGGAGGGCGCCGGCGGCGCGGCGTTCTTCGTGATCGATTCGGGTGAGGCGAGCGTGGCGGTCGGTGGTCGCGTGCGCGCCACGCTGACGAGCGGCGACTACTTCGGCGAGATCGCGTTGATCGACGAGGGCGCGCGCTCCGCGACCGTCACCGCCTCCACCGAGCTCGTCTGTTACGGCCTGACCTACTGGGAGTTCCGCCCGATCGTGCAGCAGAACGCGACCATCGCGTGGAACCTCCTGCAGACCCTCGCCAAGCGCCTCCGCACCGCGCAGGACGACCAACTCGCGTAGGTCGCGAGTGCGCGTCGTTGCCCGCTCGTAGGGCGCGCTCCTGCGCGTCGTGTCGAGGTGACCTACGACCCTGGCCGTTGCGGACAGCCGGCGCGAGCGTCGAGCGTGATGGCGACCCTCGAGCGTGGCGACCTGCGCCTCTACTACGCAGAGCGGGGCGACCCGAAGGGTCCTCCGGTGGTGCTGTTGCACGGGCTGACCATGTCGTCGCGGACGATGGAGCGTCTCGCGGCCTCGCTCGACGACTACCGGGTTCTCCTCCTCGACCTCCACGGCCACGGCAAGTCGACGGCGCCGCGACAGCCCGACCGCTACCTCGTGTCGGCGTTCGCGGACGACGTCGTCGCGCTGCTCGACCATCTCGAGATCGAGGAGGCGGTGATCGGCGGGCTGTCACTCGGCGCCAACGTGTCGTACGAGGTCGCGCTCACCCATCCCGAGCGCGTGCGCGCCCTGATCCTCGAGATGCCGGTCTTCGCCCGCGGCGTGACGGTCGGGAGGGTCTTCTTCACCGCGCTCGCCGGGCTCTTCACCGGGCTCTATCCGGTGCTCACTCCCTGGCATCCCGCCATCCGACGGATCCCGGTCTCGCGAGGCGTACCCGAGCTCGCGTTCGTCCGCGACTTCTTGGCCGCCGATCATCTCGCGCAGGCCGCACTCATGCTGGGGATCTCACGCCAGGACGCGCCCCCCAAGGATCCCGGCACGCTCTCGCGGTTGACGATGCCGATCCTCGTCACGGCCCACTCCTACGACCCGCTGCACTCCGTCGAAGACGCTCGCGAGCTGGCGGAGGGCCTCTCCGACGCGCGTCGCATCGACCTGCGTTCGATTCTCGACTTCGTCCTGCGCCACGGCGAGATCAACCAAGAAGTCGGTGCCTTCCTGCGCAGCCTCCCTCCCGCGCGTCAACAGACCTCTTCGAGCTTCTGACGCGGTTGACACCCTGGGCGGTGCGCCCGGCGTTGCCTACTGGAGCGCGGCACGCACCTGGCTGCGCCAGGGGTCGGGGCAGTTCCAATAGGTGATGCCACTCGCAGCCGTCTCGACCGGGTTCAGCACCCACGCGACGCAGTCGGCGACCTTTTCGGAGACGTCCCACGGGCTGCCCGGTCGCACCTCGGGCGCGCCGGCGACGGCGGCGGTGAGCGCCGGCCCGCGTGTCGTACGAAGGTGAACGCTGTGGGCCAACTCGTGCACGGTCACGTACACGAGCCGGGCGTGACTGGAAAATGCCCGCTCGCTGACCCAGACCTCGTTGGGCTCCGGGTTGTACCCACCCGCGTGGCAACAGTCGACGGGGTTGTAGCCGAAATGGACCGAGGGGTTCGCTTCGAAGAGGACGGCCGGAAGCGTCGCGAGCAACGCGTCGAGCTCAGCGTTGCCGGTCGCGAAGACCCGCGCGGCGGGTCGTACCACGGCCTTGCGCGCGACGGTCGTGCGCACAGGTGCCGGAGCCGTCGCGGGTGGAGTCGTCGCGGGCGGAGTCGCCTTGCCGGAGGTCTCGACCCGACTCGTCGCGATGGCTTTCACCGCGAGCTTCGCCACCATCGTCGTCGGGGTGGTCTTGGTCGCGCCGGCGGAGAGTGGGCGCGAGGTGGGGCGAGTCGATCCCAGCGCCGCAGCGGTGAAGCCGGATCCGGCGAGCACGCCGATCGCGACCCCGCCGACGAACAGCACGCGGCGAACGTTGGGCAAGGGGAACGAGCGTGAGAGCTGTCGCATGAACACCTCGGTGCGAAATCGGCCTGAGACAAGCTCCGTAGAGCTGGGGCCGGTTTCGCAGTGGCTCCCCGCAAGCTCATGCGACCAAGGATCGCTTGCGGATCAACGCCTCCCCGAGAGGGAGACCTCTCTTGCATCCGTGCCGACCTTCCGGCGGCACGTTGCCCTCAGAGTACACCACTCTCCGCGCGAAAAGACCAGGGCTGGACGAACCCTTCTTTCCGATACAGGTTTGCCCGTCGGGTGCCGATGAGGGCCCTAACGGTGACGGACAGTCACCCTCTCTGTTGTCAACAGGTCGTGACGAACTCGGGGCCAGACCCTCCCCTTGCGGCGGCGTGCTGCTGGTGGCCTAGTCGTGCTCCGTACGAAACGAGAACTGTGATGACAACGTCCGTCGGACATTCCCGCCGATCCCTCGCGTCCGCGTCCGCGTTCGCCGCGACCGCAATCGTGGCGGCCGCGGTCCTGAGCTTCGGCTCGGCCGCCGGTGCCGCCACCTCGCCCGCCGTTCCGATGGGCACGGCGCGCAACTACTCCGTCTTGGGAGCCTCGACCGTGACCAACACGGGCTCGAGCGTCCTGCACCTGAACCTGGGAGTGTCGCCGGGGACCGCGATCACCGGGTTCCCACCCGGGCTGGTGGTCCCGCCGGCCAACACGAACCGCGCGAACGCGGTGGCGGCGCAGGCGCACGCTGACCTCACCGCGGCGTACCTCAACGCGGCCGGCCGATCGATCGACGCGACGACGACCGCGAACCTCGCCAACAAGCACCTGTTCGCAGGGGTGTACGCCGGACCGAGCAAGTCGGCGTTGAGCCTCACCGGTCCACTGGTCCTCGACGGCGCGGGCGACCCGTCGTCGGTCTTCATCTTCCAGACGAACTCCACGCTGGTCACCGCGTCGGCGAGCACGGTTGCGTTGATCAACGGTGCGCAAGCGTGCAATGTCTTCTGGCAGGTCGGCAGCTCCGCGACGCTCGGAAGCGGTTCGGTCTTCGCCGGGAACATCATGGCGCTCGCCTCGGTCACCGTGAACAACGGTGTCACGGTGCACGGCCGGGCCCTGGCCCGCACGGGTGCCGTGACGCTGATCAACGACCGGTTCCTCACACCGACCTGCGCGGTCACGCCGGTGGCCAGTCCCACGCCGACTTCCACGCCGACTTCCACGCCGACTTCCACGACGGCCGCGCCCGGTACGCCCGGCGGTGACAGCGGTACTGGTGGCGGGAGCGGCACACCCGGGGTCAACGGCCCGCCGCGCACCGACGCCATCCCGGCGCCGACCGGAACCTTCCCGTGGACCACGGTGCTGTTCGTCGGCCTGCTCGCCGCGACGGCAACCGGCGCCACGGCGCTGAATCGTCGCCGGATCCGCCTTCAGCGGGTCTCCGACACCAGCGCCGGGTAGGCGCCGCAACGATGACGGTTGCCGCCTCGGTCGTGAGCCGCATCGCAATCACGTTGGTCGCGATGGTGCTCCTGGCCGGGTCGGCGACTGCCGAGCGGTCGAAGCCGCCGGTTGCGTTCACGAACGTCGGCGCGTCCACGGCCGCACGCGCCACTCCCGTCAGCACCGCGCCCGTCAGCACTCCCCGCGCCGGTCACGACCGGCAAGCCGGTTCCCGTCCGCGCGCTCGCCGTACCGGCCGCGCTCACGAAGCCGGGACTCGATCTGCGAGCCGGGCCCGTCGCCGTACCGTTGCGGCTCCGGATCCCGTCGATCGGTCTCGATGTCGCGGTCATCGGTGTCGGCCTCACACCCGGGATCGTGATGGACGCGCCGTTCGGGCCGGCCGACGACCCGGTGTGGCAAGAGGCGTTCTGGTACCGCGGCAGCGCAGTGCCGGGTGCGTCCAGCACCGCCTTGATGGCTGGGCACATCGACGACCCCCTCGGTCGCCCGGGCACGTTCGCGCACATCGACCGGCTCGAGGTCGGAGCCGTGATCATCGTTCGCGACACCCGCAACGGTCTCGACGTGCGATTCGCCGTCACCGGCACGCACTCGTACCCGCTCGATCAGACCACCGACCCGGCCGTGTTGACGCAGATGTACGGCGCCGGGCCCGTCGCCGGCGTCGGCCCGATCCGCTCGGCCGACGGACTCGCGCACCTGACGCTGGTGACGTGCGCCGGCGTGTTCGATCACTCGATCGGGACTCACGACCGCAGGCTCGTCGTCACCGCGACGCGCGTGCGACCGTAGGCCCGACCGTCTCGCGCGCCCGTGACGCCTGGTCGAGGGCGGGGTCGTCGTCGGGTCCCGCGACGGCATTACGGTCGCCTGCCGTGACTGATGCCGCCAATGCTTCCAAGCCTGCCAGCCCGGCCACTGCGGCGGTCAACGCCGCCGCGGCAGTTCGGTTCGATTTCACCGACCGGGCCGACTTCGAGCGGGTGCATCGGGGGTTGCTGGCCCAACTCGATCCGCCGGTCGTCAGCGGCGCGGCAGGCAACATCTTGTGGGATCTGAGCCGCTTCGATTTCGTGCAGGGGGAGGCGCCGGCGTCGGTGCATCCGAGCTTGTGGCGTCAGGCCCAGCTGAACAATGTTCACGGCTTGTTCGAGGTGGTCCCGGGGATCTATCAGGTGCGCGGGTACGACATCTCGAACGTCTCGTTCGTCCGCAGCGATCGGGGGTGGATCGTGATCGATCCGCTGACCGTCGCGGAGACCGCGAGCGCGGCGCGCGGGTTGATCGATGCGCAGTTCGGCCCGCTGCCGGTCGTGGCGGTGATCTACACGCACAGTCACGCCGATCATTACGGCGGTATCCGCGGCGTCGTCACCGACGAAGAGCTCGCGTCGGGGACCGTGCGGATCATCGCACCCGACGGCTTTCTCGAGGCGGCGATCAGCGAGAACGTGACCGCCGGCCCGGCGATGACCCGGCGGGCGACGTTCATGTACGGAATGCTCCTGCCCGCCGGTCCCCTCGCGCATGTCGACGCGGGTCTCGGCAAGACGATTCCTGTCGGAGAGCGCGGCCTGATCGCACCGACGGAGGCGATCACCGAGACCGGTACCACCCTCGAGATCGATGGGGTCCCGATCGAGTTCCAACTGACTCCGGGGACTGAAGCTCCGGCGGAGATGAACTTCTATTTCCCGACGTATCGGGCGGTGTGCATGGCCGAGAACTGCACCGCGACCCTGCACAACGTGTACACGCCGCGCGGCGCGGAGATCCGTGACTCGCTCGGATGGAGCCGGTACATCGACGACGCCATCGACCGGTTCGGCGATCGCAGCGACGTCGCGTTCGCCAGCCACCATTGGCCGCGGTGGGGACAGGACGACATCGGCGCGTTCCTCGGTGGTCAGCGTGATCTGTACCGGTACTTGCACGACGAGACCATGCGGCTCGCGAACCACGGCCACACGTCGGTCGAAATCGCCGAGATGATCACGCTGCCCCCGGCGCTTTCTGACGAGTGGTTCAACCGCGACTACTACGGGACGGTCAACCACAACGTGAAGGCCGTCTATCAGCGCTACCTCGGCTGGTTCGACGCGAACCCCGCGCATCTCCACGAGCTCCCCCCGGTCGAGACCGCGGCCCGCTTCGTCGAGTACATGGGCGGCGCCGAGACGGTGCTCGCCCGAGCGCAAGCCGACTTCGATCGCGGCGAGTACCGCTGGGTCGCCCAGGTCGTCAACCACGTCGTGTTCGCCGACCCGGCGAACCAGGAAGCCCGCCGGCTGCAGGCCGACGCGCTCGAACAACTCGGCTATCAAGCCGAGTCCGGGCCGTGGCGCTCGTTCTATCTGACCGGCGCCCAGGAGCTCCGCAACGGCACGCCGTCACTCCCGGGGATGCGAGGTGCCGTGAGCATCGACGTAATGCAAGCCATGACGCCGACCATGGTGCTCGACAACTGTGCAGTGAAGCTGAACGGTCCTCGCGCGGCCGAACATCAACTCGTCTTCGACATCGAGTTCAGCGACCGCGGCGAGATCTACCGGGTGATCGTGGCCAACGGCACCCTGCGCCACCGTCCGGCCGGCGAACCGGCCGCAACCGCGGTCCACACGACGATCGAGACGTTCGTCAACCTGACCAGCGAGCTCACCACCATCGCCGACGCTCGAGCCGCGAACACCTTGCGCGTCGCCGGTCCGATCGAGCCGTTCGCCACGTTCGTTTCGCTTCTCGATCAGTTCGACCTGTTCTTCGCCATCATCGAACCTTGACCCGACAGGGCCCGCCCGATACCGACCCTTGAACAACCTCCGGTCTTATTCAAGGATATCTGCTAACCTTGAACAAGGAGGAGCGATGTCCAAGCTGGCGAAACGCAGATGGGCGACCGACGACACGTCGGGCCTGCCCCGCCGCGACCGCGCCTCCTGCGACTACGAAGCGTACGTCCCGGACTTGCTCCTGGGGCGGCCGTTCCGCCTCGACGGTGACGTGGCCGCCGACATAGCCGATGCCGAGGCGGCAGTGACGCGGTTCGACGCCAAGGCGGTAACGCTCGCGGACACCGAGGCGCTCGCGCGTCTCCTTCTGCGAGCGGAGTCCGTCGCGTCCTCGAAGATCGAGGGGCTGGAGGTAGGCGGCCGGCGCCTCCTGCGCGCCGAGGCCGCGACCGCGCTCGGCGAGGACCCGCACGACGTCACCGCGACCGAGGTGCTCGGCAACATCCGGGCGATGACGTGGGCGCTCGGCGTCGTGGGCCGCGGTGACGACATCACCATCGACCATCTCCTCGAAGCGCACCGCCGCCTCCTCGACGGCACACGCCTGCACGAGTTCGGCGGAAAGATCCGTGAGGACCAGAACTGGATCGGCGGGAGCAGCTTCAACCCGTGCTCGGCGGAGTTCGTGACGCCGCCGCCGGAGTTGGTGCACGACCTCATGAACGATCTCTGCGCCTTCTGCAACACCGATGATCTCCCGGCGATCGTGCAGGCGGCGATGGCGCACGCGCAGTTCGAGACGATCCACCCGTTCGTCGACGGCAATGGGCGCATCGGGCGCGCGCTCATCCATCTCGTGCTCCGGCGGCGCGGCCTGGCGGTGCGCGTGCTGCCGCCGGTCTCACTCATCCTGGCGACCTGGTCTCAGGACTACGTCGCGGGCCTGACCGCGACGCGTTACATCGGAAAGCCGACATCCGACGCCGCGAGCGCAGGAGCGAACCGCTGGGTCGAGCTGTTCGCGACCGCATGCCGGCGGGCGATCGAAGACGCGGAGACGTTCGAGCGGCGCGTCTCCGCGCTCCAGGGCCGCTGGCGCGAACGGCTCGGGAAGGTCCGGGCCAAGTCCGCCGCCGATCTGTTGATCGGCGCGCTGCCCGGCGCACCGATCGTGACCGTGAACGGCGCGGCCGAGTTGATCGGGCGGACCTACCAGGCGACGAACGAGGCGATCGACCGTCTCGTCGAGGCGAAGGTCTTGCGGCAGCTCAACGTCGGCCAACGCAACCGAGCGTTCGAGGCGCCCGAGCTCATCAGGACGTTCACGGACCTGGAGCGCCGGCTGGCGAGCCCGACCGGGAACACGCGATCGACTCCGCCGACGGGCCGCGTCCCACGGCGTCCCTAGCGGAGCGATCGCGCCGAACGGTCCGATCATGGCGTCCAAATCGTGGGCGAGCCACAGCTACAGAGGGCGCCCACGGGCTCCGATACAGAGGGGTGGACCGAGGTTCGCTCAGCGTCGAGGTTCGTCAGGCCAGCGCCGACCAAGTGAACCGCGCCCTCCGGCGCAGCGCGCTCGTCGGAATCCCTGCGTCTTCGCTGCTCGTGTTGATCCTCGGATCGTCGGTACCTCTGCCGCGGCGTCTGACCTTCATGGCGTTCGTCTGGGTGGCCGACGTCGTGATGTTCTCGACCAGTGGCCGCTATCTCCGCCGCCGCCAACGCGGCGAGTTGATCGACCGATACTGGTTGGGGCCGTTCAGCACCTTCCTTCTCGGACTCGCGTGGGGTTCCCTGGCGGTGATCGCCCTCCCCGACGCGCGCCATGCCGACTTGCGTTCGGTCTGCCTCCTCTTCCTGTGCGCGACCAGCGCGAGCTACACCGTCGGTACGTCCGCGCGCCGCCTCTACTTCTACGCGTGCACGGTGCCGCTCTTGGGCCTGACCACGCTCGCGTTCGTCGCGTCGGGCGACCGGGTGAGCCGCCTCTTCGGCCTCGCCATGCCCATCTACTTCGGCCTGATGGCAACCATGCACCAGGAGGTTCATGCGCTCGTCGTGAGCGAGCTGCAGCTGCGGGAACGCAACGACGTGGCCAACGCTCGGCTGCGCGACCAGGCCATGCGTGACGGCTTGACCGGCCTCGCCAACCGCGGCGCCTTCGTCGATCAACTCGAGAGGGCGATGGCCGCGGCCCAGCGCGACGGCACGCTCATCGGCGTCTTGTATTTCGACCTCGACCACTTCAAGTTCGTGAACGACTCGCACGGCCACGGCGCGGGTGACACCTTGCTCGTCGAGGTGGCGGCTCGTGTGCAATCCGTGATGCGCACCCAAGACTTGCTCGCGCGCCTCGGCGGCGACGAGTTCACCATGCTCCTCGACCGGCTGAGGGACAGCGCCGAGGCAGTCTCGATCGCCGAGCGGGTACTGGGTTCCTTCGCGGAGCCGTTCAACCTTGCCGGCCGAAGTCACCGCGTGTCGGCCAGCATCGGGATCGCGACGAACATCGATCTGGCCGACTCCGCCGAGACGCTGCTTTCGAACGCGGATGCCGCGCAGTATCGGGCCAAGCAGAGTGGGCGGAACCGCGTCGAGATCGTACGACGTCGAGCTGGGCGCGGCGATTCAGCGGCGCGTCCGCGACGAGCAGGATCTGCGCCGAGCGCTCGCCGAACACCACATCATTGCCTGGTTCCAACCCGAAGTTGATCTCGACACCGGCCAGATCGTCGGCGCCGAAGCCCTTGCGCGCTGGATCCACCCGACCCGTGGAGTCCTCGACGCGGTGCACTTCGTGCCCCTCGCCGAGGAATCAGGACTCGTGTTCGCGATCGATGAGGCGGTCCTGACGAACGCGGTCGAGCTGCGCGCCGGCCATGGTGGGCTCCGGTATCGACGACGCCTTTCGAATCTGGTGCAACGTCTCCGCCGGTCAGCTGGCGCGCATCCATCCTGCTGAACGCCTCGCCGCCCTCCTCGAGCGCAGCGGTTGCGACCCGAATCTGATCGGCATCGAGATCACCGAGACCGCCGTCCTTCCCGACGTCGCCGCTGCGGCCGGCGAGCTCGGGGCCGCGCGGCGCCTCGGAATCAAGGTCGCGCTCGACGACTTCGGCACCGGCCATTCGTCGTTGAGCCTGCTCCACTCGTTGCCCATCGAAAGAGTCAAGATCGACCAGACCTTCGTGCGCGAGCTCTCGAGCAACGGCCGGGCCGCCGCGATCGTGCGCGGCGTCCTCATGCTCGCCAACGACCTGGGGCTCGACGTCGTGGCCGAAGGGGTCGAGACATCCGAGCAGGCAGAGCTGCTTCGCAAGCTTGGTTGCCGCCGCGCCCAGGGCTACCTCTTCGCCCGAGCAATGCCGGGCGTGGAGCTCACCCGCCGGCTGCACACCCAACAACTCGCCGTCTCCACACCCTGAGCAAGCCGGACCCTCGCACCGGCCGCTGGAGCCATTGCGACAGCGATGGGTCAGAGCACCATCGTCGAGTAGCCGTTCATCGCACCATTGCCTGCTCCGATCCAGAGGAAGGCGATGAGATCTCCGTCGTGGACCCGGCCCGCCCGGCGGTCCTCATCGAGCAGGATCAGGGTGCTCGAAGCCGAGGTGTTGCCGTAGTAGTCGACACCGATCGGGACCCGTTCGGGCGGAAGGCCGAGCATCTCCACTGCCCGACGGACGACGACACCGTTCGCCTGGTGCAAGTACCAGCGAGCGACCGCGTCGATATCGAAGTCCGTTCCGGTCGTCGGCTTGATCTTGGTGGGCCAGTCCTCTTGGAGCATCTGGAAGTTGCGCGTCATCAGTGGGACAAAGACCTCGGCAACCTTGACGCCGTCCATCAAGAAGACGTTGTCGTTCAGGTTGGCTGCCGAGGTGTGATGGAGGCAACCACCGGCTGGATAGGTTACGAGCGCGATGTCGGGGTTGGTCTCGTAGCGGACTGACAGCAGTCCTTTGGGGCCACTGTCGGGGTCTCGAGGGGCCGAGCGGAACACGACGGCACCTGCGCCGTCGGCGAACATGAGCGGCGCCAGCCAGCCCATGCCGCTCGGATGGTCGTAGTAGTAGTCATGGACGTCGGGCCCGAAATAGCCCGAAGGGCAGTTGCTCGCCACCACCAACGCGGTCGCCGGGACCTCGGAGACGAGCGAGGCCGCCGCGGTGCGAAAGCCCGAGGCCAGACCGGCACAGCCGAGATTGTGGTGGACCAGCTCGACGTCACGACGCAACCCGAGGTCACTCATCAAATAGCGGAAGTGATCCTGGCAAGAGATCGTGTCCGGCGTCGAGGTGACGTGAACGAACAGATCGACGTCCGAGGCGTCGAGGCCGGCGTCGTCCAACGCCGAGCGCGCGGCGCGCAACGCCAAGTCGCCGTCGTAGATCCCGCCGTCGGCCCGGCTGCGCTTGCGCCGCCCACCGAACTCGTAATCGAGTCGACGCTCATGGATCGCGAGGTGCCTCACGACCCAATCCGGCTCGAGCAACCTGCCATCGGGCCGGGCCGGGCGAAGGTACTCGAGGATCTCCTCGTTCGAGACTCGATGCTCAGGCAAGTACGACCCGACACCCGCCACCGAAACCGACACCTCCGACGCCAACGCAGAGATCACTGAAGCGTTCACGGGCCTCACCTCTTCCTTAGGCCGGCGGAAGGTACGAGCCCCTTATCACCTCCATCTAAGGACGAGCCGGCAGCAAACGTGAAGAGGCGAACGTCCGAACCACGTGCGCGGGAGTGCTTGCCGCGTACGCGGGTCTCGTCTCTGGCCGGTGACCAAGGGGCCGCGCGCTCGACGCTGTTGCTGCCATCGCGACGCGCTCGTCGGTTCGCCGGGAGTCAGGAGCCCGGGACGGATGCGTTCGCCGCCCGCTTCTCGCGCGCCCGCTGCAGCACCGCGAGGATCGTCTCGGGGTCTTGGGCGCCGGGGATGGCGAAGCGGGAGTCGACGACGAAGAACGGCACGCCGGTGCAGCCGATCTCCTCGGCCCGTTCCTCGTCGGCACGCACTTCGGTCGCGTAGGCGTCGCTGCCGAGCACGCTCTCGACGTCGTCGGCGTCGAGCCCGGCCGAGACCGCGAGCGGGGCGAGCGCTTCGGGCAGGCCGATCGCGACGCCCTCCTGGAGATAGCCCGCAAGGAACCGTTCCTTCACCGCACCCTGGATCCCGCGGTCGCGCGCGAGATGCAGCAGCCGGTGGGCGTCGAACGAGCGGCCCCAGCGGGCGCGGTCGAGGTGGTAGTCGAGGCCCTCGGCGGCCGCGAGGTCGGTGATGCGCTGGTACTGCGCGGCCGCGGCTTCGACGGTGATCCCGTACTTGCGGGCCACGCGCTCCGCCGACGATCCGTCGCGCACGGGCGGCGCGTGCGGGTTGAGCTCGTAGCTGCGCCACGTGACCTCGACGGGGTGACCGAACGACGCAACCGCCTTCTCGAATCGGCGCTTGCCGATGTAGCACCACGGGCACACGACGTCGGACCAGATCTCGACCGGCATGACGGTGGCGGGAGGCGGCGTCGGGGAACCCATGCCGGCCATTGTTCCAGACCGAACCGAGGAGAGCGTCGGGGCCGATCCGTCATTCGAGACCCGCTCGACGACGCAACGAGGAGACGAACCGTTCGGGCTCGGCGAGGGTGAGCGTGATCCCGGGATGGCGGAGCGGGCCGACGGGAGCGAGACCCGGTACCGGTTCGCGCAACAACACGCAGACACCACCTGATGTCGTTGTGCCGAACGTGAGACCACGGTCGACGAACGACCCGCGCGGCCCAATGCACTTGTACCACTGGTAAGGCCCCGTGGGGCACACGTCGCGCACGTTGCCGATCGGGGTTTCGCACGTCCACGGCCCGAAGCGCGCCACGAGCCGATCCGCCGTGAGCGTCACGTGCGCCGTACTGGGCGTGACGCCGAGCACCGCGAGGAACGGGCGGAACCGCGGGTCGAACTCGAACTCGAACTGCTCGATCGACAACGGGTCGGCCGCACCGGCGTGGCGGGAAGCGTCAGCCGTGAGCGTCGCGAGCAGCACGGCGCCGGCGTGCTCGGTCACCCGTCCGGTCGTGCGCCATCGCAGCCGGCCATCCGAATCGACCAGCAACACCGTCACCGTATCGGTGTCGTCGATCGCGAGGGCGTCGGTCACGCGCCGCACGTCGGTGTAGACCGTGAGCGTGCGCCGACGCGCCTCCTGCGCGCGAACCGCCTGAGCCATGCCGCCGTCGATGACCGGACGCGCGGGCGACCAACGGGTCGCGATCACCGGGACCTCGTAGCACCGCAGCGTCGGATGCTCAGTCGCGACAGTTCCGAACCATGCGACCCACGAGTCGACCATCGACTGTTGTTCGCGTCGGAACGCAACGATGACGAGATTGGGCGCGCCCGAGAAGTCGTCGGGAAGCTCGCGCGCGCGACCCTCGAGGTCTCGCGCTGCGAGATGCGGGAATCGAATCGTCCCGGGCACATTGGCGGGCGTGTCGCTCATGGGCGTCCTTCACTTTCTCGGCCGGAAGCCGGCCGCGTTCTGTGGCCCCATACAACTCGTCGACCGGCCGGGAGAGAAACGGGGCGGCCGATTCTCGGGGAAACACTTCGCGCGACCGGACTCATCCCGACCCGAGCACCCATCTCGCGCCGGCGACCGCCCATCACGACGACGGGTGGCCGGCTGATCGAGGAGACTCTCGAGAATGGCTCCTGCCGAGGGCGTGACGAGTGGCGAGCGGTTGCCCCGGAACGTGGTCGTGCTCTCGTGGATCTCGTTCTTCCAAGATGCGTCGTCGGAGATGCTCTACCCGGTGTTGCCGCTCTTTCTGACGGGCGTGTTGGGCGCACCCGTGGCGGTGGTCGGGCTCATCGAAGGTCTCGGCGAAGCCGTGGCGTCGGTGATGAAGATCGTGTCCGGGCGCCTCGCGGACGTGCGCAAGCGGCGGCCGCTCGTCGGCCTCGGCTATGGCATTTCGTCGTTGGCGAAGCCCCTGATCGGGCTCGCGCAGATCTGGCCGTTCGTGCTCGTCGCGCGGGTCATCGACAGAACCGGCAAGGGGATACGCACATCACCGCGCGACGCGCTCATCGCTGACGACACGCCGGCTCGACTACGCGGCCGCGCCTTCGGATTTCATCGAGCGGCCGACACGGCGGGCGCACTCTGCGGGCCGCTGATCGGCCTGGGCGTGTACGAGCTGCTCGGCGGTCACGCACGCGACATCCGTCCGCTGTTCTTCGTGGCGTTCATCCCGGCGATCGTCAGCGTGACGCTCGTCGTGTTCGTACGCGAGGCGAGGACACAACCGTCCGAGTCGCCCCTCGAGGGTTCCGTGTCGTCTCGCGGCCAGTACCCGCGCCACTTCTGGCGCGTGCTCGCGTTCCTCAGCCTGTTCGCCGTCGTGAACTTCAGCGACGCGTTGCTGATCCTGCGGGCCAAGGCGCTCGGCCTCGGATTCGTCGCGATCGTCTGCGCATACGTCTTGTACAACCTCAGCTATGCCGGCCTGTCCTACCCGGCCGGCCGTCTCTCCGATCGCGTTCCCCGCCGCATCGTCTTCGCGGCGGGTCTCGCCGTCTTCGCCGCGGCGTACCTCGGCCTGGGCCTGGTCACAACGTCCGCGTGGGTGTGGCCCCTCCTCGCCGGGTACGGCGCGTTCACCGCGCTCACCGACGGCGTCGGCAAGGCATGGATCACCGATCTCCTCCCGTCCGAACGACACGGCAGCGGACTCGGCCTCTACCAAGGCGTCATCGGTGCCGGCTCGCTCATCGCCGGCATATGGGCCGGCCTCTCCTGGCACGGGAACGGACGCATCCCACTCGTCATCTCCGGGACCGTCGTCGCCGCGCTCGCCGTCGTGCTCCTCGCCACCGGAAAACGACTCGAACGACCTCTCCCGGGCTGAAGATCGGGTCAGTCGGACGATCAGCTACCGGCGGGCGCGCGCGTCGACCTGCCGGAGTGCGACGACGACCGGGTCGGGGCCGGCCGAGGGCGCGGCGACATCGACGACGAGACCCGAGGGCGAGTCCTTCCACGAGAGGGGAGTTCCGGCGACCGTCGTCACCGCGGTCGTCGGTGTCGCGCACACCTCGGGCAGCGTGATCGTCCCGCTCGCACCCTGCACGAACGCGTAGACGTCGCGGTCGCGCGCCGTGTAGCGGAGGGGGCAGCCTTCCAAGGTCGCGGTGCCGGGCGTCACCCACGGGCGCGTCGCGACGATCGCGTCGGTGTTCGGCTGCACCCAGTTGCCGAGCCAGTCGAGGCGGGTGAGCTGCTCGTCGGGGATCTGAGCGTCGACACCGCGTGGCCCGACGTTGAGCAGCAGGTTGCCGCCCTTGGCGACGATGTCGGTGAGCATCCACAGCAGCTCGTCGCGCGCGAGGAAGTGCTCGGGGCGCGAGCAGCGGTTGTGGCCGAAGCTCTGGTCCATTCCCCGCACGCACTCCCACGGCTTGCGCTGCACGTCGTCGAACACGACGTACTCGGGCGTGCGTACGTCGCAGTGCGGTGGCAACGGCGGGATCACACCCGAGTCGCGCTTCGCCTGCGTCTGGAACACCTTGTCGATCGCGCGCCGCGCGTACTCCGAGCGGACCGCGCCGAGCAGTGGGCTCCACGGCATCCACCGGTCGTTCACGACGCCGTCGGGCACCTGCGCGTAGTAGTGCTCGAACAACGGCCACAGCTGCTTGCCTTCGGTCGGCCACGCGATGTCGTTCCACAGCACGCTCGGCCGGTACCGCGCGATGAGCTCGCGCACCTGTGCCTCGGCGTACGCGGGATAGTCGCCGCGGGGAACCGCGTCGAGCATCTCCGAGATCGAGCCGATCGGGCGGTCGTTGAACGTCGAGTCGAGCCCGCCCGAGTAGTAGAGGCCGAAGCGCATCCCCGCGCCGAGCACGGCCTCGCGCAGCTCTCCGACGACGTCGCGCGTGCAGTTCCAGCCCCGTCGGTGCGGGTTGGCGACACCGGTCGGCCACATGCAGTAGCCGTCCATGTGCTTCGTCACGAACACGACGTAGCGCGCGCCGGTGGCGGCGAACCGGGTGGCCCACGCGTGCGGGTCCCACTGCTCGAGCCCGGCTTCCCACTCGGCCGCGAACTCGGTGTACGGACGGTTGCCGTACACCTCGCGATGGTGCTGCGCGGCGGGGCTGTCGGGAAACTTCAGCGAGTTCTCGTACCACTCCGCGTACGGCGACCACCCGAGCGCATCGCGCCGGCCCGACTGCACCAGCTCGGTGATGTCGACATCGACGGGCGCGAACGCGGGCACCGACGCGGGCGTCCAGTGCACGAAGATCCCGAGCTTCGCGTCCAACCACCACGCCGGCACGCGGTGCGCGCGCAACGACTTGAGCGTTGCGTTTCGCAACGGCATCCGCCCCGCCCCCTCTCGACTCCCTCGCGACGGGGCGAACCGTAGCCCGCGGCCCCGCGCGCGATCCCGAGGCCGTCAGGCAGCCGTGGTGAACGGGAGCGACTCGTACCGCCGCACCGAACCGCGGGAAGTCGAGGTTCGACACGAACGCGTGGACGGCGAGGTTCTGATCGTGCGTGAGACCGGCAGTGCGAACCTGGTACTCGATCATGTACTTCACGGGGCTCCCCCGAACACTGCGCCCATTCCAGGCGGACTGGATCGCGGCGACGCTCGCCGTGATGGGCCCCGGCGTCGCCGGGCGGTCGCGACCTCACCCGCGCCCGGGCGCCGACGCTCAGTAGTTGAAGACGAGCGCGCCGCTTCGGGCGCGAAGCGCGCGCAGCCGGTCAGGGCGTGTCGTGGATGGTGACGACGGCGGTCGGGTGGGAGCCGCGTGTCACGTCGCCGTAGGCGACGGTGAACGTGACGGTGAAGGTCTCGTTGCCCTCGGCGGCATGGTCAGCGTTGATCGGCACCTTGACGACTGCGGAGGTGTGCCCGGCCGGAATGTCGATGACCTGGGGTCTGCCCTTGTAGTCGGACGGTGATGTCGCGGTGCCATTGGTGAAGGTCACATCGAGTTCGCTGGAGAATTGCGCCGGCCGGTCGAAGGTGATCTTGAGCTTTGCCTTCTTCGAGCCCGAGGCCGGTTCGCTGACCGACGCATCGGCGATCGAAGCCTTCGCCTGCAAGTCCGGCACGGGCGCGCTCGCCACTGTGCGGGAGAAGACATCGGTCTCGCCGTTGCCGTCGGCGGTGACGATGTCGCTGGCGAGGCAGACGAAAGCCGCCGTCGTCCCGTCGGCGCTGATAGCCGGGCTGTCACAGGCGTCGTTGGCGTCGGCGTTCGTACCACCGAGCGGCACGCTGAGGTAGCGCACGGTGCCCGACGTGCGATCGTACGAGTACGCCTTCGGCGTGCCGGCGGTTCCCGGTCCCAACGCGGGGCTGTTGTCCGTACCGTCGCCACCGACGTAGACCGCGCGCTGGCCATCGGCGCTGATCCCGAAGCCGTTGCGGTAGACGCCAGTCTGCGGAGGGTCGATCGTCTCGACCGCCGCAGTAGATGTGTCGAAGAAGGAGAAGGACGCGGCCCGGCGAGCATTGGTGAACACCCAGGCGATCGTCGACCCGTCAGCCGAATAGCTGGCGGGCGAGAGCTCGCCGCCGATTCCCGAACCCGTGTACGTCGATGTGACGAGCTGCGTCGCGCCGGTCTTGCGGACGCGGTCGTAGAGGTACAGGTACCCGTTGCAGAAGGCGGTGACGGCAATGTGCTTGCCGTCCGGGCTCAAACCGGACACGAAACGGGTGCCGGGGCCTCCCCACTCGGCGCAATCCGCGTTACCCGCCCCGGCACTCGCCAGCAACGTCGACCCGTTGTTCATGTTGTGGGTGAACACCTCTTCACCGACACCGGTCGGTGCTGCGAGATTCGTGGCGGTGGAGGAGAACGCGATCAGGGAGCCGCCGGCGCTGATACGCGGATCGCTGCTGGACCCGTTGGCCTGCGCGCCTCCCGTCACGACCGAGACGCGCACCGTCACCTTCGCCGTCAGGTCACGCACGAACACATCGGATTGGCCGTTCGTGTCGCCAGTGACGAGGTCGGCGGCGTCGGATCGGAAGGCGACATAGCGCCCATCGGCACTGATCGACGGCTGGTCGCTCGTGCCGGCGCCAGACTTGCCGTTCGTCGCGATGCTGACGAGGGTCGTCGTGCTCGCGACGAGGTCGCGCACGAAGACGTCGCTCGCGTGGTTCTTGTCCTTGGTCACGATGTTGTGGGCGTTCGACGTGAACGCGACGTAGCGCCCGTTGCTGCTGAGGACCGGCGCCGACGACGCTCCCTTCGTGGCCCCACCCGTTCGGCTGACGCTTACTCGCGTCGGCGGTGGGCTCGCCGCGGCTGCAACATCGGCGATCGAAGGCATTACGAACGAGGTGCATGCGCAGACGACACCTACGGCGATTGATCGCTTGAGCCCCACAGTGTTCCCCACAAGTCGCTCGACGGTGCCCGGCACGCTAGCGATCCGCCTCGCGAGCGGCAACCGATTCGAGAGAGATCGGCGCTCGCGACCGACCACCCCGAGTGCCGCAGAGGCGAATCAGTAGTTGAAGACGAGCGCGCCGCCGGCGGTGTACTCGAGGACCGACGGCACCCCTGCGACCTCGGTGCTCGGCACCCACTCGGCGTCGGTGAGCTTGCGGGTCTTGACGCACACGGGGCACGCGAAGAACCGGCCGCCCTTCTCGACGTATTCGTCGTGGAGCGCCGCGACCGACGGCGCGTCGGCCACGACGACCGTGGCGGCGAAGCCGTTCGTCGCGACGTGGACGCCGTTCTTGGTGAGGAACATCACCGACTGCTTGCCCGTGCGCAACGACTCGACGCCGACGAGGTACGCGATGAGGACGCTCTCGGGGTCTTCGGCACCGTGGTTGAGGCAGACGAGCACCTTCTGGTCGGGGGTGGGGTCCGGTGTCTCGCTCATCATCGACTCGCCTTCTCCGTGGGGGACTGGGTGCAGAAGCCGGAGCACAACAGCGCCATGCTCCGGAGCCGGCCGTTCGGTGCGGTGTCGGCGTAGACCTGCTGCTCGACGACCATCGCGGTGTCGCCGAACCGGCCGCCGCGCGCGTGGACCCGCCAGCGGAGCTGGAGGCGGGCGCCGACCTGGCCGACCGACGCGTCGGCGACCTCGAACTCGTCGAGATCACCGAACCACTGCGTGAAGGCGCCTCGGATCTCGGAGGCGCCGTTCCACTCGCAGAATCCGCGGGGGAGCAGGGCCGACAGGGAGGCGTCGGTGTCGAGCGTGGCGACGAGACCGTCGAAGTCGCGGGACGCGAGGGCCTCGAGGAACGATCCGGCAACGGCGAACTGGGGAGCCGAAGGTGATGCGGTGGTGTCCATGCCGTAGTTGTACGGCGGGTCGCCGGACGCGGGCATCGGGCAACTACCCGATCTTCGGTCAGTTCGTGAGCGGCTCGACGAGCCCGTTCTGCATCGCGAACAGCGCGGCCTCGGTGCGGGTCGTCACGCCGAGCTTCGTGTAGATGTGCTCGAGGTGCGACGACACCGTCTTGCGGCTGATGGTGAGGGCCGCGGCGATCTGCGGGTTCGACGACCCGCGCGAGCAGCACGAGCACGTCGACCTCGCGGCGCGTCAGCCCGGCCGGCAGCGCGGCTCGGCGCGGGACGCGGTGGCCCGCAGCGGCGAGCACGGCCGCGACCGCGTCGCCGTCGAGGCGCCCCTCCTTCACCTCGGTGCGCATGGTGGCGACCGCCGCGTCGCCGTCGAGCGCGGGCCGGTGCGGGCGGGGCTCGCGCAACGCGTGGTAGACGTCGGCCGCGGCGAGCAGCCGGGCGTGCATCGAGAGCGTGGTGCCCGAGAGCCCGTGCGGGTAGCCGCTGCCGTCGAGGCGTTCGTGGTGCTGCGACGCGCAGGCGACGATCGGTGCGAGCGCCCCGACCCGGGCGAACATCCGAGCGGTGAAGTAGGGGTGCGTGCGCGCCCGTTCCTGCTGCGCGAGGGTCCAGGGGTCCGTCGCGTTCCACACCGCGCTCGTGACGCCGACCATGCCGACGTCGTGGATCGCGCCGGCGCGACGCAGGCTCGCGGCGTCGGCCGGGGCGAGACCCGACGTCAGCGCGGCTTCACCGACGAGCTCGGCAACGCCGCGCGAATGGCCGATGCGGAACTGCGACTTGAGGTCGGAGAAGTCGCCGAGCGCCGCGAGCGCGGCGTCGAGCTGCGCGGTCGTCAGCTCCTGACCCAACCGCGGATCGAGGTCGATCACCTGGTCCCACGCCTGGAACGAATCCAGCCCCGCGAGGATCGCGTCGCGGTGCGTGCAGAAGCAGTCGACGAGCTCCGGATCGAACTGTGTCGCGCGTCGTGTCGTCGCCACGTCGACAGCCGCGTCTGCCCCGCCCGTGTGGTGGAAGGCCTCGATGCAGTCGGCGAGGTGGACGAGACGGATCGCCGGCGCGAGCTGCGCGTGGCCGACGCGTCCCGGAACGCCCTTGCCGTCCCATCGTTCGAACGCCTGCAGGAGCGGGGCGCGCACGTCGTCGCCCAGCTCCAGCTGACCGGCGAGCTCGCTCGCCGACTGGCAGTGCGACTCCATCACCTGCTGCACCGAGCGACCAGCCGTCGCGAGGAACTTGCCGACCATGCCGATGCGCCGCATCCGCGAGCTGCCGTGGCCGAGGTGGCGAGCGACGAACACCGCCATCGTCACCCCGGCGAGGTCGTCGTCGTGCGAGTCGGCGTAGAGGGTCGTCTCGTCGCCGAACAGCTCGGCCAGTTCGCTCGTGTCGGTCGCGCACGCGACCCACGTGAGGAGCGAGGTGTAGTAGGTGGCCGCGCTCACCTCGGGCGCGACGCCGGCCGCGTCGGCGAGCCGCATCGCGATGACGGTCTGGCGCAGCACCCGCTCCATAGGACGGCCCATGCCGAGGTCGGAGACGAGCGAGAGCGTCGCAACCAGCTCTGACAGCCTCACGGGGGCGGTCACGGCGAAACGGTATCGCCTGACCGCGTGCCTTGTAGGAGTGTTGCCGTTACAATGCTCCCATGGCGGCCACCAGTGCCAAGGTGTCTCACCGCGGGCAGACGAGTCTTCCGGCCGAGCTGCGGCGCCGGTGGGGGATCGCCGACGGCGGCGAGATCGGCGTGATCGACCTCGGCGACGCGGCCCTGATCGTGCCCGGAGGGATCCGCGTGGCCCGCGCCGAGCTGCGCCGCGTGCTGCGCGATCGCTACGATGCCGGACTGGACGCGATCGACGACTCCGACCTCGCCGACCAATAGGACGAAGCGGTGCCGCCCCCGGCTCCGGTCGTCGTCGACGATCGGCTGCTGATCGAGGAGCTGCTCGTCGGATTGCGGCGGCGCCGGCGGCGACTCGCGTTCCACACGACGGCGTCGTGGTACTTCCGCGCGTGTCGTGCCGCGGTGCTGGGAGCCGGTGGCCACCTGTCGGGCCCGTTCGGGCGCCTCCCGGCAGCACAGCAGGAGCTCGCGGTGCTCAGCCTGCTCGAACTGCGCGACGACATCGGACTCCCGGATCCGCGCGACGGTTCCCGCGATGGCGCACCTCGCACTCCGGCATCCGCACCTCAACCTCTTGAACCTCGAAGCCGCCGCGACCGCGCACACCCTCGGCGCGACCGTCTGGCTCTCGGAGCCCGCCGCGGCCGGTGTCCTCCCGCCCGTCCTCGAGGCGGAGCACATCAGGTACGAGACGATCGCCGTGGGGTGACGGCAGCGCGCGCCGCTCAGTGCTCCGCAAGCCAGCGGGTGTTGGCGTCGTCGAAGAGGCGGCGGGTGCGGTCGAAGTCGCGGGGGCGTTCCTCGAAGGTGTCGGCGTCCCATTCGGAGCGCGCACCGGTGAAGAAGTCGCCGCCGTACACGTGCAGGGCGACGGCGAACTCCCGACGCGAGTTCGCGACGGAGTGGATAGCGTCGTCACCCATCACGAGCACCTCGCCGGCCACGACGGCGCGACCGCCGGCGGGGGCGAGGCCGTCGGGGCTGCGCCGGAAGAACGCGTTGTCTTCCTGGCCGCCGTACATGCCGATGGCCGCCCACATCCGGTGCTCGTGCGGGTAGAGCTGCATGCCCGGCGTCCACGCGACGCGCAGGATCGTGAGGTCGGGCGCGCGGTGCAACGGCACGATGCCGCCGATCTCGACGGGGCCGACGGCGCGCGCCAGCGCGTCGGGATCGGCCACGAACTCCTCGAGCGTGTCGCGCACGGCGAGCACCGGCGTGTGCTCGGCGATCGCGGCGCGGCAGCGGGTGACGACGTCGTCGGCGGTGAGCGTCATGGCGCCCAGGCTAGGTGCGCGGCGAGCCGATTTCGACCGGGTCGTCAGAGCGACATGACGAGGCGCACGATGCGGTCCTTCACCTCGGTGGGGGTGAGGGAGCTCCACAGCGCGAGGGCCTGGGCGTCGTAGCCGACGAGGTAACGGGCCCGCGGCCGCCGGGAGGTGAGCGCGTTGCCGATCGTGCGCGCGCACTGCACCGGGTCGCCCATGAACGGCTGCCACAGCTTCGTGGTGCTCAGCGTCCGCCGGTACGCGCCGTCGTAGCGCGAGCCGGCGCGCTTGGCGATCTCGCGCTCGGTCTCCTCCCAGATGCCGGTGCGGAACCCGCCCGGCTCCACGAGCACGACGCGGATGCCGTCGCGCGCCACCTCCATGCGCAGCGCGTCGGAAAGCCCTTCGAGGGCCTGCTTCGAGCCCTGGTACCAGCCGGTGAGCGGCGTCGACGTGCGGCCGTAGATCGACGACAGGTTCACGATCCGCCCGCGGCCGTGCGCGCGCATGTTCGGGATGGCGAGGCGGGCGAGCCGCATCGGTGCGAGCACCATCGTCTCGAACGCGGCACGCGCCTCGGCGTCGTCGATGTCTTCGATCGAACCCGTCACGGAGTAGCCCGCGTTGTTCACGAGCGCGTCGGGCGCGAGCTCGGCGATCACGCGCGCGCAGCCGTCGGCGTCGGTGACGTCGAGCAACACCGTCTCCACGGTGACGCCGGCTTCGCGCGCCGCGGCCGCGACGATCGCGGCCTTGGCCTCGGATCGCACCGTGCCGACGGAGCGAAAGCCGCGCCGCGCCAGCTCCAGGACGGTCGCGAGCCCGATGCCCGAGTTGGCGCCGGTGGTGATCGCCGTGCGTTGCTCGGTCATGACGGGCCTCCGAGCGGCAGTCTTGCAGAGCCGATGGAGGCGTCAACCGCCGGTAGGGAGCAGCGCGCGCAGTCGCTCGACGCGCTCGTCGCCGGGGCCGAGGTAGTGCACGAGCGCGCCGAGCACGAGATCGGCGTCGAGGGTGCCGGCCGCGACCATCTCCTCGATGTCGGCCCAGTCCTTCGTGCGGTTGAAGAACGCCTTGAACACGGCGACGTCGCTGCAGCAGAGGAACGGCACGTCGTGCTCCGCGAATTCGTGCACGACCGCGCGGTCCGCGGCGGCCGCGTGGAACTCGGTGGTGTTCGTGAACACGTCGACGGGTGTGGCGGCCCACCAGAGGCGCACCTGGCCGTCGCTGATGCACGTGGCGAGATCCGTCTCCGACCGTGCGATCTCCGCGGGCAGCGCGGCGAACACGGTCGCCGCCAGGGTGTGGTCGACGAACACGTTGACGTCGATGTCGATGGTGCCGCGCGCCTGTTGGGTGCACCATGCGAGGGCGAGCGCGCCGCCGAACGCGTGGGGCAGCCGGGCCGCGTCGAGCGCCGCGTGCAGGCCGAGGATCTTCTCGACGATCCCGACGTCAGCGGGCATGACGACCGAACGGTGGGAAGCCGAGCGTGCGGCGGTGCCGGGCCGGGAACTGCTCGGCGAGCACGAGCGCGTCGACGAGCTCGCGGCTGCGCGCGCGATCGCCGCCGACATTCGGTGTGAGCGACACCGAGGCGGTGAATCCCGCGGCGGCCAGCACCCGGTCGAACGTCTCCACGCTCGGAGTGACCCGCGCGGCTTCGTAGGCCGCGAGTGCGGAGTGCGAGGTCTCCGCGCGGGCCGCCAGCTCTCGCAGGCTGAGGCCGGCGCGCAGCCGGGCCCGGCGCAGGATCGACGCGGCGTCCACGGCACCGATGGTATCAGATTCGATACCAGATGGCCAGGGACCGCGGGCGGGAGCCGGGTAGCGTCGGCGGCGACGATCGAGCCGACGGAGTGCGAATGACTCGACACGGAGCCGATGTTGACCGGCACGCCGAGTGGGACGCCCTGCGGTCCCGGCACCTGGCGCCCCCCGAGGCGCGCCCGCCGTCGTCGGCGCGCGGCGTGCACCATCTCGCGCTGCTCAGCCGCGACGTCGAGCGGACGATCGCGTTCTACCAAGACCTGCTGGAGTTCCCGCTCACCGAGCTGTTCGAGAACCGCGACTACCAGGGCTCGACGCACTTCTTCTTCGACATCGGGAACGGCAACCTGCTCGCGTTCTTCGACTTTCCCGGCCTCGACCTCGACGACTACGCGGAGGTGCTCGGCGGGTTGCATCACCTCGCGATCTCCGTCGAGCACGGGCGCTGGGAGCACCTCAAGCAGAAGCTCGACGCCGCGGGCGTGCCGTACGAGCACATGAGCGGTTCGTCGCTCTACTTCAACGGGCCCGACGGCGAACGGCTCGAGCTGATCCGTGACCCGCTCGGCGAGATGTACGGCACCGTGGTTCGTTGACGGCGCGCCCGCGCGTCGCGTTCGGTGCCGACGACGCCAACGAGTGCGTCGCTGCGGTGCGCGCGTTCCTCGCGGAGACGACCGACGTCACCGAAGCGAACGATGCGCAACCGTGGCCGTCGATCGCGCACGGGGTCGCCGAGGCCGTCGCGCGCGGCGACGCCGACTTCGGCGTCGTCATGTGCTGGACGGGCACCGGCACCGCGATCGCCGCGAACAAGGTCGCGGGCATCCGCGCCGCGCCGGCGAGCGACCCGTGGATCGCGCGCGGCGCGCGCCTCTGGAACGACGCCAACGTGCTCACGCTGAGCCTCAAGCGACTCGCCCCCGACGTCGCGGTCGAGTGCGTGCGCGCGTTCCTCGACACGGCCGCGCCCGACGCCGACGAAGCCGACAACATCGAACTGCTGCGGTCCTTCGACCAGCCGCGATCGGGCTGACCGGTCGCCTCGGCGTCGGAACCGGGGTCGGTCGTCAGGAAGGACCCCGACCACAGAGAGCGGGATATGCGCTACGCTGAGTAGTGGGGACTGAGCGCCGCGACCTGAACGAGCAGGTCGGAGGCGCCGGTCGGGCGGAGCATGAACGTGCGGTCGGGCGGCCGGGGACTGATCGGCGGGTCGTGGCAGGTCGCGGCCGGGCTCGCCGTGCTGCTGTCGGCACTCGTCGTGCCCGCCATCCCCACCGACGCGGCCGCGCCGCGGCAGGTGTTCGTGCTCGGCGACAGCGTCACGGTCGGCGCCACCGCCGCGATCCGCAGCCAGGCGCCCGGCCGGGGCTGGACGGTGACGATCGACGCCCAGGTCGGCCGCACGACCGCGCAGGGCGCATCGATCGTGGCGTCGAGGCACGGTTCGCTCCCCCCGGTTGTCGTGGTCGCGCTCGGCAACAACGACGGGGCGATCCCCGCACTCTTCGCGTCGCGCGTCGACGCCGTGATGCGCGGTCTCACGGGCGTGCCCCATGTCGTCTGGTACACGATGACGCCGTTCGCGGCCTGGGTTCCCGGTGCCAACGCGGTCTTGCGCGACGCATCGGCGCGCTGGTCGAACCTGCGCCTCGCCGACTGGGCGACGGTGTCGGAGGCGACACCGGGTGCGCTCATCGGTGCGGGGCCGCATCTCTTCGCGCCGGGCGCGCAGGCCTTCGCCAACCTGTTGTTCAGCACGCTCCGGCAACTCGACGGCGGGATTCCCGTCGTCGAGACGTTCAACGGTTCGCAGCCGAGCGTCGCATCGAGCGCGGCCGTCGACGAGGCACCGACCGCGATGGCCGCCGCGCCCACTGGCGACCGCTCCTGGTTCGCGACTCCCGACGGTCAGGTGGTCCCGGCGCGCGGTACGCCGTCGTACGGATCGTTGCGGTCGCCGCCGCGCGCGCCGATCGTCGGGATGAGCGCGACGGCGTCGGGGCGGGGCTACTGGTTGGTGGCGGCCGACGGTGGTGTCTTCTCGTTCGGTGACGCGCGGTTCTACGGATCGACGGGTGGCTTGCGCCTCAACCGGTCGATCGTCGGGATGAGTGCGACGGCGTCCGGGCGGGGCTACTGGTTGGTGGCGGCCGATGGTGGTGTCTTCTCGTTCGGTGACGCGCGCTTCCACGGCTCGACGGGCGGTTTGAAGCTCAACCGTGCGATCGTCGGCATGAGCGGCACGCCTTCGACACGGGGTTACTGGCTCTTGGCGGCCGACGGGGGCGTGTTCGCGTTCGGTGACGCGCGGTACCGCGGCTCGACCGGCGCGTTGCACCTGAACCAGCCGATCGTCGGCCTCGCCGGAACGCCATCGGGAAACGGCTACTGGCTCGTGGCGCGCGACGGTGGTGTGTTCGCGTTCGGTGACGCGCGCTACGAGGGTTCGGGTGTCGCGCTCCACGCCGCGACGGCTGCGGTCTTCCTCGGCGTTGCGCCCACGGTTCGCGGATACATACTGGGCGCCGTTGCAGAGGAGTACCCGTGAGCTCCGAAGCTCGGACGCGCGCTGATGGTCGCCGTCGTGTTGGCGTTGACGACGAGCGTCATGATGCCCGTCTCGAGCGCGCGTGCCGCGACGGAACCCGATGCCGGCAGCACCGCGCCGGCAGGAGGGTTGTGGATGCTCGGTGCCGACGGAGGTGTGTTCACGCTCGCGGGCGCGCCCTTCGAGGGGAGTCTCGGCAACGTCAGGCTCAACGCGCCGGTGGTGTCGATGGCGGCGACGCCCACTGGACGCGGGTACTGGATCACCGCGGTCGACGGCGGTGTGTTCTCGTTCGGTGATGCGCGCTTCCACGGCTCGACCGGATCGATCCGGCTGAACCGGCCGGTCGTCGGCATCAGCGCGACCCCGTCGGGCCACGGCTACTGGCTCGTAGCCTCCGACGGCGGGATCTTCTCCTTCGGCGACGCGCGGTTCTACGGATCGACGGGCGGCCTGAAGCTCAACCGGCCGATCGTGGGGATGGCTCCGACCGCATCCGGCCACGGCTACTGGCTCGTGGCGTCCGACGGCGGTGTCTTCACCTTCGGAGACGCCCGCTTCTTCGGCAGCGCGGGCGCGCGGCACCTCACCACCGCGGTGGTCGGCGTGTCGCGCACCGGCGACGGTCGCGGCTACTGGATCACCACGAACGACGGCGAGGTCTTGCCCTTCGGCGATGCGCACACCTTCGGGAACGGCTCAACCTCTTCGCCCACGACCGGAGTGATCGCCACGCAAGCGGGTGACGGCTACTGGATCGCGTCGCAAGACGGGCACGTGGGCGCCGCCGGCGCGGCGGCACCCGTCGCGGCGGTGCACTCGCACGCGCCGATCATCACCGTTGCCAGCCGATGGGCGTCGTCGGGGTCGCGCGCCAACCTCGTCGCCGCGCCGACCGGCAAGACGGTCGCGCTCACGTTCGACGACGGGCCGAACCCCACCTACACGCCGCAGATCCTTGCCGAGCTCGCCGCGGCGCAGGTCCCCGCGACGTTCTTCACGGTCGGTTACGTGGGCGCCGCCCGTCCCGACCTCCTGCGTGCCGAATCGCTCGCGGGAAATTCGGTCGAAGACCACACCTGGAATCACGCCGACCTGACGCGGCTCTCGCCGGCGGCGGTCGCCGACGAGCTCCAGCGGACCGCGGATCTGATCTTCCACGCGACCGGGGTGCACCCGAGCTGCTTCCGTCCGCCGTACGCCGCGACGAACAGCACGGTGGTGTCGGTGGCCGCGCAGCTCGGTCTCGCGCAGACGCTGTGGAACGTCGACCCGACCGACTGGAAGCGCCCCGGCACCGCGGTGATCGTCGACAACGTGTTGAGTCACGCGACCGGCGCGCATCTCGTGATCATCATGCACGACGGTGGCGGCGACCGATCGCAGACGGTCGCGGCGCTGCCGGCGATCATCGCCGGCCTGCGCAGCCGCGGCTACCGCTTCGTTCGCCCCTGTTCGTAGCCGCGGTGCTCGACGTCAGTCGGGGCCGACCTTGCTGGTTCCCTCCGCGGCGGGGAGATCGGGGTTGCAGACGTAGCGCACCGCCGTGAGGGTCACGTCGCACTCGGTGAAGCTCGCGGAGACCGGTTCGAGCGGAACCAGCCGACCGTCGCCCCACGCCGGCGCGTCGAAGATCGCGAGCTCGGGTCGCCCGCGATCCGCGCGGTGGAACTCGTACTCGGTGTCGACCTGCACGAGCCGCGGGCGGAGGCCGTCGTCGGCTTCGACACGCGCGAGATGCATACCCGGCGCGTACTGGATGTCGTGCCCCGAGACCGGTTCCGGATCGACGAGCGCGACCTGGAGGATCATCTGTCGGTCGGCGGTGACGTTGCACTCGACGCGATCGTGGAAGCGGCGCAGGTGGATCGCGCCGGGCTGGATCCGGAATCCCCACCGACGCGTCAGCGCGTCGGCCGCCATCGGGTTGTCGCAACACGCGGAGACGAGGAACGCACGCGGCCGCACCGCCGCGCGCGCGCTGAGCCGGGTCTGCACGAGCGAGAACGGCCCCCACTCGCTGTCGGGCGCGCGGTACGCGAGGAAGCTGACGACGGGTGGGATCGTCGGGTTGAGCGCGGGCGGGACGAAGGCTTCGGCATCTGCGGCCGCGACCTCGTAGAGAACCTGGAGGATCTCGACGCGCTCGATGCCGGTCTCGCGCTCGTCGAGCACGACCGTCGGCGCGTCGTCGAGCCGGCTGCGGATGTCCATCGATCCGGCGAGCGGCATCACTCCACCCCCGCGGCGACCGGCTGCGGCTTCGCCGCCGACTTGAACTGCGGCATGACCTCCGACGCGAACATCCGCAGCGAGTCGAGCACGTACTGCTGGGGCAGGACCTCCATGAAGTTGACGAAGAAGTTGATCCCGTCGTAGCCGACGGACTCCCACTTGCGGATGGCCGCGGCGACTTCGTCGGGCGTTCCCATCGTGACGCCGCGGAACGACTTCGCGGCGTCGCCGGGACCTCCCGACTCGCGCCGCAACGCGGGAAGCAGCCCTTCCGAGGGGTACGAGCGCGTCGGCAGTACCTCCTTCGCGGAGAGGAGCTGCGACGCCATGTAGCCGAAGATGCTCGCGACACGCAGGCCGGCCCGGCGCGCACGCTCGCCGTCCTCGTCGCACGAGAGGAAGTTGATCGTCGACACCTTGTTGTTCACGAACTCGCCGACCGGATCGCACTGTTCGACGCGCGCGCGATACCCCTTCACCTTGCGTTCGGACTCCTCGAACCCACCGGGCTGCAGACCGAGGCACCCGAGCCCGCGGTCGGCGGCGTCCATCTCGGTGCCGGGCGACGTGACCGCGACCCACATCGGCGGGTGCGGTTTCTGGATCGGCTTCGGGAGCACCGCTCGCTCCGGCATCGAGAACGCGCGGCCGTGCCAGCTGAAACGTTCCTGCGTCCACATCTTCGGGATCACGCGCACGAACTCGTCCCACGTCTTCTTCGTCTCGTCGGCGTTCGCGCGGAAGCCGCCGAGCTCGGTCCACGTCGCGGACCGGCCGGTGCCCAGCTCGACCCGGCCGCCGGAGAGGATGTCGAGCGCGGCTGCGCGCTCGGCGATGCGAATGGGGCTCTGGTACTGCGGCACGCACGCGACGACCCCGTGACCGACCCGGATCCGCTTCGTCTGCATGGCGCACGCGGTGAGGAAGAGGTCGGGGGCCGAGCAGTGTGAATACTCCTCGAGGAAGTGGTGCTCGACCGCCCAGACATAGTCGAAGCCCAGTTCGTCGGCGAGGCGCACCTGTTCGAGGGCGTTGGCGTACGCCGTGCGCTCCGACTCCGCCGTCCACGGGCGGGGGACCGACAACTCCATGAACACGCCGAACTCCATGAGCGCTTCTCCCGAGCGATTTACTAATCGAAATTAAACTCTATGCACGGCTGATCCAGGCAGTCAACGGAATGGGTTGGCAGATTCCTTATGCACCGCTAACATCTGGCGCATGGCTCGACGGGTTCACGGTGTCGGCGACGGGGTGCGGCGATGACCGCGGTCGAGGTCGAGGCCACGGCGAGAACCGGCGGTCACGCGAAGACCAAGAAGGGGGAGCGCCGGCGGGCCGCGATCGTCGCGGCCGCCGCCGACCTCTTCCGCGAGCGTGGCTTCCGGGCGACGAGCCTCGACGACATCGGCGCCGCCGCCGGTGTCAGCGGCCCGGCGATCTACCAGTACTTCGGGAGCAAGCACGAGCTCCTCTCGATGCTCGTCGAAGAGGCGGCGATCGCCTGGCGCGCCGCGGTCGACGACGTGCTCAGCGGCGATGCGCCGGCACTCGTGACGCTCGAACGCCTCATCGACGCTGCCGTCGCGCTGCAACTCAAGAACGGCAACCTGCGGCCGGCGTTCAGCCAGGAGTTCCGGGCGATCGACGAGGCGACCCGCCGGCGGCTGGCGCGCATCGATCGCGTGACGATGGCCGAATGGGTGCACCTGATCTGTGAGGTCCGACCGGGCCTCACCGACGAAGAGGCGCGCGCCGCGGTGATGATGGTCGACGGCATGCTGCGCTCGATCTCGACGGAGCGCACGAGCATCGACCGGGAGCGTCTCACCCGCGTCATGAAGGACATGGCGCTCGGTGCGCTGCTGTCACTCGGCGGCGAGCGTCCGGTCGCGGCGGCGACGGAATGACGGCGTCGCGTCGCGAGGGCTGATCCGTGGTGCCCGAGGCCGCACACGACGAGCCTGCGCCCGTCGTCGACGAGGAGCAGTTCCGGCTCGACGCCCGCGCGTTTCTCGAAGCGACCCTTCCCCGCAAGGGCCGCGCGACCGGTGCCGCCGGCAACGCGGTCACACGCGCGAAGGAGTACCAGAGCCGGCTCGCGCGCGCCGGCTTCGCGGGCATCACGTGGCCGAGCCGCTACGGCGGCCGCGGCCTGCCGGCCCGGTTCCAACGGATCTTCGACGCCGAGGCCGCCGCGTTCCACCTGCCGCCCCGCACGCTCGAGATCGGGCTCGGAATGTGCGGTCCGACGATCCTGGCGCACGCGACCGAAGAACAGAAGCGCGCGCTCGTCCCGCCGCTGCTGAGCGGTGAGCACGTGTGGTGCGAGCTCTTCAGCGAGCCGGGCGCGGGTTCCGATCTCGCGAGCGTGCAGATGCGCGCGCGTCGAGATGGCGACTCGTGGGTGCTCGACGGGCAGAAGGTGTGGACCTCGGGTGCGCAGCACAGCGACTTCGCCGCCTGCCTGGCCCGCTCCGACCCCGACCGGCCCAAGCGCGAGGGAATCACGATGTTCCTCGTGGACATGAAGGCGCCCGGCATCTCGGTGCGCCCGCTCCGACAGATGACCGGTGACGCGCACTTCAACGAGGTGTTCCTCGACGGCGTGCGCGTCCCCGGGTCGTCGGTGCTCGGCGAGGTCAACGGCGGGTGGCGCGTCGCGCGCACGATGCTCGCGTTCGAACGTACGGCTCTCGGTGGCATGGGTTCGAGCGGCGGCGGGCGCGGTGGCATCGGCGCTCTCGTCACGGAGGCCCGCGCCCGCGACCTTGCCGCGCGACCCGAGGTGCGCCAGCGCCTCGCGGATCTGCGCATCCGCCAGATGGTGTTGCGGCATCTCGGGCGGTACCTCGCGGCGAACCGCGGTGCGGGCCGGAGCTCGGGCGGTGAGGCATCGATCCTCAAGCTGGCGATGGCCCGCCTCGTGCAGGACGCGGCCGACGCCGCCGTCTTCATCGCGGGGTCCGACGGCGTCGCCTGGGACCCTGCGGTCGCGGGCGGCGGGCGCTGGTGCGCGCAGCTCCTCAACGCGCGGTCCGCGTCGATCGGAGGGGGCACGAACGAGGTCGTGCGCAACGTGATCGCGGAGCAGGTGCTCGGGCTGCCGCGCGACGTCGAGGTGGATCGCGACGTTCCGTTCCGCGAGCTCCGGGTCGGGACGCAACATGAGCGCTGAACGCGTGCTCTCGGGGCTGCGCGTCGTCGAGGTCGGGCAGTACATCGCCGCGCCGTTCGCGGCAACGCTCTTCGCCGACCAGGGTGCCGAGGTCGTGAAGATCGAACGTCCGGGTGGTGATCCGTATCGCCGTGATCCGGCCCGGTTCGCGGCGTGGAACCGCGGGAAGCAGTCGGTCGAGCTCGACCTGACGACGGCGGACGGCAGGGCCGGGGCGCTCGCGCTGATCCACGACGCCGACGTGCTCATCGAGAACCTTCGCCCGGGAGCGATCGACCGGCTCGGACTGTCGCCCGCGGAGTTGCGTGCGCGGGATGCGCGACTCGTGACCTGTTCGATCTCGGCGTACGGCAGCCGCGGTCCGTCGCGCGACGACCCCGGCTGGGAGCCGCTCGTGCACGCGGTGGGCCGGCGCGCAGCAGGGGATGTTCACCGCGGCGCGGCCCATGTGGCTGCCGTTCCCGATGGCGAGCGTCGCCGCCGCGTTGCTTGCCGCGCTCGGCACTGGCGCGGTGCTCGTGAAGCGAGAGACGACCGGCTACGGGCAACACGTCGAGACGTCGCTGTTCGAGGCGTTGCTGTTCCTGAACGCGGGTCCGATCTTCCACCGGGCGCGGCGCCGCCTGCGGGTCCTGCCCGAGACGCGCACACCTGTGCTGCACACCTATCCGGCGCGTGACGGCCGCGGCATGCAGGTGAACCTGAGCGGCACCGAACGCTGGCGCGAGTTGTGCGCGCTCGTCGGTCTCGACGGTGGCGACGACCTCGACTTCTCGAAGCCCGCGTCGCTCGCCAAGCTCGGTGATCGCGAGTGGGCCAGAGGCGTGCTCGATGAGTTCACGCGCCGGTTCGCCACGCGGACCGCCGACGAGTGGGAGCAGGCGCTGCTCGCGACCCCGGCCGCGGTGTCGAAGTGCAACACCTTGGAGGAGTGGCTCGAACACGACCAGGCGAGGGCCAACGGTGTGTTCGCCGACGTCGACGACGCAACCCTGGGCCCGGTCCGTCTCGTCGCGCCGCCGATCCGCGTCAACGCCGACACCGGCCCGCCGGCCGCATCACACCGCCACGGCTCCGAACGCGGCGCACTCGGCGGCCTCCGGGTGCTCGACATCTCGAGCTTCTGGGCCGGTCCGCTCGCGGCGCGACTCCTCGCTGAGCTCGGCGCCGACGTGATCAAGATCGAGCCGCCGGGTGGCGAGGGCGCATACCACCTGATGCCGGTCCTGCCGAACATCTACGTCGACGGCAACCGCTCGAAGCGCGGTGTCACGCTCGATCTCCGTCGCGACGAAGATCGCGTCCGCCTGCTCGATCTCGTCGGGGCGGCCGACGTCGTCGTCGAGAACGCGGTCGCGGGAACGTGGGAACGCGCGGGGCTGGGTGAGGAGCGGCTGCGCGCCGTCAATCCGAACCTCGTGTACGCGCGCGCCAAGGGGTTCGGGCTGCACGGTCCGCTCGCACCGCGGCCCGCGTTCGACTACGTCGTGCAGGCCGCGACGGGCATGGAGATGACGCAGGGAGGAGGGCGACCGCAGCCGACGAACTTCACCGCTGACGACTACTGCACGGGCGTCCACCTTGCCGTCGGTGTCGTGTTCGGATTGCTCGGACGCGTGCGCGGAGTTGCGGTGACGTCGGTCGAAGCCTCGTTGATGATGACCGCGACCGTGTTCCAGTCGGAGCAGGTCGCGGAGGTCGCGCACCGCGGGTGCCGCGCCGACGCGGTGGGCGCCGGCCTCCTGGGTCCGGCGCCGGGGCTGCGCCTCTACGAAGCAATCGACGGCTGGATCGCAGTCTGCGCGGTCACGCCCGAGCAACGGGCCGCCCTCGCGGCCGCGCTCGGCGTCGCGGAGCTCTCGGCCCCTGCGATCGCGGAGGCGGTCGCCGCGATGACGCTCGACGCGGCCTGCGGGCTGCTTGCCGGTCATGGCGTTCCCGCCGCGGTGAGTGTGCACCCCTCGGCGGTTCCCGACGACGAGCAGGTGCAGGCGCGCGCGCTGCTGAGCACCGTCGGCCACCCCGTCTCGGGCGCGGTCGTGCAGGTCGGGATCCCGCTGTGGCTCTCGGTCGACACCCCGGCCGTGAAGGGCCCCGCCCCCGCGCCCTTCCGCCCGCAGCGAGTGCGACCATGAAGACCGAGAGCCACGAGACCTGCTCGCTCCCATCCCGCGTGCGGAGCGGCGAGCGGCCGCGGGCCGGGTATCCCGGCCCGCAGCGAGTGCGACCATGAAGACCGAGAGCCACGAGACCTGCTCGCTCCCATCCCGCGTGCGGAGCGGCGAGCGGCCGCGGGCCGGGTATCCCGGCTCGCAGCGAGTGCGACCATGAAGACCGAGAGCCACGAGACCTGCTCGCTCCCATCCCGCGTGCGGAGCGGCGAGCGGCCGCGGGCCGGGTATCCCGGCTCGCAGCGAGTGCGACCATGAAAACCGACACGGGGCTCGGCGCCGACCTCGCGACGGTCGGCGCGCGCACGGCGGCGGCGGAGCGCGCCGAGCTCGACGGGGTGTGGGCCGCGGAGACGGTGAACGATCCGTTCCTTTCGCTCGCGCTGGCGGCCGAACACTCCGAACACGTGTCGATCGGCACGGCCGTCGCGATCGCGTTCGCGCGCAACCCGATGAGCGTGGCGTACACCGCGAATCAGCTCCAGGAGTTCTCGCACGGGCGAGTGATTCTCGGCCTGGGTTCGCAGGTGCGCGCGCACATCGAGCGACGTTTCTCGATGACCTGGTCGCATCCCGCGGCGCGCATGCGCGAGTTCGTGCTGGCGCTGCGCGCCGTGTGGGCGTCGTGGAACGAGGGATCGAAGCTCGACTTCGACGGTGAGTTCTACACGCACACGCTCATGACCCCGGTCTTCGCGCCCCGACCGCACGGGTTCGGGCCGCCGCGCGTGTTCCTCGCGGCGGTGGGGGAGCGCATGACCGAGGTCGCGGGCGAGGTGGCCGACGGGGTGATCACGCACGGCATCTCCAGCCCCCGGTACCTGCGTGAGGTCACGCTGCCGGCACTGCAACGCGGGCTCGACACGGCGGGCCGGACGCGCGCGGACGTCGAGGTGACGTGCCCGGGCTTCATTGCGGTTGCCGACACCGACGAGAAGCTGGCGAAGGCGAGGAAAGCGATGCGCCGGACGGTGTCGTACTACGCGTCGACGCCCGCGTACCGGCCGGTGCTCGAGCTCCACGGATGGGGCGCCCTGCAGACCGAGCTGTACGCCTGCTCGAAGCGCGGCGAGTGGGGGCCGATGGCCGAACTCGTCGACGACGACGTCCTCGACACCCTCACGATCGTCGCCACGCCCGAAACGCTGGCCGCGGAGGTCGGCGCGCGCTACGGAGGTCTCGCCGACCGCATCACCGTCTCGTGGTGGCACAAGGAATGGTGGCCGCCGGTGCACGACCGGTTGCGAGCGCTGTGAACGACGTCCACGGATTCACCGCGCCGGGCTTCGAGCGCGTCGCCGGCGTGTTGGCCGCCGGTGCGCGCGTTCCCGTCGGCGACCGCGTCCGGGACGTCGATCTCGGATCTGGTGGAGGGGCCTTCGCCGCATACGTCGACGGCGAGTGCGTCGTCGACATCTGGGCCGGACTGGCCGCGCCCGGCGTGCCGTGGGCACGCGACACGCGCGCGGTCGTGATGTCGGCCACGAAGGGACTGACCGCCCTGTGCGCGCACCTGCTGTACGACCGCGGCGCGCTCGACGTCGATGCCTCCGTCGCGACGTACTGGCCCGAGTTCGCTGTCGCAGGTAAGGAGCGCACGCTCGTGCGCCACGTGCTCAGCCACCAGTCGGGCGCGATCGGGGTGCCGGACGCGCATCGCTTCCTCGGGTGGGACGGTTCCGGTTGGGACGATCTCGACGCGATCGCGTCGGCCATCGCCGGTGCGCCACCGGCGTGGGAACCGGGTACGCGCCACGGCTACCACGGGCTCACGTTCGGTTGGCTCGTCGGTGAGCTCGTTCGCCGGGTGACGGGCGTCAGCCTCGGCACGTTCTTCCGCACCGAGGTGGCCCGGCCCCTCGCCGCCGCCTGCGACATCGGAACCCCCGCCGCCGATCTCTCGAGCGTCGCGCGCGTGATCGAGTGGACCCCACGATCATCGGCGCGCCCCGGTCGGCTCACGGTCATCGATCCCGAGTCGCGTGCCGGTCGTTCCGTTCTCGCCGGGCCGGATGGCAGCCTCTTCGCCGACGCGCACGGTGAGCCGCGGTTCGCGTCGTTCATGAACACGCCGGCGGTGCTCGAGGCCGAGATCGGTGCGATCGGTGCGACGGCGACCGCGCGCGACCTCGCACGCGTCTACGCCGCGCTCGCGGGCGGAGAGGAGCTCGTCTCCCGTGCCTCGGTCGCGCGCTTCTCCGCGGAGCAGGTGTGTGGCCGCGACGCGGTCATGCGGGTGCCCACGCGCTGGGCGCTCGGCTACACGCGTGAGCCGCCCGCCGTGGTCGACGGGCTTCCGCGCCAGCACGGTCCCAACGACGACGCGTTCGGCCACATGGGCGCGGGCGGCCAGGTCGGCTTCGCCGATCCCATCGCCCGTGTCGGCTGCGGCTTCGTGCGCAACCATCTCGAGAACCAGGCCCTCCCACTGATGGGAGCGGTTCTCGTCGACGCGCTGTACGGGTGCCTGGCGGGCACGGCCAGCGCTCCATCGAGCGAGAGGATGCCCTCGTGAGCGACACCGAGCAGGAGTTCGAGGACGCGACGAAGTACCGATTGCAGGAACGCGACATCGAGGCCGCGCGGGCACTCGTCGGCATCGAGACGCCGAATCGGTCCCGGGAGCAGCTCACCACCGCGACTCCCGACGCGATTCGCAACTACGCGCGGGCCGTCGGCGACGACAACCGGCTCTGGAACGACGTCGCCTATGGGCTGACGACGCGATGGGGTTCGCAGATCGCGCCGCCGTCGATGGCGTCGATTCTCAACGCGCCCATGAAGGGCGACCGCGCGCCCGAACGGTTGCACCGACCCACCTTCCGCGGGATCCACGTGTTCGTCTCCGGGGGCTCGAGTGATTGGTTCCGTCCCGTCTTCCCGGGCGACACGCTCTACAGCTACCAGGGACTCGAATCGGTGGAGGTGAAGCAGTCGGAGTTCGCGGAGCAGTCGGTGATCCAGCTCCTGCGAAACGTGAAGCTCAATCAGCGCGGCGAGGTCGTCGCCATCTTGCGGACGATCGCGATCTACACGGAACGCAAGACGGCCCGAGACCGCGGCAAGTACGCGGCGATCGAGCCGACCGTGTACACCGATGCCGACCTCGCCGAGATCGACGCCGTCTACGCCGCGGAGCAGGCGCGCGGTGCGGATCCGCGGTGGTGGGAAGACGTGAAGGTCGGCGACGAGCTGCCGAAGATGGCAAAGGGGCCGCTCACGGAGACGGAGATCATCGTCTTCCACTCCGGTGGATACGGCTTCGTTCCGTACGCGCCGTCGGCGTCGCGCATCGGATACAAGAACCGGCAGCGGATTCCGAAGTTCTACATCAAGAACGAATACGGGATTCCCGATGTCGCGCAACGTGTGCACTGGGATTCGGCTTGGGCCCGGGCCATCGGCAACCCGATGGCGTACGACTACGGAATCATGCGCGAGTCGTGGATCACGCACTACCTCACCGACTGGGTCGGCGACGATGGCTGGGTCGCACGCCAGAGCGACGAGGTGCGGAAGTTCAACTACATCGGCGACACGCAGATCATCACCGGTGAGGTCGTTGCCAAGCACGAGGACGACGGCGTCTGCTCCGTCGACATCGAGCTGCGGGCCACGAACCAACGCGGCGTCGTGACCGCACCTGGTCAGGCGACGGTGCTCCTTCCGAGCCGCGTGCACGGTGCGGTCGGCCTTCCCGCCGCGCCCGACGCGGTGCAACGGCGGGCGACCGAGATGTTCGCCCGGCACTGTGAGCTCGGCGGCATGGCACCGTGGGCGAACCTCACCGCGACCTGACCGCGGTCAGAGCGGTGGTGCTGATGCGTCTCCGAGGTAGCGGGCGAGTACCTCTCGCCCGGCTTGCGCCGGCGTCCCCTGCCAACCGACGGCTCCGCGTGTGAGGATCACGCACTGATCCGCCAGTGCCAGGGCACGGTGTACGAACTGCTCGATCATGATGACGGTGATGCCGGCGTCGCGGATCGTGCGCACGCTCTCGAAGACGCGTTCGACGACGATCGGCGCGAGCCCGAGCGACATCTCGTCGGCGATGATGAGCCGCGGCTGCACCGCGAGGGCTCGCGCCAGTCCGAGCATCTGCTGCTCGCCGCCCGACAGGCTGCCCGCCTGTTGGTAGCGGCGTTCGGCGAGCACCGGGAAGAGATCCATGGCGCGGTCGATCGCCTCCCGGCGCGCGGCGTGCCCGCCGGCTTGGCGCGCGGCCATGCGGAGGTTGTCGAGCACCGAGAGGCCCGGGAAGATGCCGCGACCCTCGGGAACGTACGCAAGCCCGGCTCGGCGCACGCGCTGCGCGGGCCAGCGTGTGATGTCGTCATCGTCGAGCGTGATGGCCCCGCGGGTCGCGCGTACGAGACCCGAGACCGCGCGCGCCAGGCTGCTCTTCCCCGCGCCGTTCGGACCGAGAAGCGCAGTCGCCGATCCTTCCGGCACCGAGAAGCTGACGCCCGAGAGCGCGACGAAATCGCCGTAGTGCACTTCGAGCCCGTCGACGGCGAGCGCCGCGCCGGCAGTCATGTGCCCGCGCCCGGTGTCGTGGTGGCCCCGACGTCGCCGAGATAGGCCGTCTGCACCCCGGTGTCGGACGCGATGACGTCAGGTGGGCCGCTCGCGATCACCTTGCCGAAGTCGAGAACGAAGATCGACGAGCACAGCCGCAGGACCATCGGGACATCGTGCTCGACGAGCATCATCGCGACACCCCGCTCCGCGACGACATGCGCCAGGGCCGCACAGAGCGACTCGGCCTCGCCGCCACCGAGCCCAGAGAGCGGCTCGTCGAGGAGGAGGACCGACGGTGTCGTCGCGAGCGCTCGGGCGATCTCGACGAGCCGGCTCGTTCCGAGCGGGAGCCCTCCGACCGGCCGGCCTGCGAGCGCGGTGAGCGCGAGCAATTCGAGCAGCGCGTCGACCCGCTCGACTTCGGCGGGCGCCGGCGGCCGCAGCGCGCCGGCGAAGAGCGTGTCGAGCCACACACGGCTGCGCTGGTGCCGCATCCGGTCGCCCAGCACGAGGTGGTCGCGCACCGACAGCCCCGCGAAGAGCTCCGGCTGCTGGAACGTGCGCGCGAGCCCGCGCCGCGCTCGTGCTTGTGGCGACGCGTTCGTGACGTCGGTTCCGCCCAGATGCACGCGGCCGCCGTTCGGCTTCAGCAAGCCCGACAGCACCGCGAATGCGGTGCTCTTCCCGGCCCCGTTCGGGCCGACGAGACCGACGATCGTCGCCGGCGGCACCACGAAGCTCACGTTCGAGAGCGCGGTGATCCCACCGAATCGCACTGTCAGGGCGAAGGCCTCCAGGGCCGCGGGTTCGAGCGCCCCGGTCGCCGGAGCGTCGCCGACGGCGCTCACAGGTCGCTCGCGATCGCAGGGGTCGTCGCGCCGTGGCGCGGGCGGATGCGCAGCGTGATCGCGCGGAATTGCCGCATCTGCATCGCGAGGGAACCTTCGGGGTACTTCGCGACGACGATCGCGCCGAGCCCGAACATGATCGGCGGCGCCTGGGCGAACACGTGCGGGAGGTAGACCTGCGCGAAACCCGGCGAGACCGTCAAGGTGATCCCGGCCGCCATCGCCGCGATGGTCGAGCGGATGCCCGATCCGACGAGCACCGCGAGCCACACGAGGCCGATCAGCGTTCCGTACTGACCGGCGAGCGCGATGCCGGCCGACATCGCGAGCAGCGACCCGCCGATGGCCGCGACGAAGGCGGCGAGCCCGGCGACGAGCACCTTCGCGAGCAGCACGTTGACGCCGAGCGTGCGCGCCGCCGGGCGGCTGGACCGCACCGCGCCCAGCGTCAAGCCGGTGGTGGAGCGGCGCACGTTGACGACCAGGAGGGCGATCACGCAGAAGACGCCGAGAAACACATAGCTGAGCACCCGGTCGCTGCGCGCGAACGCCGGGCGCGCCAGCGCGACGCCGTTGCCGAGGTTGGTGAACATCGGGCGGGTGAACACGAGGTTCTCCATCAGTAACCCGAACGTCAGGGTCACGAGCGCGAGGTACACGTCGCCCAGCCGGATACTGAGCAGGCCGATGACGACGCCCATCGGCGCCGCGACCAGCGCGCCGCCCAACATCGCGGCGGCGAGCGGCCAGCCGTGCACGGTCGCGAGCTGTGCCGTGACCAGTGCGCCGACACCTGCGAACGTCGCCTGGCACAGCCACACCATGCCGCCCTCTCCGATGACGAGTGTGTAGGAGAGGAAGACGACGGCGAACGCGATCCCGCTCGCGACGAGGCTGACCCAGAAGTTCGGTAACAGCAGCGGCAGCAGCGCGACGATCGCGTAGCCCGTGAGTGGCCAGGTCCAGCGGACGGGCTTCGTCACCGCACTGCCGGTCACCGTGTCCCGCAGCGGCATGATCGCGTGGTCGAGCGCGCCGCCGACGCCGTCGCGCTCGTCGACGCGACCCCGGCGGAAGACGTTCACGAGCAGGAAGAGGGTCGTGAACGCAAAGGGAATGCTCGGGATCACTGCCTGCGTGAGCGAGCTGCTCGGCGGCAGGAAGTACTGGACGAGCGAGCCGGTGACGCCCATCGCGAGACCGACGACGACCGCGACGGGCAGGCTCCGGAGGCGGGCCGCGATCACGGCGGCGAAGGCCGCGATCATCAGCAACGTGAAGCTGTTCGCGTCGAGCCCCACGATCGGCGCCGACACCACACCGATGAGCCCGGCGAGGAAGACACTGCCGGCCCAAACGCTCGCGGCGACCCGGTCGGGGCTCGTGCCCGACAACGAGGTCATGGCCGGCGAATCGACCATTGCGCGCACGCGCAACCCGGCGTCGGTGTAGCGCAAGACGACGGTTCCGACGGCGAGGAGCACCACGACGCAGAGGTACACGACGACCTGATCCATCGTGACCGGAACACCGAACACGCGGAAGATGCGCAGCGGTCTTGGCGCGACACCCGGCGCGAGCAGGATCGGCCGGTCGCCGAAGAGGAGGTTCGACACGGGCGGAATGGCCACCGCGACGCCCACGGTCGCGACGATCTTGATCAGCGACGGTGCGAGGCGGAGGTAGCGGAAGAGCACGATGTAGAGGAACACACCGATTGCCGGAGCCGCGAGGAGCACCGAGACGGCGAACGCGGGCAGGATCGGCCAACCGTGTGTCGTGTGCAAGAAGTAGTAGAAGCGCGCGACGAAGAACGCGGTTGCGCCGAAGCTGAAGTCCAGCACGCCGGCCGACAGGTAGGTGACGACGAGGCCCGATGCCGCGATCGCGTACAGGCTGCCGAACACCAAGCCCGCGATGATGTACTGCAGCACGATGTCAGTTCGTTGCGACGAGGTTTCCGCACACGTTCTTGGCGACGGTCACGTACTTGCCGTTCTCGAGCTTGACGAAATCGTTGCAGCTCTGCTTCGGGAACATCGCCTGGGTCCCGAACCCGGTGAAGCTGAGGCCGTCGGGAGCGAAATATCCGTGCCCCTGGTAGTCGGAGACCTTGCGCAGGTTCGTGATGAAGGACGCGCGGGTGGGGTTCTCGCCGGCGACGGCGAGACCCTCGAGCATGATGTCGGTCGCCGAGTACGCCGCCGAGACCCCGAGGCCCGGGATTCCCTTGACGCCCGGCGCGTACTTGGCGAGCGTGTTGAGCATCTGCTGGGTTCCGAGCGGCGGATCCGTGAAGTTGGGCGCGGCGGGGAAGTAGTCGCCCTCGAGTGCCGCGGACGCGTTGCTGTCGTCGAGCACGCCCTGGTCATAGCCGGTGAAGTACAACTGCTTGGCGTCGACCCCCGCTTGCTTCAGAGCGGCCGACAATCCGACGTCGGAGGCGTCGACCATCGCCGAGACCGAGCCGTCGCAAGCCTTCTGCTGCATGGCCAGTGCTTCCGTCGTGAACGAGGTCTGCCCGAAACCTACGGCCTTGTTCTCGTAGCAACTGGTGATTCCCTGCGCGGCGGCGGTCTGGAGGAACGACTTGTTGTCCTGGATCGCCGATTGCGAGATCCCGTACGCAAAGGTTCCGACCTTGGTGACACCGAGCGACTTCAGGAAGCGCGCGTTCGTGTCGTACGCGTAGAACTTGCCGTCGAACGGCGTGTAGGAAGGGGCCGTGTAGCTGAACATGTTCGTGTTGGGCTGCTGACCCCATTCGGGGCCGTCGAAGCCGCCGCCGGTAACGGGTACACCCTTTTGCTGGAGGTAGGGCGCGGCGGCGAACACGAACGCGGAGATGTCGATGACGCCGAAGACGCCGTCCTTCTCGACGAGCTGCTGCGCCGCGGCCTTCGGCCCGATCGTGCCGTCGTCGGCGGTGACGAGCTCGATCTGGCGCCCGTCGATCCCGCCCTGCGCGTTCTGGAGATCGATCCGGGCCTTTGCTCCCAAGTCGCCGCCCGTGAACGACGACGCCGCAATGCCGGTCTGCGAGGTGATGAAGCCGATCTTGATCGTGGTTGCCGTGATTCCGGGCGCACTCGCGGTGAGCGGACCGGTCGCAGTGAAGTGCTGGTCGACGTCGGGCAACGCGCTCGCCGCTGCCGAGGTGGTCGGAGTCGTCGAGCCCGACCCCGAGGTCGAGGTCGAGACGTGGAGCTCTTGCTACTGCTGCAGGACGCGGCGACCACCGCGACGAGCGCACACGATGCGAACGCGTGCAGACGGTGCTTGAGCACGGTCTCCCCCTCCCCGGCCGGAGCACGGCTTCGGTTCCCCGCGCGACGAACGCGGAATTCAGTAGTCTGTTTACCCGCGACCGCGGCCCGAGGCAAGGCATCTCGATCAGGGAGGCGCGAGTGCCGCAGGAGCTGAGTCGAGCGTCGACCGGGCTGCCCGACGATCTCGTCGCGTGGATCGAGGAAGTTGTCGGGGGCCGGGTCGTCGCCGCGGTCCGACGCCAGGGGGCGCGCGCAAAGAGGCTTGGTTCGTCGACGTCGAGGGACCCGATGGATCCACCGCGCCGCTCTTCCTCCGCTACGACCGCGGCGATCCGCAGCGCCTCGTCGACCCCTGGACGGTGCACCGCGAGGCGTCGGTGTACGCCGCGCTCGCGCCGACCGAAGTGCCGGTCCCGCGCGTGCTGGGCGTTCACCCGTTCCACCAGGCGATGCTCTCCGAGCGGGTGGTCGGTGAGAACTGGTTCTCGCGTATCGCCGACCCGGTCGAGCGGGTCGCGACCGCGCAGCACTTCGTGGAGCTGCTCGCAGCGTGGCACCGCATCGACCCCGCGACCCTCGCGCTTGCGGGCCTGGCGGGCGCGTCCGCGGTTCCCGACCTCGTGCGCCGCGAGCTCGACGAGTTCGACGACGTGCTCGCGCGCCGCGGCGGCGCGATCGAACCCGCGTTGCGCCTCACCCTCGAATGGCTGCGCAGCAACATCCCCGACTACGACGGGCCGGCCGTGCTCGTGCAGGGCGACACCGGTCCGGGCAACTTCATGTATGCGGACGGCAAGGTCGTGGCGGTCGTCGACTGGGAGCTGGCGCATCTCGGCGATCCGATGGACGACATCGCGTGGTTGTGCCTGCGCGCGACGCAGGAACCCTTCCCCGATCTTGCGGCTCGGCTGCGCGAGTACGAAGCGCGTTCCGGCCACGTGATCGACGAGGCGCGCGTCGGCTACTACGAGTTGATGGCCGAAGCGAAGTTGCAGGTGATGTCGCATCGTCGCGGCGGCGGGACCGGCAGTCTCGCGGCGGCGGGCGACATCGGTACGGGGCTGGTGTACGGCACCCTGCACCGGCGCCTCTGGATCGAAGCGCTGGGCCGCGCCCTCGGGGTCGATCTGCCGCCGGTCGCCGTTTCGGTCGCCGCGCCGACCGAACGCGGGCGCCTCTACGACGTCGTCCTCTCGGAGTTGCGCGACGGCGTGCTGCCTCACGTCGACGAACCGCGTGCCCGGCACCGCACGAAGAGCGTTGCCCGGCTCGTGAAGTACCTCGCGCGCGTCGATGCGTACGGGCCCGCCTTCGAGGCCTGCGAGCTCGACGACGTCGAGCGCCTGCTCGGAGAGCGTCCGGCGTCGAGTTCGCAGGCGCGGGTCGCGATCGCCGAGGCGGCCAACGCGGGGCGGATCGCCGATCGCGACCTGGTGCAGCACCTCTGGCGGCGCGTGGCGCGCGACACGGAGCTGCTGCGCCCCGCGATGGGGGTGCTCGCAGACCGCCACTGGCCGGCACTCGATGGGGGGAGCGACGGTTGAGGAGCAGACCGTGACCGACGCCGTCGACATCGACGTGGCGGCCCTCGCCGCGGCGCGCCGCTACCCGCAGTTCGGTCCGGACGACGACGATTTTCACGACGCCGTGCTCTCGGATCGCTGGTGGGAGACGGAGACGTGTTGGTTCTCGTGGAACGTGCCCGAGCGCAAGCTGGGCGGCTGGACGTATTGCGTGGCGCGCCCGAACGCGCGCATCTGCAATGGCGGTGCGTGGGTCTGGGACGATCGCGGCGCGCTCTCCTGGGAGCTGCCGTACCACGCGAGCTACTCCGGTCTGGAGCTCCCTGATCGGGCCACGCGCGACCTGCGCGACTTCACGTGGCCCAACGGTGTCCACGTGAAGATGCTCGAACCGTTGTCGCGCTACGAGATCGACTACGAGGACGCGCCCGCGTTCGAGGTCCATCTCACCTTCGAGGCGTTGATGGCGCCGAACCCGCATCCGATCGGTGTCACTCCGTTCGTGAAGGGCACGCACTTCGACCAGCCCGGCCGGCTCACGGGGGACATGGTGTTGCGCGGCGAGCACATCCCGATCTCCTGCTTCTCCGTGCGCGACCGCTCGTGGGGACCGCGACCGGCAGGGCGGCCACCCCGCCGCCGGGCCGACGCGGCGCCGACCGCGCCAGTGGGCATCGGCTACTCGTTCGCCGTCGCCGGCCCTCGTGACGCGTGGCTCGTCTACTCGGCGCCGACCACCGACGCCGATCCGGTCGTGTGCGGGTTCCTGCTGCGCGACGGCGAGTACGGCCACATCCTCGGCGGCGCGCGCCGGATGATCGTCGACCGCGCCCGGGGCTGGCCGGCCCGCATCGAGATCGATGCGTTCGACGACCGCGGCCGGCGCGTCGAGGTGCGGGGCGAGGCAGTGAGCCGGCACTGGAGGGGGAACGGCGGCGACTCGTTGCTGCGGTGGGAGTGGGGCGGCGTTTCCGGGTGGGGTGAAGACCAGAGCTACTTGCCGCGCGCCGTCTGGAACGGTCTGCGCGACTAGCAAGAACAGCATACTCTTTTAGCGCGCCGACAGACCGGAGACCCTGATGTCCGATCGCGCGATGCTCATCGACGGCGACCTCGTGGCCGCCGACTCGGGCCGCGAGTTCGAGAACGTGAATCCCGCGACCGAGGCCGTCATCGGCGTGGTCCCCGACGGCGGTGCGACCGAGATGCAGCGGGCGATCGCCGCCGCCCGCCGCGCGTTCGACACGACCGACTGGTCGCGCGACGTCGAGCTACGGCGGCGGTGCCTCGCTCAGCTCCAGCAGGCGTGCCGCGAGGAATCCGACGAGTGGCGGCAGGAGCTCGTCGCCGAGGTCGGCACGCCGATCATGTGGACCTACGCGTTCCAGCTCGACTGGCCGATCGAGTCCGATCTCGGCGCGCCGCTCGCGCTGATGGACACCTTCGAGTGGGAAGTCGACCGGGGCGTTCGCGAAGGCCCGGCCGGCCGGTTCCGTGCGATCCTGCGCAAGCAGCCGATCGGTGTCGTCGCACTGATCGTGCCGTGGAACTTCCCCGTGCAGATCACGTTCTCGAAGCTGGGGCCGGTCATCGCGACCGGGAACACGTGTGTGGTCAAGCCGGCACCCGACACACCCTTCAACGCGACGCGCCTCGCGCGCATCATCGCGGAGAAGACCGACATCCCCCCGGGTGTCGTCAACATCGTGACCGCGTCCGATCACCGTGTGGGTGAGGTGCTCGCGTCGTCGCCCGACGTCGATCTGGTCGCGTTCACGGGTTCGACGGCCACCGGCAGCCGGATCATGGAGGTCGCGGCGCCGAACGTCACGAAGGTCTTCCTCGAGCTGGGTGGCAAGTCGCCGACGATCGTGCTCGACGACGCCGACCTCGCGTCGGTGCTTCCGGGCACGGTACAGACGTGCTTCCACGCCGGGCAGGGGTGCGCGTTGCCGACGCGCCTGCTGCTGCCGCGCTCGCGCTACGCCGAGTCGCTCGACCTGCTCGAGGCGGTATGGGCGAACATCCCGTACGGCGACCCGACCGACATGGCGAACCTCGCGGGCCCACTCATCAACGCGAAGCAGCGCGACCGGGTGCTCGGCCACATCGGGTCGGGCCGCGGCGAGGGCGCCCGGATCCTCGTGGGCGGCGGCCGTCCCGCACACCTCGACCGCGGCTTCTATGTAGAGCCGACCCTGTTCGTCGACGTCGAGCCGGAGATGACGATCGCGCAGGAGGAGATCTTCGGGCCGGTGCTCGTCGTGATCCCTTACGAAGACGACAAGGATGCGATCAGGATCGCCAACGGCACGCCGTACGGGCTGTCGGGCACGGTCGTCGGGACCGACGTCGAGCGCGCGACCGCGATCGCGGGCCAGATCCGCGCGGGCACGGTCACGGTGAACAGCGCCGGCGCGTACTCGTGCGACATGCCGTTCGGTGGCTTCAAGCGCAGCGGCATCGGGCGGCAGTGGGGTGTCGAGGGATTCGACGAGCTGCTCGAGCTCACCAGCCTGAGTGTGCCGGTCGCGTGAACGCGGGCTCCGCGCCGCAGCCGGTCATGCGGTGGCGTTCCACACGAGCTCGAGGTTGTCGACCGATCGCAGCCCGACCGGGTAGTGCAGCTCGATGCCGGGCTTGAGCTCGTAGCCGGGGATCCGGCGGTGCCACTCGCGCATCGCGATGCGCAGCTCGCGTCGCGCCAGGTGCGAGCCGAGGCAGCGGTGGACACCGCCCCCGAACGCCAGGTGGCGATTGACGTCGCGGTCGAAGCGAACCTCGAACGCGTCGGGGAACTCGGCGGGGTCGACGTTCGTGGCACCGAGGCTCACGCTGATGACGGTGCCTGCCTTCACCGGGCAGCCACTGATCTCGGTGTCGGCCGTCGCGAGCCGGAACACGTTCGGGACCGGTGTCTCCCACCGCAGCAGCTCCTCGACCGCGTTCGGGATGCGCGCCGGGTCGTCGACCAGTTGCCGCTGGTGCTCGGGATGCGAGGCGAGAAACGCGAAGGAACATGTGAGCGTGTCCGTCACCGTGTCGAGCCCGGCGATGAGGAAGAGGAAGCAGATGTCGAGGATCTCGTCGTGGGTGAGCCGGTCGCCGTCGATCTCGACGTTCAGGAACTGGGTCAGGATGTCGTCGCGCGGCGTGCGGCGGCGATCCTCGAGCACCGTGTCGAAGTACGCGTAGATCTCCTGGCCGGTCTCGTTCTGGATTCGTTGACGCGCGTCGGGATCGTCGCCGGGCCGCAAGATGCCGTCCTTGAGGCGCAGGAGCGTGTCGAGCTCGTCCCACGGCAGGCCCATGAGCCCGAGGAACACCGCCGACGGGAACGGCACCGCGAACTCGTCGGTGAAATGGCATTCCCCGCGCTCGGCGAACGCATCGATGAAGTGGTTCACCCGCGCGACGATGTCGGCTTCGAGTGCTTCCATGCGCTTCGGGGCGAACAACGGGTCGAGGATCTTGCGGTACTTCACGTGCCGGGGCGGGTCGATGCTCAGCGGGATCAGCGGCCGGACGTTGCCGAGGTTGACCAGACCCTCCGCGGTGAAGCGGTCGGTGTCGCGCAGGGTCTCGTCGGCGGCGACCCGGCTGGCGACGACGACGACTCCGTCCATCGGGCACGCCACGCCGCCCGCGTCGAGGAGTGCGCGATATTTCGGCTGCGGCTCCGCGAGGTCGAAGAGGTCGAAGAAGATGCTCTCCGCGTTCCCGAAGCCGTTGTCGGCACCGTCGCTGCTCGGTGTGTCCATCCGCCGCCTCGCTCCATCCGCGGTCGGCCGGTGCCGGCGCGGCTCGCTCGCAGTGATCGCGTCTCCGGTCAGGTCCGGAAGAAAAGAGGATACTGGTTACGGCCACTCGGTGGCGGCTACGGCGTGACGGTCACCGGTACGGGCTCGAACAGCGGCACGAAGACGTCGCCGTGGTGCTCGAACAGCACGCGCACGGGCATCCCGCACCGCAGGGTCTCGGGCTCGCAGTTCACGATGTTCGTCGGGATCCGCAGGCCGGGTTGCTCGTCGAGCTCGACGATCCCGATCACGTACGGAGGTGCGACGTCGGGGTGGTACGGCTGGAAGTTCACGGTGAAGGTGAAGAGGGTGCCGAAGCCGCTCACGGGTTCGAAGTCGAGCGGGCCGCCGCAGCTCGCGCAGCGCGCGGAGGGCGGGTGTGTCCACCGCATGCAGGAGGCGCAGTGCGCGATGAGCAGGGCCCCGTGCGCGCCTCCGGTCCAGAAGGATCGGTTCGCGTCGGTGAGGGGCGGGAGAACCCGGGGCGCCGTCGGCTCGACGATGCGATCATCCATCGGTCCGACCTTAGAACGTGAGCTGCCGAGCGAGGAGTGTGACGAGCGATGATCGACGTCCCCGAGCAGCGTTCCATCATCTCGGGCGTCGGCATCTCGCGCATCGGGCGGCGGACCGGCATTCCCGGTCTGGATCTCACGGTCGAGGCCGCGACGCAGGCGATTGCCGACGCCGGTCTCGAGCCCGGCGCCGTCGACGGGATCGCGACCCTCGGTGACACCCCGCTCGCTTCCGCGGCCGCGGCGCTCGGTATCCGGCCGTCGTACACGGGCGGCGGCTTCGACACCGGCGGGCTCCTGTCCCCGGTGATGGCCGCGTGCTTCGCGGTCGCGGCCGGGAGGGCGCGCCACGTGCTCGTCTACCGGACGGTGCAGATGATCGGAGGGTCGATCGTGCCGCCGAGCAACGAACCCGCACCCGAGCGCACGGATCCGCCCGAACCCGCGCCGGGCGAGGCCCCGGCGGCCGCGCTGCGCGACGTGATGGGCGACATGGGACCGCTGCTCGCCTGCCACGCGTACTCGGCGGCCAACTGGCTGGCGATGCACTGCACGCGGCACATGTACCTCTACGGCACGACAAAGGAACAGCTCGGGTGGCTCGCCATCAACAGTCGTCGGAACGCGGCGCGCAACCCCTTGGCGGTCTACCGCACACCGATGACGATGACCGACTACCTCGCGGCGCGGCCGGTTTCGACGCCGTTCGGGCTGTTCGACTGCGACGTGCCGGTCGACGGTTCGATCGCGTTCGTCGTCTCCCCGATCGAGTACGCGCCCGACTGTCGTCGTGATGCCGTCCGGGTGCAGGCCATCGGTGGTGCGTCCGGCACCGGCGGATGGCTGGACCGGCCCGACTACCCCAAGATGGCGTCGACCGAAGCCGCGAAGGAGATGTGGTCGCGCACCGACCTGCGTCCGGGCGACGTCGACATCGCGGAGTTGTACGACGGCTTCACGTTCCTCACGTTCGCGTGGCTCGAGGCGCTCGGTCTCTGCGGCGACGGGGAGGCGGGTCCGTTCGTGGAAGGCGCGACTCGGATCGCGCTCGACGGCGAGTTGCCGCTCAATACCTACGGCGGTCAGCTCTCCGCCGGTCGTATGCACGGGTACTGGGTCCTGCACGAAGCGTGCATGCAGCTCCGCGGCGAGGCCGGCGACCGCCAGGTTCCGCGCCGACCCGAGGTGGCCGTGGTGTCGAACGGCGGCGGACCGATCGCCGGTTGCCTGCTGCTCACCCGCTGACCCGAGCCGCGACCACGCTGCGGTTTGACCCGTCAGCGGAGATAGCCGGCGACCGCGAGGAGATGGCGCCGCATCCGGTTCCGGGCGAGGTCGCGGTCGCGCGCCACGATCGCGTCGACGATCGCCGCGTGGGCGCGCGCAACCTCGGCCTGGATCTGGCGCCGGGTTCCGGCACCGAGCCGCTGCACCTGGTAGAGGCGAGTGAGGCGGATGAGGACGAACGCGACGAGCTCGAGGGCGCGGTTGCCGGCGAGCGACGCGATCGTGGCATGGAGATCGTGCGCGGTCTCGAGGAACGCGTCGGCCGACTCGGATTCGGCGCGCAATGCATCGGTGAGCCGCTCGGCCTTCGCGCGGTCCATGGAAGCGATCAGCAGATCGATGAGCGCGAGCTCGACGTCGACGCGCACTTCGGCGAGCTGCGACACCTCCACGGACTGCCGCGCGAGATAGATCGCCACGATGTTGCTGACGGCGATCGCGCTCGGCGGCACGACGAAGAGTCCTCCGCCGGGGCCGCGGCGCATCGCCGCGACCTGGTGGTGCTCGAGGATACGGACGGCCTCCCGGAACACCGCGCGGCTGACCACGTAGTCGGCCATGAGGTCGCTCTCGGAGCCCAGGAGCTCTCCGGGACGCGCGCCGCTCGTCACGATCTCCTGGAAGATCGAGCGCGCGACGCGTTCGGCGGTCTTGTCACCCGCCGGACCGGTCACCGCGACGAAGGGATCGAGCATCTGCCGCGTCGAGCGCCGGCGCCGGATGAACGCGGCCTCCGCCTCGAGGTGGCGAGCCATCCGTGCCCGGGCGAGCCCGGCGTCGCCGCGCGTGACCGCGTCGATGATGCGGGCGTGAGCCCGTCCCGAATCGGTCAGGGTCGTCGGGTTGACCGCCCGCTTCCCGTCGAAGTAGCGCAGGCTGACGCGCGTGAGGATGTCGACGAACAGCTCGAGCGCGGGGTTGCGCGTCATCGAGGCCAACAGGCTGTGCAGTGCCCGGTGATCGGTGACCGCTCCCATTGCTTCGGCGTCACCGAACTCGCGCAGCCGCAACAGGTCGTTCTCGTCGAGGCGGTCCGGCACGAGCTCGGCGACGATCTGCTCGAGCGCGAGCCGCGCCTCGAAGACCTCGTCGAGCCGGGCGTCGACCCGGTTGAGGTAGAGGACGGCCGCGTCGGTGATCACGTCGATCGTGGGTTCCGTGATGACGAGACCGCCGCCGGGGCCGCGTCGCATCCGCGCGACCTGCTGGTGCTCGACGAGACGCACCGCCTCGCGGAACACCGCGCGGCTCACCCCGTAACGCTCGAGCAGTTCCGACTCGGAGCCCAGGACCTCCCCGACGGGCCAATCCAGTGCCCTGACGTCGGCGACGATGCGACCGGCCACGACGGCGGCCAGCTTCGAACCGTTGGCGGCGTCGATCACGACCGGCGTGCTTCGACGGCGGGTCGACGGTGGGCGCTTCACGGTGGCGTCACGCGGCGACACGGGCAGGACCGTAACCGCTTGTTTCCGACGACGGGCGAACGTGCAGAATCGATGAAATCGTGTCGAAAAGAGTACCCTTCATTTCGCATCGGGGGAACGAGGTTCATGGACTGCACCGCGATCACGTTCGACGTAGCCGACCACATCGCCACGATCACGCTCGACCGTCCGGAAGCGTTGAACTCGTTCGACGACGCGATGGCCGCCGAGATCGGGCGCGCGTGGGAGACCGTCCGTGACACCGACGACGTCCACGTCGCGATCCTGCAGGCGAACGGCGAGCGCGCGTTCTGTACCGGCGTCGACATCAAGGGCGGCGCGTCGTGGTTCATGACGCCGAATGTGTGGAACACCTTCGACCCGGGTGTCACCCTCTCGCCCAAGTTCCATCACAAGGTGTGGAAGCCGGTGATCGCCGCCGTGCACGGGCTGTGCGCGGGTGGCGCGCAGTACTTCCTGAACGAGGCCGACATCATCATCTGCGCCGACGACGCCGAGTTCTTCGATCCGCACGCCAACGGCGGCATCGTGTCCGCGCTCGAACCCATCGGAATGCGCGCGCGCGGTGTTCCGCTGGGCGACGTCCTGCGCTGGGCGTTGATGGGTACCGAGGAACGCATCACCGCCGCGACCGCGCTGCGCCTCGGCCTCGTCACCGAGGTCGTTCCTCGCGCCGGGCTCCGCGAACGAGCGCGCGAGATCGCGACCTCGATCGCGGCGCGCAGCCCCAAGGCCGTCCAGGGGACCGTGCGCGCGATCTGGGAGTCGCTCGACATGCCCCGCCAGATCGCCCTGCAGAACGGCATGGCCTACACCCACATCGGCAACGAACCGAACCTGACCCGAGGACCGCGCCGCAACGAACCACCGCGGTACCGCTGAGGTCAGCTCCCGCGCGGTTCGCGCGGGAGCCCGAGTCCGCGCTCGGCGATCAGGTTGCGCATGATCTCGTTCGAACCGCCTGCGATCGTCCACGCGCGCGCGTAGAGAAAGAGGTCCTGCCACCGGCCGTCGTCCCAGGCGAGCGGGTCGCCCTCGACGACGTTTCCGCGCGCGCCGAGGAGCTCGAGCGCGTACTCGGCGATGTCGAGGTTGAGCTCGCTGAACCAGATCTTGCCGACCGGCGCGTCCGATGCATTCGTCGCGTGCTGTCGCGCACGGGTCGCGACCGCGTAGCCCAGGTAGCGCTGGATTCGGGCGCGCACCGCGAGACGGGCGATGTCTTGGCGGACGCCGCCGTCGTCGAACGCGGGCCTCCCGCCGCGCGCGACCGAGCGTGCGATCGCGACCAGGTCGGCGATCGGGCCGCCGCCTCCCGCGCCGGCCGCCACGCCGCCCCGCTCCTGCGCGAGGCTCGCCTGCGCGATCTTCCAGCCTTCGCCGGGTGCCCCGATGACGTTCGTGGCGGGAACCCGCACGCCGTCGAGGAAGACCTCGTTGAAGTCGGTGGTGCCGGTCATCTCCCGCAGGGGCCTGGTCGTGACGCCGGGTGAGCGCATGTCGAGGATGAACGCCGTGATGCCCTTCGGGCCTGGTTCCGGTTCGGAGCGGGCGAGCAGGTAGCCGAAGTCGGACCACTGCGCCCAGGTGCTCCACACCTTCTGCCCGTCGATCACGAACTCGTCACCGTCGCGGCGCGCCCGCGTCTGTAGCGAGCTCAGGTCGCTTCCGTAGTCGGGTTCGCTGAACAACTGCGTCCAGATGTGGTCGCCGCGCGCGATCGCGTCGAGATGCAACTCCCGCTGCTCCGGCGTCGCGAACGATCGGAGCGCGCCGGCGACGAGGGGGTTGCCGAGGACGTACGGAATCCCGGTGCGCGCCAGCTCTTCTTCGAGGATGCGCGCCTCGTAGGGGTCGACCGCGCCGAGACGGAAGCGTGCCGGCACATAGCCCGCGTCGTAGAGCGTGCGCACCCACCGGCGCAGGATCGTGACGTCGGTCTCCGACTCGGGCGCCCGCAGGCCGGTGCGCGGCTTCCAGCCGAGCTCCGGACGGTTCGCTTCGATGAAGGTGCGCAGGGTCGCCCGATACGCGTCGTAGCTCGTTGGGATGGCGGGAACCTCGATGTCCATCTCAGCCGGCCTTGGTCGCGTCGCCGAGCAGACGGCACAGCTGCTCGCGATGCCAGGTGGGGTCTCCGTACAACGCGCGGTCGGAGCGGGCGCGGCGCACGAAGAGGTGGACGTCGTGTTCCCACGTGAAGCCGATGCCGCCATGAAGCTGGAGTGCTTCTCCCGAAAGGTGTGCGAAGGCCTCGGGAACGTACGAACCGGCGACGTGCACGGCCTCGGTCGCGTCGGCGCGGCCGTCGGCGGTCGCCATCGCGGCATACTGCACCGCCGCCCGCATCGCCTCGAGCTCGATGAGCAGGTCGGCGAGCCGGTGCTTGATCGCCTGGAAGCTCCCGATCGGGCGACCGAACTGGATGCGGTCCTTCGCGTACGAGAGCGTGCTTGCGAACAGCGCGTCGGCCGCGCCGACGCTCTCGGCCGTCTTGATGATCGTGGCGACGTTCAGTGCCCGCTCGATGGCGGCCACGGCATCGCCGTCCCGCGCGACCACGTCGTGGTCCTCGAAGCGGACGCCGTCGAAGCGCACGGCACAGTGCCGGCGGGTGAGGTCGAGGCCCCGGAGCACGCGGACATCGACGCCCGCCGCCGTTCGCGGCACCAGGGCGAGCAGCGGCCCGCCGGCTCCACGAGCGGTCACCAACAGCAGGTCGGCCTCGTGGGCGTCCTGCACGTGGCCCGCGCCGCCATCGAGTGTGTTGGCGCGTCCGCTTCCGTTCCTCACCCTGACATCGACGGCCTCGATCTCGGCACCTCCGTCGGCGGTGTGGCACCACGCCGCGACGGCTGCACCGCTCGCGATCGGTGGCAACGTCGTCTGCTGCAGCTCCGACGCCGCGAACCGCGCGACGGCGTCGGCGACGACGTTCGTCGGAAGGAACGGTCCCGGAAACAGGACCCGGCCGAGCTCCTCGGCCACGGCCGCGAGGTCGACGAGTGGCTGCTCGGTGATGCTGCCACCACCATGTGCCGGCGGAATCAGCAGCGCCGACCAACCGAGCTGCGCGCCGTCGCGCCAGACGCTCGCGTCGAACGCGCGCTCGGCTTCGAGTAGCGGCCGCAGCGCGCCGTGCACGTCGTGATCCTCGAGGAATCGACGGGTCGTGCTGCGGAGCAGCTCCTGGTCTTCGTCGAACGCGAAGTGCACGCGGACCTCCTCGACCGCGGCCGTACGGGGCGGCCGCGTCGGGCGGCAAAGGTACACTCAATTGCTTCACACGACGGCGGTCCCGTCACCCGCTGCCAACGCACGACCTCCGGCCGGGGTTGGCCGGGCTGCGCGCTAATCAGTAGACTCTTTTCGTCGCGCGCGACAGGAGGCGGCCGTGAAGCACCCGTGGGACCGCCGGCTCGGGGTCTGGTACATCGCCGAGGACCATCCCGATCACCCGGCGATCGTCGCGTCCCCGAGCGGGACGACCCTGACCTTCGGTGAGCTCGCCGCTCGGGCGCACCAACTCGTTCACGGTTTGCGATCGCGTGGTGTCGGCACCGGCGACATCGTCGCGTACGCGCTCCCGAACGACGTCGACATGCTCGTCTGGCAGCTCGCAGCGCAGGAGTCGGGGCTCAGCTCGATCGCGTTGAACCCGGCGCTGTCGAGTGCCGAAGTGCGCGCGATCGTCGACCACTCCGGAGCCAAGGCGATTGCGATCGGTCCGGGCGCCACCGATCGCGTCGACGAGATGACGGGCGCGAGGTCGCTCCAACTGCGCGTCGCCGTCGGTTGCGCGATCGACGGGTTCGTCGCAGTCGACGACCTTGTTGCCGATCAGCCCGACACGCGGCCTGACGACCGCGTGTTCGGTGGCCCGATCTCGTACTCGTCGGGAACGACCGGGAAACCGAAGGCGATCTGGCGCCCGTACCCGGCGCGCGATCCGGCGGCGGTGGCCGACGAGAGCAAGCTGTTCGGGCGCGCGTTCCAGTTCCTTCCGATGGAGGGCTGCCACCTCGTGACCGCCGGCATGCATCACGGTGGGTGTCAGGGCTTCTACCAGGGGGCCCTGAACGTCGGGCAGACGCTCGCGATCATGGGCAGGTTTGAGGCCGAGCGCACGCTGGCGATGATCGACGCGTTCGGGGTGACGACGTCGTACATGGTGCCGACGCAGTTCGTGCGGCTGCTGCGCCTGCCCACCGACGTCCGCGCGAAGTACGACCTCTCGAGCCTGCAGGTGGTCGTGCACTCGGCCGCGCCGTGCCCACTCGAAGTGAAGAAGACGATGCTGGAGTGGTGGGGGCCGGTGATCTGGGAGACGTACGGCGGGATGGAAGGCGCGGCGACGATTGCGAAGCCGCACCGCTGGTTGGAGCGCCCCGGAACCGTCGGGCGCGCGGTGCGGGGCATGACGGTGACGATCCTCGACAAGGATGGCAACCCGATCCCCGCCGGCGAGGTCGGTCACATCTACCTCCAGTCGCGCGGACCGCGCTTCGAGTACGCCAACGACCCGGCGCTCACCGCGTCGACCTATCGGGGCGACGCGTTCACGCTGGGCGACATGGGGTATCTCGACGAAGACGGCTACCTCTACGTCTCCGACCGCGCCAAGGACCTCATCATTAGTGGGGGCGTCAACATCTATCCGGCCGACGTCGAAGGGGTGCTCGCCAACCATCCCGCGGTCGGCGACGTCGCCGTGATCGGCGTGCCCGACGACGAATGGGGTGAGCAGGTGAAGGCGGTGGTGGAGCTCACCGACGGTGTCGCGGCCTCCCAAGAGCTGGGCGACGAGCTCATCGCGTTCTGCCGCGAGCACCTCGCGGGTTACAAGTGCCCGCGCTCGGTCGACTTCACCGACCGGTTGCCGCGCACCGAGACCGGAAAGCTCTACAAGCGCAACCTGCGCGACGCCTACTGGCAGGGCGCGGAGCGGCGAGTGTGAGCACTCTATGACCGAGGTCGTGACCGGGACCGAAACCATCCGTGCGTCGATCCGCGAGGGCGTCGGGACGATTGTGCTCAACCGGCCCGAGCGTCGCAACGCCTTGAACAGTGAGATGTGCGACGCGGTACCGACGGTGCTCGACCGCTTCGAGAACGACGACGACGTCGGGTGCATCGTGATCACCGGCGCGGGCTCCGCGTTCTGCGCCGGTGGCGACGTGCGCGGTGATCCGCCCACGCGGTCGGAGACGCGTCGCGACACGCGGCCGCCGTCGATCAAGATCGCCGCGGCGCGCCTGGCGCGCGACGCGCGCATGGTGTTGCAGCTGCACGAATCCGCGAAGGTGACGATCGCGTCGCTGCCGGGTGCCGCGGTCGGCGCCGGCCTCGGCATCGCGCTCTCGACCGATCTGCGGATCGCGGCGCGCGCCGCGACGTTGATCCCCGGCTGGGCGCAGCTCGGCTTCAGCGGCGACTACGGCGGGAGCTGGCTTCTCACCCGGCTTCTCGGACCGTCGAAGGCGGTCGAGCTGTTCGTCGACAACGTGACCATCGGCGCCGGCGACGCGTTGCGTATGGGCCTCGTCAACGAGGTCGTCGCCGACGCCGAGCTGGCCCGGCACACGTTCGAGCGGGCCCGCCGCATCGCGGCCGGCCCGCGCAGCGCGTGGAGGTTGTTCAAGGAGAACGTCCGCGCCGCGTGTGAGATGGACCTCGCAAGCGCCTTGCCGGGCGAGAGCCTGCGGATGGTGCAGTCGGGGCGAACCGCGGATCACCGCGCGGCGCTCGAGGTGTGGCTGGCGGCCGCCGCGGCCAAACGCCGGAACCGCGCCGACGACGGCGGCGACGGCGCGGGCCCGATCCCGGGACGGGGCCAATAAGTATGCTCAACTCGATGAGCGGGACCGTCAGCGACGAGGGTCTGCACCCCGCCGGCGACGACGCCGACTGGCAGGAGAGCGTCTACCTCGCGTGGCGCGATCGCGCGGCCGGCCTCGGCGGGAACCACCGCATCGGCAACGAGCTCAACCGCGGTAGCGCCAACCTCTGGTGCGGCGTCTACCGCGACGACGGAACCCGGTTCCGGCACAACGACGACGAGTTGGCGCTGCAACGGCTCACCTCGCCCGGCCTCGCGGCCGGACCGCAGCGCCTCTTCCACGACGGCGAGCAGCTGCGCTTCGTGCTCGACGGCGACGGCTGCCACGTCGACGTCGTGATCGAAGACGACGCCGGTTCGCGGGTCGAGGCGAACGCGGGGACCTTCACCGGTTCGAAGGGATCGGCGGGTGCGATCTTCGCGAACAACTTCCACGCGTTCTGCCATGTCCGCGGCACGGTGACGCTCGCGGGCCGGACCGCGCCGATCGACGCGCGCGCCTGGCGCGACCACTCGTGGGGCGTGCGCCGCTGGGACAGCTTCCTCGCGAGCCGGAGCTTCGGCGGCGCGCTGGGCGACGAGTGGCAGTTCCGTTATGGCTCGATGGTGGGCGCAAACGGCAGCTTCTTCCGGCACGGTTCGCTGCTCCACCGGGGCGAGTCCCTGCCGGTCGAGCAGGCCGAGATGCTCGTGCAGGTCGATGACGACGGGCTGCGGTGCGCGGGCGCCGAAGTGCGCTATCACCTGGCGAGCGGCACGACGAAGCGCGTTCGCATCGCGACGATCGGCGGGATGCTCGGCGTCACCGGCGCCCGCTGCGGTTGGGAATCGATCGGCGACGTGACGCTCGACGGCGAGAGCGGCGGGTGGGGCTTCCTCGAGGTGAACAACAACCCGCGCAACGGCGATCACCACCCGGCCTTCGTCCTGGCGGACGCGCTGACGAACGGCGTGACGCGCGTGGCGCCGTGACGATCGCGGCGGTGTGGCCCGCGTGAAGCAGCCGAGCGCCGACCGCGCGCTGTACCTGCGCCAGGTGCGGGACACGATTCGTGGCGCGTTCGCTCCCGAGCTCACGAGCTCGCAGGCGATCGACGCGGTCGCGCTCGTCGACCGGATCCTGGTCGAGCTCATCGTGGAGGAAGAGGAAGGCGCGGAGCTGAGCGCGCACTTCGGAGGCGAGTTCGCCGCCGTCCTCGACCCCGACGCGTGCGCCGAGCACCCACCTCTGACGGTCGCGCAGTTCCACGAGTTGCGAGCGCGCGTGGCCGAGGAGGTCGGCCGCAGCGCCGGCAGCGCGGATCGCGCGGCGCGGGACCGTGCTCGCCGCCTGGTCGAGACCGAGCGCGCGTTCCTCGAGCGGGTCGACGAGTTGCGCACCGAGTTCCTCGCCGCCGGTACGAGCGACGGTGACGCACCCGCGCCCGCGGAGTGCTCGTTCACCCGGGAGCAGTTGGCGGGCGTGCTTCGCAGCCGGCTCGACGCATCGCCTGGCCTCGAAGTGACACACCTCTCCGTCGTTCCGGGTGGCCGGTCGAAGGAGACGGTCCTCGCGTCGCTCACCGGCACCACCGAGCTGCCGCCCGAGGTCATCGTGCGCAAGGACCGCCCGGTGAGCGTGCTGCCGACGCGCGCGGCCGACGAGTACGCGGTGATCAAGGCGGTGCACGACTTCGGAGGCGTCCCGGTTCCCGAGCCCTACTTCGCAGTGGGCGACGGCAATGCGCTCGGCACCGGCACCTTTCTCGTGATGGAACGCGTGCCCGGGCGCAAGGCCGGCGAGTTCTTCCCCGACATCGGTGCGCCCACCGAACATCGCGAGGACATCGGCCTGCATCTCGCCGCGAGCCTCGCCCGTCTTCACGCGCTGCCGCTCGAACGGCTTGCGGCGGCCGGCGTCGACGCGGGGGCCGCGCCCGTGACGGAGGCGTCCGTCGTCGGGAGCGTCGACGCGATCATCGAGCGGATCGCCGGCCTGAGCGGCCCGCCGTGCGCGACCGTGCCACTCGCTCGTCAGTGGTTGCACGACCACGTCGTCGACGTCGTGCCCGCGCCGCGGCTCGCATTGCTGCAGGGCGACTTCGGCTTCCACAACATGCTCGTCGACGGCGCGCGTGTCAGCGCGCTGGTCGACTGGGAGGCCGCGACGATCGGGCCGCCGGCACGGGAGCTGGCCGCGGCCTGGAACGCCGTCGCGGTGCTGATGCCGTGGCCGGCGTTCGTCGACGCGTACGTCGCGGCAGGGGGAGCGGTCGACGACACCGATCCGCGCGCGGTCGCGTACTACCGCGTACTGGGAGCACTCGGCGGGTTCATGGCCAGCCGCATCGGCGGCGACCTCTTCCGCAGCGGCGCCAAGCGCGACCTGCTCACCGCACACTCCGGGCTCGATGCCCACTTCCGGTGCGCGCGCAACCTCGCTCGTGCGCTCGCCGACGCCATGGACTGACGCGGGCGGGCGCGGGTCAGTCGTCGTCGGGTTGGTGCGGGTCGTCGAGGACGAGGCCGAGCTCCTCGAGCTCGACCTGGTCGACCTCGAGCTCGTCTTCCAGCTCCTGCTCGTCGTCGTCGCGGATGCGGCCGTGCGCGATCTCGTCGACGTCGTCGATCGCGTCGAGGTCGCCGCCGTCGCTCGCGTCGGCCGCGTCATCGCGTTCCTCACGCTCTTCGCGCGCGTCGCGCTCGTTGCTCATCTGCTTCGTCCCTCCGGCCGGCTGCGTGGGCAGGCTACGCGGTGCAGCGCACCGGTCGTCGACCCTGCGCGCCGCTGTGCTCGGGATCCACAATGGACGGCGATGGACAACATGGCGCGCCTCGAGGAGATCGCCGCTCGCCTGCCGGAATCGGTACGCGTCGACATCGAGGCCTGGGACGGCGAACCGACCTTCCGCGTGCGGGGCAAGAACTTCGTCTTCACCGATCCGGCCGCGCGCCGGGTGACCGTGAAGTTGCCGAAGGACGAAGCGGCCGCGGTCGTCGCCGAGGAACCCGACGCGGAACCGACGGGCTACGGGCTCGGCCGCGCCGGCTGGATCACCGTGACGATCGGTGCCCGGCCGAGCGCCGCTCGGTGGCGCCAGGTGGAGGAGTGGGTCCGCACGTCGTTCACGCTCGTCGCCCCCAAGTCGCTCGCGAAGTTGGTGCTGGCCGAAGACGGTCTCACCTGAGCGAGGGCGGCCCGCGCCGCTCCCGCGCGGTCGAACGGCACGGTGTCGACCGGGCTTTCGTCCCGAGCGCCGAGCCCGGGGACCGAGCAGGATGGTGGCGACGCATGCCGGATCGGGGGTCGCGATGTCGCTGGACGAGGTGGAGGTTCGGGCGCTCTCACTCCAACGCCTCGCGTCCCTCATCGGCGCCAAACGGGTGCACGACTTCGAGGCGACCGCGGCGGCGGCCCGCGCCGACCTCGACGGCCGGTCCGTGCTCAACGTGAACTCGACCGCAACGGGTGGTGGCGTCGCCGAGCTGCTCCAGACCATCCTGGCCTACGCGCGCGGGGCGGGCGTCGACGCGCGCTGGGCGGTGATCGAAGGCGACCCGCGGTTCTTCGAGATCACGAAGCGCATCCACAACCACCTCTACGGGACGCCGGGCGACGGCGGGCCGCTCGGCGAGGACGAGCGGCGCGACTACGAGCAGACGATGGCGCGCAACGCCGCCGGCCTCGTGGATCTCGTGCGCGCGAACGACATCGTCGTCTTGCACGACCCGCAGACCGCGGGTCTCGCGGCGACGGTGCGGCGTGCCGGCGCGTCGGTCGTGTGGCGCTGCCACGTGGGCATCGACACGCCGAACGAGCACTCGGAGCGGGGCTGGGAGTTTCTGCGGCCCTATGTCGAAGGCGTCGACGGCTTCGTCTTCTCCTGCGAGCACTTCGCGCCGAGCTGGGTGCCGCGTGATCGCCTGGCGGTGATCGCGCCGTCGATCGATCCGTTCTCGGCGAAGAACGAACCGATCGACGCCGCGACGGTCGTGGCGCGGCTGCAATACGTCGGGCTCCTCGCTGGTGACGGCCGCGTCGTGCCGGGTCTCTTCACGCGCCGCGACGGATCCGAGGGCCGCGTCACGGGAACTGTCGACTTCCTCGGCACTGGCCCGCCACCCGCGGCCGGCGTGCCGATCGTGCTGCAGGCGTCGCGCTGGGACGCACTGAAAGACATGCCGGGTGTGCTCACGGGTTTCGCCCGATTCGTCGCGCCGCGCTCCGACGCGCACCTGATCCTCGCGGGTCCGCAGACGGCCGGTGTCGCCGACGATCCCGAAGCCGACCAGGTGCTCGCCGACTGCCTCGCGGCGTGGAAGCAGCTCCCGGACGCGGTGCAGCAGCAAACGCACCTGGTGTGCGTGCCGATGACCGACGCCGACGAAGCCGCCGCGATCGTGAACGCGCTCCAGCGCTACGCGACGGTCGTCGTGCAGAAGAGCATCGCCGAGGGATTCGGCCTCACGGTCGCGGAGGCGATGTGGAAGTCGCGCGCCGTCGTTGCGACCGCGGTCGGAGGCATCGTCGATCAGGTCGTGTCGGGGGATACGGGGATCCTCATCGACGATCCGTACGACCTCGAGGCCTACGGCCAGGCCGTGTGCTCGTTGCTCGCCGACGGTGACGCGCGTGAACGCATGGGTGCGCGCGCCCGCGCCCGCGCCGTCGAGTTCTTCCTCGGCGACCGCCACCTCGAGAACTGGGCCCGGCTCTTCGCGAAGATCGACGGCGAGCGCTGAACCCCTGAGCTCAGCGGCCCGCGATTCAGAGGTACGCGCCCGGTTGGAAGTCCCAGCCGGTTGTCGGGGAGTGCAGCCGGCGGCCCGTGATCGCGAACGGCTCGATGATGAGCCAGCGCTCGCGGTCGTCGGTGAGCCACGGCTGCGAGTCGAACCGGGCACGGAAGTCGGCGGCGTCGGGGTCGACTCGCTGCAACGTGCCGCGCACGAGCACCGACCAACCCTGGTGGCTGCCGGCGTCGATCTCGTCGATCTCGAGCGCCACGAACATCGGCGTGCGATCGACGACGTTGCCGGGGCGGGTCCGCACCGCGACCCACGTGATGCCGTTCGCCTCGACGAGCCGGTAGTTCACGGGCAAGACGATCGGGGTCTCGTCGACGATGACGGCGATGCGACCGATCGACTCCGCGCGCAGGAGCACCAGGCAGGCTTCGAGATCGAGCTCTTCGAGCCGGCCGCTGCTCATCCTGCCTCCCTCGTTCCGGCCCGGCGGCCGTGATCGTTGGTGCACCCGATCATGCGCCCGATCGGCGGCCGCCGACAGGGACTCCGGCCCGAACCGATTCGGGACCATCGCCATCTTCTCCAACACCGCAACCGATCCGTCGGTACGATCCGCACCCGGGGGCGTGATGACGGGATGGCGCGAGAGGCTGGCGGAGTCGGCCGCGGCGATGCGGCGCGTCTTCCGCAATCCGGGGCTGCGGCGCCTCAACCTGGCGTTCGCGGGTTCGATCATCGGCGACTGGGCGTTCGGGATCGTCATCTCCCTCTACGCCTACGACAAGGGCGGCGCGACCGCGCTCGGCGTCGTCGGCGTCGTCCGCTATCTCACGATGGCGGTGATCGGGCCACTGCTCGCGCTGCTCTCCGACCGGTACCGCCGCAAGTCGGTGATGATCTCCGCCGACCTCCTGCGCGCCGGGCTCGTCACCGGCACCGCGCTGGTCGTCATGCAGGACGGGCCCGCGCTGGCGGTCTACACGCTCTCGATCATGGCGACCGTGCTCGGCAGCGCGTTCCGTCCGGCGCAGGCCGCGCTCCTGCCGTCGCTCGCGCAGGACCCGGGCGAGCTCACCGCGGCCAACGTGGCGTCGAGCACGATCGAGAGCGTCGGCTTCTTCGCGGGGCCCGCGCTCGCCGGGCTGCTCCTCGCGATCGCGAACCGCCAGACCGTGATCTTCCTCGACGCGCTCTCGTTCCTGTGGTCGGCCGCGCTGATCGCGGGGCTGCGCAGCGAAGCGCACGTGGCGGAGGCGCGCGAGGACCGAGAGGGCTTCGTCGCCGAGACGATGGCCGGGTTCCGCACCATCGCCGCCGACCGCGATCTGCGGCTCGTCGTGGGCCTCTTCTTCGCGCAGACCGTCATCGCGGGCGCGAGCCTCGTGTTCGAGGTCGCGATAGCGCTGCGCATGCTCGACCTCGGGCAGTCGGGCGTGGGCTACCTCGGCGCGATGACGGGGATCGGTGGCATCGTCGGCGGGTTCGCGGCGCTCGTGCTCGCGGCGCGCAAGCGGATCTCCGTCGACTTCGGGCTCGGCGTGCTGTTGTGGGCCGCGCCACTCGTGGTCGTCGCGGCATGGCCGACGCTCGCCGCCGCGATCGGGGCGATGGTGCTCATTGGCATCGGGAACTCGCTCGTCGACGTCAACGCCTTCACCATCCTCCAGCGCATCGTTCCCGACGAGGTGATGGGCCGCGTGTTCGGCGCGGTCGAGAGCGTGCTGGTCGCCGGGATGGCGCTCGGCGCGCTCCTCATGCCGTTGCTCATCGCGACGATCGGCCTGCGCGGTGGTCTCACCATCATCGGCGCCGCGGTGAGCGGGCTCGTGATCGCGGGCATCGCGGGTCTCAACCGCATCGACACCGCCACGCTCGCCCCCGCACAACTCCCGCTCGTGAAGGCGAACGACATCTTCGCCCCGCTCTCGGAGAGCGTGCAGGAACGCCTGGCGCGGGCGCTCGTCGAGGTCGACATCCCGGCGGGGGAGTACGCGTGTCGCGAGGGTGACAGCGGCGACCGCTACTACCTCATCGCCGCGGGTGAAGCCGAGGTGACGACCGGGGGCATCACCGTCAATCACCTCGGCCCCGGCGACGCGTTCGGCGAGATCGCGCTCCTGCGCGACGTGCCGCGCCAGGCGACAGTCGTCGCGAGCACCGATCTCACGCTCTACGCGCTCGAACGCGACGTGTTCCTCGCCGCCGTCACCCGCCACGGCGAGGCGCGCGAGCGGGCCGAAAGCACCATCGCGCGCTTCCTCGCGGTCTGAGCCGCGCGCCGCGCGTCAGGTTGTCGCTACTGGCTCGCGTTCCGGCGCGGCGGCCGCGCGCGACGAACCATTGCGTCCGAGCGGCCGGTCGCCGCGCAGGATCACGCGGTGCATCACGCGGCGCTCGTCGCCGTAGTCGTAGATCCCGAAGTGCATCGTCGCCCGGTTGTCCCAGAAGGCGACCGTGCCGGGCTGCCAGCGGTAGCGCACGACGAACTCGGGCTGCGTCATGTGTTCGTAGAGGAGGTTCAGCAGCGCACGGCTCTGCGCACCGTCGAAGCCGGCGAGCCCGGCGGTGAACTGCGGGTTCACGAAGAGGTTCGGGCGACCGGTCTCGGGGTGGATCCGAACGACGGGGTGCTGCACCGGAAGCAACCGCGCGAGCTTCTTGCCGTCCCACACGTTGCCCCCGCCGTTCGCGACGACCGACGCGTAGTACTCGTCGTAGTGGATCGCGACGAGCTCGTCGCAGAGGCGCTGCAACGGTGGGGCCAGCGTCTCGTAGGCGCGGCGCGTGTCGGCCCACATCGTGTCGCCACCCGCGTCGGGGAGCACTACGGCGCGCAGCATCGACGCCATCGGCGGCGTCGACATGAACGTCACGTCGGTGTGCCAGAAGTTCGTGCGGTCCTTCAGGCTGTCGATCGGCTGCACCTCGGGGCGCCCCGCCAGGGTCTGCTCGACGGGGTGGCCTTCGGTCAGCTCTCCGAACCGGCTCGCGAACGCGACCTGCGTGTCGTTGTCGAGCGACTGCTCGGGGAAGAACACCACGAGCCGTTCGAGCCAGACCTGCCGGATCTCGGCGATGGTCTCGTCGCTCAGGTCGCGCGCGCAGTCGACGCCGCGGATCTCGGCACCGATGTGCGGCGTCAGCGGCTGCACGTCCAACGTCACCGGCATCGCCTCCGACCTCCCGATCGACCGACGCGGCGACGGTACCGCACGGGTCGCGCCGGCCGAAGCGGCGCGGCCGCTCACGCGTGTTTGCCGGGCTCCCAGCCGCGCGGTGCGAGCAGCCGTTCGGCCGCCTGCATCGGCGCGGACTCGAGCGTTGTGGCCATGGTGTCGTTCCAGCGGTTGAGGTAGCCGAAGAGGGCGCAGACGGCGACGATGGCGGTGATCTGGTCGTCGGTGTAGTGCTGGCGGCACGCGTCGAAGTCGGCTTCGGTGACGGCGTTCGGGTGCTGGCCCGAGTGCAACGCGAGGCGGAGCGCGGCGCGTTCGGCGTCGTCGAAGCGGGGACTGGTCTCGAAGCTCCAGATCTCGGCGAGCTTGTCGGCGTCGACGCCGAGGTGCTCGGCGTGCGCGACGGTGTGCGCCTGGCAGTACCGGCAGCCCGCGCCGGCGCTCGCCATGTGGCCGAGCATCTGCTTGAGCTCGCCGGGCAGCAGGTCGTTCAGGAACACCACGGCCGAGAGGCTGGTGAACCGGTCGAGGAGCCCGGGCACGCGCGCCATCGCTCCCAACGACGTCGGCACGAAACCCATGTACGCCTCGATCGCGGCGAAGCCTTCTTCGTAGTCGGGAAGGTCGGCGAACGGGATCGGCGCGATGCGGCTCACCGGTGCCTGCCTGCGTCCCAACCCTGCGGCGCGAGCAGTCGCGTCGCAACCTGACCCGGACGGTCTTCCAGTGGTGTCGCCATGGTGTCGTTCCAGCGGTTGAGGAAGCCGAAGAGGGCGCAGACGGCGACGATGGCGGTGATCTGGTCGTCGGTGTAGTAGCGGCGGCATTCCTCGAAGTCTGCGTCGGTGACGGCGTTGGGATGCTGGCCCGCGTGCAACGCGAGGCGAAGCGCGGCGCGTTCGGCGTCGTCGAAGCGAGGGCTGGTCTCGAAGCTCCAGAGCTCGGCGAGCTTGTCGGCGTCGACGCCGAGGTGCTCGGCGTGCGCGGCGGTGTGCGCCTGGCAGTACCGGCAACCGGCGGCGGCGCTGGTGATGTTCGCGACCATCTGCGCAAGCGATTCGGGGATGAGGCCGTTCATCGCGGCCGCGTGCGCCATGCCGACGTAGCCCTCGAGCAGGCCGGGAACCCGCGCGAGGGCGAACAGCGTCGACGGCACGAACCCGACGATCTGCTCGTAGGCGCCGAAGAGCGGTTCGTGCGCGGCGAGGTCGTCGCGCGTCAACGGTTCGATGCGTCCCATCCGATCCTCCATGTTGCTGTTCGCTCGACAAGCGAACGATGACCGAGCGCACTTGACTTGTCAAGTGACCAGTTAGAATTGCGCCATGAGCATGACCCGAGCCGAACAGCGCGAGCAGACCCGCGACCGCATCGTCGCCGCCGCAGTGCGCGCCTTTGCCGACCAGGGATACGAGGCGTCGAGCACCCGCGACATCGCGGCGCGCGCCGGTGTGACGCAAGGACTCGTCACGTACCACTTCGCCTCCAAGGACGAGCTCTGGCGCGCCGCGGCCGACCGGATCTTCGGCCTCCTTGCCGCCGGCCTTCCGGCGGGACCGGGCCCACGCGGCGCGGGCGTGGAGCACGCGCGCGACGCGATCAAGGCGTACGTGCGTTTCGCGGCCGCGCATCCCGAGGTCTTCCACTTCATGGTCGACGCCGGCCGCCACGACGACGAGCGCACGCAATGGCTCGTCGAGACGCACCTCGCGCCGCGCCTTGGGGCAGTCGCGGAGCTGTCGCGCGTCGCGTTCCCCGACGGCGGGCGCACGCTCGGGCCCCACGTGTACTACGCGCTGCTGGGCGCGGCCTCGCTCATCTTCGCCGTCGCGCCCGAGTGTGAGGCACTGGCCGGGATCGACGCGCGCCGCACGGCCACGATCGAGCGCCACGCCGATCTCGTGGCCCGCCTGTTCCTCCCGGGGTGAGCGGCCGGCGGCGGCCCGCCGCCCGCCGCCCGCCGCTCGCCGTACCCGTTTTCGCCGGTCGCTTGACAAGCGAATGGGCGGAGTGCATCATTCGCTGGTCATACGAACAGCGAAAGGGAGAGGTCGCCGCATGCGCACCGTCACGACCGACGTCGTGGTCGTGGGAGCCGGGCCCGCCGGCCTCACCGCGGCCGCGCTGCTCGCCCGCCTCGGGGTCGCGGCCGTGACCGTGACGAAGTACGCGACCGCGAACTCGCCCCGCGCGCACATCACGAACCAACGCACCGTCGAGATCCTGCGCGACCTCGGGCTCGAAGACCGGGTGCGCGCTCGTGCGCTGCCGCGTCACCTCATGGGCAAGCAGGTGTTCGCGACCGCGTTCTCGGGCCGGGAGCTGTCGCGGATGATGACGTGGGGCACCGGCGACGACCGGGTCGGTGAGTACCAGGCCGCGAGCCCGTGCGAGGTCTGCAACATCCCCCAGCACATCCTCGAACCGATCCTGCTCGAACGAGCCCGAGAGCTCGGTGCCGACATCCGCCTGCACCACGAGGTGGTCTCGGTCGCCCAGGACGCCGACTCGGTGACCGTACAGGTCGCACCGCGCGACGGCTCCGAGCCGTTTGCGATCGTGGCGAAGTACGCGATCGGCTGCGACGGCGCGCGCACCGTCGTCGGTCGCGACGGCGAGTTCGAGTTCGAGGGCCAGGGCGGGCTCGGCAACGCGATCACGGTGTGGATCGAGGCCGACCTCGAGCGGTACACGAAGCACCGGTCGGGCGCGCTCTTCTTCGTCTGCAACCCCGGCAGCGATGACATCGTGAGCATCTGGACGTGTATCGAGCCCTGGAACGAGTGGAGCACGATCTTCGTCCGGCACGGGCTCGAAGCGAACGAGCTGTCGGAGGAGTCGGTGATGGCGCGCGTGCGCGCCGCGGTCGACGATCCCGACGTCGACATCCGCATCAAACACATCAGCCCGTGGGAGTTCAACCACATCGTCGCGTCGCACTATCGCCGCGGCCGGATGTTCATCGCCGGCGACGCCGCGCACCGCCACCCGCCCGCGAACGGGCTCGGCAGCAACACCTCGATGCAGGACGCGTACAACCTCGCGTGGAAGCTCGCGCTCGTGCTTCGCGGCGCGGCGGGGGAGGGCCTGCTCGACAGCTACGACGCGGAGCGCCAACCCGTCGGGCGCCGGATCGTCGACCGCGCGAACCAGAGCGTCGGCGAGATGGTGGCGTGGCTCGGACCGCTCGGATTGCGTCCCGGTCAGACGGTCGCCGAGGCGAACGCGGTGCTCGACGAGATCTTCGGTCCCGACGGCGAGGAGCGCCGCCACGAGCTGCTGAAGGGTCTCGACGTGATGAACGCGCAGTTCAACGCGCTCGGCGTCGAGCTCGGTCAGCGCTACGTGTCGAGCGCGGTCGTCGACGACGGCACGCCGTTCCCTGAGTACCAGCGCGATCCCGACTTGCACTACGAGGCGTCGACGCATCCCGGCTGCGCGCTCCCGCACGCGTGGCTCGGCCGCGACACCCACGACATCTCGACCCTCGACCTCGGCGCCTACGAGCGTTTCACCTTGATCACCGGAGCCGGCGGCGCGGCCTGGGAGTGCGCGGCGTCGCGCGTGAGTGCCGAGCTCGGTGTCGAGATCCACGCCGTTCACGTCGCGCTCGGCGCCGACCACAACGACGTCATGGGATCGTGGACGCGCCGGCGCGAGGTCGCCGACGACGGCTGCGTGCTCGTGCGCCCCGATCGCTTCGTCGCGTGGCGGAGCCCGGGTGCCGTCCCTGATCCGGGCGCCTCGCTCGCAGCCGCGATGCGGCAGATCCTCGACCGAAACGAGGTCGGCGCACCATGACGATCAACGCGTTCCTCGGGTCACCTCGCGGCGCGACGGCTCTTGGTGTGTTCTGAACATCCGTCAACCGGCCCACCCGCAGCGCCCACCCGCACGCAAAGGAGTCCACCGATGACCTTCACCTGGGATCCCGACCACCGCGCCTACCTCGAAGGCCACACCTGGACGGTGCTCGCGACCGGCCGTGCCGACGGGTCGCCGCAACAGTCGATGGTCGGCTACACCGTCGACGACGAGGGCCGGATCGTGATCTCCGCCAAGGCGTTCACCGCGAAGTGGAAGAACGTGCTCCGCCAGCCACGCGTGTGCCTCACCGTGCCCGACGGGCGCCAGCACCTCGTCGTCTACGGCACGGCCGAAGGCATCGCCGCCGACCCGGAGCGTGCGGAGCTCACCGCGGCCGTGTTCTCGAAGATGGGCGGCAACCCCGTAGACCCCGCGTCGCTCGCCGACATGCTCGAGCAGCAGCAGCGCACCGTGCTGCGCGTCACGGCCGAGAAGGCCTGGTACATCCCCTGAGCCCGCGCGCGCGGCCCTAGCATCCGCGTCCGTGCGCCTTCGTCCCGTGCTGCTGTCGGTCCTCGGTCCGGGCGCGTTCGCGCTCGCCGCGTACGTGGGGGGCCGGCGTGAGCCCGGGTACCAGCCGCGCGACGAGCCGATCAGCGCCCTCGCGGCGCGCGGGACGCGCAGTGCGCCCGTGATGGTTCCCGGCTTCCTCGCGCTCGCGGTCGCGACCGTCGGTTTCGCGAACGAGCTGCGCGGCACCACGGTCGCGCCCGCGCCCGTCCCGGCGATGCTGGCCGCCGCGGGTGTGAGCGTCGGCGCGGCGGGCCTCGCGCGCTGCAGCGACCGCAGTTGCCCGACACGCGGGCTCAACGACTTCCCGGTGACGCGATCCGACGATCTGCACGCCGCCGTCAGCGCGGCGACCTTCGCGCTCTGGATCGCCACCCCGCTCGTCGCGGCGCGGCGCGCGACCGGTGCCGGCCCGCGCTACCGGCGCGCCAGCCGCGTGATCGGGCTCACGACGCTCGCCACGCTCGTCGCCGGTGGCCTGCTCGCCCGCCGCCCCGATTCGCGCGGGAGCGGCACCGGCCAGCGGGTGATGCTCGCGTCGGCGTTCAGTTGGTACGTGCTCGCGGGCGCCAACGCGTAGGCGCCTGGCGCGGCGTGTGGAGGAGGAGCCTCGCCCCGCCTCACCGTCGCACGACGCGACGCTGAACGACCGCTCCGGCGCGAGTCGTCGGCGGTTCCGTCATTCGAGCGCGACCACGACGCCGCTCCACCGGGGCAACGACACCGATTCGCTCGCGGCCTTGCCGTCGCGAGCGCGATCGGTGGCGATCGCGATGGTTCCGACGATGCCGGTGACGGTCGCCGTGCCGTCGGTCGTGTTCACGACGACGGCGTGCTGCTCGCCGCGCCGCCAGGCCCAGACCCCCGGCGGTGCCTCGAGGGGCGCGTACGGGCCCGTCGCGAGATCGGGCGTGTGGCGGCGAAACGCGATCAGGTCGTGCACGAACACGAGCACCGAATTCGGGTCGGCTCGTTGCTGCTCGACGCTGCGCGTCGTGTCGCCGAGCGGCAGCCAGGGTTCGACTCCCGCGCGTGTGAATCCGCCGCCCGGCTCGGCGCGCCACGGCATCGGTGTGCGCGCACCGTCCCGGCCCGCGTACGCGGGCCAGTAGGCGACCCCGAGTGGATCGCGCAGGTTCGGCGGTTCCACGGAGACGTCACCGAGACCGATCTCGTCGCCCTGGTAGAGCACGGGCGTGCCGCGGAGTCCGAGCAGCACCAGCAACGCGACGCGCACCTTGCGCTCGTCGTCGCCGGCCCATCGCGTCGAGAAGTGACCGATGTCGTGGTTCGATCCGGTCCACGCGGGCCACGCCCCCGAAGGCAGCGCGGCCTCGATGCGCTCGACGATCGCGGCCATCGGGCCGGCGTCGAGCGGTGCGGTGATGAACGGGAAGTTGAACGCGAGGTGGAGCGCGTCGGAGCCGGTGCCGTAGTACTTCGCGAGCTCGGCCTCACTCTCGACCGGCGTCTCACCGAGCAGGACGCGCGGTGGCTCGTACGTGTCGGCGATCCACCGCCACCGGCGGACCACGTCGTGAACCTCGGGTCGGTTCGCGTTGAACACCGGCCGCTGCCCGAGGAGCTGCAGGTCGAGGGGGTCGTCGGCGCTCGCGGGCGGGTTGTCGCGCAGCCGCGCGTCCTTCACGATCACGTTGCACACGTCGATCCGGAAGCCGTCGACGCCGCGGTCGAACCAGAAGCGGGCGATGTCGTCGAACTCCGCGCGCACATCGTCGTTCCACCAGTTGAGGTCGGGTTGTTCCACGAGATGGTTGTGGAGGTAGTACTGGCCGGTGGTGTGCTCGAGCGTCCAGGCCGAACCGCCGAAGCTGCTGACCCAGTTGTTCGGCGGCGCGCCGTCCGGTCCGGGGTCGGCCCACACGTACCAGTCGCGATGGCGGGCCGTGCGAGACGAGCGCGCGTCGACGAACCAGGGATGGCGGTCACTCGTGTGGTTCGGTACGAAGTCGACGAGGACGCGCATCCCGAGGACGTGGGCGCGTCCGACGAGAGCGTCGAACTCGGCGAAGGTGCCGAGCGCGGGTTGGATCGCGCAGTAGTCGGTAACGTCGTAGCCCCAGTCGGAATCCGGTGAGACGGTCACCGGGCTGAGCCAGATGCCGTCGACTCCGAGCCAGTGCAGGTGGTCGAGGTGGTCGATCACGCCCTGCAGGTCGCCGACACCGTCGCCGTCGGAGTCGGCAAACGACCGCACGTACACCTGGTAGAGCACGCCGGCCTGCCACCACGGCGCGCCGGAAGCCACGGATTGATCCGGCATCGGGGGAGATGAGAACGCGTCGTATCGCGTCAGGCGGTCGGCTTGTTCGGCCACTCGTGGAACGTGCGGCGGTGGCGCGCGACCTCCGCCAGGATCGCGTCGATGTAGACGAGCTTGCGGATCATGTAGGAGCGCGTCTCCTTCGGGTCCAGATACAGGTTGTAGAGCCGCCCGTACGCGTACTGCTGTACGGAGCCGGTGAAGCCGCCGGGATTGAGCACGTCGGTGTCGTCGTCGGTGATCGAAGCCGACATGTACTTGTACTCACCGACGCGGATCGCCGAGTAGTTCATCGTCAACCAGTAGTGCTGGAACTTGCGGTTCGAGACCACCTCGGCCTCGTCGGCGCCCGCGAGGAAGAACGACGTCTGGTCGACCGCGTCGAGGTAGCGGTCGGTCGGCATGCCGTCGGCGGCGCCGGCGAGCGTCGCGCACGTCGCGAAGAGGTCGAGCAGGTGCACGATGCCGTCGCTCACCCGTCCCGCGTCGATCATCCCCGGCCACGTGAACACCGCGGGGACGCGCACGCCGCCTTCCCACGTCGATCCCTTCGCGCAGCGGAACGGGGTCACCGCGGAATCGGGCCACGTCTCCATCTCGGGCCCGTTGTCGGAGGAGATGAGCACCATCGTCGAGTCGAGCTGGCCGCTGCGTTCGAGTGCCGCGACGAGACGACCGCAGATGTCGTCGAGCTCGACCAGCGCGTCCTTGTAGGGATGGCGGGCGGGGGAGCGGCCGAGGAAGTCGGGGTGCGGGTAGTTGTCGAAGTGCGCGCCGCGGGTGCAGTGGTACAGGAACCACGGCCGCGTCTCTCCCGCCATCCGCTCGATGAAGTCCTCGGAGTACTCGCACCACATGTCGTCGAGCAGGGAGAGGACCGGGATCGTGACTTCTTGCACCTGCTCCGTCTCACCGCCGCGGGTCGCGTGTACGAAGCACTTGTTGAAGGGGATGTTCTGCACCCATTCGGTGCGCGCGTCGCTGTAGACGATCTCGGGGAAGAAGTAGGGGTCGCGCCACTCCGTGTACATGTCGGAGACGGAGAGGAAGCCGTAGAAGTCGTCGAACCCCACGTGCTGCGGCTGGCTCTCGCGGTTCTCGCCCATGTGCCACTTGCCGACGGCCTGGGTGATGTATCCCGCGTTCGAGAGCACTTCGGGCAGCGTGATCTCGCCCTGCAACCCGCCGGGCATGCCGTACATCGGCGGCACGAGGAGCCCGTGCCGCATCGGCAGCCGCCCCGTCATGATCGACGCGCGGGTCGGCGTGCACGACGGTTCGCTGTAACAGGACGTGAGCAGCAATCCCTCGCGCGCCAGGCGGTCGATGTTCGGGGTCGGCGCGCCGAACGCGACGCCACCGCCGTAACAGCCGAAGTCGCCCCACCCGACGTCGTCCATGAGGATCACGAGCACGTTCGGGCGTTGGCCCGTGCGCGCGATGTAGGCGTCGAGCTTCGCGCGCGCCGCCTGCTCACGCTCGGGGAGCACGAAACGCGGTTCACGGTTCGGCGCGGGCGCGGTCGTCGTGCCGGTGACCGGATCGACGCTCGGCTCGCGTCTCGGTGTGTGCTGCGCCCGCGTTCCGCTGCTCTGGTTGGTCATCGTTCCCCCGTGCTGTACGCCCGACATCTTCCGCCGGAGCGTACGCGAGCGGGTTCCGCGACGAGCAGTTCGCGTGGCACGGGCGAGCGTGGCACTCAGCCCTCGTCGCGCATCCACGGCGTGAACGTCAATCCGACCAGGAGGTGTTCGGGTGAGAGCACGTGCGTGATGCGCTGTCCCCACGGCATGGTCTTCGGCTCGTGCAGCAGTGTGTAACCGGCGGCTTGGAGCTCTGCGGCCGCGGCATCGACGTCGTCGACGTCGAACTCGATCGTCGCTTGCGGCTCGGGGATGCCGGCCGGCCACTCGCGCGTTCCGAAACACGCCTCGGCGGCCTCGGCGAGCGGCCAGATGCCCAGGTGCTTCACTCCGTCGAGCGAGCTGGTCGAGACGTAGTCGACCTCGTCGTCGCGCTCGAGCGGCAGGCCGAGCGCCTGCTCGTAGAACGCGAGACTCGCATCGCGGTCGCGGACGATCGGCGCGAAGCCGGCGACGAACAACACCTTCATGGGCTGACCTCCGTTGGGTGGGGCCGTCAGTCTGCGCTCGACGCACCGGTCGCGTCTTGAACGGATCGGACACCCCGGCTCGCGACCAGCGCGGCCGGTGCCAGACCCGACAGCCGCTGCGACTCGCGGTTGAGATGGGGCTGGTCGGCGTAGCCGGCGCAGCGGCGAGCCGGCCGACGCTCTGGGCCGGTGCCCGCTCCGCGAGGGCGAGGAACCGGCGGAACCGAAGGACCCGCTGCAGCGTCTTCGCGCCGTAGCCGAAGGCGTGGAGGCAGCGCCGGTGCAGCGTGCGGGCGGTGATGCCGAGCTCGTCGGCGAGACCGTCGACGTCGGCGAACAGCACCCGGCGCCGGATCGTGGCGACCGTCGCGAGAGTGGACGCGTCCACGTGCGGCGAGGTCGCGGTACGAAGGCGCGCCTCGAGCGCGCGTGCCGCGGCGAGGGGTTTGCGCGCCACGAGGTCGGCGCGGAGACATCGCGTCGCGGCGTCGCCCCAGAGGTCGGAAAGCTCGACGCGCTCGTCACGCAGTGTCGACGCGGGCACGCCGAGGAACGCGGGCGCGGAACCGGGGCGGAAGCGCACACCGGCGAAGGTCGTTCCCGGGGGGAACGTGGTGGGGACGGCCCGCGTGTCGGGACCCGCGACGAACAGTCGGCCGTCGGACCAGATCACGTCGACACATCCGTCGGGGAGGACGCGGTCGGTGTAGCCGCCGTCGGAGCCGACCGCGCCGGTCCAGACGCAAGCGATCTCAGTGGCGAGCGGGCCCGGCGCGGCGTCGAGCTCGCGATACACCGATGGGGTCGTCATCGTCATTGCCGTGTCGAACGCGCGCACGATGTCGACATCGGTCATGCGACCCTCCGCGACGGCGATCCGTTCGGCGCCGTCAGGAGAGCGTACGGCACCGCGCCGCGGCGATGGCCGCCGTTTGCGACGGCTACCGACGGGTACGACTGAGCGTATGGCAAACAACGCAACCCCCCGCAAGCGGTCCACGACGAAGAAGCGCACGGCGCGCGCGACGCGCAGGGTCGCCAAGAAAGCGCGCGCCGCGACGAAGAACGCCCGAAAGGCTGGGAAGCAGGCCGTCAGGGAGACGGGCCGGGCCGCGGTGGCCGCCACGACGCCGAACGGTCGTCGCGACGGCCGGCGATCGGACGCGATCGCGCTGCTGAAGCAGGACCATCGCGACGTCGAAGCCCTCTTCAAGAAGTTCGAGCGCGCCGGCGACCGGGCGTACAAGACGAAGGGCAATCTCGTCGCGTCGATGATCCAGGAGCTCTCGCGCCACGCGGCGATCGAAGAGCTCGCGTTCTATCCGGCCGTCCGCCGCGAGCTGCCCGACGCGGAGTCCGACGTGCTCGAGGCGATCGAGGAGCACCACGTCGTGAAGCTCGTGTTGCACGAGCTCGAGGACCTCGACCCTGCCGACGAGCGTTTCGAGGCCAAGGTCACGGTCATGATCGAGAACGTGCGGCACCACGTGAACGAGGAGGAGCACGAGCTCTTCCCCGAGGTGCGCGCCGCGCTCGGCCGGAGCCGGCTCCTCGAGATCGGCGACGCGCTCCGCGCCGCGAAGCCGAACGTCGCGAACGCGGCCGCACCCGGGCGCGCCCGACGAACCGCCCGGCAACCTCGTCGTGGGCCCGGCGATCGCGGCGGTCGATCGCGCCCGCCGGGCCGGGAAGAAGGCAGTCGACCGCGTGCGCGAGGAGCTGCCCGCGATCTGATCGCTCGGCGGAGCGAACCGGTGCCGCACCGGAGCCGACGAGAACGGCCGCACTCGAACTGGCGCTCGTGGACGGCACAGAGCAGCATCGGGCTGTGCCGAGCGAGTACGTGCGCCGTCAGCCCGACTTCTTCGCGGTCGGGCCCGCCGCGGCCCCGGCCGCGATCGACGTGGGCGCGGGGATCTGGTGCTCGCCGGGGATGTCGTCGGCCTATTGCGTGACGACGAGCGACGGCCGCATCGTCGTGAACACCGGGATGTGGTTCGAGGCGCGCACCCACAAGCGGAACTTCGACGCGGTCACGACCGCGCCGACGCGCGCCATCGTCCTCACGCAGAGCCACACCGACCACATCGGTGGGGTCGACACCTTTCGCGAACCGGGCACCGCGCTCATCGCGCAGGCGAACATCGCGGTGTGCCAGGCCGACGACGCGCGCATCCATGGGCTCCGCATCCGGCGGTCGTTGCCGTTCTTCGCCGCCGTGATGGGGCAGCCCGGCTACGCGCGCGGCGACGACGCCGAGATCTCCCCGCTGCCGAAGCCTGCGCACGCCGATATCACCTTCGACGACACCTACGCTTTCGAGTGCGGTGATCGCCGCGTCGAGCTGCTGAGCGTGCCGGGCGGGGAGACGATCGACTCGCTCGTCGTCTGGCTTCCCGGCGACGGCGTCGCCATCGTGGGAAACTTGTTCTCCGCGCTTTTCGGACACGTTCCGAACCTCGTGACGCTGCGCGGCGACCGCATGCGGGACGCGCTCGCGTTCGTCGCGTCGGTGCAGCGCGTCATCGATCTCGACCCCCGGATGCTGCTGCTCGGGCACCACGGTCCGGTCGCCGGTGCCGACACCGTCCGCCGCGAGTGCGTACGTATACGCGACGCGGTGCAGTACCTGCACGACGCGACGGTCACGGCGATGAACGACGGCCGCGACGTGTGGAGCGCGATGGCCGAGATCACAATCCCGCCCGAGCTCGAGCTCGGCGAGGCGTACGGCCGCGCCGGGTGGAGCGTGCGCGCGATCTGGGAGAGCTATGCCGGCTGGTTCCACCAGCACTCGACGCTCGATCTCTACGGCGTGCGCCCGGAGCAGGGCGCGAGCGAGATCGTCGCCCTCGCCGGTGGCGTCGACGCCGTGGCGACGCGCGCCGCCGCGCTGGCCACATACGACGCGCTGAGCGCGGTCCGGTTCTGCGAGCTGGTCTTCGCCGTCGATCCCGATCACCGCGTCGCGCTGGAGACATATCGCCGCGCGCACGAGCAGCTCCTGTTCGAGCATGGCGGCGTGAACTTCTGGCTCACGAGATGGCTCGAGGGCGAGGTGCGGGGGACGACGAACCGGCTCGCGCGCCTCGACGCCCCGTGAGCGACGTGATTCGGATCGACGATCTGGCCGCCCCGCGCCTCGACGCCGCCCAGCGCGCCGCCCTCGACCACGTCGCGTCGCTCGACATCCGCTTCGACGTCGACGCGTTGCTCGCAACGGCATGCGAGCGGGCCGGATGCGACGACTTCGGGGATTCCGAGTTCCGGACTCGGCTCGAGGCGATGACGGCCGCGGTCGAGACCGACACGGGCCTGAACTCGCTCGGTCGGCTCGCCGTCCACCAACGGATCGTGCGCCTCCTCACCGCGCGCCTTCTCGTGGAGGACCGGATCTGCCGGTGTCCCGAGATCCTCGCCGTGGAGCTCGACGCGCCGATCGTCGTGATCGGCCTCCCTCGATCCGGGACGACCCATCTCGTCAACCTCATCGCGTCCGACACCCGTCTGCGCTCCCTCCCGTACTGGGAGAGCCTCGAACCGTGCCCACGCCCCGGCGACGGCCCCGGCCGCGACGGTGTCGACCCCCGCTTCACGCGGTGCCGGCGCGACTACGAGGCGCAGATCGCGATGGTGCCGCTGCTGCGTGCCATGCATCACCAGCACCCGACCGCGATCGAGGAGGAGATCGAGCTCCAGGACCTCAACTTCTCCTCCTACACGCTCGAATGGCTTGCACGCGTGCCGTCGTGGCGAGATCTCTACCTCGCCCTCGATCAGCGCGAGCACTATGCGTACCTCCGCAAGGTGCTGCAGGTGCTGACGTTCCTGCGCGGCCCGCGCCGCTGGGTGCTGAAGTCGCCGCAGCACCTCGAGCAGATCCCGGCGCTGCTCGCGACGTTTCCGGATGCGACGTTCGCCGTCACGCACCGCGATCCGGTAGCGGTGATCCAGTCGGCGATCACGATGCTCGCCTACGGCGACCGCATGCGACGGCGCTCCGTGGAGCCCGACGCGCTCGCGGCGTACTGGGTGGATCGTGTCGAGCGCCTCCTGCGCGCGTGCGTGCGCGACCGCGACCGGCTGCCTGCCGATCGCAGTGTCGACGTGCTGTTCCACGAGTTCATGGCCGACGACATCGCAACGGTCGGGCAGATATACGCACAAAGCCGACTGCCGATGACCGACGCCGCGCGCGCCCAGCTCGCGGCGTTCATGGCCGACAATCCGCGTGGGAAGCACGGCCGCGTCGACTACGACCTACAGCGCGACTTCGGCCTCGACCCGAGCGCCGTGCGCGACCGCTTCGCCTTCTACTTCGAGCGGTTCCCCGTGCGGGCGGAAGCCCGATGAGTACGGAGATCCGGACCGCGATCGTCGGCTGCGGCGCGATCGCGCATTGGCACCTCGACGCCATCGCGCGTGCGAGCGTACCGATCGCCGTTGTTGCCGCCGTCGATCCGGTGGATGGCAACGCGCTCCGGGTGGCCGATCGGACGGGTGCGACTCAGTACCGATCGCTGGCGGCCGCGCTCGCGGACCGAGAAGTCGCCGCCGCCATCGTCGCCGTGCCGCACCACCTGCACGAGTCGGTCGCGGTCGAGGCTCTCGAAGCCGGCCTGCACGTGCTGCTGGAGAAGCCGCTCGCTCCCACGCTCGACGCCTGCGACCGGATCCTCGCCACCGCGCGCGCGGCCGGCACGGTCTTCATGGTCGCCGAGAACGCGCAGTACTGGCCCGAAGTTCTTACGGTGTACGAGCTGCTCGCCGCCGGTGCGATCGGCGACGTCGTGACCGCGCGCGCGGCCACGTTCTTCCCGGCGCTCGGCGACTTCTACGGCGGCGACCGCCCGTGGCGCTTCGACATCGCGTCGGCCGGCGGCGGTGTCGTCGTCGACACCGGGTCCCACTGGCTGCGTCCGCTGCGCGTCTGGCTCGGTGAGGCCGATGAGGTCGTCGCTGCGATCGGTCGTCCCCATGCGGAGATGGAGGGCGAGTCGTTGTGTCGCGCACTCATCCGGTTCGACTCCGGAGTCGTCGCCGCGTTCGACGCGATGCTCACCACCGGTGCGATCGCGAACCAGCCGTTGTTCACGGTGACTGGAACCCGAGGCGAGATCACCGTCGAGGGATCGGGTTGGGTGAAATGTTTCGACGGCACCGACTGGAAAGGCACGAAGGTCGGGGAGCATGGCGGTTACCTTCGCTCGTACGAGGGTGAGCTGCGCGACTTCGCCGGCGCGGTGCTCGACGGGACCGCGCCCGCCGCGACTGCGGAATACGCGGTGGGTGAGCTGCGGCTCGCGCTCGCGATGTACCGGTCGGCGGAGACGAAGCGCTGGGAGAAGGTCTGGGCATGAGCAGCGCGACGTTCGACTTCGGCGGTGCGCGCGTACTCGTAACAGGTGCCACGTCGGGGATCGGTGCCGCGATCGCGCGCGCGTTCATTGCGGCGGGAGCCGCGGTGACGATCACCGGGACGCGGGCCGGGGCCGGTGACTACGACGTCGACCTCGGCGGCTTCACGTACCGCCAGTGCCGGATGACCGAACCCGACGACATCGCTGCGTGCGCGGCCGCGCTTCCCGCGCTCGACGTGCTGGTGAACAACGCGGGGCAGAGCCTGCCCGGCGGGCGCAGCGAGTACGAACCTGACGTGTTCGAGGAGGCGGTCGCGATCAACCTCTTCGGTGCCTACCGCATGGCAAACGCCACCCGCGGTCTCCTGGCCAGTAGCGAGATCGAAGGTGGCGCGAGCGTCGTGAACCTTGCGTCGATGGCGTCGTTCTTCGGCATCGAGATGGTGCCCGGCTACGGCGCCGCGAAGGCGGGCGTCGTGCAGCTCACGAAGACGCTCGCGGTCTCGTGGGCGAAGCGCGGGATCCGGGTGAACGCCGTCGCGCCCGGGCTCGTGGAGACGCGCATGACCGAGCCGATGATGCCGTTCGAGCAGCTGACCGCGCCGATCCTGGCGCGCACGCCGATGGGTCGCTTCGCGACGGCCGCCGAGATCGCGCCGGCGGTGCTGTTCCTCGCCAGCCCTGCGGCCTGCTACGTCACCGGGCAGACGCTCGCGGTCGACGGCGGGTACTCGGTCGCCGGGTGAATCGTGCTCGGCTGGTCAGTCGCGCCAGGGCATGAGCGACATCATCATGGCGTCGGGATCCTCCACGACCTCGATGTAGACGCCGAGCGTGGCGAAGGTGTCGAGATAGCAGAAGCGCAGGCTCCCGAACTGCGCGCCCATCACCTTCGGCGCACCGGAGGCCGTGCCGATCGCGACCACCTCGTCGAGGTCGTCGACGAGGAAGCCGAGATGGTGTGCACCCGAGCCGTTCGTGGCGAGGAACTCGACGTGCAGTCCCTCGCCGCGGACCGGCTGCAGCAACTCGATCTGTATGTTGCCGCTGCGCGCGAAGCCGAGCGCGAGCGCGCACGACACTGGCGCGCCACGCAACTCGTAGTCGAGGTCGGTCGCGGGCAGGTCGACGAACGCCGAGCAGCCGAGCGCCGTGCGCAACGCCGTTTGCGCGGCGTCCATGTCCTCGACGACGAACGCCTGCTGGAACAGGCCGGCGCCGATCCGGGCGAGCAGCGCACCGATCTCGGGCACGGTCGTCATGTCGTCAGGCAGGGTGGTCGTCACGAGCCGTCGCATCGGCGCCGGCTTCGGTGACGGGCGGCGCCGGGCTCGTGTCGCCGAGCGCGCCCTTGATGCGCTCGATGGTTCCCGGGTCGAGGTTCGCGTAGACGAGCTCCGCGCCGTTGAAGCGGCCGGCCTCCTGCACGAGTGCGTCGCGGTCGAGCTGCGGTGACGAGGAGCACGACCGTGGCGCTGTCGGGCTGCACGGCATCGCGGAACCACGCGACCCAGTCGTCGGAGACGCCGAGGTCGACGACGTGCGCGGTCACGGCACCTGCACCCGCGCCGAGGGCGGTCCCCGCGATCCAGCCGACCGGCCCGCCGAGCAGCAGGCCGAACAGCCCGGCCCACAGTCCACCCGACATCGCGGAGCGACCCGGTTGCGGATCGACCGTCTCGTGCACGACGGTCTTGCCGTTCGCGTCCTTCACGACGGTGACGGCGTCCTTCAAGACCAGCTTGTCGTGCGCGGCGAGCCCCATCGCCGCGGTGAGGAACTCTTGGGCGCGGAAGCGGTCGTCGAAGGAGATGCCGACGAGCGTCTGCGGTGCGTGGTCTTCGTGGTGGTGGAACACGGCGTCAGCCTTTCACGTTCGGGTCGGGGCCACGACGTCAGTTCTGTTGCAGCTCGATCGTGTTTCCGGCCGGGTCGTTGATCCAGATCTGCACGGTGTTCTCGCCCTGGATCGCGCGCTGGTACTCGATGCCACGCTCTTCCAGCTCGGCGATCGCGGCGTCGAGGTCGTCGACGGCGACGCAGTAGTGATGGCCGGTGGCGTCGATCGGGGTTCCGCGCGGCGGTGCGCCGACGAGGTGCAGCTCGACGTCGCCGACCGCGTGCCAGTGGCCGGGAACGCCGGGGATCTCGGGGCGGTCGCGGTCGCCGAGGCCCAACACGTCGCGGTAGAACGCGACGACGTCTGCGAGTGACGCGCCGTTGGTGTTGATCGAGACGTGGTGGACGCCGGTCACCTTCATCGCGACCCTCCCTCTGCTTCGCGGCTCGCGGGCGGTGCGAGCTGCTCCATGAACTCCAAGCGGATCCCGCCCGGCGCGTTGACGAAGGCGATGCGACGCGTGCCGAAGGTGCCCTCGACGACGGCCGGGCCCCAGATCACGTCGTGGCCCTCGAGCTCGGCGTCGAGATCGTCGGTGAAGAGCGCGGGATGCAGAAAGCCCTCGGCCGGCAACGCGAGCGCGTCTTCGTAGAGCGCGCGGGTGAAGAGCGTGATCATGACCGGGCCCAGGAACACGTCGGCGCGCTCGCCGCCGTTCCATTCCATGCGGTCGCGCACCTCGGCGCCCGCGGCCTCGTAGAACGCACACGCGGCGTCGAGGTCGCCGACCTTCACCGCGAGGTTCGCCATTCCCGTGACCGCCACGTTCCTCCTCGAGCTCGCGCCCGGCGCAGCGTACCGAGTCGAGGAGCGGAGCTTCGCAGCGCCGGCGGTCGGCGGGATTCGGATGCGGTTGCCGCGTCCCGTTCGCACGCTCGGCTACCGTCGCCGAGGCGTGCGCCTCCTGATCGTCGACATCGACACGTTGCGCGCCGATCACCTCGGGTGCTCGGGTTACGCGCGCGCGACGTCGCCGACACTTGACGCACTCGCGGCAGATGGAGTGCGGTTCGCGAACGTGTTCGCCTCCGACGTGCCGTGCCTGCCGAGCCGCACCGCGCTGAGCACCGGGTTGTTCGGCACGAAGAACGGGGTGATGAGTCACGGCGGGCTCGCGGCCGACCTCCGGCCGGAAGGGGCGGGGCGCGGGTTCGTCAGCAACCGTTCGCTGGGGGCACTGCCGTCGCTGTTCTTCCTCGCCGGATGGAAGACCGCGTCGATCTCGAGCTTCCCGTTGCGGCACTCGGCGCCGTGGTGGACGGTGGGGTTCGAGGAGTCGTGGAACCCGATGCGCAACTTCGGCATCGAGCTCGCCACCGACGTCGAGCTGTTCGCGCTCGACTGGCTCGACCGCAATGGCGCGCGCGACCAGTGGCTGCTGCACCTTCACCTCTGGGACCCGCACACGCCGTACCGCACGCCGCCGGAGTACGGGAACCCGTTTGCCGACGAACCCGCCGCGGCCTGGATCACCGATGCCGTGCTCGCCGAGCACCGCACCCGGTCCGGACCGCACTCGGCCCGTGAGGTCGCGGGCTGGCACGACAAGCCGCTCGAGAAGTTCCCGCTCCAACCCACGGCCGCGGCGTCGCTCGCCGACGTGAAGGCGATCTTCGACGCGTACGACACCGGGATCCACCACGCCGACGCGATGCTCGGACGGGTGCTCGACCACCTCGACGCGCTGGGTGTGCTCGCCGAGACCGCGGTGTACGTGACGTCGGATCACGGCGAGCAGCTCGGTGAGCTCGGCGTCTACTGCGACCACATGGCGGCCGACGACGCGACCGGCCACGTGCCCGCGATCCTGCGGTGGCCGGGCCTCTCGGCGGCGGTCGACGACGGCCTCCACTACCACCTCGACGTCGCCGCGACGCTCGTCGAGCAGGCCGGCATCCGGGTGCCCCGGTGGTGGGACGGCAAGGGCTTCCGCGCCGCGCTCGAGCGCGGTGATGCAACGGGGCGCGAGCACCTGGTGGTCTCGCAGGGCGCGTGGACGTGTCAGCGTGCAGTGCGCACCGCGACGCACTCGTATCTCCGCACCGCGCACGACGGCTACCACGACTGGCCGGCGGAGATGCTGTTCGACGTCGGTACCGATCCCCACGAGCAACACGACCGGGCCGAGCACGACACGGTGACGCGCGCCACGCTCTCCGGCCTGCTCGACGCGTGGATCGCCGAGCAACTCGACGCGACCGGTCTCCCGGATCCGATGGACACCGTGCTCGCCGAAGGCGGGCCGTGGCACTGCCGCGGTCATCTCGCCCGCCATCTCGAACGCCTGCGCGACACCGGCCGCGCCGACGCGGCGGCGCGGGTCGCGGCCGCGCACCCGGGGGAGTGCTGACGGTTCCCGTATTCAGCCGGTGCCTTCCGCGGCGGCGCGCAACGCCGCGATGTCGAGCTTCTTCATCCCGAACATCGCCTGCATCGCCCGCTGCGCGCGCTCGGGATCGGGGTGGCCGAGCGTCTCGCCCATCGCCTGCGACGGCACCACCTGCCACGAGACCCCGTAGCGGTCCTTGCACCACCCGCACGGACCCTCTTCGCCGCCGTCGGTGAGCTTCTCCCAGTAGTAGTCGACCTCGGTCTGGTCGGCGCAGCTGATCTGGAAGGAGATCGCCTCGTCGAAGGTGAACTGCGGACCACCGTTGATCGCGGTGAACGGCTGCCCGTCGAGGGTGAAGCTCACGAGCATCACGGTGCCGGGCTCGCGCGGTCCCGCTTCGCCGTGGTGCGTCACGTCGGTGATCTCCGAATTGGGGAACACCGAGACGTAGAACTCCGCGGCGTCGAGTCCTTCGGTGTCGAACCAGAGGCTGGGGGTGATGGCGGGCACGGGGCGGCTCCTTCGTCGAGTGGCTACCCGGGTTTCGACTTGCGGTGCGCCTGAAATCCATCGGTACCGGACGACGCCGGCGAGCGATTCGTCGTACGGCCGGCGAGCGTGACGTCGGGCGCGGTGACGGCGAACATGACGCCGTCGAATTGTGCACCCCATCCGGGCCGGTGGATGACCCGATGGTGGTACGAGCAGAGCAACACGAGGTTGGTGACCCTCGTCTCGCCGTCGGGATACCACCGGCACGACATGGTCGAACGTGGCAACCAGCGCGGGCCGCTTGGCCGCACCCCGGATACCGGCAGCCCTGGTCGCGCGCGACGACTGCGCGACGCATCGGGCGCGGTGCGGAGTGCTGCTCGCGCCCGATGTCGAGGGGCTCGTGGCCCGGTCCGGCCACGATGCGGCTGATCTTGGCGTCACACAGCAGTTCGGCCACCTGCGCACCACTGAGTGCCGGGCCGGCCGCGTTACTGCTCGGTCGACCGGCCACGATCGCGTCCCAGTCGACCACGACACTCACGTGCGGTGACTCGCCACCCGCGCTCGGGAGATCGGCGTAGTCGAGGAAGAAGCGGGCGACGCGCTCGAGCGCGTCGGCGCGGCGCTTCGCGGGAGGGCGCGCGTCGTCGGCCGTCGGGCTGTCGGACGCGGCGGCGATCGCGGTGTCGAGGGTCGTGCCCGCGAGGTCGTCGAGATCGCCGCTCAGGACCCACCGGTCGACGCTCTTCGACAGGTGGACGCCGTTGCGATCGGACGGCTCGCGATCGTCGAGCGCGTCGGCGCACCGCCGGCAGTACGCGATCGCGGCGCGGAGTGCGGGCCAATCGCGCGCAGCCCCGAACTCGACGAGCGTCTCCTCGACCTCCCGGTACGCGGCCTCGTGGCCGTCGGGCCGGCCGGCACAGATAGCGCGGGCCGCGCTCGCCGAGATCTCACCTTGTGCCCACGCCTTCTCGGTGAGGGGAAGCTGCGCGCACGCGAGGCCAGCAGTGAGCGACGCGCGCGCTTCCGCGGCGCGCTGGCCGGTTCGTGCCTCCGCCCACCGGGGAGTCGACGCGGACCCGTCGGCGTCGGGGATCCCGCGGCGGTGGATCGCGGCGAGAAGGGTCGCGGCGCGCTGCTCGAGCCGATCGATCGCGTCGCGGACCGCCAGGAATTCGGCCCGGATCGCCGCGTCGGGGAGCGCACACACCTCGGTGCCGAGCACGTGCTCGACGGCAGTCGCGAGGCCGGTCTCCATCCCCGCAATGAGAGCGAACGTACGTTCGTATCACAAGCGGGGTTATTGACCATTGACTGTAGGGAACTAGTGTTCGACATTTGGTAAATGCAGAACGAAGGGTCGTCGCTCCGCCAGCAGCTTGAGATCTTCGTTCCCAGGCCCGCACCCAGACAGCAATCGGACGCGCTCTCAACGCCGGAACGAATCCCAACGACGTCACCGAAGGCATGGTCAGTGTCGTTGAGTTCCTGGCGATCGAAACCGCTGCCTTCTGGGACGGCCTGACCGCTCTCGCTGCCACTGTCGACGCTCTCGGCGGCTGATCGCCGACGGATCGAACTGAGTCCACGATGCCTCCCGTGAATCGCAACAACCCTCGCAACGCAGCATCCTCGGACTCGCGCTACACGATCATGCAGTTCATGCGTCAGTTCCCGGACGATGCCGCCTGTTTGGAGTACCTGTGGCGGACCCGGTACTCGCCCGACGGTGAGCACGCCTACTGCCCGTCGCCGTCGTGCAAGCAGGAACGGACGTTCAAGCGGTACAAGACGACCCAACAGCGCCAGTCGTGGACCTGCACGACCTGCGGCCACCACCTTCACCCCACGGCCGGGACGATCTACCACAAGTCCTCGACGTCGCTGCACCTGTGGTTCTACGCGATGTACCTGATGACCAGTACACGCTGCGGAATCTCCGCGAAGCAGGTCGAGCGCGAGCTCGGGGTCAACTACAAGACCGCTGCGCGGATGATGCGGCAGATCCGCACTCTCATGGCACAAGACGACATCGAACCGCTCTCGGGTGAAGTCGAGGCCGACGAGATGTTCGTCGGTGGCCGCGCCCGCGCATGGCCGAAGCGGTCGAAGGAGTACTGGGAGAACCGCAAGACACCAGTTGTCGGCATGGTGGAGCGCGGCGGCCGCGTCCACGCGCAGGTTGTTCCCTTCGTGAGCGGGCCGGAGATCCGACCGTTGGTCCGCACGATCGTCAAGCCCGCGTCGAAGCTGTACACCGACGAAGGCGGCGGCTACCGCACGCTAGAGAACGAGTACGAGCACTACACGATCAACCACAAGTCGAAGGTGTACGCGAGCGGACCGGTCCACACGCAGACGATCGAAGGGTTCTGGGCGACCTTGAAGAACGGTCTCCGTGGCGTCTATCACGGTGTCGCACCGCGGAACCTTCAGTCCTACGTCGACGAGTACGTCTACCGCTACAACACGCGCGGCGACGAGCAGAACCCGTTCCTCACGCTGCTCGCGAGGTCGGCTAAAGCATGAAAGCTGACGACTTCCAAAGCGACTTCGATCTCCGATCGCAACGCGAAGTCCCGGCACGACTAAAACCCGCCTTGCAGCGATACGGAACCGCGTTTCAGTATGACGTCGCCGCGGCGTTGGGCGAACAGTGCGGCTTCGATCCCGGCGACTTCCACGGTCCGACAGTTCGCGTTCTCTGCGCGATGCTGGATGACCTCAACGACCTTCTCGGTCAGCCGTCGCTGCCTTTCAGCGATTGGGCAAGTTCGATAGTCGCCGACGGTCTGGCATTGCTAGATCCAAGCGAAGTACTTCAGGTGGCAGCAGACTTGGGACTCGATCGCGTAGAGCTGCGCGTCGTGCGCATTCGCGACGTGCCGTGTCGCGTCAGCGAGATACTGGCGAAGTCATTCGCGTCAGAATTGGTGAAGTGCGTTCGCGGTTGGGAGAAGAAGGGATATTTCGGCATCGGACCCCGGACGCGGCGTCACTAGTTCGACGCAACACGCGCGGCGACGCGCACGAACATCATCCGATCGCGCGGTATACCGTCCTGCGAACCCGTCCGTCCTGCCGATAGTCCAAAGCGGGGTCGGAAGCGACCGCGTCGTCGACGCGGTCCTGAATCGCTTCTTGCCCCTTTTGGTGGCGCATCGCTCGTATCACTCGGGTCGCAGGCAGGCCGAGACGTCGCGAGAGCGTCCAAGCGATCACGGTCTCGTCGCCGTGAGGCGTTGTGATGGTCGTCAACCAGTGTTCATACTCGGAGCGCTGGGATTCTGGGACGCGCCGGATCGGATCAGTTCCGGTCATGGCCGGCGGTATCGCGCTTCGGTTTCGCCGACTTCTCCAGGTTCTTGAAGAAGTCGTCGCGCTTCGGAACCTGAATCTCCAGACCCTTCTCAGTCCGCTGCGTCGGCTCGGGTTCGCGCTTGCGCTTACGAGGCATCACGAACAGGGTACCGCCGTGGAACCGATGCGGATGAAGATCTTCGTCTGGCAGATCGAGAGTCTCACGCGGTACGCGCTGCGTGCTGCTGTAGCTCTCGATCGTGGCTTGGGTGTTGTCATGACCGAAAGAGAACGAAGAGAGCGCGCGCGAGACGCTCACGCTGAGGCCGTGCGCGCGGCCGAAGCTGATTCGAGGCTTCCTATCCCAGAGCCGTTCCGATGGGAACCAGCTGACGTCGAGGCGTTGGTTTGGAAGCCGATCCAGACATTCCTTACGGCGACGGCACAAGTCTCCCGAACGCTCTGGGGACAGCAGTACGACTCCACGGAAGCCCGCACTCGCACACTTGACCGCGCTCCGCTGCGAGAGGCGCTCGGCGTAGATGACACGTCCCCGCTCAAGTCGACAGCGATGCGAAACAAATTCGAGCACATCGACGAGAAGCTGGACGACTGGTGGAAGAAGGACCCATCTCACATCATCTTCGACCAGATGATCGGGGATCCGCTTCGACTCGGAGCGGCGAACACTAAGCAGATCTTCCGCGGGCTGAATCCTGTGACAGGAGCGGTCTACTTCTGGGGGACTGAGTACGCGCTACCCGGCGTCGTGCGAGCGCTCGACGATCTCTACGGAAGTGCGGCCACGTATCTTGAGGCTTTGACGACCTGGCCGCATGGAGCACACGAGGTTTAGGCCAAGCACATTCGAAGCCAGGCGGATGAGGCCACGCGTTGTCACACATCGACGCGTGCGCGTTACCCCACTGACGTTCTAACTCGGCGCGTAGCTCGACGTTTTCAGCTTCCAAGTTGAGGGTCCGCTGATCCAAGGGAACCGCCTTCTACAGTGAAGGGCCAATTACCCACCAGCGACTCTGCCAATGATTTCAGGCGCGATCGCGCCCGTGGTCGAGGGATCCGGGAGACTTCCGGATCGGGCGCCGGGCAGCCCTTGGCGCCGGTCACCCGGCCGCGACCGGCGACAATGGGAGCGTGCTCGTGTGCGCGACGTCCGCTCGCAGGTGTCCGGTCGCGTGAACGACCCGTTCGGGCTCGCGCGCGACTCCTTCGCGTGGAGCATGCAGTGGTGGGACGCGGAAGCCCACATGGTGTGGAACCCCGAGGGTGCGTTTCCCGGCGTCGCGGCGCGGTCGTTACATCTCGTGCCCAACACCGCGTGGCTGGCGTACGCCCTGCTCGACCGCGGCACGGACACCGAGTTCGCGGAAGGAGTTGCCGCGATTCGTGCGCTCGCCGCCCTGCAGTACGACGAGCCCGGCACCGTGTACCACGGCACCTACCGCCGCTTCCTCGAATGGCCGCACCCTCCGGCCGACCCGGTGATGTGGGAGGACTACGACCCCAACTGGCGCCAGTTCGTCGGCACGGTGTTCGCGCTCGTGCTCGAAGACTTCTCCGACCGTCTGGAGCCGGAGACGATCCGGGTGATCGGCCGTTCGATCCGGCTCGCGTGCGAAGGCGAGCCCGACGCGCGAATCCCGCCGGGCTACTCGAATCCCGCGCTCATGCGCGCCTGGCTCGACGCCTGGTACGGCCGGCGCGCGGGCGTCGATCGCTTCCTCCAGCGCGGGATCGCGTTCGGGCGCGAGATCGTCGCCGAGTTCGACGTCGCCGGCGCGTTCGACGAGTTCAACTCACCGACCTATTACGGGATCGACCTCTACGCGCTGCGCTGCTGGCGCCGGTTCCCGCCGGCCGAATGGTTCTCGCGCGAGGGCGCGCGCCTCGAAGGCGCGCTGTGGCGCCGCGCAGGCGAGTTCTTCCACGCGGAGCTGCGCAACTTCTGCGGGCCGTACACGCGCTCGTACCACCCCGACGCGAATCGCAGCGTCGCGCTGTTCGCGCTCTGGATCTGGGCCGTGCTCGGGCGCGAGTACGCGCCGCTCCCGCCGCTCGACGGCCCGGTCGTCGACCACGGTCACGATCTGATGTGCGGGCCGCTGCTCGCGCGCCTCGCCGGCGACCCGGGTGCGGATGCGAGCGCCGACTTCCGTAGCTTCCGCGGCCCGCGCTCCGTGCGCCAGGAGTTGGCGCACGGACGGACGGCGACCGCGTGGCTCGGAGCACGGCTCATGATCGGTGCCGAGGCCGGCGAGGCGGACTGGGGCGGATGGGATCAGTTCTTCCCGGCGACCGCGCACTGGCGCGCCGGCACCGACACCGACGCGGGCACCGCGGTGCTCTGGATGGTCGACGCGCACCGGGTGCGCGCCCAGGCGTCGGAGCGCCGGCTCACGATCGAGTTGCCCGACGGCCCGCCCGAGCTGCGGCTTCGCCTCCAGTCGCCCGGGGGTGCTGCGCCGACACGCGACGGCGTGGCCGTCGACGCGAGCGGGATGCGCCTCACCTTCACGGGCGACGCGGGCGCGATCACGCTCCTCGAACACGACGCCGATCGCTTCGAGATCGTCGTGGCGACGACGACCGCTGGCGCGCCCGCGACGATCGAGATCGGCTTCACCGAGGCGCCGGTGCCGGCCGCCGCGCCCTGACGACCTGCGCGCGCGTCAGGCGACTTCGGGCGTTTCGTCCGCGTCGAACGCGCGGGCGAGCCGCCCGAGCAACGACGCGAGCTCGCGGCGCTGAGTCGGCGTGAACTCCGCGAGCACCGAGTCGAGCCAGGCCCTGCGGGCCTTGCGCACCCGCCCGAGGATGCGGCGCCCTTCGGAGGTGAGCTCGAGGGTGGTGGCGCGCGCGTCGCGGTCGTCGGCGATCCGGCGCACGAGGCCCTGGCTCTCCGCTCGCGCGACCTGGCGGCTCGCGGTGGAGACGTCGACGCCCAGCTCCGTCGCGAGCTCGGAGATCCGCAGCCCGGCCGCGTCGGCGATCCGCGCGAGCACCACGTACGTCGAGCGGTCGAGGTCGACGCCCGCGCGGCGCACGATCTGGAGGTGGCGACGCGGGTGGTTGGAGCGGCGCACGAGCGTGATCAACGACTGCTCGATGGTCGCGACATCACTGTCGGGCGGTGCGGTCACGGGTGGTATCCTGACAGAACTAGTTGCTTGCAGCAAGCATCTTTCTGCTCATGACCGACGTTCGAGAACCCCGAACCGAAGCCGCGCCCACGCCGCCGCGAGACGTGTCGCCGGCCGACAGCCGGTACCGCTGGGTCGCGATGGCGATCGTGCTCATCGGGACGTTCATGGTCATCCTCGATACGTCGATCGTCAACGTCGCGTTGCCGCAGATCGGCGCCGATTTCCACACCCTCTCGGGCGTCGAGTGGATCGTCACCGCGTACCTGCTCGCGGTGGGCGTCTCGATGATGGCGACGGGCTGGCTCGCCGATCGGTTCGGTCGCAAACGCGTCTTCGTCGTCAACCTCGCGCTCTTCACGGCCGGCTCCCTGCTCTGCGCGCTCTCGCCGAACCTGCCGGTGATCGTGGTCTTCCGCGTGCTGCAAGGTCTCGGCGGTGGCGCGTTGATGCCGCTCGCGATGGCCATGATCTACGAGCTGTTCGAGCCGCAAGAACGCGGGCGCGCCCTCGGCATCTGGGGGATCGCGGCGATGGCCGCACCCGCGCTCGGCCCCGTGCTCGGCGGTTATCTCGCGACAGCCGCGTCGTGGCGGTGGCTGTTCCTGATCAACGTGCCGATCGGTGCCGTCGGCGTCCCGCTCGCGATGCGACTGTTGCGCGACGTCGGCTTCCGCGAACGCCGCCGCTTCGACGCGGTCGGGCTCGCCGTCTCGTCGATCGGACTCGTGCTCGTGCTGCTCGCCCTGTCCGAGGCCCCCGACTGGGGCTGGGGCTCGGCCGCGTTCATCGGGTGCATGACGGTCGGGACCGTGCTGCTCGTCGCGTTCGTTCTCCACGCGCTCCGGGTCGAGCATCCGCTCATGGAGATGCGCATCTTCACGGAACCGGTGTTCAGCCTCACGATGGCGGTCATCTGGTGCATCACCATCGCCCAGTTCGCGCGGCTCGTCTTCATCCCGCTCGAGCTCGAGACACTGCGCGGCCTGAGCGCGCTGCGCGTCGGCCTCGTGCTCACGCCCTCCGCGCTGGGGATCGCCACGACGATGGCGGTCGGCGGCCGGCTCGCCGACCGGATCGGGGCGCGCCTGCCGTGCACGATCGGCATGGTGATCCTGGCCGTCTCGTTCTGGCCGCTCGGGCACCTGGGCGTCGACACGTCGCTGTGGGTGATCGCGGCGTGGCTGTTCGTCGGCGGGGTCGGCGCGGGGCTCTCGATGATGCCCAACACGGTTGCGGGGATGAACTCGGTGGCGTCCCGCTTCGTCGCGCAGGCCTCCGCGATCCGGTCACTGAACCGGCAGCTCGCGGGCGCGTTCGGTACTGCGATCCTCGCGTCGTTCCTCGCGTCGCGCATCGGGCCGATCGGCAGCCATGCCGGCCATCCGACCGCGCACACGATCGCGGGCTACAACGACCTGTTCATCCTCGGGATGTGGCTCCTCGTCGCCGCGTTCGCGCTCGCGCTCTTCCTGCCCGGCAAGCGGCAGATGCTGGCGATGCAGGAGGATCGGCGCCGCGAGATGGTGCCCGACCTCGCGTTCGATCCCATCGACTGAGCGGCGCGGCCGGTCGCTCAGGCCGAGTGCAGCATTGGAGGTGCGCTCCACGAGCGCAGCGTGCGCATGTAGTTCGCGCGCTCGAAGGCGGAAGGATCCTCGACGTTGCGCTGGCTCGCGCTGCCCCGCAGTTGCGAGACCGACTCGTACTCGTGCTCGTGCATCCACGCGCGCAGCTCGGCCTCGATCGTCGCGAATCGTGCCGGTCCTTCACGCAGCACCGCGGAGGTCACCATGGCGACGTCGGCGCCGACGAGCAACGCCTTCACGACGTCGGTGCCGTGCCCGACTCCCGATGTCGCGGCGAGGGCGACGTGCGGGCCGAGCTGCGGGCGCAGGATCGCGATCCAGCGCATCGGGAGTCGAAGCTCCCACGAGCGGCTGAGCTCGACGCGCGCCACGACGTCGAGGGTGTCGAGATCGATGTCGGGCTGGTAGAAGCGGTTGAACAGCACGAGGCCGTCGGCACCGGCATCGCGTGCCCGGCGCGCGAAGTTCGCCATCGCCGAGTAGTACGGGCTGAGCTTCACCGCGAGCGGGATGTCGCACGCCTCCCGGACTGCGCTGATGGTGTCGAGGTCGCGACGCTCCATGTCGGCGGCGTCGAGATCGGGATCGGCGCCGATGTGGTACAGGTTCAACTCCAACGCGTCCGCGCCCGTCTCCGCGATCAGGCGCGCGTAGCGTGTCCAGGCGCCGGTCGATGTGGCGTTGAGGCTCGCGATCACGGGAACGGAACACGCGGCCTTGAGGCGCGCGAGCCGTTCGACGTAGCGATCGCCCGTCGTCGCGAGGTCGGTGACGGTCGGGAAGTACCCGATCGCCTCCGCAAACTGCTCGGCGCCCTGCTCGAGCGAACGGTTCAGCTGGATCTCGTCGAAGACGACCTCTTCCTCGAAGAGCGACGGCATCACGATCGCGCCGGCACCCGCCGCCTCGATCTGGAGTGCCGACTCCACCTGGTCGTTGAGGGGGGACGCCGATGCGACCACCGGACTGCGGAGCTCGAGTCCGAGGTAGGTCGTCGCGAGATCGAGTTCAGCGGCCATCACTGCGCCTCCTGCTCGGAATGGTCATCGGCACGGGCATGGCCGTCAGGGTCCGGTGGCGTGCCGGTCGTCGGCGCGTGCGGAACCGTTCGGTGCATCGCCGCGAGCTGCTCGTAGTAGCGCCAGCGCTCGTCGGCGTCGGCCTGCGCCAGGATCGCGAGCTCGGCCGCGCGTTGGGGGTGCGTGCGCTCGAGCATGGCGAAGCGGGCTTCGGTCGCGGCGAACTCGCGCACCGGGATGCTCGGAGCGTGCGAGTCGAGCTTGAACGGCTGGCCGTCGGCGACGTCGCTCGGGTGGAAGCGGTAGAGCGGCCAGTACCCGCTGCGCACCGCGTCCTTCTGGTGCGACATCGACTTCGACATGTCGATGCCGTGCGCGATGCACGTCGAGTAGGCGATCACGAGCGACGGCCCCGGCCACGCGTCGGCTTCGAGCAGTGCCTTGGTCGTCTGCAGCTCGTTCGCGCCCATCGAGATCTGCGCGACGTAGACATTCCCGTACGCGCGTGCGATCGCACCGAGGTCCTTCTTGCCGGTGCTCTTGCCGGCCGCGGCGAACTTGGCGATCGCGCCCCGTGGCGTCGCCTTCGACGCCTGCCCACCGGTGTTCGAGTACACCTCGGTGTCGAGCACGAGGATGTTCACGTTGCGTCCCGACGAGAGCACGTGGTCGAGGCCACCGAAGCCGATGTCGTAGGCCCATCCATCCCCGCCGATGATCCACACTCCCTGGCGCACGAGGTTGTTCGCCAGCGCTTCGAGACGCCAGCGCGTCGGCGGCCGCGTCGTCGTCGACGGCGGTGAGAAGCCCGCGCAGCCGCGCCACGAGGCGGCGCTGCTCCTCGATCTCGCGGTCGTGCTCCTGCGGGTTCTCGAGAATGGCGCGCACCAACTCGTCGCCGACGTGCGGCGCGAAGCGGGTGAGCAGCTCGCGCGCCTGGCGCTCCTGCGCGTCGAGCGCGAGGCGCATCCCGAGCCCGAACTCGGCGTTGTCTTCGAACAGCGAGTTGTTCCACGCGGGGCCGCGGCCGTCGCCGTTCACGGTCCACGGTGTCGTCGGCAGGTTGCCGCCGTAGATCGACGAGCAGCCGGTCGCGTTGGCGACGATCATCCGGTCGCCGAACAGCTGCGTTGCCAGCTTGAGGTACGGCGTCTCGCCGCAGCCCGCGCACGCGCCCGAGAACTCGAACAGCGGTTCCAGCACCTGCGAGCCCTTGACGTTGTCGTGTGGCAGCAGGTTGCGGTCGAGCGGCGGGATCGACAGGAAGTAGTCCCATCGCGACCGCTCGCGATCGCGATGCTCCAGCGCGGGCTCCATGTTGATCGCCTTGTGCCGCACCTCCGTCTTGCTCTTCGCGGGGCAGATGTCGACGCAGACGCCGCAACCGGTGCAATCGTCGGGCGCGACCTGGATCGAGAGCAGGTGTCCGGGGAGGTCCTTCGAGCGGAACTCCTTGTGCAGGAAGTCGGCCGGTGCGTCGGTGACCGTCTCGGGGGAGAACACCTTCATGCGGATCGTGCCGTGCGGGCAGACGATGGCGCACTTGCCGCAGTCGATGCAGATGTCGGGGTCCCAGATCGGGATCTCAGTCGCGATCGCGCGCTTCTCGTACTTCGCCGTCCCCGACGGGAACGTGCCGTCGGGCGGGAACGCGCTCACCGGGAGTTGGTCGCCCTCGCCCGCGAGCAACCGTGCGGTCACGCGCTGCACAAAGTCGGGTGCCGACGCGGGCACCGTCGTGGCCATCGAGATGGTGCTCGTCACGAGCGCAGGAACCTCGACGCGAGCGAGCCGTTCGAGCGAGAGGTCGATCGCGGCGAAGTTGCGCTCCACGAGGGCGCGGCCCCGGCGACCGTAGGCCTGCTCCACCGACGCCTTGATCGCGGCGATCGCCTGCTCCGGAGGCAGGACTGCGGCGAGCTGGAAGAAGCACGGCTGCATCACGGTGTTGATGCGATTCCCCATGCCGACCTCGTCGGCGACCGCGAGTGCGTCGATCACCCAGAGGTCGAGGTGCTTGTCGACGATCTGCTGCTGCACCTCGCGCGGCAGGTGGTCCCACACGGTTGCCGCGGGGTAGGGGCTGTTGCACAGCACCGTCGCACCGGGCTTCGCGTAGTCGAGCACCTTCATCTTCTCGAGCAGGCCGAACTGGTGGCAGGCGACGAAGTCGGCGCCGTCGACGAGATAGGTGCTGCGAATCGGTTCGGGACCGAAGCGCAGGTGCGAGACCGTGACCGAACCCGACTTCTTCGAGTCGTAGACGAAATAGCCTTGCGACCACAGGTCGGTGTGCTCGCCGATGATCTTCACCGACGACTTGTTCGCGCCGACGGTGCCGTCGGAACCGAGCCCGAAGAACACCGCCTGCACCTCGCCGGGCGCACGCTCGATCGTGAACTCGTGGTCGATCGGGAGGCTGAGCTTCGTGACGTCGTCGTAGATTCCGATCGTGAAGTGGCGCTTCGGGTGCTCGGCCGCGAGCTCGTCGAAGACCGGCTTCAACATCGCCGGCGACACTTCCTTCGACGCCAGCCCGTAGCGTCCGCCGATGACGCGCGGTGCGCGCGCGAACGGCGGCTCGTCGGTGTCCATCGCCTCGGTCAGCGCCGCGAGCACCTCGAGGTACATCGGCTCGCCGACGGCACCCGGCTCCTTCGTGCGGTCGAGCACCGCGATGGCGCGAACCGTGGGCGGCAGCGCGGCGACGAGCTGCGCGGTGGGGAACGGGTGGAAGAGCCGGACGCGAACCATGCCGACCGGTTCGCCCGCGGCCACGAGCGCGTCGACGGTCTCCTCGAGCGCGCCCGCCGCCGAGCCCATCACGACGACGACGCGATCGGCGTCGGGCGCGCCGTGGTACTCGACGAGCCCGTACTGGCGCCCGGTGCGGGCCGCGAGCTCGTCCATCACCGTCTGCACGATGCCGGGTACCGCGAGGTGGAAGGAGTTCTGCGCCTCACGGCCTTGGAAGAACACGTCGGGGTTCTGCGCAGTCCCGCGCACGACGGGCGCGTCAGGGCTCAGCCCGCGCGCGGAACTCGGCGATCGCCTCCTCGTCGAGGAGGGCACGCAGGTCGTCGTCGTCGAGGACTGCAATCTTGTCGACCTCGTGCGACGTGCGGAAGCCGTCGAAGAAGTGGAGGAACGGGATCCGGGCGCGCAACGTCGCCGCGTGCGCGACGAGCGCGAAGTCGTGGGCTTCCTGGACCGATCCCGCGCCGAGCATCGCCCAACCGGTCGAGCGGGCGTGCATGACGTCGCTGTGGTCGCCGAAGATCGAGAGCGCGTGCGTCGCGATCGTGCGCGCCGCGACGTGCACCACGCACGGCGTGAGCTCACCGGCGATCTTGAAGAGGTTCGGGACCATCAGCAGGAGCCCCTGCGAGGCCGTGAACGTGGTGGCGAGGGCGCCCTTCTGCAGCGCGCCGTGCAGTGCGCCGGCCGCGCCGGCCTCCGACTGCATCTCGACGATGTCGGGGACGACGCCCCAGAGGTTCGGGCGCGCCGCGGCCGCCCAGTCGTCGGCGTGCTCGCCCATGGGCGACGCCGGGGTGATCGGGTACAGGGCGACGACCTCGCTCGCGGCGTACGCGACGCGCGCGGCTGCTTCGTTGCCGTCCAGGCATTTCCATTCCATCGGCGCGCCTCTCTGATCCGGCCCGGGCGCGGCGATTCGTGCGCGGCCCTCGTCTCCAAGGCCGATTGTCAGATCCGCGACGACCCCCGTCGAGGGCCGTTCGTCCCTTGACCGCCCCCCAGAGCGCCCGATCGGGACACCGAGGCCTCCCACCGCATGGTTCCGCGGGTCCCTGGTGTCCGTGGTACTGCGTTTGTTTCACCGGTGCAACAGACGCAGTACCACAGGCGGGGAAGGGGGGTGCGGGGTGAGGTGGCGCGACGTCAGGGGGACGGCGTGCGGTGGTGCGCGGCGAAGAACGTGAGGATCCTCTCGGTTGCCGCGAACCCCTTTCCGGCGGCGGAATCGGTCGCGTCGACCGCCGCGGCCGGACCTCCGGGCCAGGTGTGACTGCCGTCGGCGACCGTGTCGAGCGCGACCTCCGCGCCGCCCGTGCAGCCGGTGTAGCGCAGCTCGCTCACGCCGGTGCGCAGGGTTGCCACGCGTGCCGGCTCGGCGCAGTGGTAGCGCTCGGCATAGGCGGCGATCGTGGCGCGCGCCGCGGGAATCGGGATGGTCGAGCCCGCGACCGTCCCGCCCGTGTACGGCACGCTGAGGTCGGCGGTACCCGCGATGGCGAGGACCGACGGCGCGACGCCGTCGGGACAGCCGGCGGGTGTGGTCGCCGACACCATTGCCACGGCCGCGAAGTCGTAGGGCGCGCGGCAGGCGAGGAACGCGGCGAAGGCCGAGCCGTTCGAGTGGCCCGCGCCGTACACGCGCTCGCGGTCGACGCACAGGCGGCGCTCCAGATCGGCGACGAGCGCGTGCACGAACCCGAAGTCGTCGGCCTGACCCGGTAATGCGAACTCGTTCCACTGGCGCGGGCTGCCGAGCGCGTCAGGGGTCACGACGACGAAACCGTGTGTGGTGCCGCGCGTGCCCATCTCGGTGAAGGCGTCCTGGGCCTCCATGGTGTTCGCGAAGCCGGGGAAGTCGAGCACGAGCGGAAGCGCGCGGCGGCCGTCGTAAACCGCCGGGGCCTCCAGGAGATAGTGCCGATCGACACCGCCGAACCGGAATGTCTGCTCGCGTGCCGCCGGCGCAGGTCGGGCCGGAGTGCAGTCGGCCCCGACAGTGGTCGTTGCTCCGGTTGCTCCGGTCGACGGCAGGCTTGCCGCGTGCCCGCTCCCGCCGTCGCACGCAGCAAGCGCGAGCGCACCGAGGAGCAGCGTCGCCGCGAGCGCGGCCGAGGTCCGGATCACGGCCGGCACGCTACCGAGCCGCGACGCTCGAGCCGCACGGGCTGTACCATTCGGTACAGATGGACGCCGAGACGCCCGGATCCGAACGGGAGCGGTTGCTCGCCGCGGCGGTCGACTACGTCGCGGTGCACGGGGTCAGCGACCTGAGTCTCCGCACGCTCGCGACCGCGCTGGGCACGAGTCACCGGATGCTCATCTACTACTTCGGATCGAAGGACGCGCTCTTCGTCGAGATCGTGCGCGCCGCCGAGCAGGCTCAGCGCGATGCGCTCGCCGCGCTCGACGTCGATCCCGATCTCCAACCGATCGACGTGCTGCGCCGCTTGTGGAAGCGGCTCGCCGATCCCGCGCTGGCGCCGCAGGAACGGTTGTTCTTCGAGGTCTACGGACAGGCGTTGCAAGGAAGGCCGCACAGCGTCGGGCTTCTCGACGGCATCGTCGGGTCGTGGGTCGAGCCCGCCGCGCGCATGGGACGCGCGCGTGGTCTGACGCCGGCGGCGGCGAGCGCCGAGGCCCGGCTCGGCCTCGCCGTCGTGCGCGGGCTGCTGCTCGACCTCCTTGCGACCGGCGATCGCAAGGGAGTCGATCAGGCGTTCGAGCGCTACCTCACGCAGGTCGCGAGCTCGCGCTCGTCGCCGCCGCAGCCAACCCGTTCGCGCACTGCGCGACGAAGCGTCCGAGGCCGCGAGCCATGAGGAACCCGGTGCCGGGGAACTTCGGGAAGAAGGACGAGTGCCAGTGGATGTCGGTGCCGCCGTCGGCGGTGGGGGTGAGGTCGACCTCGCCGCGGTAGTCGCGAGTCGGGAGACCGGAGAGCGCGGTGTAGACGAAGCGCCGGTTCGGGACGATCTCGACGATCAGGTCGCGCCCGGTGATGCGTCCCTGCCGGAAGACTCGGATCGCGCCGACGCCTTCGGGCGGCGGATCACCCTCCCGTTCGAGCTCGAACGACTCGATCGGCGACCAGCGCGGGTAGCTCGCGCCGTCGGCGACGAGCGCGAACACGACCTCCGGTGGCGCAGTCGTGTGGACCCGAGCTCCGATCTCGCGGCGCCTCATCCCGGCCTCCTCGCAACGGCGAACGGTTGGGGAACCGGGAGCGCCGGTGCCCTGTACCACATGGTACAGACGCCCGGCAGTGGCGGGCAACCGGGGCGACGTCAGCCGTGGGTGGAGAGCCCGCCGTCGACGGGGATGACCGCGCCTGTGAGGTACGCGCCGGCGCGGGAGGCGAGGTAGAGCACCGCTCCGCCCATGTCGTCGGCGCGCCCGATGCGCCGGAGCGGGATCGACGACGCCACCATCTCCTCGCCGCCGTCGGCGTCGAGCACGAACGCCATCATCTTGGAGCGGAACGGCCCGGGCGCGATCGCGTTCACGGTGATGCGGTCGCGGGCGAGCCGGTGGGCGAGCTGGCGGGTGACCATGTGCACGGCGGCCTTGCTCGCGGCGTAGGAGTAGTTCTCGGTCGCGGGAACGCGGATGCCGTCGGCCGATCCGATGTTGACGACTCGAGCCGGATCGTCGTCGCTCGCGGCCGCGCGCAGCTGCGGCAGGAACGCCACGGTGAGGTTGAACACGCCCTTCACGTTCGTCGCGAAGACCTTGTCCCATGCCGCGTCGGGAAACTCCTCGAGTGGCGCACCCCACGTGGCGCCGGCGTTGTTCACGAGGATGTGCAACGCCGGCTCCGCGGCGCGGATCGTCGCGGCGAGTGCTGCAACGCCGTCGGCGGTCGCCACGTCGGCCGGTACCGAGACACAGCGCCCGTGCTCCGACAACGCGGCCGCGGCCGCGTCGCACGCGTCGGCCTTGCGCGACGAGATGTAGACCGTCGCGCCGGAGCTCACGAGGGCCTCCGCGATCATCAGCCCGATGCCACGCGAACCGCCGGTGACGAGCGCAACCTTGCCGTTCACCGAGAACAGCGAGTCAGTGTCCATCGGCTGAACCTAGCGCCGGTCGCCGCGGCGCATGGGGGAAGCCGCGAGGCTCAGAACGGGACCCGCGTGCTCTCGATGATCTGACTGAGCATCCGCTCGGCCGGATAACGGCGGGCGACCTGGTCGCGCGTCCACCACAGAGCCCGGGAACGCAGGAACATCACCCGCGCGAGCCGTCGCGACTCGGTCTGGTTGCGCTCGATCGCCTTCCGGCAGCGCTTCTCGTAGAGCTCCAGCGCCAAGGGAACCGTCGCGGCGTCCGCTCGCGAGAGCTCGTCGCTCAGCGCGGACGCGGCGCGCATCGCGTTCGACGCGCCGACCCCCGCCGTGGGCAGAAAGCCGGTTGCCGCGTCGCCGCACAGGGCGATCCGGCGATTGACCCACTTGCGGGCGCGCACGTCGCGCATCGCCCACGGGTAGGTCGTGGTGGCGTCGACGAGCGCGGCGGCGATCGCAGGATCGGTCGCGAGGCTTCCGAGCAGGCGCCGAAGAAGCAGGCTCGTGTCGCCGGTGCCCGCGGCGTTCATCACGTCGGTCGGCGCGCCGGCCGCGCACATCACCGCCCCGGGAGCCGGGTACACGCCGAAGAACCACGCGTGGCCCCACCACTCCTTCGCAACGGGATCGGGGAAGCGATCCGGTGCGGTCCACCACGTCGACAGTACCCACCCCGCGTCGAAGTTCGGTTGCGGACCGAACACGAGATCCCGCGTCGGCGAACCCATGCCGTCGCACGCGAGCACGACGTCGAAGGTTTCGGCAGTGTTGTCGGAAAAGGTGACCTCGACGTGGTCGGCAGCCTGCCGCAACGACGACGGTGCGACGCCGCGCCGGATGTCGACGCCCTCGCACGCGCGCGTCAGCAGCTCGACGAGCGCCCGCCGGCTCGTCATCACCCAGGGCCCGACCTCGCCACTCAGGCGCTCCATGTCGGCGGTCTGCAGGGGCTGACCGAGGTGATCGGCGAGCTCGTAACGTTCGAGCACCAATCCCTGCGCGACGAACTCGTCGTAGCAGCCGAGGCCGTGCAGCACGCAACTCCCGAGCGGGTAGAGCCCGATCGCGTAGCCGTCCTGCTCGTCGGACGCTCGCTCGACGACGGTCGCGAACCGGCCCTGCTGCCTGAGGCGCGCGGCGAGCGTGAGCCCGGCCACGCCCGCGCCGACGATGAGGGCTCGCATGCGGCCAGCCTGTCACGGCGGTACGGCCTGCGACACGGACCGGCGCGAAGCACCCCCGATACCCAGCGGTGCGTACGCGTAGGGTTTCCGAGCATGGAACTGCAGGAGGCGTTGCGCACGACGGGATCGGTTCGCGACTTCACCGCCGAGCCGGTTCCGGACTCGGTGCTCGCGCGCGTGCTCGACGCCGCGCGCTTCGCTCCGAGCGGCGGCAACCGGCAGGGTTGGCGGGTCGTCGTGGTGCACGATCACGACATCCGCCGATCGCTGCGCGACCTCTACCTCGCGTCGTGGTACGAGTACCTCGCGATCGCGGGAGCCGGCCTGACACCGTGGGCCCCGATCACCGATCGCGACGCCGAGGCGGCGGCGCTCGCCGGCGCCGATGCCGTCGCGGCGCGCGCCGCGCAAGGACCGGGCGGGTTCGCCGAGCACCTCGACCACGTCCCCGTCGTGCTCGTGGTGTTCGCCGACCTGCGCGCGCTCGCCGCCGTAGACCGCGACGCCGACCGTTACACCTTCGCGGGCGGCGCGTCGGTGTACCCGTTCGCGTGGAGCATCCTCCTCGCGGCCCACGACGAGGATCTCGGTGGCGTGATCACCACGATGGCCATCCGCCGCGAACGGGCGGTGAAAGAGCTGTTCGGCGCGGGCGACGAGCTTGCGCTGGCCGCCGTCATCGCGCTCGGCTATCCCGCGGCGCGAGCAACCCGGCTGCGGCGCTCACGCATTTCCGAGTTCACGACGATCGACCGCGTCGACGGGTCGTCGTTCACCGTCGTGCCATGAGCGTGCACGACTCCGCCGGCGCGCTCGTTGCGGGCATCGCAATCGCCGTCGGTGCCGGTGCCGTACAGCTCGTCGCCGGTCTCGGTGCGCGCGGCCGGCTGCCGCGCCAGTACTGGGTCGGGATCCGGCTGCCGAGCACGATGCGTTCGGACGCGGCGTGGCAGGCGGCGCACGTCGCCGCCGCGCCGCGGCTCTACGTCGGTGCGCGTGTCGCGTTGGTGTTCGCGCTCGGCGCGATCGCGTTCGCGGTCGTGAACCTGCCCGAACCCGCGTACGGGTTCGTGATCGTCGCCGCGGTGGTGCTGATCATCGGTTTGACCGCGGCCGTCCCGGCGGCGACCCGCGCCGCGCGCGCCGTCCCGGCGACGCGGCGACGCGGGCGACGCGGACGACGCGTAGGCGGGGCGCACGGGGCGCGCCGGGCGCGATCGTTCAGTCTTCGGGGTCGAAGCGCCAGCGCCCCGCGTGCGCGACGACGCGGCCGACCGGCCGAGCCGGGAAGTGCGTGCCCGCGAGGCGCGTGCCCGCCTGCGCGTGGGTGTCGAGGAAGGCCTCGCGCGTCGCGCGCGCGACGAGGGGGTCGGAGTCGGCGACCTCGGCCCATTCGGGGTGCGCCATCTGCGCGGGATGGTGGATGAGGTCGCCGGTGACCATCAGCAGCTCGGCGCCGGAGGTGATCTCGAGCGAGACGTGGCCGGGCGTGTGCCCGGGTGTCGGCACCAGCCGGAGGCCGTGGCCGAGGTCGGCGTCGATCTCGACGAGGTCGGCGAGGCCGGCCGCGACGACGGGCGCGACGGAGTCTTCGTAGGCCTCGCCCACCGGGTCGGCGAGGTCGCGCCAGTACTCGAGCTCCTCGCCCGCGTAGACGTGGCGCGCGTTCGTGAACGTCGGCTGCCAGGCGCCGTCGACGAGGTGGGTGTCCCAGCCGACGTGGTCGGCGTGCAGGTGCGTGTGCACCACCATGTCGACGGCTTCCGGCTCGACGCCGGTGGCGCGCAGCTGGTCGAGCCACCGCAGGTCGAGCTGGTTCCACAGCGAGAGCATGCGCGGCTTGCCGTTGCCGACGCACGGATCGACGAGCACGGTGTACGACGGCAGCTCCACGAGGAAGGCCTGCACGCCCATCGACACCGTCCCGTCGGGGCGGGCTTGGTCGTCGGCGAGCCAGTCGCACCCGCGGATGTCGTCGGCGGTCGCGTCGACGAGCAGGAATCCGGCCGGGATGCCGTCGGTGCACGCTTCGACGAGCGAGGTCACCGTCGCCGCGCCCACCTGCCAGCGCAGCGGCGTCGCGCTCACGGCGCGCCGTCGGTGTAGTCGGCGAAGCCCGACGGCGCGTGCGGCCCGAGGGTCGCGTGCTCGAAGATGCCCCAGCCGTCCTGGCCGTCGAAGTTGACGCGCGCGATGTAGTCGGTGATCGAGAACGCGGCGCGTCCGACGACCTCGGGGTCGGTGTGGTCGTAGACGCCGCCGTCGATCCACTCCTCGCCCTTCCACACCCCGTGCTGCCATTCGGGATCGATGCCGTAGCCGGTACCGACGGCGAGCGGGATGCCGAGAATGGGCTCGACCTCCAGCGTCAGCTGCTTGCCGGCGCGCGTCACGAGGTCGAACGACGCGTGCGTGGGCACCCGCGTGCCCGACCCGTAGGTGATCTCGGGGAGCGGCCAACCGAGCTGCTCGACCGGGCGCCCGGTGTGCTCGGGCCACTGGCGTACCGCGAGGTTGGTGTGGCGGATGCCCGACGCGTCCTCCTCGACCATCAGGTGCATCGCGAAGTCGTCGAATCGCAGCGGCACCCAGCACCACCACATCCCGCTGAACTCCACCGGCTGACCGGGCGGAACCGCCTCGCCGACGGGCCGGATGCCCCACGAGCGGTCGCGTGTCGCGGTGTAGCGGTCGGGGGTTACCGCGACGGTCTCGCCGTCGAAGCGCAGCTCGCCGCTCCACGTGCCGACACCCGCGAAGCGCGACGCGTCGAGCAGGATGCGGTCGCCCTGGCGGCGGATGTGCTGCGGTTCCGCGATCGGGCCGTACTCCGACTCCCAGAGCAGGTCGAAGCCGATGCCGTGATCGTCGGCGTCGCAGATCAGGCGCAGCTTCTTGAACGGCTCGATCACCTCGATGCGGTACGGGCCGACCTGCTGCTTCAGCTTGTCGTCGGGGCGGCGGCCCGACATGCGCACGGCCCACTGCCGGTCGCCGCGGCGAACCGTCGCGTACGCGTCGATCACACCGAGGTTCGGGTACACGCCGAGACCGGTGATGAAGTACGCGTCAGCTTCGTGGTCGACGCCCTGGAAGATGCAGCGGTCGTAGAAGTGGCGGTCGCTCGTCGCGGTGTACCGCATCGGCAGCGGAACCTGGTGAATCGGGTACTCGTCGAGCGGGTCGAACTCCAGCATCGGTTCCCCCTGGGGCCGGACACGGGCGGGCCGGCGACATCTTGTCAGTACGCTGCGGGACGCGGCCAAGACGGGGGATCCGATGAGCTACAAGGTCATCCAGTGGAGCACCGGCAACGTCGGGAAGCACGCGCTGCGGCTCGTCGCGAACCATCCGGAGCTCGAGCTCGTGGGCGTGTGGGTGAGCAGCGCGGCGAAGGAGGGCAAGGACGCGGGTGAGCTCGGAGGTTTCGCGCCGATCGGCGTGACGGCGACGACCGACGCCGACGCGCTCCTCGCGCTCGACGCCGACTGCGTCTCCTACACCGCGACTGCCGATCTGCGGCCGGCCGACGCGATCGCCGACATGGCGCGCATCCTGCGGTCGGGGAAGAACGTGGTGTCGAGCTCGGTCGTCCCGCTCGTGTACCCGCCGCACGTCGCGCCCGATCTGCGTAAGCCGCTCGAAGACGCGTGCGCCGAGGCCGGCGTCTCGTGCTTCACGTCGGGAATCGACCCGGGTTGGGCGAACGACCTCCTGCCGCTCGTGCTCACCGGCGCGTGCGAGTACGTCACGTCGGTGCGCGTGATGGAGGTCGTCAACTACGCGACCTACGCGCAACCGACGGTGCTGTTCGACACGATGGGGTTCGGCAAGCCGCTCGACGCGACGCCGTTGATCCTCATCCCCGGCGTGCTGTCGTTCGCGTGGGGCGGTGTGGTCAAGGTGATCGCCGCGGGGCTCGGTATCGAGATCGAGGAGCTGCGCGAGGTGCACGAGCGCCGGCCCGCGCCGGAGACGATCGATCTCGGTTTCGGCGTCGTCGAGGCCGGAACCACGGCCGCGTTGCGTTTCGAGATCCAGGGGCTCGTGGGTGGTGAGGCGAAGGTGATCGTGGAGCACGTCACCCGCCTCGACGACACGCTTGCGCCCGACTGGCCGCAGCCGGCTGGTCACAGCGGCTACCGCGTCGTGATCAGCGGCAACCCCAGCTACACCGTCGACGTGCAGATGATGGGCGACGACGGCGACCACAACACCGCGGGGCTCGTGGGCACCGCGGCGCGCATCGTCAACGCGATCCCCGCGGTGTGCGCGGCGCGCCCCGGTCTGCTCTCCGTCCTCGACCTCCCGCTCATACCCGGGACCGGTCTGGTGCGCTGACGCGTCACGCGCGTCTCGGTGGCTGCATGAGCTCGACGCGCACAGGCCGAGGTGCGACGGTCGAGCAGCAGTGGCGTCCACGGTTGGGTACTCCGTTCGGGCAGTAGCTTCTCGCCGGATCGTACGGTGCGACGAGGGAGAGCCGGACATGTCGGAGTCGGAGTCCACGTCGGAGAGCACCGCGGCGTTCCGCGCGTTGCTCGACACCCTCGCGGAAGCGGCAGACCGCTACGCCGGTGACGAGTGGGGTCTCCTCACCCCCGACGACCGTGCCGGCGCCTACCGCGTGCTCGCGCACCTGCTCGAAGGCGGGCTCGTCGGCTACTTCGAAGACGACCCGGCGCAACCGGTCTTCCGCCAGATCGTCACCTCGACGCGTAAGTCGATGGGCGACAACGCCGACGCGATCTACTACGACGCCGCGGTGAGCTCGGAGTACGCGTACCGCGTGCGCGGGCGGATCGCCGGCGCGGTGTACGTGTCGTTCACGGTCGAGGCCGGCGGCGAGCCGGGCGGCTTCCCGGAGCGCACCGCGGGGGTGCTCAACGACACCGAGTTCGACATCGACGGCGACGGGTGCTTCGAGGTGTTCCTCGGCGGCGCGCCGCGCGACCGCAACTGGATCGCGCTCGCCCCCGACGCCCACCGGATCACGACGCGCCACTACTGGGAGGAGACGTGGTCACCCGCGGTACCGCCGATCCCCGACCTCGCGCTCGCGATCGAGGCGATCGGCGCCCCCGGTCCGCTCCCGGCCCCCGACGACGCGTCGGTCGCGGCGGGGCTACGCCGCGTCGAGCGCTACGTGCGATCGCGCTCGCTCGACCAGCCCCTGCCCGGCGCGGCCGACCAGCCGGCGTTCGTGTCACGCGAGCCGAGCGTCTTCCCGAAACCGGTGCCGCCCGGCGCGCATGCGCTCGCGGCCGGTGACGCGTCGTACAGCATGGCGCCCTACGTGCTCGGTCCCGACGAGGCGCTCGTGATCAGCGGCCGCTGGCCCCGCTGCCGGTGCGCGAACGTGACGCTTTGGAACCGGCATCTCCAGACGTACGACTACGCGCACCGCCAGGTCTCGCTGAATCGCGCGCAGACCCATCTCGAACCTGACGGCAGCTTCCGCGTCGTCATCGCGCATCACGACCCGGGCGTCCCCAACTGGATCGACACCGAGGGTCGCCCCTTCGGCATGGTCTTCTGGCGCTTCTTCCTGCCTGAGGGCCCCATCGAGACACCGCAGGCGCGGGTCGTCGACGTCGCCGACGTGCAGAACGTCTGATCGCGCGTCGCTCAGCCGGAGCGGCGTCGGCGGCCGGCGGCGTTCGAGTCGGCGCTGTGCTCATGATGGCGGCGGAAGTGGCGAGCCGAGTCGAGCCACGCCAGCAGCCCGCAACCGAGCGCGCCGGCCACGACGAACAGCCAGCTCGCTCCCGAGAGCGTCATCGACGCCCGCGCCCGTTGGAGACCATCCCGTTTCATCGGCCGGTGACGCCAGAAATCAACCCATCCTGAGACTCGCGACCGGCGGGACCGGCGGGACCGGCGGGATCAGCGGGATTTCTCGTCGTTTCGGCGGCTGCGGGCGCGGCGGCGGCCTTCGTGCATGGCCTGGACCCGCGCGACGGGGATGGCGTGGCCCGCGGCGACGAGCTCGGGGTCCAGGAGCTGCGGCGCGGGCATCGACGCGGCCCAGGGGTCGCGGTCGCCGAGCTGCGCGAGTGCGGTGTGCACCGTGAAGTCGCCGGGCGAGACGGCGTCGAGCTCGTCCCAGCCGATCGGGAACGACACCGGGACGCCCGGTCGGGCGCGCGGGCTGTACGCGGCCACGACGGTCGCTCCACCAGCGCGTGTCGAATCGACGAACACCTTGCCGCCGCGATCATGCTTGATGAACGCGGTCGTCGCGATCGCGGGGTCGAGCCGTTCGGTGGCCGCGGCGAGCGCGCGCGTCGCCGCGGCCGCGTCCTCGGGGCGCGTGTCGTCGGCGATCGGAACGAAGACGTGGAGCCCTTTCGCGCCGCTGGTCTTCACGGCGCCTTCGAGACCGACGGCGGCGAGTGCCTCACGCAGGCGGTGGGCGACGCGCACGGCGGCGGCGAACGTGTCGCCGGCGGGCGGGTCGAGATCGAGAACGAGATGCGTCGGGCGGTCGGGATGCGAAGCCGTCGCGAGCGCGGGGTGGTACTCGATCGCGCGCTGGTTCGCGAACCAGAGCAGTGTGCGCCGGTCGTTGCAGAGCGCGTACGCGACCCTCGCGTTTCGACGTCTCGGCCCAGAACCGCACCGTGCGCACCCAATCCGGTGCGTACTTCGGCACGTTCTTCTGCATGAACGGCTCCTGGCCGCGGTGTACGCGCACGACCGACAACGGCCGATCGGCGAGCACCGGGATGATCCGGTCGTGCACCCCGTCGAGATAGTCGACGAGGTCGCGTTTGGTTGCGGCGCCGCCTTCGAACAGCGGCTCGTCGAGGTTGGTGAAGGAGACGCCGTCACGCGATTCGTCGCCCGGCGCCATGTCACTCCTCGGTGATCGAGTAGTGCTCGACGTAGCGGGCGAACGACCGGCGCACCGACGTCTCGTCGAGGCCGACCTCCTCGAAGGTGTACTTGTGCTCGCCGTGCTTGCCCTTTGGCTTCGCGGCGAGGTAGTCGCGGACGCGAGTGTCGTGGCCGGCCGGCCAGCGCAGGACGAGCTGCTCGTACAGGCGGTGCAGGGCGGTCACCGGGTCGGCCATGAGATCGAGGAAGTGGCTGTCGACGATCCGGTCGTTCGGGATCACGCCTTGCTCGCGCTGGTCGATCACCTGCTCGAGGAACATCTGGTAGGTGAGCTCCATCAGCGGACCGAGCGTCGCGATGTCGACGTGGTCGCTGCGCGTGAAGCGCAACACGGCGAGGAGGCTCACGAGCGACGCGATGAACTTACGCGGATCGCGATGAGTGTGGACGACGAGCGCGTCGGGGTACTCGGCGAACACCTGCGGCAGCGACTGGAGGTGACCGGGCGACTTCAAGAGCCAGCGGCGCGGCGGCGAACCGTACTGGAACGTCTGCAGCATCCGCCGGTGCAGGCGGTAGACGCGCGCGAGCTGGGCGTCGATTCGTTCGAGCTGCCAGCCCATGAACGTCGGCGTGTCGTACAGCATCGACCAGTGCGGGCCCGCGAAGTCGTAGGTGAGGAAGTGCACGCATTCGCACGGCAAGTCGCTCGCGAGCTCGTGCATGGTCATGAACTCGGGGTGCACGTCGGCCCAGAACTCCTGCTCGCACTCCGACAGTTCGCGGCGGCGCTCGCGGTCGACGGCCGGGTCGTCGGAGACGGGCAGCGGGTGCAGGGCTTCGTATGCGAGCGGCGCGCGCAACGCGGGATCGAGCGCGAGCAGCTCGAGCAGGATCGTCGTGCCGGTGCGGGGCGGGCCGACGACGAAGAGCGGCGCGACGACCGGTGACGCCACCATCTGCGGGACGGCCGCCCAGGTCGCCTGCAACCGCAGCCACGTCTCCAGATTGCGCAGCACCTCGCCGCGCGTCATGACCCGCCCGACCACGTGGGGCTGCGATTCGTGGTCGATCGCGTCGAGGAGCCGCAGGTATGTCTCGGTCCAGCCCGGCCAGCGCGCCTCGCCGACGTCGTCGAGACCGGTTGCGTGCCGTGCGACGCCGAGCATCTGGTCGGGGTCGAGGTTGACGATGCGCGCGGGGTCGCCGACCGTGTCGCCGAACAGGTTCATGCGCCGGACCCAGTCGGGATGGGTGAGGTGCTTGACCACGACGGTCCTCCTCGGGAACCACGAAGCGGCGAAGGGTCAGAGCGTACGACGAGTGGCGCGGCATGCGGCTCTGGCGACGGCGGCCGCCGCCGTTCGCATCAAGTGGCCGTTCGGCCCTCCCGCGGCAGCCGGGCCCCGGCGTTCAATGACGAGGGGGAGCCGGCTCGAACCGCGGGAGGCGTCCCATGTCGATCGCGACTCCGTGGATCGGTCACCGACCGTTCGGACTCCCGATCGGGAGGCGTCTTCACCCGTCGCATCCCGTGATCGGAGCGTCGATCATCGGCCTCGGTGTCGCGCTCGCCGTGCTCGTCGGCACGGCGGGCAGCCCGGTCTGGCAGCTCGCGCGCGTCGCGCTCGCCGTCGCCGCGACCGGCGCGGCGGAGCTCGCCGTCACCCGGTTCGCGTGCCGCGGCGTGGGCACCGTTGCCGTCGGGGTCGGGCTCGCGGGCATCGTCGGCGGCGCGGGGATCGCGGGTCAGGAGGTTCGAACCGGCTGGTCGCTCCGCGCGGTCTTCGCCGGTGTCGCGCTGGCGGCCGGGCTCGGTCTCGTCGGCATGGGCGCCACGCTCCTGCTCCGCGCGGCCCGGCGCTGGCAGCGGTTGTGGAGCGTTCCCGTCGCGTTCGTCGCGTTCCAGTTCGTGCTCCTTCCCGGAACCCTCGCGGTGTTCGCGACCAACGTCGTGCCGGCCTCGCTCGGTCGCTCGACCCCGGCCGATCGCGGGCTCGCGTACGCGGACGTGTCGTTCCGCACGGCGGACGGCGTCCGGCTCTCGGGCTGGTACGTCGCGTCGCGCAACGGCGCCGCGGTCGCTGTGCTTCCCGGTTCGAGCTCGACGCGTTCGAGCGTGCTCGATCACGGCGCAGTGCTCGCGCGCCACGGCTACGGCGTGCTGTTCCTCGACACGCGCGGGCACGGTCGCAGCGGCGGGAACGCAATGGACTTCGGCTGGTACGGCGACCGCGACGTGCGCGCCGCGGTCTCGTTCCTGCTCGCGCAGCCCGACGTGCGGATTCCGCGGGTCGGGTTGGTCGGGCTCTCGATGGGCGGTGAGGAGGCGATCGGAGCTGCCGCATCCGACTCGCGCATCGGCGCCGTCGTCGCGGAGGGCGTCGCCGGCCGCAGCGCAGCCGACACCGGCTGGATGGCGAACGACCTGGTCGGCTGGATCGATCGCGGTTCCGTGTGGGTGCGCGACCGGGTCTGCGAACTGTTGAGCGACGCGCCCCGACCGATCGGGATGCGCCGCGCGATCGCGGCGGCCGCGCCCCGGCCGCTCTTGCTCATCGCGGGCAAGCAGGAGCTCGCGGCAGGCCGGTTCCTGGCCGCGGCCGCGCCCGCCACCGCCGAACTGTGGGAGCTGCCCGACACCGCGCACACCCGCGCGCTCGCAACGCACCCGCAGGCGTGGGAGACGCGCGTCGTCGCCTTTCTCCACAGCGCGCTGGTGTCCTCGCCCTGAACCGCGCGACGCGGCCGCGTCGCGCGGTTCAGTCGTATTGGCGCTGGTGGGCCCAGAACGTCGGCCACGAGACGCGTAGACCCCGGCACACGAAGACGACCGTGTCTCGTTCGTGCGGGTCGATCGGCACTGAGTCGGACGCGAAGTCGGTGATCTTCGTGACCGAGCGGAAGTACGGCGTCAGTGCGCCCGGCCAGACGCCGACGGCGATCACGACTGCGTCCGGTCGCGGATCTCCGTACCCCCACCACCAGTAGGTGTTGTGGCCACTGATCGGATGGGGGAGCCCGAGGGAGCGGCCGTAGTAATCGATCGCGCCGGCTTCGCCATAGTTCCCCGTGAGCACGACCGCGTCGCGCCGTTCCGACGCTGGGAGCGCGCGGTAGACGCCCGCGATGCGCCGCACGAAGTGCGGCCAGCCGAGCATCGCGCCGAGGTCGCCGTTGAGGTCGTCGAATCCGAGGCGGACCGCAGTCGCCTCGGGCAGGATCGGCGTGAAGATCGGTGCCGCGCTCAATCCGGTGACGAGCACGGCCGCGAGGAGCACGCGTGCACTTCGGCGCGTCCATCGAGTTTCCACGACCGCGGCGCCGAGGCCGATGAGCGGGAGATACCAGGAGCCGAGGTAGTAGGCCTTCCCTTGGAGCGCGAAGAGGACGACGAACGCGAACACATAGCCGTCGAGGAGGAACCGCGCGCTCCGCAGGGCGTGGTCGCGAGCGAGCGCGCGCAGGGCGACGAACACGACGACCGTTCCCGCGATCGTCACGATGCCGAACTGCAACGGCACGAACTGCGCGACGTCTTCGCCGCCGTTGTTCTCGCGCAGGTGGCGGAAGAACTCGAGGGTCGCCCAGTGATGGCGCGCTTCCCACACGAGATTCGGAGCCCAGATCACCAACGAAATCGCGACGCCGAGCGCGAGCCAGCGGCTCGCGAAGAGGTGGCGTTGGCCGGAGGTGAGCAGCCCGAATCCGGCGGCCGCGATCCAGAAGAGCATCGTGTGCTTGTTGAGCAGTCCGATCCCGCACACCGCGCCGATCGCGATCCACAGGCGCGGATCGTCGCGGCGGATCATGCGGACGACGAGCCAGCTCGCGATGGCCCAGAGCACCAGGTCGGGGCTCACCGTGCCGAGAAAGTGACTGGTCGTCAGGTACAGCGGTCCAACGGCGCCGACCGTCGCGGCGAGGAGCTGTGCGAAACGGCGACCGCCGAACTCGCGTGCGAGGAACGCGCCAAGCAGCACGTACACGCCACCGAACAGCGCGGGCACGATCGTGAGCGCGAGCAACGAGTGCCCGAAGAGTGCGTCGCTCGCGCGGTAGAGCGCGGGCGTGAGCGGGGGATTGTCGACGTAACCCCAGGCCAGATGCCGTCCGCTCGCGAGGTAGTAGTACACGTCGCGGTGCGCGCCGTAGAGGTTGGCCGTGGCAAGTTGGAATCCGACCTTCGCCAGCGCGACGGCGCCGACCGGCAGCCACGCAAGCCGGGGCAGGGAGACGGCGCCCGCGCCCTTGCCTTCGGCCGCGGCGACGGTGACCGGCGCCGGGCTCGACGCGGCGTGAGGCACGCCCGAAGCGTACGGCGGTCAGTCGAGCGACGCGACGAAGTCGATCAGGATCTCGCGCACCGCGGCGGGCTGCTCGAGCCACGGGTTGTGTCCGGCGCCTTCGAGCTTGTGCGTCCAGACGTTCGGCAGGGCGTCGAGGAGGGTGTCGACGGCCCAGTGCGGGCGGGGATCGAGCATCCCGTGCACGACGAGCACGGGCACGTCGAGACGCGACAACCGAGCGACGCATCGCGGTGCTCGTCCCAGGTCCGCATTTCGCCGGCGATGGACGTGTTCGCCTCGCGGTTGATCGCGTACGGCTCGGGCGCAAGGGCCGCCGCGAGCTTGGTCGCCCGGGCGCGGTCCGCGAAGTCGGGCGCCCAGCTGAGGACGCGGTACTCCGCTTCCTCGGCCGGGTCGCGCGCGGCGAGCGCGCGCAGCGCTTCGAGCCGGCGCTGCTGCTGCGGGGTCCGCCGCCGATCGGCTTCCGCGTGGAAGGCGGCGTTCCAGTCCTGGCCGATGCCGACGCCCGACACGTACACGACGCCGCGCGTCCGCTCGCGGTGTTCCAGCGCGTAGCTCAGCGCGAGCGACGCGCCCCACGAGTGCCCGCCGACGATCCAGCGTTCGGGGCCGAACTGGGAGCGCAACTCCTCGAGATCGGCGACGGAGCGATCGACGGTGAACGGACCGACGGCGTCGGATCGCCCCGCACCGCGCTGGTCGTACCGCAACACCGAGACGCGGTCCTCGACCAGCGCGGCGAACGGTCCGAGGTAGTCCCACAGGCCCGGGCCGCCGTGGCAGAGGACGGCCGGTGGCCCGGTGCCCGTCCACGTGTACCAGATCCGCGCGCCGTCGGCGGTCGTCGCGATTTCCTCGTGTGCCATGCGCGCCCATGTTGCCCGATCGCATGACCATCGCTTCGTGCCCGCTTCACGTTCGGCGCGTGTGCGCGCCGTATCGTGGCGCGGCATGAGTCCCTGGGCGGGTGCACGGGAGCCGGGTCCGCTGCGCCGCCGCATGCGCGAGCGCGCGATGGCCCGGGCGGGGATCACCGGTCCGGGCAACATCGCACCCGGCACGATCACGGTCGCGGGGACTCCGCGCGCGTATTCGCTCACGCCCGGCCCGCGGCCGGAGGCTCCGCTGCTCGTCGTGCTGCACGGCGCGGGTGGCACGGGCGCGGGGATGGCCGCGCTCACCGGGCTCGCGCGGCGCGCGCCCGGAGCGGGGTTCGCGGCGGTCTTCCCCGACGGATCCGGTCGGGTCTGGAACGACCAGCGCGGAGACGCCCCGCGGCTCGCGCGTCGAGCCGTCATCGACGACGTCGGCTTCATCGACGCGCTCGTGGCGAAGCTCGTGGCCGATGGCATCGCCGATCCCGCCTCCGTGTACGCGATCGGGATCTCGAACGGATCGCTGCTCGCGGAGCACATCGCGCGCCACGGCCTGCTGCCGTTTGCCGGTATCGGTCTCGTCGCGGGGCCGGCGACCGTCCCGTCGCGCGACGCGATGCCGCGGCCCGCCCGGCCGGCCACCGTCGTGATGTTTCACGGCACGGCGGATCCGCTCGTCCCGTACGGCGGCGGTCCGATCGGCATGCTCGGCCGCCTGGTGCAGCTCCGCGCCGGGCGCCCCGGCCGCGGCGGTCCCACGCGCGGGTGGCGCCGAACCGGGTCGGGGCCTCGCCGCGCCCGTCGAGGCCGTCGCCGCCGATTGGGTCGCGGCGAACGGCTGCAGGCCCGAACCCGCCGTCGAGTCGCTCCCCGCGCCCGCCGGCGACCTGTCGGTCACGCGGCTCACGTGGCGCGCGCCGGGCCGGCCGCCGGTCGTCCTGTACCGCATCGAGGGTGGCGGTCACACGTGGCCGGGCGGCGGGCAGTACCTGCCGGTGCGCGTCGTCGGACCTGTCGCGCGCCTCGACGCCACCGCCATCATCCTCGACGCGTTCGCGCGCCCGGCCGCCTGACGCAACCGTCGCGTCACCCTCCCTGCACCTCCGGCGCGGCGCGCCCGGCGATCAGCGGGAGATCGAGATACGTCCGGATCCCCGCCTCGGCCTCGCACACATAGGGCACCGAGTTCACACAGTGCATCGCGGTCGCGACGATGCCGCGGTTGCGCTTCAGGCCTTCGTCGATCGTGTCGGGGTGCAACCCGTGGAAGGTGAGGCGCACCGGCGGGTCGCCGGTGATCTCCACCTCGAAGCGCTCGCCCTCCGGCCCGAAGCTCCACGCCGGGTCGAGGTGCTCCTGGCCCATGAACCAGTTGACGGCCGCGGTGATCACCGGCTTGCCCCCGACGAGTCCTTCCCACCGGAAGCGCTGCGCGGCGACGAGCCCAGGCTCGATGACGCCGATGGGGGAGTCGATCGGCGCGGTCGCGACGGCGACCTCGTGTGTCGTGCGCAGCTCCGGCTCGATCGCGAATCCCATCTCCGCGGCGACCATCCGGACCGACTGCTTGAAGCCGTGGCCGAGCACGGTCGTCATGATGCTGGCACGTGCCTCCTCGGGTCGTTTGCCGAAGAGCATCACGTCGCGCACCACGTCGGGCGCGCCGTAGGTGCGGATGTCGGAGAACTCCTCGGCGCGCACGTGGGTGACCGCGCGCGAGAGGGCGGACACCATCAGCGGGAACCGTTCGGTGATGCCACCGGGATGGATGCCGGTTCCGTGCAGCGTGACGTTCGCCGCGAGGCACGCGGCCTGGAGATCGGCGACCTGCTCCATCTGCGGATACCACCAGCCCACCGGCGACACCATGTTCTTGCCGGCGCGCAGGATCCGTTCGACGACGGCGTTGTCGGCGAGCACCGGCGAGTAGATCACGCAGTCGGCGTCGGTTGCGAGGAGTGCATCGATGTCGGTCGTGGCGGTCACGCCGATGGGTTCGCGGCCGATCAGCTCGCCGACGTCGACGCCGTCCTTCGCGTCGCTGTGCACCCAGCAACCGGCGAGCTCGAGCTCGGGGTGCGAGAGCACCCCCTCGATCGCGGCCCGCCCGACTCCACCCGTCGCCCACTGGATCACCTGGTACGTCACTGCGCCACCTTGCCGGATCGTGGGGTCGCTGATCGTTCGTCGGTCAGTCGAACCCCGGATGAATCGGGAACGGGAACACCTGCGTCGCCGGCGCGGTGCGCGCGAGCGATTGATAGCGACGGCGCGCGAATCGCCAGGTGCCTGCGGGGCCGCGGCGGTAGTCGTCGTGGTACACGCCGTACGCAGTGCTCCAGTGGCCGCTGGCGTGATCCTGGCGCAGCTCGCAGGTGAAGCAGCGGGCGCGCGCCGCGTCGGGATCGCCGTCGGGAGAGAGCATCACCCGCGCGTTCAGGATCACCATCTCGAAGAACTCGAAGCGCGCGACGGCATCGGAGATGAAGTCGCCGATGCCGCCGCCACCCACGAACCGCAGCGGCGGGCCGGTGACCGTGTCGACCTCGACCGCGGCGTCGGGCTCGAACTGGTCGTGGAGCTCGTCCCACGCACGCCGGGTCACGGAGTCGGCGTACGCGTCCTGGAGCCGCCGGATCGCGACGTAGTCGACCGTCTCGCGGACCGCGTCGTCCATGTCGGTCGCGCTCAGCGCCGCGCGCGGTCGGGGCGCGAGAAGTCGCGGTTCACCTGCTTGGGCGGGATCCCGAGGTTTGGTCCGGGCTTGAACTTGCTCGCCTTCATGTCTTCGAAGACGTGCACCATGTTCAGCAGGTCTTCCTCGTAGCAGAACTTCCCGTCGCCCGCGTAGACGAGCGTCGAGTATCCCGACTGCGCGTAGCGGTTGCCGTCTTCGCGCTGGCCGGGCATCACCTGCCACCACTTCACGACGACGTTGTCGCCGTCGATCACGAAGAACTCGGTCGGGAACTTCCACGCCTCGAGACCCACCATTGCGTCGCCGAAGACCGTGGCCTTCATCTCGTCGATGCCCTCGACCCGCCCCCATGCGGGATCGATGAAGACCGCGTCGTCGGTGAAGAACTGTGCGAGGTCGCTCCAGTTCCCCGCGCCCGCGTCGATCGCGTCCCGGACCGCGATGTAGCGCTCCATCGTTGCCTGCACTTCCTCGCGGCTGTGCGCCATCGCGACTCCCCTCGGTTCGCCGGTTGCCCGCCGCCGCAGTCAAGCACCTCCCACGCCGCCGGGTCACCCCGGTGCACACCACCCGTCCCGTGGTGGTACTGCGTTCGTTTCACTGGTGCAACAAATGCAGTACCACGGGGCGGGGCGGGGGCGAAGGGCGGCTCAGAGACCGAGGGCGGCCTTCACCGCGGCGGCGACGCGGGCGCCGTCGGCACCGTCGCCGACCCGCGCGCGCACGGCCTTCACCACCTGGCCCATGGCCTTGCCGCCGCCCGCGCCGGTGGCGGTGACGGCCGCAACCTCTTCGGCGACGATCGCGTCGAGGGCCGCGGCGTCGATCTCCGCGGGCAGGTACGCACCCAGCACGTCCGCCTCGGCGCGCTCGCGGGTGGCGCGATCCGCCCGCCCGCCGCCGTCGTACATGTCGGCAGCCTCGTGGCGCTTACGGATCTCGGTGCGCAGCACGCCGACGACGTCGCTGTCGGACAGCGCGACCTGCTCCTTGCCGGCGACCTCTGCCTTCGTGATCGCGCTGAGCGCCATCCGCAGGGTCGCGGTCTTCACGTCGTCACGCGCGCGCATCGCGCCGGTGAGGTCCTGTCGGATGGTGTCCTTGAGCGTCGTCATACGTCATCAACCCGCGCGAGATGATGCTCGATCGCGGCCAACCAGGCCGAACGGTTTTCGTCTTGTGGCGAGTGTGCGGCGTCGGGGATGACCACGAGCGTCGCTTCGGGGATGGTCGCGGCCAGCGCGTCTGCCGCGTCGCGCAGCCCGGAGTCGTGCTCGCCGACGATCACCGTGGTGGGCAGGTCGAGCGTGGCGAGGTCGTCGAGCACCGACGGGTACACGAGCAGCTCCTCGCCGAGCGAGACGAACGCGGCGGGATCCATCTGCGCCAGCTTCGTCTTGAGGCGCGCCCGCAGCACCTCCGCCCGATCACCGGTTCCGAGGAACCCTTCGATCGCGGTGTAGATCGGGTCGAGACCTTGGGTGCGCGCGATCTCGATGCCCGCGCGCATGAAGTCGGCGTTGCCCGGCTGGGCGCCGGCGGCGGTGTCCATGAGGATCAACGACCGCAACCGCCCCTGATGTGCGAGCGCGTAACGCAGCGCGACCACACCGCCCATCGAGTGGCCCAGCAGGTCGAAGCGGGTGAGCGCGAGCGAGTCGACGAGCGCAGCCATGTCGGCGACGAGCTGATCGAACGTGTAGCTCGCCGCGTCGCCGGTGTTCGGGCTCTCGCCGTGCCCCCGATGATCGAAGGTGATCACCTGCCGTTCGCGGGCGAGGGGCTCGACGACGTCGGCCCAGTCGAGGGAACTGCCGGTGAAACCGTGCGTGAGGACGAGGGGGAAGCCCGTGCCGCGACCGGAATGTGCGAGGGTGAGTTGGCTCATCGTCGGGTGACCGTAACAACTGGCCGGAAGAAGGACGAGCGATGCCGCGGACGATCCCGAACCTGGTGCGTGCGGCCGTCGAAGCCGTGCCGGGCAAGACCTGGCTGGTCACCGACGGCGAGGAGCTCACGTACGCGGCGATGCAGGAGCGCGTCGAGCGCGCCGCGAGCGGTCTGCGGGGCGCGGGCGTCGGCCCGGGTGACCGTGTGCTCGTCACCCCGCGCAACACGGCCGACTTCCTCCTCTCCTGGTTCGCGCTGATGGAGGTCGGTGCGATCCAGGTCCCGCTCAACCCGAAGAGCACGCCCGAGGAGCTCGCCGGCTTCGTGCGTCAGGTCGACCCGCGCCTCACGATCACCGACGCCGCGCTGCGCGCCTCCTTCGCCGGCACCGGCACGTCGCTCGTCGACGTCGAGGAGCTCTTCACCGCGACGGTCGACGGCCGCGGGCCCGTGCCGCTCGATCAGGGCGACATCGCCGTGATGATCCCGACGTCGGGGACGACCGGGCGCTCGAAGCTCGTGATGCAGACCCACCTCGCGTACGTGATGGCGGGGGAGGGCTTCCCGTTCTGGTTGGAGCTCACGAGCGACGACCGGTTGATGACGTCGCTCCCGCTCTTCCATCTCAACGCGCCCGCGTACTCCACGCTCGGCTCGCTGGTCGCGCACGCGAGCCTCGTGCTGCTTCCCGGCTTCTCGGCGAGCACGTTCCTCGATGCCGCGCGCCGGCACGGTGCAACCGAGTTCAACTCCATCGGCGCCATGCTCGAGATCTTGATGCGCCAGCCGCCCCGTCCCGACGACGCCGACAACCCGATCCGGCTCTGTTACACGGGTCCCTCGCCCGATCGCGAGCGCCACCTCGAGATCGAGGAACGGTTCGGCCTGCGCGTCACGTGCGGGTACGCGATGTCGGAGAGTCCGTACGGACTGGTGTGGTTGCCGGGGACGCGTCCGTACGGTTCGCTCGGCGCGCCGCGCCAGCACCCGGAGCTCGGTCACGTGAACGACGCGCGCGTGAAGGACGACGGCCGCACCGCGGGCCCCGGCGAGATCGGTGAGCTCGAGCTGCGCAACCCGGTGATCATGCGGGGCTACTACGAGATGCCGGAGGAGACGGCCGCGGTGCTCGCCGGCGGCTGGCTGAAGACGGGCGATCTCGTACGCGACAACGGCGACGGCACCTACACCTTCATCGGGCGCAAGAAGGAGGTCATCCGCCGCCGCGGCGAGAACCTCTCACCGGCGGAGGTCGAGGCCGTCCTGCAGAAGCATCCTGACGTTGCCGAGGCCGCGGTTGTCGGTGTCCCGTCGGACCTCTCGGAGGAAGACGTGAAGGCGTTCGTCGTCGCGACACCGGGCCGGGCCGTCGACCTCGACGACCTGCACGATTTCGCCGGTCGCCGCCTCGCGCGCTTCAAGGTGCCGCGCTACATCGAGATCGTCGCCGAGCTCCCGCACACGGCCACGGACCGCCTCGCCAAGCACCAACTGCCGCGCGAGCGAAACCCACGCGAGGTCGACTTCGAGGCCGCCGCGGCCCGCCCGCCGTCGCATCCGGGCTCGGCCGGACCCGTGGAACCGGACTGGGCGCGCACGTGGATCGGGCACTCGACGCGCGACTCGATCACGGTCGCGGGGCGCGACCTACCGAGCGAGATCATGGGGCGGCTGACGCTCACGGAGCTCACCTACCTCCTCGTCACGCGGCGCGAGGCCACGGAAGGGCAGCGGCGGATGCTCGACGCGGTGCTCGTGTCGCTCGCCGACCACGGTCTCACTCCCGGCGCGCTCGCGAGCCGCCTCACCTACGTCGGCGCGCCCGAGGCGATCCAGGGTGCGATCGCGGCCGGCCTGCTCGGCGCGGGCAGCGTCTTCCTCGGACCGACCGGCGACACCGCGCAGTTCCTCGCCGAGCTCGTCTCCGCGCACCGGTGCGACGCCGCCACCGACGACGACATGTTGCGCGCCATCGCGCGCGCCGGCGTCGAACGCGCGTCGCGCTGCGGGTTTGCGCGTGCCGGGCCTGGGTCATCCGGTCCACAAGGATCAGGATCCGCGCACCCCCCGGATCTACGAGCTCGCCATGGCCGAGGGTCTGCTCGGCCCGCACCTGCGGCTCCTCGAACACGTCGCCGCGGTGCACGCGGAGGTGACGGGCCGGCACCTGGTGGTCAACGGCGCGGGCGCGGCCGGCGCGGCGCTGGCCGACATCGGGATCCCACCCGACGCGGCGCGTGGCGTCGTCCTCGTCGCCCGCACCGCGGGCCTGCTGGCGCACATCCTCGAGGAGATGGGGGAGCCGCTCGCGGTTCCGCTGTGGCTCGAGGTCGAGCGGCGCGCCGGCGCCTGACGCGCCGAGCGGCTCAACGGACGCGGAGGCGCTCGGCGAGGTGACGCGCGACCCGCTCGGTCTGCTCGGCGTCGACGGCCCGGTCGCGCGGGAACAGCTGGGGGAGCGCGGTCGGCCACCCGATCCAGACGCCGCGGACGAACGTCGGTCGTGAGAACAGAGGCCACTGCGCGTCGACGAAGCAGAGTGCGGCGTGCACGGGCACGGTCGGGTCGGCGAGGGCACGGGTGAGGACCCGCACCTGAAGGCTCATCGCGTCGACCAGATCCGTACGGTCGCGCCGACCGACGAAGAGGCGCTGGTCGTGCGCGGGGAAGCGGCCGACGTCGCGCGCGTCGATCCGCCCGTGGTACTTCTTCGAATCGATCACCCACACCGCGTCGCCGCCCACCGCGACGTGGTCGATGTTCGCCCTTGTACCCGGGATCGCGAGGTCGTGCAGCACCCGGATCCCGCGGATCTGGTCGAGGCGTTCGGCGACGGTCCGTTCACCGGCCGCGCCGACGGCCCACGCGAGCGTGTGTGCCGGTTCGTTCGTGTGCCGCAGGATGAGCCCACCGAGATACGGGTGCTGGGCGCGGACGCGCACGCTGCGCGCCTCGCGGAGCCGTTCGTAGGTGCGCTGCGCCGACGCGCCCGCGACTCCGGCAAGGGGATCGTCGGCGGCCGGCTCATCGGTGCCGGCGCGCTCGTGGCACGCCGCGCAGGTGACCGTACGCGCCTCGACATCCCACCATGCCCGTTCACCTGCCGCGATCGCGCCGCCGCAACCGGAGCAGCTGCGCCCGCGTCGAAGGCTCGTCACTCGCATCCCCACGTGAGGCCAGTCGGCACTCCGACCCCGAAACTTGAGCCCTGGGCCGGTTTCGCCAAACGCGGTCGGCCCCGGGCCCGGTCGAGGCGCCGGCGGAGGGCTGCCTAGCATTCGCGCATGGCCTCCGATCTCATCCTTCACGACCCGTCGGCCTACGACCGGGGGTTCCCCTACGAGCACTTCCGCCGGCTCCGCGCCGAGGCTCCCATCACGCATCACGACCACGAGGTCTGGCCCAACGGCTACTACGCGGTCGTGCGCCACGCCGACGTCGTCCGCGTGTCGAGAGACTCGTCGACCTTCAAGAACGCGCCGCACCCGATGATCGACGTGCCGGCCGAGCCGGAGGCCGAAGCCGGTCTCGCCGAGATGCTCATCAGCAAGGACCCGCCCGAGCACACGAAGATGCGGAAGCTCATCTCGTTCGGCTTCACGCCCAAGCGCGTCGCCGACCTCACCGACAAGATCCGCGAGCGCGTCGACGGACTCATCGACGGGTTGCGCGATCGCAACGACTGCGACCTCGTCACCGATCTCGCGCTCTGGCTGCCGCTCCACGTGATCGCCGACCTCGTCGGCGTGCCGGAAGAAGACCGCGCGCACATCTTCGAGCTCACCGAGCTCACCTTCGGCTTCGATCCGAACATCGACCAGGAAGCTCGTGGCGCGGCGGCGATCGAGATGTACACCTACGCGGACGCCATGTGCGAGGACCGCCGCGAGCGTCCCCGCGACGACCTCATGAGCGTGCTGCTCGAGGCCGACGTCGACGGCGAGCAGCTCACGCAGATGCAGCTCGACCTCTTCTTCCTGATGCTGCAGAACGCCGGGAGCGAGACGACCCGCAACCTCATCACGACCGGCACCCTCGCCCTGCTCCAGCACCCCGACCAGCTCGAGCGGCTGCGCGCCGACTCCGACCGGCTGCCGCTCGCGATCGAGGAGCTCCTTCGCTTCTCCACGCCGGTCATGCAGTTCTTCCGGCACGCCACGACCGACACCGAGGTCGCGGGCCGGCCGATCAAGGCCGGCGACCACGTGCTGATCGTCTACGCGTCGGCGAACCGCGACGAGACCGTGTTCGCCGATCCCGACGGTCTCGACATCGCGCGCGAGCCCAACCCGCACGTCGCGTTCGGCGCGGGCGGCCCGCACTTCTGCCTCGGGGCGAACCTCGCCCGCATCGAGGCGCGGGTGATGTTCGACGCGATCCTGCACCGCTTCGAGGGACTCGAGATCAACGGTTCGCCCGACGACTTCCCGCGCGTCCACTCGAACCTCATCGACGGCTTCGCACACCTCCCGATCGGCTGGACCGACATCCGCGCCCGCAGCGCGGTCTGATCGTCGTTCGCCCCGTGCAGGAGCAGATGACGGCGCGCGGATGGGTGCTCTTCGCCGCGATGAGCCTCATCTGGGGGATCCCGTACCTGCTCATCAAGGTCGCGGTGAAGCACGTCGCGCCGCCGGTGATCGTGTTCGGTCGCACGTCGCTCTCGAGCGCGATCCTGCTCGTGATCGCGAGCCGTTCGGGTGCGGTGCGGGCCGCGTTGCGTCATTGGCGACCCGTCCTCGCGTTCGCCGCGCTCGAGATGGCCGGTCCGTGGTTGCTCCTCACCAACGCGGAACGCCGCCTGCCGTCCGGGCTCACCGGCCTGCTCGTCGCGTGCGTTCCCATCGTCGGCGCGATCGCGGCGTACCTGCTCGGCGACCGGCACGCGTTGCAACCCGTGCGGATCGTCGGCATCGCGATCGGTCTCGGCGGTGTCGCGCTGATCGTCGCCCGCGATCTCGGTGGTTCGGGAGGCGTTCCGTGGTTGAGCGTCGCGCAGGTCCTGCTCGTGTGTGTCGGCTACGCCACCGCACCGTTCATCGTCGCGCGGCGGCTCGGCGCGGTCCCGACGCTCGGAGTGGTCGCGGTGTCGGTCACCGCGGTTGCGTTGCTGACGGCGCCGCTCGCGTGGTTCGCCCGTCCCGATCGCATGCCTCCGGCGTCAACTTGGTGGGCGATCGCGGGCCTGGCGGTGATCTGCACATCCGTCGCATTCGTCACGTTCTTCGCGTTGATCAACGAGGTCGGGCCTGCACGCGCGACACTGATCACGTTCGTCAACCCCGCCGTCGCCGTCACCGTCGGCGCCGTGTTCCTCGACGAGCACGTCACGGCCTCCACGATCGGCGGCTTCGCGCTCGTGCTCACGGGTTGCTGGCTGGCCACGCGTCCGGCGCGGGTGACGACCGCAGTGGAGTTCGCACCCTGATCGCCTTTCTTTCGGCGTTCACCGAGATGGGGAGGTCGCCGTGACATCGAGCGAGACGTCGGCGCACTACCAGCGCCCTGGATGGTTCACCAAGAACGTGATGAACAAGGCCGTCGCGGTGCTGACGCGACTCGGGCTCAGCGTGTGGGGTTCTCGCGAGCTGCGGGTGCGCGGTCGCAGCAGCGGCGAGTGGCGCTCGACTCCGGTGAACCTGCTGACCTTCGACGGGAACCGCTATCTCGTCTCCCCCCGAGGCCAGACCCAATGGGTGCGCAACATGCGCGTCGCGCACGAGGGTGAGCTCCGGCTCGGCCGGAAGGTCGAGCCCTTCCGGGCCGTCGAGGTGCCGACCGAGGAGCGCACGGACATCCTGCGCGCGTACCTCAAGCGGTGGAAGGCCGAGGTCGGCGTGTTCTTCGGCGGTGTGAGCGCCGACTCGTCCGACGACGAGCTGCTGCACGTCGCGCCCGATCACCCCGTCTTCCGCATCGTCTCCTGATCGCGTGGGCGGCGCACCCGCAGCCGCTCAGTCCGCGTGCAGCGCGACCTCGAGCTCCTCGCGGGATCGGGACGGCTCGGGCCGGGAACCTCGATGACGACCTCGTGCAGCGTGCCGTTCCACGGCGCCGGCACCGTGTAGTCGTCACACACGGGGAACCCTTTGTCGCGCCCGAGCATCAGCGCGGCACCACCGTGTTGCCAGGTCAGCGGCAGCTCCCGTGCCGTGCTCGCACGCCCGACGACGGCGTCGTCGTGGGTGAGGACGAAGGTGCCGCCGGCGCCGTCGGCGCGGTGGAACTCGCAGCCGAGCACGATCGGTCCCTCGGGAACGTCGACGTCGGCGTCGACCCGCGAGATGTCGCTCGCCGCGTTCACGACGAAGTGCAGCCGACCACCGGCGACGAAGAACGCGAAACCGGTGTTCCAGTCGCCCAGCGCCGCGAGCACGCCGTCGGGGTTCCGTGGCGCGTCCACGGTCGCCGTCATCCGGAACCCGCCGACCAGATAGGGGACCGACTCGTCGGTCGCGGGGTTCGCGTCGGCGCGGTACACGCTGCGGGCGGCGGGAGGATACGCGGGCGGGACGAACGCCGAGAGCCGGTTGACGAGACTGTCGACGAGCGGGAAGACGTTGTTGCGTTCGGCCTCTTCGTTCCAGCGCGCTTCGAGATCGCGCACGACGTCGGGGTTCGCGTCGGCGACGTCGTGCGCCTCCGAGAAGTCGTCGGCGAGCCGGAACAGGTTCCAGCGATCCGTCGCGAAGTCGCGGCTGCCCTCGAGGAACCGTTCCTCGTCGACGACTCCTTGCGAGACGTGATCGGTCGTCGCCTTCCAGCCGTCGTGCACGATCGACCGCGAGCCGAGCATCTCGAAGTACTGCGTCGTGTGCAGCGCCGGCGCGGACGCGTCGGCGAGCGACGGGAGCAGGCTCGTGCCGTCGATCGGCTGCTGCTCGACACCGTCGACCGTCTCGGGCTGCGGGATCCCGCACGCCGCGAGCACCGTCGGAGCGAGATCGGCCACGTGGCAGAACTGGCTGCGGACGTGACCGCGCTCCGCCTCGGCGATGCCGTTCGGCCAGTGCACGATCAGCGGTGCGCGCGTCCCGCCCAGCCACGTGTACCGCTTCCAGAGCCGCAGCGGAGTGTTCCCGGCCCACGCCCAGCCCCAGGCGTAATGGTTGTAGGCGCGGAACCCACCCCAGTCCGCGATGTTCGCGAGGTTGCCCTCGACCGTCTCCGGCAGTTGCGAGGTGAACCGGTGCTCGTTGATCGTGCCGAGCCGCCCGCCTTCGGCGCTGGTGCCGTTGTCGGAGATCAGCATCACGATGGTGTTGTCGAGCATGCCCGTCGTGCGGAGGCGGTCGACGACCTTTCCGATCTGCGCGTCGGTGTGCGAGAGGAAACCCGCGAACACCTCCTGCATGCGCGCGTACATGCGCTGCTCGGCGGGCGGGATCTCCGACCATGCCTGCATCCAGGGCGGCCGGGGGGTGAGCACGGTTCCTTCGGGAACCACCTGCAGCGCGAGCTGGCGCCCGAAGGTCTGCTCGCGCCAGTGCTCCCAGCCGCCGTCGAACTGGCCGCGGTACGGCTCGATCCACTCGCGCGCGACGTGATGAGGCGCGTGCATCGCGCCGAGTGCGAAATAGAGGAAGAACGGCTTGCCCGGCGCGGCCTGTTGCTGGTCGAGGACGCCGCGGATCGCGGTGTCGGCGAGATCCTCCGTGAGGTGGTAGCCGTCTTCCGGACCGCGGGGCGGATCGACGTACTGGTTGTCGCGCACCAGGTTCGGCGTCCACTGGTTCGTGTCGCCCTGGAGAAAGCCGTAGTAGCGCTCGAAGCCGTACCCGAGCGGCCAACGGTCGAACGGTCCCGCGTGCGATCGTTCGCCGCGCGGAACGAGGTGCCACTTGCCGATCGCGATCGTGTTGTAACCGGCGTCGCGCATCACGCGCGGCAACGGCGCCGCCGACTTCGGGATCCGGCACGTGTATCCGGGATGCGCCATCGGCATGTCGGCGAGGAAGCCGAACCCGACGGCGTGGTGGTTGCGTCCTGTCAGCAGGCTCGCTCGCGTCGGTGAGCACAACGCCGTGACGTGGAAGCGGTTGTAGCGCAAGCCACCCACCGCGAGCGCGTCGATGTGTGGCGTGGCGATGTCGGAGCCGAAGCAACCGAGCTGCGCGAAACCGAGATCGTCGAGCACGATCACCACGACGTTCGGCGCGCCGGCCGGCGGGCGCGGATCGACGGGGCGTTGCGGAACCGGATCGCTGGTGACCATGACGTCCTCTCACGGGTTGGGCGGCGCGCCGGATTGTCGCAGCTGGAGCCGACGCGGCGCCGGGACCGAAGGGTTCGGGTCGTATGCCGGTGCGGTGTCCATGGTCTGCCGGGGCTTGCGAGGCCCCGGTAGCCTGGAGGTATGGCACGCATCGACTTCCCTGATCACGGACTCGGCGAGCACGTCGACTGGGCGCTGTACCGCACCAAGATGGCGATCGGGATGGGTGCCCTGTCGGAAGCGGTATACGGCAATACGCAACTTCCCGTACGCGAGCGCGAGGCCGCACGCTGGACGATCGCGCTCATCAACGACTGCGTCGTGTGCCAGGACACGCGTGCGCGCAACGGCGCCGAAGCGGGAATCGACGAGGGGTTCTACGCCGAGGTCGCGAACTGGCGCGCGAGCGAGGTGCTCACCGATCGCGAACGCCTCGCGGCGGAGTTCGCGCAGCGGTTCGCGCTCGACCACCTCGCGATGGACGACGAGTTCTGGACGCGCGCCCGCGGGGTCTTCGCCGACGACGAGATCGCCGATCTCACGATCTGCTGCGGGATGTTCCTCGGCATGGGCCGCACGCTCGCCGTCATCGGTGTGCGCGCGCCCGACGAGCGCATCCTCGTCTGAGGTTCGGAGGGGTCGACACCGTCGGGGTGCCGGCGCGAACGAGAATTGCGTGTAACGAACCGGAGCCGGATCGTGACCGTACGGCGGCTCCGAGTCCCGGGGTCGAGCTGGTGAGAGGCGACCGTGACCAAGCCGCTCGCACCGTGAACGCATGACCGTCGACACCCGCGACGTCCGCGCGCGCTCGGCGCCCGTACGCGCGACCGACGCCGCCGTGGCCGGTGCCGTCTCCGCGGGGGCGGCGCTGGGAGCCGCCGAGCTCGTCGCCGGGCTGTGGCACCGCGCCCCGTCGTTGGTCACCGCTGTCGCGCAGCAGGTCATCAACCGCGCCCCGACCGCGTTCGTCCGCTTCGGGATCGACAAGCTCGGTTCGCGCGACAAGCCGGCCCTCATCACCGGCACGATCGTCATCAGCCTCCTGTTCGGTGTGGCCGCCGGGATGATCGGTCGGCGGCACCGCGCCGCGGCCGCGTCGGTGTTCGTCGCGTTCGCGGTGCTCGGCGCCGCCGCCGCGATCAACCTGCCGCGCTCGTCGCCGCCGATCGTCGTGCTCGGTGCCGTCGTCGCGCTCGTCGCGGGCCTCGGGTCGCTGCGCGCGCTGCTGCGGCGCGCGACGCGCCCGGATCCGCAAGCCGAGGCAGTTCCGCCGCGACCGCCGTCGGAATCTGCGCCGGTGACCGCCGGCCCGACCGTGACGTACCCGCCGGTGATGCAACCGGCGCGCCGGGCCGCGTCGACGGCGACGGCGACGAACCGGTCCGCGCCGGCGCCGACTCGGCGCCGGTTCCTCGCGATGAGCGCCGGCGTTGCCGCCGGCGCCGTGCTCGCGGGAACGATCGGCCGCGCGTTGCTCGATCACGTCAGCGTCGCGGCGGCGCGCGCGAAGGTCGCGCTCGGGTTGCCGCACGCGCAGACGCCGGCCCCGCCGCCGCCCGCCGGTTCGAGCTTCGACGTCGCCGGTCTCTCGCCGCTCGTGACGCCGAACGGCGACTTCTACCGCGTCGACGTGAACCTCACGGTGCCGCAGGTCGACCCCGACGGCTGGAAGATGCGCGTTGTCGGCAAGGTGGACCATCCGTTCGAGCTGACCTTTGCCGACCTGGTCGCGATGCCGATGGTCGAGGATTACGTGACGCTCTCGTGCGTCTCCAACGAGGTCGGCGGCCCGTACATCAGCAACGCGAAGTGGCTCGGCGTTCCGCTCCCGACGCTGCTCGAGCGGGCCGGTGTGCAAGACGGCGCCGATCAGATCGTCGGCCGTTCCGTCGACGGCTTCACCGTCGGCTTCCCGACCGCGGCCGCGCTCGACGGGCGGGTCGCGCTCGTGGCCGTCGGGATGAACGGCGAGCCGCTGCCCGTGAAGCACGGGTTCCCGGCGCGGCTCGTCGTGGCCGGCCTGTACGGGTACGTCTCCGCGACCAAGTGGCTGAGCGAGATCGAGCTGACGACGTTCGCGGCATACGACGCCTACTGGGTGCCGCGCGGCTGGGCTCAACAGGCGCCGGTCAAGACCGAGTCGCGCATCGACGTGCCTCGCAACGGCCAGACCGTGGCCGGCGCGGTGATCCCGATCGCGGGCGTCGCATGGGCGCCGACGCGCGGCATCGACGCGGTCGAGATCTCGATCGACGGTGGAGCATGGAGACGGGCCGAGCTCGCCGCCGCGCTGACGAAGAACACCTGGCGGCAATGGCGGTACCAGTGGAACGCGCCGCCGGGGACCCACGAGATCCGCGTGCGCGCCACCGACGGCACCGGCGAGACGCAGACGGGTGAGGAAGCGCCGCCGCCGCCCGACGGCGCAACCGGCTATCACACCATCTCCGTTCGCGTGAACCCCGCCTGACCCGACCCCCGAATCCCCGGTTCTGATGGTTTGGGAGGACCGATACGGTCCGTTCAGCCCATCAGAACGGTGGATGTGGCCCGAAGACCCGGTTCGCGGCGGGGAACGGCTGCGGAGCGCGGGCGGGGCGGTCAGAATCTCGCGATGACCGATGCCGATGCCGACGTGCGGATCGCGCCGCTGCGCGACGACGAGATGACCGACGACCAACGTGAGCTCGTCGACGCCAGCGGAACTCCGCAGCTCGACATCTTCCGGACGCTCGTCCGCCACCCCGGCTTGTACCGCCGCTGGCTCCCGTTCGCGGGCAAGCTGCTCGCGGCGGGCAAGCTCTCGCCTCGCGACCGAGAGCTCGTGATCCTCCGCAGCGCACACCTCTGCCGCGCGCGCTACGAGTGGGCCCAGCACGTCGCGATTGCCCGTCACGCGGGTCTGGCCGACGAGGAGATCCGCGCGATTGCGGAGGGCTCGTCCGATCCGATCTGGAACGACGGCGACAGCACATTCCTGCGCGCGGTCGACGAGGTGATCGAAAACCACTGCATCAGCGAGGCGACGTGGAACGCGCTCGAGCATCGTTGCACGATCGAGCAGCTGATCGAGCTCCCGATGCTTGCCGGCCATTACGCGATGCTCGCCGGTGTCCTCAACTCGCTCGGCGTCCAACCGGAGTCGGCCGACCTGCCTGCACTCGGTGACGTCTGATCGTGGGCGGACGCCTCGCGGGCAAGCACGCCGTCGTCGTCGGCGCGGGGCAGACGCCGGGCGCGACGATCGGCAACGGCCGTGCGACGGCGATCCTCTTCGCCCGGGAAGGCGCGCGCGTCCTCGTCGTCGATCGCGATCACGAGTCGCTCGAGGAGACCCGGCAGCTGATCGAGGCCGAAGCACCGGGAGCCGCGTCGATGTCCGTCGTCGACATCGGCGACGAACCGGCGTGCGTCGCGCTCGCGGAACACGCACGCCGCGCGCTCGACGGACGGATCGACGTCCTGCACAACAATGTCGGGATCGGTGCGGGCGACGGCGGGCCGACGTCGCTCGACGAGGCCGTCTGGGACCGCATCGTCGACACGAACCTGAAGGCGATGTGGCTCACGTGCAAGCACGTCGTGCCATTGATGCGCGAGCGGCGTGCGGGTGCGGTCGTCAACATCTCGTCCGTCGCGGCGATCGCAGGTGTCGGCAACCTCACCGCGTACAAGGTCTCGAAGGCCGGCGTGAACGCGCTGACGCAGGCGCTTGCCGTCACCAACGCTCGCTACGGCGTGCGCGTGAACGCGATCATGCCCGGGCTCATCGACACTCCGATGGCGGTCGACGCCACGGCGCGGGCGACCGGCGTGTCACGCGACGACGTCGCCGCCGCACGCGCCCGGCTCGTGCCGCTCGGCCACCAGGGGAGCGCGTGGGACATCGCGCGTGCCGCGTGCTTCTTGGCGTCCGACGACGCCGCGTTCATCACGGGCGTCGTGTTGGCGGTCGACGGCGGTCAGAGCGCGCAGGTCGGTTGAGCGGCGGGCGGCCGCAGGGTCACGCGTAGACGTTCGGCGGCGCGCCGGCGCCCAAGCTCGTCGGCTCGGCGCGGCCGGTCGCGACGAGGACGAACGGGTAGAGCGCGTCGTCGTCGGCGGGCGCCGTGCCGTCCCAGCCGAGCTTGCCCAGCTCCCACTGCACGTGCGAACGCGCCGCCGCGATGCCGGGACCGAACACCGGGTCGGCACCGATCGACGCGCGGATGTCGTTGCCGTGCTGCCACGTGTCGTACCAGAGGGCTTCGACGCCGTCGCCGAGGGTGCCGTCGAAGCCGCCGGGACCGGGCGTGGCCCACGCGGCGTCGTCGAAGAGGGGCAGCATCGCGGCGGCGCCCTGCGCCGCGGCGGAGCACTCGTCGGCGAGCTCGGTCGCGGTGCGACCGGCCCGCTCGTCGACCTCGCGCTGGGTCACCTCGGGAGTGCCGAGCCCGTCGAGGCGGCCGGCGACGACATCGGACATCGAGCCGATCACGTGCCGCGCGACATCGCCGACCGTCCAGCCCGCGCAGACGCTCGCGGCGGCCCACTGCTCGGGTGTGAGCGTACGAACGAGCGCCTCGAATCGCGCGAGCTCGTCGATGACTCCTTGCGACACGACGGTGCGTGGAAGCGCCATGAGGTCCCCCTCTCGAGGCATCCGGACGGGCGCGGCGCGACGGTGCGGGTGCGATGATCACGAAATGGTCGCCGATACCTTGCCCCAAGACACGGTCGGTCTGCTCGCCGGGCTCACGAGCACCCGTTCGATTCGCCGGTACCGTGACGAACCCGTTCCCCCCGACGCCCTGCGCGCCATGCTGTTCGCGGCGACGCGCGCGCCCAGCGGCTCGAACCGCCAGCCCTTCCGGTTCGTCGTGCTGACCGACAGTCGCGCCGCGCGCGAGGCCAAAGCGCTCGTCGGTTCCGCGGCGCGCCGCGCCTGGGGCCGCAAGCGGGTGGCCGACGGCTACGACGAGGGTTCGGGACGGCGCGACGACTCACCGAAGGCGCGGATGGCGCGCACGATGCAGGCCTACGTCGACGACTTCGAACGCGCGCCGGTCCTCGTGCTGCCGTGCCTGGTCCGCTACCGCGACCCGACACCGACCGAAGGCGCGTCGGTGTATCCGGCGTGTCAGAACCTGCTGCTCGCGGCGCGCGCGCTCGGGTACGGCGGTGTGCTCACGCTCTTCCACGGGCTCGTCGAAGCGGAGCTGCGCACCCTGCTCGAGGTCCCCGACCACGTGTTCATGGCGGCGACGATCACGATCGGCAAGCCCGCCGGTCACCACGGCCCGGTCCGCCGCCGCCCGCTCCCCGAGCTCGTCTTCGAAGACCGCTGGGGCGAGGCCGCGCCGTGGGCCACCGACCCGGCCGGCACGCACTTCACGAGCGCCGGTCCTCGCTGACGGCGCCGCTCCCCGGCGCGGTCAGCCCGATGGCGGCGCGCCCGGCGGGTGTCAGCCGAGCGGCCCGAGCGGTACGAGGTCGACGTAGCGCGCGGTGTTGAGCGACACGCGCCGGAAGGTGCGTGGCTTCGCCTCGGTGACGTCGCCCCGGGCGTGCTGCAACGCGTAGTTGTCCCAGATCAGCAGGTCGCCGGGTGCCCAGCGATGCTCGTACACGTGCTCCGGCGCGTACAGATGCGAGAGCAACGTGTCGAGGAGCGCGTCGCTCTCCGGGCGCGGGAGCCCTTCGATGCGTTCGGCGTGCAGGTCGGTGAGGTAGAGGAGCGGCACGCCCGTGCGCGGATGCAGGAGTGGGATCGGATGCGTCGCGCGCGGGGCGTCGGCGCCGAGGCGGTGATCCCGCGACTTGGCGTCGGTACGACCGGTCTCGATGGCGCCGAGGGCGTGGGTGATCGCGTGACCTTCGATCTGGGTGCGCAATTCGGTGGGCAACGTCTGCCACACGCGGCGCGCGTTCGCGAACCAGGTCGACGTGCCCGCGACGGGCAGCTCGATCGCGTAGAGGCAGATGCCGACGACCGGCGAGGTCGTGAACGACAGGTCGGAATGGAACGGGAGCGGCCCGCTCCCCGCCGCGTCGGGGCGCACGTTCGAGATGAACCCCGACACGTGGCCGTCGCGCATCTCGTCGATGAGCGGCCCGAACATCGCCGCAAGTCGCTCCTGCTCGGGGCCCGAACAGGATTGCGCCGCGAATCGCAGGAGGTGGAAGCGATCGAACGCCTCGAGAAGCGCGTCGCGATCCGCGCGGCTCGGCGCGCGGGCCACGTCGACGCCGCGCACGTCGGCACCGAGGGCGGGGGACAGCGGGACGAAATCCATCGCGACTCCTCTGTGCTCGGTGCCCAACGGTACCGGCGTCTTGGTGGCCGGACCACGGTGGTGATACAACGCGCCCATGCGTTTCGGACTCGACATCGCCCAGCAGCGCGTCCCGTGGCCGGAAGTTGTCGCGCGGGCGCACTTCGCCGAGGAGCTCGGCTTCGACGGCGTGTGGGGCTTCGACCACTTCCAGCCGATGTACGGCGAGGGCCCGGGAGAGTGCTTCGAGGGCAACACCACGCTCGCGGCGTTGAGCGGGCACACCGAACGCGTGCGCCTCGGGCTCCTCGTCACGGGGATGACGTACCGGCACCCGTCGGTGTACGCAGCCGAGGCGATCACGATCGACCATGCGTCGAACGGCCGCTTCGAGCTCGCGTACGGCGCCGCGTGGTTCGACAAGGAGCACCATGAGCTCGGGATCCCGTTCCCCGCGCTCAAGGAGCGCGTCGACGCGTTCGAGGAGGCGGTGCAGATCGTGCGCGGGCTCCTCACCACCGACGGCTTCACCTTCGAGGGCGCGCACTTCCAGGTGCGCGACGCGACGCTGCAGCCCCGGCCGGTTCAGCAACCGCACCCGCCGATCTGGATCGGGGCGTCGGGCGAGAAGCGGATGATGCCGATCGCGTCGCGCTACGCCGACGTGTGGCACTGCTTCGGCCCCGTCGAGTACCTGGGCCCGAAGTCGCAGCGGTTGAGCGCGTTGGCGGAGCAGGCCGGCCGCGACCCCGGCGAGATCGCGCGCGCGTCGTCGCTGTCGCTCGAAGGCGATCTCGACACGATCAAGGCGCACGTCGACGCGTGGGACGCGGCCGGCTTCACATACCTGGTGTGCGGCTGGCCGGCCGGCGGTCACGCGGAGATCGAGCGCTTCGCGACGGAATTCCTCGCTCGCTGAGCCCGGCCCGGCGAACGGAGGACGCGCCCCGATGACCTGGTCGTACGGTGACGTCGTCGTCCGGCGCGAGATCTCGTGGGGTCGGCCGTGTCTCGCGGTGCCCGTGATCGTGGTGGAGGACTCCGAGGCGCTGCTCGCGACGTTCATGCCGAGTGGGGCGCCGTTCAGCTACGGCGACGTGGCGTGGCCGACCGAGACCGGGAAGCATCCGTGGTGGCCGAACCCGGCGTGGCAGGGTCACGGCACGCTGATGCTCCAGCGTCCCGGCGAGCCCTACGCGGTGTGGCACTTCTGGGCCGGATCGGAACGCCGCTTCGAGTCGTGGTACCTCAACCTGCAGGAGCCGTTCCGCCGCACGGCGATCGGTTACGACACCCAGGACCTCGAGCTCGACGTGATCGTGCTCGAAGACATGCAGTGGTTCTTCAAGGACGCGGAGAAGCTCGACGAGTGGCGCGCGGAAGGGCGCTACTCGGACGCGGAGCTCGCCGCGATCCGTGCCACCGGGGCCGAGATCGCGGCGATGCTCGACGAGCAGCGCATGTGGTGGGACCCGGAGCTCAGGCGTTGGCAGCCGGATCCGGCGTGGCCGGTTCCGGATCCCGCCGCGCCCGGTTGGGAGTCGGTTCCGTGGTGACCGGCACTGGCTGACCGGAGGGTGCGACCCGGGCGAGACGGCCGCGCAGGCCGCCGCGGATGCGCAGGGTGAAGCTCGGATCCTCGACGACCGGGCCGTCGATCACGATGTCGCCGCGGCGCGCCAGGGCGGGGAGCACGGCGCGCAGCTCGGCCATCGCGAGCTGTTGGCCGATGCACCCGCGGGAACCGAGCCCGAACGGCAGCAACGCGCGCTGCTGCTCCTTCACGTCGGCCGCGTGACGCGACGGATCGAAGCGCAACGGATCCGACCACGTGAACGGGTCACGGTGGATCCCGCGGAGGTAGACGTTGGCGATCTGCCCGCGCCGCACCCGCACCGTGACCGCGCCCGCAGTAAGCATGACGCCGGCCCGATTCGGCGTGCGCGGAATACCCCACACGGCGGGGGTGAGTCGCAGGGTCTCGACGACGTACGGGTTCACGTACCGCGGCGCGTCGGCGCGCAGCTTGGCCCACTCGGCGGGCGCGTTCGACGCGTGCACGAGTCCCCACATGAGTGCGGCACCGGTCGTCTCGTTGCCGGCGAGGAACAAACCGAGTAGGTGCTCGCGCAGCTCGCGATGCGTCAGCGCGCGGCCGCCGGGCTGCACGGCGAGGAGGGTCGCGAGCGCGTCGTCGGCGCCGGCCCGACCGGCGCGGGCGCGGGCGATGACCTCGTCGCCGTAGCGTTCGATCACCTTCCGGTGTGCCTTCATCGCGCGACCGCGCGCACCGGGCGCGACCGGGATGAACCCGGTGAGCCGGCCGAGCTGCTCACCGACCCAACCCACGACGGCACGTTGGTGGTGCGCGATCTCCTCGGCGCGTTCGCGGTCGAGCCGTTCTCCGAGCAACACCCACGCCGCGACGATCAACGCGATACGGCTCATCGCGAGCTCGAGGTCGACGGTCGTGTCGTACGGGATGGCGCGCACCTCGTCTTCGACGAGCCCGTCGACCTCCGCGAGACGTGTCTCGATCGCGCGGCGGCGGAACGCAGGCGCGACCGCGGGTTGCACGCGTGCCCACGCCTTCTCGGACTGGGTGAAGAGGTTCTCGCCGGCCGCGATACGGATCGGGACGATCGCGGTCGGCGGCCGGACCCACGAACCGCCGTCGGTGACCAGGATCGTCCGCGCGAGCTCGGGATCGGTGAGGATCCACGTGCGGACCGGTCCCATCCGCAACGCGACGAGCGGACCCAGCGCGGCGGCTTCGTCGAGCCAACGCAGACGGTCCGCGTCGAAGCGCTTCAGTCCCTTGGTGACCGACCGGTGGAGCTTCAGCTCCGGCGCCGCGGCCATGGACCGGAGGTTAGACCCGGTCGAGCTCCAGCATCCTGATCGCGTTGCCGCGCAGCACCTTGTACGCGATCGTGTCGTCGAAGTCGGCGAGCATCTTCTCGACGTACTCCCTGCTGTTCGGCCACGTGGTGTCGGTGTGCGGGTAGTCGGTCTCGAAGCACACGTTGTCCTCGCCGGTCTCCTTCAGCGAGTGCAGGCCGTGGTGATCCGCGGTGAAGCAACCGAAGATCCGGCCGTAGTAATAGGTCGACGGCGGGTTCGGGATGCGCTCCTTCGAGTGCTGCCAGCTGTCGTGCTGGTCCCAGACCGTGTCGGCCCGTTCGAGCGCGTAGGGGATCCAGCCGATCTGGCCCTCGGAGTACGCGAGCTTCAGCTTCGGGAACTCGATGAGCTTGCCGGAGAAGAGCCAGTCGGCGAGCGAGGCCATCGAGTTGTTGAACGCGAGGGTGCCGCCGACCCCGCCCGGCGCGTCGGGCGACGCGGACGGGTTCGTCGACGATGAGCCGATGTGCATGCACAGCGTGACGCCGGCGTCGTTGCACACATCGAAGACCGGGTCCCAGCCACCGCTGTGGATCGTCGGCAGCTTCAGGTGGTGCGGGAGCTCACTGAAGCAGAACGCGCGCACGCCGCGTTCGGCGTTGCGCAGGATCTCGGCCTTTGCGAGCTCGACGTCCCACAACGGCATGATGCACAGCGGGATGTTGAACCCGCGCGAAGGGCGGCACCACTCCTCGACCATCCAGTCGTTGTAGGCCTTCACGCACGCGAGCCCGAGCTCCTTGTCTTCGGCCTCGTAGAAGGTCTGGCCGCAGAAGCGCGGGAAGGTCGGGAAGGGGAGCGAGCCGTCGCTCCAGTTGAGCTCCATGTCGGCGATGCGCGCCTCGCGCTCGTAGCAACCCGGGCGCATCTCGTCGTAGGTGAGCGCCTCCATCACCATCTTCGTGCGGTCGAACTTGCTCACGTCGCCACCGGGCGTGGCCTCGAGCGGGATCGCGACGAAGCGTTTGTGCACGTAGATCAGGCGGTCTTCGAAGTACCACGCGTCGCCCCAGCGACCGTTCGGGTCCTCGTGGTTGACGTACTTGGCGCCGGGCTTGTGCTCGAAGCTGCCCCACCGCTTGCGCTCGATGTGCGGGCCCTTCTCGCGGTACTTCTCGGGTAACCACGTCTGCCACACGTGCGCGGGCTCGACGACGTGGTCGTCGACGCTGACGATCTTCGGAAGCACGGTCCCTCCGGGTTCTGCTCGCGGAGTCCCTCTCCGTTCCTGACGTTACCGTCAGCTACGCCGCTCGGCGACCTCGTGGAAGCCGTCGGCGAGGCATGCCGCCATGGCATCGGGGTCCTCGACGGCGTCGGTGTCGAGGTTGATGCCGATGTTGCAGCAGCCGCAGTAGGAGAGCAGCGTCACGTTGAGGGCCGCGCCGATCGTCGGACCGAACGGGTAGATCGCGGTGACGCGCGCGCCGCCCAGATAGATCGGCGCCGCGAGACCGGGCACGTTGCTCGCGACGAAGTCGACGTGCTTGAGCATGCTGCCGACGAACCCGTTCGGGAGGAGGTTCATCGTGCGGGCGATCGTGTTCGTGAGCGGGATCGACGGTTCCGCCCGGCTCGCGAGGGCGAGCGCGTGGATCTGGTGCATCCGGACGACCGGGTCTCGTTCGCGCGTCGGGACCGCGAACCGCATGAGCGTGATGCGGTTGCCGCCCGCGGCGTCGGAGTCGTTGCGGATGCTGATGGGCATGGTCACGCGCAGGTCGGCCGGCTCGGCCCCCCGTCCTTCGTCGTAGCGGCGCAGCCCGCCGGTCACCGCGGCGAGGAACGCATCGTTGACGGTGCAGCCCGACGGTGCGGCGCGCTTCAGATCGTCGATCGGGACGTCCAGCACCGCGAACTGGCGACTCATGCCTCGCTCGCGCATGGTCGCGGAGCGGGTTTCCGTCATCGGGGCCACGGTGCGCCCGATCGAGCGCACGGTCGCGATGGCGCGCGACGCGGAACCGAACGGGTGGGTGATCGCGCCGCCGACGCGCCCGGGAAAGGCACGAGCCTCGTGGCCGGCGCTCGCGAGCGCGTTGCCGGCCCGATACCGGAGCGCGTCGAGTACTTGCGCGGCGACGCCGGGGTCGCCGCGCCGCTCGGGGGCGACCGCGGCGAGACGCTCGGGCTCGGCACCGTCTCGCTCGGCGTCGAAGAGCTCGGCGGCGAGTTGCATGCCACCGACGCCGTCGGTAAGGGAGTGGTGCACCTTGAGGATCCCGGCCGCGGCACCGTGTTCGAGGCCCTCGACCGTGGTCCAGTTCCAGAGCGGGCGCGCGGTGTCGAAGCCGCCCATGGCCTCGCCGCGTGCCACGTCGAGAAGGCCGGCGAGCGTCTCGGGTGCCGGGATCTTGATGCGGCGCAGATGCCACGAGAGATCGAAGTTCGGGTCGGGGACCCACCGGGGCGGACCGAGCTTCAGCGGCGGCTCGACGAGGTGGTGACGGGTGCCGAGCACGACGCGAGTCGCGCGGTCGAACCGCGCCCGCACCCGTTCGGCGTCGGGCTCGGCGTCGAAGAGCATCACGGTCACGACGGTGGAACGCAGCAGCGGGTCGCGTTCCATGTACCAGGTGAACGCGTCGCTCGGACGCATGTGCAGATCGACCGCTTCCGTCACGACGTCACCTTCCCCCACGCGACCGTACGGACGGGCGTGCACGGCGAACAGAGTCGATCGGGTGTGATGAAAGGGCCGAGTGGAAGGTCGTTCGACCCTGACGAGCGCGTTCGGCCGCGCCGTAGCCTGGCCGGAATGAAGGAGCTCGTGTACCCGCGCCTCCTGCTCCCGGTCGCGGAGCAGTTCTGCGACCGCGTCGCGTTCCACAACGGTGAATACCACGGCACCTACGCGGGGCACGTCGAGCGCGTCCGGCGGCTCTCCTCGGCCCTGCGCAGCGAGCTCGGCGTCGAGCCTGGTGACCGGTTCGCGGTGATGGGCGGCAATGGTCACGAGTTCCTCGAGCTGTACCACGCCGGCTTCTTCGGCGCCGGCATCGTGAACCCGCTGAACCTGCGGCTGAGCCCGAAGGAGCTCGCGTTCATCCTGCGCGATTCGGGCACGAAGGTCGTCTTCGTCGACGGCTTGTTCGCCGGCGTGGTCGACGAGGTGCGCAAGGGCACCGGCGTCGAGCACGTGGTGCTGATCGGCGACGGCGACGTTCCGCACGACGCGCGCTACGAGGAGCTGGTCGCGGCGGGCGAACCGCGCTTGCCGCCCGAGCCCGAGGAGGACGACCCCGTCATCCTCATGTACACGGGCGGCACGACCGGAGTGGCGAAGGGCGTCCTCCTCGACCAGCGCGCTGAGATGCTGAACGTCTTTCACGTCGCCGTCGCGGTCGGTCTCGACGAGGACCGCGTGTACCTCCACCAGACGCCGATGTTCCACGCGGCGTCGATGGCCGGGGTGCTCGGCATCCCCGCGAGCGGCGGCGTCTCGGTCTTCGTGCCGTACTTCGATCCCGGTGCCGTGCTCCGCGCGATCGAGCAACGCCGCGTGAACATGACGTTGATGGTGCCGGTGATGGTCGCGATGTTGATGAACCACGCCGAGTTCGCGCCCGAACGGATCGAGTCGCTGCGCTCGCTCGTGTACGGCGGCGCGCCGATGCCTTCGGGACTGCTCGACGAGGTCCTGACGCGCCTGCCCGGCGTCGACCTGTTCCAGGGGTACGGCATGACCGAGGCGTCCTCGGTCCTGACGATGCTGATGCCGAAGGATCACCGCCGCGGCGGTGACCCGTTGCACTCCGCCGGGCGCCCGTTGCACGGCGTCGTGCTCAGTGTGCGCGACGAGGACGGCGTGGAGGTTTCACGCGGGACGACCGGCGAGGTGTGCGCGCAGGCCGGCAACTTCATGCGCGAGTACTGGCGGCGGCCGGAAGAGACGGCGCGCGCGTTCCGCGACGGCTGGTACCACACCGGCGACCTCGGCTATCTCGACACGCGCGGGTACCTGTACCTCACCGACCGCGCCAACGACATGATCGTGACCGGCGGCGAGAACGTGTACTCGATCGAGGTGGAGAACGCGATCTCCACCCATCCGGCCGTCGCGCAGGTCGCCGTCATCGGCATCCCGCACGAGCTCTGGGGCGAGGCGGTGCACGCGATCGTCGTGCTGAAGCCGGGCACGGAGGCGACCGCGGAGCAGATCGTGGAGTGGGCGCGATCGACGATCGCCGCGTACAAGCTGCCGAAGTCGGTGGAATTCCGAGCCGAGCCGCTTCCCCTCTCGGGGGCGTTGAAGCCGCTCAAGCGAGAGCTGCGCAAGCCGTTCTGGGAGGGTCGCGATCGAGCGGTCTGATCGCGCGGGGTCGCCGCCCGGTTGCGCGGGCCGATCTTCGCCGCGGTTCGGCCTGGCGCGCGCCTACCAGGCGTAGGCCTCCGGCGCGGGACCGCCGGGGCCGGGGAAGATCGCGTCGAGCTCCTCCAACGCGCCGCCGTCGAGCGCGATCTCGGTCGCGCGCAGCGACGCGCCTTCGAGCTGCTCGAGCGTGCGCGGCCCGATGATCGGCGCGGTCACGCCCTTCTGGGCGAGCAGCCATGCGAGCGCGACGGCCGCGGGTTCCTCACCGAGCTCCGCGCAGAACTTCTCCCACCGCTCGATCTGCGGTCGGACCGCCTCGTAGCGGGGGTTGAGATTCTTGCGCCGCGCGCCGGCGTCGGTGCGCATGCCGCCGAGCATGCCGCCCGCGAGCGGGCTCCATGGGATCACGGCAACGCCGTACGCGCGGCACGCGGGCAGCACTTCGAGCTCCACGGTGCGCGACGCGAGGTTGTAGAGGCTCTGCTCGCTCACGAGACCGAGGAAGTTGCGGTGCTTGGCCGTCTCGTTCGCCTGGGTGATGTGCCAGCCCGCGAAGTTGCTGCTCCCGACGTAGACGACCTTTCCCTGCGCGACGAGCTGCTCCATGGCCTGCCAGATCTCGTCCCACGGTGCGGCGCGGTCGACGTGGTGCATCTGGTACAGGTCGATGTGGTCGGTCTGCAGGCGCCGCAGGCTCGCCTCGCACGCGTCGCGGATGTGGCGCGCCGAGAGGCCGCCGTCGTTGGGCCACTCGGTCATCGGCCCGAAGACCTTCGTCGCGAGCACCACCTTCTCGCGCCGCCCGCCTCCCTTCGCGAACCAGCGCCCGAGGATCGATTCCGTCGCGCCCGGGCCCTTGTCGCCGCCGTAGCGATTCGCGGTGTCGAAGAAGTTGATGCCGTGCTCGAGGGCGCGGTCCATCACGATCCCGGCGTCCTCCTCACTCGTGAGCGGTCCGAAGTTCATGGTTCCGAGGCAGAGCTCGCTGACGCGCAACGCGCTGCGGCCGAGGCGGCGGTACTTCATGGTGCGGTCCTTCCCGTGGGCGGGCGGGGGTGGACCCGAACCTACGCCGCGCATCACGACCGCGGTCCCGGGGGTGCGCGCGCAGGCCCGCCTAACCTAAGGTAATCCTTACTTCACTCGCTCCGGCGCCCGCGGAGGACATCGCGATGCTGCCCACGTTCGTGATCGGCCTGCGAGAAGGGCTGGAGGCCGCGCTCGTCGTCGGCATCGTCGCCACGTTCCTCAGCCGGCAGGGCCGGCGCGACGCGCTGCGGTGGATGTGGGTGGGAGTGCTTGGCGCGGTCGCGCTGTGCGCGGCGGTCGCGGTCGTCCTGCGCGTCACCGAGGAGAACCTGCCGCCGCGCCAGCAGGAGGGGCTGGAGACGATCGTCGGTCTCGCGGCCGTTGCGATGGTCACCTGGATGGTGCTCTGGATGCGCCGCCACGCGCGCGAGTTGAAGCACGACCTCGAAGGCCGCGCCGCGGCCGCGCTCGCGGCCGGGTCGGTCGGCACCCTCGTCGCGATGGCGTTTCTCGCGGTCGTGCGCGAGGGCTTCGAGACGGCGGTGTTCCTGCTCGCCGCGTTCCAGAGCGCGCGCGACCCGTTCGCGGCCGGGACCGGCGCGACCCTCGGCATCGTCGTCGCGATCGGGATCGGCATCGCGATCCATCGCGGCGGCGTGCGCATCAACCTCGAGCGGTTCTTCCGGATCACGGCGTTCGTCCTCGTGCTCGTGGCCGCGGGCTTGCTCGCGACGGCGGTGCACACCGCGCACGAGGCGGGCTGGCTCAACGCCGGCCAGCACCAGCTCCTCGACCTCACCTGGTTCGTCGGCCCCGGTTCGGTGCGCTCGGCACTGCTCACCGGCATGCTCGGCGTACAGGTGCGGCCGGTGACGATCGAGGTGATCGCGTGGCTCGCGTACCTCGTGCCGATGGGGCTCTTCGTGCTCACTCCGGCGCGGACCACCGCCGTGCGGCGCGATGCCGCAGCCGCGGCGGCACCGGGCTGGTCCCGCCTCGTCACGCCGCGCCGCCTGCTCGGTGCGGGCGCGACCGCGACGGCCTTCGCCTGCGTCGGGGTCCTGGCGTTCGCGGGCTGTGGATCGTCGGGATCTTCGGGCGGCGGATCGGGGGGAGCCGCGGCCGCGCCGGTCGCCGTCTCCCTCCGGCCGACCGGGTGCGATCCCGCGGAGCTGACGCTGCCTGCGGGGCCGACCACCTTCACAGCCGACAACGACAGCGCCGACGCGGTCACCGAGCTCGAGATCAAGTCGGGCAGCCGCATCGTGGCCGAGGTCGAGAACGTCGCACCCGGGCTCTCGAAATCGTTCTCGGTGACGCTGAAGCCCGGCACCTACACGCTCGCGTGCGTAGGCGGGAGCGAGCACGACGGCAACGGCACGCTCGTCGTCACCGGTACGACGCCGGCGACCGACGCGCTCGACGCGGTCGCGCCCGCCCGGGCGGTCGCGAGCTACCGCGCCTTCCTCGAGGCGCAGGCCGACCAGCTCGTCGAGCTCACCACCGCGTTCGCGGCCGCGGTCGAATCGGGCGCAGCCATCAACGACCACGACGCGATGGTGCAGGCGAAGGCGCTCTACGGCCCGGCGCGCGTGCCCTACGAGCGCATCGAGCCGGTCGCGGAGACGTTCGGTGATCTCGACCCGCGCATCGACGCGCGCGCCGTCGATGTCGACGACGCCGACTGGAGCGGATTCCACAAGATCGAGCAGGCGCTGTACGAGAAGGGCGACCTCGCCGGTATGGGCCCGGTCGCGCGACAACTCGTCGCCGACGTCACGAAGCTCCAGTCGCTCGTGAAGACCGTCGATCTCGAACCGGCGACGATCGCGAACGGCGCGGTCGAGCTGCTGAACGAGGTGAGCGGGTCGAAGGTCACGGGTGAGGAGGAGCGGTACTCGCACGTCGACCTCGTCGACCTCGCGGCCAACGTCGAGGGGTCGAAGACCGCGTTCGACGCGGTCGCGCCGTTGCTGCCCGACGACGCATCCGTCAGCGCGACCGAGATCGACGCCCGCTTCGATCGCGTCATCGATGCGCTCGCGCCGTATCGTGAGGGCGCGGGGTTCGTCCTGTACACGAAGCTCGACGACGGCCAGACGCGGCAGCTGGCACAGGCCGTGGACGCCGTCGCCGAACCCCTCTCCCAGGTGGCGCAACTCGTGGTCGGGTGATGGCAGAAGCACCGGAGGCGACTCCGTCGCAGCATCGATTCAGCCGCCGGCGTTTCGTCGGCGGCCTCGGCGCGGTCGGCGCGGCCGGCGCCGGCGCCGCGGTGCTCGGCACGACGGGCCTGCTCGGACACACGGACTCGGGCGCGGCGGCCGAACCGGTCCCGTTCTTCGGCCCGCACCAGGCCGGGATCGCGACGCCCGCCCAGGACCGGCTCGTCTTCGGTTCCTTCGACGTCGTCACCCACCGGCGCACCGATCTCGTCGACCTGTTGCAACGGTGGACGGCGGCCGCGGCGCGCATGAGCCGCGGCGAGGAGATCGGACGCAACGATCTGGCGAAAGCGCCGCCCGACGACACTGGCGAAGCGGTCGGTCTCGCGCCGGGCCGGCTCACGATCACGTTCGGTTTCGGTCCGACGCTGTTCACGCGCGACGGCACCGATCGCTTCGGCATCGCCGCGCGCCGCCCGGCCGCGCTCGAAGCGCTCCCCGCGTTCCCGCACGACAACCTCGACCCGACGCGATCCGGCGGCGACCTCGCGGTGCAGGCATGTGCCGACGATCCGCAGGTCGCGTTCCACGCCCTGCGCAACCTGGCGCGGATCGGGCGTGGTGTCGTCGCGCTGCGCTGGACGCAGCTCGGCTTCGGCCGCACGTCGAGCACGAGCCGCAGCCAGGAGACGCCCCGCAACCTGATGGGCTTCAAGGACGGCACGAACAACCTCCGGGCCGACGACGCGACCTCGATGCAGGAGCACGTGTGGGTCGGCGCCGGCGATCAGCCGGCATGGATGCACGGTGGGACCTATCTCGTCGCGCGCCGGATCCGGATGCGCATCGAGACCTGGGACCGCTCCTCGCTCGACGACCAGGAGCAGACCATCGGGCGCGCCAAGCAGAGCGGCGCGCCGCTCGGCCGGCAGCACGAGTTCGACACCGTCGACCTCGCGGCGAAGCGCGCCGACGGGTTCACGGTCGTGCCCGCCGACGCGCACATCCGCGTGGCCGCGCCCGCCTCCAACCGCGGAGCCCATCTCCTGCGCCGCGGCTACTCGTTCTCCGACGGCATCGACGCGCGTACCGCCGAGCTCGACGCGGGCCTCTTCTTCATCGCGTTCCAGCGCGACCCGCGCACGCAGTTCGTCCCGATCCAACGGCGGCTCGCCGCCATCGACGCGCTCAACGAGTACATCGTGCACACCGGGAGCGCGGTCTTCGCGGTCCCGCCCGGAGTCACCTCCGAGCACGGGTTCGTGGGCGAGTCGCTCTTCACCTGACGCACGGGCTCTCCCTCGGGCACACTGGCGCGGTGGTGGCCGATCCCTTCGCACGGGTGCGCGAGATCTGCATGGCGTTCCCCGAGTCGGTGGAACGTCTGAGCCACGGCGCACCCACGTTCTTCGCGGGCGGTAAGAAGACGTTCGTGATGTGCATGGACGACCATCACGGCGACGGCCGCGTCGCGATCTGGTGCGCGGCGCCGCCGGGCGTGCAGGCCGCGCTGGTCGACGAGGAGCCCGAGCGGTTCTTCGTGCCGCCCTACGTGGGCACGCGCGGATGGGTCGGCGTGCGACTCGACGTCGACGTCGACTGGGACGAGATCGCGGGGATCATCGACGACGGGTTCCGTCTCGTGGCGACGAAGCGCCTCGTCGCGCAACTCGACGCGGCCTCCGGGCCGCGCCCATGATGAGGCGGATCGGACGACGGGAGGGCGATCGGTGACGCAGCCCATGGGCCACGGCGTGAAGCAGCGCGACATCATCAAGATGACGCCGGAGGAAGTCGACGCGTTCCTCGTCGAGGGCCGGACCATGTCGTTCGCGACCATGAACCACGACGACACGATCCACGTCGTCGCGATGTGGTACGGATTCCTCGAAGGCGCGGTCGCGTTCGAGACCAAGGCGAAGTCGCAGAAGGTGCTGAACCTCCGGCGCAATCCCACGATCACGTGCATGGTCGAGGCGGGCGACAAGTACGAGGAGCTCCGCGGCGTCGAGCTCGTCGGCACCGCGGAGATCGTCGTGGACCCCGAGCGCATCTTCGAGCTCGGCATCAGCGTCTTCGAGCGCTACCAGGCTCCGTACACCGAAGAGATGAAGCCGTTCGTGGAGATGATGCTGAACAAGCGCGTCGTCGTGAAGGTGGCCGTCGACCGCATCGTCACCTGGGACCACCGCAAGCTCGGCCTTCCCGCCACCTGAGCCGGCGCTACGACTCGCCCGTGAACGCGGGCACCAGCACCGGTTCGCCCTCCGGCTCGGGCGGACCTTCGATGCTGATGTCGGGGAGGATGCGGTCGACCCAGCGCGGGAGCCACCAGTTCGCGTTGCCGAGCAGCTCCATGGTCGCGGGCACCAGCACCATCCGCACGATCGTGGCGTCGACGAAGATCGCGGTCGCGAGCCCGAGACCCATGAGCTTGATGACGCGCAGGTCGCCGAGCACGAACGACATGAACACCGCGATCATGATCGCCGCGGCCGCGGTGATCACGCGTGCCGTGGCCGCGAGCCCGTCGGCGACGGCGGTGGCGTTGTCGCCGTGGCGCAGGTACTCCTCGCGCACGCGCGAGAGCAGGAACACCTCGTAGTCCATCGATAGGCCGAAGAGCACCGTGAAGAGCATCATCGGCACCCAGAACTCGATCGGGCCCGGGCGACCGATCCCGACGACGTTGCGCAACCAGCCCCACTGGAAGATCGCGACGATCACGCCGTACGACGCGCCGATCGAGAGCAGGTTCATGATGCCGGCCTTCACCGCGACGAGCACCGAACGGAAGACGGTCATCAGCAGCAGGAACGACAGCAGGATCACCGTCACGACCATGTACGGCAGGCGCGCGCCGACGTGGTCGCTCGCGTCGATCGCGACCGCGGTGACGCTGCCGACGTGCACGGCAAGGTTCTGATCCTTGATCTCGGCGCGGAGCCGGTGCACGAGACCCTCGGTGGAGCGATCCTGGGGCGCGCCCTTCGGGATCACGGTGACGACGGCCGCATTGCCGGCCGCGTTGACGTTCGTGGGCGCGACGAACGCGACGTCGGGGTCGGTGCGCAGCGATTCGGCGAAGCGCGTCACCTCGGCACGCGTCGTGCCGCCGCCGAGGTCGGCCGCGAGGAGGATCGGGCCGTTGAATCCGGGCCCGAAGCCCTTGGCCAGGAGGTCGTACGCGCGCCGGGTCGTGAGCGACGTCGGGTCGTTGCCCTGGTCGGCGGCGCCGAGGCGGATCGAGAACATCGGCAGTGCGAGCAGGACGAGCACCGCGAGGCTGAGCCCGGCCATCGTCCACGGCCGCTTCTGGATCTGGCGGCTCCAGCGGAACGCCACCGTGTCGCGGTGGTGGCGGCGCTTGTGCTCCTTCGCCGCGAGCTTCGTGCCGGCGAAGCCCATGATCGCGGGCACGAGCGTGACCGACGCGAGCATCGTCATCAGCACGGCGAGCACCGCACCGAGCGACAGGCCGTAGATGAAGTTGATGCCCATCATGAACATGCCGAGCAGTGAGACGATCACCGTGGAACCGGCGAACAGCACCGCGCGCCCGGCCGTGGTGAGCGCGAGCACGTTCGCGTCCTCGGGGCTCAGGTCGTCGTGGAGTGCGCTGCGGTAACGCACGACGATGAAGAGCGCGTAGTCGATGCCGACGCCGAGGCCGATCATCAGGGCCATGTACGGCGCGAACGACGGCACGGTGATCGCGTGGCTGAGCAGCACGACGAACACGGAGCCGATCCCGACGCCCGCGATCGCGGCGATGATCGGCAGGCTCATCGCGAGCAGCGAGCCGAACGCGAGGAAGAGGATGATGATCGCCGCGAGCAGGCCGATCCCCTCCGTCGCGCCCATCGGAGCCTGAACGGCGCGCGCGACGACCGGGCCGTCGAGCTCGATGCGCACTCCGGAGGTCGCCGCCTTCTTCGCGTCGTCGATCAGCGGTTGCGCCGCCTTGGCGGGAAGATCGCCCGCCTGCTTGTCGAAGGTGACGGTGGCGTACGCGATGGTTCCGTCGGAACTGATGCGCCGCGGTGCGCGGTACGGCGAGTCGATCGCGGCGACGTGGGGCACGCGCCCGGGAGCCACCTCGGCGAAGAGGGTCTCCATGCGCGAGCGCACCGCCGGGTCGCGCACGCCCGCGTCGGCCTGGAAGACGATGTCGGCGGTGTCGCCGGCGCGCGACGGGAAGCGGGTCTTCAGCAGGTCGAAGGCCGAGATCGAGTCGGAGTGCCCGCCGCTGAAGTTGTCGCTGTACGCGTTGCCGACCACGGCGCCAACGACGTTGAACGCGATGAAGCCGACGATCCACAGCACGACCACGAGCCGCCGACGGCGGTAGCACCAGCGGGCGAGGCGGGCGAGGCTCATCGTTGCGAACTCCTTCGGGCGGTTCTGGAGGCGGGCGGTTCTGGAGGCGGGAGGTGGCGCGTCCTTCGGGAGATCAGACGCCGCGGCGCCGGCCAACTCATCGGCCACTCATCGGCCACTCATCGGCCACCTCATCGGCGCGTGCGAAGAGCCTACGGGTCGATTCCGGTCATCCTGCGGACGGTTTGACCCCTCCGTTCCGTGACATCGGTCACGGCCCGAGCGCCGCGACGATCTCCGTGACGATGGCGGCGGGCGCCTTGCCGTCGACGTCGACAACGACGTCGGCCACGCTCGCGAAGCGCGGACCGCGCTGCGCGAGCTGGCGTGCGACGAGCCGTGCAGGTGGCAGGCCGAACGTCGGGCGGTGGTCGCCGTGGTCGAAGCGCGAAAGGATCGTGGCGCTCGACGCGCGCAGCCACACGACGCAGGCGGCCCGCAGCGCGGCGCGGCATGCGTCGTCGTCGATGGTGCTCGCCGCGGCCGCCTCGACGCATGGAGTCGTCGCCGCGCCATGCAGCACCGCGAGCAGCTGCGCGGCCTCGCGCGCGTGCATCGCGCCCGCGCCCTCCGACTGCGCGAGCTCCCGCACGCTCGCACCCGTCGCGGCCTCGATCTCGGCGTCGCTGTCGTGGAACGGCAGCCCGAGCTGCGTGGCGAGCCGCGCCCCGATCGTCGTCTTGCCGGTCGCCATGAGGCCGACGACGACGACCGGAGAGCCCTTGGAGCACGGCACCTCGCGATTGTGGCGGGCGCGCCGCTACCCTGCGGCGGATCGAAGGGTCCACCGGGGGGAGATCGCACGATGCCGGACGAGGCCGAATACGGGACGCCGTGGCGTCGTGACCTCGCCGAGCTCGGCGCCGCGCTCGGTGGCTGGGCCGCGGAGGCGCTCGGTGCCGATGCGACAGTGAGCGACGTCGCGTCGCCGGGGAACGGCATGTCGAGCGAGACCGTGCTCTTCGCGGTCACGCGTCCCGGCCGCGACGTCGAGCACTTCGCGGCCCGGCTCGCGCCGCTGCCCGAGCTGGTTCCCGTCTTCCCGAAGTACGACCTCGACCTGCAACGGCGCTGTATGGACCTCGTGCGTGAGCACACCGACGTTCCCGCACCCGACGTCGTCGCCTACGAAACCGACCCGAAGTGGGTCGGAACGCCGTTCCTCGTGATGCGGCGCATCGAGGGTGAGGCGCCACCCGACATCCCGCCGTACGTGTTCGGCGGCTGGATGCTCGACGCCACACCGGAGCAACGCGCGAAGTTGCAGCACAGCTCGGTGCGCGTCCTCGCGCGGCTCCACGAGATCACTCCCGACTCCCACGATCTCGGGTTTCTCGCGCAACCGGAGCACGGCCGTTCCGCGCTCGACCAGCAACTGGGCTACCAGCGCTGGTACTACGAGTGGGCGCGCGAAGGCGTGCGCTATCCGCTCATCGAGCGCACCTTCGAGTGGCTCGACGCGCACCGTCCGGAGGAGGGCCCGACCGTCCTCAACTGGGGTGACGCGCGCATCGGCAACATCTTGTACCGCGACTTCGAGCCGGTCGCGGTGCTCGACTGGGAGATGGCGACCATCGGCCCGGCCGAGACCGACGTTGCGTGGATGATCTTCCTGCACCGGTTCTTCAACGACCTCGCGGAACGCTTCGAGCTGCCCGGGATCGACGACTTCATGCGCCGCGAAGACGTCGTCGCCGATTACGAGCAGCAGACCGGCCGGCGCGTCGGGCCGTTGGAGTGGTTCGAGGTCTTCGCGGCGCAGCGCTTCGCGATCGTGTCGGTGCGCACGAGCACGCGCGGGATCGCGTACGGGATGATGGAGAAGCCCGAGGATCCCGACGACCTCGTCATGTTCCGCGGCTTGCAGGAGCAGATGCTCGCCGGTACCTACTGGGACTGACGGCACCGACGTGAATCGGTTTCGCGGCCGGAACGCGGTCGTCACGGGCGGGAGTCGCGGCATCGGAGCGGCGCTCGCCGAGCGCCTGGCCGCCGAAGGCGCGTCGGTCGTCGTCGTGGCGCGCACGCTCGAGCAGCACGACCATCTCGCGGGCAGTCTCGTCGAGACGGTCGAACGGTGCCGCCGCTACGGGGTGCGCGCCGAGGCCGTGGTCGCCGACCTCGCGGACGCCGACAGCCGCACGACCGTCGTGCCTCGCGCGCTCGAACTGCTCGACGGTCGCATCGACATCCTCGTGAACAACGCGGCCGCGGCGATCTACGCGTCGACGCTCGACTACCCGCTCCGCCGTCGGCGACTGATGTTCGAGGTGAACGTCGAGGCGCCGATCGATCTCGTGCAGGCCGTGCTGCCGGTGATGGTCGGGCAGGGCGAAGGTTGGATCGTCAACGTCTCGAGCGCGACGGCGCGCGTCGCGCCCGGGCCGCCGTTCCGCACGGCGGGCGTCGCGACGGTGATCGGCGTCTACGGGGCGACGAAGGCGGCGCTGAACCGCATCACGCACGCGTTCGCGATCGAGACGCAGTCGACCGGAGTGCGCGTCAACACGATCGAGCCGCGTGCCGCGGTGATGAGCGAGGGCGCGGAGGCGCTCGTGGGCGGGATGGTCCCCGACGCGGCGATCGAGTCGATCGAGGCGATGGTCGAGGGCGCGCTGGTGCTCTGCGACTGCCCGCCCGACTGGACCGGGGGCGTACACGTGAGCCTCGATCTTCTCGACCGGCTCGACATCGCGGTGATGACGCTCGACGGCACCGTTGCGTACCCCGGCGGTCAGAGGCCGACGCCAGCCTGATCGCCGGCGAGCGCAGCGGGTGCCGCCGGGACCGGCACTCGGTACGCTCGCTGCGTGATCAAGCGCGTGCTGAAGAACCTCGGCGTCTACCACGGTGAACCTCCGGCCGCGAGCGTGCAGCTCGAGCACGACGGTTGGGCGCTGCTACCCGGCACGTTCACGCCGCTCGAGGTCGGCGAGCTCGCCGCCGAGATCGATGCGATCTTCGTCGCGTACCCGCCCGAGCGGGCGCGCGACGACAAGGAGGAGTTCCGCTACGAGATGTTCAACCGCAGCGCGGCCTGCCAGCGGGCGATCGCGAAGCCCGAGATCCTCGCGGTGATCGAGCCGCTGCTCGGCGAGGACTGCCACGTGATCGCGAACACCGCGTGGCGGAATCCGCCCGATTTCGGGGGCGGACCCTGGCACTGCGACGCGGGGCCGCACGTCCCGCGGCCGGAGGGTGTCGACTGGGACGACCGGATCCCGTACCCGGTCTTCGCGATCGGGACGCACATCTACCTCGCCGACTGCACGCGCGCCGACGGCCCGACCGCGATCGTTCCCGGCAGCAACCGATCCGGGCGCCTCGCGCCCTTCGACCGGATGACGGACGACGACCTCACCTACGACGGCCGGCCGCCGGTGGTCGTCGAGGCGAAGGCGGGCGACGTCGCGCTCTTCGTCTCCGACGTGTGGCACCGCGGGCTGCCGGCGCAGGGAGGATCGGGGCGCTTCTTCCTGCAGGTGCACTACGCGCGGCGCGACCTCGCGCAGCGTGTGCGCACCACCGACGTCGCGAACCAGTGCTCACCCGATGCGATCGCCCGTGCCGGCACGTCGCGCGAGCGCGAGCTGATCGGCTTGCACGACGCGTTCTTCTACGACGCCTGACCCTTCGCGAGGGTCGGGCCCATGTAGATCACGAGGCGGTGGACGAGACCGTCGCGGATCGTGAAGAAGTCGGCGACCGCGTTGCGGTTGCCGCCCATCTCGAGCTCGATCTCCACGGCGAGACGCTCGCCGTCGACGAGGTACGGACCGGGGTGAGGCATCAGGTCGTGGAAGCCGAACGCGGTCTGCGCGTAGAACTCGGCGATCTCGTCGGGACCGCGAAAGGTTCCCGCCATCGACACGAGCTCGGCATCGGGAGCGAACAGCCGCCGGATCGTCTCGACATCGCGCGTCGCGATTGCGCGGAAGTAGGCGGTGGCGGTCTCGCGCGGCCCCTTCGCAGAACCGGCGGCCGCATCGACGTCGCTCACGGCAGCCGGTAGAGCGCGGCCGCGTTGGCGCCGAGGATCTTCGCCTGCACCTCGGGCGCCAGCGGGTCGATCACGTCGCGCAACTCCTTCAGCGCGCCGGGGAACGTCGAGTCGTGGTGGGGGTAGTCGGAGCCCCAGACGATGTGGTCCTCGCCGACGAAGGGCACGAGTGCGGGCAGGGTCGCCTCGTCGATCTCGAAGCTGATCCAGCACTGCCGCGCGAAGTACTCGCTCGCGGTGAGCCGCATCTCGGGGCAGAAGCCGCCGAAGCCGTGCCGCTGTTCGTCGAGACGCTCGAGCCAGTACGGCATCCAGCCGCCGCCCGCCTCGAGGAAGACGAACCGGAGGTCGGGGTGGCGGTCCATCACTCCGAAGGCCATGAGCTGCGCGCACGCGAGCATCTGCTCGAAGGCGTGCGACACCGCGTGCAGGATCAGCGGGTTGAACGGCCGGTCGCTGCCGAGCGTCTGGATCGCGTTCGACGAGCCCTCGTGGATGCCGATCGTGACGCCGAGCTCCTCGGCCGCGGTCCACACGGCCTCGTGGGCGCGATGGGTGAGGCTGCGGCCGCAGCATGGGTTGGGGCGCACGAAGGCGGCCGGGAAGCCGAGCTCCTCGTGCGCGCGCCGCAGTTCGTGCACGCACGCGTCGGGATCCTGGAGCGGGAGCATCGCGGCGCCGTAGAGCCGCGTGCGATCCGTGTCGCAGTAGCTCGCGAGCCAGTCGTTGTATGCGCGCGCGAGCGCGACGGCCGCCTCGGCGTCGTCGATCGCCCAGAAGTTCAAGCCGACCGACGGGTACAGCACCGCGACGTCGATGCCCTCGACGTCCATGTCGGCGAGTCGCAGCCGGGGGTCGAATCCACCGGGTTGGGCCTCCTCGAACGTCGGTGAGCCCTCGATCTCGTTCATGCGCGACCCGGGCGTGCCGAGCAGGCCGAGCGAAACGGTCACGATCTCCTGGTCGCCCACCAGCACGTGGTCGAGGCCGTAGGAGTCGCGGTGGGTCCGGGGACGGAACTCGTCGGGCAGGTGCTCCCACGCCGCAAGGGGTTCGAGCACGTGCCCGTCGGCATCGATCACTCGGGCAGTCACGGCGACGATCGTGGTGCCAGCGCCCCGTTCGGTCAAGCGCACGGGTGGGTGCCGCGACCGCGCCCGCCCTGAGGGCCGGGTTTCGGGAGGCCGGGCGCGGCCGCTAACGTCGGCGCGGCAGTCCCCGAGAGGAGTCGACACATGCTCGAGTACCAGCAGCTGTTCATCGGTGGCGAGTGGGTCGACCCGGCCGGCACGGCCACGATCGACGTGATCTCCCCGCACTCCGAGGAGCTCGTGGGCCGCGTGCCCGAGGCCACCGAGGCCGACGTCGACAAGGCGGTCGCCGCGGCGCGCGCGACGTTCGACGAAGGGACCTGGAGTCTTGCGGCACCCGCCGACCGCATCGCGGTCGTCTCGAAGTTCGCGGAGATCTATGCGGGCCGCATGATGGAGCTGGCCGAGGTCATCACCACCGAGATGGGCTCGCCGATCGGCTTCTCGCAGCTCGCGCAGACCCCGGCGCCGTGGATGATGCTGAACTCCTTCATTCAGGTCGCGTCGGAGTTTCCCTGGGAGGAGATCCGCAAGGGAAGCCTCGCACCCGAGGTGCTCGTGCGCCACGAGGCGGTCGGCGTCGTTGCCGCGATCGTGCCGTGGAACGTGCCCCAGTTCGTGACCATGTCGAAGCTCGCACCCGCGCTGCTCGCGGGCTGCTCGATCGTCATCAAGCCGTCGCCGGAGACGCCGCTCGACGCGCTGTTCGTGTCCGACCTGCTGAACGAGGCCGGCGTTCCCAAGGGCGTCGTGAGCGTGCTGCCCGCGGGTCGCGAGGTCGGTGAGCACCTCGTGCGCCACCCCGGCATCGACAAGGTCGCGTTCACGGGCTCGACGGCGGCCGGGCGCAAGATCGCCGCGATCTGCGGCGAGCAGCTCAAGCGCGTGAGCCTCGAGCTCGGCGGAAAGTCTGCCGCGATCATCCTCGACGACGCCGACCTCGACACCACGATGGCGGGGCTGAAGTTCGCATCGCTCATGAACAACGGCCAGGCCTGCGTCGCGCAGACGCGCATTCTGGCGTCGAAGAAGCGCTACAACGAGGTCGTCGACGCGCTCGGCGCGATGGTCGGTGCGATGACGGTCGGCGACCCGGCCGACGCCACCACCGAGATCGGGCCGCTCGTCGCCGAGCGCCAGCAGGAGCGCGTCGAGAAGTACATCGCGCTCGGCCAGGAAGAGGGCGCTCGTGTCGTCGTCGGCGGCAACGGCCGTCCCGAGGGGCTCGACAAGGGCTGGTACGTCCGCCCGACCGTGTTCGCCAATGTCGACAACTCCATGCGCATCGCGCGCGAGGAGATCTTCGGGCCCGTGCTCGCGGTCATCCCGTTCGACGACGAGCGCGACGCGGTGCGCATCGCCAACGACAGCGACTACGGCCTGGCCGGCTCCGTGTGGACGGGCGACCACGACAAGGGCATGGACATCGCCCGCCGCGTGCGCACCGGCACCTTCGGCGTCAACCAGTACACGATGGACTTCGTGGCGCCGTTCGGTGGCTACAAGGCGTCGGGCGTCGGTCGCGAGTTCGGGCGCGAGGGCCTCGAGCACTACGTCGAGCTCAAGTCGATCGTCGGCTGAGCGCGGGCTCGCGTCGGCTCGTCGACGACGGAGGCGCAGACGGCGTGACGGCGGTACCCATTGCCTACGACCCGTACGACTACGACATCGACGCGAATCCGCATCCGGTCTGGAAGCGGATGCGCGACGAGGCGCCCGTCTACTGGAACGAGCAGTACCGGTTCTACGCGCTGAGTCGTTTCGGCGACGTGTACGAGGCGTCCCGCGACGTCGAGACGTTCAGCTCGGCGCGCGGAACCGTGCTCGAGATCATCGACCACCCGCTCGAGGCGTTCGCGCCGATGATCTTCCAGGACCCGCCGTACCACACGGTGCTGCGCTCTCTCGTGAGCCGCGCGTTCACACCGCGGCGGACCGCCGCGCTCGAGGCGCGGATCCGCGAGCTCGTCGGCCGGTACCTCGACCCGATGATCGGTGCGGGGCCGTTCGACTTCGTGCAGGAGTTCGCGGCGAAGCTGCCCGCCATGGTGATCGGCTCGCTGCTCGGGGTCCCCGAAGCCGACCAGGAGATGGTCCGCCGGCGCACCGACGAGATGTTGCACATCGAGCCCGGCGAGACGCTCACGAGCAAGCCCGAGGTCGTGCACCTCTACGGGTACTTCTTCGACCTGATCAAGGAGCGGCGCGCCGAGCCTCGTGACGACCTGATCACCGCGCTCGTGCAATCGGAGATCACCATCGACGACGGCACCCCGCGCCGCCTCGACGACATGGAGCTGCTCGCGTTCATCGGGTTGCTCTCGGGTGCCGGCAACGAGACCGTCGCGCGCCTGCTGAGCTGGGCGGCGGTGCTGCTCGCGCGGAATCCCGACCAGCGCACGCTGCTCGTGGAGGACCGCGCGCTCCTGCCCAACGCGATCGAGGAGCTGCTGCGCTACGAGGCGCCGTCGCCGATCCAGGCTCGCTGGGTGACGCGCCCGGTCGAGCTGCACGGCGTGTCGATCCCGGCCGAGACCAAGGTCGCGCTGATCACGGGCAGCGCGGGCCGCGACGAGCGCGAGTATCCCGACCCCGACCGCCTCGACGTGCGCCGGCAGATGAGCCGTCACGCGTCGTTCGGGTACGGCCCGCACTTCTGCCTCGGCGCCGCGCTCGCCCGGCTCGAGGCGCGCGTTGCGATCGACGAGACCCTCGCTCGATTCCCGGCGTGGGAGATCGACGAGTCGGGCCTGCGGTGGGTGCACACGAGCACGGTGCGCGGCTACGAGACGGTGCCGTTCTCACCGAGCTGAGGCCCGCCCGGGGCCGGCTTGACTACTACGTCTGACGTAGTAATCTGCCCGGCGTGGCGAGAAACACCTCACTCGAACGGGCCAACGAGCCCGCGATCCTGATCCTCACGAGCCTGGCCTCGGGTCCGAAGCACGGGTATGCGCTCGCGCAGGACATCGAGGCGTTTGCCGGCGTGACGCTGGGGCCCGGCACCCTCTACGGCGCGATCGGCCGGCTCGACGAGCGGGGGTTGATCGAGCCGTCCGGGCAGGAGGAGCGGCGGCGTCCGTATCGCATCACGGCCGCAGGGCAGCGGGAGCTGGAGCGCGCAGTGCGCGACATGCACGCGCTGGCGTCGGAGGGCGCGCAACGACTCGGCCTCTCGTTCGCGCGGCGGGTCGGGTGGGCGTGATGGAACACCCTCGTCCGCAGCCGTCTGATCTCGGGGACGAGCGCTTCGACGCGCAGCTGCGCTGGTATCCCGCGGCGTGGCGCGCCCGCTACGGCGCCGAGCTCGCCGCGTTGCTCGAGGACACCTACGGCGACCGCGACATCCCTGCGAGCGCGCGCTTCGCGCTCGCGCGCGCCGGGCTCGGCGAGCACGCGCGTGTGCTCTGGTCGGCCAACCCGCGTCGGTTGGCGCCCGCGCGAGTGCGCGACGGCGCCAGCCTCGTGTTGTGCGCGTGGGCGCTGTTCGTGATCGGCGGGGTCGCGCTGGCGAAGGTGTCCGAGCACTGGGACGCGGTCGTCGTTCCTCGGCGGCACCCGGTGCCGGCGGTCGGTTTCGGTGCGGTCCAGGGCGCGGCTGCCGTCGGTGCCGCGATCGTGGGACTCGCGGCCGCCGTTGTGCTGCCCGCGTTCGTGCGGTTCGTACGCGCCGGAGGATGGGTTTCGATACGCCGGCCCGTGACGCGCGTGGTCGTCCTGACCGTCTTCACCGTCGCCGCAGGCACCTCGATGAGCCTCTGGGCGCGGCACCTGTCGACGGCGCAACGCAATGGGGGCGTGTGGTCGTACGGGATCGTGGGGCTGGGTGCGGCCGCGCTGTTCGTCGCGATGACCGTGGCGTGGACGATTGCGTCGGTTCAGGTCGTCGCGCGGCTCGACCTCTCACCACGGGTCGTGCGTACGGTCGGCGGCCTTGCCCTCGGACTGTCGGCCGCGATGGCCGTCGTCTTCGCCGGCACGATCGTCTGGTGGGTCGCGGTCGCCGCGACGGCGCCGCGGTTCCTGGCGGATGTCACGGGCCCCGGTTCGCCGTTCGCGCCGCCGCTGCTCGGAGCGGCGATCGTCATGCTCGCCGGCGGCGTTCTCGCGGCGAGGGGCGCGGCACGCGTTGCCGGCGCGCTCCGATCGATGGCGTGAGGCCCCGCGTCGTCAGGGCACGAGCGGCGGGTAGTAGTTCTCGGCGCCGAGCTTGACGATGTCCTCGTACCACGAGCCGTCGTAAGCGTCGGTGTGTCCCTGGCGCACGGGGTCCTCGAAGTTCCACGCCTGGCGCTTGTAGGTCCAGTTGTCGGGCGCGAGCCGGTGCGCTTCGCGCCAGTGCACGATCGCGCCCGGATGGTCGCCAGCTGCGTGCAGGTGCTGACCGAGCTCGAAGTGGGCCGCCGCCCTTGCGTCGTGGTCGGTGCGCGGTGCCGAGCGCGCGATCACCTCTTCGGGGGTGTGCGCGTAGGGGCTGTCGGAGCCCCGAGCGACCCAATCGCGCAGCATCTCGACGTAGCGCTCGGGTTCGCTGCGGATCTTGCGGGCCTCGGTGAGCATCGCGGCGATGTCGGGAGGCAGCGTCGACAGATCGATCGTGCGGAACGATTCGGTTGCCTCGTTCGAGCCCGGCTGTGCCGGCTCGGCCGGTCGCACGATCATGCCGGCCTCGTCGATCCACACGCCGTTGGGCACGTTGACGACACCGAACTTCTCGTCGACGACATGCGCGACGTCGATCAGCGACGGGTGATCGGGGTGCGCGGCCTCGATGAACGGTCGGGCCGCGTCAGGGTCGACGTCGAGGCCGACGGTCACCACTTCGAGACCGGCGGGATGGAGCTCGGTACGCAGTGCCTGCCACCCGGGCAGGTCGAAGCGGCACCCTCACCAGGATGCCCAGGCGACGAGCACCACCTTCTTGCCGAGCAGGCTCGAGAGTTTGAACGGGTTGCCGTCGTGGTCGGGCAGCTCGAGGTCGGGCGCGACGGCCGTGGTGAGCGCGCGGCCCGTGACCGTCGTCTCGGGGCCGAGTGCGAAGAGCCCGTGCTCGGTGTCCTCGACGAGCGGCATGCCGAGGCGTTGCGCGAGAACGGTCACGTCGATCCGGCCGTCGTCGGTGCGTACCGGCGCGGGAAGCGGTACGCACACGTCGGCCTTGCACGCGCCCTCGGGTTTCATCGCCCAACCCGTGGCGGCTTCGAGCGCAGCCGCGTCGACGCTCGTCTCCGTGAGGATCACGCCCGAACCCTATGGCACGGTGCCGCTCGCGTGCTCAGTACCGCAGCTCGGTGACGAGCCCGTAGTGGTCGGAGCCGAGCATGCCGTCGATCTCGGTCTCGCCGATGATGCGGATCGAGAGCGGTTGCCCGCAGCCGGCGGCCTTCGGTGCCGCGACGAGGATGTGGTCGATGCGGCGGTCGAGGTCGAGGCTGGCCGCGGCGAACGGGTTGGCGTTCGACCATGTGGCACCGGGATCGGCGTGTCCGGTCCAGGTCCACACGTCGCGAAACATCACCCCCGGCACCGGTACCGTCGTCTGACCGGTGAGCATCCGCAGCTCGTCGCTGTCGGGATCCGCGTTCAGGTCGCCGAGCAGCACGGCCGGGAACGGCCGGGGTCGTTTCTCGCGCACGAAGCGGCAGATCTCCGCGGCCTGCGCCTGCCGCACCGCGCTGTGGTCGCCCCGCCAGCTCAGGTGCGCGCAGTAGACCTGGATCGGGCCGCGCGGACCGGCAACTTCGGCGAGCACGCAGAGGCGCTCCTCACCCTCGTCGTCGGCGGCGTCGCCCGCGACACGTGGCAGCGTGCGTACCTCCGACATCGCGAGCGGCCACCGCGAGAGCACCGCGTTGCCCGACCGCGCGCCGTCGCGCTCGAGGTTCGCGGCGTAGACGACACCGCCGGCCGCGGCGAAACCCAACGCCTCGGCGATCTCCTGCGCCTGGCTGCGGCGATCGTCTTCCCACACCTCTTGGAGGCCGACGATGTCGGCGTCGACGCGCCGCAGCGTCTCGATGATCGTTGGGAGTCGCGCCTCCCACGGTCCGTAGCGACCCCACAGGTTCCACGTGGCGACGCGAACTCGGGTCTCGAGCAACCGGCCGTAGCCGGCGTCGTATTCGATCGGCACCATGTGATCATGGCCCACGTACGCGGCCCGGCGCGTCGGAGATCCCTGATCGGAGCCGAGCCCGCGCGCGCACCCGTATGATCGCCGCGTGACCGATCAGCTCCTGCCTTTCCCCGACGACTGGACGCGCGCGCTCGCTGTCGTCGCGCATCCCGACGACCTCGAATACGGCGCGGCGAGCGCGATCGCCTGCTGGACCGACGCGGGCAAGCACGTGAGTTACCTCCTCGCGACGCGCGGCGAGGCCGGCATCGACGGCCTCGAGCCGCAGGAGTGCGCGCGGGTGCGCGAGGCGGAGGAGCGCGCAAGCGCCGCGGTCGTCGGCGTCGACGACGTCGAGTTCCTCGACCACCGCGACGGGGTGATCGAGTACGGGCTCCCGCTGCGGCGCGACTTCGCGCTCGCGATCCGGCGGCACCGGCCCGAGCTCGTCGTCACCCTGAACCACCATCCCGAGTGGGGAGGCGGCGCCCCGAACATGGCCGACCACCGTCACGTCGGAACCGCGCTGCTCGATGCGGCGCGCGACGCCGGGAACCGCTGGGTCTTCGCCGAACCGGGGGGATCGGAGCCGTGGGGCGGTGTGCGCTACGCGGCGATCAGCGGCTCGCACCGCGCGGCACACGCGGTCGACGTGAGCGAGCACCTCGAACGCGGCATCGCGTCGTTGGAGCAGCACGCCGCGTATCTCGCGCACGTCGGCGGGAACCCGCGCGAGATGCTCACCGACTGGGCGCGCGGCGCGGGCGAGCAGTTCGGGACGCGCTACGCCGTCTCGTTCGAGCTCGTCGAGCTCTGAACCGGCGCGCCCGACGATGATCGACGTCGAGATCGCGAGCGGCGGCTCCTGGCCCGCGGCCGTCGACCGGCTACTGCGCGGGCTGCCGCTCTGGTTCGGGCTGCCGGAGTCGAACGCGAATTACGTGCGCGAGGCGGAGTCGTTGCCCACCACGGTCGCGCGCGTCGACGGCGAGATCGTCGGCGCCTGCCTCGTGCGCGTGCACAACCCGCTCGCCGCGGAGATCGAGTTGATCGCGGTGCGCGGCGATCTTCACCGATCGGGCATCGGGCGGCGGCTCCTCGCGCACGTGGAGTCGGGGTTGCGCGCCGACGGGGTGCGGGTGCTCCAGGTGAAGACGTTCGGCCCCTCGGGTGAATCGCCGGAGTACGCGCGTACACGCGCGCCTTCTACGAGGGCGTCGGGTTCGTCCCGCTCGAAGAGCGCCACGACATCTGGGGCCCGGACAACCCGTGCCTCATCCTCGTGAAGTTCCTCGGCTAGCGGTAGAAGCCGGGGCTCGTCGCGCCCTCGGGGATGCCGTCGATCGGGACTTGCAGCTCCTCGACCGTCGGGCCGACCTTCGCCGCGAGGGGGGCGAGCTTGTCGATGTCGAAGCCGTAGACCTTCGCGGCGGTGCGGGCGAGGACTTGCTGCATGTCGTCGGGCGACCAGTCGGCGAAGCCCATGCGCAGCAGCTCACGCGAGAACGGCGTCGAGCCTTCGTGGTGCGGGTAATCGCTGCCCCACATCATGTTCTCGAGGCCGAGCTTCTTCATCCCGCGGGCCTCGATCACGCCCGGGAAGCTCACGCCGACGTAGCAGTTCTGCGTGAAGTACTCGCTCGGCGGGCGGGGGAGGCGGTCGTCCTTGTCGAACTTCAGCTCGCCGATGCGGCCCATGGCCATCTGCATGTGGAAGCCGTCGAGCATGCGCAGCGTGTCGACGATCCACGAGCACCCCGACTCGGTGAGGATGAACTTGAGGTTCGGGAAGCGCTCGAAGACCCCGCTCATGATCACCTGCCAGAACGCGCGGTGCGCGAACCAGCCGGTCTCGATGAGCCACATCGCGCCCGACGCGGGGTAGTCGCCGTAGTCGGGGTGGCCGCTGCCGGAGTGGTGGTTCACCGGCATCTCGAGCTCTTCGCACACCTTCCACAGCGGGTCGTAGTGCGGGGAGTAGAGCGGCGCGATGTCGGTGTCGTCGGGGGGCGCGGGGATGAGCACGCCGCCGCGCAGCCCGTGCTCGCGGGCCCAGCGCACCTCGGCGATCGCGGCGTCGACGTCGTTGAGGAACACCTGCGCGATGCCGGCGCGCCGCTCGGGGTGGCGCGCGCACCAGTCGGCGAGCCAGCGGTTGTGGGCGCGCAGGCCGGCCCAGCGCAGTTCGAGGTCGTCGGCGCTCGGTGGGCGCGCCACGAGCGCGCCCGTGGGGAAGAACGGCGGCACCGTGTTCGGGAAGACGATCTCGGCGACCGTGCCGTCGGCCTCGAGGTCGGCGATGCGGCGGTCGTCGTCCCAGTTGCGGCTGCGGCTGTTGCCCTGGAGGTCGCGGAAGGGGTTCTTGTACGCGCCGCGCCAGGCCTCGTAGTCGGGGACGTACTTCGCCTCGAGGTACTCGCGGTACTGGTCCATGGATCCGCCGGCGTGGCAGTCGGCCGAGATCACCACGTAGCGGTCGGCGAGCGGGCCGCCGGTCGGGGTCGTCGTTGCTGTCGTCACGAACCTGACGCTAGCGTCAGGGACCCGGGGAGCACGATTCCGCGCCGCCGAGCCGGAAGGAAAGCAGGCACCGTGAGCCACAAGAGCGACTCGCTCCCGTCCCGCGTGCGGAACGGCGAGCGTCCGCGGGGCGGGTATCCCGCCCCGCAGCGAGTGCGACCATGAGCACCGATCTTCTCGACATCTGGGTCAATCTGGTCACGCCGCAGTCGGCGGCCGCATTCCTCGGGCAGGCCGAGAACGCGCACATCCCGGGGTACCTCGGGGGCGATGGCAGCGCCGGCGTCGGCGTCGACGCGATGCTCGCCCTGATGGACGAGCTCGGCGTCGCGACGGGCGTCGTCGTGAGCGGCCTCGATCGCGGGACGGAAGCGAACCTCGAGATCGCCGACGCCCACCCCGGACGGTTCCTCGTGTGCAGCGGCGTCGGCGACAAGATCCGCCCGACGCGCGACGTGCGCCGGATCCGCGAGCTGGCGCAGCACCCACGGTTCTCGCTCGTGCGCGTGATGCCGCTCGCGTCGCAGATCCCGATCAACGACGCGCGCCACTACCCGATCTACCAGGTGTGTGAGGAGCTCGGGATCCCGGTGAGCATCAACGTCGGTGTCCCCGGCCCGCGCGTGCGGTCGCGCGTGCAGCACCCGGAGCTGCTCGAAGACGTGATGATCGACTTCCCCGATCTCGTGATCATCGGCGCGCACATGGGCCACCCGTACGAAGAGCTGCTCATGAACTACATGCGCAAGTGGCCGAACCTGTACCTCTCGTGCACGGCGTTCGCCCCGCGCTACTTCGATCCGAACCTCGTGAAGTTCATGAACACCTCCACCTACCGGGGCCGGATGCTGTGGGGGAGCGACGAGCCGTGGTTCCCGATGCGGCGGTCGCTGGCGGAGGCGAAGGCCTTGCCGCTCGACGAGGAGGCGATGGCGCTCTTCCTCGGAGGGACGGCCCGCCGCTTGCTCGACCGCACCGTGCGCGACGCCGATCCCGTCGCGGCCGCACTGGCGCGGTAACCGGACCGGCCGGGAGAACGAAGCGGGTGGCACGCCGTTGTGCCCCGCTCCGGGACGTCACGGAGGCGGGCGAGCGGAACCCTCCTCCGAAGCTGCGCTTCGGTTCGCTCGACGGGACTCGGATCGTGGCATCGCGCCTCCCTTCCGACTTCCGGCGCGTCGATCGTCCGTCTGCGGTGTTGCCGGCCGGTCGCGTTCGTGCGACGGTCGTGCGTCGCGCTCCTGAGCGCTTCCTTGCGAGCCGGCACGGTGTGAACCGGCGCGATGCGCTCGGCTCCGGTCAGGCGGCGAGGATCGCGGCGAGCTTCGATCGGGCGAGGTTGCGGCCGGTGACGACGACCGCGGTGACGCCGCCGGTCACGACCCGACCGGTGCGCACGCCGGCAACCGCAACGGCTGCGGAACCCTCCGCCACGATTCCGTGGTGCTCGACGAGGAACCGGATCGCGTCCTCGATCTGCGCTTCCGAGACCGCGCCGACCGCGGCGACGAGGCGCTGCACGAGGGGAAAGGTCACGGTGCCGGGTTCGAGGTTGCCCGCGAGACCGTCGGCGAGGGTCGGCCCGACGGTCACCGTGACCGGTTCACCGGCGGCGAGCGCGGCTTGCCACGCGGGAGAGCGTTCCGCCTCCACCGCGCGCACCGAGACGCCGTCCATCGTCGACGCCGCGAGCGCGAGCCCCGACGCGAGCCCGCCGCCGCCGATCGGTGCGACGATCGAGGCGAGATCGGGGAGTTGCTCGTGCAACTCGAGCGCGATCGAGGCCTGGCCGCTGATCACGTCGGGGTCGTTGTAGGGCGAGACGTAGACGAAACCGCGCGCGGCGAGCTCCAGCGCGTGGCGCTCGGCCTCGTCGTAGCTGTCGCCGTGGCGCACGACGGTCGCGGGGAAGTGCGCGAGTGCGGCGAGCTTCACCTCCGACGCGTTCACCGGCACGACGATCGTCGCGTCGGCGCCGAGGTGCGCGGCCGCGAACGCGACGCCGAGTCCGTGGTTGCCCGCGGACGCGGTGACGATCCGGACACCGGCGTCACGCGCGAGGGCGGCTTCGACCGCGACGAGCGCGCCGCGAACCTTGAACGACCCGGTCGGCTGCAGCGTCTCGAGCTTCAGCCAGACATCGGCGCCCAATTGCGGCGCGGCGACGACCGGAGTCGGCGCGAGATGTCGGTGCACGACCGCGGCCGCGCCCGCAAGGTCCGAGGCTTCGGGCATCCGCACCGCGCGCACGCGTTGCAGTCTCGCGGGCTGCGGGCGGGGTCGCGTTCCGTCGCCGTCACCTACGATCCCGCGATGGCGACGACTCCCGAATCCGGTCCGGTCGAGGTCGAGTGGCCGCGCCCCGGTATTGCGCTGGTGCGGCTCAACCGCCCGGAGCGCCTGAACGCGCTGTCGCCCGATCTGGTGCGCGCGATCCCCGACGCGTTCCGCCGGGTGGGTGCCGACGAGGCGTGCCGGGCCGTGATCCTCACGGGCGCGGGCCGGGGGTTCTGCGCCGGGCTCGACCTCCAGGGCGCCGCGGGCGTCGACCTCCAGCAGTCTCCGGGCGGCGACGGGCTCGGTCGCGGTCCTGCTCGCCGGCTCGTCGGGCAGGAGACCTTCGTCGAGATGGTCCGCACGCTGCGATCGATGCGCCAGCCGGTGATCGCGGCGGTGAACGGTCCGGCCGCGGGCGCGGGATTCGCCCTCGCCCTCGGTGCCGACATCCGGATCGCGTCGCGATCCGCTCGTTTCCACGTCGCGGCGGTGAAGATCGGCCTGTCGGCCGGTGAGTGCGGGATGAGCTACCTGCTGCCGCGCTACGTCGGCGCCGCGCGCGCGTTCGAGATCCTGCTCACGGGCCGCCCCTTCGACGCCGAGGAGGCCGAACGCATCGGGCTCGTCGCGCGCGTCGTCGACGACGGCACCGTGGTCGACGCCGCGATCGAGATCGCGGAGCAGATCGTCGCGAACAGCCCGTTCTCGATGTGGATGACGAAGCAGGTGGTGTGGGCGAACCTCGACGCCGCCAGCTTCGACGCCGCGATCGAGCTCGAGAACCGCACGCAGATTCTTGCGACGATGACCGCCGACAGCGCCGAGGCGATCCGCGCGTTCGTCGAGAAGCGCGCCCCGGTGTTCCGCGGCGAGTAGCCGCGTCAGGCGCACGGTCACACGGCGATCTCGGCCTCCTCGCGCGGCTCCCGTGCGCGGTCGGGGAGCCGGGCCGTGGTCGTCGCCCCTGTGCGCGCCGCGCGCGACGGCGACGCGAGCCTGACCGTCAGTAGGAACAGGATCCCGAGCACGGCGGCGAAACAGCCCCACTGCCACGCGCGGTTGATGCGGTCGGTACCGGCGAGGAAGCCGTGGACCGTCGCCATGGCCAGCATCGGGATGCTCAGCACGTGGACGCGGTGCCAGAGCTTGCGCGGGAGCATGCGCATCGCCCACGACGTCGTCTGGATCGCGACGAGCAGGTACGTGGCGAAGATGCCCCACGCGACCGCGTGCGGTCGCCACGTCGACGCGAACGGAACGAACAGTTGCTTCGCCGAGAACTGTACGAACGAGTCGGCGTAGATCGTGGCCACGTGGATCGCCACGAACACGATCGTGAGCGTGCCGAGATAGCGGTGCAGATCGAGGATCCAAGCCGGCAGGCCCTTGCGCCGGATCAGGCGGGTCGACGCGAGGAGACCCCACACGACCGCGGCCGCGACGACGACCCACGCGACGATGCCCGAGGCGCGTGACAGCCACCACCAGACGCGTCCGTCCATCCCTGCGATCACGCGTCCTCCCAAGTCGGGGTGCAATGGTGGTGACCGTCGTCGTCGACGACGAGCGCGGCGACGCCGAGCCGTTCGAGCAGTTCGAGCCCGTCGGTGACGCCGGCGATCAGTGCGGCCTTGGCGACGCCTTCGGCCCACCAGGCTTCGTCGCCGGCCGCGATGACCGCGGTCACGCCCCGATCCGCCGACGTCCCCGTCTGCGGGTCGATGAGGTGATGCAGCTCGCGTCCGCCCCGCGTCCAGCGCCGGAACCGGGTGGTGCTGGTGACGATCGCGCTGCCGTCGAGCCGGCGCGTGCACAGTGTCTTGGATTCGTCGAGCGGATCCTCGACGGGAATGAGCCAGGCGTCACCGTCGGGCCCGGTGCCCGCGACGCGCACGTCACCGCCGAGGGCTACGCACGCGCCGCGAGCGCCGCGCGCGATCAGGCCGGTTGCGACGAGATCCGCGGCGAGCCCCTTGCCGATGCCGCCCAGGTCGAGCGCGGCGCCGTCGGGGACCGAGACGGTCGAGTGGACCCGGTCGACGCGCAGGCCGTCGCATCCCGGTGCCGGCCGGGGGGCTGCGGCCGGCACCGGGCCGTCGGACGCGACCATCCGGAACGTGCGGTCGTAGCCGGCCGCCTCGAGCGCGCGCCGGATCGTCGGGTCGAAGCGCCCGTCCGTGACGTACCAGAGCGAGAGCGCCCGGCCGACGGCGTCGGCCGTGTCGGCCGAGACCGAGACGGGCCCGCTTCCCGCCTGCCGGTCGAGGCGCGCGACGTCGCTGTCGGGCCGGAACCGGCTCCAGGCCGCTTCGAGCTGCTCGAGCCGCAGGAGCGCCCACTCGACGAGCAGGGTTCCCGCGCCGCCGACGATCATGAGCTCGGCGGTCGAGCCCATCGACGGGATCTCGTGGGTGACGATCGGTTCCGTGGCGGTCAGGGGCACTTCGATCCCTTGCACGCCGGGGGCTGCGGGGCCGGGGCGGGCGGCGGGGGTGCGGGGGCCGCGGTCGGCGGCGGGGTGGGCGCGGGCTTCGGAGGCGGTGTCGTCCCGCCCTTCGGCGCGCTCGGCGCGGACGGTGCGGACGGCGCCGACGGCGCCGACGGCGCGGACGGTGCGCTCGGCGCCGACGCGGTGCCTCCGCCGCCCGACGACGCGGACGTCGTCCCGCCGCGGCTGCGCGTTCCGCCACCGCCGCTCGTCGCGCCGGCGCTCGTTGGCGGGTCGGTGACGACGACGGTGCGGTGCACGACCTTCCACACGATCGTGGTCGGCGTCGTCGCACGCGCGGCGCTCGGCGGCTCGGTCGGCGTGGTTGCCGCCGCGAGGTTCGTCGTCGCCGCGACCGGTGAGTGCGCTCCGATCGCGCCGACGATCGTGAGCAACGCGCCCGTGCTCAGACCGGTGGCCGCGACCCGCCCTCCGGCTGCGGCCATCCGGCGGCGGCGCCGCGGGCGGGTGGGCAGCACGTCGCCGGTGGGCCGGGGTTCGGCCACCGGCCGCGGCGCGGGGGCGGGTCGCGGTTCGGGCGCGGGAGCCTCGCCGCCGGCGCGGCTCGCGGCGAGCTTGGCTCGGGCCGCGGCCGCGCGCTCGGCGGCCGAGCCCGACGGGCGCGGCCGGTTCGCGTCGGCCGTCACTGGCCCACCACCACGTCGTCGCCGCCCTCGTGCCCACCATGACCGCCGTCGTATCCGCCGTCGTCGGGCGGGGTGGTCGTCGGCGGGGTGGTGGTCGAGACGGGTGCCTGCGTGGTCGTCGGTGCCTTCGGCGTCGGCGCGCCGGTCGTCGAGGTGCTCGGCGCCGGTGCCGTCGCCCCGGTCACGGGCGCGGCGGTCGGCGCCGCCGCGGTCGCGCCGGGTGCGGATCGGTAGCCGCGGGAGCTCGACGGTGGCGTCGTCGCGGCCGGGGCGTGCACGACGTCGTCGACGTAGCGGGTCTTGTACACCTTGCGCGGGGTCACCGCGTCGCGCACCGCGGCGACCGGAGTCGCGCTCGCCGCCGCCGCCGACGGCGCCGGGCCGAAGCCGAGGACGGGGAGGTGGAAGACCGCCGCCGCGGCGACGGTCGCGCCGGCGGCGACGAAGACGACGGATGCGGCAAGGGCGCGAACGGTGGTCCGGCTGAGGGTCACGGGTACCTCCGGGATGGGGGGTGTGGCGACACGCATTGTCGGTTGTCCGCTTCGAGAAATGAAGCCGCGCGCGGGTCATTTGCCCGCGACTTGCACATGACTTTGGATGGAGGGCCGATTCGGGTCCCGCGCGCGGCGCGCCTGCGCGCCGCGTGCGCCTTCCCGATCGCGCGCCGCGCGATCGGGCTCAGGGGCGCTGGGAAGCGAGCTCGACGGCGACCCGCGCGCCACCGAGATCGCTGGTCCCGAGCGCGATGCCGCCGCCGGTCTCCTGCGCGACTCGACGCGCGATGTCGAGGCCGAGCCCGGTTCCGCGTGCGGTCGACGGTTCGTCGGCGTCGAAGCCCGATCCCGCGTCCTCGACGACGAGCCGCCCACCGCCTTCGTCGCGTGGCGCCGTCGTGACGCGCGCGTCGGTCCCCGATGGCGTGTGCCGCAGCACGTTGCCGACGAGGACGTCGACGAGCTCCTGCACGTCGTGGCGGTGGGCGTCGACCGGTAGGGGACCGTCGTGCAGCCGCAGTTCGATCGCGCGTTGCTGACCGCGGGCGAGCACGCTCCAGAACGTCATCCGCTCGCGTACCACTTCGCCGAGATCCACGCCCCGCTCGTCGTAGCGCCGCTCGCGCCGGGTGTCGGCGATGACGCTCGTCACGACGTCTTCGAGGTCGTCGATGGCGGCTTCGATCCGTACGGCCTCCTCCCGGTCGTGCAGCCGTTCGGCATCGAGCCGGAGCGCAGTGAGCGGTGTCCGCAGGCGGTGGGACAGGTCGGCCGCGTGCTCGCGCTCGGCCTGGAGGAGGTCGCCGATCCGGGTCGCGAGCATGTCGAGCGCCCGGCTCACCTCGGCGACCTCGGGGGAACCCTTCACCTCGGAGCGCGCCTCGAGATCCCCACCGCCGAGCCGCCGCGCGATCTCCGTGAGCGTGCGCATCGGCCGGGTCACCGAGCGCGCCATGCGATCGGCGACGAGCCCGGCGAGCGCGACGAGGACGAGCCCGAGCGCGGCGAGGGCCCACCACGCAGCATGAACGCCGCGTTCGAGGGTCGCGCGCGCGACGCTGACGCGCACGACTGCCGTTTGCCGTGCCGCTCCGAGCACCGGCAGGTAGACGTCGACGCCGTGCGACGACGTTTGGCTGAACGAACGGCCGCGGCGCGCGAGCTCCAGGCTGTCGGCGTCGGGACGAGATCGATCGCCGACGACGGTGCCGTCGGCGTAGTACACGGTGATCGTACCGGCGGTCGACGCGTCGGCCTGCGCGACGAGCGGCGGCGCGTCGCTGCGACTCACTCCCGCGATGATCTGCCCGACGTACTGCGCGTCGGAGTTCGCCTGGTTGACGGCGCGGTCGGAGGCGATCGTGCGCAACAGGAACGCGAGCGGCACCACGAACGCGATCACGACCATGGACGTGACCGCGAGTGTCATGACGACGAACTGGCGTCGCATTGGGGATGCCGGGATCCGTCAGTCGCCAGGGGGAAGCAGCTTCACGCCGACCCCGCGCACCGTGTGCAGGTATCGCGGTGAGCTTGCGCTCTCGCCCAGCTTCGCCCGCAACCACGACAGGTGCGTGTCGACCGTCTTCTCCGTTCCCCCGTACGGCTGGTCCCAGATCTCTGCGAGCAGTTCCTGTTTGGTCACGACCGTTCCCTCGTGGCTCGCGAGGTACAGCAGGAGATCGAACTCCTTGCGGCTCAGTTCGAGGGGCTCGGCGCCGAGCGTCGCCGTACGCGCCGCCGCGTCGATGCTCAAGTCGCCGACTTCCACGACGCGTTGCTCCGTGGCCCCGGCGCGGCGGAGCAACGCGCGAATGCGCGCGTCGACCTGCTCGGCCGAGAACGGTTTCACGACGTATTCGTCGGCACCGGCGTCGAGCAGGCGCACGATCTCGCGCTCGTCGTCGCGCGCGGTACCGACGATCACGGGAACCCGGCTCACCGCGCGCAGCATCTTGAGCAGGTCGCCGCCGTCGATGTCGGGCAGGCCCAGGTCGAGCAGCACGACATCGGGTGGCTCGTCGACGACGGACTGCAGCGCCGGGAGCCCGAGCGATGCCTCGGTGACCCAGTGCCCACGGGCCGTGAGCGAGTGGACGAGTGGGAGACGAACGCGATCGTCGTCTTCCACGATGAGCACCTTGGCCATGCGTTCACAGGCTACGACGAGCGCGGGGGCCGCCCCGACCTGGGGGCGGGAGAGTTGAGACGGGCTTGCAGCGGGCTTTGATCGATTCGGCGACCGGGTGGACGACAATCATGAAGTGAGGCGCGGGCTCTTCGTCATCTCTCTGTGGCTGCTCGGCATCGGCGCGAGCGTGAGTCTGGCGTTCGCCGCGGTCGGTCGGGTCGAGAACCGTGTCGCACCGTCGAGCGTCCAGCGACTCACCGCGAGCGGCGTCGACCGCGAGCTCACCGCGCCGTCGACCACCACACCGGGACCGAGCGCGACCACGTCGTCGTCGGGGTCGACGACGACGCGCGCCGGATCGCCGACTACCACCGCCGCGTCGTCGCCGACCACCGATGGTTCGTCGCCCACTTCGTCGACCGTGAAGCCGCCGGCGACCGTGTCGCCGACGACGGCGCCGAACGTCGGTCCACCGGCAACGGAGAAACCGCCGGCGACGAGCGGCACGACCACCACGTCTGTGGCGACGCCGAACAGCACCGCGATCACGTCACAGGGCGGAACCGTGTGGGTGCGCTGCTCGAGCACGAATTCGATCGCGTTCGTCGCCGCGGTTCCGAAGAGCGGGTACCAACGCACGAAGGACGTCGAGAGTGCGAGCGGCATCGTGCAGTGGTTCGAGAACGGTCACCACGCCTCGAAGATCCAGGCCGAGTGCTCCGACGGCAAGGTGCACCCGGAGGTCGAGGAGGAATTGGAGGGCGGCGGCGACTGACGCCGCCCGTCATCACTTCGCCGTCACTCGCCGAGGTAGTAGTCCATGCCCAGGTGGGTGATCTGCTCCTCGCCCATCATCCAGCGCAGCGTGTTCTTCAACTTCGACTGCTGGATGAAGAGATCGTGCTCGGGATACAGACCGCTCGGCACCTGCGGTGACTTGAAGTAGAAGCTCAGCCACTCCTGAATGCCGCCGAGCCCCGCGCGCTTCGCAAGATCGCAGAACAGCACGAGGTCGAGCGCGAGCGGCGCGGCGAGGATCGAGTCGCGGCAGAGGAAATCGACCTTGAGCTGCATCGGGTAACCGAGCCAGCCGAAGAAGTCGATGTTGTCCCAGCCCTCCTTGTTGTCGCCGCGCGGCGGGTAGTAGTTGATCCGCACCTTGTGGAAGATGTCGCCGTACAGCTCGGGGTAGCGCTCGGGCTGCAGGATGTATTCGAGGACGCCGAGCTTCGATTCTTCCTTCGTCTTGAAGCTCTCGGGATCGTCGAGCACCTCGCCGTCGCGGTTGCCGAGGATGTTGGTGGAGTACCAGCCGGCGACACCGAGCATGCGGGCCTTGAACATCGGCGCCAGCACCGTCTTGATGAGGGTCTGGCCGGTCTTGAAGTCCTTGCCGCAGATCGGGACGCCGTGCTGTGTCGCGTAGTCGGTGAGCACGGGGATGTCGACGGTGAGGTTCGGTGCGCCGTTGATGAACGGAATGCCGTCCTGGAGCGCGGCGTACGCGTAGAGCATCGACGGTGCGATCGAGTGGTCGTTCGCGTCGATCGCGGCTTCGAACGCGTCGAGGTCGGTGTGCGCGGGCCCGGGTTCGAGGAAGATCTCCGTGGAACCGCACCAGATCATCACGATCCGGTCGACCTTGTGCTCGTCGCGGAAGCGGCCGATGTCTTCACGGATCGATTCGAGCATCGCGCGCTTGCTCGTGCGGTCCTTCACGTTGGGGCCGTCGAGCCGTTTCACGTACGCGGGGTCGAACGCGGCCGACATCGGCCGCACCGCCCGCAACGTCTCCGCGACCGGTTCGAGGTGACGGCCGACGTCGAGGACACCGGCACGCGCCGCCGCGGTGTACGCGTCGTCGGGGAACGGGTCCCAGGCACCGAAGACGATGTCGTCGACGTTCGCGATCGGCACGAAGTCGCGGATGAGCGGGGCGCGTTGATCGGTGCGCTTGCCGAGGCGGATCGTCGCCATCTGCGTGAGCGAGCCGATCGGCGGAGCCATGCCGCGGCGGGCGAGCTCGGTGCCGGCCATGAGGGTGCTCGCCACCGCGCCGAGCCCGACGGTGAGCACACCGAGCCGGCCGTTCGCGGGTGCGATCGTTCGAGGTTGGGCCATCGCGACACCATATGCGCTCGCTCGTGCGCATCCGGGCGCCTGCGGCGCGAGGGGCTGCTTCGCTCGCTGCACGCGGGATGGGAGGCGGCTCCGTCTCGTGGCGTACGAGGCGTCGTGCCCCTTGCGCTCGCTCGTGCGCGACCGGGCGCCTCCGGCGCGACGGGCTGCTTCGCTCGCTGCACGCGGGATGGGACGCGGCTCCGTCTCGTGGCGTACCGGGCGCCTTGGCGCTTCGGGGAACCCCCCTCGTACGATCCGGCGCATGCCCGACTACGAGATGATCACCTTCGAGCGCCAGGACAACGGTGTGGCCTGGGTCACCCTCAACCGCCCGCAGGTGCACAACGCCTTCAACGTCCAGATGCGCCGGGAGCTCAAGGACTGCTGGCGATCGCTGCGCCGCGACGACGACGTGCGTTGTGTCGTGCTCACCGGCGCCGGCGAGCGCGCGTTCTGCAGCGGGATCGACCGCATGGAGACGATGGGCGAGGGCTACCCCGACGAGACGAAGGAGTCGATGACGGGGTTCAGCGCGTCGCCCTGGATGTTCGACGATCCCGGCGAGGAGATCGGCCCGAAGTCGTGCGACCTCTGGAAGCCGGTGATCGCCGCGGTCAACGGGATCGCGTGCGGTGGTGCCTTCTACATGCTCGGCGAGGTGGAGTTCATCATCGCGGCGGACCACGCGACCTTCTTCGACCCGCACGTCACGTACGGCATGACGCCGGTGTTCGAACCGATCCACATCCTCCAGAAGATGCCCTTCCACGAGATCATGCGGATCTCGCTCCTCGGGAACCACGAGCGCATGTCGGCGGCGCGCGCACACGAGATCGGCTTCGTGTCGGAGGTCGTGCCGATGGCCGATCTGCGCGAGCGCGCCCAGTGGTGCGCCGACGCGATCGCGTCCGCGCCGGCTCTCGCCACCGCGGGTGCGGTGCGCGCGCTCTGGACCGGGCTCGAGCTGTCGCGCCAGCAGGCGCTCACCGCGGGCACCTTCCTGATCCGCATCGGCAGCGATCCTGCGAACATCTCCGCCGGGCAGCAGCAGTTCGCCGACGGCAAGCGCATCGAGCCGCGGGTCCGGTAGCGGCGAATCGCCGGCGTCGTGCTGCTCGCCGACCTGGTCGCGACCTCGACCACGGTCGCGGCAACGCGGTCCCGGCTCGCGAAGGTGGCCGCGATCGCGGAGCTCCTGGCGCGTGTCGACGCCGCGGAGATCGAGATCGCCGTCGGTTTCCTCACGGGGGAGCCGCGGCAGGGCCGCGTCGGCATCGGATGGGCGACGCTTGCGTCGATCGAGACCCGCGGGGCGCCAGACGCGAGCCTGACGCTCGCCGATGTCGACCGCGCGGTCGCGACCGTCGAGGCGACATCAGGGACGGGTTCGGAGGAGGCTCGGCGCGCGGAGCTCACCGCGGTGCTCCGCCGCGCGACCGAAGCGGAATCCGACTTCCTGCGCCGGCTGTTCACGGGTGAGCTCCGCCAGGGTGCGCTCGAAGGGATCATGCTCGACGCGATCGCGCGCGCGAACGACATCGAGGGTGAGGTCGTCCGCCGTGCCGCGATGCGCGCCGGCGACCTCGGCGCGACGGCGCGGCTCGCGCGCGTGGAGGGACGCGACGGGTTGCTCGCGGTGCGCTTCGAGGTCCTGCGGCCGGTGCTGCCCATGCTCGCCGCGAGCTCTCCCGACGTGGGCGCCGCGATCGAGGCGACCGGGCGCGCGTCGGTGGAGTGGAAGCTCGACGGTGCACGTGTGCAGGTGCACCGGGCCGGTTCGGAGGTGCGCATCTTCACGCGGAATCTGAACGACGTCACCGCGCGCCTCCCCGAGGTGGTCGCGATGGTGCGGTCGTTCGCGGCCGAGGATCTGGTGCTCGACGGCGAGGCGATCGGCGTCGCCGACGACGAGAAGCCGCAACGCTTCCAGGACACGATGAGCCGCTTCGGGCGCGACCGCTTCGAGGACGCGTCGACGCTGTCGGCGTTCTTCTTCGACTGCCTGCGCGCCGACGGCGTCGACCTGCTCGACGAGCCGCTCTCGACGCGCCGCGCGGTGCTCGAGCGCGTCGCGCCGGGTTCTGTCGTGCCGGCCCTCGTCACCGACGCCGCCGACGCCGCCGCCGCGTTCCTCGCCGACGCGCTGGCGAGCGGGCACGAGGGGGTGATGGTGAAGGCGCTGTCGTCTCCCTACGAGGCGGGGCGCCGGGGCGCGGCCTGGCGCAAGGTGAAGCCGGTGCGCACCCTCGACCTCGTCGTGCTCGGCGCGGAGTGGGGGCACGGCCGCCGCCGGGGCTGGTTGTCGAATCTCCACCTCGGTGCGCGCGATCCCGGGGGCGGGTTCGTGATGGTGGGCAAGACCTTCAAGGGCCTCACCGACGCGCTGCTCACCTGGCAGACGGAGAAGCTCCAGGAGCTGGCCTCTTCGCGCGACGGGCACGTCGTGTTCGTGCGCCCGGAGCTCGTCGTGGAGATCGCGCTCGACGGCGTGCAGGCTTCGACGCGCTATCCCGGAGGTGTGGCGCTGCGGTTCGCGCGCGTGCGGAGGTACCGGCCCGACAAGGCCGCGGCCGACGCCGACACGATCGACGCGGTGCGCGCACTGCTTCCCGCGAAGCGCTGAGCGGCAGCCGGCAGCCGGCAGCTGTCAGCCGAGGACGACGTCGGGACGGGGGAGGCCCTGAGCCTCGCAGAGCAGGAAGTAGGCCTGCAGGATCCCACCCGCGTCGATGATGCTCTCGACGTTGCCGTCGGCGTCGAGGTTGAGGTTCGCGCCGTGGATCGCGAAGAAGACGTCGGTGGGCTCCGTGTTGTCGTCGGGGACGATGAGCGTGTGCACGCTTCCCGCAGGCTCGTAGAGGTACGAACCGGCGGTGTTCACGAAGTCGGACTCGCGGTAGCGCCACGCGCCGCTCGTGGTGAACGCGAACACCTCGCCGGTGTGCTTGTGCGTCTGCACCTGGTAGCCCGCGGCGAAGCGGTTGCGGATGACCCACAGGCCCTCGCGCTCCTTCACGTGCAGCACCTTGAGCAGCGAGCCGTCGCCGATGTCGACCCACGGGAGATCCTCGTCGGCGCGGTGGATCGCGGTCGGGATCTCGATGACGGCCATCGGCACTTCCCCCTCTTCGCGTGGACGCGAAGACGGTAGCGCCCGACGTGGCCCTGACCCTTCGGAGCCGGTGACTTTCGGCTCTAACGCGGGGGCGGCAAGTCCCTCATCTTGGGTGGTGAGGGGCGGTGAACGACCCGCTCCCATCGAATGGAGCACGCGATGACTGCAACGCTCGAAGCGCCATTGCAGCCGTCGAAGCGAGCCCAATCGCCCACTTCCGCGGCTGACCACCGGGCCAAGGCCCTCGGATTGCCGTCGTCGACGGCTCTCGTGATCGGGAGCATCGTCGGCACGGGTGTGTTCACGATGCCGGCGGTGATGGCCGGCGCCGGTACCTCTTCGATCATCACCCTCGGGGTGATCTCGGTCGGTGCCGTCCTGCTCGGCCTCCTGTTCGGGCAGCTCACCAAGCGCGTCCCGAACGTCGAGGGCGGCATGTACGCGTATGCCCGTCACGAGTTCGGCGATTTCGCCGGCTACCTGACGGCGTGGTGTTACTGGATCACGTGCTGGGCGGGGAACGCGGCGATCGTGTCGTCGTGGGTCCTCTACGTAGAGTCGCTGTTCGGGCTCGGGACGGGGAGCTGGGAGAGCTTCGGCATCGCGCTCACCGGCTTGTGGATCCCGGCCGCGATCAACCTCGTCGGAATCCGCCAGATGGCCTGGTTCCAGATGGTGACCGTCGTGTTGAAGTTCGTGCCGCTGCTGTTCGTGGGAACCGTCGGCTGGTTCTTCATCAAGTCGGGCAACTTCGGTCCGTTCAACGCCTCGGGCGGGAGCCTCTACGACGGCATCGGTATCGCCGCCGGAGTCGCGCTCTTCTCGTTCATCGGTGTCGAGGCCGCGTCCATCGCGGCCGGCCGGGTGAAGAACCCGCGGCGCAACGTGGGGCGTGCGTCGGTCTACGGCACCGCGGCGAGTGCCTTGCTGTACGTGTTGGTGACCGCGGCGATCATGGGTCTCGTTGCCCACGCGTCGCTCGTCAACGACGGCGCACCGTTCGTGGCCGCTTTCCACACGATGTTCAACGGCGCGCGCTGGGCCGAGAAGCTCGTCGCCCTCGTTGCCGTCGTCTCCGGCTTGGGTGCCCTCAACGGGTGGACGCTCGTGACGGCCGAGATGCCGTTCGCAGCCGCGAAGGAAGGGCTGTTCCTGAGCCCGTTCGCGAAGACCGACCGTCACGGCACACCGTGGTTCGGGATCATCGTGTCGACGATCGTCGCATCCATGCTGATGGCGTGGAGCTACTCGGGTGAGACCGGCCTGAAGGTCTTCACCTACCTCGTCTACCTCTCGGTCGTCACCGTGGCGATCCCGTACTTCTTCTCCGCGTGCGCGCAGTTCGCGTACCTGATCTCGCGGCGGCGACGCGTGCAGGGTTGGGCACTCGCGCGTGACCTCGCGATCGCGATCACGTGCGCGCTGTTCTCGCTCTGGGTCACGTTCGCATCCGGATACCAGGCCGTGTACCAGGCCATGGTCCTCGTGCTCGTCGGGTTGCCGCTCTACGGCTTCCTGAAGGCAGGCAAGGAGCGGCGTGGTGAGGTTGCGGAGCCGAAGGATCTTCCTGCCGAACGGCTCGAAGCCGACCTGGCCGAGGTTCGGTGAGGGTTGCGATGTCGAGCATGACTGCGCTGGTCCGGCGTCCGGGCCCGAGGTTGTCCGAGGGCATCGTCACGCACATCGACCGCGTGCCGGTCGACGATCGCCTCGCCCGTACGCAGTGGGAGCGCTACGTGGAGACGATGGCCGGCGCCGGCTGGCGCATCGTGGAGGTCCCGCCGGCTGATGACTGTCCCGACGCCGTGTTCGTCGAGGACACGATCGTCATGTACGAGAATGTGGGGGTCATCAGCCGGCCGGGTGCCGACAGTCGCAAGCCCGAGATCGTCGACGTCGAGAAGGTGGTCGAGTCGCTCGGCTGCTCCTTGAATCGCATCCGCGCGCCGGGCACCCTCGACGGCGGCGACGTCTTGAAGGTCGGATCGACGATCTACGTCGGACGGGGCGGCCGCACCAACGGGGAAGGGATCCGCCAGCTGCGCGCGATCCTCGAACCGCTCGGTGCGACCGTGGTGGCGGTGCCGCTGACCAAGGTGTTGCACCTGAAGTCGGCGGTCACGGCGCTCCCCGACGGATCGATCATCGGTTACGCGCCGCTCGTCGACGACCCGGCGTTCTTCCCGCACTTCGTTTCCGTGCCCGAGGAGTCGGGCGCGCACGTCGTGCTGCTGGGCGGCGCGAAGTTGCTGATGGCCGCGGACGCGCCGCAGAGCGCGGCGGGCTTCGCCGACCTCGGCTACGAACCCGTCGTCGTCGACATCAGTGAGTACGAGAAGCTCGAAGGGTGTGTCACCTGCCTGTCGGTGCGCATGCGCGGGCTGGCCGACGACACGGGTTGAAAGGACCAATCGAATGGCTGCGTTCGGCGTGCACTCCGAGGTCGGGCAGCTGCGCCAGGCGATCCTGCACCGGCCGGGGCTCGAGCTCTCCCGCCTCACGCCCGACAACATCAAGGACCTGCTCTTCGACGACGTGATGTGGGCGCGGCGCGCGCAGGAGGAGCACGACGCGTTCGCGCAATCGTTGCGTGATCGTGGCGTCGAGGTGCACTACTTCGCCGACCTGCTCGCGCAGACGCTCGACATGCCGGCCGGCCGCTCGTACGTGCTCGACCGCGTCTGCACACCCGAGATGGTCGGCCCCGCGCTGGTGGGCCCCCTGCGCAAGCTGTTCGAAGACGTGTCGAGCGAGTCACTCGCCGAGTACCTGATCGGCGGGGTGCTCAAGGCCGACCTGAACCTCACGCACGTGCGGAGCCTCAAGTGGAGCACGCTCGCGCGTGACGACTTCGTGCTGCCGCCGCTGCCGAACCACCTGTTCCAGCGCGACAACTCGTGCTGGATCTACCGCGGCGTCTCGATCAACCCGATGGCGAAGCCCGCGCGGCAGCGCGAGACGCTGCACAGCCGGGCCATCTACCGGCACCACCCGATGTTCACGCACTCGATCTTCGACGTCTGGTACGGAGCCGACGACGCCGACCACCTGCCGGCCTCGATCGAGGGCGGCGACGTGCACGTGATCGGCAACGGTGCCGTGCTCATCGGGATGGGGGAGCGGACGACGCCGATGGCCGTCGAGATCCTCGCCCGCTCGCTGTTCATCAACGGCGAGGCCCGGCGAGTCATCGCGATCGAGCTGCCGCGGTCGCACGCGTTCATGCACCTCGACACGGTGCTGAGCATGGTCGACCGCGACACGTTCATCATCTACCCGTACCTCGATCAGCACCTGCGGTCGTGGACGCTCACCCCGGCCGACGAGCCCGCGCAACTCCTCGTCGCGCGCAACCACGACCTGTTCCGAACGGTCGCGGAGGCGCTCGAGATCGACAAGGTGACGGTGTTGCAGACCGACGAAGACATCCGGGCCGCGGCGCGCGAGCAGTGGGACGACGGGACGAACTTCCTTGCCGTCGCGCCGGGCGTCGTCGTCGGCTACGAACGCAACGTCACGACCAACGCGATGCTGCGCGACCACGGCATCGAGGTGATCGGGATCGAGGGCAGCGAGCTCGGTCGCGGGCGCGGCGGCCCCCGCTGCATGACCTGCCCCATCGCCCGCGACCCCGCCTGACCGGCTCCCCGGCCCCGCCCCCTCCGGTCGGTGGTACTGCATTTGTTGCACCAGTGAAACGAACGCAGTACCACGGAAGGTGCGAGGGGGGCAGGGTGGTGACGATGGGTGCCACGACGGCGAGGTTCGTCGACGGCCGCCGGCCGCGATGGGGTGGCGTGTTCGTCGCGGTCGGGCTCGGGCTCGCACTCGCGATCGGCGGGGCCGGCTGCGGCGGCTCGCATCACGGTGCCGGGTCAACGAGCGCGCCGCGAACCGCTTCGTCGAACACCGCGGCGTCCACCACGACGACCCACCGCGGCTCGGAACCCCCGACGTCGACGACCGCGACCACGTCGGCCGCGCTCGGGCCCCGGACCTTCACGGTCGCGCCCGCGTCGGTGACCGTCGGCCGGCCGGTGACGTTTTCCGGCACCGCATGCCCCGCGACCGACGTCGTGCTCGGTGAGATCGCCGCGACGAGCGCGACCGCCGGTACGCAGATCCAGGTGGCACCCGCGGCCGACGGCTCGTGGTCGGCGACGGTCGCCGTCGGCGACGCCACGATGCCCGGCCGAATCGACGCGCACGCGACTTGTGTCGTGAGCGCGACCCACGCGCCCGTCTTCGGATACTCGCCCGTCACGGTGACGGTGGGAACGCCGCGCCACATCGCCGTGGAGCCCGCGGGCGCGGTGCCCGCAGGGACGACCCTCGCGCTCACCCCGAGCGCGGCGTGCCCGCAACAGTCGCCGCCGGGCTGGGTGCTCGCGTTGCTCCAGGCGCCCGACGCGAGCCTCTTCAACACCGAGCCGGTCGTCGCCGGCGGGCAGCTGCTGATCGACCTCGGTGCCGACGGCCGGTGGTCGGGTTCGCTCGTCGTCCCCGCGCTCACGCCCCCCGGCCGCTACGTGCTGAACACGACCTGCGCGGGCCCGAGCCGATCCATCGACGCCTGGTACGTGCCGGTCTCGATCACGGTCGTCCCGCGCAACACCTGACGCGCCTGACGCGCCGCCTCGCCCCTCCCGCGTTCGTGGTACTTCGTTTGTTGCACCAGTGAAACGAATGCAGTACCACGGCGGGGCGGGGGAGGGCCCGGGCGACATCGGCTCAGCCGGTCGGGAGCTGCGCGGCGAGCGCGCGGGCAGTCGACGCGTCGACTCCGGCGCGGCCGACGAGGTAGCAGGCGATGGGCGCGGCGAGCCGTTCCGACGCGTGCGCGGCGTCACCGGCGAGCGCGAGCAGTTCTTCGACGACATCAGGCGCCGGCGGGTCGACGCCGATCGCCGCCGCGAACTTCGCGATCCAGGCGTTTCCATCCATCCGTCGCCCTCCCGAGCTGATCAGTCCGGTTCGTTCCTGCCCGCGACGCTCCAGGCTGCCACGCTGGGGGACGGCAAACCCCGGAAACGCCGATCGTGGAGCAGCCGCATGGGAGTCGTGAGCCTCGAGAACCGCCCGCTCGCCGATGCCGACGTCGAGCTCATCGACGCGTGGTGGCGTGCCGCGAACTACTTGTCGGTCGGGCAGATCTACCTGCTCGACAACCCGCTGCTGCACGAACCCTTGCGCGTCGAGCACACCAAGCCCCGGCTGCTCGGCCACTGGGGCACGACGCCCGGCCTCAACTTCGTGTGGGCGCACCTCAACCGCATCATCCGCGAGCGCGACCGCGACGCGATGTTCATCTGTGGGCCGGGTCACGGCGGCCCCGCGATGGTCGCGAGCACGTACCTCGACGGCAGCTACACCGAGCTGTACCCGCACATCACGCGCGACGAAGCGGGGATGAAGGCGCTCTTCCGCCAGTTCTCGTTCCCGGGTGGCATCCCCAGCCACGCCGCACCCGAGACGCCCGGGTCGATCCACGAGGGCGGCGAGCTCGGCTACGCGCTCGTGCATGCCTTCGGCGCCGCGTTCGACCATCCCGATCTGCTCGTCGCGTGCGTCGTGGGCGATGGTGAGGCGGAGTCGGGCGCGCTCGCCGCGAGCTGGCACTCCAACAAGTTCCTCGATCCCGCGCGCGACGGCGCGGTGCTGCCGATCCTGCATCTCAACGGCTACAAGATCGCGAACCCCACCGTGCTCGCGCGCATCCCCGAGGCGGAGCTCGTCGCGCTGCTCGAGGGCTACGGCTACGACCCGTACTTCGTGTCGGGCGACGACCCGAAGGTGATGCACCAGGCGATGGCCGCGACGCTCGACGCCATCGTCGCCGACATCGACCGCATCCAGGCGGCGTGGCGCCGCGGCGAGACGACGGAACGGCCGCGCTGGCCGATGATCGTGTTGCGCACCCCGAAGGGCTGGACCGGGCCGAAGGTGGTCGACGGCAAGCCGGTGGAGGGCACGTGGCGCGCCCACCAGGTTCCGCTCGCCGCGCTCGCGGAGAAGCCCGAGCACCTGCGCCAGCTCGAGGAATGGATGCGTAGCTACCGGCCCGAGGAGCTGTTCGACGCCTCCGGCACGGTGCGTCCGGAGATCGCCGCGCTCGCACCGGAAGGCGACCGGCGCATGGGCTCGACCCCGTACGCGAACGGCGGCCGCCTGCTGCACGGGCTCGACCTCCCCGAGATGCGCGACTTCGCAGTCGAGGTGACTCGCCCGGGCGAGCCGATCTCCGAAGCGACGCGCGTGCTCGGGCGCTACCTGCGCGAGGTGATGCGCGCGAACGCGAATCGCTTCCGCTTGATGGGCCCCGACGAGACCGCGTCGAACCGGCTCGACGCGGTGTTCGACGCGACGGCGTGCACGTGGGTCGCGGAGACGCTTCCGACCGACGAGCATCTCGCGATCGACGGTCGGGTCATGGAAGTGCTCTCGGAGCACCTGTGTCAGGGATGGCTCGAGGGCTACCTGCTGTCGGGGCGGCACGGGCTGTTCAACTGCTACGAGGCGTTCATCCACATCGTCGATTCGATGTTCAACCAGCACGCGAAGTGGCTGAAGGTGACGCGCGACATCCCGTGGCGGCAACCGGTCGCTTCGCTCAACATCTTGCTGTCGTCGCACGTGTGGCGGCAGGACCACAACGGTTTCTCGCACCAGGATCCCGGCTTCATCGACCACGTGGTGAACAAGAGCCCCAACGTCGTACGCGTCTACCTGCCGCCCGACACCAACTGCCTGCTCTCGACCGTCGATCACTGCCTCCGCAGCCGCCATCACGTGAACGTGGTCGTCGCGGGAAAGCAACCCGCGCCGACGTGGCTGCCGTTCGAGGCCGCGGTCGCGCACTGCACGCGTGGCATCGGCGAATGGGGGTTCGCGGGCAACGACGCGGGCGCGGAGCCCGACGTCGTGCTCGGGTGCGCGGGCGACGTCCCGACGCTGGAGACGCTCGCGGCCGCGGCGATGATCCGCGAGCTCATGCCCGACGTGAAGCTCCGCGTCGTGAACGTCGTCGATCTGATGCGACTCCAGCCGCGCGACGAGCACCCGAACGGGCTCTCCGACCGCGAGTACGACTCGTTGTTCCCGCCGCAGGTGCCGGCGATCTTCGCCTACCACGGGTACCCGTGGCTCATCCACCGGCTCACCTACCGCCGCGCGAATCACCACTCCCTCCACGTGCGCGGCTACAAGGAGGAGGGCACGACGACGACGCCCTTCGACATGGTGATGCTCAACGACCTCGACCGCTACCACCTCGTGATGGACGTGATCGACCGGGTTCCGAGCCTCGGCTCGCGCGTCGCAGGGGTGCGCCAGACGATGGTCGATCGGCGCAACGCGGCCCGCGCGTACACGCGCGAGCACGGCGACGACAGTCCCGAGGTACGCGACTGGACGTGGCCGTTCTAGGTGCGCATCCTCGTCGTCAATGCCGGTTCGAGCAGCCTGAAGCTCCGCGTCGTCGAAGGAGACGCCCTGGTCGCATCGCGCGATCTCGGTGTCCCCTCCGCGCTCGGCGACGACGAGCTCCCTGCTGCGTTCGCTGCCCTGGGCGCGTTCGACGCCGTCGGGCACCGGATCGTCCACGGAGGCGAGCGGTACCGCGTCGCGGTGGTCGTCGACGACACGGTCCTCGCCGACCTGCGCGCGCTCGTCGACCTCGCCCCGCTGCATCAGCCGGTGGGGCTCGACGGCATCGCCGCGGTGATGCGCGCCGCGCCCGGAGTGCCGTCGGTCGCGTGCTTCGACACCGCGTTCCACGCAACCCTGCCGGCCGCGGCGTCGACGTACGCGATCCCGATCGAGTGGCGGGCGCGGGGCGTCCGGCGGTACGGGTTCCACGGCCTGTCGCACGCGTACGCGAGCCGGGCCGCGGCGGCGCTCCTCGGCCGGCCGGCCGCCGACCTGCGCGTCGTCACCTGCCACCTCGGTGCGGGTGCGTCCCTCGCGGCGGTCGCGGGCGGGCGCAGCGTCGACACCACGATGGGGTTCACCCCGCTCGAAGGGCTCGTGATGGCGACCCGGTCGGGGACGATCGACCCGGGTGCGGTCGTGTGGCTCCAGCAGCAACTCGCGCTCGACGCCGCCGAGGTCGGGCGCATGCTCGAATACGAGTCGGGGCTGCTCGCGCTCGCGGGTACCGCCGACATGCGCGCCGTGGTCACCGCGGCGGACGCCGGCGCTGGGACGGCGCAGGAAGCGCTCGCGGTGTACGTACACCGGTTGCGCGCCGGGATCGCGGCGATGGCCGCGGCGATGGACGGGCTCGACGCCTGCGTGTTCACCGGCGGGGTGGGCGAGCACGCGCCGACCGTGCGCGCGGACGCCGTCGCCGGGCTCGGCTTCCTCGGGCTCGCGATCGATCCGGCGCGCAACGCGATCGACGGCACGGATCGCGACATCTCCGCGCCCGGTGCGGCCGCGCGGACGCTCGTGATCGAGGCGCGCGAAGACCTCGAGATCGCGCGCCAGGTTCGCGAGGTGCTCGGCGGGTCGTAGCATCCGCGCCGACGAACGCGGCGGGCCGAGACGAGGAGCACGTGACGATGGAGTACCGACGTCTGGGACGAGCCGGCCTGCAAGTGAGCGTGTTGTCGTTCGGGTCGTGGGTCTCCTTCCAGGGCCAGATGGGCGTCGACGAAGCGCGCGCGTGCATGGAGGCCGCGCGCGAGGGCGGCATCAACTTCTTCGACAACGCGGAGTCGTACGCGGGTGGCGAGTCGGAGCGCATCATGGGCGCCGCGCTCGCCGATCTCGGCTGGCCGCGCTGGTCGTACGTGATCTCCACGAAGGTGTTCTGGGGCCTGCACGAGGCGCCCAACATGCAGAACACCCTGAACCGCAAGTACCTCGTGCAGGCGATCGACGGGTCGCTCGAACGGCTCGGTCTCGACTTCGTCGACCTGCTCTTCTGCCACCGCGCCGATCCGCACACCTCGATCGAGGAGACGGTGTGGGCGATGAGCGACATCGTCTCGAGCGGCAAAGCGCTCTACTGGGGTACGTCGGAGTGGGGCGCCGACGAGATCCGCGCCGCGTGGGAGATTGCCGACCGCCACCACTTGCACAAGCCGGTGATGGAGCAGCCGCAGTACAACCTCACTCACCGGCGCCGGGTCGAGCAGGAGTACGCGCGGCTCTACGACGAGATCGGCCTCGGCCTCACGACCTGGAGCCCGCTCGCGTCGGGGCTGTGGAGCGGGAAGTACGTCGACGGCATTCCGGAGGGGAGCCGGGGCTCGCTGCCGGGCTACGAGTGGCTGCGCGACTCGCTCACCGACGAGCGCAGCCAGAACGTCGTGCGCGCGGTGAAGACGGTCGCCGACGAGCTCGGCTGCACGCTCTCCCAGCTCGCGATCGCCTGGTGTGCGCGCAACCCGAACGTCTCGACGGTGATCACGGGTGCGAGCCGCGCGTCGCAGGTGCGCGAGAACCTCGGCGCCTTCGACGTGATCGCGCGCATCGACGACCAGGTCGCGCACCGCATCGACGAGATCCTCATCGAGAACCGCGCGCGGTTCAGCTGACCGCGCGACTCACTCGATCACCGTCACGCGCGGCCAGCGCAGTTCCGGGTGCTTGCGCGCAATGCGGCCCCGGTACTCGGAGTCGGTGACGCGCGTCGGATTGCGGCGCCAGACGCCGTCGAGCAGGTCGTCGAGACCGTAGGGCGCGAGGATCTCGACTTCGTCTCCTTCGTCGCCGCGAGCGCGGATCGCGACGCAGGTGGCGAGCTCGGGCCAGGTCGCGACGCCCTCCGCGGTCGAGTGCAGCGGCTCGGCCGGCGTTCCGAACCGGGCCTCGAACCAGAGGTGCACGCGCGCTTGGTTTTTCACGTCCCACTCCACGTCGGGTCGTTCCCGCTGCAACCGGCCTTCGGCCGCGAGCTCCGACTCCCGTATGAGATCGACGGGATCGAAGTAGACGACGTCGACGTCCTTCACGATCGCGGGATCGAACCCGGTTCCGAAGCGCGTGCCCCACACGAGGTCGCGAACCACGCCCGCGCCGACCCAGCAGTCGGGGAGCTCGAGGTGGGCGACCGTGCGCAGCACGGCACGGAGCCACGCGGATCCGGCTACGAGCTCGGCGAGCTCGCCGGCACGTTCCACGACTCAGTGCTCGGGAGGAGGGAGCGTGATGCCGACGGAACCGAGCACCGTGGCGAGGGTGGCGCGGCTCACGAGCCAGCGGCCACCCGCGCGCACCATCGTTCCCTCGAACGGGTAGGTCGCGCCGGTGTCGAGCACGAGGCGGAATGCCACCGCGACCGGCTCGGCGGGCCAGAACCGCAATCGGTCGAGCGCGACGGACGTGACCGTCATGTTCGGGAAGCCGGTACGGGATTCGAGGAGGACCGGCGCGAGCTGATCGCCGTCCTCGAGGAATCCGGCGGACTCAGGGCTACGTGCATGCGCGAAGACCGCGTCGAGTGCGTCGGCAATTTGCTCGACCGCGTCGGGCGCGTCGTCGGGCACCGCTCCGAAGACGCGCGTCGGGAGCTGCAGGATCGGCGCGCTCCCAGGGGTTGCGGTGGCGAGCGCGTCGTTCGCGACGGTGATGCAGCGGTCACAGATGGTCGCGGTCTCACTGGTCACGTAGTGATCGGCCTCCCAGAGGTCGCGGCCGCAGAACGAGCAGTGCCGTCCCGGCGGTCCGAAACGGGGCGCAGGACTCCTGACCACGCCGAACGCCGCGGGCACTTCCAGCGAGACCGAGCCGCTCGTCGGCACCGCGCCCGGCTGGCCCGCGAGCAGCATCACCACGCGCTGGCGCACCGTAGGGAGGTCGACGCCGAGCTTCGTGAGCACCTGCGCGCCGACACCGTCGCCCTCACGCACGATCCCGAGGAGGATGTGCTCGGTGCCGATGTAGTTGTGGCCGAGCTGCAGCGCCTCGCGCAGCGAGAGCTCGAGCACCTTCTTGGCCCGGCGCGTGAACGGGATGTGTCCCACCGGCGCCTCGGCGTGCGGCCCGACGATCTGGAGCACTTCTGCGCGTGCCGTGTCGAGGGAGACGCCGAGCGATTCGAGCGCGAGCGCGGCGACCCCTTCGCGCTCGTGGATGATCCCGAGGAGCAGGTGCTCGGTGCCGATGTAGTTGTGGGTCTGGAGGCGCGCCTCTTCCTGCGCGAGGACGACGACCCGTCGGGCCCGATCGGTGAACCGTTCGAACACGCTGCGGAGCCTACGGCGGCGATCCGCCCCCGTCACCGGCCCATGGACCGAGAAGCGTTCGCGCCGTACGGTGTCACGAGCCGGGGACGGGAAGGCGGGGTGGTCGAGATGGTGTCGCGCCGGGATCGGATCGCGCTGCTCGAATCGGTGTGGCTTTTCTCCTCGTGCACCCAGCACGAGCTCGGCAAGCTCGCTTCGATCATGACCCCGATCGAGCTCGAGCCCGGCGCCGTGATCACCGACGAGGGCGATGAGGGCGACGACCTCTTCGTCGTCGTCGACGGCCAGGCCAAGGTCGTCCGCGGCGGCCGCCGCGTGGCGACACTGAGAGCCGGGATGTTCGTCGGCGAGACCGCGATCCTCGACCGCGGTCCGCGATCGGCGTCGGTGCTCGCCGAGACGCCGATGACCCTGCTCGTGATGACGTGCACGCGACTTCGACAAGGTGCTCGAAGTCGCGCCGTCGGTGAGCCGGAAGATGCTCGCCGTGCTCGCGAGCCGGCTGCGGCTCAAGGACCGTTCGGTCTCCTGAACGCGAACCGGATGGGCCGGTCGCCGCACGCGAGAGCCGAATCAGAGTCCGTAGAGGCGGGCGGTGTTGCGCCAGACGATGTCGTCGCGAACGGTGTCGGAGAGGTGCGCGGTCTGCTCGGCGAGCACCTGCTGCGAGTTCGGGAACGTCGAGTCCGCGTGCGGATGGTCGCTCGCCCAGAGCAGGCGCTCGTGGTTCACGAGGTGCGTGGTCTGGAACGCGACCCAGTCGTCCTGGAACGTCACCGAGACGTTGTCGCGGAAGTACTCGCTCGGCCGGCGCGACAGCGACGCGTGCCCGAGCCAGTTGCGGTGGTGCGAGAGCGCGTGGTCGGCGCGGTACATCCAGTGCGGTGCCCAGCCCGCGTCGGCCTCCACGCACACGACACGCAGCTCCGGGACGCGTTCGAAGACGCCACCGAAGATCAGGGTGCCGATGATGTCCTGGCAGCCGCGGATGATGCCGAGGAAGCTGTTCATCTTCGGGCCACGGTAGATCGGTGCCATCACACCGTCGTCACCGCTCGTGAGGATGTGGAACGAGAGCGGCAGGCGGAGGTCGGCCGCGGCCCGCCAGAACGGGTCCCAGCGGGGATCGTCGAAGTCGCCGTCGGTGTGGCACGCGGCGAAGCCGGGCAGCATCGCGCCGCGCAGGCCGAGGCGCCCCGTTCGCTGACATGCGCGGCGACGATCGCGTCCCCGGTCCGGCGCCTTACGGGATCAGCACGACCCGACCGACGGCGTGGCGGCTCTCGAGGTATTCGTGCGCGGTCGCGGCCTGCGCGAGCGGATACGTGCGGTCGACGACGACGCGCAGGCGGCCGGCGGCGACGTCGTCGACGAGATCGCCGATCATCTCGCGCGTGCGGTCGAAGACGATCTCGGCGCCGAGGAACACACCGGTGATCGACTGGTTCCCCATTCCGAGCATGCCGACGTCGAACGGCTGCGGGTCGCGGCCCGCGCTGCCGACCGTGATCGCGCGTCCGCGGTACGCGAGGCACTGCACGCTGCCGGTGAGGACCTTCCCGCCCACGGAGTCGACGACGAGGTTGACGCCCTGGCCGCCGGTGAGCCCGCGTACCTTCGCGACCCAGTCGGGCTGGGAGTAGTCGACGCCGTGGTCGAGCCCGAGCTCGGAGAGAGGCAGGAGCCGCTCCTCGCTCGACGCGGTCGCGAGCACGGTTGCGCCCGCACGCTTCGCGAGCTGGATCGCGGCGATGCCGACGCCGCCCGCGCCGGCCTGGATGAGCACGGTCTCACCCGCTTGCAGGTGGCCGAACTCGAAGAGGCAGTCGTGCGCGGTGCCGAACGCGACGGGCACGCACGCGACCGCGACGAGGTCGGCGCCGTCGGGGATCGGCCAGGTGATGATCGACGGCACCGCGACGAGCTCCGCGTGCGAGCCGGAGAGCATCGTGCACACGACGCGCTGACCGACGTGGCGGTCGGTGACTCCCTCGCCGACCGCGCGGATTGTGCCTGCGCACTGGTAGCCGACGATGTGCGGTGTCGACGTCATCTCGCCGCCCGCCCGGTTGAGTGTGTCGCCGCCTTCGATGCTGATCGCCTCGACCGCGACGAGCACGCCGCCGGGGAACACGACCGGATCGGGAACGTCTTCGTACTGGAAGACGTCGGGCGGACCGGTGCGGTAGTAGACGGCGGCCTTCATGCATCCTCTTCTCGTTCGATGTTCGCCGCGCATTCTGCCCTCCGGCGCGGCGCGCCGACAGCGGTGGCGCATCTGACGCCCGGCGCGCCGAGCGCCTACGTTGCCCGGCCGTGAGCGCCGAGACCTTCATCGTCCGTTTCGACCTGCGCGCGCCGGCCTTCGGGGCCCCGGTCGCCGATCTCTACGCCGCCGCCCTCGACATGGCGGTGTGGGCGGAGGAGCACGGGTTCGCGGCCGCGGTCGTCTCCGAGCACCATGCGTCCGACGACGGCTATCTCCCGTCTCCGCTCGTCGTCGCGTCGGCGATCGCGGCACGCACGCACACGATCCCGATCAACGTCGCCGCGTTGCTCGTCCCGCTCTACGACCCGTTGAAGCTCGCGGAAGACATCGCGGTGCTCGACAACCTGAGCCGCGGCCGCGTTTCCTACGTCGCCGGGATCGGGTACCGGCCCGCGGAGTACGCGGCCTTCGGGCGCAACTTCCACACGCGTGGTGCCGACATCGAGGCGGCGATCAAGACCTTGCAGCGCGCGTGGAGCGGGGAGCCGTTCGAGTACGACGGCCGGGTCGTGCAGGTGCTCCCGAAGCCGTTCAGCACCCCGCATCCGTTCTTCTGCTACGGCGGGGGGACGCGCGCCGCGGCTCGCCGCGCGGCCCGGCTCGACCTGCCGTTCTTCCCCCAGTTGAACTCCGAGCCCGTGACCGCGACCTACCACGAAGAGCGCGCGCGGCTCGGGCTCCCCGAAGGGCTCGTGTTCGCGCCCGGCGACGCGCCGCTCAACGTGTTCGTGTCCGACGATCCCGATCGCACGTGGGGCGAGATCGGCCAGCACTTGCTGCACGACGCGCGCAGCTACGCGCAATGGCAGATCGACGCGGGCCTCACGTCGGTCGCCCTCGACGTGTCCACGACGGTCGCGGAACTGCGCGCCGGGAGCGTGTACACGGTCGTCACTCCCACCGAGGCCGTGGCGCTCGCGCGCCGGCACGGCATGCTCGCGCTGCACCCGCTGTGCGGCGGGATCCCACCCGCGATCGTGTGGCGGTCACTCGAGCTGATCGCGTCGGAGGTCCAGCCCGCGCTCGGCGGCTGAACGTGCCACCCGGCGCGCGCGGGGAGGTTCAGGTGGGTGTCTCGCCCCGCGCGATCGCCGCGGCCCAGCGGTAGTCGGCCTTGCCGGCCGGGGACCGCGGCACCGCGTCGACGACGATCAGTGCGCGCGGCAGCTTGTAGCCCGCGAGCCGGTCCCGGCAGTGCTCGCGCAGCGCGTCGAGCTGGAGGGTGCCGGCCGGGTCGCGCAACGCGGCGACGACTGCGACCTGGTGACCGAAGCGCTCGTCGGGCGCGCCGACCACGATCGCGTCGGCGATCGCCGGGTGCGCGCGCACCACGGCCTCGACCTCTTCGGGGTACACCTTCTCGCCGCCCGTGTTGATGCACATCGAGCCGCGGCCGAGCAGCCGGATGCTGCCGTCGGGGTCGACGGTGGCCATGTCGCCCGGTAGCGACCAGCGCTCGCCGTCGATCTCCACGAAGGTGCGCGCGCTCTTCTCCACGTCGTTGAAGTACCCGATCGGGACGCGCCCTCGCGTCGCGAGCCGGCCCACGACCCCGGACCCGGGCCCGATCGGCCGGAGATCGTCGTCGACGACCATGGTGGTCTCGCGCGCGTCGAAGCGCAGGGTCTGCAGCGGGGGGCCGTTGCGACGCGCGACGGCGACCGCCTGCACGGGCGACTCCGATGAACCGATCGCCTCCGTGATCGCGACGACGCTCGGCATCGCGTCGAGCAATCGCTGCTTCACGTCGGCCGAGAGGATCGCGCCGCCCGAGCCGAGGAGTTGCACCGAGCTGGTGTCGTATCGACGGGGGTGCGCGTCGAGCTCGTCGAGGAGCGGGCGCGCGCTCGTGTCGCCCACGAAGGTGAGCATCACTACTCGCTCCCGCTCCACGAGCTCGAGGACGCGCGGCATCTCGACGCTCGCGTGCGTGTAGATCACCACCGTCGCGCCCGCGAGCAGCGCGCCGATCGCCGACCACTGGCCGCTCGCGTGCATGAGCGGCCCGAGGGAGAGCACGACGAAGCGTTCGGGAACCGGGTCGTCGGGGCCGAGGAATGGTCCGAGGCGCTGCGTCTTGTTCTCGACGACGGTGCGGGCGATCTGCTCGGGCGTCGCGATCGGCGCTCCGCCGGGGTTGCCCGCGCCGAGCGTCGCGAAGAACAGGTCCTCCTGGCGCCACACGACGCCCTTCGGCATGCCGGTGGTACCGCCCGTGTAGATCACGTAGTGGTCGTCGCCCGATCTCGGTCCGAACGCGCGCGCCGTCGCGGCCGCGGCGAGCGCGGTCTCGTAGTCGGCGGTCCCCTCGGCGCGGTCGGCGTCGGAGTCGATTTCCACGACGAGCTTCAGGTCGGGGAGTCCGGGCACCACTGCCGCGACGTTGTCGCGGTACTCGCGGCCGTGCACCAGCGCGGTGATCTGCGCGTCGGCGAAGAGGTACGCGAGCTCCGTGGCGCCGTAGCGGTAGTTGACGTTGATCGGAACCGCGCGCCGTTTGAAACAGCCGAGCATGGCTTCGAGATGTTCGAGGCGGTTGTGTACGTAGATCGCGACGTGCTCACCGGGGCCGACCCCCGCGTCTGCGAGCGCGTGCGCGAACCGCGCCGTACGCTCGTCGAGCGTCGCGTAGTCGACGCGGCGGTCGCCCGACACCACCGCGAGTCGCTCGGGCACGGTGTCGGCGACGACCTCGAAGCAGTCGGCGAGATTGAACGCGAGCTCGTGTGGCATGCGCCGCGGGACGCCTCCCCCTGCTTTGCCGGCCCCGGGTAGATTCTGATTCTGCCCTATGACGCGATCCGAGTTGACGCCCCTGCTGGTGCGGCCGGACGGCATGATCCCCAAGGATCGCTACACCTCGCGCGCGTTCGTCGACCTCGAGATGGACCGCCTCTGGAGCCGCGTCTGGCAGGTCGCGTGCCGGGAAGAGGAGGTCGCGGCGCCGGGCGACTTCGTCGAGTACATGATCGGCGACCAGTCGATCCTCGTCGTGCGGGGCATCGACGGCGAGATCCGGGCGTTCTTCAACGCGTGCCTGCACCGCGGAACGCGCCTCGCGTCGGGCACCGGCACGTTCGCGACCGGCGAGATCCGCTGCCGCTACCACGCGTGGGAGTACGCGCTCGACGGCACCCTCACCCACGTCGTCGACCGGGAAGAGTTCACCGCGCTTCCCGACGGGCTGCGGCTCGGATCGGTGCGCGCGGACTCGTGGGGCGGCTTCGTGTTCGTCAACCCCGACCCGCACGCGGAGCCGCTGCTCGACTTCCTCGATCCGATCCCCAAGCTGCTCGACCCGTACCACCTCGAGCAGATGCGCTTTCGCGGCTATCAGAGCACGATCCTGCCCGCGAACTGGAAGGTCGTCGTCGACGCGTTCAACGAGGGCTACCACGTGCAGGGCACGCACCCGCAGCTCCTCGCATGGACCGACGACGTGAGCATCGAGTACGAGCAGTTCGAGACGCACGCGCGCTACGGGCGGCTCGAAGGCGCGCGCCGGCGCCTCACGCCGAGCCCGCGCCTCGGCGTCCCCGACGAAGCGGTCGACGAGGGTGAGATCCTCGCGGGGCTCGTCGCGGGGCTCGGCGGCGCGTTCCTGGGCGAGGAGCGCGCGCTCGTCGACGAGCTGCGCGCGACCGTCGCGCCCGAGCAGCTCCTCGCCGAGTACCAGAAGCGGCGCAAGCAGTTGCTCGCGGCACGCGGTCTCGACGTGAGCGAACTCGGCGACGAGCTGATGACGAGCGCCGACGACGTCTACTGGTTCCCCAACCTCGTCGGGCCGATCTACCCGGGCAGCGCGATCCTGTTTCGGGTCCGCCCGAACGGGCTCGATCCCGACTCCGCGGTCCACGACACCTGGGTGCTCGAGTGGCCCGCGCCGGGCGCGGAGCCGCGGCCGCTGAACCGACGCTCCTACGCCGACTGGCGCGACAAGGACTGGGGCCTCATCACCAACCAGGACTACGAGAACATGCTCGAAGTCCAGACCGGCATGAAGTCACGCGGCTTCGCGGGCCTGCGGCTCAATCCGCGCCAAGAGGGCAACGTCGCGCACATGCACCGCGTGATCGACCGCTACCTCACCAGCTAGTCCCGAGTGATGCACTGTGTGCACGCGGCTGCAGAGAGGTTCCACGATGCCGAGTGACTTCGCGTTCAAGACGATGAACACCGTCCACCGGGTGCTGCTCAAGGTGTCGTTCGGCCGGATCGGCTGGACGACCGCGGGGATGCCCGCGTTGGAGCTCACGACGACCGGACGCAAGAGCGGGCGGCCCCACTCGGTGATGCTCACGTCGCCCGTGCAGGAGGGATCGACCCTCGTGGTCGTCGCGTCGCGCGGTGGCGACGACACCCACCCCGCCTGGTTTCTCAATGTGTGCGACCACCCCGACGTCGAAGTCCTGCTGGCCGGCAAGCCGAAGGTGCCGATGCGCGCGCGAGTCGCGTCACCCGAGGAACGCGCCCGCCTCTGGCCCCTCGTGATCGCCGATCACCGGAACTACGCCGGCTACCAGTCCAAGACGCAGCGCGAGATCCCGCTCGTCCTCCTCGAACCGGTCTGATCGATCCGAAGGGATCTGTCAGGCGGGGGCGAGGCGGGTCAGCTCGCGGGCGTTGTCGCGCAGGATGAGGCGCTGCTCGTCGGCGTCGAAGGCCTTCAGCTCGGGGAGGTAGTCGAGCGGCTCGGGCATGCCCTCGATGTGGGGCCAGTCGGAGCCGAAGATCACGCGGTCCGCGCCCATGAGCTCGACGACCGTGTTGACGTCGTCCTCCCAGAACGGGTTGATCCACACGTTGCGCTTGAACACCGACACCGGGTCCTCGCGGAAGTACCCGGGCATCTTGTACGCGGTCGAGCGCAGCTTGCGGAAGAGGTCGGGGAGGAACTCCGAGCCGTTCTCCACCGACGCGACCCGCAGCGAGGGGAACCGTTCGAAGAGCCGGTCGAACACGAGCGTGATGAGGAAGTCGTACGCGGCGCGCTCGATGTTGAACGCCTTGATCGACGGCTTGAACGCACCTGAGCCGAACGACGCGCCGAAGCCGTCGCGCGCGTATCCGTGCGTGGTGTAACCGCTGTCGCCCGCGTGGACGACGACCGTGATCCCGGCCTCCTGCGCACGTGCCCAGAACGGGTCGAAGGATTCGTCGCCGGGCGAGCGCGGACCGAGCAACGTGCGGGGCGCGGCGGGCCGCATGCACACGACGCGTGCGCCCTGGTCGAGTGCCCATTCGAGCTCTTCGACGGCCCAGTCGACGTCGACGAGCGAGATGTACGGTGCCGCGAAGATGCGGTCGCGGTAGTTGCAGCCCCAGTCTTCGGCGAGCCACCGGTTGAAGGCCCGGAACGTGATCGTCACCGCCTCGGGGTCGTGCGCGAGCAGCTCCTCGTAGATCATTCCGAGCGTCGGGAAGAGCCACACCGCTTCGAGGTCGAACTCGTCGAGCACTCCGAGCCGCGCGTCGCGGATCGCGGTACTCGGGACGGATCGGCTCGCGCTCGCGCAACATGTCGAGCGGGCTCTTGCCCTCCGGATTGCCGCGGAAGTAGTCGTGCAGCGCGCCTGGCTTCGCGACCGGATCGAAGGTGGGGTTCACCACCGCGTGGCTCACGCGCCCGCCGATCACGTGGTACTTGCGACCGTTGATGTCGCACCACTGGATCGTGCGCGGCCCGAGGCGGGGGTCGAGGTAGCGGGTGAACGCGTCGAGCGCCTCGTAATAGTGGTTGTCGGCGTCGAACGCCTGGTAGTCGAGCTCGCTCACGGTCGTGCTGCTCCTCGTTGCGGCGTGGCGAAAGGCTACTGCGCACGGGTGTGGGCCCTGATGCCCGGCGGTGCCCGGACTCAGCCGTCGATCACGCCCCGGCGCACGAGGGCCCGACGGGCTTCGTCGACGCCGCGAACGTGCTCGGTGAGAAAGCCGGCGGCCGCGGCGCCTTCGACATTGAGCCGGTTGTCGTCGAGGAAGAGCACGCGCCCGGGCGGGGTGGGGACGCGCGCGGCAACCGCGTCGAAGAGCTCGCGGTCGGGCTTCACCGCGCCGAGCTCGAACGAGAGGAAGCAGTAGTCGAAGGCCTCGAGGATCGGCCAGTGCCCGAAGTTGTGTTCCCAGTGCAGCGCGTTCGTGTTGCTCAAGCAGCCGGCGGGCATGACGCGCTGCGTGTCGCACAACAGCTCGTCGGCTCCTGCGAGCACACCGCCGGGCCAGGTCGCGAACTCGGCGAGGAACGCCGCCGGTTCGACGGGCAGGTTCCAGTCGTCGACGATGCCGGCCGCGAACTCGTCGGCCGCGCACCCGCCGCGCTCGAAGTGGCGCACCCACGGGCACGTGAGCCAGCGCCGCCAGAGCTCGTCGTCGTGGTCGATGCCCGCGAGCGCCTTCATCGGCTCGACCCCGCCGAAGTCGATCAGCACCCCGCCGAGGTCGAACAGCACGATGTCGACCTCGGTGCGGGACATGAGGCGAGAGGCTAGTGACGCGCGAGCCTTCCTCGGCGCGAGCGCCGACTTGTACCGTTCGCACGCGAACCATCGACCTGATGCGTGAGGAGATGCCGATGCCGCACGAGCACCGGGGCGCGAGCGCCTCCGACGAGATCTCCGTCAACCCGCTCTTCGCCCGCCACGCGGAGACGAAGATCCCGCGCTGGCGCATCCCCGAGCACGAGATGCTCCCCGAGACCGCGTACCAGATCATCCACGACGAGATCTTCCTCGACGGCAACGCGCGCCAGAACCTCGCGACGTTCGTGACGACGTGGATGGAACCGGAAGCGACGCGGCTCTACATGGAGTCGTTCGACAAGAACATGATCGACAAGGACGAGTACCCGCAGACCGCCGCGATCGAGGAGCGGTGCGTGCACATCCTCTCCGACCTCTGGAACGCGAAGCACTCGCACCAGACGATCGGCACGTCGACGATCGGGTCGTCGGAGGCGTGCATGCTGGGCGGTCTCGCGTTCAAGCGCCGCTGGCAGCAGGCCCGGCGCGCGGCGGGCAAACCGACCGACACGCCGAACATCGTCTTCAGCTCCGCGGTGCAGGTGGTGTGGGAGAAGTTCGCGAACTACTGGGAGGTGGAGCCCCGGTACGTGCCGATCACCAAGGAGCAGCCGTACCTCACCGCCGAGGGGATGCTCGGTGCCGTCGACGAGAACACGATCGGTGTCGTCGCGATCCTCGGCGTCACCTACAACGGCGTCTACGAGCCGGTGAAGGAGCTCGCCGCCGCGCTCGACGACCTCCAGGAGCGCACCGGGCTCGACGTGCCGATCCACGTCGACGCGGCGTCGGGCGGGTTCATCGCACCCTTTCTCGACCCCGACCTGAAATGGGACTTCCGCGTGCCGCGCGTGCACTCGATCAGCACGTCGGGGCACAAGTTCGGGCTCGTGTACCCCGGCCTCGGTTGGGTCGTGTGGGCGTCACGCGACCTCCTGCCCGAGGAGCTGATCTTCAAGGTGAGCTACCTCGGCGGCGACATGCCGACGCTCGCGCTCAACTTCTCGCGCCCCGGCGCCCAGGTGCTGCTCCAGTACTACAACTTCCTGCGCCTCGGCCGCGAGGGTTACCGCCGCGTGATGCAGGCCGCGAAGGACGCGGCGCGCGAGCTCGCGCACGAGCTCGCCGAGATGAAGCACTTCGAGGTGCTCACCGACGGCTCCGACATGCCACTCGTCACCTGGACGACCGCGGCCGGCGACCGCAACTGGGATCTGCACGACCTCTCGGCGAAGCTGCGCGAGCGGGGCTGGCAGGTGCCCGCGTACCCGATGCCCGCGGCGATCGACGACCTGACGGTGATGCGCGTCGTGTTCCGCAACGGCGTCTCGATGGACCTCACGCACATGCTCCTCGACGATCTCAGATCGTCGGTGCGGTTCCTCGACGCGCGCACGGAGGCCATCACCCGCCCGGAGACCGCGACGCCGTTCCACCACTGAGCCGGTCGCGGGGCGGCCGGGCCGCGGGTCGGCGCGCCGCCGCGACGGTCGTGACGACTTCTCGACCATCGCTGTCGCTCAGTGGGATTGGAGGTCGAGAAGTCAGCCGGGTCCCGTCGTAGCCTGAGCGCCATGGCGACGGCGGACGACGTGCGGCGGATCGTGCGGTCGCTGCCGGAGACGACGGAGAAGCCGTCGTACGGGACCCCGGGGTTCCGGGTGAAGGACAAGCTCTTCCTGCGCATCCGCAGCGATGCCGAGGGCGGGCTCGTGGTGTTCGTGGCGGATCTCGGCGAGAAGGAAGCACTTCTCGCGTCCGACCCGGAGAAGTTCTTCACCACGCCGCACTACGACGGTTACGCGTCGGTGCTCGTGAACCTGGCCGCGGTCGACGTCGACGAGCTGCGCGAGCTGATCACCGACTCGTGGATACTGCGCGCACCCACGCGCGTCCGGAAGGCCTTCGAGGAGCAACTCGCGCGCGACGAGCCGCAGTAGTTTCACGACGGCCGCTCCCGGTCACAATCTGTTGCAGAGGGACGGCGAACGGGAAGGATCGGGCAGCGGGCATGGGCGTGCGCAAGCGACTCGCATCGTGGCCGGTGCTTCGGCAGGTGCAGGCGCGCGACGCGAAGGGGCTCGGCCCGACGTCGCAATCGCCGCGTTCCGCGGCGTTGCGTGGCCGCACGGCGAGCGCCGATCGCGTCGTGAAGTCGGTGTGCCCGTACTGCGCGGTCGGCTGCGGTCAGCGCGTGTTCGTGCAAGGCGGCCGGATCACGCAGATCGAGGGCGACCCCGACAGCCCCATCTCACGCGGCCGCCTCTGCCCGAAGGGCGCGGCGACCCGATCGCTCGTCACCGGCCCGGGCCGCGAGCACTTCGTGAAGTACCGGCGCCCCCACGGCACGCAGTGGGAGTCGCTGCCGCTCGACGACGCGATGGACATGATCGCCGACCGGGTGATCGACGCCCGCCGCCGCGGCTGGCAGGACACCGACGACGCCGGCCGCCCGCTGCGCCGCACCCTCGGCTTCGCGCACCTCGGTGGCGCGACCCTCGACAACGAGGAGAACTACCTCATCAAGAAGCTCTTCACCGCGCTCGGCGCGATCCAGATCGAGAACCAGGCGCGCATATGACACTCCTCCACCGTCCCCGGTCTGGGGACATCGTTCGGGAGGGGTGGCGCCACCACCTTTCAACAAGACCTGCAGAACTCCGACTGCATCGTGATCATGGGCTCGAACATGGCCGAGTGCCATCCGGTCGGGTTCCAGTGGGTGGTGGAGGCGAAGGAGCGCGGCGCGACGATCATCCACGTCGACCCGCGCTTCACGCGCACGAGCGCGCTCGCCGACCTGCACGTGCCGCTGCGCGCCGGGAGCGACATCGCGTTCCTGGGCGGGATCGTGAACTACGTCCTCCAGCACGGGCGTGAGTTCCGCGAGTACGTCGCGCGTTACACGAACGCGCCGGTGATCATCGACGACGAGTTTCTCGACACCGAAGACCTCGACGGCCTGTTCTCCGGTTTCGACCCCGACACCAACACCTACGACACGTCGAGCTGGCAGTACCGCGGCGTGCGGGAGGAGCCGAGCGCGGCGGGGAGCGCGAGCTCGGCGTCGAGACGGAGATCGCGGGCGGTGAGCGGCATGGCAGCCACGGCGGCATCTCCGGACGACCTCAGCAGCTCGACCCGACGCTCACCGATCCGCGCTGCGTCTTCCAGCTGCTGAAGCGCCACTACGCGCGCTACACGCCCGAAGTCGTCGAAGACGTGTGCGGCGTCCCCCGCGATCTGTTCGTGCGCGTCGCGGAGACGTTGTGCGACGCGAGCGGCCCCGACCGCACCGCGGCGTTCTGCTACGCGGTCGGCTGGACCCAGCACACCGTCGGCGTGCAGTACATCCGCACCGCGTCGATCGTGCAGCTGCTGCTCGGCAACATGGGGCGACCCGGCGGCGGGATCCTCGCGCTGCGCGGCCACGCGTCGATCCAGGGTTCCACCGACATCCCCACCCTCTACAACATCCTTCCCGGCTACCTGCCGATGCCCCACCCCGACCTCGCGGGCCTCGACGACTACATCGAGCGCACCGCCGCGAAGACCGGGTTCTGGGGCGCGATGGACACCTACATCGTCAGCCTGCTGAAGGCATGGTGGGGCGACGCCGCGACCGCGGACAACGACTACTGCTACGACCACCTCCCGCGCATCTCCGGCGACCACTCCACCTACCAGACGACGCTCGCGATGATCGACGGCCAGGTGCCCGGCTACTTCCTGATGGGCGAGAACCCCGCGGTGGGTTCCGCGAACGGAAAGCTGCAACGGGCCGCGCTCGCGGCGGCCGAATGGCTCGTGGTGCGCGACTTCTCCGAGATCGAGAGCGCGTCGTTCTGGTACGACAGCCCCGAGATCGCGACCGGTGAGCTGCAAACCGAGGCCATCGGCACCGAGGTGTTCTTCATGCCCGCGGCCGCGCACACGGAGAAGGACGGCACGTTCACCAACACGCAGCGGCTACTCCAGTGGCACCACAAGGCCGTCGACCCGCCTGGCGACGCCCGTTCCGAGCTGTGGTTCATGTACCACCTCGGCCTCCGCCTGCGCGAGAAGCTCGCCGGTTCCACCGACCCGCGCGACCGCGCGCTGCTCGACCTCACGTGGGACTACCCGACCGAAGGCGCGATCGAGGAGCCGAGCGCCGACGCCGTCCTGCGCGAGATCAACGGGGTCGACGCCGGCGGCAAGGAGCTCTCGTCGTACACCGCGTTGAAGGCCGACGGCTCGACGCGTTGCGGTTGCTGGATCTACTGCGGTTGCTATGCGGAAGGCGTCAACCAGACGCAGCGGCGCGTCCCTGGCTCCGAGCAGAGCTGGGTCGCTCCGGAGTGGGGTTGGGCGTGGCCGTCGAACCGGCGCATGCTCTACAACCGTGCGTCGGCGGCGCCCGGCGGTGAGCCGTGGTCGGAGCGGAAGCGCTACGTCGAGTGGGACGCGGGTGAGGGCAAGTGGACCGGGCCCGACGTCGCCGACTTCGTCGCGGACCGCCCGCCCGACTACGAACCGCCCGCGGGCGCGACGGGCAGCGACGCGATCGCGGGCGACGAGCCCTTCATCATGCAGGCCGACGGCCGCGGCTGGCTGTTCGCGCCCGCCGGGCTGAAGGACGGCCCGTTCCCGACGCACTACGAGCCGCACGAGTCGCCGTTCCGCAACCCGCTCTACGGCATCCGCGCGAACCCGACGTGCCAGACGTATCGCCGGCGCGGCAACGAGTACCACCCGCCCGAGGGCGAGCCCGGCGCGGACGTCTTCCCGTTCGTCGTCACGACGTACCGGCTCACCGAGCACCACACCGCCGGTGCGATGAGTCGTTTCGTCGCGCACCTGTCGGAGCTGCAACCGGAGTTCTTCTGCGAGGTGAGCCCCGAGCTCGCCGCGCAGCAGCAGCTCGTGCCCGGCGGATGGGCGACGATCGTGACCGCGCGCACTGCGATCGAGGCGCGCGTCGCGGTGACCGACCGGCTCGCGCCGCTCACGGTGCAGGGCCGCACCGTGCACCAGGTCGGCCTGCCCTACCACTGGGGCCAGCGCGGCCTCTCGACCGGCGACTCCGCCAACGACCTGTTCGCGCTCGCGCTCGACCCGAACGTCCACATCCAGGAGGTGAAGGCCGCGACGTGCGACATCGTCGCCGGTCGCCGGCCGCGCGGGCCCGAGCTGCTCACCTTCGTGGCGCGGTACCGCCGCCGCGCGGGGATCGAGGACGCGGCGGCCGGGCCGCTTGGGAGCGAGCCTCGATGACGGCACCGCCCGTCGCTGATCCCGCGGGCGCCGCGGGCTGGGAGCAGCCCGCCGAGCGCGTCGGGTTCTTCACCGACACGACGCTGTGCATCGGGTGCAAGGCGTGTGAGGTGGCGTGCAAGGAATGGAACGACGTGCCGAGCGACGGGCTCGTGTTCCTCGACAGCTCCTACGACAACACCGGCACCCTCGGCGCGAACACCTGGCGCCACGTCGCGTTCATCGAGCAGCGCGTGGCGCTCGGCGGGCAGGAGTCGGGGCTCCCGGACGCGCGCGAGACGGTCGCGCCCGACGACCTCGCGGCGCTGCCGTCGGCGGGTCCGCCCGACGCGGCCGACGGCTTCCGCTGGCTGATGAGCTCCGACGTGTGCAAGCACTGCACCCACGCCGCATGCCTCGACGTCTGCCCGACCGGCTCGCTGTTCCGTACCGAGTTCGGGACGGTCGTCGTGCAGGAAGACATCTGCAACGGCTGCGGCTACTGCATCCCTGCGTGCCCCTTCGGCGTGATCGACCAGCGCAAGGGCGACGGCCGCGCGTGGAAGTGCACGCTCTGCTACGACCGCCTGCACGTGGGGATGACGCCCGCGTGCGCGCAGGCGTGCCCGACGCAGTCGATCCAGTTCGGCCCGCTCGCCGAGCTGCGCGCCCGCGCGCGCGACCGGGTCGAGACGCTGCACCGGCGCGGCGTCGCCGAGGCGCGGCTCTACGGTGCCGACGACTCCGACGGTGTCGGTGGCGCCGGCGCGTTCTTCCTCCTGCTCGACGAGCCTGAGGTGTACCGGCTCCCACCCGACCCGGTCGTCACGACACGCGACCTTCCCAAGCTGTGGAAGGCGGCCGCGGGTGCGGCGGCGACCCTGGTGGGCATGGCGGTCGTGGCCGCGGGACGGCGCAGGTGAGCCCGCGGCGCGCGGAGCGCGAGATGGTGCCGCCCGCGGAGTTCCGCACGTATTACGACCGCCCGGTGCTGAAGGAGCCGGTGTGGAAGGCGTGGATCCCCACGTACTTCTTCACCGGTGGACTCGCCGCGGGATCGTCGTTGCTCGCGGTCGCCTCCGATTGGGCGGGCGACACGGAGAGCGCGCGCCGAGCCCGCGCCACCGCGCTGGCCGCGATGGGAGTGAGCGCGACCGCGCTCGTCGCCGACCTCGGCCGGCGTGAGCGCTTCCATCACATGCTGCGCGTCGTGAAGGTGAGCTCGCCGATGAGCGTCGGCTCGTGGGTGCTCGCCGCGTACGGGCCCGCCGTCGGCATCGCCGCCATCGGGGAGCGGATCGGGCTACGCCGGATCGCGCGCGTGGCGGACGTCTCCGCCGCCGCGCTCGCGCCAATCGTCGCGACGTACACCGCCGTGCTCATCGCCGACACCGCGATCCCCGCGTGGCACGACGCGTACCGTGAGCTGCCGTTCGTCTACGCGAGCGGCGCGGCGGCGAGCGCGGGCGCGGTCGGGCTGCTGGCGGGGGCGGGCGCGGGGAGCCCTGCGGCTCGCCTCGCGGTGCTCGGGGGCGCGGTCGAGATCGCCGCGGGCGAGGCGATGCGGCGCCGGTTGGGCCCGGTGGTCGGCGAGGTGTACGAGCACGGCCTCGCGAGCCGCATCGAGTGGCCGGCCCGGATCGCGACCGGTCTCGGCACCGCGGCCGTCGCGCTCGGCGGCAAGCGCCGCGGTGTCCGTCGCCTCGGCGCCGCGCTGCTCTTCGCGGGCGCCGCGCTGCAGCGTTACGGCACCTATGTCGCCGGCCATCAGTCGGCCCGCGACCCCAAGTACGTCGTCGTTCCCCAGCGTGAGCGACTCGCCGCGGCCGCAACAGGGGCCGCCGGCCGTTGACCGGCCGCCGCGAACTCGCGGACCGGACCCGGCGGACGGCGGTGGTCGATCAGAGGTGGGAGTCGGCGAGGTACCCGCGCGCGACGGCGTCGTCGATCAGCGCGCTCGCGGCGGCCCACAGTTGTGGTGAACCGTCGGCGATGCGTCGGTTGACCTCGCGCACCTGATCGGCGGTGATGCCGTGCTCGCTCCACGTCGCGCCCCGTGACGCGTGGTTCAGCAACAGCGGTGCCAGGCGATCGAGCGACCGAGCAAACCGGGCATCGGCGCCGGAGCCGTTCTCGTACTCGTCCCACAGCGCAACGAAACGGGATCCTTCGTCGGCGGGCAACGAGGCGAACAGTCGCCGGGCCGCTTCGGCCTCCGCGGCCGCCTTCGCCGCCCGGGCCTCGTGGTCGTAGACGAACGTGTCGCCGACCTCGATCTCAACGAGGTCGTGTACGAGCAGCATCTGGAGCACCCGGAACGAATCGACCGGCTCCGCGGCGTGCTCGGCGAGGACCATCGCCATCAGTGCGAGGTACCACGAGTGCTCGGCCGAGTTCTCGCGGCGCGAACCGTCGGCGAGATGGTTGCGGCGTTCGACCCCCTTGAGGCGGTCGCAGGTCAACAGGAAGTCGAGCTGGCGGTCGAGGCGGTCTGTCCCGGTCACGTTCCCGAGCCTATGGTCGATCGCCGCGCAGCCGTGAGGACGCCGCGCCATTGCGGATTCGTCCGAGAAGGCGGTTCCGCGGAGCCGTCGCGGCGGGGCATCATGCGTGCCGAGGCGACGAGCGATGGAGTGTGGGTGGGCGACGCGACGTACGGCGACGGGGATGGCGACGGCGACGGCGCCGCGGCGGTGGATCTCTACTGGATCCCGCTCGGTGCCGGCGCGCACGTGGTGCGGATCAGCGCCGGCTCGACGAGTCCTTCGACGCGATGTTCCTGGTCGGCCACCACGCCAAAGTCGGCGACTACCCCGGCATCTGCGCACACACGATCAGCTACGACCAGTACCGCGATGTGCGGCTCGACGGCCGGTCGGTGAGCGAAGGTGAGATCTTCGCGACGATCGCCGCGCAGCACGGCGTGCCGACCGCGTTGATCGCCGGCGACGACGTCGTCGCCGCCGAGCTGGTGCGCGTCTGCCCGGGCATCGAGACCGCGGTCGTCAAGCGCGCCTTGAGCCGCACCGCCGCGGTGATCATCCCGCCCGCGCGCGCCCGCGCGGTCATCGCCGACGCCGCGCGCCGCGCGGTCGAGCGCGTGCAGGCCCGCGAGATCGCACCGCCGGAGTTCTCGCCGCCGTTCGTGATGGAGGTCGCCCTCCGCAATCCGCTGAGCGCGGAAGCGAAGGAGACGTTCGCGACGCGCTTCCCGGAGTTCACCGTCGTCGACGACCACACCGTCGCGTTCGAGCAGGACGACATGCATCTCGGCTACCGGCGCGCCGCGATCACGCAGTTCATCGCCCGCAGTCCGGCCGCGATCCGCTCCTACTGAGGTGCTCTGATGGGCCCACGCATCGCGATCGTCGGTGGCGGCAGCAACCAGTGGGTCCCGATCCTCGTCGAAGACATCGCGAACACGCCCGCGCTCGCGGCTGCCGAGATCGTGCTCGCCGACATCCACGGCTCGAAGCTGCCGAAGATGGCGCGCTACGTCGAGCACGTCGCGCGGCTGAAGGGCGTTCCGCTCTCGGTGCGCACGACGACCGATCAGATCGAGGCGCTCGACGGCGCCGACTTCGTGATCGTCTGCATCTCCACAGGCGGGCTCGACACCATGGCGATCGACCTCGACATCGGTGCCCGTCACGGCATGCGGATGCTGATCGGCGACACGGTCGGGCCCTGCGGCATCAGCCGCGCGCTGCGCAACGTGCCGGTGCTCCTCGACATCGCACGCGACATGGAGCGCGTCTGCCCGACGCGTGGATGCTCAACGTCACGAACCCGATGACCGCGTTGACCCGAGCCGTCACCCGGGAGACGGCGGTGAAGACCGTCGGCCTCTGCCACGAGGTCACGAATGCGCGGTTCTTCCTCTCGCTGCTGCTCGACTGCGGGTTCTTCGACGTCGACCTGAAGGTCACCGGCGTCAACCACCTCCCGGTCATCGTCGCGGTCGAGGTGGACGGCCGCGATCGGATGCCCGAGCTCGTTGCCCTGGCCGAGGGGCGCGGCGACGCGCGTACCCCGCTGCCGGTGCTCGCGCAGATCTACGGCAACCAGTCGCTCGGTACCGGCGGCACCATGCGCAACCCGAACTGCGACGGCGAGGACTGGACGAAGCAGTCGGTGCTCACGATGCAGGCCGTCAACTATGAGGTGCTCGCGCGCTTCGGCGCGCTCCCCGGCGCCGACAGTGATCACACCGCGGAGTTCTTCCCCGGCTTCCTCACGGAGGAGAGCGGCTGGGGGAAGAAGTGGGGCCTGGAGCCGGTGACGATCGAGGAGCGCCGCGGCCGCGAAGCGCGCTACGCCGCCGCGCTCGACGCGAAGCTCGCGTCCGACCGCGTCCCGGCCCATCGTTCGCCCGAGATGATCGCCCCGGTGATCGAGAGCCTTGTGACGGGCACCTCGTGCGCGCTGCCATTGAACGTCCCCAACCGCGGCCAGTGCCCGGACCTGCCCGACGACGTCGTCGTCGAGAGCATCTGCACGGTCGACGGCGACGGCATCCGCGGCCGCGACGTCGTGGACGCGCCGCCGCTTCTGGCGGAGTGGCTGCGGCGGGTCTCCGCGTCGCAGGAGCTCACCGTCGAGGCCGCGGTGCGCGGCGACGGCGACGCAGTGCTCGGCGCGCTGCTCGCCGACCCGCTGGCCGGTCGCGGCGCGCACGAGGAGCTCCTCGCACTGCGAGACGACATCCTCACCTCCACCGCCCCCTGGCTCCCGCAGTTCTCATGAGCCACCGGACACACCCACTCCCATCCCGCGTGCGGAGCGGCGAGCGTCCGCGGGGCGGGTATCCCGCCCCGCAGCGAGTGCGACCATGAAGACCGTGCTTCACGAGACTCACCCTCTCCCATCCCGCGTGTGGAGCGGCGAGCGTCCGCGGGGCGGGTATCCCGCCCCGCCGCGAGTGCGACCATGAACATCGCTCTTGCCTGTCTCGACATGGCCGGGACGACGGTGCGCGACGACGGGATGGTGGAGAACGCCTTCCGTGCCGCGCTGCTCGAGGCGGGGACGCGCGACGGGCCGGAGCTCCACCGGCTGATGGACGAGGCGCGCGCGTCGATGGGGCAGTCGAAGATCGAGGTGTTCCGATCGATGCTCGGCGCCGAAGATCGCGCACAGGCCGCGAACCGGGCGTTCGAGCGCGCCTACGACGAAGCCGTCGGCCACGAGGGTGCCCAGCCGCTGCCGGGCGCGGAGGACGCGCTCCGGGCGTTGCGATCCCGGGGCGTCAAGATCTGCCTCACCACCGGCTTCTCGGCCGCGACGCAGCAGAAGCTGCTTCACGCGCTCGGGTGGAACGACCTCGTCGATCTCGCGCTCACCCCGAGCGCGGCGCGCCGCGGCCGTCCGCATCCCGACCTCGTGCTCGACGCGATCCTGCAGCTCCAGGTCGACGACGTCCGTTCCGTCGCGGTGGCCGGCGACACGGTGAGCGATCTGGTCGCGGGCACGCGCGCGGGCGCGTCGATCGTCGCGGGGGTGCTCACGGGAGCCCACGACCGCGTGCAACTCGAGGCCGCGCCGCACACGCACGTGCTGGAGTCGATCGCGGAGCTGCCCGCGCTCTGCTGAGCGGGCCGCGGAACCGGTGCCTCAGGCGGTCGCGGCGATGAAGTCGGCGACGACCCTCGCGACCTGCGGCCCGGCGTCCTCCTGGAGGAAGTGACCGGCACCCTCGATCGTGGCGTGGTCGCGTCCCGCGGCACCCGGAACCTGGTGCTGGAAGACCCGCTCGCCGCCGGCGGTGATCGGGTCGGAGTCGGAGAAGGCGGTGAGGAACGGCTTGTCCCACGCCTTCAGCACCTCCCACGCGGCGCGGTTGGGCGCCGACGCCGGATCGTCGGGACTCGTCGGCACGAGGATCGGGAACTGCCGCGCACCTTCCTTGTACGACTCGTCGGGGAACGGCGCGTCGTACGCGGCGATCACCTCGGGCGACAGGTCGGTGCGGCACCCGCCCTTCACGATCCCGCCGATGTGGAAGACCGGCGTCTCCTGCGAGTACTTCTGCCACGTGAGGAACGCGTCGCCGGGATTGAAGTCGCCGGTGGGCAGCATCGTGTTGCCGGCGACGACGCGCGCGAACCGATCGGCGTGCTCCGCGACGAGCCGGAGCCCGACGAGCCCGCCCCAGTCCTGACCGAAGAACGTCGCGTCGTGAAGGTCGAGCGCGTCGATCACCGCGGCGCGCATCCAGTCGACGTGGCGCTGGTACGTGTAATCGGTGCGCGCCGCGGGCTTGTCGGAACGACCGAACCCCACGAGGTCGGGCGCGATGCACCGGTGCCCGGCCGCGGTGAGCACCGGGATCATCTTGCGGTAGAGGAAGCTCCACGACGGCTCGCCGTGCATGAGCAGCACCGGCGCCGCGTCGCTCGGACCCTCGTCGAGGTAGTGGACGCGCAGGTGCCCGCCGTCGCCGTCGTCGACGTCGACGTAGTGGGGTGCGAACGGGAAGTCCGGGAGGTCGGTGAAGCAGCGGTCGGGCGTGCGCAAGGTCTCCATGCCCGGCAGTCTGCCCCCGCGCGCTTCGGGAGGCGAAACCCGGTTGTCGTCACGACGCCCCGAGCACGGTCCACTACGGTCGGGACGACCGATTCGCAGGATCGATGGAACGGGAACCGACAACCTCATCGTCTTCGCATCGCGCTCGGAGGGTCGTCCTCACCGTCATCGCCGGTGTGGTCGTCGCGTCCGGAGCTGCCTTCCTGAAGATCACCGACTCCGTTCGCGAGAGCGAGCTCGTCGTCCGCATCGATCGCCGCACGTACGACTTCGTCCTGCGACACCGCGTGGGATGGATCTCGAGCGTGGCACGGGTCGTGACGTACGTCGGGAACACCGTCGTCGTGACGCTCGTCGTACTCGGCGCCGTCGCCTGGCTCCTGACGAAGCGCCGCACCGGCGATGCCGTCTTCGTCGCCGGCAGTGCCGGCGGCGCGGCCGTCCTCGTGACGGTTCTGAAGCACGTCGTCGGGCGACCCCGTCCCGCGGCCCCGCACCGTCTCATCGCCGCGAGCGGTGCCGCGTTCCCGTCCGGCCACGCGACCCAGTCGGTCGCCTGCTATGCCGCGATCGCCGTCGTCGCCGCGGCTTCGACGCGTTCGCGACGGTCGCGAGTGCTCCTGGCCGCCGGCGCGGCCGTGATCGCGTTCCTCGTGGGCGCGTCGCGCGTCTACCTCGGAGTTCACTGGGCCAGCGACGTCGTGAGCGGGTGGCTGCTCGGCGCGGGCTGGCTCCTCGCACTCGCCGGTGTCCGTTTCGCAATGAATTCGCCCGCCGCCGAGGCCGCCTCCCGCCGGCGGAACCGCTCGGGCGATGAGAGGCGAATGAGCCCAACCGGGCAGCTCTCACGCTCGGGTTCGTATGCTCGGCGTATGACTCACCTCGTCGCAGCCGTGTCGTCGATCGTCGGAGTGTCGTTGCCGCTCAACCCGCAACTGCGCTGGTTCTTCTTCGGCGTGATCGTGACGCTCGGCGTCGACTGGGTTCGCGGCGCGCTCTGAGCTCCTATGCGATGTCGAGCTCGGGTTCGGCGCCGGTGGCGACCGCGCTGCTCGCGCGCCGCTGATTGGCCGTGAGGTACGCGACGCAGGCCGCGATCGCGACGAGGAGCACGAGGCTGATCCGCAGCGTGCCGTATCCGAGCCCACCGCGCGCCCGGGTCACGCCGAGCCAGTCGGCGAAGGAGGCACCGAGCGGGCGGGTCACGACGTAGGCAGTCCAGAAGGCGAGGATCGGATTCAGCCGGAACCGCCAGTGCGCGATCGCCGGAACTGCGATCAGCGCAACGAACAGCACGCCCGACGAGAAGTATCCGAGGTGCAGCGTGATGGCAGTGAAGTCACCGACCGCGGTGCCCAGGGCGAACGTCGCCAGGACCGCGGCCCAGTAGAACAGCTCGCGCCGCCGGGTCGAGATGCTGTGGATCGACAGCGTCCCTTCCATGCGGTACCAGGTCCCGAACACGGCCGCGAGCGCGACGACGTAGAAGGCGCTCGACGCGACGTACGGAACACCGAGCTCCACGTGCAGCCCGTCCGCGGCCATGGTGCCGAAGATGGCGACCATCACGACCGTGGTCCAGTAGATCGGCGCCACGTAGCGCCGGGTGCCGAGCTGCCACCACAGGGCCGCCGCGAACACGATCGCGCCGATCGCGCCCGCGACGAACGGATTGATGCGATGGGTGAGGTAGTCGGAGGTCGTCTCACCCATGCCGGTCGTGAGCACCTTCGTGACCCAGAACGCGACCCCCACCTCCGGCACCTTCACGAGCATCGAGCGAGCCGGGTGTCGGTGCTCGGTCATGGCGCGTGCTCCGGGTTTCAGGAACGCGTGGCCCGGCGCGGGAGCATCCCGCGCCGGAGCCTGCGTTGGATCGCGCGGGCCCGGCGCGTCGTACGCGCCTTCGACCCGTAGGTCTCCTCGAGCAAGACGGGTCCGAATCCGTCGACGCCGGGCACGCTCACCTCGACGGCCCACGCGGTCGAGAGGGCGCGAGAGTCCTGCAGCACGCCTGCGTGGCGGGAGCCGGAGGTCGACGCCGCAGGGGGCGTCGCGACCGGCTTCACCTCGACGAGGTAGGCCGCGCCGTTCGGGCCTTCGACCCGCTGGGTCGGGTGCTCGCGGAAGCTGGTGCGCACATCACGAACATACGGATCACGGGTGAGAGGTCCATGAGGGCGCGCCGGGAACGGCCCGGGAGCGCTCAGATCGGCGGCACGGGGACCGTGAAGGCCGGGTGCTCGACGCCGCCGTCGATCTCGAACACCTTCCCCGTCACCCACGACGCCGCGGGAGACGCGAGGTAGACGACGCACGCGGCGATGTCTTCGACCTGGCCGACGCGCCGCATCGGCGTGTTGTCCTCCAGCTCGCGGCGCACCGACTCGTCGGTGAGCACCATCTCGAGCGCGGACGTCTCGACCCCGCCGACCTCGATCGCGTTGACGCGTACCTTCGGCGCCAGCTCGGGCGCGACCAACCGGGTCATGAACGAGAGGCCGGCCTTCGCGGTCCCGTACGCCGTGAAGCCCTGCTGCACCATGCTCGCCGCGCGCGACGAGATGTTGACGATCGCACCGCCGTCGTTGCCGACCATCACGGGCACCGCGAGCTTGGTGAGCAGGAACGCGGAGGTCACGTTGAAGCGGTGCGCGGCCTCGAAGGCGTGCTCACTGGTCGCCATCAGCGGACGGGGGAGCCAGCCCCCCGCGTTGTTCACCAGGACGTCGAGCCGACCGAACTCCTCGACGGTCGCCGCCACGAGCCGTTCGAGATCCTCGGTGCGGGTCACGTCGCACGGCACCGCGATGCTGCGACGGCCGCGGTCGCGCACCGCCGCCGCGGTCTCCTCGATGTCGGCGACGGTACGCGCCGCCACAACGACGTCGGCTCCCGCCTCCGCGAGCGCGCGGGCGGTGCCTGCTCCGATGCCGCGCCCGGCTCCGGTCACGACCGCGACGCGGTCGGTGAGCTTGAAACGATCGAGAATCACGGCGGCTCCCCGTTCCGAAGACGCCGCACCGTACCCAGTTCGGGGCCGACCAGGAGCGGCCGGATCAGACGACGCCGACGGGGCAGCTCACTCCAGTGCCGCCGAGCCCGCAGTAGCCGTTCGGATTCTTCGCGAGGTACTGCTGGTGGTAGTCCTCGGCGTAATAGAACTCGGGCGCGTCGCGCAGCTCGGTCGTGATCTCGCCGTACCCTGCCGCGTGCAGCCGCTTCGCGTACTCATCGCGTGACGCGACCGCGGCAACCTTCTGCGCGTCGGTGTACCAGTAGAGGCCGGAGCGGTACTGCGTGCCGATGTCGTTGCCCTGGCGCATTCCCTGCGTGGGGTCGTGGTTCTCCCAGAACACCTGGAGCATGCGCTCGTAGGTCGTGGCCGCCGGGTCGTAGACCACGAGCACGGCCTCGGTGTGGCCGGTCGAGCCGCTGCACACCTCCGAGTAGGTCGGGTTGGGCGTGAAGCCCGCGCTGTAGCCGACCGCGGTCGTGTAGACGCCCGGTTCCTCCCAGAACTTGCGTTCCGCGCCCCAGAAGCAGCCCATCGCGAACTGGGCGCGCTCCATCCCTTCGGGGAACGGCGGCTCGAGCGGCGTGCCGAGCACGAAGTGGCGGGTCGGGACGGGCATGCGCTCGGTGCGCCCGGCGAGCGCGGAACCGGCGTCGACCACCTGCGAGGAACGCTTGAACAGAGCCATGGATCGGCCTCCGGGTCGGGGCGTCGGGCCCGATCGTACGCGCCCGGAACTCCGGCCGAGCACGGGCTCGCGGCCGGTACGATTCGGAGCCCCCCGGAACGGAAAGGAACGCGTTGAGCGCGCAGCAGATCCCGGCGGCCGGCCCCAGCCTGCTGCGCCGGGGTTCACGGGTCCTCAGGCGTTTCATCTCCCTTCACCCCGTCCCGTTCGCCGTGGCCGTCGCGGGCTCGGTGCTCTACGCGGGGATGTCGGTGGTCGGCACCGTCGTCCTGAACCGGGTCACCAACCACGTCTTGGTCCCTGCCTTCCACGGGCACGTGCGCGCCTCGACCGTGTGGTTCACCGCGCTGGCGGTCGTGATCGTCGCGCTGCTGCGCGGGTCGGGAGTCGTGGCGCGCCGCTACTTCGCCGCGATGACGGCCCGCCGCGCGCAGATGACGCTTCGCGACGCGGTCACCGACAAGTACATCGACGTTCCGCTCGAGTTCCACCGGTCGCATCCGACCGGAGAGCTGATGGCACACGCCGACATCGACGTCGAGGCGTCGACGGAGGTCGTGCACCCGCTGCCGTTCTCGATCGGTCTCGTCGTGCTGATCGTCTTCTCGACGATCGCGCTCCTGCTCATCGACCCGATCCTCGCCGTCGTCGGCTTGCTCCTGTTCCCGACGATGTTCGCAATCAACCGGGTCTACACGCGCCGCGTCGAGACTCCGGCCGCGATGGTGCAGCAGCGCGTCGGCGAGGTCTCTTCCATCGCCCACGAGAGCTTCGACGGCGCACTCGCGGTCAAGACGCTCGGCCTCGAAGGCATCGAGCGCGATCGGCTCGCCGACGCGGCCGACCGTCTTCGCACCGAGCGCATCCGTGTCGGCCGTCTGCGCGCCTTCTTCGAGCCTTCGCTCGACGCGCTTCCCAACCTCGGCAGCGTCGCGGTGCTGGCAGTCGGCGCGTGGCGGTTGTCGCAGGGCGCCGTCAACTACGGGGATCTCGTGCAGGTGATGCTGCTCTTCACGCTGCTCGCGTTCCCGATGCGCGTCGTCGGGTTCCTGCTCGAGGAGCTCCCGCGCTCGGTTGTTTCGATCGCGCGCGTCGATCGCATCCTCGCCGCGCGATCCGCCGAACCGCCCGCGCACCCGCGCCCGCTGACGGCCGGCGCGCTCGACGTCGCGGTGTCGGCGGTCGATTTCGCGTATCCGGGCGCCGACCCGGTCGTGCGCGACTGCAACTTCCGCGTGGAGCCGGCGACGATCGTCGCGCTCGTCGGTGCGACCGGCGCCGGCAAGAGCACACTCTGCGAGCTGCTCGCCGGGCTGCTCACGCCCGATCGCGGCACCATCGCACTCGGTGGAATCGACGAGCGCGATCTCGCGCCGGCCGAGCTGCACGCCGCGGTCGCGCTCGTGTTCCAGGAGTCGTTCCTGTTCGCCGACACGGTCGGGGAGAACATCGCGATCGGCACCGGCGCGCCCGCCGACGCGGTGCACCGCGCCGCGCAGATCGCGCAGGCCGATCGCTTCATCGCCGCGCTGCCGCACGGGTACGACACCGTCGTGGGGGAGCGGGGCGTCACCCTCTCCGGCGGGCAGCGCCAGCGCGTCGCCCTGGCCCGCGCCCTCGTGCGCACGCCGCGTGTGCTGATCCTCGACGATGCGACCTCGGCCGTCGATCCGACGGTCGAAGCCCGCATTCTGGAGGCGCTGCGGCACGAGCTCGACATGACGACGCTCGTCGTCGCGCACCGGCTCTCGACGATCGGGCTCGCGGACCGGGTGCTGTTCCTCCGCGACGGGCGCGTCGCGGCCACGGGCTCGCACGCGGAGCTGCTCGAGCTCCCCGAGTACACGGCGCTCGTCTCGGCCTACGAGAGCGAGGTGGCACGGTGACGCGCGTCGACGACGGCGACGCGCCCGGCCCCGCGCTCGAGGCCCTCTCCGACAGCGCACCGGCCGGCGTGCTCGACGAGGTCGTCTCGCACCCGCACGCGGAGCTCGAAGGGCTGCTCGACGACGACGCCCCGCTTCCCGAGGTCGGCGCCCTCGCGGTGATGCGCCGGGGGCTCGAGGTGAGCCCCGAGCTGCGGCGCGGGATCCGCGTGAGCGTCGGGTTCGCCGTCGTCGCCGCGATCGGCAAGTTGATCGTGCCGATCCTCGTGCAGCAGGTGCTCGACCGCGGCGTGAGCCCGTACCGGCCCGGCTTCGTGTACGGCGCGACCGCGCTGACCGTCGCGATCATCGCGTGCGTCCTCTGGTTGAGTCGCGTCGCGTACATCCGCCTCGTGCATGCCTCGGAAGACATGCTCTACGGGTTGCGGGTGCGCGTGTTCGAGCACATCCACCGGCTGAGCCTCGCCGACCACAACGAGACGAAGAAGGGCATCTTCGTGTCGCGCGTCACGAGCGACATCGAGACGCTCGCGCGGTTCGCGCAGTGGGGCGCCGTGTCGTGGGTGGTCAACTCCACCCTGATCGTCGGCACTCTGATCGTGATGTTCGTGTACTCGTGGCAACTCGCGCTCGTGGTGATCGTCTGCTACCTGCCGGTGCTGCCGATCTTCCGGTTTCTCCAGAAGGGGCAGCTGCGCGCGTACGACCTCGCGCGCACGCGCACCGGCGACATGCTCTCGGAGGTTTCCGAAGTGGTCGGCGGCGCGGCCGTCGTGCGCGCGTACGGCCTCGAAGCGCGGGCTCGCCGTCGGCTGCGAGAGCGCATCACCGCGCTCTATCACGCACACATGCGCGCCGCGCTGTACTTCGCGGTGATGTTCCCGCTCGGCGACGTGTTCGGTTCCCTCGCCGTCGCCGCGGTCACGATCGTCGCCGCGTTCGAGGGCCGTCACTTCGGGCTCGACTTCGGCGCGGTGGTCGCGTTCCTCTTCCTCGTGAACCTGATCCTCAATCCGGTCGCGGAGTTGAGCGAGATCCTCGACCAGACCCAGACCGCGATCGCCGGCTGGCGGAAGGTGATCGCGGTGCTCGACGTCCCCGTCGACGTCGTCGAACCCGCGCCGGGCGATTGCCGGCCGCTGCCACCCGGGCCGCTCCCGGTGCGGGCCGCACGTGTCGAATTCGCGTATCGCGAAGGAGGGCGTGTGCTCCACGGCGTCAGCGTCGACATCGCCGCCGGTACGAACGTGGCGGTCGTCGGCGAGACCGGATCGGGGAAGACCACCTTCGCGAAGCTGTTGTGCCGCCTGGCGGACCCGATCACGGGATCCGTCGAGCTCGGTGGAGTCGATCTCCGCGCCGTCGCGCCGGCCGAACGTCGCGAGCGCGTTCGGCTGGTACCCCAGGACGGGTTCCTGTTCGACACGTCGATCCGGGAGAACGTTCGGCTCGGGCGCGCGGGCGCGAGCGACGCCGACATCGACCGCGCGTTCGCGCTGCTCGGTCTCGACTGGTGGGTTGCGACCCTGCCCGCGGGTCTCGACACGCGCGTGGGTGAGCGGGGCGAGAGCCTCTCCGTCGGGGAGCGCCAGCTCGTCGCGCTGGCACGCGCGCAACTCGGTGAGGCCGGGCTCCTCGTCCTCGACGAGGCGACGAGCGCGGTCGATCCCGAGACCGAGCGCGCGCTCGCCGGGGCGTTGCAGCGCGTCGCTCGCGGCCGCACCACGATCAGCATCGCTCACCGGCTCTCGACCGCCGAGGCCGCCGACTTCGTGCTCGTCTTCGACTCCGGTTCGCTCGTCGAGCGCGGGACGCACGCGGAGCTTCTCGCGCGCGGTGGCGTCTACGCGGCGCTGTACGCGAGCTGGCTCGGCAACACCCAAGCCCGCGCGTCCTGACGCGCCCGGCGCGCGTCAGTGGTTCGTCAGCTTCGGAGTCAGGTTCTGGAACGTCACGCGGCGCGCGTCGCGAGCCGTTCCGAACCGGTGCGGTAACGGGGGCGAGCGCGCCAAAAGATCCTGGTCTTCGGGTCTTTCATCATGAGGAGGCTCACAGGTATGGTCACGCTCCGTCCGCCGGGTCGTTGGAGGAATCATGCGCAGACTCGTCACCGCCGTCGCCGCGGCCGCGCTCGGAGTGGGCGCGTTCGTGACCGCCGGCCTGGCGCCCGCAACCGCGTCGGCTCGCACGCCACTCGGCGCCGAGCCCGGCTGGGTGAAGGCGGCCAACCGCCGCGGTTCCGCCCCGTCCTCCGACGTCGTGTCGCTGCGGGTCGTGCTCGCGACACGTAACGCGGCCGAGGCCGAGTCCGTCGCCCGCGCGGTGAGCGACCCGAAGAGCCCCGACTACGGGCACTACCTCACGGCCGCGCAGTACCGCGCCCGCTTCGCTCCGACCGCCGCGTCCGTCGACGCGGTGAAGAAGTGGCTGCGCGCCAGTGGATTCCAGGTCGGCTACGTGCCCGCGAACCATCTGTACGTCGCCGCGATCGGCACGGTCGCGCAGGCGGAGAAGGCGTTCGCGGTGCACCTGTCGAAGTACGCGGTGAAGGGTCAGGTGCTGCGCGCACCCGATAGCGAGCCGTCGGTTCCGGCCGAGCTCGCGTCGGCCGTCGTCGGCGCGGTGGGTCTCGACCAGAGCGGCCAGCTCATCCACCCGAACACGTCCAGTGACGCCGCAGCCAGCCCGAACGCGCCACCGCCGTACGGCTTCCGCAACGCGCAGCCGTGCTCCGCGTACTACGGCGAGAAGATGGCGACCGACCAGGCGCCCCTGAACCACGGCTTCCCGACGGTCGTGCCGTACGCGCCCTGCGGCTACAAGCCCACGCAGCTGCGTGCGGCCTACGGCGTCGAAGCGGCGGTCGCGAACGGCAACGACGGCAGTGGCGTGACGGTCGGCATCGTCGACGCCTTCGCCGCCCGCACGATCTTCCGCGACGCGAAGGAGTACTCGCAGCGCAACGACCCGACGCACGTCCTGCGCGCGTCGCAGTTCTCCCAGATCGTCCCGCCCGGCATCTACCGGGTGCGCAAGGGCAACGAGTGTGGTCCGCAGGGTTGGTACGGCGAGGAGACGCTCGACGTCGAGGCCGTCCACGCGATGGCCCCCGGCGCCAACATCGTCTACTCGGGTGCCGCCGACTGCTTCGACAACAACATCGACGCCGCGCTGAACAACCTCGTCGACGGGAACAAGGTCGACATGGTGTCGAACTCCTACGGCGACATCGGCGAGGACATCAGCAAGGCGCTGAAGAAGGAGTTCGACCAGATCGCGAACCAGGCGGCCGTACAGGGCATCGGCCTCTACTTCTCCTCCGGCGACGACGGCGACGAGACCGGCAACCTCTCGCGGCCCGAGACCGACTTCTCGGCCGACTCCGGCATGATCACCGCCGTCGGCGGGACGACCACCGGGATCAACCGCGACGGCAAGGTCTCGCTCGCGGCCGGCTGGTCGACGACCCGCATCAGCCAGAAGGCGAGCGGCCTGTGGAAGCGGCCGCCCGGCGACTTCTACTACGCCGCGGGTGGTGGAACGAGCCGCTTGTACAGCGAGCCGTACTACCAGCACGGCGTCGTACCCGACGCGCTCGCCAAGCAGTGGTCGAACCACCGCGGTCGCGTCGTCCCCGACGTCGCGATGAACGCGGATCCGACGACGGGCATGCTCGTCGGCGAGACGCAACAGTTCCCCGACGGCACCTACTACGACCAGTACCGCATCGGTGGCACGAGCCTCGCCTCGCCGCTGTTCACCGGCGTGATGGCGCTCGCCGACCAGCGGGCGGGGAAGCGGCACGGCTTCGCGAACCCGAAGCTCTACCGCCTCGCCAACACCGCCGCATTCAACGACGTGAAGCCGCTCACATCGCCGCTCGCACTGATCCGGGCCGACTACGCTCAACGGCATCGACGCGAGCAACGGCATCGCCTACTCTGCTCGCGTCGTCGACAGCGAGGTGCAGTCGCTGCACGTCACGAAGGGCTACGACACGCTCACCGGGATGGGTACCCCGAACGGCGAGACGTTCCTGACGCTCATGGCGCACTGAGCGGACGCGTTCCCAGCGGGCCAGCACGGGCCCGGCCAGGGATGGCCGGGCCCACTGCTTTAGTAACGTCGGCCCGACCATGAGCACTTCGACCTCGTCCCACGACGCGCGCGCGACCCTGCGCGACCTGGAGGAACCGGCGGGCTTCGTGCGCCGCCACGTCGGTCCGGGCCCGGCGCAGCAGGCCGCGATGCTCGAGCAGTTGGCGTTCGCGTCGCTCGACGAGCTCGTCGACGCGGCGGTGCCGGGCTCGATCCGCGACCTCGCGCCGGCCGTGCCGGCAGAACCGGTCGGCGAGGCCGAGGCCCTCGCCCGGCTGCGCCGCCTCGCCGGCGCGAACGAGGTGTTCACCTCGCTCATCGGGCTCGGCTACTCGGGCACCTTCACGCCGCCGGTCATCGCCCGCAACGTGCTCGAGAACCCGGCCTGGTACACCGCGTACACGCCGTACCAGCCGGAGATCTCGCAGGGCCGGCTCGAGGCGTTGCTCAACTTCCAGACGATGATCGCGGACCTCACCGGGATGGAGATCGCGAACGCGTCACTGCTCGACGAGGGCACCGCCGCGGCGGAGGCGATGGCGATGATGGCCCGGCTCGCACCGAAGCGCCGCGACGCGATCTTCGTCGACGCCGACTGCCACCCGCAGACGATCGCGGTCGTGTCGACCCGCGCCGAACCGCTCGGTATCCAGGTCGTCGTCGGCGACCCGGACCGCGATCTCGATCCCGACTCCGTGTTCGGTGTGCTGCTCCAGTACCCGGGCAGCAGCGGGCGCGTTCGCGACGACGCCGCGCTCGTCGCGCGTTGCCGCGAGGCGGGCGCACTCGTGACTGTCGCCGCCGATCTGCTCGCGCTCGTCGTGTTGCGGTCGCCCGCATCGATCGGTGCCGACATCGTCGTGGGCTCCGCGCAGCGCTTCGGGGTGCCGCCGATGTTCGGCGGCCCGCACGCCGGCTTCCTCGCCACGAGCGACGCGCACAAGCGCACCCTGCCCGGTCGCCTCGTCGGCGTCTCCGTCGACGCCGCCGGCCGCCCCGCGCTGCGCCTCGCGCTCCAGACGCGCGAGCAGCACATCCGCCGCGAGAAGGCGACGAGCAACATCTGCACCGCGCAGGTGCTCCTCGCGGTGATCGCAGGGCTGTACGCCGCGTATCACGGTCCCGATGGGCTCACCCGGATCGCGCGACGCGTCCACCGCCTCACCGCGATCCTCGCCGCCGGGTTGCGCGACGCAGGCGTCGAGCTCGTCACCGACACCTTCTTCGACACGATCACGGTGCGCGTGCCCGGCCGGGCCGAGACGGTCGCCGCCGCGGCCCGCGCCCGTCGCATCAACCTGCGCGCGGTCGACGCCGACACCCTCGGCATCGCGCTCGACGAGACGACGACCGCGCCGATCGTCGAAGCCGTCTGGGATGCATTCGGCGTGACCGCGTCGGTCGGCGCGCTCGACACCGCGGTCGACGACGCGATCCCCGCCGCGCTGCGGCGCGAAGGCGAGGTGCTCACGCATCCGGTGTTCTCGCAGTACCGCTCCGAGACGCAGATGCTGCGCTACCTGCGCCGGCTCGCCGATCGCGACGTCGCGCTCGACCGCTCGATGATCCCGCTCGGTTCCTGCACGATGAAGCTCAACGCGACCACGGAGATGCTGCCGGTCACCTGGCCGGAGTTCGCGTCGATCCACCCGTTCGCGCCGCTGGACCAGGCCGCCGGGTACGTCGAGCTGATCCACGAGCTCGAGCGCATGCTCGCCGACATCACCGGCTACGACGCGGTCTCGCTCCAGCCCAACGCCGGTTCGCAGGGCGAGTACGCGGGGCTGCTCGCGATCCGCAAGTACCACGCGCAGCGCGGCGACACGCACCGCGAGGTGTGCCTCATCCCGGCGTCGGCGCACGGCACCAACGCCGCGAGCGCGGCGATGGCGGGCCTGCGCGTCGTCGTGGTGAAGACCGACGAGCACGGCAACGTCGACCTCGACGATCTCAAGGCAAAGGTCGTCGAGCACGGCGAGCAGCTCTGCGCCTTGATGGTCACGTACCCGTCGACGCACGGCGTCTACGAGGAGCAGATCACCGGCATCTGCGCGCTCGTCCACGACCACGGCGGCCAGGTGTACCTCGACGGCGCCAACCTCAACGCGCTCGTCGGTGTCGCTCGCCCCGGCCGCTTCGGTGCCGACGTGTCGCACCTGAACCTGCACAAGACGTTCTGCATCCCGCACGGCGGCGGCGGGCCCGGCGTCGGTCCGGTCGCGGTGCGCGCCCATCTCGCGCCCTACCTGCCGAACCATCCGCTGCAGCCCGAAGCCGGCCCGGCCACCGGTGTCGGCGCGATCAGCGCCGCGCCGTGGGGCTCGGCCGGCATCCTGCCGATCTCGTGGACCTACATCACGATGATGGGCGCGTCGGGCCTGCTCGACGCGACACGCGTCGCGATCCTGAACGCCAACTACGTCGCCCGCCGGCTCGCACGGCACTTCCCGGTGCTCTACACGGGCAAGAACGGCCTCGTCGCGCACGAGTGCATCATCGACCTGCGCGCGATCACACGCGACACCGGCGTCAGCGTCGACGACGTCGCGAAGCGGCTCATCGACTACGGCTTCCACGCGCCGACGATGTCGTTCCCGGTCGCCGGCACCCTCATGATCGAACCCACAGAATCGGAAGACCTCGGCGAGCTCGACCGCTTCTGCGACGCGATGATCGCGATCCGCGACGAGATCCGCCGCGTCGGCGCCGGCGAGTACGCCGCCGACGACAACCCGCTCCACCACGCCCCGCACCCCGCCGCCGACGTCGTCGCCGACGACTGGCCGCACGCGTACTCACGCGAGGAAGCCGCGTTCCCCGTCGCCGCGCTGCGCACCGACAAGTACTGGCCGCCGGTGAGCCGCATCGACAACGTCTACGGCGACCGCAACGTCATGTGCTCCTGCCCACCGTTGGAGGCTTACGAGTAGGTGTCGAACGGAGCGCTCTGGTCGCGTCAACCGGAGCCGCTGTCGAACAGGCCGAGTTCGTTCGCGAGGACCACGGCCTGCACCCGGTCGCGGAGATGGAGCTTCATGAGGATGCGGGCGACGTGTGTTTTCACGGTCGTTTCGCTGATGACGAGCTGGTCGGCGATCTCGGCATTGGACAGCCCGTGTGCGACCAGCTCGAGAACGTCGCGTTCGCGAGGTGTCAGTTCGCGTAGTCGGTTCTGGTCGGTCTTTGGCCTTGGCGCGGTTCGGGCGAACCGGTCGATGAGTCGACGGGTGACCGTGGGCGCGAGGAGGGCGTCGATCCCGCGTGCGGCCTGTCGAACGGCGATCGTGATGTCTTCTGCGGGCATGTCTTTGAGCAGGAACCCGGTGGCGCCCAGCCTGAGGGCTTCGTAGACGTACTCGTCGAGGTCGAAGGTGGTGAGCATCAGCACTTTGCAGTCGGGTGATCCCGACAAGATCTCGCTCGCCGCGGCGAGGCCGTCGGTGCCCGGCATCTGCACATCGAGCAGGATCACGTCGGGGTGCTCGGCGCGCACCAGATCGACGGCGGCCCGTCCGTCCGCGGCTTCGCCAACGACGATCATGTCGGGCTCGGCTTCGAGGATCGTCCGCATGCCGCTGCGGATGAGCTCCTGATCGTCGGCGATGAGGACACGGATCACGCGGGTACCACGGTCATGGGTAGCCGGGCGTGTACCGAGAAGCCGCCTTGATCGTCGGGGCCGTACGTGAGCGTTCCGCCACGTTCGCGCACTCGCCGTTGCATGCCCTGGAGCCCGTGCCCGGACGAGAGCGGTGGAGGCGACGGCGCCGGCGTCCCACGGGTGTTCGTGATGGACAGCTCGACCTCGTCGCCGGCGCGATGGAGGCCGATGGTGACGGTCGCGCCGGGGCTGTGCTTGAGCACGTTGGTGAGCGCCTCTTGAACGACTCGGTACACCGTCTCGACGTGGGTGGCGGTCAGGTCGTCGACGACATCGTCGAAGCTGGCTCCGACGACGAGACCCGTCTCGCGGGCGCCGACGAGCAGGTCGTTCAGAGAGGCCAACTCGTGACGAGCAGACGTCGACAGCCCGTCGCGCAGCTCGTCGAGACCGGTCCTCGCGACCGATCGGACGGTGTCGACGATGGCCTCGGCTCGCACCCGGTCGGTGTTCCAGATCCGGCGCGCGGCGCTCGCTTGGACAGCCACGACGGTGAGCGCGTGACCCATTGCGTCGTGCAGCTCGCGCGCGATCCGCATCCGTTCCTCGGTCACGGCGTGGGCCGTCAGCAGGGTGCGTTGCTCCTCCAGCCGTGTGTTGTTGGCGCGGATCCGGTCGACGAGCCGCGTTCGTTCACGCAACCCGGCTCCCGCCAGCCAACACGCGGTCGCGAGGACCGCGTCGCCGGGGAAGGCATCGGCACCGAACACAACGAGGGCGCCGCACCAGCACACGAGAAGGCCGAGGCGCCCGCGCCATCGCGGTTCGAGGGCCGCGACGACGAACGGCGGAACAAATGTCAAGCCGATGGCGGACAGCGTGTGGTCCAGCGGTGCCACGAAATGGGTAAAGGCGATCGCCGCGGCCCAGAGCGCAGCGATCGCCGGCAGCGGCCGCGCCCACGCGAACGCGAGAGGGAGCGCGACCACGACGATCGCGCCCACAACAACCCCGCGAGGAACGTACGAGTGCAGGTCGTGGGTCTCGACCAGTAGCCCGGCGGCCAGCGCGGCCGCGGCGAGCACGATCCAGGGCTGCGCCGCCTCTCGCGGGACGGCAACCGATTCGGGCTCCTCACCGGGCTCGGCCGGAGGCGACGCTGGCGAGTCGATCAGCGCCACGACCGCGGCCCGGGTGGCCGAGAGCAACTGTCTCGCCTGCGACTCGAGGCGCTCCACCTGCAACCGGTCGGTCGGGACGCCGTCAGCGGGGAGCGCGTCGACCAACCGCGTCATGCCGTCGGCCAAGTCGACGTCGAGTTCACCCGCGACCCGCAGACGCTCCCGGGCAAGGGCTGCGCCCACGTAGGCCGACCGTTGTTCGGCGAGCTCGCGACCCTGTTCCTCGAGCTGCCGGATCAGCAGCGAGCGGCCCCGGACCAGGCGCCCGCCGAGGATCGGCAGTGTCACGAAGAAGATCGAGAACACGATCACCGCGCTGACCAAGGGGTCGCTGTGCGGCAGGAGAAGGTCGGTGATCACGACGACGCAAATCGGCTGGGGCGCGGCGACGGCCACCTCCCGGCGCGAGCCGTGGGCACCGACCGAGTACATCGCGAGCAAGAGGGCGAAGATCGGCACGAACACGTCGCTGGACATGTCGGGGATGAGCCAGGCGCCTGTAAACGAAGCGACCACATCCGCCGCGCTGAGGACAGTGACGGTCAGCACCGGCCGTGAGCGCCGCAGGGCGAGGACCGACAGGACCGGCGCGCCGCTGAGGTTGAGACCGAGATAGAAGGGGTTCCTCGAGCGAACAAGGGTCTCGGCGGCCGCCGCGATCACGAAACCCACCGCGACCCAACACGTCGCTGGATCGCGGACGACGCAACAGCCGGACGGTCATTCACCAAAGCATAGAAACGGCCTTCCGCCGCGGCGTCCTCCTCGAGGATGACATCCCGAGACGGACCAAAGATCGCTCTCAGGGCTGGCGACGCCGCGAACACGCCTCGTTACGTTCGCCGCAGGCCGTCACCTGGCGGCCACGACCGCGAACCCGGAGGTCGCCATGAACGCTGTGACCGTCAATGCCCCGAGCCGCTCCCTGACGGCATCGCCGACCGAGTCCGCACACCGCTGGGCGCTCGGTGCGCTCGCACTCGGTGCGGCCTCGGCCGTCGTATTCGCCGGAATCATGTTGTTCGCGACCCTCTCCAAGCTCCCGGACTCCGACCTCACGTTCCACCACACGGGCGACTACTGGCTCGCGGCCATCGGCCTGCCAACCGCCGTGTCGGCTTCGATCCTGCTCTTCGCGCTGTGGGGCCTGCAGCCCCACGCACGGCCGGGACTCACACGCGCCGGCGCCGCGGTGAACGTGATCGCTCTGACGCTGCTGTTCGCGATCCTGGCCTGCAGCGTCGCCACCGGCACCGAGGTGCGCTGGGGGCCTGCCTATCCCCTCGCCGTGCTCGCGACCTTCGTCGGGCACGCCTTGTTCGTGGCCGGGACCTGGCGCACCGGGCTGTTCCCCAAGCCCCTGCTCGCAGCGTGGCCGGTGATCTGGCTCATCGGCGCGTACGCCGCCCAGGGCGCCTCACCACTGATCCTCGCCGCGTTCTACGCCGCCATGGCCGGCTACGTCGTGCGCCGTACCTGACAGTCGACAGTCCCCGTCGCGGAGGGGCGAAGCTTGCGAGCCCGACCAATCAGGCCTGCAGGCGCTGGATGGCCCAGCCGCCCGGGGTGTAGCCGTCGGTGCGGACGAAGCGGTGGGCGAAGCGCCAGCCGCCGTCGGCGGGCACGAGGCGGTCGCGGTAGCGGCCCCAGTGGTCGAGGCCGGTCTCCGCGAGCACGAGGAACGCGCTCGCGGCGGTCGCCTCCTCGGGTGACACGACCGTGATCGTGAGGTTCGTCGAGTAGTGCCGGAGCATCGGCACGGAGCTCAGCGCGACGACGTCGCGGTTCACTCCGGTGAGGAACTCGAAGATGGCATCGCGCCCGACGCACGGTGCTTCGCCGCGCACTTCGAGCACGCCGTCGGGTGCGAAGAGCGCGGCCATCTCCGCGAACTTCCCCGAGTCGCCGAAATGGTGGTAGCGGGCGAGCGTCTCGCGGATCTCCTCGCGCGCGCCGAGCTCCCACAGCTCCATGGTCAGCGCGTCCCGAAGCTGATCAGCGCGATCTCTTCGTTCACCGGTTCGAACTCCACTTCGACGGGCAGATCGAGTCGCAGCTCCGACGGCGCGAGCCCGCGCAGGTTGCCGACGAGGCGCGGGCCTTCCTCCATCTCCACGACGAGGATCGCGTACGGCACCTCGTCGGCGAAGGCGGGATCGACCGGTCGGTGCGTCACCGTCCACGAGTACACACGGCCACGACCCGATGCGAGCGCCCACTCCCACGCGTCGGATCCGCACGCCGCGCAGCGCGCGCGTGGCGGGTGCCGCCACGCCGCGCACGCGGTGCAACGCTGGAACCGCAGCTCACCCGCCGCGCAGTGCGCGTAGAACTCGCCGTTCAGGCCGTCGGCGTTCGGGAGCAGGCGGTTCGCGAGGTTCATCGGTCGGCTCCCAGCACGAGGATGCTTCCGTCGCCGAAGTCGCCCCACCCAGTGACGACGCCGAGCTCAGCGCCTTCCACCTGGGCGGCGCCCGCCGCGCCCCGCAGCTGCCGGACCGCTTCCACGACGTGGTTCATGCCCCACATGTGGCCTTGCGACAGCAGCCCGCCGTGCGTGTTGAGGGGGGAGGCGCCGCCGAGCGCGAGCTTGCCGTCGCGCACGAACGGCCCCGCTTCGCCGCGCCCGCACAGCCCGAGCGCTTCGAGCTGGAGGAGCACCACGTAGGTGAAGCAGTCGTACACCTCGAGGAACTGCATCTCGTGCGGACCGACACCGGCCATCGCGAACGCGCGCGGCGCGGCGTCGCTGAGACCGATGTGGAAGAAGTCGGCGCGGTTCGCGATGTCGTCGGCCGGCGCCGGGTGTCCTTCCGCGCCGCCGAGCAGCACGGCGGGCCGTTGCGGCAGGTCACGCGCGCGCCCCATCGAGGTGACGACGACCGCGGCCGCACAGTCGGTCTCGAGGCAGCAGTCGAAGAGGCGGAACGGTTCGGATACCCAGGGCGCCGCGAGGTACTCGTCCATGGTGAGCGGGCGGTCGCGCATCACGGCCTTGGCGTTGCGGTGCGCGTGCTCTCGGCAGGTGAGCGCGATCGTGCCGGTGTCGGTGGGCAAGGTTCCGTAGAGCTGTTGATGACGCGTGGCGATCCATGCGTAGAACTGCGCGGCGGAACGCGCGCCGTAGGGGAGGTAGAAGTCGACGAGGGTGTCGGCGAGGGCCGAACCGTCCATCCCGCGGCGGGGCCGGCGCACACCGGGCCGGGAGCGAAAGGCGGAATATCCGTTCCAGCCGACCACCACGAGCACTGCGTCGGCGACGCCCGACGCGACCGCGGTGGCTGCGTGCACGATGCCGGCGCACGAGCTCGCGCCGCCCATGTGCGCGGTCGACGAGTACCGCACGTCGGGGACGCCGAGGTTCGCGGCGAGCTCCTCGACCGTCGTATATCCGGGCGGCGGGACAATGCCGTCGATGTCGCGCGCGGTGAGGCCGGCGTCGGCGATGGCCGCGCTCGCGGCGTCGAGCATCAGCTCGACGGGCAGCCGTTCCGACGGTCGTTCGTAGTCGGTCTCGGCGATGCCCGCGATCGCGACGCGGCCGGAGAAGGTCACGGCGGCGGAGGTTACGAATCAGGAAGGCAGCACCGCAAAGGCGACGGCACCGGCGCCGGCGCCGCTGAGGTCGCCGTAGCCCTTCGCGTCGCCGAACGCCCGCACGTGCCCGTCGTCCTGCAGCAACCAGTAGCCCGCACCGGTGAGTGATCCCGCGATCGACACGACCGGCGCGCTCTTGCAGTACCCGAGATCCGAGATCGACCCGTAGCCGTGCCCGTCGCCGAAGGGCACGACCGCACCCGCGGTGGTGACGAGCCAGTAGCCCTTGCCGGTCGCGGTCGGCGCGACGCGCACGACGGGTGCGGCGAGCTTCGACCCGCCGGTCGAGCCGTAGAAGTGCGCGTCGCCGAAGCTGAACACGCCGCCGTCGGACGCGTAGAGCCAGTACCCGTGGCCGGTGGGCGTGGCGGCCATGCCGATCACCGGCTTGTTCAGCCGCATGCCACCCGTCGATCCGTGGAACTCCGCGTCGCCGTAGCTGAAGACACCGCCGTCGGAGCCGAGCAGCCAGTAGCCCCGGCCGGTCGGCGTCGCGGCCATGCCCACGATCGGTGCGTTGAGCCGCATCGCGCCGGTCGACCCGTAGAACGGCGCGTCGCCGAATGTGAAGATGCCGCCGTCGGAGCCGAGCAGCCAGTAGCCCTTGCCCGTCGTGCGCGCCGTCATGCCCGTGATCGGCGCGTTCAGCCGCGCGTTCGTGAGGCCGCCGTACGCCTTCGCGGAACCGAACGCGTACACGCCGCCCTTCGACGTCGCGGCCCAGTATCCGGTCCCGGCCGCCGCGCTCGGGTGCACGTTGACCGCGTTCGGATAGCGGCACAGACCGTTCCCGGCGTCGAGCCCCTGCGCGAGGCGCAGGCTCGGGTACTCGTCGATCGCGGTGTCGTCGGGCCGGCGGATCTCGAAGTGGAGGTGCGGGACGCTGTTCTCCGCGTCGCCGCTGTCGCCCATGTACGCGACGAACTGGCCGGCCTTCACGGGCGCGCCAGGAACGATGCCGGGTGCGAAGCGCCACCGCGCCGGGTTGGTGCCGTCGTCGGTACCGGGCGAGTCGTTGTTGATGTGCCCGTAGTTGTACTCCCAGCCCTGCGCGTCGCGGATCGAGAGCCAGTTGCCGCCGGTGCTGCCGGGATGGTCGACGTTGATGTACGCAACAGTCCCGTCGACCGCGGCGACTTCGTGGAAGAGCCGCTTGCCGATGAGGTCTTCGCCCTCGTGGTAGCGGCTGCAACCTTCGCGGCAGTCGCCGAAGGTGTCGCTGTAGGTGACGGCCTCCTGCACCGGGAAGACGATGCGGCGGTACTCGGGGATGCCGTTCGTGCCGCCGTCGGCACCGGCGAGGGGGGCGACGAACGCGGCGGCGACCGTCACGACAGCGGTGGCGAGCGCGGTGGCGGCGACGAGGCGCACGCCGGCGGTACCGACGCGGCGGGCGGTACGGATGGGAGTTCTCCCCTGCTCGCGGATCCTTCGTTCCCCGAATCGGCAGCGGTGCGTGTCCGCTTGATTGCCGGGCGTGAGGCCGGGACCTTCGGCCGTGGTTGCGTCGCGGCCGGATCGGGTACAGTGGTTACCGATCGGTAACTTCCCGACGGCCCGGACCGGGCCCACGCGCCCGTGGAGGCGGCAGTGACGGACTTCTCGCTCGAGCTCAACGACGATCAGCTGCAACTGAAGAAGTGGGTGCACGACTTCGCCTCCGATGTCGTGCGGCCCGCGGCGGCCGAGTGGGACGAGCGCGAAGAGACGCCGTGGCCGATCATCCAGGAGGCCGCGAACATCGGCCTCTACTCGATGGACTTCATCTTCACCGCCTTCGGCGACCCCACGGGCATCACGTTCCCGATGGTGTCGGAGGAGCTGTGCTGGGGCGACGCCGGCATCGCGCTCGCGATCTTCGGCACGACGCTCGGTGTGTCGGGCATCGTCGGCAACGGCACGCCCGAGCAGATCGCCGAGTGGGTACCGCAGTGCTTCGGCACCCCCGACGACCTCCACGTTGCCGCGTTCGCAGTGAGCGAGCCCGACGCCGGCAGCGACGTCTCGTCGTTGCGGACGCGCGCCGTCTACGACGAAGCGAAGGACGAGTGGGTGCTGAACGGCACCAAGACGTGGATCACCAACGGCGGCATCGATCACGTGCCGTGCGTGCACGTCGTCGTCGCCGCGGTGGAGCCGGAACTGAAGAGCCGCGGCCACGCGAGCTTCGTGATCCCGCCCGGTACGCCCGGCCTCTCGATGGGCCAGAAGTTCTCGAAGATGGGGATCCGCGCATCACACACCGCGGAGGTCGTCCTCGACGACGTACGCATCCCTGGCAGCTGCCTGCTCGGTGGCAAGGAGAAGCTCGACGCGCGCATCGCGCGTGCACGTGAGGGCAAGAGCAGTCGCGTGCAGGCGGCGATGAGCACGTTCGAGGCGAGCCGCCCGCTCGTCGGCGCGCAGGCGATCGGCATCGCGCGCGCTGCCTACGAGTACGCGCTCGACTACGCGAAGGAGCGCCAGGCCTTCGGCCGGCCGATCATCATGAACCAGGCGATCGCGTTCAAGCTCGCCGACATGCGGATGATGATCGACGCCGCGCGCCTGCTCGTGTACCGCGCCTGCTGGATGGCCGCGACCGGCAAGCGCTTCGAAGCCGGCGAGGGCAGCATGTCGAAGCTGTACGCGGGGGAGACGGCCGTGAAGGTCACCGAGGAGGCCATCCAGATCCTCGGCGGCGCCGGCTACGTGAAGGACCACCCCGTCGAGCGCTGGCACCGCGACTCGAAGATCTACACGATCTTCGAAGGCACCTCGGAGATCCAGCGTTTGGTCGTCGCCCGCGCCATCTCCGGCCTGCACATTCCGTGATCTGAGTCCGGTCGGTGCGGCCCTGGTCCAGAGCCGCCATCCCTACTCATCCCTACAACTTGGCGCTAAAGTTCCGCTCGTGGCGACGATCCGCGAGAAGCGCCGGGGACGTCTGGGAGGTCCGGGTCTTCACCGGCCGCGACGGTGATGGGCGCCCCACTCAGGTCAGTCGGACGGTGCAGGGCACCAAGCGGGACGCGCTGCGTCTCGCCGCGCAGTTCGATGCGGCGCCGGCGACTACGGATGCCGGGCGCACGGTTGCCGACGTGCTCGACGCTTGGGTCGAGCTCAACGACGCGTCGTCGGCCGCGTCGACCCGCCGCGATCAGCGCAGCCGCGTCAAGCACGTCGAGGCCGATTCGCATCGGGAATCTCGGTATCGGTCGGTTCTCCGTCGCCGACGTCGAGCGCTGGCATCTCCGGCTGCGGCAAGTGCCGGCGTAGGCGAGGCCGCGATCCGATCGGACGGCACGTGTGCTGCGCGCCGGTGCTCGCACAAGCAGTGCGGTGGGGCTGGGTGATACGAACGTAGCGCGGCACGCGCGGCTTCGTGCCGCGAAGCGTCACGCCAAGGTCGGCGATGACGCCCGAGGAGGTGCGCGTCGTGCTCGACTCGGCGCGATTCGCTCGATCCGCCGCTGGGCTGGCCTTGCGGCTCGCCGCGATCACCGGCGCCCGGCGCTCCGAGATCGCCGCGCTGCGATGGGACGACTTAACGCAGAGACGGCCGTCTGCAATCGACAGCACGTCACCGTATCCGGCGGATCCGGAGCGCGCGGATGCCCCGAACTGATCGACGCGCCAACGAAGACAGCAAACTCCAGCTCTCGTGTTCGCTCGACGCGCGACAATCGACATGTTCGAGACGCAACGTCGGGGCGGGAGGATGCGAGTCAGTACATGTTCTCGATCGATGCTCGGCCCGCCGAATCCCGATCGCATTGGATGGTGGTGGCAGCGGGCACGTGACTCTCGCAGGCATCGAATCGGACGTGGCGGCTGCATGATCTGCGCCACTGGACCGCGACGACGGCGATCACAAGCGGCCACGACGTCCGCACGGTCGCCGGTCGCCTCGGTCATGCCAACGCGGCCATGACGCTGCGCGTGTACGCCCACGCCGTCGAGGCTGCCGATGAAGCACTCGCTCAAACGCTCGGGGCGGCGCTCGCCCACGAGTAGCCGTCCCGAGTTCTACGCGGTTCGTTCGTCGAGCAGCTCGTTGACCGCCCGCTTCGGGACCACGACCCGTCGACCGAGACGGACGTGGCGCAGCTGACCGCGGGCAACGAGCTCGTATGCGTGAGCGTGGGAGACGCCGAGTAGCACCGCCGCCTCGCTCACCGTCCAGACTCGGGAGTTCGCTGGCGGTGTGCGCGGCTCGGATTCGCTGATCCGTCCGTGACGTCGATCGGCCTCGATCGCAGCGCCCTGTGGCGACGGTCGAGCCGCGACGGCGGGCTGGTTGTCGTAGGCGTCGAAGTCGAAGAGCTCGGGATCGGAGTGTCGCGATCGGTTCATGCTCATGTGTGCGAATCGGTAGGCGCGATCGGAACCGGTTTCTTCGCGATCGGTCGATGTTTTTCGTCGACGGGTCGGTTCCGGGTTGGTGGGTGTGTTGGTGACTGGTGACTACGCGGAGCACATATGGCGGTTCCGCCCAAGCGGAACCACCGAGGTGGTCTGGTGAGCCGGGCGGGTCTCGAAACGTGGGCCTCGTGGCGGGCTGATTCGCCGGCCCGGGCGTCGACGAGCGCCGTTGCGACGACGCGTCACAGCGCCTGCGAGAGGTGTCCGTCAGGTGCGTTGCTCTCCCGCCGTGCACGTGGTGAGGTCGATGTCAGCGACGAGGCCCGCCGCGGCGACGACGCGTCCGGCCCGTCACGGCAAGGCGAATCGAATTCGTCCGGCTCACCAGTCCGATTTCGTCATGCGTTGAACCCCACCAAGACACCCACCAAGAGGCCCACCAAAAATCCGTCAGTGCAGGTCACAGTGTCGCCCGGCTGAGCGCTTCGAAGCCCCGCGCTGCGGTGCCCGATGGAATTTCTCTTTGTCTTCACGTCCCGCATTCAGGCGGGCTCGCGGCGTTCGTGTGCCCTTGAGTACTCACGCAGACGTCATTGAGCGACTCGAGCATCGCCGGGATCTCCGCGGGAATCACGGCCTCTCGCTCGGGTCCTGGGTTCGAATCCCGGCAACCTGACCAGAACGGCCATGGACATGTCCACCGTCCCTGCGGTTACAGTGTTCGTCAGTGGGGAGTGAGCGACTGCCGGAGCGCGAGATTGCCGCTCGCCGATCGACGTCTTGTGTTGCTACGTTCCAGCGTGCAATGAGGCGCGGGCCGGGGACGCGAAGATGGTGACCAGACGACAAATTCAATCGGCGACGGCGCGCGTTGAAGCGCGGCTGGGATCGCCGGATGGCTTTCAGACCTTTGATACCGGCACAAACCACCATCACGGTCCTGGCGACACTGCGGCCACGCCAGGCCCGGAGGGCTCCGATGACGGCCGGATCATCATCGAGTTCGACGAGGACGGGTCAACGACGACCTTCCAAGGCGGGGAGTGAAGCAGTTCCTCACCGCTACCCGAATGGGCGGCGGGAGCTTCTCCGTGACGACCACCGACGATCCCCTTGGTGCGCTTGAGGCGCGAGGCCTCGTAAGCCCGATCTTCGGGGCCTTCATCGAGGAACCGCCAGACCTCGTCGCTGACGGGGCCATCCTGTTCGTGTTCCCCCAGCGTGTACGAGCTCTGCTTGCGAGCCTCCAGCGGCAGACCGACCTCCGCGACCGCGTCTTCGTGACGCACGGTCTTGCCAGTGTTGGGGTGATGTGCGCGTCTCGAGACGAGGTTGACCGCGTCGTCAGCCAACTCTCCGAGTTCGGCGCTGGCTACGAGTGTTGGCCCCTGAAGGGCAACGCTGTCGACGTCGCCGGCATCGAACGAATGGAACCGCCTCAAGCGAGCCTCCTTCCGGACCCCGCTGAGCGCCTGGAATTCGCCGGCCTGCCCTACGAGGCAGCCACTCAGGTGCGCCAGTTTGAGCGAACCATGGCGCGCCTTCGACAGGTGGTCCTCCGCTACATGCCGGAGGCCGCCGAACTTCTCGAGAGTCTCGCGAAGTTCATGGCGGTAAGCCTTGACGATCTGAATGAGATCGCAGGCAGCGACTCCCTCGGCGATGTACAGCGATCACGGCACATCGTGACCGGCATGGTCGAGATGAACGCTGGACTATCAATGATGGTCGCACAGGCTGAAGCTGGGACCGTGCCTCTCCTCTCGCCGAACTCGGCGGTCGCGGAGTACTCGCTCCTGGGAATCGGCTCGGCGTGGCGTGGTCTCTACGGGCTGTATCGGTTCCTCCACTCAATCTTCGCGTCGGCTCGCCTCGTTGCTCGCCTCGACGACGTGTACTGCAACGCTGCAGCATTCGACCCTCACACGCTGCGAAACAACAGCACGTACGACGATTGGCACGACTCGCGGTGTTCGTCTTATCTATCGGCCGGTTCCGGTGGGTCCCCCCGAGATGCCAGAGCACGCTCTCTACTTCAGCTCGCGCCAGGGCTACCACGAGACGTTCACAACGATGAGCGTGGCGTGGCAGGCGCTACATGCCTCCGCGTCGAAGGAGTGGAGTCTGCTCACGCTGAGCCATGAGTTCATCCACGCCCACGTTCGCGATCTGATGACCTGGACGTTCGACGACGTAGATTTCGAACAGGTTCGGCTCGAGTGGACAGCCCCGACGCCAGGAAAGGTCAGGGATGACGACATCGGCTCGTCAAAGCTCGCCATGCAGATCGCCATCCTTGCTTCACTTCGGTACGTCAAGCGCATTCATCGGGTCTTGCCGACGATCACGTCCGAAACGAACGCCTACAGCATTCGCGGCCGGAACGAGCTGCCTACCACTACCGAGCTCGAGTCTCTAGCTCAGGGCCAGTCGCGGCGATACGCGGACGAGATCTTCGTTCACGTCCTTGACTTCTTGTACGTCTACGACAGTGACCCGTTCGCGTACGTCAGCGGGGTCTGGGGTTCATGGGTGCACGTGCCGTCAGTCGCGGGTCGATTGCATCACTACGTCCTGCGAACGCTCTGCGCCATCTGTTGCCCCGACGACCGTGTTCCTCATCACAAGGACTCGTTCAAGATCGCCTCAGCGACCTTGTCGGACTGTTTCGCGGAAATTGTGCAGGAGACTCCCGACGCGGTAGTGCAGGCGGCGAGCGAGCTGTTGGCGGATCCAGTAAGCCGGAGGCGGCTGCAAGTCGAGTTCGAGCAAGCGCACCCGCTGGTGCTCATCGCCCGCTACTTCTTCCACGACGGGCAGCATGTAACAACCCACATGGCCGTTGACGATGCTCAGCGGCTTGTGCCCGAAGGTCCGACCATGGACGTCGCGCGGGCGTGTACAACATCCCGACGGCTTCCAAGACAGCATTCTTGCTCGAACAGTCCCGGTTCTACCCTTCGCCTGCCTCGGAGGACGGCGAGCGGAGTTCGATTTGGCAAGGCATCCTGTTGATCAGGGAGCTCCCACAATGAACGACGAGTTGATCGATGCACGCCGTTACGCAGCTGTCCTGCTGCGCGATGACTCCTTGTCATCAGTGGTGAAGCTGAAGCAGCACGTCCGCCTCGGGGCGACGACTCGCCTCAAGTCCGAGCCCGGCTGGTCCGTCTATCGAACTGAATTCCTGGATTCAGTTCACCGTTACTCGTCTTTCGCGAAGCCCGGCGGCCTCGATTGGTATCCGCACGACGGGTTTGTCTGCTTCGGTAAGTCAGACACGAGCGAGCCGTGGCTCTTAGTTGTGTCTCCGTTTGCGAGACTCCTCCAGTGGCGTTGGCCAAGCGGCTAGGTCTCTGCAGCGAGAGATTGGCGAGTTCACAAGACCAGAGCTGTCTCAAGTGATCGAAGCCGCGGTGTCATGGAGACCTCGGTCGTCCGGTGTCCCAAATCAAGCTCCGAGTCGCTGGCGACGCGGGGCTTGACCTCGTCACTCTCTCGGGCCGGTTTCCCCTCGGCTCGGAACTGCTCTCGACCCTTGAGAGCCGGAAGGTTCGGTTGGACGGCAAAATGGTTCCGCTGGCCCGCCCCTACGGCCTTACGATCCAGCTTGGCTCCCGATACAGCAAGCCACGCGGGTTCGGGATGTCGTTCGATCGACATGGGAACTTCCACTGGCATCAACCAAACCTCGGTGGACTTGCGATGGTTCTTCGGACGATCGACGTCCTTTCCGAGCTCTCGGCTCTCGAGTCAAGTGATCGCGATCCGACCGGCCTAAGGGCGTCGACGCTATCTGAGCAGGAGCGGGCCGGTGCATGACCTGATAGCTCGCCAGGATCCGCAAGAGGCTGCAGGACACATCTCAGAGGCTCTCCGCACCGGGAACGTGATGCTTATGTTGGGTGCCGGCGTCTCGAAAGGGATCGGGTTACCGATGTGGGATGCGCTGGTGGCCGACTGCCGCGCAGCGGTGAAGCTCTCTCGGAAGACAGGCGACACTTCGACACTCATGGATGAGGTTCGAGACCACTTCGGAGAAGGGGGGTCCGGTGATGCGCAGTTCGCGGAGCTAGTCAAGGCTGAGCTGTACAAGAAGCTCGCCGGAGGCTGCGCCGGCGATTACACGATCAACGAGTCGAGAAGCCCGCTGCTTATAGCCCTTGGCGTGGTCGGTTATGCTCAGGCTCGTCACTCAACCGCCGAAATATTCACGTTGAACTTCGACGATGTGCTCGAGGCGTATCTGGTCGCCCATGCCTACAGAGTTCAGGTTGCGACGAGTGCGGAGCTGAATCTACGAGGCGACGTCGATGCGCAGGTGCTCCACCCTCACGGCTACTTACCGAGAGGAGCCACCTCACCGCGAGCGGGTACCGACCTGGTCTTCACTCGTGAACAGTACGAGAAACGATTGTCTCAGAATCCGGATGCTCCTTGGCCGTCATTGATCATCAGTCGCTTTGGTCTAAGACCGTCGTCGCAGTCGGAATGTCCTTCAACGACATCAATGTCGGCCAACTACTCGACGTGCGAACCCAGTTGATCGACCGCTTGGCGATTCGCTTAACGTCTTCACCGAACCGCAAGCTAAGCGACTGTCCAAAAAGGGGATCGTGCCAGTGCGCTTCGACGATCACGACGAGATTCCGGACTTCCTCCTCCAGGTCAGCCGGCTAGCAGCTCACGACAGCTGAGGCGCTGTGAAGTCTTCGAGGTCGGTCTGTGCGAGGTCCGCGATCTGCTTGTCGTGCTTGGCGACTGCTGCCCACAGCCTCTGCAGTCGATCAGCTCAGCGGGCATTCAGAGAGGGTCTGGCGTCAACCCTCAGCCTGATCGTCGTACACGACAATGACTTGGTCATCCGTCGTCAAGGCGAGCTCCACCGCGGCCTCGACGGCCTGGTCTTTTAGCGCTTCGAGTCGTGCAGCTGCTGGGCCTTCGAGTTCCGGCATAGCTACACCCATGGCCTCAACAATGCCGGGCCGAGCGTTGTTCAGGAGGTCGCCCACTTCGATCGCTTTCTTGACATTGTCGAGTTGCAGCGACTTGAGCTG
>CAVXFZ010000011.1:0-54374 GCA_963761175.1 uncultured Actinomycetes bacterium | reverse complement strand
GCATCCTCGACGCCGCTGACCTCGCACCCGCGACGATGATGCTGCGCGAACCGACGCTCGACGACGTGTTCCTCGCGCTCACCGGCCACGTCGCCGAAGAAGCCCCCGAGCCCGACGCCGACGCCACTCCCCCCACCCGCCGCGCCTCCCGGAGCCGAGCATGACGACGACCGACACCGCCCTCGCCCACCAGGCCGAGCCGTTCGCGATCCGCGACGTCCGGCCCCGCCCCGTCGCCGACGCGATCACGATCGCGTGGCGCAACCTGCTCAACATCCGGCGCAACCCGCAGCTGCTCGTCTTCGCGACGATCCAGCCGATCATCTTCGTGCTGATGTTCCGCTACGTCTTCGGCGGCGCGATCAAGGTGACGGGCGTGGCGCACTACGTCGACTACCTGATGCCGGGCATCTTCGTGCAGACGGTCGTCTTCGGTGCCCTCACGACAGGCGTCGGGCTCGCCGACGACCTGCAGAAGGGATTGATCGAGCGCTTCCGGTCGTTGCCGATGGCCCGCTCGGCGGTCCTCGTCGGGCGCACGCTCGCGGACCTCGTGCGCAACATCTTCGTGGTCGTCCTGATGTGCGTCATGGGTTTCATCGTCGGTTGGCACATCCACACCAATGCCGTCGCGCTCCTCGCCGGAGTCGGGCTCGTCATCGCGTTCGCGTACTCGTTGTCGTGGGTGTTCGCGATCGTCGGCATGGCCGCGCCCGACGGAGAGACCGCGCAGGCGGCGTCGTTCCCACTCCTGGCTCCGCTCGTGTTCGCGTCGTCGGCGTTCGTCGGCGTGAACACCATGCCCGGGTGGATGCAGGCGTTCGCCAAGCACCAGCCGGTCTCGATCGTCGTCGACGCGGTACGCGCACTCACGTTCGGCGGGCCGACGACCTCGTACGTGCTCCAGGCGATCGCGTGGATCGCCGGCATCATCGCCGTGTGCGCCCCGCTCGCCGTCGCCCGCTACCGCAAGGCGGTGTGATCTCGCTCGCGGCTTCGCCGCGGCGGTGCTCGTACCGGCAGCCGGCTCAGAACGGCGACGCGGCCCAACCGAGCGGGTTCTGGAAGTACGCGATCGGCACCTTGGCGATCCGGCCGTTCACGTCGGAAGAGACGACGTCGCCGTCGCCGGTACTGATCGCGACGTGGCCGGCCGAGCTCGTCGCGTAGAAAACGAGGGCACCACGGGGCGCGTCCTGCCAATCCGAATGCCGGTCGGGACGCGCGGCCCAATCGGCCGCCGCGGTCGGGTACTGCGAATCGGTGCCGAACGCGTTCTCGACCGCGAGCTCGCACTGTTCCCGGTAGGCAGCCCATCCGAGGCGGGCCTCGAACCACGCAATCGCGGCCTCGGCCCGTGGATCGGCGCGAGTCGCGATCCAATAGCCGTCGCCCGTGCGGTCGGAGACGACGTCGACGGCCATCTCGGAAGCCGGGAACGGCCGACCCGACCGCGCGCGCTGCTGGCGCGCATCCCCGTAGCCGTGCACCGCACCTCGGTCCGTCGCGAGCCAGTAACCCGCACCGCTCGGGCTCGCCGCCATCGCAACGGTGCCATCGCCGTCGGCACCGGCCGTCGAACCCAGAAACCGCGCGTCACCGAAACTGAAGATCCCACCGTCCGATGCCACCAACCAGTACCCACGACCGCTCGCCGTCGCCGCCATCCCCACGATCGGACGGTTCAACCGCAACGCACCCGTCGACCCCCGGAACTGCGCGTCACCGAAACTGAAGATCCCGCCGTCCGATGCCACCAACCAGTACCCACGACCGCTCGCCGTCGCCGCCATCCCCACGATCGGACGGTTCAACCGCAACGCACCCGTCGACCCCCGGAACTGCGCGTCACCGAAACTGAAGATCCCGCCGTCCGATGCCACCAACCAGTACCCACGACCGCTCGCCGTCGCCGCCATCCCCACGATCGGACGGTTCAACCGCAACGCACCCGTCGACCCCCGGAACTGCGCGTCACCGAAACTGAAGACCCCACCGTCCGATGCCACCAACCAGTACCCACGACCGCTCGCCGTCGCCGCCATCCCCACGACCGGCGCACGCAGCGCCGAGGACGCGGTCGAGCCGTAGAAGGGTGCGTCGCCGAAAGCCTCGACACCGGCCGTCGTCGAGGTCGCGCCGGCCGCCGCCGGCGCCAGGATGGAAGCCCCCGCGAAGACGAGGGCGAGCATCAGCGTCGCGACCCCGAACGCCGCGATCCGCCCGGACTGCGAACACCGGCACGTCACGGAAGAAAGACGCTACCGAGCCCGACCGCCTGTGGCGAGCGCCGCCGGGCGCCGCACAAGGGACGATCGACTCTGCCGGTTCCGCGCCCCGAGCCCCATGCTCGGAGGGATGAGCACCACGGCGTCGACCCGTCTCCCGAGCCCGCGCGGCGACGCTCCCAGCCGGCGCGCCGCCACGATGGGCGGCTTCGCGCTCCTCGGCGCGGCGCTGCTCGGTCTCGCCGGCGGCGGCCTGGCGCACCTGATCGGTGCCGCAGGCTGGTCGCACCACCTGTGGACGGCAACGACCGTCATCGGGATCGCGCCGTGCGCCTGGTGGGTCTTCGACGCCACCCGTCACCGCCGCCTCGGCGTCGACGTGATCGCGTTGCTCGCCCTGATCGGCACGCTCGTAGTGGGCGAACATCTCGCCGGCGCGGTGATCACGGTGATGCTCGCGAGCGGGAGAACGCTGGAGGCCTTCGCGCGTACCCGCGCGCGCCGAGAGCTCCGCGCGCTGCTCGAACGCGCACCACGAGTCGCGCACCGCGAGGTCGACGGCGAGCTCGAGGAGCCGTCGCTCGACGACGTGGACCGCGGCGACCTCCTCGTCGTGCTCAGCGGGGAGGTCGTGCCCGTCGACGGTCAGGTCGTGCGCGGTCCGGCGATCCTGGACGAGAGCGCGCTGAGCGGCGAACCGATGCCGGTCGAGCGCGCCGTCGGCGACGGGGTGCGCAGCGGCACGGTGAATGCCGGTGCCCCGTTCGCACTCCGCGCGACGACGCGTGCGTCGGAGAGCACCTACGCGGGCATCGTGCGAATGGTCGAGCATGCCCAAGCCGACACGTCGCCGTTCGTGCGCCTCGCCGACCGCTTCGCGGGCATCTTCCTCCTCGCCTCGCTCGCCGTCGCCGCGATCGCGTGGGCGATCTCCGGCGACCTCGAACGTGCGGTTGCCGTCCTCGTGGTCGCGACGCCGTGCCCGCTGATCCTCGCCGCACCGGTCGCGATCGTCTCGGGCATGTCGCGGGCCGCGCGACGCGGCGTCGTGGTGAAGGACGGCGCCGCACTCGAAGCGCTGGCGGGCGCCGAAATCCTCGTGTTCGACAAGACCGGGACGCTCACCGCCGGTCGACCCGCAGTGTCGGAGATCCTGCTGACCGGTGCGATCTCCGAAGCCACGTTGCTCGGCGCCGCGGCGTCGCTCGACCAGATCTCGCCGCACGTACTCGCCGCGGCAATGGTGCGCGCGGCCACCGACCGGTCGCTCCCGCTGACGCTGCCGACCGACGTGGAGGAGCAGACCGGCCACGGGATCCGGGGCCGCGTCGACGGCCACACGGTCGCGGTGGGCAAGGTCGGTTGGGCCTGCGCGACCGCCGACCCGCACTGGCTGCGCAGCGTCGCGCGGCGCGCCGAGCTCGACGGTGCGTTGACCGTGTACGTCGACTTCGACGGCCGGCCGGCCGGCGCGGTGTTGCTCGACGATCCGGTGCGGCCCGACGCGCAGCGCACGATCCGGCGCTTGCGGCTCGACGGCATCCGTCGCGTCGTGATGGTCACGGGTGATCGCGAAGACGTCGCGCGCACGGTCGGTGCGGTCATCGGCGTCGACGAGGTGTTCGCGGAGCGCACGCCGGCCGAGAAGCTCGACGCGCTCACGATCGAGCAGCGCGGCGGGTCGACCGTGATGGTGGGCGACGGCATCAACGACGCACCCGCGCTCGCGCTCGCCGACGTCGGCGTCGCGATCGGTGCACGCGGGTCGACTGCCGCGTCCGAAGCCGCCGACCTGGTGCTCACCGTGGACCGGCTCGATCGCCTCGGCGAGGCAATGGTGCTCGCGCGGCGATCGCGCCGGATCGCGTTCCAGAGCGTGCTCGCCGGCATCGCCCTCTCGCTCGCGGCGATGGGGTTCGCCGCCGCCGGCCTGCTGCCTCCGACGTGGGGCGCACTGCTCCAGGAGGCAATCGACGTCGCGGTGATCGTCAACGCGCTGCGGGCGCTCGCTCCGGTTCCGGGGCTGCCCCACCTCGAAGCGGCCGACGCCGACCTCGCGCGCCGCTTCAGCGCCGAGCACCTCACGATGCGTCCCGACGTCGAACGGTTGCGCGCGATCGGCGACGACCTCGGTCGCGTTCCCCCGGCCGACGCCCTCGTGCTCGCGCACGAAGCACATCGCCTGCTCGTGGAGGAGATCGAGCCGCACGAGGAAGCCGAGGATCGCCAGCTCTATCCGGTCCTCGCCCGTCTGCTCGGGGGTACCGATCCGACCGGCGCGATGAGCCGCGCCCACGCGGAGATCGCGCACCTCGTCCACCGGCTCGGGCGCGTCATCGACGACATCCACGCGGACGGTCCCGACGACGACGATCTGCGCGAGCTGCGCCGGCTGCTCTACGGCCTCCACGCGATCCTCGTGCTGCACATCGCTCAGGAGGACGAGGGCTATCTCTCCCTCGCCGACGAGCCGCCCGTGGGTGCAACGGACCGTCGCGTCTCAGCCTGACGGGTGGACACCCGCGAGCGAGAGCACACGCGGCAACATCCATGCCGCGACCACATTGGCCGCGGGACCCTGGAAGTGGCGGCCGTCGGGGCGCAACGTCACCCCGCCGAGCGAGGCGCGGCAGTGGCCCTGCGGGCAGAGGTAGGCGTCGAGATCGAGCCAGCGCGCGCCGGCAGCGTCGGCCGCCTCGCGCAGCGCACGGTTCTCGCAGTCCGTCCAGCCCTGATATTCCGACGGCACGCTGATACCGGGGCCGACGTCGATCACGAGCGGAGGATGCACGATCGACACGACGACGACGGGCGCACCACCCGCCGCGAGCACGTCGATCGAGCGGCGCGCGCCGGCGCGGTACCACGACTCGAACGCAGGATCGCACGGCGCCACGAACCGACCCGCGATCTCGGGTTCCGCGACGTCGAGGCCGCCCGCCATGAGGACGGCGACATCGGGCCGGAACGTGGCGACCGCCGGCCCCATCGCGTCGATGCACGCGACGGGTGAGCGGCCCACCGTCCCGTCGGTGTCGCGCTGGCGATCCGACGCCACGAGCGGGCATCCGACGGTGGAGCGGTTCAAGGTGACGACATGCTCACGCTGCTGGCGCACGTCGAGCCCGGCGCCGACGAAGCACCCGACCGAATCGCCGACGACCATGACGCGCGGCTGCGTCGTCGGCCCGATGGGCTGCAATGCCGGGAGCGGGCGCGCGGTCTCGCATGCGTTCGTGAGCAGCGCCCAGTTCCCGGGCGGGAGATAGGGGCGCGCCCCGACCGACGGCGTCACGGCCGCGACCGCCCGGGGCCAACCGCTCGCGGCCGACGGGTTCGCGGAGATCGGTGCCGGTGTGAACGCGGTCGCCACGACGAGCACGACGACCACGGCCACCGTCGCGCTCCCAAGCAGCGCGAGCGCCCGGCCCGCGCGCCGTGGCACACCCTTGCGTACCGGCTGCTCGACGAGCAGGTACGACACGACGGCAACCGCCACGCTCACGGCCACGCGCAGCAGGAGCAGCCACCAACCGGAGAGACCCGTACGCGACGAAGTGAGCACGAGGTAGAGCGGCCAGTGGTAGAGGTACAAGCCGTAGGAGATGAGCCCCGCGCCGACGAGCGGGCGCCACGAGAGGACGGCCGCGATCGGACCCGGACGCGGGTGCGCGGCCGCGGCGATCACGACGGTCGCGGCCAGTCCGCACAGCAGCAAGGGCCCGCGATAGAGGCTCAGCCCCGAGCCGCTCTGGTGCGTCCACGCGTACGCGAGGTACGCGGCCGCGACGACGGCCAGCACCTCGAGGGCGGCGCGCCATCGGCGCGACGTGACCGTGCCCCACTGCACGACCGCGGCGGCGAGCGCGGCGCCGAGGAGCAACGCCGGTGCGCGCGACGCCGTGCCGTAGTAGAGGAGACGCTGGTCGCCGTGGTGCGCGGCCTCGACCAAGGTGAACACGGCGCCGCCGGTGGCAAGCGCGAGCGCGGTGACGAACACGGCGCGCGCCGAACGGACGCGCGCCAGCACCGCGAGCACGACCAGCGGCCAGATCGCGTAGAACTGCTCTTCGATCGAGAGCGACCAGCTGTGCTGGAGGGGCGACGGCGCACGGAAGAGGTCCCAGTAGTTCTGCTTGGTGACGATCTCCCGCCAGTTCGCGTAGTAGAAGAGCGTCGCGATCCCGTCACCGCGGATGCGCGAGAGCTCCGACTGCGCGGCGTACACGACCGCGTAGAGGGCCACCCCGACGAGCGCGATGCCGAGCGCGGGGAGCAACCGCCGCGCCCGCCGCTCGTAGAAGCGGCGCAGGCGAACCCGCCCGCGGCGTCCGTGTTCGAGGAGGAGCAACGAGGTGATGAGGTACCCCGACAGCACGAAGAAGAGGTCGACACCCAGATAGCCACCGCGCAGGTGGCCATCGTGGAAGAGGAGCACGGCGAGCACCGCGACACCGCGCAACCCGTCGAGCGCGCGCACCCGCGCGAGGTGCAGGCCGGCGGGTCCACTCGGATCCGGTTGCTCCGGCGCTTGCTCAGCCGCGTCTCGTCGCGCGGGTCCCCCCTCCGGGCGCAGCGCCACTCTCCTCCTCCGACTCGCACATGCAGGCCGGTCAACGGTAGGCGGCGACGAGCGTTGCCGAGGCCACGGGAGCGAATAGCGTCGACCCATGCGCACGGCCCGGCTCGGTTCGCTCACCGTCTCCTGTCTCGGCCTCGGCTGCATGGGAATGTCGCAGGCGTACGGCACCGACTCCGACCGCAACGACGACGAGTCGATCGCCACCGTTCGGCGTGCGATCGAGCTCGGCTGCACGTTCCTCGACACGGCCGACATCTACGGCACCGGCACCAACGAAGAGCTGGTCGGCCGGGCGTTGGTGGGCCGCCGCGACGGCGTCGTGCTCGCGACGAAGTTCGGGCTGCTACCGGGTCCGGGAAGCTCCCGCGGCTCACCGGCCGGGATCGACGGCCGGCCGGAATACGCCCGCGACGCGATCGACACCTCGTTGCGGAGGCTCGGCGTCGACCATGTCGACCTCTGGTACTTGCACCGTCTCGATCAGCGGGTGCCGATCGAGGAGACCGTGGGCGCGATGGCCGAGGCCGTCGCGGCCGGCAAGGTCGGGCACCTCGGCCTCTCCGAGGTGTCGGCCGCGACGCTGCGCCGCGCGCACGCGACCCATCCGATCGCCGCGGTGCAGAGCGAGTGGTCGCTGTGGACGCGCGACCCCGAGGGCTCCGTGCTGCCCGCATGCCGTGAGCTCGGCGTGGGGTTCGTCCCCTTCAGCCCCCTCGGCCGCGGCTTCCTGTCGGGCGCGTTGCGCAGCCCCGACGACTTCGCGCCGGGTGACATGCGCCGTTCGCTCCCGCGTTTCCAGGGCGACAACTTCGCGCGCAACCTCGAGCTCGTCGCCAAGGTGCGCGAGCTGGCCGGCGCGAAGGGCTGCACACCGTCGCAGCTCGCGCTCGCGTGGTTGCTGGCCCAGGGCGACGACGTCGCGCCGATCCCGGGTACGAAGCGGCGATCGCGCCTGGAGGAGAACCTCGGCGCAGTCGAGATCGCGCTGTCGCCCGCCGAACTCGCGGAGATCGCCGCCGTGTTCCCGCCCGACGCCGCCTCCGGGGATCGCTACGCCGACATGACGCACATCGACCGCTGACCACGCTCCGGCCCGGGCGACTCAGGCCGGGTCGACGACGGTCGGCCGGGATCGGACGCCAGCCGCGTCACCGGCGTCGACGCCAGCGCGCCGGCTTCCAGCAATTCCCGTACCGCCGGGACCGGGTCGGGGTCGGAGAAGAGCCCGCGGTCGCGCAGGTCGGCGTCGCGGCCGGTCGCGTCCTCGACCCAGCACGACGCTTCGAGCGCGATGCCGTTGGGGTCGGTGAAGTAGACCGAGTGGATGAAGCCGTGGTCGACCACGGTGGTGACCTCGCAGCCGAACGCGGCGAGCCGCTTGCGCAGGAGGCCCAGGGCGTGCTCGTCGCCGACGTTGAACGACACGTGGTCGAACTGCACGGCGCGACGATCGGGGACGCCGGCCGGCTTGGCGAAGCTGGCGACGTCGACACCCTGGTACTCGAAGAATGCGACCGTGTTGCCGGCTCCGATCTCGAAGAAATAGTGCCGGAAGGAGGCCGTGCCGATCGTGGCCACGAGCCGCGCGCCGAGCACCCCGTGATAGAAGCGCACGGTTGCGTCCATGTCGTCGGTGATCAACGCCAGATGGTTGATCCCGCGCCAGTGCGGCTGGTCGGTGACGGCGTCCACCGCGCGATGTTATGCCGGTCCCGAAATGCCCTCGTGACGACGGGCCGAACGTCCTGCATTCGGCCCCCGATCCTGTGGCCCTTCGCCTCTAACCAGGGCTCGGGATCGATCGGTACCTTGATCGTGGCGGGGGAACTGTGCCAGTGCCCGGCCCCCCAACTCCGCCTTGTGCGGTTCCCCCGCCCTCTTCGCGCGCCGACCGGCGCGCCGGTCCCCGGCCTCCCCACTTGACGGAACCGTGCGCGTCGGGGTCTGCTCCCTCGACCGCGTCGGGCACGGTAGGGGGCTGGCAATGATCTTCCACGAACACGACGGCGACCTCGCCACGCTCGACGGCACTCGAGTCGCCGTCGTGGGCTACGGCAACCAGGGTCGGTCCTGGGCGCTCAACCTGCGCGACTCCGGACTCGCCCCGCTCGTGTGCGTACGGCACGACGCGACGCGCGAGCGTGCGGTCGACGACGGGTTCGCGGCCGCGGACCTCGACGCCGCGAACGACGCCGACGTCGTGTGCGTGCTCGTTCCCGACGACGTCATCCCGTCTCTGCCGCTGCGCGGTCGGGCGGAGGCGTGCACGATCGTCGCGAGCGGCTACACGCTGGCGTTCGACCGGTTCGCACCGCAAGGAGACCTCGGCATGGTCGCGCCACGCATGTTGGGTCCTGAAGTTCGCCGCTGTTACGAGGAGGGCGTGGGCTTCATCACCGCCGTCGGAGTCCACCGCGACGTCACCGGTACTGCGCACGCGCGCGTCCTCGCCGTCGCGAAGGGCATCGGCGGCTTGCGCGAAGGCGCCATCGAGCTCACCGCGCGGCAGGAGGCGGTGCTCGACCTCGCGGTGGAGCAGGTGCTCTCTCCGGCGCTGACGGCCGTCAACAACGCGTTCGTCGCGACGATGCTGGCCCACGAGATCCCGATCGAGGCGATTCTCGTGGAGCTGGTGCTCTCGGGTGAGGTCGAACGCACGTACCGGCTGCTGCGCGAGGTGGGCTTCGCGGCGCAGTCGGAGTTCCACTCCCCCACGAGCCAGTACGGGCAGCTCTCCCGCCGCGGCGCGTACGACCATCTCGACGTGCGCACGACGATGGAGGAGCTCACCGTCGACATCGAATCGGGTCGCTTCGCCGACGAGTGGGATGCGGAGCGCGACGCCGGCTACCCGAACCTCGCCGCCCTCAAGGAGCAGTACGCGGGTCCGATGGTGCGCGCCTTCGAGGAGGACATCCGCCGCAAGCTCGGCCCGGGCTCGGTGAGCGCCACGAGCTGAGCGCTAAGAGTGCTGCTCGCCTGAGCGGTGATCGCCGGCGTCGGAGAGCAGGTCGACGAGCTCGGCACGGGCACGCGCGACGTGTGAGCGGATCGTGCCGACGGGGCAGTCGCACACGACGGCGGCTTCGGCGTAGGTCATGCGCAGCAATTGTGTGAGCGCGAACGCGGCGCGACGGTCTGGTTCGAGCTGCGCGAGGAGATCGCGGACGGCGAGCACCTCGGCGGGATCGGCGACGACGCCCGCGACACCGGCGACCGCGTCGTGCGCGGCGTCGGCCCGGCGCCGACGCACGCGTACGCGCAGCTCGTCGAAGCATGCATTCCGCGCGATCGCGAGGATCCACGTCCGAGCCGACGCATCACCGCGGAACCGGCGGACGGCGTGTACCGCACGGACGAATGTCTCCTGCGTGAGATCGTCGGCGCTCTGCTCGTCGACGAGGGCCGCACAGAGCCGCCAGACCTCGACATGACTCGCCGCGATGAACGCGTCGAGCGCTCCCGGCTCGCGGGTGCGGGCCGCGTGCGCCAGACGGGTGAGGTCGTCCACGGGCTCCAAAGCTAAGCCGAACGGGACGATCAGGCCGAGCCGGGGCGGTCCGTATCGACGGATCGAACGGCGGGAACTGTTTCGCCCTCCCGAACGACTACCCCTCCGTGGACTGTGAATCCGCCCGCGCCGCGATCTCCGCCGCCGCTCGACGGCGAACCCACCCGGATCGACGCTCGCGATCTCGACGCGGCACCTCGCCGAACTGTCCGGCCTGCCGGGCCTGGCAGTCACGCGCCCACGAGATCACCCGCCACGTCGCGGCTCGAGCCGGCACGGCTGCCGGGCGCGTCGACCGAGGAGCTCGTCGAGGCCGTGCGGCGCCGGGCCCGGCCCTCGACGCGACCCAGCGCGACCACCGTCGCGCGTGCAGTGCTCCTCATCGTCGCCGTCGCTGCAGCTCGCGATCACCGCACCCATCCTGCTCCTGGGACCATGACCACGCCGCGCCGACACACGTCGCGCACGAGATGGGCTCGTTCGACCTCGCGCTCGCCATTGGCTTCATCGCGGCGGCCCGCAAGCCCGCGCAGGCCGCGGGCATGCGCTGGCTCGTCGGCGCGGTCGCCGCGCTCCTGGTGCTCACGGCGGTCCTCGACGTCGCCGCCGGGCGCGCGTCTCTCGTCGAAGAATCGCCGCACCTGCTCACCGTCGCGGGATGGCTGCTGCTCTGCTACCTCGCGGCGACGGCCCCGTTGACGCCCCTGGAGCGCGACCGCAACCTTCCGCACCGGCGTTTCGACGCGCGGCGCACCGCAACCGGCAAGCACCGTCGACACGACCACGCGGCCTGAGCCGCGACAAGACGAAGGAGAGCATCGTGCGTAAGACCGCGTCGGCCGTCGGGATCGGGATCGCGACACTGCTGCTGTTCGCCGCGCCGGCGTACGCGCACGTCACGATCGACCCACCGTCCGCGCCGAAGGGCTCCGATGCGGTACTCGCCTTCAACGTCCCCAACGAGCAGGAGAGCCTCGACACCACCCAGGTCGCGATCTTCTTCCCCACCGGTCACCCGATCGCCGACGCGCTCGTGTTGCCGGTTCCCGGGTGGACCGCGACGACGGAGATGATGAAGGTGGCGCACCCGATCCAGACCGACGCAAGGCAGCGTGACCGAAGCGGTGAAGAGCATCACGTGGAAGGGCGGTGCGGTGAAGCCGGGCGAGTTCCTACAGTTCCGCGTCTCGGTCGGCCTGCCCGACGACGCGAGCTCGCTCGAGTTCAAGGCCCTTCAGACCTACAGCGACGGTTCCGTCGTGCGCTGGATCGAAGATCCGCCCGCCGCGGGGCAAGCGGAACCCGAGCACCCCGCGCCGATCCTCACGCTCACGACCGGAACCGACTCGGGAAGCGGCGGCGCGGGCGCGACCCCCGCAACGCTGCCGAAGGACGTCGCGAGCACGAGCTCCGTCGACTCCGCGAAGACGCTCGCGGTCGTCGGCATCGTCGTCGGGGCAGTCGGTCTCGTCGCCGGCGCCGTCGGCCTGCTCACCCGCCGCCGCGCCTGACGGCTCGCCGCGTCACTCGGCGCGCAGGATCTCCGCCGGCCGGATGCGCGCGGCCGCGCGCGCCGGTCCGGCGGCGAGCGCGTTGGCGAGCACGAGCGCGACGGGCACGATCACGATCACCGCGACGAGCGCGAGCGGCGGGACGTAGACGAACGGGAAACTGTCGGCGAGCCACCGCCACACGAGTCGCCCGCCCGCGATGCCGAGCGGGAGCCCGATCACGACACCGGCGGCGCCGAGCAAGGTCGACTGCCAGGCGATCGCGAACGCGCGACTGCCGGCGCGTGAACCCGATCGACCGCAGGACGGCGAAGTCGTGGCGCCAGCGGCGCACCGTGGTGACGAGGGCGTGGGCAACCGTCGCGATCGCGAGCAACGCGAAGAAGATGCCGAGCCACAGCGGGAGCGCGCGCATGCGGCCCAGGTCGCTCACGGAATCCGGGAGCGTGGGCGCGAGCGCGTCGTACTCGCCGCCGTCGATCTGCACGACGCGGTGCTGGGCCGCGACCCGGTCGGTACCCGGTTTCCACCGCACCAGGACCTGGTCCCAGAGGTCGTCAGCACCGAGTGAGGCGGCGGGCGGCATCGCGGCCCGCAGACCCGGAAGCGTCATCCACGCGCTCTCGTCGTAGTCGGTGTGCGACGTCGCGGGCACGAGGGCCTCCCCGACGACCGCCACGATCCGACCGGGTGCCGTTCCGACCCGCGCGGTGTCGCCGATCGCGAGATGGAGCTTCTTCATCGTCACCGGCGCGAAGGCGATCTCGTCGGGACCGCGCGGCGCGCGCCCCGCGAGCATCACGAACTCGAGGTCGCCCTTGACCGCCTGCGTCCCGAACGTTGGCGTGCCCGACCCGTTGATCTGGAGGGCGCGGAACCACTGTGCATCGAGGGCCGCGGCGACCGACGGGTCACGCTGCACCTGCGCGAGGCCGGCGGGCGTGATCTCGCCGAGCGCGTTCGCGACCTCGTAGTCCCACACGATGCCCGACCGCTGCGGATTTCGGGTCGCGTCGTCGATCCCGGCGCGGAAGGTGAAGCAGGCCGCGACACCCAGGACGCCGACGATCGCGCCGGTGAGCGCGGAGCGCACGGGAACGGACCGGCGGCCGCGACCGGGTTCGAGGGCCAGCCGCGTCCCGACCGCGAGCGCGACCGGCACCCGCGTCCGCATCGCCCAGTCGCCCGATACCGACGCATGGGTCACCGTCGCTTCGCCTCGCGCGACGCGCCACCATCCCGCGGCGACGGCGGTTGCGACGACGGCGACGACGAGCACGAGCATCCCGAGCGCGATCACGGGCCAGTCGGCGTGGACCCCGAGATCGAGGTCGTACTGACGGGCGAGCCCGATCGGGAAGCGCGGCGACAGCGCGATCGCGGTTGCACCGGCGACGAGAGCTCCGCACGCGGCCGTCACCACGCTCGGCAGCACGAGCGCCTGGAGTTGCACCCGCCGGTTCGCGCCGATCGCGCGCCACGTCGCCAGGTCGCCGAGCCCGCCGGTCACCGTGCGGATGAGCGCCTGGCCGACGAGCGCACCCCCGCCCACGAGCACGGCGAGCGCGAAGAGGAGCAGCCCGGTGCGCTCGAGTGTCATCACGTGCCCGGTCTTGCGCGAGTCGGTCGCGAACTCCTTCACGTTGACCGGGTGCCCCGCGATGTGTTGCAAGTCGCGCTGGAAGCGCGGGAGATCTGCGTCGCCGTGACGCAGATCGACGAACAGGTTGACCACGCCGACCAGCTGATCGGCGTGCGCCCGGTAGAAGTCGGCGCCGAGACTCCAGTTCACGCCCGCCGACACCGACTTCGCGATCCCCACGACCTTCACGCGCGCCGTGAACGAGAGGCCGGTCGGACGGGGCAGGAGCCCGGGCGGGAACTGTGCGGCCTCCGCGTCGGGGATCTGCTGGGAGAACACGAGGGTCGACCCGATCCGCAGATGCGCGACGCGCGCCGCGTTCTGGTCGATCGCGGCCTCGTCGGCGCGGTGCGGAATCCGCCCGGAGACGACGACGCCCGCGAGCGGTGCGTCGCCGGCCGCCGTCGTCGGCAACAACCCGCCGCCCTGGTCGAGGCCCTTCGGCTCGGTGATCGTGCCGCCGAACGCGACGAGGAACGGGATGCTGCTGCTCACCTCGGGCAGCGCCGCGACCTGTGCCCGCTGCGCGGCATCGAAGCGAGGGTCGTTGGCGAGCACGCCGAACGCGGCGAATCCCGACGCGCGCTCGTAGCGCGGGAGCGCGTCCGCAGTGCGGCGTGCTCCGGCGACGCCGGCGATCGCGAGACCCGACGGTCGCGCCGGCCAGCACACCGAGCACCACCCACGCGCGCCAGCGCCGGCGAAGATCGGCCCGGACCCAGAGCAGGACGGCGGGCATGACTATTCGCACGCCCCGCGCGCGGCGAGCTCGCCGGGCACGCCTGCCGGAGCCGTCGTCGACGACGCGACCGTCGCGCATCCGCACGATGCGTTGCGCGATGTCGGCGATCGCCTGATCGTGAGTTACGAGCACGATCGTGAGTCCGTCGGCGTGCAGACGCTCGAAGAGCTCGAGGATCGCGTGCCCGCCTGCGGAGTCGAGCGCGCCCGTCGGTTCGTCGGCGAGCAGCACCGTAGGCTCGTTCGCGAGCGCGCGGGCGATTGCGAGCCGTTGGCGTTCACCGCCGGACAGCGCAGCCGGAAACGCGGCCGCCTTCTCGGGGATCCCGAGCGCGGTCAGGAGCGCGTGGGCACGCGCCGCCGCGACCCGCCGCGTCGCGCCACCGAGCAGCGCGGGCATCACAACGTTCTCACGCACCGTCATCGTGTCGAAGAGGTTGAAGAATTGGAACACGATCCCGATGTGGTCGCGCCGGACGACTGCCCGCGCGTTCTCGTCGAGGTCCGAGATCGACTGCCCCGCGACGGTCACGGTCCCTTCGTCGGGGCGGTCGAGGCCCGCGACCACGTTGAGCAGCGTCGACTTGCCGCACCCCGAGGGACCCATGATCGCGACGAACTCCCCGGGCGCGATGTCGAGGCTCGCGCCCCGCAACGCGCGCACCGGCGCGTACTCGGCTTCGAAGGTCCGGTAGATCGACCCGAGGCTGACGACCGGCTCGCACATCCCGGGATCGAGACCCCCTGCAGACACGTTGCGCACGTCGCGACGACCGCCGGCGGGCGCTCGTGGAGAGACCGTAACGAACCGGGCCGCGACGGTCAGGCGTGGAGGCATCCCTTCTCGCGGTCGTGCTGCCTCACGACGTGAGTGCGGCGCGCGGGTTCCGGCACGCGCCGGTATCGTCGCCGGGCGATGGCCCCCACCGACCTCACTCACTTCACCCGGCTCGCGCAAGCCGAGCGAGGGTTGTGCATCGTGACGACCCTGCGGGCCGCGGGCACGATCCAGGCGTCGGTCGTCAACGCGGGCGTGCTCGACGACCCCGCGACCGGTGCGCCCGTTGTCGGCTTCGTCGCACGCGGCGACAGCCTCAAGCTGACGAATCTCCGCGCCCGACCGCTCGTCACCGTCGTCGCGCGGTCCGGTTGGGACTGGGCCGCGGTCGAGGGCCGGTCCCGTATCGTCGGCCCCGACGATCCTGCTCCAAGCGTCGATGCTGAAGCGCGGCGCGTGCTGTTGCGCGCCGTCTTCGCGGCCGCTGGTGGTGAGCACGACGACTGGGACACCTACGACCAGGTGATGGCCCGAGAGCGGCGCGCCGCCGTGCTCGTCACACCCCAGCGTGTGTACAGCAACGGCTGAGCGCCAGGGCGAATAAGGCCGAAAGACCCGCCGCCGCGGCCGTTCGGACCCTGCCCGGCCCATCAACGCGATCGTACGGTCCGAGGCATGAGGACAACTCGGCGTTGGGTGACGCTCGCCGTCGTGGTCGCGCTCGGCTTCGCGGCCTGCGGCGGGTCGTCGAGCAAGGGCGGAACCGCCACGACCGACGGCGGGAGCGCGCTCGCGAGTCAGTGCGGGCTCTCGGCCTTCGCCGCGGCGAAGAAGCCGGTGAACATCACGTTCTGGCACGCGATGGCGCGCGCGAACGCCGACTGGTTGAAGGCCGCCACCGCGTCGTTCAACCGCTCGCAAACCGATGTTCACGTGACGCTCGTACAGTTCCCCACGTATCAGGACCTGCTCACGAAGTACCTGGCCGGCTTGTCGAGCGGCAACCTGCCGAACGTCTTCCAGCCCGAGGACACGACTGTGCAGCGCCTCATGGACAGCCAGAGCACGGTTCCGCTGCAGGCGTGCGTCGACGCCGACCACTACTCGCTCGGCGACTTCCTCCCGCGCGCGACCGCGTTCTACTCGTACCACAACGTGCTGCAGGCGATGCCGTGGAGCGTGTCGAACATCGTGCTCTGGTACAACCGCACCGCGTTCTCGAAGGCCGGGCTCGACCCGGACAAGCCGCCGACCACCTTCGACGAGATCGAAGCCGACTCCCAAAAGATCGTCGACAGCAAGGCGGCGAAGCATGGCATCGCGCTCCGCGTCGAGCCGTACGTCTTCGAGTTTCTCAATGCGAAGGCCGGCGCGACCTACGTGAACAACGGCAACGGGCGCGAGGCACGGGCCACCGCGGCAACCATCGACAACCCGCAGGCGCTGAAGATCTGGACGTGGTGGAAGCAGATGGTGTCGAACGGGTTGGCCGTCAACACCGGTGGCGCCACGGGCAACATCGACCACATGCTCGCGATCGCGCAGGGTGATGCCGCGATGACGTTCGAGGCGAGCGGCGTGCTCGGTACGGTGCGCCAGGTCCTCGAGACCGGCCAGTACGGGACGGTGAAGATCGGCGTGGCGCCGCTGCCGCAGTTCGGCTCCGGCGGGGGCATCCCGGTCGGTGACGGATCGCTCTGGATCAACAAGTCGTCGAGCGCGCAGCAGCGCGGCGCCGCGTGGCAGTGGATCAAGTACCTCAGCTCCGCGCAGGAGCAGGCATCGCTCGCCGCCGAGGGCGGATACGTACCGATCCGTACCTCGGCGACGAAGGTCGCGGTCCTCGAGCAGACGTGGGCCAGTGAACCGGTCTTCAAGGTCGCCTACGATCAGCTCCTCGACGGTCCGACCAACGCGGCGACCGTCGGCGCGCTGATCGGCGACTACCAAGGCGTTCGCGACTCGGTGAAGGACGGACTGATCTCGATGCTCACGGGCGGCCTCTCACCACAGGCAGCGCTCCAGAAGGCGCAGGACGAAGCCGACACCGCGATCAAGGCGTACAACAGCCGGCTCGGCGTGAACTGAGCCCGTATGGCCGGCGTCGCCTTCGACCATGTGACCAAACGCTTCGACGACGTCGTCGCCGTGCGCGACCTCACGCTCGCCGTCGCCGATCGTGAGTTCCTCGTCCTGCTCGGCCCGTCGGGATGTGGCAAGTCGACCGCGCTGCGCATGATCGCCGGGCTCGAAGAACCGAACGAGGGCACGATCTCGATCGGTGACGAGGTCGTCAACGACATCGAGCCGCGCGACCGCGACGTCGCCATGGTGTTCCAGACGTACGCGCTGTACCCGCACATGACGGTGCACCGCAACATCGAGTTCCCGCTGAAGAGCCGGGGCGTGCCCCACGAAGACCGCAAACAGCTCGTGCGGGACGCCGCGAAGTCGCTCGGGCTCGATGCGCTGCTCGACCGCAAACCCGCGCAGCTGTCGGGCGGGCAGCGCCAGCGGGTCGCGCTCGCGCGCGCGATCGTGCGCCGGCCGCAGGTGTTCCTGATGGACGAGCCACTGTCGAACCTCGACGCCAAGCTCCGGGTGCAGACGCGCGCCGATCTCATCGAGCTGCAGCAGCGCCTGGAGGCGACGGTCGTGTACGTGACCCACGACCAGATCGAGGCGATGACGATGGGCCACCGCATCGCCGTCGTCCTCGAAGGAATGCTGCAGCAGGTCGGCCCGCCGCAGGACGTCTACGAGAAGCCTGCGAACCTGTTCGTCGCCGGTTTCATCGGGACACCACCGATGAACACGATCGAGGCGCGGGTCGTGCGCGAAGACGGCGGGCTCGCAGCCGGGTTGCCCGGCGCGCGCCTGCCGTTCCCCGAGGCGCTCGGAGCGCGGATCGCGGAGCTCGGGCTCGACAGCATCGTGGTGGGGGTGCGGCCCGAGCACCTGCGGCTCACGAGCGACGGAGTGGTTCCCGCCACGGTCACCGTCGTGGAGTCGCTCGGCTACGAACGCAACATCGCGTGCCGCCTCGACGACGGCACCCTCGTCATCACCCGCCAAGACATCGACGCGCCGCGCCCCACCATCGGCGAGCCCGTCCGCCTCATGACGGATGCGCCGCACCTGCACGTGTTCGACGCCGGATCCGGCGCGCGGGTGGACGTTCCGTGACCGCGACCACGCCCGGCGAGGCACTCCGTGGCGAGGGACCGATCCCGGTCCGGCCGCGGCGCCGGCGCCGCCTGAAGCGCAAGACGCGCGACGCGCTCCTCGGGTACGCGCTCGTCCTGCCGTCGCTCCTCGTCTTCGGCACGTTCGTGTTCTATCCGTTCGTCAAGGACTTCTGGCTCGGCCTGTACCGCACCCCTCCGTTCCCGGGCCTGCCGCGCCACTGGGCCGGCATCTCGCAGTACCGCGAGGTCCTCACCTCACACCTGTTCACCAACAGCATGTGGGTCACGATCGAGTTCGTCCTCCTCACCGTGCCCGCGGGCATCGTGCTCGGGCTCTCGCTGGCCGTGCTCGCGCACCAGCGCCTGAGGGGCATCGCGTTCTTCCGCACCGTGTTCTCGTCGACGCTGGTGACGTCGGTCGCGGTCGCCTCACTCATCTCGCTGACGCTGCTCAACCCGCAGATCGGGCTGCTCAACTACTGGTTCGGTCGCAGCGGCGGGCTGTCGCCACTCGACGATCCGAAATGGGCGCTGATCGCCGTCGCGGGCGTCACGATCTGGCAGAACCTCGGACTCAGCTTCATCATCATGTCGGCCGGCCTCCAGGCCGTCCCCGACGAGCTGCTCGAGGCCGCCCGCGTCGACGGCGCGGGCACGTGGTCGCGCTTTCGCAACGTGACCCTGCCGCTGCTCTCGCCGACGCTGTTCTTCGCGATCATCGTCGGGTCGATCCTCGCCTTCCGTTCCTTCGGCCAGGTCGACCTGTTGACCGAAGGCGGCCCGCAGGACCACACGAACGTGCTCGTCTACGCGATCTACCGCACGGTCTTCAAGGAGAACAACGACGGCAAGGCGGGCGTCCTCGCGATCGCGCTGTTTGCGATCACGCTCCTGCTCACCGTCGTGCAACTCCGCCTCCTCGAGCGGCGAGTCAGCTATGAGCGCTGAGATCATCCCGATCGTCGGCGCGCTCGCCCCCGGCTTCCGCGACTTCTTGTTGATCATCGCCGCGCTCGTCGTGGGTGCGATCGTGCTCGCGGTCGTCGCGTCGTTCGCGAGTCCCGCCGTCGCGCGCCGGGCCCGCACGATCAACCGGTACGTGCTCCTCAGCGTGCTCGCGGTGATCGTGCTGTTCCCGATCTACATCACGATCGTCAACTCCCTCCTCGCACCCGACAAGATCGCGACCCGACCACCCACGCTCTTCCCGACGAGCCCGCGGTTCAGCGTCTACGGCACCGCGTGGAACCAGGGGCAGCTGTCGTCGTACCTCCTGAACAGCGCGGTCGTGACGTTCTTCATCGTCACCGGCCAGCTCGTCACGTCGATCTTGGCCGCCTACGCGTTCGCGTTCCTCGAGTTCCCGTTCCGGCGCACGATCTTCGTGGTCTTCCTGGCCACGATGATGGTGCCGTTCGAAGTCGTGTTCTTCACCAACCTGCAGACGGTCGTGAGCATGGGCAAGCTCCCCGCGATCGGCCGGTTCATCGGCCTCGACACCTACGGTGCCCTCGTGCTCCCGTTCCTCGCCACCGGATTCGGTGCGTTCCTGATCCGCCAGGCCTTCCTCTCGCTCCCCCGCGACCTGAAGGACGCGGCCGAGCTCGACGGCTACGGGCACTGGCGCTTCATGTGGCGTGTCGCGGTCCCGCTCGCGCGCCCCACGGTCGCGGCGCTCGCGCTGTTCTCGTTCTTCGACGCGTGGAACCAGTACCTCTGGCCGTTGGTCGTCACCGACCACTACCGGACCGTCCAGGTCGGGCTGCGCCAGCTCAGCCGGGTCAGCCTCGACCAGATCAACATCACCTTCGCAGGCACCGTGCTCGCGGCCTTGCCGTTGTTCATCCTGCTCCTCATCTTCCAGAAACAACTCGTGCGTGGCCTCACGGCCGGCGCCGTCAAGGGGTGACCGCAATGCGACGTTCGATCCTGCTCATCGCCGTGCTCGGGATGCTGGCCGCCGCGTGCGGCGGCAGCGGCAGCTCCAAGGGCGGCAGCGCCAACACGGGCACCACGGGTCCGAAGCTGCCCACGTGCCCGCTCACCGCGTTGCAGTCGGCGACGAAGCCGGTCGAGATCACGTACTGGCACGCGATGACGGCCGCGAACGAGCAGGAGCTGAAGAAGCTCACCGACCAGTTCAACTCGTCGCAGCACGACGTGCACGTGACGCTCTCGGCCGCGCCGAGCTACACCGACAACTTCACGCGCTTTCGCGCCGGCCTCGGTACCGGCAAGCTCCCCGACCTCTACCAGGGTGAGGACGTCGAGCTGCAGACGATGATCGACACCGGCGCAGTGCTGCCCGCGGCCGCGTGCCTGAAGGCCGACAACGCGTCGACCTCCGACGTCGTGCCGCGCGTCCTCGCGTACTACAGCGTCCAGAACGTGCTCTACCCGATGCCGTTCAACGACTCGAACCCGGTCCTGTACTACAACAAGGTCGCGTTCCAGAAGGCCGGCCTCGATCCCGACAAGCCGCCGACCACACTCGCCGAGGTGAAGGCCGACTCGCAGAAGATCGTGCAGAGCGGCGCCGCGAAGTACGGCATCGCGCTGAAGACCGACTCCTGGTTGATCGAGCACTGGCTCGCCAAGGCGGGCAAGACCCTCGTCGACAACGGCAACGGCCGGCAGGGACGCGCGACCAAGACGACCTTCGACAACGAGACGACCGTCGCGCTCTTCACCTGGATGCACGACATGGTGAATTCGAAGCTCGCGCTGAGCACGGGCACCAGCGACCTCAACCACTACATCGCGGTCGGCAACGGCAACGCGGCGATGACGATCGACACCTCGGCGGCGCTCGGCACGATCTTCCAGCGCCTCGCCGCAGGCGAGTACCAGGGCGTGCACCTCGGTGCCGCCGCGATGCCCGGCCTCGGTACGGATCAGGGTGGGGTGCTCGTGGGCGGCGGCGCCAACTACATCGTCAACAAGTCGACTCCGGAGAAGCAGGCGGCGGCCTACGAGTTCGCGAAGTTCCTGCTGCAGGCCCAGACGCAGTCGGACTGGGCCGCGGCAACGGGCTACGTGCCCGTGAGCCAGGGTGCGACGAAGCTCGCGCCGCTCACCGCGAAGTGGGTGGAGCAGCCCGGCTTCAAGGTCGCGTACGACCAGCTGCTCACCGGGGCCACCAACGACGCGAGCGCCGGCCCGGTGATCGGCGCATACGGAGCGAAGGGCGAAGGCGTGCGCGGCGCGCTCATCGACGCGATGGGCCGGATGTTCACCGGCAACGAGGCGCCGGCCGACGCGGTGCGCAAGGCCGCGACCGAAGCCGACGCCGCGATCTCCGAGTACAACAGCCGGATCGGCTGACGGGACCGGCTGACCGGCCGGTCGCGACAGCGGGAGTTACGCGTCGCGGCGGCGCGCGACGAGCAGCGTCTGCGGGCCGCGGGGGTCGTCACGGCGCGAGCCGAGCCCGGCGACGAGGAACGCCGCGTCGTTCGCCCGGCGCTTGAGCCACGAGTACCGACCGGATCCGAACGCGGCCATCGACCGCTCCGGATCGACGTTCGCCGCCTTCTTGAGCCAGAGGTAACCGGGCCACCCCCACCGGCGCAGCTCCACGACGTCGAGGCCGGCGGTCGCGCACCACGACCGGAGCGCGTCGGGCGTCGGGTGGTCGACGTGGCCGACCGCGCGCTCGGTCGCGAACACCTGCCCGGCGGGCACCGTCACGACGATCGTTCCGCCGGGTCGCAACGCGCGCACGATGCGAACGAGCGCGCGCTCCGGGTCGTCGAGGTGCTCGAGCAGCTCGGAGCACACGATCGCGTCGAACGATCCGGCCAGCTCGCCGGCGACGATGTCGGCGACCGCCCACTGGTGCTCGGGGAAGTGCTCACGGCACGAGGCGATCGCGAGCGGTGACAGATCGACGCCGGTGAACGACGCGCCGTCGAGATGATCCGAGAGGAACGCGATCGTCTCGCCGAGCCCGCAGCCGACGTCGAGCACCGTCGCCGCTCCTGCCGCGTGGTGCTCGAGGGCCAGCAGCACGAGCCGGCGGCGGTGACGCGCGCCGGGGTTGTACCGGAGGAAGTCGGCGAGCCGGCTCCACTGCTCGTCGTAGGCGCCGGAGTCGAGCGCCTTCATCAGCGCCCGAACCGTCTCGATCGGCGTGGGACTCGGCGTCGGCACCCGCGGGCATGCGGTCATGGTAACGGCCGCCTCGCACCCGTCGAAGGGCTCCACCGGACGCGCGCGAAGCGGACGAACGCCCACAACAAGAAGGCGGGGAAGAGCAGCTCGCACACGGTCGACACGAACGCCGCGAGGCGGAGCAGCCGGGAGTCGACCGGGAGGATCGTGACCTCGATCGGCCCGGTCGCCGGTTCCCCGGCCGCGCGCACCGCGACAACCGACCCGTCGCGAGTGCGGCCGATCGGCACGATGCCCGTGATGCGGAGGAATCGAGGGCCGGCCGAGATGTTCGTCGTGAAAGGCGCGGGACCGTCGGGCACCGGCAGCAGGCCCGAGTACCGCGAGCGGTGCACGGCGCGGACCGGGATCTTCACGATCCGCGAGTCCTTCGGGTGATACGGCGGGACGGTCACGTCGCGGAAGTCGCCTTTCGCGTACCAGCTCAGCGGCGGGTTGTAGCGGGACGCGACGACCTGGTCGGCGAAGTCCGACGGCGCGACGACTTCGTGCTTGTTGCGCACGTACTCGGAGCGCACCTCCCACACCTGCCAGGTGGCGGTCCCGACGTTGAAGAGGGCGAACACGACGAACACGACCGTGGCCCATCGCTTCAACGGTTCCGGAGCCGTCGCGTGCCACCTCAGCACGGCGAGCACGAGCAGGGCGGTGCCCATCAGCACGTAGGAGTGCAGGCGCCACGTGAACTGGCCGTTGTAGAGGATGTGCGGCACGACCCGCCAGCCGCGCCGGGAGACGATGAGCGCCACGTAGACGGCGGTGAGGACGGCGAGACCGGCGAACGCCCGCTTCCAGACCTGGTCGCGCCCGCGCCACAACAGCACCCCGACGACGAGGGCCCACAGGAAGAACATCCACGGCAGCGTCAGGCGGAAGTCTCGGGCGAAGGGCGAGTTCGCGGGATCGGACGGTCGCAGCGGATTGAGCAGCAGGCCCGGCTTGGCCAGAGCCGTGGTCGGGAGAAGTCGCTTGTTCCGTTGCGCGACCGCCGTGTCCAGCCCGTAGCGCAGATCGGGGACGAGAAACCAGGCATTGAGTCCTGCACCCAGCGACGCCCGATCCCGGCCAGCGCGCCCACCCGCGACCAGGAGCCCGGCCGGAGCGTCACGGACCCGAAGCTCGCGAGCATGACGACCAGCAGCGCGGCCACGAAGACCGATCCCCATGCGAGCGTGATGTTGTGGCTCCCGGTCAGGATGAACGTCGCGAAGACGGCAGCCAGAATGTCGCGGGCGCGCAGGCGCGGCGCGGTGACGATGGAGCGGCCGGCCGCAAGGAGCAGCGGGATCGAGCTGAGCGCGATGAACTCGCCGAGGTCGCCGCGGCCGGCCAGGTCGGTGAGGTAGTACGCGCCGGTCACGAGCACCAGACCGGGCATCTGCGCGCGCCATTTCCGCAATCCGAGTTGAACCGACAGCCACGTCATCCCGCCGTACGCGAGGACGAAGCCGAGGAGGTACAGCAACCGGTACGCGAGGATCGGCCGGTCCCCGAGGACGATGGCGAGCAGCGCCCCCATCGTGTAGAGCCCCGAGCCCACGAACGCGAAGACCGGATAGAAGACACCGAGCGTGTGGACCGAGACGAACAGGCCCGGATGCCACATCGACTGGATGTTCAGTTGCTGCTGGCGGAGCAGCCAGAGGTGAAGCGTCCAGTCGTGCCCGAAGGTGCGTCGTGTGAACAGGACCGGCATCGCGAGCAGCGCTATAACGACGGCGGGGATCCAGATCGTCGTTCTCGACCGGGTCGGTGCCCGGCCGGCCGGCGGCGCGGGTCTCACCGTGCGGTGGTCTGGCCCGATTGGCTCGACAGCGCCTGGAAGTCCTCGTGCACCGTGGAGACGACGGGTGAGCGCTTCCCCGTCTGGAGCAGCGGGATCGACTGGCAGAAGTCGATGTCGATCCGCGTGTCGGTGCCGACGTAGCGGCGCAGCTCGCGCATCATCGCGTCGAACTCGCTCTGCGTGAAGCGACGGTTCTTCACGATCTTCAGCACGAACTCGCCCCGCCGGTCCTGGCGGATCTGGAAGAACCGCACCGCGTGCTCGTAGTCCTTGAAGAAGTGCATGAAGAACGTGCCCGGCAGCCACGTGCCGTTCGCGCAGTGCACGATCGCCTGCGTGCGACCCTCGATCCGGCCGAGCCGCGACAGCTGGCGGCCGCAACCGCACCGCTGCGACTCGTCGACCGCCACCGCGAGATCACCGATCCGATAGCGGATCAACGGCACCGAGAAGTTGCTCAGGTCGGTGATCACGACCTCGCCGATCTCCCCCGGACGCGCCGGTCGATCGTCGACGAGCAGCTCCACGATGTAGGACTCGTCCATCACGTGATGATCCGACGAGTGGCCGCACTGGTACGCGATCCCCGAGAACTCGCGTGCGCCGTACTTGTCGTAGACCTTCGTCGCGAACCCGTCCTCGATGATGCGCCGCACGTTGTCGGGCAACGCCTGCGCCGACGACATGATCGCCCGCGGCGAGAACCCCGGCCGGCCGCCGTCGCGCACGTACGTCGCCAGGAAGTTCAACGACTCCGCGTACCCGTCGACGAGCACCGGCCGGTGCTCGCGGATCCGTTCGATGAACGGCTCGATGCTCTCCGCACCGATCTCGAACGCCGGGATGAACAAGCGGCGCATGAACAGCGCGTCGATCCGCTCCCGCAACGCCTGCAGCTTCGTCATCCCGAGCGTCTGGTGCCACAGCCGCGCCTGACGATCACCGAAACGCCAGCCCGTCCACTCCAACCCTCGCAGCGTCGTCGCGAACCGCACCTCGAGCTGGTAACGGTCGGTGTAGGTCGTGAACGGCTCACCCGTCGAGCCGCTCGTGGAGATCTTCAGCATCTGCCGCTTGCGGTGGTTGTCGGCGAACAGGCCGAAGTACAGGCTGCGGCGCACATCGTCCTTCGACAGCAACGGCAGCCTGCGGATGTCGTCGAGCGACGTCATGTCGAGCGGATCGACACCCGCGGCGCGCATCGCGTCGCGGTAGTACGGCACGTGCACGTACGCGTGCTGCAACAACCGCTGCAACTTCTGCAACTGGAGCGCGTCGAGCTCCTCGCTTCGAGTACCACTCCGTGTCCTTGAGATCGAGATAGATCTCACGCGCGGAGCCACGGATCAACCAATGGTGCAGCGGCATCGTCGCGAAGTACGCCTCGAACCACAGCCGCCGCCACCCCCGATACGGATGCCCGCTCGTCGAGCGGCCCGCGACCGACGGCACCGGCTTGCTCCGGCGATGCCGCGACCGCAACCGGAACTCCCCGATCGCGGGGACGAAGTCGGCGAGCGCCTGCGCGCTCACCCGCATCGAGCTGTCGCTCAGGAACGACGTCCCCGCGTAACGACTCTCGAACAACGTCTCGACCTCGAGAACCGAATAGCCCTTCGCGTGCGCGGCGACCGAGATGAACGTCTGAAAGTGCCGGTACTTCCTCGTGTGGTGGATCACGTCGTCGAGCACCGGCTTGGGGCCGAGCACGAACCCCGACTTGCTGTCCTTCGCCCCCATCCCGAACGTGCGCGTTCAACAAACCGTTCAGCACACGCGAGAACAGCAACCGCGAATCACGCAACCGCCCGATGCTCGAACGCGTGCCCTGCGCCAGGTCGTACGCCGTCTCCCGCAACCGCAGGTAAAGCGTCACCACCTCTTCGGGCGGATTCTGCAAGTCGCCGTCGATGAAACACGCGTACGTACCCCGCGCCACGTCGAGCCCCGACTTCCAGCTCGCCGGGATCCCCCGGTTGTGCTCGTGGCGCACGCACTGCACCGCGTCGCCGTACTCCAGCCGCAGATCCTCCGCGACCCGCGCCGTCCCATCAGTACTGCCGTCGTCGACCACCACCAGCTCCGTCGCGATGCCCGCTTCCTTCGTCGCCGCGAACAACCGCTCCGCGAGCAACGGCAGGTTCGCCTCCTCGTTGAGGCACGGGCAGACGACGCTCAACGCGTAGCCGTCAGCCACCGGAGACCCTCCTCGTGAAGTCCCAGCAGCGGGCCAGCCCGGCGGCAAGGGGCGTCTCGGCCTTCCACGCGAGCTCACCGGCCGCGAGCGAAGGATCCCCGACCCGTCGCGACCCTGCGGTCCAGTCGGCGGGCTCGGCGCGCGGTGTCACGGCGCTCCCGCTCGCGGCAATCATCGCCGCCGTCAACTCGTTGACGGTCACCCCGTGACCCGACGCGACGTTGATCGTCTTGCCGTGGTGCTCGGGCGCAGCCATCGCGACGAGGGCGTCGACGACGTCGGCGACGAAGACGTAGTCGAGCGCCTGCTCGCCGTCGCCGAACACCACTGGCGCCTCACCGCGGGCCAGGCGCTCGAAGTTGGAGACGATCACCGACTTGTAGCCGCCGAGCGCGTACTGGCGCGGCCCGTAGACGAAGAAGAGGCGAGCGACCGTCCAGTTCAGACCGTGCTGCCGCTCTGCGACGCGCAGGAGGTGCTCGCCCGCGAGCTTCGAGACGCCGTACGTCGTCGACGGCGCGGGGACGTCGGTCTCGCGCATGGTGTCGGGGCCCATCGAACCGTACGCGTACAGCGACGACGTGAAGACCACCTTGGGCCGAGCGGCCCGACCGGCCGCATCGAAGAGCCTGCTCGTCGCCGACACGTTCACGTCGATGATCCGCTGCGGCGAGTCCTTCGCCGAGTTGTGCTTCTCGGCCGCGAGGTGGAACACGACGTCGACACCGGCGCAGAGGTCGGCGAGCTCGGCGACGGAGCAGTCGGCGAGGTCGCGCTCGACGCGCCGGCACGGGGCCTGGATGCGGTCCCAGTCGCCGGTGCGGCCGTCGTCGAGACCGACGACCTCGGTGCCCGACGCCGCGAGAGCTTCGACGAGATGGCAGCCGATGAATCCGGCCGCACCGGTCACGAGGGCGCGCGCCACGGCGGGGGCTCGCGCCGGCTCGGGCATCCCGACAACTCCTCGTCTGCGGCTGGGACCACGAGGCCGATGTCCGCCCACGATCGTCGGTGACCGTGGCCACGACCTCGGAGCACCGATCCTATTGCTGCGGCACTCGCGATCGTCGGTCCGCCCCGTCGTGCACGCGCCGTCGGCCCGTCACACCCGCCCGACGCGCTTGGCACTGCGGCGCAGCGCGACGAGCATCCGGAGATGCTTCTGCGTGTCGGCGAGCATCGCGTCGACGAGAACGGTCAGCAACGACGTGCGGCGCCGCGGACCCAACCGGCGCCGGAAGCGGCGCAGTTCGCGCCGGTCGTGGCGCTCGAAGGAGATCAACCGGTCGAGCGCGGCGCGCAGCTCGCGGGGATGGCGCGGCCGCGTCAACCACGGCACCCGGGCTCCGTGCGCCGAGCCGTCGAGCTGGCCGCGCAGTTGATTCGCCATCTCCACGAGGAGCTGGTGATGACGGCGCTCGTCCTCGGCGATGAGGTCGGCGACGTACCGCACGTACTCGTCGGGGCTTTCGCGTGAGATCGCCTGGTACGCCTCGAGGACCTCGGCCTCCCCTTCGAGATGCCGGTTCACGAATCCCAGCAGTTCCTGGTCGAGGACTCCGAGCGTCGCGCCCTGCTCCTGCGCCTCCTGCTGCCGGGCGTCCTTCACGATCGCATCCAGACCCGCTCGCGGAACACTCATCGCATCACTTCCCCGTCGTCGGCGAACCACGCAGCTCCCGGCCGGCGGCGCGTGGCCGACCGCTCACCGCCGGATTCGAACGTACCGACGGCCCGTCCTCACGGGCAGGGGCGAAGGTCCCGACTCCCCGGCGAGGAGCACGCGCACGGGGAACCCCGCCGGGCGAATCGACTCCCGGGCCCGGCAACGCGGTTAGGTTCGACGTTCGGTCCTGTCGTTCGCCGGGGGGAGAACCATGAGGATGCGCGTCACCGTCGCGGTCGTCGTCGCGATCACGGTGGGAGCGGCCTGTTCGAGCTCGAGCTCCAAGTCGACGTCGCCGACCGGCGCAGGCAGCACGTCGACACCGGGCCCACGGGTCCTGCTCGTCGGCACGTACCAGGGTCACCAGGGCTCCTACTCGACGATCCAGGCTGCGGTCGACGCGGCGAAGCCCGGCGACTGGGTGCTCGTGGCCCCGGGCGACTACCACGAGCAGTACGACCACACCGTGACGGCCGGCGGCGACGCGCTCGCGGGCGTGTTCGTCACGACCCCGGGCATCCACATCCGCGGCATGGACCGCAACGCCGTCGTGGTCGACGGCACGAAGCCGGGGGCACCCATGTGCAGCGGCGCAGCCGCCGATCAGGATCCCGGACCGCTCGACGCGAAGGGCAAACCGATCGGGCGCAACGGCATCGAGGTCTGGAAGGCCGACGGCGTGACCGTCGACAACCTCACCGTCTGCAACTTCATCTCGGGCTCGGAAGGTGGGGGGAACGAGATCTGGTGGAACGGCGGCGACGGTTCCGGCATCGTCGGGATGAAGGCGTACTCCGGCAGCTACCTGTCGACGACGACAACGTTCGCAGGAAGTGAGGGCGACGGTTCGTACGGCATCTTCGTCAGCAACGCGAGCGGACCGGGCGTCATCGCGCACACGTACGCGAGCAACATGTCGGACGCCGGCTACTACATCGGCGCGTGCGTCGACTGCAACGCGACGCTCGACGACGCGCACGGGCAGTACTCCGCGCTCGGCTACTCGGGCACGAACTCGGGCGGCCATCTCGTCGTGGAGAACAGCGAGTTCGACCACAACAAGACCGGCTTCAGCACGAACAGCCAGAACAACGACGACGCACCCTCTCCGCAGGATGGCGCGTGCCCGGGAACGGAGACCGGCCCGACCGGCTCGCACTCGTGCTGGGTGTTCGAGCACAACTACGTGCACGACAACAACAACCCCGACGTGCCGGGTCACGGCTCGGCCGAGCTCGGTCCGCCCGGCAACGGTCTCGTGATCTCCGGCGGCCGCAACGACACCGTGATCGACAACCGGTTCGAGAACAACGGCAGCTGGGCGGTGCTCGTCGTCCCGTTCCCCGACACCGGCACGCCGCCGCCGATCGCGCACTGCCAGGGCGGCGACCCCAACGGCATCCCGAGCCTCGGGATCAAGGGCTGCTACTACGGCTCGTGGGGCAACGAGATCGCACGCAACACCTTCAAGGGCAACGGAGCGTTCGCCAACGCGACGAACGGCGACATCGCCGAGCTGAGCGATCCGCACACTCCCGGGAACTGCTGGCACGACAACACCGACGCCGCCGGGCTGACGGCGACGCCCGACAAGCTCCAGGAGACGAACGCGACGTGCGGCGTCGCGCACCAGGGCGCGGGGATCGCGAGCACGCTGACCCAACAGGTGATCTGCGCGACCGAGGTCTTCGCCCCGTGCAACCCGAGCCCCGGTTTCACCTACCCGCGCCGCACCGTCCTTCGCCTTCCGTCGCTCGCGCCGCAGCCGACGATGACCGAAGCGTGCAAGGGAGTTCCCGCGAACTCGTGGTGCTCCGCGACGAAGCCGTGACGACCTGAGCGTCAGCGTCGCGTCCTGCGGCGCTCAGGTCGTCCAGCCCAGCTTCCACGCGTCGTCGGGTGCCTCACCCGCGGCCCGCGCGAACGCGCCGAACGCCTCGACCAGCGCGCGGCGATCGGCCGGGTCGAGGCGGGCAACGATGCGCCCGATCTCCTTGCGGCGGCGCGCACCCACCTGGCGGACGAGCGCGTGCCCCGACGCCGTGAGCTCGAGGGTCACCTCGCGGCGGCTCTCCACCGACGGCGACCGCTCGATGAGCCCGTTGGCCTCGAGCCGGTCGCACAACCGCGTCGCGGTCGACGGGTGCACGTCGAGGAGGTCGGCGAGGCTGCCGACGTTCTGCGCGCCGCGCGACGCAAGCAGCACGAGGGCGCGGTACTGCGGGAGCGTGACCTCGACGGAGCTCAGCGACCGCACCGCGACGCCGACGAGGGCACGCGACGCGAAGAGGACCGCGGTCGTGGCGTCGTCGTCGGCGGCCATGGTCTCGGTGAGAGAAGCGGTGACCCGCCGGGAGTGGTGGGGGCTACCCGGCGGGTCACCGTCCACTCGCTTCACGCCCCGGGAAGGGGTCGGGGCATCGAAGCGCGAGGAACGAACAACATCTGTGCACGGTAGCAACTGTTGCATACCTACACAAGAGTTCGGGACGGCCCTCAGGCCTCGGTGGCCGCCGCGCGGCGCAGGTTGAACTGCGCCCACGCGGCCTGCCCGGCCAGCGCGATCGCAGCACCGATCGCGATCGGGTGGATCCGGCTCGCGATCCCCAACATGATCACGAGGCCGGGGACGAACCACACCCAGAACCAGCGGAGCCAGGGCCGGTCCATCTGGAAGCGCGCGTAGCCGCCGACGAGCGGGGCGAGCTGCGGGTCGTCGACGGGCCTCCCCATCCGGACGAGGCGGCGGAGCTTGCGCCGACGCGCCGGCTCGAGCGCGTTCCACGCCTCCGCGAAGCCCGCGTCGTCGGCCGACGATGCACTGCGATCGGTGAACATCGAGCGATCGTGACACGCGCCGGCGCCGTTCCCAACACCGAGGGCGCACGCGTAACACGACGTTCATCGACGTCACGGCCGCGTCAGGCAGTGTCGCCGTCATAAACACAACAGAAATGTCAGAAACGGCGTTGACCTGGGCCGACGGTCGTCAGGTGCTTGCGCGGCCCTCGAAACAGTGAGGTCACCTCGCGGAAACGCCGGGTCTTTAGCGTCTCCTTCGCAGGGGTGAGCACGAGGAGGGTACATGCGACATCGGGGAGCGCTGCGAGCGCTCACGTTGGCGGGGGTCGTCGGCACGGTCGTGCTGCTGTCGACTGCATCGGCGTGGGCGAGCTCGACAGACGGCGGGGGCACGACCACGGACAAGATCACCCACGGCGACATCTCGTTGAACTTGCTGTGGATCGTGATCGGAGCGGTCCTCGTCATCTTCATGCAGGCGGGTTTCGCACTGGTGGAGACCGGGTTCTGCCGCGCCAAGCACGCGGCGCACGTGGTCTCGACGAACTTCGCGATCTTCGGACTCGGGTTCGTCGCGTACTACTGCGTCGGCTACGCGTTCATGTTCGGTGGCTACAGCTTCCCGGACATGTTCGGTTACAACAGTCCAGTCGGAGGAGCCCACGCGAACCTCATCGGTTCGGGCAACTGGACCTTCCTCTGGAAGGGCGGCTTCTTCCTCCAGGGGCACGCCTACGACGTCGGCGTCATGGCGTTCTTCCTCTACATGGTCGCCTTCATGGACACCACGGCGACGATCCCGACCGGCGCGATGGCGGAGCGCTGGAAGTGGAACTCGTTCGTCCTCTGGGGTCTCTTCTGCGGCGCGATCTACTACCCGCTCTTCGGCGCCTGGACGTGGGGCGGCGGCTGGCTGGCCAAGCTCGGTGAGAGCGCCAGCCTCGGCCACGGCTACGTCGACTTCGCCGGATCGGGCGTCGTGCACATGATGGGTGGCATCGCCGGACTCGCCGGAGCGCTGGTGCTCGGGCCGAGAATCGGCAAGTACGGGCCCGACGGGAAACCGAGAACGCTCGCCGGCCATCACATCCCGATGGCCATGCTCGGGACGTTCATCCTGCTGTTCGGCTGGTTCGGATTCAACGCCGCATCCACCCTGTCGGCCACCGACAACCGTTTCGCCGTCATCGCCACGAACACCGCGATCGCCGCCGCCTTCGGTGCGGTTGCCGCGATGTTCTACGTGCAGATGCGCGGCAGCGACCACAAGCCCGACCCGGGCATGATGGCCAACGGCATGCTCGCCGGCCTCGTCGCGATCACCGCGCCGTGCGCCTTCGTCCAGCCGTTCGCCGCGATGCTCATCGGCATCATCGCCGGTGTGATCGTGGTCGAGTCGGTGTGGTTCTTCGAGAAGCGCGGCATCGACGACCCGGTCGGCGCCATCTCGGTGCATGGCGTCTGCGGTGCCTGGGGCGTGCTGGCCGTCGGGCTGTTCGCCGACGGGAGCTACGGCGCCGGTTGGAACGGCTCGGAGACCGACAAGAGCTTCGGCGTCACCGGGTTGTTCTACGGCCACGACGGCGGCAAGCAGCTGATCGCGCAGGCGATCGGCGTCGCCGTCATCGCCTTCGTCATGGGCGGCATCGCGTACTTGTTCTTCTCCTTCCAGAACAAGCTCACCAAGGGCGGTATCCGCCCGACGCCCGAGGTCGAGATGCAAGGTGCCGACCTGCCGGAGATGGGTGTGCTCGCCTACCCGAGCTTCTTCGGCTCCAGCCAGCACGTCGAGATCGAAGGTCCCGACGGCGGGCTCGTCGAGATCCCGGAACCGGTACCGGCCGGCCAGGAACACTCGCGCTGAGCGCGACGGCGATCTGAGGTGTCGGGGACGCTCCCAACCCTGCGCGTCCCCACACCTCGGTCGTCGTGCTCGTTCGCCAAGACCTCGTTTGCCAAGATCTGATCCGTGGACGTCAACCGCATCCTGCTCGACATCCTCGTCGTGCTCCTCGCCGCCAAGGTCGCGGCAGAGCTCGCGGATCGGGTGAACGTCCCGGCGGTCGTCGGCGAGATCATCGCCGGCGTCGTCGTCGGACCCTCACTGCTCGGCTGGGTCCACGAGAGCCAGTCGCTCCAGACGCTCGCGCAGCTCGGCGTGATCCTGCTCCTGCTCGAAGTCGGGCTGGAGATGGATCTCGGCGAGCTCGCGAGCGTCGGGCGCGCGTCGATCGGCGTCGCGTTCGTCGGCGTGATCATCCCGCTCGTCACGGGAAGCGTCGCCGGGCTGCTGCTCGGCATGACGGGTAAGGAAGCCGTGTTCGTCGGCGCCGCGCTCACCGCGACGAGCGTCGGTATCACCGCTCGCGTGTTCGGCGACCTCCGCGCGCTCGCGAGCGTCGAAGCGAAGACGGTGCTCGGCGCGGCGGTGGCCGACGACGTGCTCGGTCTGGTGATCCTCACGGTGGTCACCCGCATCGTCACCGAAGGCCACGTGTCGGCGTTCGGTGTCGTGAAGGTCGTCGTCGTCGCGGTCGGCTTCGTCGTGCTGGCGAGCGCGATCGGGGTGCGCATCGTCCCGCCGACGTTCGCGTTCATCCGCCGCCACAGCCGCTCCGCGGGAACGCTCGTCACCCTCGCGCTCGCGTTCACACTTGCGATCTCCGAGCTTGCCCACGCCGCCGAGCTCGCGCCGATCGTCGGCGCGTTCGTCGCCGGCCTCGCGCTGGCGCGCAGCAGCGCCGCGGAACGCGTGCGGAGCGAGCTCGCGCCCATATCGCATCTCCTCGTGCCGGTGTTCTTCCTCGAGATCGGCATCGAGGTCCACGCGCGCGAGTTCATCCGGCCGTCGGTGTTCGGGATCGCCGGCGTCCTGCTCGTGATCGCCGTCATCGGCAAGCTCGCGTCGGTGATCGGGCTCATCGGTTCGCCCGGCGACCGGATCCTCATCGGGATCGGCATGATCCCCCGCGGCGAGGTCGGGCTGATCTTCGCGGCGCTCGGGCTGCGCAACAACGTGTTCGGGCAGGACATCTACGCCGCGCTGCTGCTCGTCGTCCTCATCACCACGATCGGGACGCCGCCCGCGCTGCGCTGGCGCCTGCTCGCGTTGCGAGAATCGCGACGATCGGCGCGCGCGGCGACCGCGACCACCGCGACGACCGGTCCGAGCGAGGTACACGTCGGCCCGAACGGGCTCGTCGAGCTCGAAGGCGAACCGCAGCCCGCGGACGCACTCGTGATCGCGCTGCGCGCGGCACGGCTCTGCGCGGAACACGCACCGGGCGCCGGGCTCCTCGAGTGGATCGACGCATTTCCATCGGGGCCGCGACGCTGGGATGCCGCGGCGCGCGACGAGTTGTTCAACCTGCTCCGGGAGTCGGCGCCGCGTTCGTGGCGACTCCTCACCGCGTCGGGCGTGTTGCAACGCGCGCTGCCGGAGCTCGACGACGCGCTCGCGCGCAGCGCCCGCAGTTCGCTCGACCTCGACCCGCTCGCATCCCTGTCGTTCCCGCGGCTCGCCGCGCTGCGCGACCAGCGCGGAACGCATGGCGAGCGCACGTACGACCGGTCGCTGCTCCTCGCGGCACTCGTGCTCGACGCCACCGACGAAGCCGGGGTGCAGCCCGTCGTCGTCGCCCGCCGCACCGTGCAGCGTCTCGACCTCGGCGCCCAGATCGAACAGGCCACCGCCGGGCTCGTCGCCGACGCCCAGCTCCTCGCGGCCGGCGCCCGCCGCATCGACGGGCTCGATGAAGAAGCGGTGCTGCGCCTCGGTGTCCACCTCGGCTCGGTCGACCAGACCGACGCGCTCGCCGAGCTCACGCTCGCCTCGTTCCCGAGCGACTCGACGATGCGGGAACGCGTCGCGGTCCTGCGCGATCTCGTCACGAACGCGGTCGCGCACCAGGAGCTCGTCGGGCGCGAGGCCGCGAACGAGACGGAACGCCGCAAGACCGACGCGAGCGCGCTCGTGCGCGGGCAGCACATGAAGGACCGCATCGCCACCGCACCGCGCGGCTACCTCCTCAGCCAGTCACCGGCCGCCATCGCGCGCCACGTCGCGCTCTGCGAGCCGCGTCCGGATCGCGACGACATCCGGGTCGCCGTCACGCCCGTCGACGGAGGCTTCGCCGTCGACGTCGTCGCGCGCGACCGCGTCGGCCTGCTCGCGTGCACGGCGGCCGCCTTCATCGACAGCGAGTGCGCGGTGACGCAGGCGGTCGCGGCGACGTGGGGCGACGGCACCGCGCTCTCGACGTACCGCGTCGAAGCCGCCGCCGAGCCCGACGTGAACGAAGTCACGACGCGCATCCGCAGCAACCTGCGCGCGCCGCGACCCGCGCCCCCGATCGAAGGCGTCGAGTTCGACTACGACAACGAGGTCTCGCCCTGGTACACGACGTGCACGGTCGTCGGCCCGGATCGGCCCGGCTTCCTCCACGCGCTCACCGCCGCGTTCGCGGCCGCGAACGTCAACGTGCACGCGGCCCGAGTCGCGACCGAGGCGGGCCGCGCCCGCGACTCCTTCGACCTCACCGATCGCCGGGGCGCCAAGCTCGACGACGCGACGATGGCCGCCGTCGCCGGCTTCGTCGGCGCGGGCACGACCCCGGCACCGAGCCGCCCGGGCCGGCGGTTCCGGTTCCCGTGGTCAAGGGCGGCGCTCGCGCTCGAGCTCTGACCCGCCCTCGCCCGGGAACGGGCACCGGACTACGTTTCGCCCTCATGGTCGAGACGATCGAGTTCGCGAGCAACGGTGGCACCGCGTCGGGATACCTCTTCACCCCGGAGGGCGGTTCGGGACCCGGGGTGATCGTCGTGCAGGAGTGGTGGGGCGTCGAATGGGCGATCAAGGAGATGGCCGAACGCCTCGCGGCCGCGGGCTTCGTGGCCCTCGTCCCCGACCTGTACCACGGCGAGCTCGCCGCGCACGACGAGATGGACAAGGCCGCGCAGCTCATGCAGGCCATGCCGCCCGACCGCGCCGCGCGCGACATGAGCGGCGCGGTCGAATTCCTCGTCGCGAACGAGGCGGTCACCGGCGACGGCATCGGCGTCGTCGGCTTCTGCATGGGCGGGATGCTTGCGTTGCTGCTCGCCACGACCCGGCCCGAGCAGGTGAAGGCGGTCGTCGCGTGCTACGGCTACCCGTCGGGAGACATGGAACCCGACTGGTCGAAGTTGCAGGCGGCGGTGCGCGGCCACATGGCCGAGCACGACGACTTCTTCCCGCCCGCCGGCGCGCATGCCCTCGATGCGAAGCTGAAGGCGCTGGGCAAGGACTGCACGATCACCGTGCACGCAGGCACCGGCCACGCGTTCATGGCGCCCCACAACGCGCTCGGCACACTCGACGCCGAGAAGGCGGCCGAGATCTGGCCCGGCGTCGTGACGTTCCTGCACGACCAGCTCGGCTGAGCGGTCGGGCGCAACCCGCCCGATTCCCGACCGGCCGAGCGGCGGCGCGACGATCGCGGGCGTGGGGGGTCGGCGCAGTGGCCACGATCGGGTTGGTGCCCGGGTTGGTGCTGGGACTGGTGCTCGCGACGGGCGCCTGCTCGTCGGGCTCCCACCCTCCGAAGGTCACCGACCGCCTCGAGCACAGTGTCGTTCCGCAGTTCGGCTCGCTGGTGACCAGGCTTCGCACGGCCTGCCGCGGCGCGCGCGGCCCGGTCGATCTCGAGCTGGCCCGGCCCACGATCACGCTCCGGCACCGCTTCTCGTGCGCGACCGTCGCCGGGCCGCTGCACGGGATCGAGGCCGAGCTCGTCGCGTGGGTCGCCGACCACAACCAGGCCACCGCGCGCGCCGATCGCGTGCTGCGGTACGCGGCCGCGCTCTCCGTGCCCGTCCCGAGTCGCTGGCAGTTGATCTGGGACATGGGCACGGGCGAGTCGCCGACGACCTTCGGCTGCGAGAAGGCGTCGGATGTCGCGTTCCGGCGTCATGAGATCGCGGACGCCGGGCAGGTCGGCGAGAACCCGACGCACTGGCTGAAGGTGGAGGCCGCGATCGTCGCCGGCGAGTGTCCCGATCGCCTACCGGTGCTTTACCAGACCGTCATCACCGCGGGGCAGCCAGACGCGGTCGCGAACGTGCGGGCCGAGCTCGCGTCGCTGATCCTCTGAGCCGCGCCGCGAACGCGGTCATCCCGATACGTCTTCGTTGCTCGTCTCGCGCGCCTCGAGCCCGACGGCCACGCGCAGCTCCGCGATGTCGTGGCGCAGCGCGTCGTCGTCGAAGCGCTCGGAGAGATGGGTCATGAGATCGGCGAGGCCGTCGGCGAGCGCGTTGAGCTTGTGCTGCGTCGCGTGGTCGTCGCGGCTCTGGCTGTTCTGCAGCAACGCGACGAGCAGGAAGGTGATGATCGTCGTCGTCGTGTTGATCTCGAGTTGGTAGTTCGAGCTCTCGAACGCCGACAACCCACCGCCCGCGATCACGCGCACGATGCCCTGCGCGAGCCAGACGAGCACGAGCGCGACACAGAAGGCGAAGAACGGCGCGCGGCTGGCGACGCGCGCGACGACGCCCGCGGTGCGGTCGAAGAAGCCGATCCGGCTGGTGACGTCGAGCGGCATGAGCACCTCGGGGCCCGCGGTGTCGACGTCTTCGTCTGCCATGACCGACCTCCGAGCCCGTGATCGTGCCGCGGCTCACGGGTCGCGTGATACCCGCCCCACCCGGGAGCGAACCGCGCGTCGGGTCGCGACCGGCTCGGCGGCCTCGCGTCAGCCCGCGACCCGCGCCGCGTGCGCGGCGTCGACGAGCCGGCGCAGGATCGGGATGAGGGCGTCCGCGGCCACCTTCGCCCCCTCCCGGCTCCCGTAATGGACGCCGTCGGGACGGACGTCGACGCCGCCGATCGTCGCTCGGAAGGCTCCGCCCGGGCAGACGGCGTCGGCCCACCTCACGAACTCGACGTGCGGATCGCGGCTCGCCACCGCGGCGAAGGCGCGGTTCACGTCGGCGACCGCGGCGGGGTCGTCGCGGATCTTCGCACTGGCTTCGAGGTCGGCCGGCTCCCCGAAGCACGGGACTTCCAACAACGCGACCCGGCCCCCGCGCGCCGTGAGCGGGCGCAGCGACGCCTCCACGATCGCCTCCAACTTCCGCTCGTGCGCCGCGGTCGCGTGCACGTAACGGTGACCGTCGACGGTGAAGTCGAGCGTCTCGAACGCGCCCGCGAGCACGACCGAGAGATCAGGGTCGAACGTGCGTGAGCGTTCGGTCCAGAGCTGCTCGCGTTCCTCGCAGTTCCCTCCGACGTGAACCGACGGATCGAACAGCCCGCATCCGACCACGGGTGCGAAGTCGTACTGCGGTCCGGAATCGGCGAAGAGCCCGCCGCCGTAGAAGAGCATCGTGAGCATCTGCGAATCGCCGAGCATGAGAACGCGTGCCCGCACGGGATCCGGGCGCACACCGTCGCTGGTCTCGCCCGATGCCGCGGGCGCGCTCGGCGTCGCCGGCGCGCCGATGGTGACGACCACGACGGTGATCGCGAGCACCGACGCGAGGGCGGCGGCCACCACGGGCCGCAGGAACCGGCGGTCGCTCACCCGGATCGCGCCGAGCCCGCGTCGCCGGATCGGCATCTCGACCAGGTGGTACGAGAGCGTCGCGAGGACCGCCGTGACCGCGATCCGCAGTGCCAACAAGGCGGTGCCGTGCCAATGGGTGCGCGGCGCGTCGAGCACCACGTCGACCGGCCAGTGCCAGAGATAGAGGCCGTAGGAGACCGCGCCGATCGTGCGCAGCGGTGCGATCGCGAGGACCGCGGCGACCGGCCCCTCGACGGCGGCCGCGGCAACGAGCGCCAGCGCGGCGATCGCGACGAGGAGGAAGCCACCGCGGTAGAGGAACGCGCCGGTCGCGTCGACGCGGACCATGACGACGGCGAGCGCCGCCGCACCCAACGCGCCCACGAGCGTGAGGCTCCACGCGCCGCCGCGGCGACCGGAGACCAGCTCCGCCAACCGGTTGCGCGACGCGCACAGCGCCGCGAACGCCGCCCCGACAAGGAGCGCCTGCGCGCGCGTGTCGGTTCCGTAGTAGATGCGCGACGGATCCGAGCCGGGATGGAACAGCAGCGCGCCGAGCAGCGCGGAACCGAGCGCCAGCACGACGGCACCGACGGCCACGACCTCCGTGCGCCGCCGCGGGGCGACGCGACCGACCGCGAGGAGCACGATCGGCCAGACCAGATACCACTGCTCTTCGATCGCGAGCGACCACGTGTGTTGGAGGGGAGACGGCGCGCGGAACGCCTGGAAGTACGACGTGCCGTCGAGCACGAACTTCCAGTTCGCGACGTACAGCAGCGTCGCGATGCTGTCGGATCGGATCGACCGCAACTCGCTCGGCGCGGCCCAGACCTGCGCGTAGACGGCGACGCCGAGGAGGACGAGGAAGAGCGCGGGCAACAGACGGCGCGCCCGGCGCATCCAGAAGGCGACGAGATCGATCCCGCCGGTCTCGCTCCGTTCCTGCAGGAGCAGCGCGGTGATGAGGTAACCGCTCAGCACGAAGAAGACGTCGACGCCGAGGAAACCGCCGTTCGCCCACGAGACGTCGCCGTGATACAGGATGACCATCGCGACGGCGAGCGCACGCACGCCGTCGAGGCCCGGGCGGTACCGCAGCGATCGGCGCCGGCCCGCGCCGGGTCCGCCGGACGGTTCGTCTCGATCAGCCGGCAAGTGCGTCGGGGCGGGCGCGGTCGACGATGGACTTCGTGTCGGTCCCGGGCGGCAGCGTTCCGAACGCGCGTCCGCCGTCTCCGCCGAGTCGTGAGCCGCAGAACGCGTCGGCGACGCTCGCCGGTGCGTGGCGCACGAGCAATGCGGCCTGGAACGTCGTCGCGAGATGCTCCACGAGGATCCGCGCCCGCGACTCGATCGCGTCGAGGTCGGCGCACTCCTTGCGCAGCGACGCGACACGGTCGTCGAGACGACGGTCGCCGCCGGCCGCCGACCCGACCTCGTCGAAGTACGCGTCGAGTGCGGCGGGCTCGCGCGCGATGGCGCGCAGGACGTCGAGGCAGATGACGTTGCCCGATCCCTCCCACACTCCGTTGAGCGGACTCTGGCGGAACAGGCGGGGAAGATCCGACTCCTCCACGTAGCCCGCGCCGCCGAGACACTCGAGCGCCTCGGCCGCGTGCTGCGGTGCGCGCTTGCAGGCCCAGTACTTCACGATCGGCGTCGCGAGGCGGCGGATCCGCTGCTCGTGCTCGTCGGCCGGATCGGCCCCGAAGGCGCGCGCGAGGCGGAGCGCGGCCGCGGTCGACGCCTCGGACTCGACCGCGAGGTCGGCCAGCACGTTCGCCATGAGCGGCTTGTCGTCGAGTGATCCACCGAACGCGCTTCGGTAGTGCGTGTGCCACGTCGCCTGCGCGACGCCCTGGCGCATGATCGCGGTGGAGCCGAGCACGCAGTCGAGGCGCGTGTGGTTCACCATGTCGATGATCGTGCGCACACCGCGACCCTCTTCGCCGACGAGCGCGCCCCACGTGTCGAGCAGCTCGATCTCGCTCGACGCGTTCGAGCGGTCGCCGAGCTTGTCCTTGAGTCGTTGCACCAGGATCGGATTGCGCGTGCCGTCGGGCCGCCAGCGGGGCACCAGGAAGCAGGACAGGCCCTTCGGCGCCTGGGCCAGCATCAGGAACGCGTCCGACATCGGCGCCGAGCAGAACCACTTGTGACCGGTGAGGAGGTAGCCGTCGGCAACGGGCAGCGCGACCGTGGTGTTCGCGCGGACGTCGGAGCCACCCTGCTTCTCCGTCATCGCCATCCCGCACGTCGCGCCCTCCTTGAGGGGCGCGGGACGATTCGACGGGTCGTACCTACGCGACGTGAGGCGCGGCTCCCACTCCTGCGCGAGGGCCGGCGCGTGCCGCAGCGCCGGGACCACGGAGTAGGTCATCGAGATCGGGCAGACGTGCCCGCCGTCGACCTGGTACCAGACGATCACCTTCGCGGCACGCGCGACGTGCGCGCCGGCGCGGTCGTCGACCCACGGGGCCGCGTGCAGCCCGTGCCCGACGGCCGTCGCCATCAGCTCGTGGTAGGCGGGGTGGTAGCGGACGACGTCGATGCGGTGTCCGTACCGATCGTGGGTCAGGAGAACCGGCGGGTTCTCGTTCGCGCGGCGGCCGGCGTCCTGGGCGTCGGCCGAGCCGGCGCGCCGACCAAGCTCGTGCAGCTCGTCGCGGGCCCACGCGGCACCGTTGCGATCGACCGCCTCGCCGAGCGCGATGTCGGCGCCGAACCCGTCGTAGCCGGTCAGCGGGGGCGGCTGGTTGACCACCTCGTGCGTCTCGTATCGCGTCGCCATGACCGCGAGGTTAGGCACCCATGCTGATGGGCGAGCCCCTCGCGTCGCACCGGCGCAGCCCGCGGCCGCCCGTCCGTGAAAGGACCGCGGGCCGCGCCGTGCACGCCGCCCCTAGCTCAGACCGGAGACCGTGCCCGTGAGCGGGACGCCCTTGATTCGGACGCTGAACTGGTCACCGTTGGCCAGCAGATGACCGTTGTTCAGCGGATCGCGGTACCAGTCGTTCAACGTGAAGGAGATCTGCGTGGTCGAGTAGGACGCGAGGATCAGACCGATGCAGTCCCCGGGGTACCCCGCCTGCCACAGCGCGGCGTTGGAGGTGTCCCAGAACACGACGCGATTGCCGTAGTCGTAGCCGGAGCTCGCGACGTCGTCCTCGCCGCAGGGCCGCTCCGACGGGTTCGGCGCCGGCATCTTCTTCCCGAAGCCGGAGCCGTTGATGGTGATGACCGGATCCGACGACGTTCCCGAGAACGACACCGACGTGACCGTCACGCTGAGCTTCGTCGGGGACGCGACCGTCACGTCACCGACCACCGTGTCGTTGTCGGACGTGATCGCGATCGGAGTCGCGCTGGTGAAATCGGCTCCGCCGTACCAGTTCGTGAGGAAGTTCGAGTCGTTCGAGCAGTCGCTGCCCGCGCCGAACTCGAGCTTCACGCCACCGACGTTGTCCGGAAGGTTGAAGGAGTAGAAGTGTCCACTGTCGTCGCTGCACGACGAGTCGAGCAGGACCTTGCGGTTCGCCGAATACGCGTGCACCGACAGGGACGGGACACCGTCGCCGTTGCCGTCGAGCACGTACCCCTCGGCGTAGCCGTTTCCGCCGGGCAGGATCAGCTGCACGCCGATGTTGGTGAAGCCGCCGTCGGTGACACCGAACGGAGTCGCCTTCGCCTTGTTGAGCGTCCCGCCCGTGTAGAAGGGCACGAACGGCACGCTGCCGCCGCAGTTGAAGTACTTGCCGACCCAGCTGCCCGCGGGCACGTTGGCCTGCGTGATGTGGCCCGGAGTTCCGTCGGCCCCGCTGCCGGCAGTCGTGGTGATCACGTCGTCGGGCGAGTTCTTCTTGTCGGGGGTGATGATGCTGAGGCACACGCCGTCGGTCGGGACGCCGTGCGCGTCCTCGACCGTCGCCTCCACCGTGCCTCCCGTTCCGGCGTGGGCAGGTGCGGCCGCCACGACCCCGCCCACCGCGACGAGCACCGCCGCCACCGCACCCACGAAGGCGCGTCTCGATCGTCTCGTGAACATCCGCTCTCCCTGCCCCTGCGAACTGGTCGGATCGACCGTACGGAGAACCGGCCCGGGCGGCATCGGTACCCGAGTACGGAACTCGCGGCGATCAACGATGAGAGCCCGGATCCCTCGTCGACGAGGCGCGCGGCGAACCGGATACCGAGGCGCGCTCGAGCAAGGTGCGCGCCTTCTCCGCGGCGATCTCGAGCAGCGTCGCGAGGGACTCGACCGGCACCTCCAGCAGGCGGGCGATCTCGTCGGGCGCGAAGCCCGCACCGATCAGCACCAGCGCGTCGGCATAGACGACCGGGAGGAGCGCGGCGATCGAAACGGGCATCCGGCTCTCGGCGCCGGGTGCGTCGGGTTCCACCGGCAGACGGTACGGCGGACCGCCGCGCACGGCATCCGTAGCCGACTACTGATTCGGTAGCCTCGCGCCCGTGCGCGGGGCGCTGATCGGGCGGGACGAGGAACGTCGCGCGGTCGAGGCGTCGCTGCGCGATCCGGGATCGGTCGTCGTGGCCGGGCAGTCGGGCATCGGCAAGACGGCGCTCGCGCGCGCGGTCGTGACCGCCATCTCCGCGAGCACGGTGATCTGGACGAGCGCGACGCGCTCGAGCCAGAGCCTGCCGTTCGGAGCCTTCGCGCCGCTGTTCACCGCGAGCGGCATCGGTCCCGAGCTGATGGCGTCGGGAGACGCGTTCGCGCTCGCACGCGCGACACAGGCTCTCCGCGCACATCCCGGAACGCTGCTCGTCGTCGACGACGCCCAGTTCCTCGACGACGCGTCGGCGACGCTCGTACACCAGCTCACCACGACCGCGGCCGCGCGCACGCTGCTCACGATCACGACGGGGCAACCCACACCCGATGCGATCACAGTCCTCTGGAAGGACGCGTGGGCGCCACGCGTCGAGCTGCTCCCACTCTCGCGGATCGAGACCGAAGCGCTCGTCGATGCGATCGTCGAGGGGCCGTGCTCACCGGTCGTCCACCACGAGATCTGGGAAGCGACCCGCGGCAATCCACTCTTCGTCTCCGAGCTCCTCCACGCGGCGCGTGCAAGCGGCGCGGTCCGCGCCGTCGACGGCCGCTGGGAGCTCGTCGCGCGCCTCACCGTCGGGCGCCGGCTGAACGAGCTCGTCGGCGCGCGCATCGACGAGCTCGACGACGGGGCCCGGCGCGTGGCCGAGGTCGTGGCCATCAGCGAACCAGTCCGGATCGCCCTCCTCGACCGTCTCGTCGATCTCGAAGGGCTGGCCGCGGCCGAAGCGGCTGGAGTCGTGCACGTCGAGGACGGCGACGAGCCCGTCGCGCGCGTCGTGCACCCGACCTACGCCGAGGTACTGCGCAGTCGCGCGCCGTCTGCCCGCCGGCGGGCCACTGCTCGCGCGCTCGCCGACGCGTCGGAAGCGGCGGGTATGCGCGGGCCCGCCGACACGCTGCGCTTCGCCACCTGGCGGCTCGACGCCGGGCGCCCGCCCGCGGTCTCGGTGCTCGTCGACGCCGCGTGGCACGCCGCCGAAGCTCAGGACTTCGCGCTCGCCGAACGATTCGCGCGCGCCGCCCTCGACGAAGCGCCTCGCGACGACGAGCACGCGGCGCGCATCGCGCTGGCGGATGCGCAGTACCGGCAGGGCGACCATAACGGTGCGCTCGAAACCCTCGATACCGATCCCGGTGCCGACGATCGCGCAATCGCGGAGTCCGCGGTGCTGCGCGCCAAGGTCCTGCTGACCGCCGGCCGCGGCGACGCGGCACGCGAGAGCGTCGACACCGCACTGGCGCGCGTCGGGGACGCCGGCCATCAAGCCTGGTTGCGCGGGTTCCGCGCCACCGTCCTCGTGGCCGACGCGCAGTTCGCAGAAGGCATCGCGCTCGCCGAACGGGTGGTGCGCGACGCGGCGAGCGGCCCCCGCGCCCGCCTCACCGGACTCTCCGCGCTCGCGATGGGCTACGCGTTCGCAGGCCGGTCGACGCGTGCCCTCGAGGCGATCGAGCGTGGGCGCGACGCCGAACCTCCGCGCGAGCACGACCTGCGCACACCGATGAGCTGGGCGACTCCGGCCTCGTTCGCGGCCCACTGGACCACGGGTGATCTCGCTGCCGCCGACGCGGTCGCGTCCGCGTTCCGGGAACTCGGCATGCAGGCGCGCAACCCGGAGTGGGTGGCCGGCGCGTCGGCCGCCCTGGCCTGGATCGCACTCGCGCGGGGCGACGTGACCGGCGCGCGAGTCCTGCTCGCGGACGCGACGATCAAGGACAGTCCGGGTGGCTGGTCGCGCGCGGCCACGCTGGGTCTCGGCGGGATCGAGATCCTCGCCGCCGCGGCCGAGACCTGTGCGGCCGCGCTGGCGGGCGACGTCGATCGCGCGCGAGCGGCGCAGCGCGAGATCGCACCCGAGGTGCTCGCGGTACACCGGGGGCCCCGCTGGTTCGACGGTTGGGCCGCGATCGCCCGCGCCTGGGCCGCCGTCGCCGACGGCCGGCTGCGCGGCGCTCGCGACATCCTTCAGGATCTCGCCGCCGACGCACGCGATCGCGGCGATGCACCGATCGAACTGGAGGCACTCTTCCTGCTCGCGCGCCTCGGAGACGCGCGCACGGTCGCGTCGCGGCTCGCGAAGGTCGCGCGGACCGTCGACGGTCCGTACGCGCCGATCGTCGCGGCGTACTGCGCGGCGCTCGCCGCCCGCGACGGCGACGCACTCGACGCGGCCGCGGCCGCCTTCTCCGACGCGGGCTTCCGGCTCGTCGCCGCCGAGACGTTCCTGCACGCCGCGGCCACGCACGCCGCGGCCGGTGTGGTCGCCCGCGCCGAGGCATCCCGTTCGCTGGCCGCGCGCGAGGTCGCGGCCTGCCCCGGCGCCGCGTCGCCTCTGCTCGACGGGTTGCGGACGCGGCCGCTGCTCACGACCCGCGAGCTGGAGATCGCGCACCTTGCGGCGCGGGGCCGGGCGACGCGCGAGATCGCGACCGAGCTCGTGCTCTCGACCCGAACGGTCGAGAGCCACCTCGCCCACATCTACACGAAACTCGGAGTCGCGGGTCGCCACGAGCTCCCGGCCGCGCTCTCGGCGCCGGATCCGCCGCCGGATTCGCCGTCCTGAGCCGCCGCCCGCGTCACGCGGGCGCCCCGTACCGCTTCAGATCCCCATGGGATCGTCCGAAGAGGTTGGGCGGGCGACGGTGACACTCAGCTTCCTGTTGTGACGCTCGCCGCAACAACCGCGCGGCGGCGCGACTCAGCGCGTGCGCTACCGCGCGTGGAGCTCGGCGCGCATCGCGACGAGCGCGGTGCGCACTGCGTCGTGGTCGACGCGGAGCCACCGCGCCGCAGGCTCGAGATGATCGAACACGATCGTCGTCGCGCCGAGTGGTTGGCTCTGACGCGCGAACTCGACTGCGAGGTCCCACGCGAGCGGCGCGACGATCGCCTGCCGCCGCCCGGCGATTGCGCTCATGTTCCGGCGCCACAAGCCCACCAGCTCGTCGATGTCGGTGACGCGCAGTGCCGACGGATCACAGGTGGAGAGGTCGATGAGCCGGCGCCGACCGTTGTGCCAGCCGGACTCGTCGGTGAGCTGATCGCGGGCGACCGCTTCCCACTCCTCCCGCGTGACCCGACCGTCCCACAGGATCAACAGGACACCCTGGTCGTCGACGTACCTGGTCTCGATCGGCATCCGACCTCCGACCACCCCGTCCGGTCGCCGACAAGTATGGCGCGATCGCCGTCGCGGTCGACCTTGCACCGGCACCGGTCGGGTATGCAAGATGCGCCGGCGGCGGATGCCGCCTCGGGGGGAGCGATCGTGGATCCGATCAAGATCGGCTGGCTCGGCTCGGCCCTCGACGGCCCCGGCGGCGGCTACGACAAGATCCATCGTCTCGCATTCGACGAAGCGATCGAGCAGGGCCTGCTCGATCGTCCCGTGGAGTTCGTGCTGCACGCGGAGAACGGGCTGCCCAACGGTTCGGCCAAGAACGCGACCGACGGCTTCCGGTACCTCGTCGACGAAGGCTGCATCGGCGTCGCCGGCGCGTACAGCTCCGACAACGCGATCACCGTCGGCCCACTCGCGAACGAGCTCCAGATTCCGCTCGTGAGCTGGTGCGGTACCGAGCGGCTGCAGGGCGAGTACTGCTTCCGGCTCGGCAACGGCGACTGCGGGGGCGACGCCGCGCTCGTCGTCGCCTGGTTGACGCGCCACGGCCACCAGCGCGTCGCGGTGTTGAGCGAGATCTCGCCCAACGGTGAGGAGTACTTCCGCTACTTCCGCCAAGAGTGCCGCCGTCGCGGTGTGAGCATCGCCGCAGTCGAGACGGTGAGCCAGAGCCCCGACAACCTCGCCACGAATCTCGACAACCTGCGCCAGGTCGGCGCCGACGCGCTCGTCTACATGGGCTACGGGATGCTCGCGGCGAAGGGCCTGCTGCGCGAGGCACTCGACACGCTCGCCTGGGACCCACCGCGCATCATGGGCACCGCGTTCATGTTCTACCTGATGGGCTTCGACAAGTTCGAGGGTTGGGTCGGCATCGACCAGCTCGACCCGCGCAACCCGCTCACGAGCGCGTTCCACGACCGCTTCGTCGCGCGTTACGGCCAGGACCCACCCCTGTGGCCGAACGCGATCCCCGTGCTCGCGTACGACACGGCACGCGTGCTGGTGGAAGGGCTGTTCCGCGCTCCCATCCTCTCGGGACCGGGATTGAAGGCCGGGCTCGAGTCGATCCGGTTCATGCCCAGCACCACCGGCGGCCGCCAGACCCACATCGCGTGCTCCGCGTACGAACACGGGATGTTCCGCGGCGACTGGCTGCTCTACGGTCGCGTGCGCAACGGGGCGTTGGAGTTCGAAGGCCTGTTCGAGCCGTGGGAGTGACGATGGCGACTGCTGGGCTCACCGACACCGACCGCTACACCGTGATCTCGGTCGACGGGCACGCCGGCGCCGAGATGCGCGCGTACAAGGCGTACCTCCCGTCGAAGTGGCACGACGAGTTCGACGCGTGGGCCGACGCGTACGTCAACCCGTTCTCCGATCTCCTCTCCTCCACCGCGTACCGCAACTGGGACAGCGACGCGCGGCTCACCGAGACCGAGTCGCAGGGCGTCGTCGCCGAGGTCCTCTTCCCGAACACCATCCCGCCCTTCTTCGCACAGAGCAACCTCACCGCCCTGGAGCCGACCGCGGACGACTACGAGCACCGATGGGCGGGGCTCCAGGCCCACAACCGCTGGCTCGCCGACTTCTGCGGCGCCGCGCCGGGCCGGCGCGCGGGGTGCGCGCAAGTGTTCCTCAACGATCTCGACGACACCCTCGCCGAGCTCCGCTGGGCGAAGGACAACATGCACGTCTGCGCCGGGGTCCTCCTGCCGAACGTGCCGCCCAACTCGGCGCTGCTCCCGCTCTGGGACCCGCACTACGAACCATTGTGGGACCTCTGCGAAGCGCTCGACCTCCCGATCAACATCCACTCCGGCAGCGGGCTCCCCGACTTCGGCCAGCACGAAGCGGCCCGGGCGATCATGCTCATCGAGCTCGCGTGGTACGCGCACCGGGCCGTGTGGCACCTCATCTTCGGCGGGGTCCTCGAACGGCATCCCAACCTGCGTGTCGTCCTCACCGAGCAGGGAACGGGCTGGATCCCGCGCGGCCTCGACACCCTCGACTGGTTCCACCGGCGCATGACGCACGGCGGCGCCGCCGAGGCGGTGTTCTTCGGTGCGGTCGCGAAGCAGATGACGATGACGCCGAGCGAGTACTTCCAGCGCAACTTCTGGGTCGGCGCGAGCTTCCTGCGCCCGTCGGAGAGCGCACTGCGCCACGACGTCGGCGTCGGCCGCATCATGTGGGGCGCCGATTACCCGCACTCCGAAGGCAGCTACCCGTACACGACCGAGGCGTTGCGCGCGGCGTTCGCGCCGTGCCCGCCGGCCGAGACGCAGCAGATGCTCGAGACCACGGCCGCGCGGGTGTACGACTTCGACCTCGCGGCGCTGCGGGAGATCGGTGACCGCATCGGCCCGACGGTCGGTGAGGTGCGCGTGCCCCTCGACCCGTCCGACTACCCCACCGACTCCACGTGCAACGCGTTCGATCTGGAGCAAGTGATCAAGGCCTGGTGACGACACCCGCCCGCTATGGCGAGCGAGATGGGAGACGGCAATGACCGCGATCCGTTACGGCGCCCGCCCGCCCGAGCGCCAGCGCAACCGTGAGGTCGAGGCTACGAGCGCGCAGATCTGGTCGACCGCGGTGACGGTGGTGTGGGAGACGGATCCCGACGTGATCGCCGCGGTGCTCCCACCTCCGCTCGAACCGTCGGAGCCGCTCGCGCGGATCCGGTTCGCGACCGTCGACATGGGAACGGGCATCCCGGTGTTCGGCGCCGGCTGGTTCGGTGTCCGCGCGAAACACGGTCGCGTCGAGGGCGAGTACGCGCTCTTCATGCCGATGACCACCGAGCAGGCGACGATCGGCGGCCGCGAGACCTACGGCGAGCCGAAGAAGATCGGTGCCGTCTCGATCGACGTCGACGGCGACGCGCTTCACGCGCGCTTCGAACGGATGGGCTTCCCGCTCGCCGAGGTACGCGGCACCCTCGGCGCGCCGGTCGAGATCGCGCCCCGCGACAAGGTCGACTTCTACTTCAAGATCAGCCCGTCGCCCGACGGCAAGGGCTTCGACACCGAACCCGCGCTCGTGCACGTCCGCCGGCACGAGGAAGCGCGCGCCGGGCGCGACATCGACGGCACGCTCTCACTCCTCGAGTCGCCGCTCGATCCGATCGCCGACATCCCCGTCCGTCGTGTCGTGTCGATGCAGTACGCGCAGGTTGCTACGACCCAGCACGGGGACGTCGTGGAACGTGTGCCGGCCGACTGGTTGCTCCCGTTCGTGCACCAGCGCTACGACGACCTTTCCGTCCTCGGCAAGCGCAGCTGACCATGGCCACCAACGATCGCTACGTGATCATCTCCGCCGACGCGCACGCCGGCCTGCCCTGCGAGCGCTACCGGCCCTACCTCGACGAGCGTTACCTCCAACCGTTCGACGACTTCCTCGCCGAGCGCAACGCGAACCGTGCCGACCAGATGAAGTTGAACTACGACTACATCACCCACTGGGAGACGACCCACGAAGAGGGATTGCGCGGCGCGTACGACGCCGAGCAACGCGACAAGGAGATGGACGCCGACGGCGTCGCGGCCGAAGTGATCTTCCCCGACGCCGACGCGATCACGGGGATGGAGTCGCCACCCTTCGGCGCCGGACTCTCCGCCGGCATGATCGAGGACCCGGATCTCGCGTTCGCCGGCGCGCGCGCCCACAACCGCTTCCTCGTGGAACTGTGCTCGACGAGCCCCGAACGGCGCGGCGGGAGTCGGCCTCGTGCCGATCTGTCACGGCGTCGAGCGCGCCGTCGCCGAGATCGAGTGGCTCGCCGGCAAGCCCGGCATCCGCGGGATCATGGTGCCGACGATGTGGCGCGACCGCACGCCGTACAACCATCCGTCGTACGACCCGGTCTGGGCCGCGTGCCAGGCCGCGAATTTCCCCGTGCACGTGCACTCCGGCGAGGCACCGCGCGAGGAGATGAACGACTTCATCGGCATCTACCTCGCCGAGGTCGTGTTCTGGACCCACCGTCCGATCGCGCACTTGCTCTTCAGCGGCGCGTTCGAGCGTTTTCCCGGGCTCAAGTTCGTGGTCACCGAGGGCGCGTCGTACTGGGTCGCCGACATGAAGTGGAAGTGGGACCAGTACTTCGGTGGCGGCCACACCACGAAGAAGATGGCCGCGCTGATGAAGGGGATCCTCTCGAAGCTGCCGTCGGAGTACTTCGGCGAGAACATCTTCGTGGGCGCGTCGACGATGTCGAAGGAAGAGATCCGCCGCCGCCACACGATCGGCTGCGACGTCGCGATGTGGGGCACCGACTACCCGCATCCCGAGGGCACGTGGCCGAACACCATCGCACGGCTCCGGAGCGACTTCGGCGACGTGCCCGTCGACGACAGCGCCAAGCTGCTCGGCGAGACCGCGGCGCGCTGCTACGGCTTCGACGTCGACGACCTGCGCCCGATCGCGGAGCGCATCGGCCCCCGCCCGTCCGACCTCGGCCAGGACCTGACGCGCGCCACCACCGCCGACGAGCTCCGGGCCGCGGAGTGGTGGAAGGACGAGTACCAGGTTCGCTGGGGTGGATGACGCGTTCGCCCGCATGACCGATCGGAAGCCGCACCATGGATGACATCGCAGGCCGCGTCGCGGTCGTCACCGGCGGCGCCGGTGGAATCGGGCGCGGCATCGTCGAAGCGCTGCTCGAGCAGGGCGCGCGCGTCGTCGTCGCCGACGTCGAGGAACCGGTCCTCGAACGGACGGTGGCCGAATTGGGCGACCGCGGCGACATCGAGGGAGTGCGCACCGACGTCTCCGACTTCGCGTCGGTCGACGCGCTCGCGGCGACGGTGTTCGCGCGTCATGGCGCGTGCCATCTCCTCTTCAACAACGCGGGCGTGACCACCGGGGGCGGCGGCCTCCCGTGGGAACAGGAGCCGAACGACTGGAAGTGGTGCTTCGGCGTGAACGTGTTCGGCGTCGCGAACGGCGTGCTCGCGTTCGTGCCCCGCATGATCGCCTCGGGCGAACCAGGAGTGGTCGTGAACACGTCGTCGGGCGACGGCGGCATCGCACCCGTGCCGTACGCGGCGGTGTACGCGTCGAGCAAGGCCGCGATCAGTTGCTTCACCGAAGCGCTCGCGCACCAACTCTCCGACAACGACACCAAGCTGCGCGCCGCGGTCTTCTACCCGTCGGGCGGCCTGCTCGACACCGGGCTGTGGACTGCGCAGCGGAATCGCCCGCCGGCCCTCGCGCGCGAACGGGAGCACACGCCGGGTCCGGTGCTCACCTTCGCGGAGTTCCGCGAGCGTCTCGCGGCCATGGGGAAGAACGCGGAGGTGGCCGACCTGCTCGAGCTCGGCCGTTTCGTGGTTGCGGAGATCAAGAAGGGCAGCTTCGTGATCGGCCGCGACCTCGATCAAGCGGCCGCGTTGCTGCACGCGCGCGCCGACGCGATCGGTAGCGGAGCCCTTCCGCCGCATCACAACCTCTGAAGGCCGACGCGCTCTCGCTGACGGGCACGGGCTTCTGAGCGACTGGCCGGACGCGGCGCCGCGATTCAGGACGCGAGCAGCTGCCGGGTACGGAAGAGGCAGCTCGATGAGCTCGGGGTCGAACCGACTCCCCGCGTTCGGCGCGCAGGTACGCGATCGCGTCCGCGGTCGAGAACGCGCGGCGTCGGTACGGCCGCGGGTGCGTGAGGGAGTCGAAGACGTCGGCGATCGCCAGGATCCGGGCCAGTTGCGGGATCGCGGTGCCGGCCAGACCGTCGGGATAGCCCGACCCGTCCCAGCATTCGTGGTGGGCACGTACCGTCGTCGCGATCGCGGCGAACTCCGGTGAGATCGCGGAGAGAATCTCGCCGCCGACGATCGGATGACGCTTCACGACTGCCCACTCGTCGGGCGTGAGCTTTCCCGGCTTCGCCAGGACGCTCTCGGCCACCGTGAGCTTGCCGAGATCGTGCAGCGTCGCGGCCCACCGCAGCGTGTCACGAGCAGGCTCGTCGAGACCGAGCAGCTCGCCGATGCGGGTCGCGTAGCCGCAGACCCGGGCGCAGTGGTCGGCCGTTTCGGAGTCGTAGCTCGTGATCGCGGCCGCGAGGATGCTCCAGCACGCGTGCCCGACTCGTCAGACTCCGGTTGCATTCGCACCCCGTTCCCACACGAGTGGCCTTCCGTGATCCCATCGACCCGCGGGTCGTCAAAGCTGAAGGCGGCCGCGGCCCGGCGAGTGCGTCATCCGTGCGCCGGGTGACGCGACATGGGCGACGAGCCCGACGACGAGCTCCAGGCGGAGGTCTCGCACACGCGACTTCTGGTGATTTGACGCCGCGCCCGACGCTCAAGAAGCCTCGGCCTTCCCGTGGGCGATGCGACGACGGCGCACTTGGCGACCCTGACGTGTTGTCGCGGGAGACGGTTCGCAGCGATATCCATCGGGGGAACTGATGCCAGGCATTGACAATTGTGACGGGAGCCAGACACTCACGGGCGGCCGATACGCACGGCGTCGAGGCACGTCGGCGCGGCGCGGTGTAACCCCGGCATTGGCGCTTCTGGCGGCGTTCGCCCTCGTCGGCGCAGCCTGCGGGGGTGGATCGTCGAACGGATCGGCGACGCCGACCACGAAGCAGCGCGACGTGGGAACGTCGCAGAGTGGGCCGACGCAAACGACGGCACCCGCGGACGGGAGCAACGAACCGGCGGTTCAGTACTACCTCGGCTTCGCTCCCACTGAACCGGTGGTCGGCGCCAAAGCGTTCTGGGGCGACGAGAGCGCGTTGCCTCGATCGGCGCTTGCGGATCTTGCCGGGGGCGCCAAGCAGGGGCCCGACGGGCCGATCGTCTTCTTCGACGGTGACGCTGCGGTCGCCTGGCAGGCAGTAGGCGGCAATCGGGTGTGGGGCCTCAGGGGGGGCAATGACAGCCGGGTTGTGGTCTCGGGCGACGAGGCCGCGCTCCTCGCGGGCGGCAGCCCGGACATCTCCGTCGCCATCCCTGCGACCTACTCGAACAAGTACTTCGGCCCGAGCTCGGGGAAGGTCGCGATTGCCGCCGACGCCAACGACGGATGGGTCGTTCTCGAGACTCCGGAGGCGATCAACGGCGCAGATTCTCTGCTGACACCGAAGACGCCCGTCGAGCGATTGTGGAAGATCGATGCGACGGACGGGTCGAAGCTCGGCGAGGTTCTGATCGACGACCCTTCGGTGAAGGAGTACGTGGAGCTGTTCGATGTCGCAGTGGGTGCCGACGCGGTCTTCGTCACGACGAGTCACGGCGTGTTCGCAGTCGACAAGAAGACACTCAAGGTCACGCACACCGTCGCGACGGCCGACTATGCGCCGGATGACAGCTGGAGTCCGAGTCGAATCTTCGTCGCCGGCGACAAGGTCGTCGTGCAGCACTCGGTGAGCGGGCCGTTCGATGAGACGAAACCCATCGGCATCGCGGTGCTCGACGCGGCGACCCTCAAGGTCGACACGGTCGCGACCATCGAGGTACCCGACGGGAGCGGCCTCAGCGCGTCCTACCGTAGCGAATACATCGATGGACACCTGTACCTTCCGGGCCAGGGACTCTTCGAGGCGGATCTCACCGGTGATGGCGGGACGATCACTCCGAAGGCGGTGGTCACGATGGACGACCTGGCCGCGGCGCACCGCACAGCTGTCGAACGCATCAATGGCACCGCTCCTGACGCGGCGACGATGCTCCAGGGAGTGAAGAGCGACGGCAAGGAGCTCGTCGCGTCGGGCGAGAACCTTGTGACCATCGACCTGACGAAGCTGCCCTGACCGAGAGCGTCGGCGCGCGGGCTTCGGATCGTCGAGACCGGTGAACGGTTCGCCGCACGAACTCGCTCGCCAACTCTTCGGATGCCGTCTCCCCCGCGCGCTTCCACATGTCGAGGCTGAGGAGCACGATCCACAGCGACCACGTGAGGAACGCGAAGAGACCGGTGATCCCGAGCCCGTTCGCATCGCTCGCAAGACCGATCGTCGTGACGAGGAACAACAGCGCGGCGATCCAACCGATGATGTTGATCCAAGGCGCGAAGAGCTTCGTGCGGTACGAGAGCGACGTCACTGCGGCGATGTGGGCAACGAAGCCGACACTGGCGCCGGAGAGCAGCACGAGCGAGAGAAGGTAGAAGAACTTCTCGGCTCCGCCTACATCGTTGTGTCGCAGCGCAACCGTCGATGTGACTGCAAACGACGTCAGCGCCATTACCGCGCCCAGGACGAGGCCGCCGAGCGCGACCACAGCCATCCGCGGACGACCGTCCTCGGCATCGACCATCATCCGCCACAGCGATCCGAACCACCAGAGCAGCCCGATCATCCCGAGTCC
>CAVXFZ010000010.1:0-537607 GCA_963761175.1 uncultured Actinomycetes bacterium | reverse complement strand
ACACTTGGCTTGCTCAGACCGGAAGCAGCGACCGGCCGACCTTGTCGCATCTTGGCCGATTCGATCTTGCTCGCGCTCAGTGCAGGCCCGCTCCACTGCTTGAGGAGTGGCGGGCGGCACTCGACGCTTCGGGCCGATCCACTTCGCAGCGACGTCTCGACGCGCGGCTGAACTATCCGAGGATCTCCGTTGAGCCGCCATCTCTTCACATCTACGCGCATGTCGTTGTTGATGAGGCGCAGAATCTCACGAGGGCTCAATACGACTTCCTGACGCGTATCATTGGCGAGCCCCACGACAAACACATCCACGCGATGCTCGTGGGTGACGAACGCCAGTCGATCGTCGGTTTCGCTGGCGCTGACAGTGGGCTGATTCGGCGGTTCGAGAACGAGTACGGCGCCGAGCGGATCGAGCTGTGCACGAACTACCGGTCGGCTCGCGCGATTGTCCACGCTGGGCACGTTGTAGCGGCCGCGCTAGGGCAGCCGGATCCGTCCGAACACGACGTCGAATACCCGGCAGCGGGTCAGGTGACGATCACAGCCGTTGCAAGCGAGGGTTTGGAGGGCGAGCACGTCGCGGAGTAGATCGCCGATCTACTCACGCACGGTCTCCCTAGCGCCACGCTCGGCCGGCGAAGAGCGGGATGTTCAGGCGGAGGAGATCGCCGTCCTCGGTCGAGCGGCGGCGAACTTACGGCCCACGCGCGACGCACTGAACTCGCTGGGCATCGACACTGCATCAGCGAGCACACCAGAAGAATGGGTCAAAAGCCCAAGCCGGGGGCCGTGGTTGAGATCGTCGCGCATAGGACGGCGTCAGATCACCAGACCACCCGACGTCAATTGCTGAGCTGTGCCAGTCTCGACGAAGCGGGATGGGACGATCTGAATTCAATACTCAGACGCGCTCCGGATCCGAATGTCGCGGCGCTAGCGGATCTTGGGTCAGCGGACAATCCCGAGGAGATGATCGCCGCGGTTCGAGATCTGAGCGTTGACGATCCTGACTGGGAGGATGACCTTCGTCAGATCGTCGACGCCTGGTCATCTTTCATCGATCGGACGAACGCAGCTGAGCGAACCTTCGGCAACTTCCGAATGCTATCGCACGCGTACAACGAGGTGATGCTCTCGACCCCGGCGTGCGGCTGTTGACAGTGCATAAGGCGCAGGGCCGCGAGTTCAAGGCGGTCGCGATCGTGGCGTGCAATGAGGGCCAGATTCCCGACTTCCGAGCGAACGGCAACGAGGCGATGACTGCCGAGTTGCGCACGTTCTACGTTGCGATCACTAGACCGTCGCGATCGCTGCTCCTAACGCGGCTCGCGGGAGCGCCAGACCCGTATCGGTCCGCGACCCACAGAACCATCTAGCTTCCTCCGGCTCCTTGACTGACGAGCGCTTGCGTGCGGTAGCGCGAGGACGGTCGGAACCGTCGCCTACTGCGCATTTGGCGGAACGGTCGGCCAGCTTCGAAGCGGCGCCGACCGTGCTCTCGGACGTCTCCCGGAGGCGGCGTTGCGGTCGGGGCGGCGTTCGAGCGTTGCGCCCGTCCGCCATCCCTACTTTCATCCCTACAACTCGCGCCGATCCGACGGATTCAACGGACCAGCGGACCGAATCCGGCCTGCTCAACGGACGTGTCACGACTGCCCTTACGGAGCGAAGTGAGCTACACGATCTTCGAAGGCACCTCGGAGATCCAGCGTTTGGTCGTCGCCCGCGCCATCTCCGGCCTGCACATTCCGTGATTTTGAGGGTTCGGCTGCCGGGAGGTGGTCAGCCCTCGCCATCCGTACAACTGCCGCGATCATCGATGTGGCGACCGTGAGCGAGTGCTTACCGGAACGTGTGGTCTACCCACTGCCGAGTGCGCGTTCGCGCCGTGATGGTGCGACCGAGCCGGGTCGCCAACCCGGCGGTGGTTCGAGCCCGGCCGGGTGACGCTCCGTCGAGGAGTTCGTTCCAGAACACCGACCAGCCGGGGGCCAGGGTCGTGCCGACGACGGGCAGGGTGAGAACGCGGCCTACCCCGGCGATGATGCTCGGGTGGGGGAGCAACGCCGACTGCATGGCTGCCGCGACCGCGAGATACGGGAGGTGCTCGTGGGCAAGCCACGCGCGGTAGCGGACCGAGGCCTCGCCCGGTCGCCCGACGGTCGCCAAAATCGCGTTCGCCGCGGCGTGCCCGCTGCGCAGGGCTTGAGCGATGCCCTCACCTTGGAGCGGATTGACGAGCCCCGCGGCGTCGCCGACGAGCAGCACCTGACCGGCCGCGGGCGTCGTTCCCACCATGCCCATCTTGAGCCAGCCACCGAGGCGCGCCGACGGATGCGCTCCGGGACGGAGTAGTTCGAGGCGCTGCAGATGGTCGAGAAACGCCGGCATCTGCCGCACCGCTCGCGCGCCGCCGCGCGGTTCGCGAGCGTGCCGACTCCGAGGCCGACGTTCGCCCGGCCGTCAGGTCCGGGGAACAGCCACCCGTATCCCGGGAGTGCTCGCCACGGGTTCGGCTCCCACAGCACGATCGCGGGAAGGTCGACTGACTGGTCGAGGTAGCTGCGGATGGCGAATCCCCACATCACCCGCTCGTGATCGACCAATCCTGCGGCCTCGCCGACCCGGCTGGTGGCGCCGTCGGCGCCGATGATCGTGTCTGCGCGCAGCCGGGTGCCGCCGGCCAACGCGAAGCCGTCGATCCCACGTGCTCCGTCCAACGGTTCGACCGCTTGGCCGACAAGCGGCACCGCGCCGGCTGCGATCGCGCGTTCGCGCAGCATCGCGTCGAACGACGTGCGGGGGACCGCGAGGGCGTGGTCCGGGTAGGTGCGACCGGGAAAGCACGGCAGCCGCACCCGCCGCGTGGTCGGGCCGACGACGATCATGTCGCGGACCGGGATGGCGCCGGGCACGTTCAGATCGAGATCCGTGAGGAGTTGCACGCCGCGCGTGGCCGATGAGATCGCCGCAAGCCTTGTCGCGCGGGAAGGCGGCTTTGTCGACGAGGGCGACGTGAGCGCCACGACGCGCGAGGACCAGAGCGGCGATACTGCCGGCTGGGCCGGCGCCGACGACCAAGACGTCGAAACGATCGTCGGCCAACATCCCTCCCGCGTTCCCGCCCAGGGTATGCGGGCCCGGCCCGGAGAAACGATGCCCGATCCCAACCGCGTTGCCCAGGATCTGTTCGACGAGTTGCCGGATCGATACGACCTTCTGGCCGAAGTGCTCTCGTTCGGTCAGAACCGCCGGTGGCGCCGCGCGATGTGCGACCACGTCGTCTCCGCGCGGCCCGCCCTGGTGCTCGACGTCGCCTCCGGCACCGCCGGTGTCGCGATCCAGCTCGCCCGGCGCAGCCCCGCACATGTGGTCGGGATCGACCTGACCCAGCAGATGCTGCGGCGCGGTCAGACCAACGTCGCGAACGCGCAGTTGACCCGGCGCGTGAGCCTGACGGTCGGTCGGGCCGAGCGGTTGCCATTCCGCGACGCCACGTTCGACGGGCTCACATTCACCTATCTCTTGCGTTACGTCGCCGACCCGCAGGCGACGCTCGATGAGCTCGTCCGGGTCGTCAAACCCGGCGCGACCGTGGCCAATCTCGAGTTCCTCGTCCCGCGCAGCCGATTCTGGCGAGCATGGTGGTGGCTCTACACCCGGTTCGTGCTCCCGGCCGGCGGTTGGCTCACCGGTGGGCGTGAATGGTGGGGGGTTGGCCGGTTCCTCGGCCCGAGCATCTCCAATCACTACCGCGCATATCCGTTGAGCTGGCACGTCAAGGCCTGGGAGAAGGCCGGATTGGTCGACGTCGGAGTGCGGACCATGAGCCTCGGCGGTGGCCTCGTGATGTGGGGGACGAAACCGCGTGACTGAACGCGACAGCCGGCCTGCGTATTACGCGGCGCGATCGGACGGCTGGCGCGAATGGTGGACGCTGCTGCACCCGCCGTATACGGCGTGGCATCTCTCCTATGTCGTGATCGGTGCCGCGCTCGCACCGCACGTCGATCTGACCCGGCTCTTGGCGACTCTGCTCGCGTTCTTCGCCGCGGTGGGCCTGGGCGCGCATGCCCTCGACGAGTTGCACGGGAGGCCGTTGCGTACCCACATCCCGAGCGCGGTCTTGGTTGCAGTGACCGTGGCGGGGCTGACGACGGCGGTGGTGTTGGGCGTTGCCGGTGTGGCCCGGGTCGGGTGGTTGCTGGTGCCGTTCATCGTGGTCGGACCTCTGCTCGTCGTCGCATACAACGCCGAGCTCTTCGGCGGGATCGTGCACACCGACGTCGGGTTCGCCGTCGCGTGGGGCGCGTTCCCCTTGCTGACCGCGTACGTCGCGCAAGCCGATCGGCTGGGTCTCGCTGCGGTGCTGGGTGCGGTGGCTGCCTTCGCGCTTTCTTACGCGCAGCGCAGCCTCAGCGCGCCGGCCCGGTCGTTGCGCCGCCACGTCACGGCGGTGCGCGGATCGATGACGCTCGTCGACGGCACGACCCGGCCGCTCGATGAAACGGTGCTGTTGGCGCCGCTCGAACGCGCGCTGGGGGCGACGTCGTGGGGACTCATGGCGTTGGCGGCGGCGCTGGCCGTCGCGCGTCTGCACTAGCGGCGAGTTGGCGGCGGAACCCGTGCACCGTCGCGTCGACGACTCGGTCGTGACCAAAGTGCAACAGCGGGGAGGCGAACCGGGCCGCCGCGCGCATTGGTCGTTGCATCATCTCGATGGTCCACGCCACCGACGCGACCGTGTCGTCACCATCTGGGTTCAGCTCGAGCCGGCCGTGGCCCTCGAGGTCGCCGTGCACCGCCGCTTCGATCAACGAAGGTCGCACGCACCGTTCCAGCTCGACTCGGATACGCATGTGATACGGCAGCGGCGGCGATACGACGCCGATGAGGACCGATCCCGCTTCCAAGCCCGGGCCGTCAAGGCGGAAGTCGCCGAGCCAGCCCCACCAGCGTTCGAACTCCCCGGTGCGTTCGATCTCCTCCCACAACGCCGCCGGCGGGGCCATGAACCGGAACGTTCCGCGGTAGTCGATGATCGGTGCGGTGCTGAGCACTCTCCCAGGCTAAGCCGATCGGAGCGACTGTCGGCTGTCGCGTAGGTGTTCGCGCAGGGAGTGCGTCCCTACTTTCATCCCTACAACTGGGGCGTGCGAGACGGACGCAGCGGACGCGCTGGAAACAGAGGGCAGGTCGGCGGCACTCAGGTTGACCCGACAGACGAGGTTCGCGGACCTACACGATCTTCGAAGGCACCTCGGAAATTCAGCGCTTGGTCGTGGCTCGCGCCATCTCTGGCCTGCATATTCCGTGATCTTGCGGTAGGGAGACCGGCCGTCGCTGAGTCCCTGCCATCCCTACAACTGAGTTGCGAGCCTCGTCGGCGCAACGTGTCCGTCGAGATGGTGAGGGACGCGGGCGTGTCAGGGAGTACGCCACGGACCTGCTGGACGCGGTTCGAAGAGCGCCAGTATTGGTCTAGCTCATAAAAGAGAGGATTGTCTCATTTGTGAGCGATGAGGTGCTAGCCTGGGCGCATGGACTTCACCCGACCGGTCGAAGCCGTTGTTCCCGACGCCCAGGGCCGAATCCTCGCGGTGCTCTGTCGGACGAGCGCGGAGCTGAATCTGCGGACGCTGGCGGACCTCTCGGGTGTCAGCCTGGCGCACGTGGCGCGCGTGGTGCCGCGCCTCGTTGAGCTCGGCATGGTGGACCGGCGCGAGGTTCCGCCGTCAGTGCTCGTCCGCATCGTCCCCGAGCACCTCGCAGTGCGGCCGTTGCTCGCGCTCGCCGGATTGCGCGACAGCCTGCTCGAGGAGTTGCGACAGAGCGCCAGACGGATCCGGCCCGCGCCCGCCAACGTCACGTTGTTCGGCTCGGTCGCGCGCGGTGACGGAGACGCAGCGAGCGACCTCGACCTGGTGATCGTGCGCGCGGCCGGCGTCGAAGAGGACGACGCCGGGTGGGAGCGGACAGTCGCGACCTACCTCGAGCGGATCGCTCGCGTGAGCGGAAATCCCGTCAACCGGATCGACGTCAGCGTCGACGAGGTCCCTGGCCTCGTGCGCTCACGCGCAGAGCTCTGGCGTGCCGTTCGTCGCGAAGGCATCGCCGTCGCCGGAAGTTCGTTTGACGATCTGGCGTCGCGCAGTGCCTAGCCAGCCGCGCACGCGATCGGTTTCACGCGCTCAGGTTCGAGGCTATGTCGGCAAGGCTCAGGAGTACCTTGAGGCCGCCGTAGCGAGTCTCGCCGACGGCCGTCACATCGCCGCGACGAGCCTGGCGGTGCATGCCGGTATCAGCGCCGGCGACGCGATTTGTGGCGCGCGAACGGGCCGTCGCTCGGCCGACCAAGACCACGCGCGAGCGGTCGCGCTCCTCGGCGAAGCCGGCTCGGATGGCAAGGCTGCGGCTCGCCACCTTGGTCGACTCTTGCCACTCAAGACGCGCGCCGAATACGAGCCTGACGACGTACCGAAATCCATCGCGACCAAGGCCGTCCGTGCCGCGACCGAGATCGTCGCGATCGCGCAACGTGCGGTCGCGACTACTTGAGCATCCCTACTTTCATCCCTACAACTGGGTCGTACGGCACAGACTGAGTGGACGCGACGGAAACAGAGTGCAGGTCAGGGCCACTGAGGACGACCTCACAGACGAGCGTCGCGGACCTACACGATCTTCGAAGGCACGAGTGAGATCCAGCGCTTGGTCGTCGCTCGCGCCATCTCCGGCCTGCACATTCCGTAAACGAGTTCCCTGCGCATCGTGCATGGTTTCATTCGAAGCGCACGCGATGCCGGAGCCAGTCTGCGAGCCACTGCTCGTCGACGTCACGAGCTGCGACGGCAACCATCGCTGCCTCGGCGTCGTCGACGTCCGGCGGATCCGGATCCCACGACCCGTCGTTGAGAGATCGATGAACATCACGAGCGCCGCCCATGCCGCCCGCTTGTTGCCATCGGGTAACGGATGGTTCCAGGCAAGGCGGCATGTGAGGACCGCGGCCTTGTCGACGACATCGGGATAGAACTCCTCGTCAGCGACGCCGGCCTGCGGTGCATGCAGCGCTGAATCGGCGAGATCGACACGCGCGGCGTTGATCAACGCCGCTGCCTTCACTCCAGTGACCTGTTCCGCGAGCCAAAAGTATTCGGCGAGCGAGATGTAACGCGTCACTTCGCGAGGCGCTCGAGCAACTCCTTGTCGCGTTCGATCAACACGCGTGCGCGCTTCGTGAAGTCCTTGTCGGCTCGCACGCGCTCGACCTCCGCGGCGAGCGAGTCGACGATCAATCCATTGAGACTCTTGCCCTGCACCCTCGCGACCGCTTCGGCTTCGGCGGCGAGCTCCTCGGGGAGGCGAACGGTCGTTTGCTTTGTCATGAGTACATGGTATCCCGATATCACGATAGTTAGGGCTGCGTGCCCCGGCGGCATCCCCACCTTCATCCCTACAACTGGGTCGCATGCCACGGACTGAGTGGACAAGCTGGAAACGGAGTGCAGGTCGGGGTACTCAGGTCGACCTGACAGACGCGGGTCGCGGACCTACACGATCTTCGAAGGCACTTCGGAGATCCAGCGCCTCGTCGTCGCCCGCGCCATCTCTGGCCTGCACATTCCGTAAACCGAAGTGCGGTCCCGCGGGACCGCACTTCGGGATCCGTATCCCTCCTCATCTCTCCGGCTGCTGCGTTGTCCAGGCTGGCGAACTCTCTCCGCACAGATCGAGCAGGTCCGGGTATCCCGAACCGTCGGATCACGGACGATCCGGAGTGTTTGCTTCCGGCATCGTGGCTGCAGCGCGTGAGAGACGGGCTGAGTCGCGCCAGCGCGCTCGCGAGCACGAGGTCGGCAACGACGATCAGGATGCAGAACGCGTTCCGAACGGCAACGTCACGCGCTTCTCCATTGCGCCGTCTCCGTGGAGCTCCGCGACGGCGTCGGCCGCGGCTCGGTCGAACGCGGCGACCTTCTCGCCCGGAGCCACCTCGACCCCGGTCATGTTGAACGGCTTGTCCCGTAGCGCGTCGATGATCATGTGCTGGGTGCCGATGGTGTGATCGATGAGCTGGGAGATGTTGAACGATGCGCGCGGCGTCGAGCTCGCGAGCTGATCCGGCGACACCGCCGCCAGCACCCGGTGGAATTCGGCGATCGACTGTTCGTAATGCTGCGTGCTCATGGTCTGGTCGTCTTTTCGGGTTGGTGGGGAGGCGCGGAGGTTCCTGGGGTGGGCGCATGTCGAACCCGATGATCGGCTCCTCGCGCGTCAGCGGCGCGTCACCGGGGAAGCGAGGTTGACGCGCGGCTGGCGCGGTCGGCAGAGAGACTCTCGGTGGCGCATGCCGGATTGGCACCAGGACGACGGACGCCGCGCGACGATTCGGGCGAGACCGGGCGGAGCCCGTTGCGACAACGGAGGTCGTCATGAGCAAGATCGACGAGGAGATGGTCTTGGCTCACTTCATCGTGTCGGACGATGTGGAGCGTTCCCGGCGTTTCTACACCGAGGTGCTGGGCGGCAAGACGGTCGTCTCCGGCGAGGCAAGTGACGCGGTGACGTACGTCGCCCTCGCCAACTCCTGGATCATCATCAACGTCGGAGGAGGTCCGACGGACGACAAGCCGACCGTGACGCTCGAGAGGCTGCCTGACCCGGATCGGGTGAGCAGTTTTCTGAACATCCGAGTTGCGGACATCCATGCCGTGTACGCCGAGTGGAGCTCGCGGGGCGCCCAATTCCTGACGCCACCCAAGCAGCACGAGACCGAGCTGCGCTGTTACATCCGGGATCCCGATGGCCATCTGATCGAGGTGGGTCAAACGACGCTGGCGAGAGGTTGGCGTCCACCATCTTGATCAAACGAGCACGGAACCGCCCGCCACATCGACGACGATGCCGGTGATCCACGCCGCGTCGTCAGAGGCGAGGAACAGGGCCGCGTCGGCGATGTCGTCGCGAGTGCCCAAGCGGCGAATCGGATGGGTAGCGGGTCGCAGCTCGCGTCGCGACTCGGTCTGCGCTGACGCGACTTCAGTCGGATAACCAAAGCGGGCCGCGCCGCGATCGGTCAGGATCTGCGAAGTTCACGACAAGGGAGCGACTTCGCATGGCAGACACCAAGCATCCGATCGTCTTCATCCATGGGCTGTGGCTGCACGCCACTTCATGGGGAGCGTGGGAGGAATGCTTCGGCCGCGCCGGCTACCAGACGGCGGCGCCGGGTTGGCCCGGCGACGAAGCGACCGTCGAGCTCACGCGCGCGAACCCCGACGGCGTCGCGAACCAGGGGATCGACGACGTCGTCGAGCACTACGCCCGGTTCTTCGAGACCCTTCCGACCAGCCCGATCCTGATCGGGCACTCGTTCGGCGGCATGATCGCCGAGAAGTTGCTCGGGCAGGGTCGAGCCGCGGCGGCGGTCGCGATCGACGCGGCGCAGATCAAGGGCGTGCTTCCGTTGCCGCTGTCGTCACTGCGGGCGACGCTTCCTGTCTTCAAGAATCCCGCGAACAAGCACCGCTCCGTGATGCTCACCGCCGAGCAGTTCCGGTACAGCTTCGCCAACGCGGTGAGCGAGGACGAGTCGAACGCGCTGTACGACCGTTGGGTGATCCCGGCGCCGGGCCGTCCGCTCTTCGAGGCCGCGGCCGCCAACTTCTCGCTCCACTCGCCGGCCAAGGTCGACACGCGCAACGACGACCGCGGACCGTTGCTGCTCGTGATGGGTGGGCAAGACCACACGGTGCCCGAAGCGATCACGAAATCGACCCTCAAGCGGTACCGCCACTCCGACGCCACGACCGATCTGATCGAGTTCGAGGACCGTGGCCACTCCCTGACGATCGACGCCGGATGGCAAGAGGTCGCCGGCGCGTCGTTGACGTGGCTCGAGAAGCAAGGGCTCTGACCCGCCCCCGCCGGATCCCGCTCGCGCCGGCGTCCATGCCCCGGGGTGGCAGACTGGCCGGGTCGTGGACTCGGGATCACTGCTCCGCATCGAGGGGCTGACGAAGCGGTATCCGGGTACGACGGCGCTCGACGATCTGAGTCTCGACGTGCCGCGCGGGCGGGTCGGTCTGGTCGGGGCGAACGGCGCCGGGAAGACGACGACGTTCCGGCTCCTGCTCGGGCTCGCGCACCCCACCGAAGGCCACATCGAGGTGTGCGGTCTCGACGTTGCCCGCGATCCGATCGGGGTCCGCGCGCGGCTGGGCTACATGCCCGAGCACGACTGCCTGCCCCTCGATCAGACCGCTTCCGACGTCGTTGCGTCGTTCGGCGAGTTGAGCGGCCTGCCGGCGCGCGCCGCGCGCCAGCGGGCGTCCGACATTCTCGATCTCGTGGGGCTCGACGAGGCGCGCTTCCGGTCGATCGGCGAGTTCTCGACCGGCATGCGCCAGCGCACGAAGCTCGCGCAGGCGATCGTCGCCGACCCCGAGCTCGTGCTTCTCGACGAACCGACCAGTGGTCTCGATCCGGCCGGCCGCGACGAGATGCTCGCGCTCGTCTCCCGGCTCGGATCCTTCGGGATCTCGGTGCTGATGGCGACGCATCTACTCGACGACGTGCAGAAGGTCTGCGACTACGTCGTGATGATCGACGCGGGTCGCCTCGTGGTCGCCGGCGCGACCGACTCGCTCCTCGAGCGCACGGGCACCGTGACGGTCGATGTCGGTCCGGGCAGTGAACGGCTCGCCGCCGCGCTCGGCTCGGCGAGCCTGGTCGGGATGGCCACCGACGGCGTCGTCGAGGTCGAGGTCCGCAGCGACGACGACCTCGACACGTTGCGCGACCTCATCGCCCGGCTCGAGCTCCCGCTCTACCGGCTCTCGACCCGCGTCACCTCGCTCGACGAGGTGTTCCTCGAACCGCGCGGACGACACGGCATGAGCGTCCTAGAAACCGGACCGGGTGGGCAGCGCGGCGCGGTTTACGACCGGGGCTACCGCCCCTACGACGGACCGCGCGGCCGGCGCGGTGCGGCGATCTTCGCGCTGTACAAGGCGTCGCTGCGCCGCGCGTTGGGCATCCGGCGGTCGTGGCGGCAGAAGGTCGCTCCGTTCACGCTCCTCGGCGTCGTCACGATCCCGGCCGTCGTCAACGTCGGGATCGGCTACGTGACCCGCGACCGTTTCATCTCCGAACAGGTCAAGATCATCACGTACCGCGAGTACGTCGGTGTGTCGGCCGCGCTGTTGTTGTTCGTCGCGCTCGGTGGCCCCCGACGTGCTGTGTCCCGACCGCCGCCAGCACGTCCTCCCGCTCATGTTCGCCCGGCCGATCACCGGCATCGACTACGTCGCGGCCAAGTTCGGCGCGATCGCGACGATCGTGTTCCTGTTCTCGTTCCTGCCGCAGGTCGTGCTGTTCGTCGGCAACATGCTGGTCAGCGACAGCGCGCTCGCCTATTTCACCGGCCATCTCGACATCTTGTGGAAGGTTCCGGTCGCGGTCCTGCTGCTGGCCGTCTACTACGTCGGTCATCGGGCTCGCGATCTCGTCGCTCACGGATCGTCGCATCGTCGCCGGTGCGTCGGTCATCGGTCTCTTCCTCGTCACCTCGATCGCGTCGGGCATCTTCGTCGGCGACTTCCAGCTCAACGGCGGCTCGGCGGCCGCGCTCGTCAACGTGCTCGCGCTGCCGTTGTACCTGCGCGATCTGGTGTTCCTCGGCCACATCGACCAGGGCTCGCCGCTGAACGGGGTGAACAACGGTGGCGCGCTCGCAATCGCCGTCTACGGCGCCGTGCTGCTGAGCGCGGCCGCGGTGTTGCTCCGTCGCTACCGCTGGGCGGAGCGATGATGTCGGCGCCCGAGCCCGAAGCCGTTCCGCCGCCCGTTCACGCGAGCGATCCCGCGTTCGCGGACGGCGCCACCGTGACGATCAGCAACGTCTCGGTGTGGTTCCGGCAGAAGGTCGCGCTCTCGGAGCTGAGCTGCTCGTTCGGGCCGGGTGTGACCGGACTGCTCGGACCGAACGGGGCCGGCAAGACGACCCTCATGCGGGCGATCACCGGTCTCATCGACGTCAACCAGGGAAGTGTCGCGATCGAAGGCGACGACCCTCGGCGCAATCGCGAGGTGTTCCGGCGGCTCGCCCTGGTCCCGGAGGACGAAGCGGTACCGGGCGGGCTCACCGCGCGCCAGTTCGTGCACTACGTCGCCGACCTCCACGGCGTCGCCGACCGGAAAGCGCCCGACGCCGCGTTGCAGTCGGTTGCGATGCTCGACGTCGCCGACCGCAAGGTCGACGAGTTCAGCAAGGGCATGCGCCAGCGCACCAAGGTCGCGGCCGCGCTCGTGTGCAATCCCGACGTGCTCGTGCTCGACGAACCCCTGAACGGTGCCGATCCGGTTCAGCGCCGGCACCTCATCGCGCTGTTCCAGCACCTCGGCGCGCAGGGTCGCACCGTGATCGTGAGCTCGCACATTCTCGGCGAGGTCGAGCGGATGGCGCCGCGGGTGATCGTCCTGATCAACGGGCGCCTCGCGGCTGCAGGCGGGCACCACGCGATTCGCGACGCGATGGACGATCGGCCGCGGCACGTGTTCGTGCGTTCCAGCGACGCGCGTCGCCTGGCGTCTTCGCTCATCGCGCTCGACTCGGTGGGTGGCGTGACCTTCGATCCCATCCGTGACGGCCTCGTCATCGAGACCGCTCGGGCGCGCGAGGTGGCCACCGCGCTCCCGCGGCTCGCCCGCGACCAGTCGGTGCGCCTGCTCGACGTGCGGGCCCTCGACGACTCCCTCGAGAGCCTGTTCCGGGAGCTGATCCGATGAGCGCGTCGCCGGCGTCGACGGCTTCCCGCCGGCGGTCACGATTTCTCGTGATCGTCGTCTACACGTTCCGCTCCTGCTTCCCGCGCAAGCGGTGGGCGGCGATCCTGGTTCCGTGTGCCGGCGCGCTCCTGTTCGGGCTGCTCGCGCACGCCGTCCACGAGTCGCCGCAGCAGGGGTTCGTCACCTTCACGAACAAGGGCTTCACCTTCACCCGCAGCATCGTCAACAACCCGGCGCAACGCGCCTTCGCCCGGGTCGCGGCCGACGGCATCTTCGGGCTCGTCGTGCCCATCACCGCGCTCGTGATCGGTGACTCGGTTCTCGGCGCCGAGGTGCGGGCGGGCACGTTCCATTTCACGTGGTTGACGCCGACGCCGACCTGGCTGATCGTGCTCGGCCGCTGGACCGCCGGCGTGCTCGTCGCGCTCGTCACCATCGCCCCGGCGTGCGCGCTCGCGGCCGTGGTCGCCGGCACGCCCGAGAGCGCGGGTGCGGCGTTTCTCGCCGCGGCGGTCGGCAGCGCCGCGTACGTCGCGGTGTTCGTCGCGATCGCGGTGCTGACGCGCCGTACGGCGGTGTGGTCGTTGACGTTCGTCTTCCTCGTCGAGCGGTTGCTGGGTACCGCGCTCACGGGCATCGCGCAGCTCTCGCCGACGTGGGAGTCGCGCGCGATCTTCCTCGGTTACCTCGACGACGTACCGGGCCACATCGTGCGCCACGGCATCCCGGAGGGTGGCGGCGCGGTGGTGCGGCTCGCGATCGTCGCGATGGTCGTCCTGGCCCTGGCGATCTGGCGCATGAGTCACATGCGCATGTCGGGCGCCTCCGACTGATGTGTGATCAGGGGTACGGGTCCTGGCCCGCGACGACGACGAGCGACGACGACGAGTCGCCGAGGTCGAGCAACGCCCAGCCGTCGTAGCGCGTGACCGGTGCGCCACCCGTGATCGGAACCGACTGCACCTCCGGGTCGACGCGCAGTCCGCTCTCGTCGGGCGCGTCCTGGTACAAGGTGTAGAGGACGTGGCCGCCGGTCGGTTCGAGGACCAGCGCACCGAGCGTGTGTGGGAAGTCGTCGAGAACTACGAGGTCGGACGGCTCCGAGCCGGTCGGCACCGATGCACTCGCGACGAGCGAACCGGTCTGCGAGTCGTAACCGGCGTTGTCGGGCCCGTGAAACATGACGGCCCGGCGGCCGTCGCTCGTCATGTCGAGTAGGCGGATGCCCGGTCCTTCCCAGAGCCTCGTGACCGGTCCGCCGACCCGCAGGCTGTAGACCGCGCCGATGCCGAAGTCCTGGTCCTGGTCGTCGAAGGTGAGGAACAGCGCGGTCGCCGTCGAGGGATGCGTGAACGCGGCGGTGAACGGGACGATCAGCGCGCCGCCGTTCGTGAGCGGTCCGCGATCGGCGTACCCGGAGTAGACGGTGGTCTGCTCGCTCCACGCGAAGATCGCGTCCGGGCTTCCCGGAATGAGGCGCACGTCGATGTCGGGCGCGTCGAGCAGCGACGTCGCGTGCCCGTCGGGGCCGACGCGTACGAGCCGATCGGGTTCGGAACCGGTTCCCGCGATGACGAGCACCGCCGTCCCGCTCCTACTCACCACGGCGTTGTTGACCGCCTGCCGCGCGACGACCGTCGCGTGGCCGTTGCGCATGAGCAGGACACGCGTGCTTCCGGCGTCGTCGAGCTCGACGAAGAACGATCCGTCGCGAGCGAGGCCGAACGGTTGCGATTCGCTCGCGGCCGGGCTCGCGTCGCGCCGATGGCCGGTGGCACTGTCGTACACGACGACGCGTGTCCGATCACCCGCGACGTGTTCCTGCCCGACAATCTCGTGATGGAGACCGTCGAGGACCGGGGTCCCGACCCCGACGGAAAAGGCGACGGGCTTCCGACCGGGCGCCCGGTACGTGGCGCGGAGCTTCTCTCCGACCTTGTCGACCGTCACGACGACGCCATCCGGTTCGAAGCCGCACTCGAGGTCCGCAGTGAACCGCTCGACGGGGTCGCGGCCGAGCGGACGCAGGCGAGAGCACACGTCGCCGTCGCCACTCGTGTCGTGGATCATCAACCAGCCCGAGTCGAGGTCCGCGTAGAACTCGGCATCGGCCGAGCCGGCGTAGAGCGTCTTCGACGAGTGACGCGCGAAGTCGACCAGCACGAGCGAGCGTCCACCGTTCTCCTCGACGGAGTACGCGACGCGGTCGTTGTCGACCCTCGCGACGCGCGGACCGAGCGCGACGTCGCCGTACAGGCCGCGCTGGAGTGATCTCCGGAGATCGATGACGCCCCGGCCGGTTCCCTCTTGGCTCACGACCACGCCGTCGGCGGGATCCTCGCCGCGTCGCGCGACGACGATCTCGAATCCGTCACCGACCGGACGGCCGAGCACCACGACGGGCACGCCGGGTGTCGAGGGCGACGGTGTTCGGTGCCGGCTGCCTCCGGCGAGAGCCGCGGCGACGACCGCCACGAGGACGACGATGACGACGATCGTCGCGACCACGCGCCGCCGGCGGGTTCGGGCCCGCTGCGCCGGTTCCGATCGCAGCGCCTCGGCGCTCGCCTGATCCACCCTGTCCCATCGGCCCGCGCGACGTGAACCCGGAGGGATCGATCGCACCGCCGGCGCGGCGCGCGAGGACATCGTGGTCTTCGGCGGCCTGCCGCACCGGCTGCGTCTCGATCTCGACGGGCTCGAGCATCAGAACGTCGGTGTGCGATCTCCGTCCACGGACTCGGCAAGGTGACGGAGGTCGGCGCCGCTCAGCTCCTGTTTGGCGACCAAGGCGTCGGCGACGCGGTCGAGCAGTGAACGGTTGCTCTGCAGCCGGGCCACGATCGCGCTGTAGCTCTTGCGCAGCAGGCCCTCGATCTGTTGGTCCTGTGCCGCGCTCGGCGTTTCGGTCCACTGCAGGTTGCCGCCGTCCCCCAGCCCCGATTGGCACACGATGAACGTGGCGAGTCGGGTCGCGACGGCGAGGTCGCTCCCACTTGGCCCGCCGGCACCCGCGCCGATGTCGTCGGCTCCGTAGACGACCTCCTCGGCCGCACGCCCGCCGAGCATCGCCTCCAAGCGTTCCAGCAACGTCCGGCGCGTCATCGCCTCGGTGTCCGACGGCACCGACGCGACGAACCCGAGCGAGCCGTCCATTCTCGGGATGATGCTCGCGAAGCTCAGGTTCGCGCCGCGTGTCGAGCTCACGAGTTGCGCGACCGTGTGACCGGCCTCGTGCACCGCCACCCGTCTCATCTCGAGTGGGCCGAGACTCGGTGCGCTGTCGGGCCGGCGCGGGCGACGGGTCACCTCGGCGACGAGATCGGCCTGGGCCAGCGGACGGTTCTCCCTGCGTGCCCGCCGGGCTCCGCCGCGCACGAAGAACTCGATGTCGGCGCCGGTGAGGCCGAATGCCAGTTCGGCCAGCGCCCGCGTTTCGACGTCGGCCGCGACCCGGCCGCCGTCGGCGCGGAACTGTGAGAGGTGGTACGTGAAGATCTGCTCGAGACCGTCGATGTTCGGCAACGGGATGTTCACGACCTGATCCAGTCGCCCGGCGCGCCGCAGTGCGGGATCGACCTTCTCGACGAAGTTGGTCGCGCCGATGACGATGATCGAGTCGGCGGTGCCGACGCCCTGGATCTCCTCGAGGAGCGCGTTGATCACCTCGGTCTGATATTGCGCGTTCGAACCTTCGAGGCGGTCGCGACTGCCGACGCTGTCGATCTCGTCGAGGAACAGGATTGCAGGGGCGAACCGGCGCGCTTCGGCGAAGTCGGCGCGCATGGCGCGGAGGTGTGCGTCGAGGTATCCGGCCGATTGCCACGTTGCCGCGCTCGCGATCACGAACTTGATGCCGCACTCCTTGGCGATCGCACGAGCGAGCGTGGTCTTGCCCGTTCCGGGGGCGCCGACGAGCAGGAGCCCACGATCGACGGCCGACCAGTGGATCTGGCCGAGCTGGGCGGCCCGAATGTCGGCGATCAGGTCTTCCGCGACCTGGCGCGCCTCGCCGAGACCGTGAAGTTCGTCGAGACGCGGGCCGAGGTCGGGGCTCACCTGCATCAAACGGTGTTGCACACGCTCGCGGAGGAACTGCAGTGCGTCGTCGGGGTTCAACGCGAGTCGGCGCGGGGTGTGGAAGTCGGCGGGAACGAGATAGCGAGTCCAGTCGGACTCCGCGCCCGCGGCGGCGTCGGCGGGCTTCCTGCCGAAGACGCGTTCGAAGATCCGGGTGAACCGCGGCCTGTCGATCTGCGGGAAGGTGAGGAAGAGGTCGGTGATCGTCCGCAACGGCTCCGGCACGTCGTCGACGCGGTTGCAGCCGATCAGGACGGTGGCGTCGCTGAGCGAGAGCTCGTGCGCGATCCGTTCCGCGTCGAAGAGGCCGCGGTACGTATGGAACGAGACGAGGTACGTGGACACGCCGCTGTGCACCGTGACCTCGCACCGAAGGTCGTCTCCGGCCATGGCGCCGGCTCGCTCCACGCGGTGCGCGTTCGCGCCGTCGCGGGTGATGAGACCGGCGACGAAGTCCTCCACGAACGGGACGTCGGACTCGATGATCACCACCGGCCTCGAGTCCGCGACGAGGCGCTCGAGTTGGCCGATCGGTGTGGCGGGCTCTCCGGCCTGTGTCTTGGAGTTGAAGTGCCGCAGCAGCATGTTGTGGCCGCTGCCCGCGTCCAGCGCCCGAACGGCATCTTCGAGCAGCACGGCCACGACCGCCTCGGTGACCTCCCGGTCGGCCGGGGGCTCCTTTCCCAGTGGCGAGGAGCCACCGCCGGCGGGCTCGACTGCCGTCCCGCTCTCCTCGACGAGCTCGAGTACGACCGCCTCGGGGACGGCGACCGAACCCAGGGTGCCGATCGGATCGTCGTCGATCATGGTGACGATGCCGTCCGGCTCGACCGAGAAGGACGCGCGGAAGATCCCGCCCTGGAAGGAAACGACGCCGTCGAACAGCCAGTTTCCCGCGTCGAAGCCCTGAGGCGCGAGCGGAGCCGCCAGGCCTCTCACCGCCTCGAGTGTGAGCGGCTCGCCCGCGTCGTCGGCGACGTTCTCGGGCGGACCGGCCTCGACCTCGTCGGCCGATTCGACGAGCACGAAGGCGCTGCGGTCGGCTCGGAGGAAGTGCAAGAAGAACCGTAGGTAGTCGGCGACGGTGTCGTCGGTCAGCGTGAGCGACTCGGCCTCGTTCGCATCGTGGATCGGCTCCGATTCGCCGTTCAACCAGTGCGTGTCCTCGGGACCGTGGAGCACGAAGGCTCGTTCGACGCCGTGTTCGCGCACGAAGTCGAGTTCGATCAACCGATGCGTCGCGTACCAGCGCAGGGCTGTGCAGCGGGCGCTCACGAACGTCGACGCGGCGAAGAACTGCGGCAGTGTCTCGGCCAGACGAGACAGAGCCTCGCGACCGTCGTCGCACGCCTCCCATCGAGCCCAGCCGTCGGCGCTCTTGACCGTCACCGGTGCCTCCATTCGTAACGCGACGAACCCACTCGCACGAGCCGAGGATGCGTTGGCGGGCGGGCAGCCGTCAGTGAGCGCGGCTCTCCCGCGCGAGGATCTCCCACTTCTTGCCGTTGAACTCACCCTCGGACAGCGCGCCTTCCCGATACAGGCTGTACACCTGCTTGAGGTGGCCCAGGGCGAGCTCCCGCGCGTCGGGACGTTTCCCGAGGAAGAGCTCCTTCGCCCGCGTCCACTCTTCGTCGGTGAGGAGGCCGTCGCGGGCGAGGGTCGCGAGCCGCTCGAGGTCGTCGACGCGCGGCGGCAGCTGCACCGAGGCGGGTTCCAACGCGTTCACCAGTGGTGTCACGCCCGTCGTCTTGAAGCGGCGCATCTGGATGCGAAGTGTCATGCCCCATACGAGAAGCAGAACGACAGCGGGAACGAAGATCAGCGAGACGACGATCTGGACGTTCGCCAGGATTCGGTGACTGATCGAGATGCGATAGAGGGCGTTGTCGTTGAAGAAGCGTTGACCCGTCGTGTGATTCGCGACCATGAAGTACTTCCCGGTCTTCTTCCACCTTCGGATCGCCCATACGACGGAGACGACCTGGCCGGGCGCGATCGCCGCGTCGAAGTCGGAGAGCTGGAACGCGTGATCCGTTCCTTGCGCGTCAGTGACGAAGAACTGGTCGTGAATGGTCGTCTTCGAGCGGACCGAACCGTGCCCGGTGCCTTCGTAGACGGTCAGTTCGCCCTTGATGGTCGTTGTGGTGCGCTTCGTGACGTCGTGTGCTCGACCGGTGACCGCAAGGATCGTGTAGGTCCGGCCGACAGCTGCGAAGTGCGACGTGTCGCTCGCGTCGACGCGGAAGGGGCGCAGACCGCGGTAGATGCGGAAGCATGCCGGAACGGCGAGCAGCCAGCCGATCGCCCAGTACGCGTTCACTCGAGCTCCCCGAAGTTCCTGCCGTCGCCCGTGGCCGCATTGCGACTGCGTTGACGGGCGCGACCAGTCCCGTTCGAACGCAGTGCGCCGCGGTGCAACGCGATCCCCCCGACCAGTCGACCCGGGTGTCCACCCGCGGCGGAGCCTTCCATGGGTCCCGCAGCGGCTGTCCAACGATCCGCGAAGCGTGGCGCGGCCCGCAGGTGACGGCCCGAACGAGCGCATGTCGGGCCTCCGACTCGGGAGATCCGGTCCGTTCCGGGAGCCGCGCGGTTCAGGCGACGGCGGCCGCGGTGGCGCGATCCGTAACGCGCTCGCGAAGAACAGGATGCCGACGCCGTAGACGAAGGCCGGGCCTTCAGTCTCGGTCGCGGGCTCACCCGGGACCGGGCGGCCGTTTCTCCCATGCCATTCGGCACGGCGGGCACGAGATTGAGGCTCCGAGACCGACCACCCCGTACTCCTCGACGAGACCGGCATGCCGACCCGCTACTACCTGCCGCGCGAAGACGTCCGCATGGACCCGTCGGTTAGGGCCGGCCGATCGGCAGCGCTTGGTCAGGCGCTGGTGCCGACTCGCTCGGCGAGCTGTACGCCGTGGTCTGCCGCGAGCATCTCGGCGGCCTTCTCGCCGATCATGATGCACGCCGCGTTCGTGTTGCCGCTCACCACGTTTGGCATCACGCTCGCGTCGGCGACACGTAGCCCCTGCACACCCTGCACACGTAAGTGCGGATCGACCACGCTACCGATGCGGCACGTGCTCGTGAGGTGGTACACGGTGAATGAGTAGTGGCGCGCCATGTCGGCGAGGAGCGCGTCGCTCGGACGATCACCCGGCTCGTAGCCGTGCTTGGCCGCGAGCGTCTTCGGTACGAGGAGGGGGCCGAGCTCGTCCGGCCAGTGCTCGGCGATGTCGAGCGCGCGCCGCAGCACGGCGATCATCACGTCGAGGTCGTACGGATCGCCGTAGTAGTTCATACGGATGTCGGGGTGCACGAGCGGGTCGGCGCTCGCGAGGCGGATCTCGCCCTCGCTGTGCGGCTGCACGGGGTTGGCGAGCACGAAGATGCTCTCCGCGTCGGGTGCCAGCGTGGCGTCGGCGTCGTCGAAGTACTCGTCGGGGTCGACGCGCAAGCAGCGCTGCCAGATGTCGCGGTTGTAGCCGGTGACGAACACGGCGAGCTGAGCGTCGTGCGTATGGTCGTCGCCGAGGCCGGTAGAGCACCATGCCGCCGCGTCGTACAGCGACGACGACACGAGCCCGTGGCCCGTGGTCGCCCACTCGGTGACGCGCCGCTCGGCGTCGGCCTTGAGCGCCTGCAACTCAGGCGAGAGCGACGGGTCGTCGGCCGGGTCCGCGGGGAGCGGGCCGTTCGGCGCGCGGAGCGCGTCGGGCCCCATCGAGACGCCGACGTCGTTCATCGACACGCCGATACCGGGTGCCGGAAACATCAGCCCGACCTGCAAGTGGTCCTTCAGGTGCTTGCCCACCTCGGGCGCGTCGAGCGTGCACGCCACACCGACCGCCTCGAGCTCGGCGCGTGGCCCGATGCCCGAGAGCATCAGCACATGCGGCGAGCCGACCGCGCCGCCGCTCAGGATCACCTCGCGGTCGGCCCGGACGACCTGAGTCGCGCCGTCCGCGGTGCGGTATTCGACGCCCGTCGCTCTCAACGTGCTGCCGTCACGCTCGAGCACCACGCGAGTGACGTGCGCGTGGCAGATGATCTCGAGGTTCGGGCGTCGCTCCGCGTCACCTTCGAGGAACGCGTGATACGTGCTCGCGCGTTTGCCATCGCGTGTGGTCGTCTGGAGCAGCGACACGACGCCGTCGGCCCCACCGCGATCACGGCCGTTGTAGTCGCCGCGAGGGATGCCGGCCGCGACCGCGGCGTCGACGAACTGCTGCCCGGCGCGTAGCACCGGTGCCCGTACCGACACGCCGAGCGCACCTGTCGTGTTGTGCGCATCGGCGTCGATGACGACGTCGCCACTCGGCGCGAGGCGTTCGCTCTTCTTGAAGTAAGGAAGCACCTCGTCGTAGCTCCAGCCGGTCGCGCCGCCCGCAGCCCAGGCATCGAAGTCTCCGGGATGCCCGCGTACGTACGCCATGTAGTTGATGCCCGACGATCCGCCGAGCATCTTGCCGCGCGGCACCATCATTCGGCCCTCGTCGAGCCCGAGCCCGCAACCGCCAGCATCGGCGGTGTACATCCAGTCGGTATCCGGGTCCTGCTGCAACATCGCGCACGCGACCGGCATCGCCTCGGTGGCAGGCGGCGGTCCGCCGGCCTCGAGCAGCGCGACCCGGACGCTCGGGTCCTCCGACAGGCGGGCGGCGACGACTGCGCCCGCCGAACCACCACCGACCACGACAAAATCAAATGCTCGCACCATGAATCGGAACCTAATCACGATCCCGGGCCTTCAGTACACCGTCAAGTGGAGGCGGCCCCACTACGGACTGCCAGGGCTCGGGTGGATCATCGAGGTGGCTGCCTACGACGTCTCCGTGAACGTCGTCTTCCTTCGGCGGTGCGGACTTGGTGCGGACTTGGATTGCCCGCCGCCGCTCGCCCGCCGCCGATCGCGGGAGTGCCGGATTTGGGTGAGTGAGGACTCACTCAGTAGTCTGCCGTCCTCATGGGCCCCCCCACGGCGACGAAGGCGAAGCGGGCGAGCGCGCTCCCGCCCGAGGAGCGTCGCTCGATGATCGTCGCGGCCACCCTGCCGTTGCTGCTCGAGCACGGCGACCGGGTCACGAGCCGCCAGATCGCCGAGGCGGCGGGCATCGCGGAGGGCACGATCTTCCGGGCCTTCGCCGACAAGGACGAGATCATCGCCGCCGTCATCGAGACCGCGCTCGATGAAGCCCCGCTCGACGCCGCGATCGACGGCGATCGGGCGCGACCTTGACCTCGAAACCGCGCTCCAGGCCGCGATCGTGATCATGCAACAGCGCGTCATCGACATCTGGAGGCTCGTCTCGAGCGTCCGCAGCCGTTTCCACGAGATGGCGAGGCGGCCGATGTCCGACAGCGGCGCGCTCGGTGTCGTTGCTCGCGACGTACCGCGGCGAGATCCGCGTCGAGCCGGTCGCCGCGGCGCGCCTGCTGCGCGCGCTCACGCTCGCGTCGACGCACCCGATGCTCGCGGGAGAGCCCAGCACTGCCGACGAGCTCGTCGCACTGTTCCTGCACGGTGTCGGAGTCGGGGAGCGCGCGTGCTGAAGCGACTCCTCGGGTCCCACCTCGCTCCGTATCGCAACCTGCTGCTGCTCATCGTCGTGCTGCAGACGGTGCAGACCTCGGCGTCGCTCACCCTGCCGACGATCAACGCGCGCATCATCGACAACGGTGTCCTGCCCGGCAACGTCGGGTACATCTACACGTGGGGCGCGTTCATGGTCGGCTTCGCGCTGATCCAGATCGTCTTCTCGATCGGGGCGGTGTACTTCGGCGGCATGGTCGCGATGAGCTTCGGCCGCGACCTGCGCAAGAACCTCTTCCACAAGGTCACCGACTTCTCGGCCCGCGAGGTCGGCACGTTCGGCGCCCCGTCGCTCATCACGCGCATCACCAACGACGTGCAGCAGGTGCAGATGCTGGTGGTGATGGCCTGCACGATGGCGATCGCAGCTCCGATCACGATGGTCGTCGGCGTGTTCATGGCGCTGCGCCAGGACGTCGGCCTGTCGGTCATCCTCGTCGTCGCGATGCCCGTCGCCGCGATCGTGCTCGGGTTCCTCGTGGCGCAGATGGTGCCGGCCTTCCGGCTGATGCAGGTACGCATCGACCAGGTCAACCGGGTATTGCGTGAGCAGATCACCGGGATCCGCGTCGTGCGCGCGTTCGTCCGCGAGCCGCAGGAGACGAAGCGCTTCGACGGCGCGAACGACGACCTCACGGTCGTGTCGCTGCGCGCCGGGCGGCTGATGGCGTCGATGTTCCCGACCGTCAACTTCCTCATCAACGCGTCGAGCGTCGCGGTGCTCTGGCTCGGTGCCAGCCGGGTGAGCTCGGGCCACATCCAGGTCGGCACGCTCATCGCCTACCTCACGTATCTCGTGCAGATCCTCATGTCGGTGGTGATGGCCACCTTCATGATCTCGATGATCCCGCGCGCGTCGGTCTCTGCCGACCGCATCCAGGAGGTGCTCGACACCGACTCCAGCGTCGTGCCGCCCGCGGACCCTGTGCGCGACGTCGTGACGCACGGCGCGCTCGAGTTCCGTGGTGTCGGCTTCAGCTACCCGGGCGCCGAGCACGCGGTGCTCAAGGGCATCAACTTCGCGACGCAGCCCGGTCAGACGACGGCCATCATCGGCAGTACCGGCGCGGGCAAGACGACGCTCGCCAACCTCATCCTGCGCCTGTTCGACAGTACGGAAGGCGAGGTGCTCGTCGGCGGGGTCGACGTCCACGACCTCGATCCCGACGTGCTGTGGAGCACGATCGGCTTCGTCCCCCAGCGCCCGTACCTCTTCTCGGGAACCGTCGCGAGCAACCTGCAGTTCGGAAAGCCCGACGCGACCGAGGAAGAGATGTGGACCGCGCTCGACGTCGCGCAGGCGGCCGACTTCGTCCGGGCCATGCCCGGCGGGCTGCACGCACGGATCGAGCAGGGCGGTACCAACGTCTCCGGAGGGCAGCGCCAGCGGCTCTCCATCGCCCGCGCGCTCATCCGGCGGCCCGACATCTACGTGTTCGACGACTCGTTCTCCGCGCTCGACCTCGCGACCGACGCCCGCCTGCGCGCCGCGCTGGTGCCCTACACGCGCGATTCGGCCGTCGTGATCGTGGCGCAACGCGTCTCGACCATCTCGACCGCCGACAACATCATCGTGCTCGAAGACGGAGTGATCGTCGGCACGGGGACGCACGACGAGTTGATCCGCGACTGCCCCACGTACGCCGAGATCGTGCAGAGCCAGATCGGCGAGAAGAGCGCCGCATGACCGTCGTCGACGACCGCCACGAAGAGGAGGAAGTCGACCTCTCCGCACCCGACACGCGCGCCGCAGGCCGGTGGAACTCGGCCGGGATGCCCGCCGAGCGCTCGAAGGACTTCCGCAACGCCGTCCGGCGCCTCGGCCAGATGCTCGGGCCGATGTGGGTGGTGCTCGCGTTCGTCGCGATCGTCGCGATCGCGAGCGCGACGCTCAACGTGCTCGGGCCGCGCGTGCTCGGCCACGGAACCGACATCATCGTGCGGGGCGTCATCAGCCACCACATGGACTTCGGTGCGCTGCACCATGTCCTCTGGCAGGCGGTCGCGCTCTACGGCGGTTCCTCGGCGCTCTCGATCATCGCCGCCTACATGCTCGCCGGCGTGATCCAGCGCCTGATGTACAAGCTGCGCTCGCTGGTCGAGGACAAGGTCAACGCGCTGCCGCTCAGCTACATCGACAAGCAGGCCCGCGGCGACCTCCTCAGCCGGGTCACCAACGACATCGACAACGTCGCGCAGAGCCTCCAGCAGACGTTGAGCCAGATGCTCACGTCGGTACTGCTGCTCATCGGTGTCGCGGCGATGATGTTCAGCATCTCGCCGCTGCTCGCGGTCGTGGCGCTGACGACGGTGCCGGTGTCGGTGTGGCTGATGCGCATCGTCGCCCGCCGCGCCCGCCCGCGCTTCATGTCGCAGTGGAAGAGCACCGGAATCCTCAACGCGCAGATCGAGGAGACCTTCACCGGGCACGCCGTCGTCAAGGCGTTCGGTCGTCAGCGCGAGGTGGAGGCCCGTTTCCGCGAGACGAACGACGAGCTCTACGAGTCGTCGTTCGGCGCCCAGTTCATGTCGAGCCTCATGCAGCCGCTCACGATGTTCATGGGCAACGTGCAGTACGTGATCGTCGCGGTTGTCGGCGGCCTGCGAGTGTCGAGCGGAGCGATCACGATCGGCGACATCCAGGCGTTCATCCAGTACTCGCGCAACTTCTCGATGCCGCTCACGCAGCTCGCGTCGATGATGAACGTCTTCCAATCCGGGATCGCGTCCTTCGAGCGGGTCGTCGAGCTGCTCGACGCCGAGGAGCAGAGCCCAGACGCGGTCGCGATCGAGACGGACGAGCCGGTGCGCGGGCGGGTCGAGTTCCGCGACGTCACGTTCTCGTACTCGCCCGACCAGCCCTTGATCGAGTCGCTCTCGCTGCTCGCGGAACCGGGGCAGACCATCGCGATCGTCGGCCCGACCGGTGCCGGGAAGACCACGCTCGTGAACCTCATCATGCGCTTCTACGAGCTCGACGGCGGCGTCATCACCCTCGACGGTCGCGACATCTCGTCGATGCCGCGCCACGAGCTGCGCTCCAAGCTCGGCATGGTGCTCCAGGACACGTGGCTGTTCGGCGGCACGATCCGCGACAACATCGCGTACGGCGATCCCGGCGCGACCGAGGATCAGATCCTCGAGGCCGCACGTGCGACGTACGTCGACCGGTTCGTGCACTCACTGCCCGACGGCTACGACACGCTGATCAACGAAGAGGGCGACAACATCAGCGCGGGGCAGAAGCAGCTGCTCACGATCGCACGCGCCTTCCTCGCCGACCCGGCCATCCTGATCCTCGACGAGGCGACCAGCTCGGTCGACACGCGCACCGAGGTCCTCATCCAAGAAGCGATGAACGCGCTGCGCCACCAGCGCACCAGCTTCGTGATCGCGCACCGGCTCTCCACGATCCGGGGCGCCGACGTGATCCTCGTGGTCGAGCACGGCCGCATCGTCGAGACCGGTAACCACGCGGAGCTGCTCGGTCGCGACGGCCCCTACGCGCGGCTCTACAACTCGCAGTTCGTCGCGCCGGTTGTCGACGTCGACGCCGAAGTCGCCTGATCCGCCCGAGCCGCGCTCAATCGCCGGCCAGCTCCAGGAGCTTCGTGACGGTCGTCCAGTTGCGGGCCGTGGCGGGTACGCCCAGCTTCGGGCCCGCGAGCATCGCCCACAACGGTGAGCGCGCGACGCCGTCGGGATGCCACGCGTAGATCTCGCGACCGACGACGGTGAACTGCTCGGGTGCGACCGTCACCGCGTCGATCTTCGCCACGGTGTCGCGGTCGAGCTTCTCGCCGAGAAAGCTCACCTGGTACCGCTTCGGCTCGGTCGCGACCGCGCGCAGCGGGTTGCGCTTCACCACCGCCGCGAGCTCGGCCCGGGTGCGCGCGACGACGGCGACGTCGAGCCCGAACGTCTCGGCGACGAGGTCGTGGACCCGGCGCGCCGTCGCTGCGGGTGCCGACGAGCCCGACAGCACGACGTTGCCGCTCTGCACGTAGGTCTGGACGTCTGCGAACCCGGCGTCGGTGAGCGCGGCGCGCAGGTCGGCCATCGGCAGCTTGTTTCGACCCCCGACGTTGATGCCGCGCAACAGCACGATCTGCGTGGCCACGGCTGCCGGTCCGAGCGCCCGCTCAGTGCTCCGCGCGCACGCGGTCGAGGAAGGTGACGACCGCGTCGTTGAACGGGTCGTTGCGGTCGCCGGCGACCATGTGGCCCGCGCCGGCGACGTCGACGAGCTCCGCGTGGGGCACGAGGGCCAACAGTTCCTGGGCGCCTTCCTCGCTGAGCAGGTCGCTGGAGCGTCCGCGGACGAGGAGCGTCGGGACGGTGAGGGCCCGGGCCGCGTCCTGCAAGCGCTCCGGGTCGATGAGCGACGCGCGCGTCTCGTCGGCACCGCCCAGGCGACCGCCGATGAACGCGGGATCCCAGTGCCAGTACCAGCGGCCGTCGTCGTGACGGCGCAGGTTCTTCTCGAGCCCTCGCAGGTTGGTCGGCCGCGGCCGGTGTGGGTTGTACGCCGCGATCGCGTCGGCGACGTCCTCGAGCGAGCCGAAGCCGTCGTCCATGTGCTCCATCATGAACGCGCCGATGCGCATGCGGCCCTGTTCCTCCATGCGGGGCGCGACGTCGACGAGCACGAGCGCGCGCGCGACGTGCTGATCGGGATGTTCGCCGATCGCCGCGAGCGAGGCGACGCCTCCGAGCGAGGCGCCGACGAGCGGTGGCGGCTGCGGGAGCGTGCGCACGATCGCGAGCACGTCGCCCGCGAACGCGTCGAGCGAGTAGTCGCCGTCGGCGGCCCAGGCGCTGTCGCCGTGGCCGCGCAGGTCGACGGCGTAGGCGCACCACCCCTTGTCGGCGAGGGCGTTGAGCGTCGTGCCCCACGAGTGGCGCGTCTGGCCGCCCCCGTGGAGCAGCACCACCGGCGGGTCGGCCGGATCGCCGGCTCGATCCGCGGCGATCCGGTTGCCGTCCCGGCCGGTGAACTCGATCACGCGGCGGCGCGCTCGAGGATGTGCACCCCGCACGCGGAGCCGAGCCCGATCACGTGCGCGAGCCCGACCCGCGCGCCCTCGATCTGGCGGTCGCCCGCCTCGCCGCGCAGGTGATGGCAGATCTCCCAGATGTTCGCGATGCCGGTGGCCGCGATCGGGTGACCCTTCGACTCCAGCCCGCCCGACACGTTTACCGGCGTCTTGCCGTCGCGCCACGTCGCGCCGGAGCGGAAGAAATCAGCGGCGCCACCCTCCTCGCAGAGCATGAGGTTGTCGTAGTGGACGAGCTCCGCGGTCGCGAAGCAGTCGTGGAGCTCGACGAGGTCGAGATCGTCGGGGCCGACGCCAGCCGCTTCGTATGCCTGCTCTGCGGCATTGCGCGTCAGCATGTTGACGTTCGGGAGGATCTGGCACGCCTCCTCCCACGGGTCGGTGGTGAGCACCGACGCCGCGACCTTCACCGCGCGCCGCTGCTGCTCGCCGGAGAGGGTCTTGAGCTTCGCGTCGCTCACGACGACGGCCGCGGCCGCGCCGTCGCAGTTCGCGGAGCACATCGGGCGGGTGTTCGGGTAGGCGATCATCACGTCGTTCATGATCTGCTCGAGCGTGAAGCGCTTCTGGTAGCTCGCCAGCGGATTCAGCGTCGAGTGCGCATGGTTCTTCTCCGAGATCTTCGCGAAGAGCTCGAAGTCGACGCCGCCGTAACGGTGGCCGTACTCCATGCCGATCTGCGCGAACACGCCGGGCATGGTCTCGGTGCCGATGCGGCCGTCGACCGGCGCCACCGCGCCGTACCGGCCCCGCGGTGTGTACGTGTCGGAGTCGGCGCCGCGCGAGCCGCCCGCGAGCAGGCCGGCGCCCGCGAGCTTCTCCACGCCGACCGCGAGCCCCATGTCGCACTCGCCGGCCTTCACCCCCATGATCGCGGTGCGCAGCGCGGTCGCTCCGGTCGCGCACGCGTTGGCGACGTTGTAGACCGGGATACCGGTCTGGCCGACCTGCTTCTGGATCGTCTGGCCGATGCTGCCGGGGCCGCCCATGAGGTTGCCGGCCGCGAGGATGCCGATGTCGCGCATCGTCACGCCACCGTCGGCGAGCGCGCCCATCGTCGCCTCGCTCGCGAGGTCGATCGTGTCCTTGTCGGGGTGCTTGCCGAACTTCGTCATGTGGATCCCGAGGATCCAGATGTCGTCACTGGCCATTGCGCGCTCCTTCCAGCGGCTCGAAACCGAACCCGACGGCTTCGGTGTTCGCGGCGTCGACCCCGACGACCTGGGTTGCGAGTCGGACCTTCATCCCGACGTGCACGTGGTCCGGGTCCGGATCGATGTTGACGATGTTCGCCCGCACGCTCGTTCCGTCGCAGTCGACGACGGCGGCGACGAACGGGACCGGGATCCCCGGCGCGGCGAGCGAGACGATCGTGAACGCGCGCACCTCGCCGTTGGTGGCGACGGACGCGTCGCGGAACTCGGTGCCGAAGCAGTTCGCGCAGGCGTTGCGGCGGTCGAAGTAACGGGCCCCGCACGCGACGCATTCGTGTGCGACGAGGTGCGGCTCGGGTTCGAGCGCCAGGTACTCGACCAGCGGGATCTGTTGTGGCATGTCGGCCCTCCAACGGCGCGCTCGGGGCGTACGTCAACATGGTGGTGTCGCCGCGAGTCTGCCCCGGCGTCGCGCTCCACCGCACACCCGTGCCGGGGAGACGCGGTGCCGATCGGGGGCACGGGCCTGCGGCGCGTGGTGGTCAGCGCCGCCCGGAGTCGCCTCGATGCAGCCATCGCAACAGGTCGGCTGGGGCCAGCTGCGCGGCGCGGGCGTGATAGCGGGCGAGCTCGGCCTCGCCGAGGATCTCCCGTCCGCTGCCCGATGTCCCGCGCCGGAAGAAGCGGGACCGGTCCTTGAACACGCCCGCCGGGTCGGGTGCCAGCGTGCTCGCGTTGTCGCGCATCTCGGCGAACGTCGCGGCGCGTACGAGCCGCGGCCACGCCTCGTCGGCAACGGTGATCCCGAGCCGGTCGGCGAGCCCGCGCATCTCCCCGGTGAGGTCGCTCAACAGGTCGTCGTAGTGGATCAGCACGACGTTCGGCTGCTCGCGGCGGGCCCACGCGTCGGAGAGATGCCACATCACGCCGGGCAGTGAATCGAGCTCGTCGCGCGGACTCACGTCGGCCGTGATCCATTCGATCAGCCAGTCACGCAGGGGCGGGCGGGGTGCGGGCGGCGTTGTCGGTGCGGGCTGCCCGGTCAGCTCGCGCAAGCGGTCGCGATCGATGTTGTCGCCCTGGTCGTACAGCGAGACGGCCGCGTCGAGTGGATGGCGCGCGACCACGATGTAGGTCACGCGCGGGTCGAGGGGGATGCCGTCGAGTGGGGTGTGCGTCTTCACGAAGCGACGGTGCGGCTGCGCGGCGAGCCGCTCGTACACGTCGTCGCGGGGCGCGACGAGCCAGTCGAGCCAGGGCGAGATGCGGCCGAGCGACGCGGGAAGGTCCGGCGACTGGAACACGAGGAGCGCGCAGATCATCTGCATCCAGGTCGTGCCGTGCTTCGAGCGGGTGCTGATGACGACGTCGCCGGCACGGAAAGGGAATCCGATCCAGCGCCCGCTGTCCTCGTCGGGAGAGCGGTACCGGAACGGCGGCTCGTCGGGCACGCGCCGAAGCTAACCGGAGCGAGAACGCCACGGGCGGGGAACGACCGTGCGGGTAGGTTCGCTTCGTGGTCGAAGTCGCCGCAGGCATCCGCAGCCATCCGATCGAGCGGCGGGCGGTGCTCGCGGTGCTGCTCGCGATCGCGCTGTGGTCGTGCTCGTCGCTCTTCGTGCGCGCCGGCCATTCCGACGCGCTCGTTTTCACGACATGGCGGTTGCTCTTCGCGTTGCCGCCCCTCGCCGTGATCGTGGCCTACCGGTCGCGGCACGGCCATTCGGTCGCGTTCCGGCCGCCCGGCGTGACCGCCGGGCGCTGGACGCTGCTTCTGCTCGGCGCGGGCGCGTTCTTCGCGGCGGCCGCCGGGTCGACGTTCATCGCCTTCGGCATGACCCGACTGCTCGACGTGACCCTGATCGGATCGCTCCAGCCCGTCTTGGTGATCGCGTTCGCGGTTGCGTTCCTCGGTGAGCGCGCGGGGCGCTCACACGTCCTCCGCGCGGTGGTCGCCGTCGTCGGGACGGTCATCGTCGCCGCGGCCGCGTCGAGTAGCGGCACCTGGAGCCTCGCCGGCGACGCCGTCGCGGTGTTCAGCCTCGTGCTGAACTCGGCGTGGTTCGTCTACGGGCGCGTGCTACGCACGAACTTCACCGTCGACCCGTTCGCGTTCATGCTCGGCACCTTCTCGGCCGCGGTGCTGTTGATCGTGCCGGTCGCGGCGATCGCGCACGGCAGCCTGATGCTGAGCGGGCGCGGCTTCTTCTTCGCCGCGTGCACGACGCTGTCGGGCACCACGGCCCACGTGCTCATGATCTGGGCGCACCGCTTCGTGCCGACGTCGATCTCGGCGCCGCTGTTGCTGGCGGAGGCACCGCTCGTCGCGATCGGGGCGTGGGTGTTCTTCGGCGAATCGGTCACCGTGCTCGAAGCGATCGGCGCGGTGATCGTCGTCGCGTCGCTCTTCGGGGTCGCGCGGGCGCCGGAGCTCGAGCGGGCCGAGGCCGGCGTTCCCGACCCGTCGGTACCGACCTGACCTGCCGACGGCGCGCGCGACACCGGCCCGGTCGGAACCGGGTCGGTGAGCAGTCGCGGGCCGGCGCCAGCCGGTGCGCTCAGGCGCCGCGGAGCTTGAACGCTGCGCCGGTCGGGTCGAGCGCCACCGCGAGGCGGCCGTACGGCGTGTCCTCGGCGGGCATCATTGTCGAGCCGCCGAGCACGCCGATTCGCGCGAGCGTGGCGTCGACGTCGGCGACCTCGAAGTAGACCGACCAGTGTGCAGGCACGCCGTCGGGGAGGAATCCCGAAGCGTCCATGATCCCCGCCAGCTGGCCCTCGCCCTCGCCGAGCGTCGTGTACCGGAACTCGGGCGCGTCGCTGACGACGTGCGTGTCCCAGCGGAAGACGTTGCGGTAGAACGCGACCGACGGGTCGTACGCACGGGTGTGCAGTTCGAACCAGCTCGGCGCGCCCGGCTCCCCGAGCACGGCGATGCCGCCGAAGGTCTCGGGCTGCCAGATGCCGATCGGCGCGCCGCCCGCGTCGACGATCACGGCCATCGTGCCGAGGTCGCCCACGGCCATGGGCTCGACGATCGTGGTCCCGCCGTTCGCGCCGGCGGCTGCGACCGTCTTCGCGGCGTCGTCGGTCGCGAGGTACACCGACCAGACGTCGGGCATGCCGGGCGCGGCCGCCATGCACCCCGCGGTGCGTGCGCCGTCGTGCTGGAAGTTGAAGTAGCCGCCGAACTCGGGGTTCGGCTCCTCGGCCGTCCAGCCGAACAGGTCGCAGTAGAACGCGCGGGTGCGCTCGACATCCGACGTCGTGATGTCGATCCAGCAGGGTGCGCCGATCGGGGCGCGGTCTCGGGTGGTCATCGGGTCTCCCTCGTCGAGCGGGCGAGCAGTGTTGTCTGGTTCGACGCCGCGGCGCGCCGGAACTCATCGCGACTTCGCCGATCCCTGGGAAGATCGCGCCCGTGACCTTCGCACGCGACATCTGGATGCGGGTCGAGACCCTGCACGCGGTCACCTACTTCGGCGAGGAGACCGTCGAGGCCGGCCGCCGCTTGGGGTGCTCCGGCTTCTGGATGAGCTACTTCGGGTTCCGCGCCGCGCCGATGGGTCGCGTCGAGGCCGCCGTCGTCGACGCGACCTTCTTCAACTTCGCCCCGAGCTTCGTCGCGCGCTGGGTCCCCGAGGTGTGGCAACGCGCCGAGCCGAGGTCGTTTCTCGCCGCGCGCGCCGACGCCGGAGCCGCGACGCTGCGCCGCCTGGTGCCCGGCGTCGAGCGGGTCGCCGTCGTGGTGAATCCCGCGCTCGCGCGCGCCGCCGCGTCGGGCGTGCGCGCGGGCCGGCCGTTGTTCGCCGCGAACGCCGCGCTCGCGTGCACTGACGATCCCGTCGCCGCGCTGTGGCAGTGGTGTACGACGCTGCGCGAGCACCGCGGCGACGGCCACGTTGCTGCGTTGACGGCCGCAGGGCTCGACGGCCTGGAAGCACACGTGCTGATCGCACTCGAGCAGGAGCGCGATCCGACCGATCTACAGCGGGCTCGCGGATGGAACACCGATGACTGGGCGGCCGCCCGGCAGCGATGCGCCGCGCGCGGGTTCGTCGACGCGGGAGGCGTCCTCACGGGCGCCGGTCAGGCGCTCCGCCAGGATGTGGAAAGGACTACCGACGACCTCGCCGCCGTTCCGTGGGCCGCGGTCGACGGTGACGAGCGACGATCGCTTCTTCTCCGACTCGATTCCGTTGCGACCGCGGTGTCACGGTCAGGTCTGATCCGCTACCCGAACCCGATCGGGTTGCCGCCACTCGGGTGAGTGGCGCCGGTCCTTGCGTCCCGGGCCGCGCGCGCCGATCATTTCCCGATGAGCGACCAGCCGACACCGCCGCGCCCCCCGGGCCGATTCACGCCGCCGAAGGGCAGCGACGACGCCGAGAAGGTGCGCGACCAGGTACAGCGACAGGCCGGTCTCGACCCAGTCAGTGGTGGGGGAGGGACGCTGCTCACCGAACCGGTCCTCGTCGTGAACCAGAAGGCGAAGATCGTCGAGCTCACGAACGAATACGACGTCTTCGCCCAGAACGGCACGATGCTCGGGTCGGTGAGCGAGGTTGGGCAGAGCACGCTGAAGAAGGCGGCGCGTCTCGTCACCAGCCTCGACCAGTTCATGACCCACACGTACGAGATCCGCGACGCGAGCGGCGTGTGCCTGATGCGGCTCACGCGCCCCCGCAAGATCATGAAGTCGAAGTTCCAGGTCGAGGCGGCCGACGGTTCGCCGATCGGCGAGGTCGGTCAGAAGAAGGTCTTCGGCAAGATCCGTTTCGCACTGACTGCCGGTGGCCACGACGTCGGGTCACTCAACGCGGAGAACTGGCGTGCGTGGAACTTCAGCGTTCAGGACGCCTCGGGAACCGAAGTGGCGCGCGTGACGAAGACGTGGGAAGGCCTCGCCAAGACGGTCTTCACCACGGCCGACAACTACGTCGTGCAGATCCACCGACCGCTCGACGATCCGTTGCGCGCGCTGGTGGTCGCGTCGGCGCTGTGCATCGACACCGCGCTCAAGCAGGACAACCGCGGCTTCAACTGACCAGGACGCGCGCCGCCCGCTCGGCGGCGGTTGCCCGGCGGTCGGCGGCGCGCCGCGCAGCCTGCCCAACCCGTTCGATGTAGGCGACGACCGCGTCGCGGGCGCGCTCACCGTCGGCATCGAGGCCTTCGCGCGCTTCGATGTTCCAGTGCCGCAACACGACGGGCACGAGGATCTGTTGGTAGTGGACGCCGAAGTCGTAGATCCCCGCGCTCGCGATCGCGCGTGCGTGCTGGCGGAAGTCGACGATGCCGGTGCCGGGCATCTCGAAGGTGCGGACCTCGTGCTCGACGGCGCACATCATCCCTGAGGGGTCGATCGCGAACGCGGCGTCGGCGAGCCCGCGGTAGAAGAGGTAGTGGCGGTTCTCGTCGGCGGCGACGCGCTTCATGATCTCGAGCCCGGCGGGGTCGTCGAGCAACTTGCCCGTGTTGTGGTGGGCGACGCGCGTGGCCAGCTCCTGCAGGGCGACGTACGCGAGCCCGTAGCGCGGACCGCGGGGCGTCGGCACCTGGCCGCACTCGACCTGGGCCATGCGCGCGCGCTCGAGCACGACCGGGTCGAGCGCGCGGGTCGCGGTCACGTAGTCGCGCAGCACGATCGAATGGCGGCCCTCTTCCGCGGTCCAGCGCCGCACCCACGTTCCCCACGGCCCGTCCGTCCCGTAGAGGGAGGTGATCGTGCCCGTGTAGTACGGGAGGTTGTCCTCGGTGAGCAGGTTCACGAGGAGGGCGCTGCGCACCGCGGGGGCGAGCGGCGCGGCGTCGGTGTCCCACGGCTCGGCGGTGGCGAAGTCCCGGGCCCGGCTCCAGGGCACGAGCGCGTGCGGGAACCATTCCTTCGCGACGGCGAGGTGGTGTTCGAGCAGTCGCTCGACGACGGGTTCCAGCTCCGTCAGCAGTTCCGTGGTCTGCACGGGCAAAGCCTACCTACTGGTAGGTAGACGCGCGCACACCGGAGCCCCGAACGGCTCGGAGCTCCGGTGCGGTGGCTGCGCCCGGGGGGGCATCAGGGATCGCGGTGCTGCTCAGAGCTCCGCGAGCATCGTGTAGATCTCCTTGCGCGCCCGATTCAGGATCTCGGTCGTGCGCTCGATGCACTGGCGGTCGTTCGACGCCGTCCCTTGCTTGGCGGCGATGAGGAGCTGGCGCATCGCGTCGCGCAGGTCGCCGACGCGGTCGTCGTCGCGGCCGGCCAGCTCCCACGGGGTGCCACCGGCCTCCTCGACGCGCCGAACCGATTCCTCGCGGCCCGACTCGGTGATCTCGTAGACCCGCTTGCTGTCGTGTATCGACGAGCGGACCAGGCCTTCGTCCTCGAGCAGCTGCAGGGTCGGGTAGACCGAGCCCGGGCTCGGGCGCCATGCCCCGCCGGTCTTCTCCTCGAGCCGCTGGATCACGTCGTATCCGTGACCCGGTTCCTCGGCGAGCACGGCGAGCGTTGCGGTGCGGATGTCGCCCCGCCGCATGCGCCCGCCCCGCCGCCGGCCCTCCCAGGCCTCGGCGTGACGGTGTCCGCGGCGACCGCGTCCTTCGTGGATCTCTCTCATGATTCGAACCTCTCATCGGGGGGCTTGCCGATCGGTAACGATCGGTACCGACATATCGTAACTGATCGTGTGCCGTCGCGCAACCCGTTTCCACGGCGGCGCGCTCAGGAGCCGCGACCGCCCCGCCGACACCTCGGAAATGAGCGCGGTCGAGCACTCCGACGCCGAGGGCAGCTGCCGCCTGTGCGGGGCACCCGCCGGGGCCGGCGACTGGTGCCCGCGCTGTCTCACCCGCTTCGACGCGCCCGACCCGCACCCGGCCGAGTGGATCGAGGAAGCACGGGCCCGGCGACGGCCGGAACACCGTCTCTCACGGGTCCGGGGCGGTCCGATGACCTTCGGGCCGATCGGGCGCATCCTCTTGTCGATTGTCCCGGTCGTCGTCGCGTTCGTCGCGGCGCGCAACATCTTCCGTGCTCGGCACGACGCTTCGTTCGCCTACTACCTCGTGCTCGGCGTGCCGCTGATCGTGCTCGTCGCGCTGTTCCTCGCGGCGGTCTGGAAGCGCGACCGCATCGCGTAGCGCGCGGTCAGGCCGCGACGTCGCGGTGGCGGTAGGCCCAGCCCGGCCCGCGTACGACGAACGACAGTCGCTCGCGCCAACTGCGCGAGTGGCGGACGTCGCGCAGCATGTCGGCGTGCTCGCGCCCCGCGACGCGTGCCGGGTTGAACGTGTCGATGTTCTTCGTCAACCCGTAGACGACCGGCTCGCGTTCTTCCTCGAACGTTCCGAACAGGCGGTCCCAGACGACGAGGATGCTCCCGTGGTTGCGGTCGATGTACTGCGGGTTACTGCCGTGATGCACGCGATGGTGTGAGGGCGTGTTGAGGATGCGCTCGAACGGGCCGATGCGCTCGATCGTGTCGGTGTGGATCCAGTACTGGTACAGCAGGTTGATGCCGCGCGCCTGCGCGACGAGCTCCGGTCGGATGCCGACGAGCGCGAGCGCGCTGTAGGGCGCGAACGTCCCGAGCGCGTCGGCGACCGGCTGGCGCAACGCCGTCGAGAGGTTGTAGCGCTGACTCGAGTGGTGCACGACGTGGATCGCCCACATGTACCGGCACTCGTGCATGAAGCGGTGGTTCCAGTAGTAGATGAAGTCCCATGCCAGCACCGCGACCGCGAGCTGCGCGGGCCCGGTGCCGAGATCGCGCACGACCCGTCGCTGCCACATGCGATTCATCGTCGTGCGCGACGCCCACGTGGTGGTGATCGCGATGCCGCCCGCCGCGACGGCGACCATGCCGCCGACCTCCGCGACGTGGCGCGCTGCGCGCGCGGCGGCTCGCCGGCGGCGACGACCGGCCGCAACCGGTGCGGTTGTGGCGGAATCGTCCTCCGTGGCGGGCGGGTCGAGGCGCGCAACCGCGTCGGCGGCGGTGGTGATCGCGACCGCGGCCACCGCGGTCGCGATCAGCGCGCGGCCGTACCGTCCCTTGCCGGGCGTGAACCGCCCGAGCAGCCTGGGCACGACAACCGGTGCAAGCAGGCTCCCGACACCCATTGCCAGGCTGGTGACGGTGTCGCGCCGCTCGTAGTCGGCCGGGCTCGGGCCCCGCTCCGCTCGGTGCGCGCGGAGCCAGAGATGCTCGGCACCCATCGTCGCGAAGTACGCGGGCACCGCCGCTTCGGTGAGATCCATGCGGTGTCCATGCTCGCGCTCGCGCGGCGTCGCCGTCAGGGGCGGGCTCCCGTCCCGCACGCCGTCCCCGCCGTTGTCGAGTTCCTCGCCCGCCGGCTGACCGGTCAGAGACGCGACTCGACGAGGCGCGCGAGTGCTTGGGCGTCGGCGACGATCGTCGCGCTCGGCGAGGTGAGGCTCACCGAGAACGGCGGGAGGTTCCCGCCCGGGGTCACCACCAGCAGTGCCGAGCGCCCGCCCGAGAGCGGGTTCGGTGTCACCCGGGTGAACACGGTGCCGAGGCCCGCGACCGGCGTTCCTCCGTAGACGGGCGCGGCCTTGGCGATGGCGTCGTTGACACCGATCGTCGTCCCCGCGTGGAAGTCGGGAGTCTCGTAGTTGCAGACCTTGCCGTCGAAGACGCCGGCCGTGACCGGGATGTGCGCAAGCTGGTGGATCTCGGCCGGCGAGAGGAGCGAGCAGCCACCGCCGCCCTTCGGCGCCGGTGCCGTCGTCGGCGCGCGCTTGCAGTACTCGTCGAGGGTGTGCGAAGTGACCTGGGCCTGCGCGCCGTTCGCATCACCTGTCAACGCCAGGTGCATCAACGTGTCGCCGGCTGTCGTGGGTGGGCTGCCGGTGCTGCCCTCGGGGCATTTGCAGCCGCCGATCTTCGTGCAGAGATCGAGCGTCGCGCCCGACGCGACGACGCGATCGAGGCCGCTCTCGGCGGCGACGCGCACGTACCCGTCGGCGCGCACGGAGGTCACGTCCGCGTGGGAGGTCACGTTCGCGATCGCGTCCGCGTACGCCGACGCGGAAACGCTCTGGCCGGGGCCGATCCCCGGATAGCTCGTTGTCTTCGTGCTGGGGATCCCCGGTCCCGTCATGTCCCACGCGGGCCCGATCGACGGCTCGCGGAAGAAGGCGGAGGCCGCGACCTGCTGGTAGCCGGGAGTGACGTCCGCCACCAGGAACGCGTAGCGGTCCTTGTCGCTCGACGCCGAGACGAGCTTCAGCACGAGCGGCCACGGATCGGCACCGGCCGACTGGATCTGCTCGAAGAAACCAAAGGCGTCGTAGCTGCGTGAGAACAGGCTCTTCTCGGGCGACTGGAGGTACTCGTTCCAGTGGTCGTACATCGGACCCGCGGCGCCGGTGATCGCGAGCGCGGCCCAGCACGCGGTCCCTTCGATCCACCAGGCTCCGGTGTGGCCGACCATCGCCGCGGCGTCGGTCTTGTCCTGGTAGCAGTGGAACAGCTCGTGCGCGACGACGAAGTCGAGGTTCACGCCACTCAGCGCGACTCCCTTCGGGAAGAACTGCATGTCGCACTTCGACGGGTCCTCGTCGCGCCGCACCGCCTGGGCGTACGCGGTTCCCTGCGGGTCGGGCATGATGACCGCGGGCGGCGTGTACCCGAGCGGGCCCAGGTGGGCAGCGAGGAGCGACAACATCTTCGCGATCTCGGCCTGCTCCGCCGCCTGCGTTGCGTCGGCGAGCCGCTCGCTCGCCGGCGCGGCTCCCGATCGTGCGACGGCGACCGCGACCGCGGTGGTCGCGCCGTCTCCGAGGCCGGCGGCCGCGCCGGCCGCCGCGCTCGGGTGGAGGTACGGCTTCGCCACCTTGCGCTGCTCGGCGCTGAGCGTCGACTCGTAGCTGCGGAGCCAGCGCACCGGCTCGGTGCCCGAGAAGAGCTCCGTACCGGGCGGGCCGGCGGGGACGGACACGCCGGGCAGCGGTGTGACTGCGATGCTGAAGGCTGCGAGGGCGGTCGAGCGCGAGACGTCGCCGTTGGGAGCGATCTCGTCGAGCACGTGGCGCGCCGCGGAGACCGTTGCCTTCGCAGTACTCGGGGTGACGGTCGCCTTCGGGACCGACGTGGGTTTCGACGACTTCGCGCAACCGGTCGTCGCGACGACCGTGACGGCGCACATCGCCGCGAACGCACGGGCGGGTCGCATCCTCATACGCGACATGACGTCGCTGTCGAACTTGTGCGGCCCACGTGCGGAGTGTACGAACCGCGGCGCGGCCGGCCAAGCGGCGCCGTTCTTCGTCGATCGGCCATCATGGCGGGATGATCGATCATGTTTCGATTCAGTGCGCCGACCCCGCCGCGAGCGCGTCCTTCTACGACGCGGTGCTCGCGCCGCTCGGCGGGACGCGCGTCATGGACTTTGGCCCCGTCGTCGGGTACGGCATCCCTCCGAAGCCCGACTTCTGGATCGGACCGCAGCAAACGGGCGACGGCTTCCGCGAATCGCACCTCGCGTTCACGGCGCCCGATCGGGCCGCGGTGCGCGCGTTCTTCGCCGCCGCGGTCGGCGCGGGGGCCGAGGTTCTCCACGAGCCGCGCGTGTGGCCCGAGTACCACCCGAACTACTACGGCGCCTTCGTGCGAGACCCCGACGGCAACAACGTCGAGGCCGTCTGTCACGCGCCCGAGTAGCGCTCGACGCGGCGCGCGAGGTGCCCGAGAACCGGGTTGTCGGCGCCCGCGACGCCCGGGTAGGCGACGCCGGCTGCCGCGGCGAGCCGGGCCTGGCGGTCGTTGATCGCGGTGGAACGCACGAGGGCGAAGATCTCGTGCCACTCGAGCGCGACGAGCCCGCGCCCGAGCTTCCGCTCCGCGTGATCGACGATCTCGTCGCGCGTGAGGAACCCGGCGACGCTCCGCTTCGTGAACCGCGTCGTCAGCTCGTCGAGCGCGAGATACCACGCGAGATCCGATTCCGCGGGCCCGATCGTCGCGAGCTCCCAGTCGAGGACCGCGCTGACGCGACGGTCGTCGGCGAAGAGCATGTTGCCGACGCGGGGGTCGCCCCAGCACAGGGACGCGGCCGGTTCTCCCGCCGGGAGGTTGGCCGCGCACCACGCCGCCGCGTCGGCGAGCACGGGTGTCGGCGCGCCGTCGGCGGCCCAGTCGACGTAGTCGCGCCACCAGCCGACCTCGGCCGCGAGCGCGCCGTCGCCCCCGCGCAACACCGAGTCGAGCGCCGCGCTGCGCCAGTCGACCTGGTGGATCGTCGCGAGCATCGCGAGGTACGACTCGTGCAGGCGCCGCTGATCGGCGGGCGGCGCGTCGGCGATCCAGGGGTCGAACGCCGGGACTTCACCGCCGGGCCGCCCGGGCGCGTGCGCCATCACGAGGAACTCGGCGCCCAACCACTGCGCGTCGGGTTCGAACGCGACGAGATCGGGCACGGGAACGGCGGTGGCGGCGAGCGCGTCGAGCAGGCGCGCTTGCGCGGCGAGGTCGTAGTGCGGCCAGGTCGGGATCGGTGGCGGGAGCCTCACCACGAGCTGCTCGCGCCGGGCGTCGGCACCGGCTCCCTGTAGCGTCACGAGCAGCGTCTCGTTCGACCATCCCGCCGACGGCCGCGCCAGGCGCTCGACCGCGAACCCGGCGGTGGGCCACTGGTGGGCACACCACGCGGTGAACCCGCGCCGGAGCTGTGCGTCGTCGCGCTGCGCCAAGGTTGTCATGCGTCGCCGGGAGGCTACAGAATCACCCGCGCCTGTCACACCGGGGCGGGAGCCGTCGGCAGGGGAGGGGCACCGCGATGCCATCGGATGACGGGCCGCTCGTCGCCGCCGACGAGATGTTCAGCCATCAGGTCGTCGAGACCCACGCGCGCGTCGCGCAGGCCGACCGCTCCTGGACCGAGAAGGTGTGTGCGAACGCCGCGGCGCGCGACGGCTCGCTGCAGGTTGCGCTCGGCATCGGCAAGTACACGAACCGCAACGTGTTCGACGGCTACGCCGGCGTGTCGCGTGGGAAGGAGCAGTGGGCCGTGCGCGGGAGCCGGCGCCTCAGCGACGACCCCGACCGCCTCGGTGTCGGACCGATCGACTACGAGGTCGTGGAGCCGTATCGCACGGTGCGCTTCGCGTGCGCGGCGAACGACGTCGTGCCGGTCGCGTTCGAATGGATCTTCGTGGCCGTCGTCGATCCGGTGCTCGAACGGCGCGATCGCCAGCACGCGCGCCGCGGCTACCGGCTCGACGCCGAGGTATTGCGGTACCACCAGATCGGCGTGGCGTCCGGATGGGTGGAGGTCGACGGCGCGCGCACCGAGATCACGCCCGACTCGTGGTTCTCGACCCGCGACCACTCGTGGGGAGTCCGCCAGGACGTGGGCATCGCGCCGACCGACGTCGAGGGTGCGGCGCGCGGGGAGGCGATGCGCGGCGTGGCCTTCCGCTTCTCGTGGAGCCCGATGCTGCTGGAGCGGCCCGACGGCTCGCGCTACGGCGTCCACCACCAGCAGCGGCTCATGCGCGCGTTCGGGTACGAGGAGCAGATGGTCGAGGGTGGCGTCGAGCATCCCGACGGGCGCGTCGAGCAGTTCGCGGCGCTCGTGCCGGAATTGCGCTTCGACCCCGTGAACCGGCGGGTGCTGGGCGGCACGCTGCACTTCACGATGGCCGACGGCGGCGCGCGCCCGATCACCGTCGAGGCGCTCGGCGACACCGGGTTCCACCTCGGCGCCGGGCTCTACTTCGGCCTCGACGGCCACCACCACGGCGAATGGCGCGGCAAGCTGAACGTCGACGGCGAGCACGTCGCCGACTGCACCGACCCCGCGACCGCGCGACGCTTTCACCAGATCCGCGACGCGGTCATGCGCGTCGACGATCCCGTCGGCGGCGGTCGCGGCTGGTGCAACTTCCAGACGACGATGATCGGGGCGTGGCCCGACGCCGGGCTCGACGAGGAATCGTCGTTCGTATGAGGACGGGATGAGGACGAATCGATGACCGCGACGGGCATGCACATCGATCCCGAGGTGGCCGGTCTGTTCACCCGGACCGACTACTACGACGTGCTCGCCGCGCTGCGGCGTGAGGCGCCGGTGTTCGAGTACGCGCCCGGCGCATGGACGGTCGCGGGTTACGACGACGTGCGCGACGTGAGCCGTGACCCGGAGCGGTTCTGCTCGGGGCGCGGGGTGCTGATGAACGACCCGCTGCGCCACGACGGCCAGATCTTCGGCTCCATCCTCCACATGGACCCGCCCGAGCACGCGCCGTGGCGGAAGCTCGTGAGCCGCCGCTTCACCCCGCGCGCCATGAACGCGATCGTCGATCGGGTACGCGAAATCACACGCGGGACACTCGCCGAGATCGACGGCGGGGAGACGATCGACTTCGTCGCACGGGTCGCGTCGCCGATCCCGGTGCTCGTGATCGCGGAGCTGCTCGGCATCGACGACACCGACCGCGACGACTTCCGGCGCTGGTCGGATGCTGCGATCACCTCCACCGACACCGACTCGCCCGCGCTCGACGACCTCGCCGAGCTCTACCGCTTCCTCGTCGCGCACGTCCAGGAGCGGCGCGCCCGCGGAGGCGACGACGACGACGACGCCGACCTCGTGACCGTGCTCGCGCACGCCGAGATCGACGGGCGCCCGGTGACGACGCCCGAAGCCGTCGGGTACTGCCTCGCGCTGCTCGTCGCCGGCAACGAGACGACGCGTCATCTCGTGTCCGGGAGTGCGCTCGCGCTGAGCGAGCACCCCGACCAGCGCGACCTGCTCGCGGCGGAGCCGGAGCGCATCGCCACGGCCGTCGAGGAGTGCCTGCGGTGGGTCACGCCGATCCAGACGTTCGGGCGCACCGCCACGCGCGACACCGAGCTCGGTGGCCGTCGCATCGCCCGCGACGACTGGGTCGTGCTGCTCTACGCGTCGGCGAACCGCGACGAGCACGCCTTCGGCCCGACGGCCGGCCGCTTCGACGTGACCCGTCCCGTCGACACCTCGCACGTCGCCTTCGGGTTCGGCGAGCACCTCTGCCTCGGTGCCGCGCTCGCGCGCATCGAAGGACGCGTCGTGCTCGAGGAGCTGCTCGCGGTTCCCCGCGTTCGAAGTCGCCGGCGCGCCGCAGTGGGTGCGGTCGTCGCTCGTGCGGGGCATCGACATGCTTCCCGTCGCGATGCGCTGACGCGCGATCGAGGCGCGCGCCGGGCGCGGCGCAGGCTCAGGCTCAGGCGAGGAGGTCCTGGTACTCCTCGTGCTCCTCGATGAACGCCGCGATGAACGGGCACTTCGCGACCACGTGCAAGCCGCGGCGGCGGACGTCGTCGAGCGTTTCGTGCGCGAGCCGGCTGCCGACTCCGTGGTGCTCGAACTGCGTGAAGATCTTCGTGTGGGTGAAGGTGATGCGATCACCGGCGAGCGAGTAAGTGCAGTAGCCGGCGAGCCGCCCGTCGACGCGCACCTCGTAGCGGGCGCGCTCGGGGTCGTCGGCGACGGCGATGATCGGCGCGTCGCTCACTCGGCCCCGCCGAGGTCGACGGCCGGGATCGTGCCCATCCGGCCCGACTGGAAGTCGTCGATTGCCTGGATGATCTCCTCGCGCGTGTTCATGAGGAAGGGTCCGTAGTGCGCGATCGGCTCGCGGATGGGGAGTCCGCCGAGGAGCAGGACCTCGAGCGCGCCCTGGTCGACGTCCTGCGACTCGGCCGCCGTGACCGAGATCGAGTCGCCGGGACCGAACCGCACGAGCTGGTGCGCGTCGACCGGCCGCCCTTCGGCGCCGACGGTGCCGCGCCCGCCGAGGACGTACACCAGCGCGCTGAACGCCGGATTCCACGGCACCATGAGGCGCGCGCCGGGGCTGATCGTCGCGTGCGCGTACGTGATCGGGCTGTGCGTGACGCCGGGACCGGAGTAGCCGGCGAGGTCGCCGGCGATGAGGCGCACGAGCGCGCCGCCGTCGGGTGAGGTGAGCAGCGTGAGCTCGTCGCCGGTGATCGCCTGGTAGCGCGGGGGGCTGAACTTCTGCGCCGCGGGCAGGTTCACCCAGAGCTGCACGCCGTGCATCGGGCCACCGCGCGCCAGGAACTCCTCCGTCGGGACCTCGTCGTGGAGGATCCCCGCCCCGGCCGTCATCCACTGCGTGTCACCCTCGCGGATGACGCCGCCGCCGCCGTTGGAGTCGTGGTGCGCGATCTCGCCGTCGATCACGTACGTGACCGTCTCGAAGCCGCGGTGCGGATGCCATGGTGCGCCGACCGCCTCGAACGGCTGGTACTCGACCGGGCCGAGCTCGTCGAGGAGGAAGAACGGGTCGGCGAAGTGCGCGTCGACGGCGCCGGGGAACGGCCGCCAGACGATGAACCCCGCGCCCTCGACGCTGCGGTGCGCGGGCACGACCACGTCGACGGGGCGCGCGGTGGCGGTCGGTTCGGGGGCCGCGACGCGTGGGAGGACCAAGGTGTCGGAGGTCGTGACGGCAGGCATCGGGGCTCCATTCGAACGCCGGGGGAGGGCTTCGGCCCGGTAACGCAGCCGGCCCTCGACGCTATTCCTCGTGTTCCTCGGCCGAGCGATACGTACCCTGCCGGTGTCCGCCGCACCCGTAGACCCGTCGGGGAGACTGCCGGCGTGGACGAGGAGCTGCGGTTCCGGACCGATCTCTATCGGGGGACCGCGTCGTTCTACGACCGGTTCCGGCTCCCGTATCCCGACGCACTGGTACACGACCTCGTCGGGCGAGCCGGCCTCGACGGTCACGGACGGCTGCTCGACCTCGGGTGCGGCACCGGTCAGGTCGCGCTCGCGCTGTGTGATCACTTCGCCGAGGCCTGGGCGGTCGACCAGGAGCAGGAAACCGTCGCGTTCGCGCGCGCCAAGGCGGAGGCGGCCGGGATCCGCCACGTTCGCTGGATCGCAGGGCGCGCGGAGGCCGTCGATCCCCGCGAGGCGTTCGATCTCGTCACCGCCGGCACCGCGTTCCACCGGCTCGAACGCCGTCGGGTCGCCGACCTGGCGATGGAATGGCTGCCTTCAGGTCGCCACCTCGCGCTCCTGTGGAGCAGCGTCCCGTCGGCCGGCCCGGCCCCGTGGCAACGTGTGCTCGGGGATGTCGTCCTCCAGTGGGTCGAGGCGACCGGAACGGTGGACCGCGTCCCCTCGATGTTCGAGCAACGGATGGCCGAGCAGCCGCACACGCGCGTTCTGAGCGAGGCGGGCTTCGACATCGTCGGGCGTCACGAGTTCACGCAAGTGCACGACTGGCACGTCGCGTCGCTCCTCGGTTGGGCATACTCGACGTCGATCCTTTCCCGTACCGCGCTCGGTGATCACGTCGAAGCTTTCGAGGCCGACGTGCGTGAGCGGCTCCTCGCGATCGAGCCCGCCGGTGTCTTCCGCGAAGCGGCGAGCTTCGCCTACGACCTCGCGCGCCGCCCGTAGCGCGCCCGGCGGCGTCGAGGTTCTCCGGCTCGGGTGCGCAGCGTCGCCCTGCTTCAGGTGGTCACGTCGCGCGCTGCGTGGCACGCTTGTCGGAACATGGTGGGGAATCGCGATCGGGTCCGGATGTGGCCGCAATGGTGAGACTGCGGATTCTGGTCGCGGCGGCGCTCGTCGTCGGCGCGGTCACAGGAGCAACGGGTGCGCTCCCGGCCGGGCCCTTCCGTGCGGTGGGTTCGTTGCGGCCGGCCGGCGCGACGGTGACGAAGGTGACCGAGCCCGTCTCCAGCTTCGGCTGGTTGACGGTCGACACGGATCGCCTCTTCGTCTCCGCGCCGACGGAGGGCAAGGTGCTCGTGACCGACCTCGCCGGCGCGGTCCAGCACACGATCACGGGGGAGTCCGGCGCCACCCAGGTCGCGCTCGACGGCGGCGCACTGCTCGTCCTGCGGCCGAGTTCCGGCGGCGGCGGTTCACTCGACGTCCTCGACGCCTCGACGTTCGCCGTCGACACGCAGTTCGCCTTCGCGTCCACGTTCGTCGCGTCGGAGGTGGCGCTCGTCGGAACCCACGCATGGGTCGGCGGTTCCACCACCGGTGGCGGCGCCGTCCTCGACGACATCGACATCCCGAACGCGACCCAGACGATGCGCACCATCAGCGGCATCGGATCTTGTGACGTCCTCGTCGCCCGCCCGCAGGTCGCCGGGCAACTCGTCTGCGCGAGCGCGACCGCGGCAACGCCCCTCGCAGAGATCGACACGACCGGGTCGCCGACCGTCGCGGCCGAGATCACCGTCGCCGGCGGGACGTTCGACGTCGCGGTGACGCCCTCGGGGTCGATCCTGCTTGCCGCCGACGCCACCGGAAGCGTCGTCGAGCTCTCCGGCTCCGACCTCCACACGGTCTCGACGTTCGCGGTCTCGCGGTTCGCCGATGCGCCCGCCCACCTGCTCGACGTGACGGCGGCCGGCGGCGGTCGCTTCGTCGCGGCCGGGAGCGTTCCGGGGCTGCAGGAGTTCGACCTGGGGCGCCCCGGCGGCCCCGTCGGTGCCGACCTCTTCGATTGGGTCACGCGCCCGCACGGCCTGCGCTTCTCGCTCGCCGGCGACACCCTGTACCGCTTCGCCTCGTACCCGAACAGCGGCGTGGTGTTGGAGATCTCTACCGGAGCGACGCCCGTGAGCGCACCGCCGACGCCGATCTTCACCGAGGTGCCGCAGAAGTTGAACTCCGACGCCGCGCGCTTCGCGTGGCAGATCGGCGGTTCCGGGATCCGGCTGTGCTCCTACGACGGGGCACCCTTCGAGCGGTGCTCGTCGCCCTACGCGATCGAGAACCCGACCGTCGGGGATCACACCTTCTCGGTGCGTACGGAGCGCGCCGTCGGTACCGACAGTCCGATCGTGTCGTACCGATGGCACGAGGGCGGCTATGTCGGCCTCGTGCTCGCCGGCTACGTCGCGCCCGGGACCGAGCACGTCGGCGTGCGTGGTGCCACGGGAACCGCAATCGTCGAGAACCTGACCGACCGGCCGGTCACGATCGTCTCGATCGTCTTCACCGGCACGAACCCGTTCGACTTCGACGGCACGACCAACTGTGGCGCCGTGCTCGCCGGGCACGCAGAGTGCCGCGTGCGATTCTGGCCCCGCCCGCTCGAACCGGGAGTGCGCAAGGCCGCGATCACCGTGACGACCGACGCGGTCAACCCGACCGCGAGCCTGCCGGTCTCGACCACGGGCACGGAGGGCTACTACCTCGCCGATGCGCGGGGGCTGGTCGAATACGGCGGCGACGCCGGCTTCTACGGCGACCTCTTCGGAAAACCGCTCGCGAGCCCGATCATCGACATGGCCGTCGTCCCGCCCGGTACGCAGGGGTACTGGCTGCTCGGCGCCGACGGAGGCATCTTCACCTTCGGGCACGCGCGGTTCTTCGGCTCGACCGGTGCGATGCACCTCAACCGTCCGATCGTCGCGATGGCACCGACGCCGAGTGGCAACGGCTACTGGCTGGTCGCGTCCGACGGCGGGATCTTCTCGTTCGGTGATGCGAAGTTCTACGGATCCACGGGTGCGATCCGCCTCAACCGCCCGATCGTCGGGATCGCGCCGACTCGCACCGGTCGCGGCTACTGGCTCGTCGCGTCCGACGGTGGCATCTTCGCCTTCGGCGACGCGCGCTTCTACGGGTCGACCGGCGCACTCCGGCTCGCCCAGCCGATCATCGGCATCAGCCCGACTCCTTCGGGACGCGGCTACTGGTTCGTCGCGTCGGATGGGGGCGTGTTCGCGTTCGGCGACGCGGTGTTCCACGGGTCGCTCGCCTCGGAGACCCTCACCGCGCCGGTGACCGACTTCGAATCCACGCCCACCGGCTTCGGCTACTGGATGGTGCAGCGCGACGGCGCGGTCTGGGGCTTCGCCGACGCCGCGCTCTACGGCTCGGCCTTCGGCGACCCGGCGGCGATCGTCCCGTTCGCGTCCGACGTCACGTCGCTTGCGCTGCCGGGCCCGTCGAGCACGGCGACCGGGCGGCTTCGCGCCGTTTCCGCCGCGATCGTGCCGGCTCGGGCCCCGGCGCGGCGGGGCGTCACGCGCGTGGTCGCGCCGCTCGAAACCGGACCCGGCTTCGACGGGCCGTAGCCCGGTACGCTGCCGCGCCGATGTTCGAGATGCAGTCGTGAGCGTCGTCGCCGTCGTCGGCGCGGGTGGCATGGGCGTCGCGTCCGCGCGACGGCTGGGTGGCGGCCGCCGGATCGTGCTCGGCGACCATGATCGGGCCCGCCTCGACGCGACCGTCGACGTGTTCGACCGCGAAGGTTTCGACGTCATGGGCCAACCGGTCGACGTGACCAGCGCCGATTCGGTACGCGCGTTCGCCGCCGCGGCCGCGGAGGAGGGGGCACTCGGTCCGATCGTGCACACCGCCGGCCTGTCGCCGACGATGGCGAGCGGCGCGCAGGTCTTGCGCGTCGATCTTGTCGGCACCGCGCACGTGATCGACGCGTTCCTCCCCTACGCGAGCGACCAGCTCGTGCTGGTGTGCATCGCGAGCATGGCCGGGCACTTCTGGCCGATGGATCCCGAGACCGAACGGCGCATGGCGACGGTCCCCGCCGACGCGCTCGTCGACGTGGCCGCGCTCGGCGACGAGCCCGACCCGGGAATCGCCTACGCCGTCGCGAAGCGAGCCAACATCGCGCGGGTGAGGGGCGCAGCCGCGGCGTACGGCGCGCGCGGCGCGCGCATCGTGTCGATCAGCCCGGGGATCATCTCCACGGGGATGGGGCTGCAGGAGTTGGAGTCGCAACCGATGATGACGCAGATGCTCGCGTCGAGTCCCATCCGCCGCATTGGTACCGCCGAAGACATCGCCGCCGCGGCCGAGTGGCTGTGCTCTCCACGCGCGTCGTTCGTCACGGGCACCGATCTGCTGGTCGACGGTGGTGTTGTCGCGGCCGGCGTGGCCGGGGCCGGACCGGCAGACGGTGAGCCTGCCTAGGATGCCGGCCGTGAACTCGAAGGTGTACATCCACGAGTTCGTCGACATCATCGGGCACAACCGGGCCCGGTACATGCAGCACATCACGGCGAACTGGAGCCCGATCGGGCGCGCCGAACGGAACATGCTCTGCTTCGGCGTATGGGGGACCGTCGGCTCGACGGGTGCGTGGCCCGAGGTCGTCAACCTCTGGGAGCTCGACGGCTGGGAAGGCCTGGCCGCGAACTTCGCGCACGAGCTGTCGCCCGCATCGTTGCAGGACGAATCGCTGTCGAGCTGGTGGGCGGTCGCGGCGGCGATGCGGCGCGGCGGCCACGACCGCATCGTCGTGCCCGAGCCGTGGAGCCCGACGAGTGAGGAGCTCACACACGCCGGGACGCGCGGCGAGGTGTACGCGCACGAACTGGTGACACTGCCTGCCGGCGGCGCCCGATCCGTTCCTCGCGGCGGTGCACGACACCGCGGTCGCGGCCTACGGGCGTCTCGACCTCTCGCCCATCGGCGCGTTCCGCGTCGCGATGTGCAACGACACCGAGGCGATCCTGTTGTGGGCGATTCCCGACTGGAGCACGTGGTCGCGCTTCGAGCAGGCGTGGGACGGCGGCGAGCTCGACGGTTGGCGCGCCGCGCTCGACGCGGTCGGCGGCGAGCTGCGCCGCACGCTGCTCGTCGACGCGCCGTTGTGCCCGCTGCGGATCGGGCGCCAGCCGGAAGTTTCGGATCGGCGACCGCTCGAGGAGATCGCATGACGGCATTGCTGGTCGACGACTGCTCGGGCCCGTTCGATCCGGGATTCGCTCTCGAGGGGTTCTCTCGTGCCGCGCTCGCGCGCCTCGGCCGCGAGTGGTTGCTGCACGGGCACCTCCAGGATCGCGTCGGCATGCCGCTCGTGCACGCGGGCCGCCCACGAGAAGAGATGGAAGCGATCGCGATCACCGAGTGGATGGGCGCGAGCCCGGTCTATTCGCGGCGCATGCAGCGCGCGCTCGACTTCGCGCACGGCGACGTCGCGACGATCCTCAAGAACATCCAGCTCGACATCGGCGCGCCGCACCAGTTCATGGACTTCCGCTGCCGCGTGCACGACGCGACTCACGGCGAGTTCTGGCTCGCGCACTGTGGCGCGCTCATGGACGTGGAGCCGATGGGCGAGGAGTACGTCGAGGGGATGTGCCACGCGATCGAGGACCCCACCTTCGACGCCACGGCCGTGGCCACGAACCCGCGCGCGCAGGTGCGGCCGATCCATCGCCCGCCGCGCGTCCCCGCGGATCGCGAGCCGCACTGCCACTGGACGGTCGAGATCGTCGCCGACGCCGAGCCGGTGCAGCCGCACCCGAACCTGGCCCTGGTGGAGCAGTCGCGGATCGCGTCGATCGCGGTGTCGGCGCCCGGTACCGACCAGGAACCAGGCGGTTGGCACGACTACGCAGGGGAGTTCGATCCCGACTTCGAGCTCGAGGACCTCGCGCACTCGACGCTGGTGACGGTGCTGCAGGAGTTCGCCGTGCAGAGTCATCTGCTGTTCCGGTCGTTCCTGCTCGCGGTCACCCAGCAGTACGGCGCCGACGAGGCCGCGGCGATCGCGCCGCAGGTGTTCACCGGGCTCGCCGGGATCACCGCGCAGCGACTGCGCGACGCGATGAGGATCGAAGGCGCCGACGCCGACGCGATCGCGCGCCTGCTCCAGATCCACCCGATGTTCTTCCCCCGGACGTACGTCGATCTCCGGCTCGTGGTCGTCGACGACGAGCGGGTACGGATGTCGATCGGCCCGTGTCCGGCGCTCGACGAAGGCGACGCGTTCACGTGGTTCGCGACGCTCGGATCCGGCGGCGGCGACCGCGCGCTCGACGCGATCGTCCGGGCGGTCGACCCGCGTGCCGCCTGCCACCCGGTGGCGACGGAGGGCGACGAGCGGTTCGCCTACGAAGCGGTGATCGATCCGGCCGCGCGTCCTGTGGCGGAGGCGCCCGAGATCGGCCTCGCGAAGATCAGCACCGGCGCGACCGTGACGTTCACACCGCGCCGCCCGGTGCGGGCCTGACGGCCTGCGCGCGCAGCTCGAACTTGAGCACCTTGCCGCTCGCATTGAGCGGCAAGGCGTCGACGATCTCGACTCGGCGGGGAACCTTGTAGTTCGCCATCCGCGCGCGGCACCACGCGATCAGCTCGTCGGCGTCGAGCGTGGCGCCGGGCCGCAGGATCACGAACGCGCAGCCGACCTCGCCCATGCGCGCGTCGGGGACACCGACCACCGCGACTTGGGAGACCGCGGAGTGCTCGAGGATCATCCCTTCGATCTCGGCCGGGTACGCATTGAACCCGCCGACGATGAACATGTCCTTCTTGCGGTCGGTGATGCGCAGGTTGCCGCGATCGTCGAGGATGCCGATGTCGCCGGTGTGCAGCCAGCCGCCGGCGTCGATCGCTTCGGCGGTCGCCTCGGGATCGTGGATGAACCCGAGCATCACGTTGTAGCCGCGGACGACGACCTCGCCCGGCTCGCCGGAGGGGAGCGCGTTGCCCTTGTCGTCGACCACCGCGACCTCGACACCGGGGATCGCGCGCCCGCTCGTGGTGGCGATCGTCTCGGGGTCGTCGTCGTGGCGGCACATCGTCGCGATGCCGGTGGCCTCGGTGAGGCCGTAGCCCGTGACGATGGTCTCGAACCCGAGCTCGTTGCGCATCCGTCGCACCATCTCGACGGGGACGACCGCCGCGCCTGTCACCGCAAGGCGCAGCGACGACATGTCGAACTCCGCGAGGCGGGGATGGTCGAGGATCGACTGGTACACGGTCGGGGGTCCGGGAAGCATCGTGATGTGCTCTTCGGCGACGCGTTGCATCACCGTGTCGACGTCGAACACCGAGTGCGGGACGGTCGCCGCGCCGGTGATGACGCTGGCAAGGATGCCGGCCTTCAACCCGAACGAATGGAAGAACGGGTTCACAACGAGGTAGCGGTCGGTCTCTCGCAGGCCGACGACGCTCGTCCACGCGTCGTACGCGCGCACGCTCGCGCCGTGGCTCAACATCGCGCCCTTCGGCTTCCCCGTGGTACCGGAGGTGAAGAGGATGTCGGAGAGAGCATCGGCCCGCAGCGCCGCGCTGCGGGCAGCGACGACCGATGGATCGGTCCGGTCCGCGCGCGCGAGGAAGTCGTCCCACGCGGTCGTTTCCGCGGCGGGCGCACCGCGCAGCACGAACACCTCCCGCAGGGAGGGGACCGGTTCGGCGCCGCGCAACAGCTCGACGTAGTCGGTCGCGAGGAAGTCGGTGACGGTGAAGAGCGCGCGTACATCCGCTCGGGAGAGGATGTAGGCCGCCTCGTTGCCCTTGAAGCGCGTGTTCAACGGGACGACGACGGCGCCCGCGGCATACACACCGAGGGCGATGACCGCCCATTCGGTCGTGTTCGGCGCCCAGATCGCGACGCGCTCACCGGGTTCGACGCCCGATGCGACGAGCGCGCGCGCCGCCCGCTCGACCGACGCGGCGAACTGCGTGTAGGTGAGCCGGGCGCGTTCGTCGACGAGCGCCTCGCGGCCGCCGAAACGGTCGACGGCGCGCGCGAGAACGCCGGGAATCGTGAGCGGAAGGTCGGAGTCGTTCGTCATGATGCGCCGCCTACCATACCGGCGGTGAGGCGGATGTGACCGGGGGCGCAGGCAACGAGGCTGACCGCGGAACCGACCGTGACGCGGTGCGCGGCGTGGGGATCGGCACCGCGATCGTGTCGTACGTCGAGCCGCATCCCGGCGTCGCCCGCGAGTTCAACCGCTGGTACGAGCGCGACCACTTCTACGCGGCGGTGACCGCGGGACCCGGCGCGTACGCGGGTGCCCGCTGGGTCGCGACCCGCGCCTGCAAGGCCGTACGTGCGAGTGGCGAGCTGTTCGGTGACCCGGCCCGCGGCTCGTACCTCGCGGCCGCGTGGCTGCTGCCCGGCACCCAGGAGGATTGGGATGCGTGGATCGGGCCGCAGATGGCAACCCTTCGGGAGCAGGGACGCATGTTCGCGGGTCGCGATCATCTCCACACGGCCGTCTACTCGTACGCGTTCGAGGTCGTCGACGGCGCGGGTCCGCCGGCGTGCGTCGCGCTCGATCGTGGGTTCGACGGTGTGGTCATGGTCGCGTCGACGGCCGGCGAACAAGAGTGCGAGGAGTGGGCGCGCGCGCTGATCGGTCCCGATCTGCCGCTCGTCGTCGGGCTCCGGCGCGAGCAGGTGCTCGTCTCGACGCTCGGAGAACCCGCCGACCACGTCGTGATGCTCGGGTTCGTCGCCGATGAGGTGCTGCAGGTGTGGGAGCAACGCGTCGAGCCTGCGCTCGCGGTCGCGAACCGCATCGGGTTCGCGTCGCCCTTCCTGCGAACCGTGCCCGGGACCGACGCCTACACCGACGACCTGTGAACCCCGCGCCGCTCGGCGCGCCACCCGGGTCTGCACACGGTCAACCTGCAGCCTCCGTCGCCGCGAAGCGATCGACGAGCGCGGCGAGCGCCTCGGTGCACGTACGCGCGCCGCCGGGCGGGTCGGGGAGCCGCACCGCGCCGTGCTCGCGGCTCGGGAGCAAGATCGTCGCGTGTCCCGGCGTCGTGGTCTCGCCGCGCTGGTTCTCACCCCGAATGTCGAGCTCCACGGCCGGCCGGTCGTCTTCCGCGAGGAACTTGCGCGTCACGCGGCCGCGCATCCAGTGCGTGTCGCCGACGTAGTTGAAGCGCCGGAACTGGCAATCGAGCTTCCAGAGCCAGGCGTCGTCTCCCATCCAGTCGGTGCAGAGGTGCACGAGCCAGGTCTCCCGCATGCGCCCGTAGTCGTACGTCGCGGGGTTGCCGGCACGGCGTGCCCACTCGGGGTCCCAGTGGACGCGCTGCTGGACGTCGGGGACGTTGAGATCGTCAGGCCGGAAGAACCGCGGCACCTTCTGGCGCTGCTGGTAGCCGAGACGTAGCGCCTTCACGCCGTACAGGCCCATGCCCATTCCGACGTGCCAGCACACCATGTCGGTGACGCGCAGCGGTCCCTTCACGAGCGGCCCGACCTCGTCGCCCTCCTCGACGTCCTCCCACCAACGCGGTCGCGCGCCGCGGCGGCGTTCCGGTTCGGATGCGTACGCCGCGTCGATCGCGGCAATCTCGTCGTCGGTGTAGGGATCGATCGTGATCGCGTCGTACTTGCCGCGCTTCTCGGCCTCCGCGCGTTCGGTGCGGATCATGAGCCGGTACTGCGCGCACAGCACGACGTCGGGGTCGTGCGCGGCGAAGACCTCGCCGGTCCATTCGTGTACGGCGCGCTCTGCGAACTCGCTCTGCTTGTCGTGCACGCCGACGAGCGCGTTGCGGCGAGTGACGCGCATGCCCGGCCGGAGCGGCGTCCACCATTCGCGGAAGCTGCCCGAGTAGAAGGCGTGCACGCCACCGAGCGGGTCGCCCTTCAGGAGCGCGCGCGTCGCGTCGTCGAGGCGGGCCACCTCGTTGTCGCCGATGAGCGTGTCGCCACCCGCGAGGTTCGGAGGCCCGATCGGACCGGCCCAGCGCGACTTCGCCGCGTACTCAGGATCGCACCAGAGGGGGTTGTCGTCGCCGTACGCCTCCGACACGTGCCGGAAGGCGTCCTCGTTCGGATACCGGTAGTGAGGAGGCTGGGGGTGCGGCTGCGCGACGCCGATGCGGGCGCGTAGAGCGGCGATCCCTTCGTCGGTGATGCCGCCGCGTTCCGCCACGCTGTTCGTCCCCCCTTGCCCCGCGGCTCGCGCCGTGCGCATCGCCACTTCGGCGCCGCCGGAGCGTGCGTTCGAGATCACATACGATACGTCGCCGTGCCTGAATCGCCTCGCGTCGCGCTGCTGCCGTCGTCGTCCGAGGCCGAGATTCGCGCCGTGGTCACGCAGTGGGTCGCCGATCACGTTCCCGCCGACTGGCGCGCCGCCGCGGCGACCGGCGGGCGCGCCGCGATCCGCTCGGTGCGCAGCCGCGCCGACTACGAGGCCTGGTACCCCACGTTCGTCGACAGCGGGTTGGCGGTCGCCACCTGGCCGGTCGAGTACGGCGGACTCGACCTCTCGCCCGCGCAGGCGCGCGCCGCCGAGACGGTGATCGAGCCCCTCAACCTCGGTCGTCTGAACCCCCTCGGGTTGAACAGCGCGGCCCCGGCCCTGTTCGCGTTCGGTACCGACGACCAACGCGCCCGCTTCCTCCCTCCGCTGGTTCGCAACGAAGAGAAGTGGTGCCAGTTGTTGAGCGAGCCCGGCGCCGGGTCCGACCTTGCGTCGCTCGCCACCCGCGCGGCACGCGACGGCGACGAGTGGGTGATCAGCGGCCAGAAGGTCTGGACCACGTGGGCGCACGTCTCCGATTTCGCGATCTGTCTCGTTCGCACTGATCCTCACCTTCCGAAGCGGCGCGGCCTCACCTACTTCATCGTCGACCTGCACGCGCCGGGCGTCGAGATCCGGCCGCTGCGCCACATCGGGGGAGAGGTCGACTTCAACGAGGTCTTCCTCGACGCCGTGCGCATCCCCGACGGCTACCGCGTCGGTGCCGTCGGCGACGGCTGGCGGGTCGCGGGTGCCACACTCGCCGGCGAGCGCCAGATGGTGTCGGGTTCGGGATCGGGCGGAGTCGACCGCATCGGCGGATCGGGGATCGCGCGCGTGATCGAGCGTGCGCGCGAGCTGGGCCTGACGGCCGATCCGCACGTTCGCGACCGGATCGCGCAGCTGTTGAGCGAGGAGCGGATCCGGGCCTGGACGAATCAGCGCGTGCGCGCCGCGGTGCGCGCGGGCGCGACCCCGGGGCCGGCCGCGTCGATCGGCAAGGTGCACCAGGGCGGATTGAACCAGCGCATCCAGCTGCTCGCAGCCGATCTGCTGGGGCCGGGCGCGATGGCGTGGCCCGCGGGCGGCGCCGATACCGGGCGTGATCCCGACGCCTGGGCCGCGTCGATGCCGTTCGAGGTACGCGGCATGCTGCGCAGCCGGGCGAACACGATCGAGGGTGGCACCAGCGAGGTCAACAAGAACATCCTCGGCGAGAAGGTTCTTGGCTTGCCGCGCGAGCCCGACCCGTATCGCGACGTCGCGTGGGAAGACGTCCCGAGATCGTGAGCGCGCGCCCGTCGCTCGCGTCGCTGCTGATCGAGCATCCCTTCGCCGACGACGAACCCCTCCTGCATTCGGAGCACGAAACGCTCACCGCGGGCGCGGCGCGCGCCGAGGCGCGCGCTGTCGCGGAGGAGCTGCGCAGTGCGGGAGTGGAACCGGGGAACGCGGTCGCGGTGCAGATCCCGAATGGGCTGCGCGTCGTGACGACGATGTTCGGGATCTGGCTCGCGCAAGCCGTGTTCGTGCCGGTGAACCCGCGTGCGCCGGAGCCCGAGGTCGCGCGTGTGCTCGACGCGGTCGCGCCCGCCGCGCTCGTGCGCGACACGGTCGAGGTCCGCACCGGAGTGCGCCGCTACGAGCCCGACAGCGCCTTCGTGATGTGGACGTCGGGTACGACCGGTACGCCCAAGCCGATCCTGCACACGCACTCGGCCTACTTCGAGCTGCTCGACCGCGTGCTGGGGCCGCTCCGGGCCGGCCGTACCGATCCCGGTCGCACCCCGACACCGAATCTCATTCCCGTGTCGCTCGCGCTCAACGCAGGCATCTACAACGTGCTCTTCGGCCTGCGGGCCGGCGCCGCGATCGTCGTGATGGACCGTTTCGAGACGCGTTCCTTCGCGGAGCTGGTGGCGCGCTTCTCGATCCGTTCCACCGTCCTTCCCCCTGCTGCGATCGCGATGCTCACCGACGACGACGCGGTCGCCGATCTCGCGCCGCTGCGCTACGTGCGCAGCATCACCGCGCCACTGTCGCCGCTCCAGGCGCGGCGGTTCACCGAGAAGTTCGGCGCGCTCGTGCTCAACAGCTACGGCCAGGCGGAGCTCGGCGAGGTGATCGGCTGGACGGCCGCCGACGCGCGCGAGCACCCCGAGAAGCTCGGTGCCCTCGGCCGGCCGCATGCCGGTGTGGAGATCAGGGTCGTCGCCGACGACGGTTCGCTCGCCGCGGCCGGTGCCGGCGGGCGGCTCTTCGTGCGCCCGCCGCGTATGGCCGCGGGCTACGCGAGCGGCGAGGAGCTCGGTGACCGCGTCGACGCCGACGGCTTCGTCGACACCGGCGATCTCGCGCGCGTCGACGCCGACGGCTTCGTGTGGATCGACGGCCGCGCCGGCGACGTGATCAACCGGGGTGGCAACAAGGTCTTCCCCGACCAGGTCGAGGAGGTGCTGCGGCTCGTCGTCGGCGTGACCGACACGGCCGTGGTGGGGGTGCCCGACGCGCGGCTCGGCGAGGTTCCCGTCGCGTTCGTGGTTGCGAGCGGATCGGTGAGCGACGCCGACCTCGAGGCGACGTGCCGCGAGCATCTCGCCCCCTACAAGGTTCCCGTTGCCTTCCATCGTGTCCAAACCTTGCCGCGCAGCGAGGTCGGCAAGATCCTGCGGCGCGAGCTCGCGGAACGAGCGACCGCGTGACCGAATACGAGACGCTCGTGGTGGAACGCCACGGACCGGTTGGCTGGTTGGTGTTCGACCGTCCGCGCGTCGGCAACGCGATGAACGCGGTGATGCTCGCGGAGCTCGAACGGGCCTGGATCGAGCTCGACGACGATCCCGACGTTCGCGTGATCGTGAACACAGGTGCGGGCGACGCGTTCCAGACCGGTCTCGACGTCGGTGAGCTCAGCCGCGACCGCGACGCCCTGCGCGAGCAGTCGCGGCGCACGAAGCGCGCGGAGCTGCGGCTGACCGCGTGGCACAACCAGGTGTGGAAGCCGGTGATCGCGGCGGTGAACGGTGTCTGCGCGGGCGGCGGCCTCCACTTCGTCGCCGACGCCGACGTCGTGATCGCGTCCGCGAACGCGACGTTCCTCGATCCGCACGTGTCGATCGGGCAGGTCACCGCGTACGAGGCGATCGCGCTCGTGCGGAAGTCGCCGATGGAGGCCGTGATGCGCATGGCGCTCACCGGCCGCCACGAACGGCTCTCGGCCGCGCGGGCCCGGGAGCTCGGTATCCTCAGCGAGGTCGTCGACCCTCCCTCGGAGCTGCGTTCCGTCGCGCAGGCGCTCGGTGAACGGATCGGGCAGAACTCGCCGGCGGCGATGCGCGCCACGAAGAAGGCGCTCTGGGGCGCGCTCGAGCTCGGCCTCACCGACGCGTGCCGGGCCGGTGCGCGCGAGCTGATGGCGATGTGGGGGCACCCTGACCAGGAAGAGGGCCCGCGCGCGTTCGTCGAGCGGCGGGAACCGCAATGGGAGCCGTTGCTCCCCCCGGACCGCGAGAAGGGCTGATCCGTGGAGTACTCGTCGTTCGAATGCCTGCGCGTCGAGCGGAAGGGGCCGGTCGGATGGTTGATCAACAACCGGCCCGATCGGCTCAACGCGATGTCGGCGCTGATGCGCGACGAGTTCGCGGTCGCGTGGAAGGAGCTCGACGCCGATCCCGAAGTGCGCGTGATCGTGCACACCGGCGAAGGTCGTGCGTTCCAGACCGGCGTCGACGTCACCGAGATCGCGACCGACGGTGTCGGCATGCAGCGGTACCAGGAATCGGTCACCAACTTCGATCTGCACTTCACGTCGTGGCAGCAGCAGGTGTGGAAGCCCGTGATCACCGCGGTCAACGGCATCTGCGCGGGTGGTGCCTTCCACTGGGTCGCCGACGCCGACATCGTGATCGCGGCGTCCGACGCCCAGTTCTTCGATCCGCACGTGTCCGTCGGGCAGGTCGTGGCGATCGAGGCGATCGGTCTGCTGCGCAAGATGCCGGTCGAAGCGGTGATGCGCATGGCCTTCGTCGGCCGATACGAACGGATCTCCGCGGCGCGCGCCTACGAGCTGGGCATGATCAGCCAGGTCGTCGACCCGCCCGAGCGCTTGCGCGACGAGGCCCAGGCACTGGCCGAGAAGATCGCGCGCAACTCGCCCGCCGCGATGCGAGCCACGAAGAAGGCGCTCTGGGGTGCGCTCGAGCTGGGGCTCACCGACGCGTGTCGCGCCGGCGCGGCGGAGCTGGTGTCGATGTGGGGTCACCCCGACCAGGTGGAGGGGCCACTGGCGTTCGCCGAGGGTCGTGAGCCACGCTGGACCGTCGCCGACCCAGGCGACGAGGGGGGACCGCAGCGATGACGATCGAAGGAACCACGGCTCCCGGCTTCGAGTCGGTCCGGGACGCGTTCGAGAAGAACTTCACCGACGGGCGCGAAGTCGGGGCCGCGTTCAGCGCCTATCACCGCGGCGAGAAGGTGGTCGACCTGTGGGGTGGCGTCGCCGACGTCAAGACCGACCGTCCATGGATCGGCGATTCGATGATCGTCGTCTTCTCGACGACGAAGGGCGCGACGGCCGTCTGCGCGCACCAGCTCGCGCAGGAAGGTGCCCTCGATCTCGACGCGCCGGTCGCGCAGTACTGGCCCGAGTTCGCACAGGCGGGGAAGGCCGAGATCCCCGTCAACTTCCTGCTGTCGCACCGGGCCGGGCTCGCCTGGCTCGACGAGCCGCTCACACTGGACGACGCGCTCGCATGGGAGCCGGTGATCCACGCGCTCGAACGCCAGAAGCCGCAGTGGGAACCGGGCACGGCCCACGGGTACCACGCGATCACCTACGGGTACCTCGTCGGCGAGGTCGTGCGGCGCGTCACCGGCCAGACGGTCGGCAACTACTTCCGCGAGCACGTCGCGGCGCCGCTCGGGCTCGACTTCTGGATCGGGCTGCCCGCCGCGGACGAGCCGCGCGTCGGCAAGCTCGTCGGCGGGATCATGGGCGACATGCAAGCGGGCGACCACGACGACGCGGCGCGCGCGTCGCTCGACGCGCTCGTCGGTCCCGACTCGAAGCTCGGCAAGGCGCTCACGCTCAACGGCGCGTTCGGTGCCGACGGTGTGTGGAACCGCCCCGACGTCCACGCGGCCGAGCTGCCGGCCGCTGGCGGCATCAGCGACGCGCGCTCCATCGCGCGGATGTACGCCGCGTGCATCGGCGAGGTCGACGGCACCCGACTCCTGGGTCCCGAGCAGGTCGCGATCGCGACGGCGCGCCAGACCGAGGGCCCGAACACGGTTCTCCTCGACCTCGACCTGCAGTTCGGTCTCGGCTTCATCGTGCCGTCGAGCCTCGTGCAGCTCGGAGGCCCGCACGGGTTCGGGCACTTCGGTGCCGGTGGCTCCGCCGGGTGGGCCGATCCCGACGCCGAGCTCGCGTTCGGCTACGTGATGAACCGCATGGACATGGGTCTCGCCGGCGACCAGCGCAGCTACCAGCTGGTGAACGCCTGCTACGACGCGCTGGCGTCCTGACCGGCTCGCCACCGACGATGAGCGTCCTGGCCGCGACCGCCGACGGTTACCACGTCTTCACGAGCGCGGGCGACCATCACGTCGCGCTCGAGGGCCACCGAGTCGGCGCGCTGCACCCCGGTCCGGCCGGCTCCTGGATCGCCATCGTCGATCGGACGGGCATCTGGCAGCACCGCGCCGACGGCACGTGGGCCCCCTTCGCGTCCGGCGACCACGAGCTGACGAGCCTCACGACGCTCGGCGACACCGTGTTCGCGGGTGCGGTCGGTCCGCGCGTCCTGCGGGCCGAGGCGGGCGGGGCGTTGGTGCCGTTGCCCGGCTTCGACGCCGCTCCGGGTCGCGACGAGTGGCATGCGGTCGGCAGCGACCTCGAAGTGCGCTCGTTCTCGGCGACCGCGGGCGGCGCGCTCCTCGCCAACGTGCACGTGGGCGGCATCCTGCGTTCCGACGACTCGGGTGCAACCTGGGCACCGACGATCGCGGTCGATGCCGACGTGCACGAGGTGCGCGCGCACCCGACCGACGAGAACCTCGTGGTCGCCGCAGCCGCGGTCGGACTGTGCATCAGCCGCGACGGCGGCGAGCGCTGGGACGTCGTCACCGAGGGTCTGCACGCCACGTACGCCCGCGCGATCGCGTTCGTCGGCGGCGACGTGTTGTTCAGCATCTCCGAAGGCCCGTTCGCTCGCCGCGGCACGATCTACCGCCGAGCGGTCGGCAGCGGCCCCGTGGAGCCGGTTCGCGACGGCCTGCCCGAGTGGCTCGAGGGCAATATCGACACCCGCTGTCTCGGATCGGGCCGGGGCCGGGCCGCGCTCGCCGACGCGGCCGGCGACATCTGGGCGTCGGCTCAGGGTTCGCGGGGCTGGGAGCGGATCGCGTCCGGGCTCCCACGCGTGCAGTCTGTCGCCGTGGTCTGAGTCTTCCGCGTCCTGATCCACCCGTATGGGGCCAAAGCGCCGGGTTCGCCGAGGGGCCGGGATCAAGTCGGTGGCTGCACCGTCGATGACGAAGGTGAGGTGGTCGCGGGAAGCGGCCTTCGCATCGATGGGCCCCGACGGTGAAGGGGGGCAGCGCAGATGGGCGCACGCAGGCAGATCGTCGCGGTGGGGCTTTCGGCGATCGTCTCGCTCGCGCTCGCCGCGGCGGTCATCCTCGTGCCGCTCACGCACGTCGAGCACACGATCGGGACTTCTCAACGCGCTCACATCGAGCTGCAGAAGGAGGTCGCGCAGTTGCGGACGACGCTCGTGCAGTTCCAGGAGTTCGCCGAGGTCGAGTACGACCTCGTCAGTGGCACCGACGCCAAGATCGACTCCCAGGCGCTCGCCGACGGCGTGCAGCTCGGCCAGAGCCAGGCCACGGAGTGGAAGGCGCTCGTCTCCAACCTGCGGCGCAACCAGCTCGACAGCTCGGCGCGCGAGCTCGAGGCGGCCACGGCGAAGTACAACACGGCCCTCAACACCTTCCTCCCCGTCGTCACCGGCACGAAGTACCCCGCGCTCGTGCTCGCGGCGGCGATCTCCGCCGAACGCGTGGTGTTCGCCGACGTCTGGAACGTCACCACGACGCTGAGCAAGCGAATGCGCGCGCTCGTGGCGGCGGACGCTGACGCCGTCGACGCCCGCGTCCGCACGACCCGGCTCATCTTCGAAGTTCTCCTCGTACTGGCCGCGGCCCTCGTGACGATGACGGTGATCGTTGTCGGCCGGCGCGCGCGGCGGCGGGAGATCGCGAGCGGCCGGGCGAAGCGGCGCAGCGACTTCGAGGCCGATCTCCAGCAGGCGTTGGAGATGAGCAAGACCGAGCTCGGTGTGTTCAACGTCGTCGGCGAGGCGCTGGGCGACGCCGTTGGCGACCTGCACACGGAGATGCTGATCGCCGACTCCAGCCGCGCCCACTTCCACCGCGCGGTCAGCACCGCCGAGGCCGACGACGAGCCGGGCGGCTGCGGCGTCGTCTCGCCGCTCGACTGCCCGGCTGCGAGCCGGGGTCAGACGCTCACGTTCCCGACGAGCCGGGCGCTCGGGGCCTGCCCGCAGCTGAAGGGTCGGCCCGGCGGGGCGTGCTCCGCGGTGTGCATTCCCCTCGCGATCGGTGCGAAGACCGTCGCGGTGGTGCACGCGACCGGCGCCGACGGTGAGCCGCCCGATCCGACCGACGTCGGCTATCTGCAGATCACGGCGCGTCGTGTCTCCGATCGCATTGCGATGTTGCGCGCGTTCGAACGTTCGGAGATCCAGGCGAAGACCGATCCGCTCACCGGGCTCATGAACCGGCGCAGCTTCGAGAACCGCGTCCGCGAGTTGCAGACCGACGGGGTTCCGTACGCGCTCGCCTACGGCGACCTCGACCACTTCAAGGACCTCAACGACGTGCACGGTCACGAGGCCGGCGACCACGCGCTCCGGCTCTTCTCGCGGGTCGTGCGCGACGCGGTGCGCCCGAGCGACCTGCCGGCCCGTTACGGCGGCGAGGAGTTCGTGATCCTGCTGCCCGAGTGCGAACCCGACGAGGCGATCACGGTGCTCGAGCGGGTGCGTGAGCGCCTGGCGCTCGCGCTCACCAGCGGGCGGGTCGTGCCGTTCACGGTGAGCTTCGGTCTCGCGTCCTCCGAGGACGGTCCGACCTTCGACGCCGTGCTGTCGGTCGCCGACCGCGCGCTCCTCCAGGCCAAGGCCGCGGGACGCAACCGAGTGGTCCGGGCCCAGCCGAGCGTCGATGTGGCCGGCCGCCTCGAGGTGCCCGCAGAGATCCGGCCGCGCGTCGGTTCCTGATTCAAGTCGGGAGCGCGCCCCCGCCGATACGTCCCGTGGCGGCTACGCCACGCGCGGTAGGCGGATCCCGTCGCCGCGACCCACCCACAGAGAGGGAGTCACATCCCGTGTTGAGCAACCTCAGGGCCCGCAGGGACCGCGAGGAGGGGTTCACGCTCATCGAGCTGATGGTCGTCGTGCTGATCATTGCCATTCTCATCGCGATCGCCATCCCCACCTTCCTCGGCGCCCGGCAGCGGGCACAGGACCGGGCGTCGCAGTCGAGCCTCCGCAACGCGTTGACGGCGGCGAAGACGGCGTACACCGACAACAGCGACTACTCGAAGTCGACCTCCGCCGACCTCGGGGCGATCGAGCCCAGCCTCACGTACAAGGCCGCCGGCGTTGCGTCGACCGGCCCGAAGGACGTGAGCGTCGCGGTCTCGAACGTCAGCGGCACCGACAGCCAGATCTGGGCTGCGGCCGTGCTCTCGAAGTCGGGCACCTGCTTCTGGATCAAGGACCAGGCAACGGGTGCGTCGGCCGGCACGTTCTACCTGAATGGGGCGACGTGCACCGGCACCGCGGCACTCGCGGCCAACGGGACGTCCTGGTAGTCGAGCCGGTACCGCAAAGCAACAGGCATTGCGTCGTTGCGGCCCGGGGTGTTCGTGCCCCGGGCCGTGACGCGTCCCGACCCGGCTGATCCGCCGCGTACGCTCGCTCGCCGTGGATCAGGTCGCGCCGCCGTCGGCGCACTCGCCCTACCTCGACTTCACCCGTGACGAGTGGAGCGGGTTGCGGGAGGCGACCCCGCTCACCCTCGACGAGCACGACCTCGACGAACTGCGCGGCGTCATCGACCGGATGGAGCTGGCGGAGGTCACCGAGGTGTACCTCCCGCTGTCGCGTCTGCTGAACCTGTGGGTAGCGGCCTCGCGCGATCTCTTCGCGGTCACCAACCGGTTCCTCGGCAAGCACGCGGATCGGGTGCCGTTCGTGATCGGGATCGCGGGCAGCGTCGCCGTCGGCAAGAGCACGATCGCCCGGGTGCTCCAGGCGATGCTCGGCCGCTGGCCCGATCACCCTCGCGTCGATCTGGTCACCACCGACGGCTTCCTCTACTCGAACGCCGTGCTCGAGGCGCGCGGGCTCGGGGCGCGCAAGGGCTTCCCCGAGAGCTACGACGTCCGCGCGCTCGTTCGGTTCCTTGCCGAGTTGAAGTCGGGCGAGCCGGTCGTGCGCGCGCCGATGTATTCACACCTCGTGTACGACGTCGTCGTGGGGGAGGAGATCATCGTCACCTCTCCCGACATCGTGATCGTCGAAGGGTTGAACGTCTTGCAGGCCCCACCCCCGCGCGTTGGCCGCGAGGATCGCTTGGTTTCCGACTTCTTCGACTTCTCGATCTACATCGACGCCGACGAGGACGACATCCGCCGTTGGTACCGCGAGCGGTTCCTCGCGCTACGGACGACCGCGTTCGAAGACGAGCGGTCGTTCTTCCATCACTTCGCCGCGCTCTCCGCCGAGGAGGCCGCGACGATCGCCGATTCGATCTGGCGGGAGATCAACGGCGTCAACCTGCACGAGAACGTCGAGCCGACGCGGTCGCGCGCGCATCTCGTGCTCGAGAAGGGTTCCGATCACGCCGTTCGGCGAGTGCGGTTGCGCCGGAGCTGACGCGCGGTCAGCGGGGTGCCGGCATCGACGTCGCGATGTCGTCGCCCGCCCTGACGCCGCGCAGCCCGAACCACGCGAACTCGGCGATCCAGGCCGCGAGGCGGTTCGCGTCGATGTCGGCGTCGCGCGCGATCGAGCGCCGGCTCGTCGCCTCGGCCATGCCGACGAGCGCGTTCGCGAGCATGAGCCGGTGCTCTTCGGGGACGGGGATCTCGATGAGCGTCGACACGAGGCCGGCCGCGTGGTCGATGAAGCGGTCGGCGACGACGGCGAACTCCGGGTCGTTGCGTACCGACGCGCCGAAGAGGAGCCGGAACGCACTGCGGTTGCCGTCGACGAAGCGGAAGTACGCCTTGAAACCGTCCTCGACGCGCTGGCGCCCGGTCGTCGCGAGATTCGTCGCCGAGGTGAGCTGCCCGAGCAGGCGGTTCCCGACGTCTTCGAGCAGTTCGACGTAGAGCGCGCGCTTCGACGGGAAGTGCTGGTAGAGCACCGGCTTGGTGACACCCGCCGCGAGCGCGACCTCGTCCATCGAGGTGGCGTGAAAGCCCCGCGCCGCGAAGATGTCGAGCGCGACATCAAGGAGTTGGCGGCGGCGCTGTTCGGCCGGCAGGCGCATCGGAGTCGACACTATCGCCCGGTGTGCGCGTGACCGTCGCCCTGGCGCCGCCGGTACTCGCGGGTCTTCGTGCGGTTGCCGCACACGTTCATCGAGCACCAACGGCGCGAGCGGTTCTTCGAAGCGTCGAAGAACGCCCAGAGGCAGTCTTCGGCGGGGCAGAGCTTCAGGCGGTCCCAGGTTCCGAGCAGCCGGGCTCGGGCGACGTCGGCGACGATGCGGCCGAGCGCGGCGGTGACACCGTCGCCACGCGGCTCGACTCGGGGTTCGCCCGTGGCATCGATCTGGACGTCGAGGGGCAGCCGCGCGAGGACGCGGTTCACGTTGTCGCGGTCGTCGGGGGTCAGCGGGACGCCGTTGTGTGCGAGCAGCACCCGGCGCAGCGCGTCGCGCAGCTCGATCGCGGCGGCGAGATCGCGCCGCGACGCCTTCGTGCCCGACGCGACCAGGCGTCGGGCGGAGAGCCACGTGTCGAGCGCGGCCGCGCTCGTGAACATGTCGAGGAGGTCTTCGACGTCGAGGGTGTTCGCGAACTCCAGCGGCAGCTCGAGCTCCGCCGGTACCGCCGTGGACTCGGGTTCGGGTCGCGCCGCGGTCCGTCGCGCCCGCCGGGGCGGGCCGGGCGGCGGCGAAGGCGAGCGGCTCCCACTCATCGACACCAGCATAATACGTTTGCCGGTTGCCAAGCGTGCGACACCGGTGTAGTCTTGAAGGTGGTTACCAGAAGCCGGCATGGTGCCGGCACCCGAACGAAGCGAGGATCGCGATGATGTATCTGTTCTTCACGAACGCGCAGGCCGACGAGCGCCGCCGCCGCGCCGAGCAGCGGCGCCGCTACCGCGAGGTCCGCTCCACCCGCCGTGGCCGCTGACCCCGACGGCCGGCCCGCCCGGCCGGTGCTGTCGACCGTGGCGATCGACTGTGCCGACCCTGAGCTCCTCGCCCGCTTCTGGGGCGACCTGCTCGGGGTCGGTGTCGCGTACCGCGACCCCACGTGGGTCGCGCTCGAGCGCACCCCGCAGGGGGGTCGCCTCGCGTTCCAGCCGGTACCCGAGGCAAAGGTCGTGAAGAACCGCGTGCACGTCGACCTCCTCGTCGACGATCTCGCGCGTGCCACCACCAACGCCGTCGCGCTCGGTGCGAGCACCGTGGGAAGTGTCGTCGCCGAATCGAACGGCAGCTACCAGGTGCTGCGCGATCCGGAAGGCAACGAGTTCTGCCTCGTGACGGCCGAGGACTGACGCGCCGCGCGCTCCGGCGGCAGGCGCGTGCCGATCAGTTCGTGACGCTCGACTTCAGCGGCATCACGAAGCGGTCGGAGTGGTCGAAGTTGCGTGACCACAGGTCGTCGAGCGAGCGGTGCTCGGCTTCGGTGAGCGGGAGGTCGGAGGCGGCGGCGTACTCCACGATCTCCTCGACGCTGATGACCGTGGGCAGCACGGTGGTGAACGCGGGGTTCGCGAGGATGCCCGCGACGGCTGCCTGTCCGATCGTGCGCCCGGTCTCGGGCTCCCAGAGGAACGAAAGCGTCGCGGCCTTCTCGAAGTTGTCGAGCATGTTGTCGCGGTTGCGATGCGCGCGATGGTCCCCTGGCGGGAAGACCGTGTCGGGCGTGACCCGTCCCGACAACGTGTCGGACGCATGCGGCACGCGTGAGATCAGGCCGCACTCGCCGTTCGCGACGCGCGGGCGCGCCGCGAAGGTGAGACCGGGCTCCTGCTCGAGCACGTTGAAGACCGTCTGGAGCGTGACGACCGGTCGCTCGTCGATCGCACGCACGCCCTCTTCCACCCAGCCGATCGCCGGCCCCAGCGCGACACCGAGCTCGCGGATCTTGCCCTCGCTGCGCAGTGCCTCGAGCTCGGCCCAGAGGTCGTCGTCGAGGACGGGCTCGATGCGCGCGTTGTGCAGCTGGTAGAGGTCGACGCGGTCGGTGCCGAGCCGCCGCAGGGAGTCCTCCAGTTGCGTGCGCACGGCTTCGGGGCGCCAGTCCTGGGGACGCTCGTTCTGCCCGCCGCCGCGTCGCTCGGCGCGCAGGTCGTAACCGCATTTCGTCGTGAGCACGAGCTCGTCCCGATGGGCCGCGAGCGCCGGTGCGAGCAGCGTCTCACCCACGCCGTCGGCGCCGTAGACGGGCGCGGTGTCGAGGAAGGTGATGCCCGCGTCGAGCGCGGCGGCGATGATGCGGTCGCCGTCGTCGACGCGTCCCCACCAGTCGCTGGCGAGCGTCCACGTGCCGAGCCCGACTTCCGACACGACGAGGTCCGAACGTCCGAATCTGCGGTAGCGCATGTCGCGATCGTACGACGGAGCTGCCGGGCAGGCGGACTCGGAAGGCTGCTACCTGCCTCCCGCGGCGCGGCGTTCGTCGCGTTCTGCGGCCCGTACCCCGTAGCCGAGCACGATCGGGACCGGGAGGACCACGCACGCGGCGACGAGACCGGCCACCGACAACCCGACCGTCCAGCCCGCAAACGACGTCGCCACTCCGAGCCCGAAGCCCACGATGGCGAGCAACAGGCACCCGTAGCCCGCGCGCTGGCCGATCTTCACGAACCGGGCGACCCGCGCGCGTCGGGCGAGAACCGGGTCGTCGCTCACCACGACAGCCACCCGTGCGCGGCGAACGCGGTGTCGATCGCGACGGGGAGATCGACGATCGAAAAGTGCAGGCGAGCCCGGCGCAGGTTCGTGTCGAGCAGCCGTTCGTCGGGACCGAGGAGGAACCGCGCGAGCGCGGGCGCGTCGTCGAGCTCGAAGAAGCTCAATCCGTACGACGTGATCTCGCCGAGCACCGGATACCGGAAGGCGGCGAGCGGGCGCCGGGCGGCGATCGACTCGATCGTCGGGTTGCCGAAGCCCTCCCACGTCGAGGGAAAGACGACGGCGTCGCACGCCGCGTACGCGTGAAGCGCGCTCGGGCCACGTCCGAGCGTCGCCGGAACGGGACAGCGTTCGAGGATGCGCTCGAGCGTCGGCGCGTAGCCCAACTCGGCCGGGCCCGAGAGCCAGTACCGCACGGTCCGGCCGCCAAGCGCGCGTTGCAACGCGGCCGCGTAGCGCACGGCGCCGGGCACGTTCTTGCGTTCGATCGCGCGCGCCGGCTGGAGCAGCACGATCTCGTCGTCGCGGAAGCCGAAGGCGGCGCGCGTCTCCTCCCGTGCGCCGTCGGGTGCGGCCCGGTCGAAATCGAAGCGGTTGTGGATGGTCGACGCGCGAGGGAAGCCACGCGCCTCGAGCTCGCGACGCGAGCGGTGGTTGATCGTCACGTGCAACGCGCCGTCAAGACGCGGTGGGAACTCCGCCTCGAGCTGCGTGCCACCGCGCCGTTGCCACGGGAGATCGTGGTGGTGAAGGACGACGCGTCCGTGATACGCGGCGAGTGCGGCGGACGCGGCGCGCGACGCGTCGGGGTTGACCGGCAGCGAGCAGAGGTTCTCCACGAGGACGAGGTCGCTCCCGTCGATCGCCGCGCCGATCTCGGCGGGAGTGACCCGTGCGTCGGTCTCGAGCGCGAGCCCGGGCAGGACGGCGTCGCCCTGCTCCGCGGGCCCCGCGAGCTCACCCGCGACGCGCCGCACGGTGAAGCCGAGCGCGTCGAGCGCGCTTGCCCATTTCCGAGCCTCGACTGCGACGCCGTCGTCGCCGCCGAGACGGAACGAGAGGATCGTCGCGACCGGTGCCACGCTCCGACGTTAGGGCGCGCCGGCGGTTCAGCCGGAGACGAGGTGAGGAAGCCGCCGGTTCGTTGCGTCGAGCACCGCGCGCGCGACCGCGTCGGCCTCGTGCGTCGAGCGCACGATCGCGGATCCGGAGACGACCTGCTCGCCCGAAGGTGCGACGAACACGATCGTCACGACCGCGACGTCCGACGCGCCCACGCGCACCACCTGGGCGTGCTCGACGTCGAGGCACTCGGCGGCCGGGTCGAGGCGCCGGAGGGCGTCGACGGTCGCAGTCGCGACGAGTCGGTGGCGAGCGGAGGTCGCGATCGATCCCTCCGCCATGCCGACGGCCTCGAGGTCGTCGGTGCCGAGCGAGACGCGGACGAGGCAGCGCAGCCCGGTGCTCTCGGCGTCGATGCCGACGATGGCGGGCCGGTGGCGCGCCGCGGGTTCGTCGCCGCGCAGCAGCTCGTCGTCACCGAGCTGCACGACCGACACGACCCGGCGGTCGATCTCGATGCCGAACTCGGCCATCGCGACCGACTGCACGTCGCGGACGACCTGTTTCGGGTGCTTGCCCGGAACCGCCACGATGTGGGCCTCGACGACGCGTCCGGCCGCGTCGGCCACCAGGCGGGCGACCGAGACGTCGGGGAGCCGGCACAGCTCCTGCTCGACGACGGTCACGTCGAGCGGGGCTTCGGAGAGTACTTCGAGCTCGTCCAGGGACTGGTCGAGGGCGGCGCCGTTCTCACGCATCGTGGTGAGCGTAGGGCCGCGGTGACGCCGGGCCGCGGACCAGGGTGCCGGGCGCGGCGCACGGTTGCGGCCGGCCGCGCCCGTACCTACCACGTATCGCGCGATTGCGACCGCGTACCGAGGGATCGCTTGCATGCGGGAGCTGTTACCAGTGAGACTGTTGATCCCCTCGTGATCTTCGTCTCGGCCCGGGCACCCGCCCGTGACGGCCAGGACGTCACCGACGGGGGAGGAGGCGCCCCCGGCCCAGCACCATCTCCACCCCCATCTACTCCGGACCAGACGGCAGGGTCTCGGCCGGGCGGAGCAAGGATCCTCACCACCTCAGCGGAGCGACGTCAGTCCGCCGGAACAGCGAAGCGGCGGGACATCGAAGCACGGGAGGTACAGGTGAAGAAGACCACGGTCCGTCTCACGGTCATGGCTTCGAGTCTCATGGCACTGCTACTCGCTGGTGGCGCGAGTTGGTCGCGTCTGCGCTGAGTCGCGCACGACCGCCCGTCCGTGACCCTGCCGCCTGCCTCCGGAGTGCCGACTTCCCGCCGAAAAGAAACCCGAGTGTCGACCTTCCCGACGAAGCTGCGTCCGTTCACGTGGGTGTTGCTCACTGCGGCCCTCGCGGTCGCGGTGGCGGCTGCGTTCCTGCGTCCGCTTCCGCCCGCGCTCCCGCTGGTGCTCTTCGGCGCGCTGATGATCTTCGGTGAGCAGCGGCGCGTCGAGCTGCCCAACGGCATCGCGGTCAGCGCCGGGCTCATGATCTGCATGGCGGCGATCGTCGTGTTCGACCAGACCGGCGCACTCCTCGGCGCGCTGCTCGTCGGCGTCGCGAGCGCGGTGTACCTGCCGCAACTGCGCACCGGCCGGCTCTGGATCGGATTCAACGCCGGGGTCTTCGCGCTCGCGTACTCGGCTGCCGCGCTCGCGTACTTCGCGATGCCGCACTGGCCCCGCCTCGAGATTCCCGCCGCGATCATCGCCGCGGTGCCCGCGACGCTCGCGTTCGTGCTCGTGAACTGGGCACTCCTCGCTGCGTCCTACGTGATCGAAGACGGCCGGCCCGTCCGCGAGCTCGCGCACCGGCTCGTGCCGTCGCTGGTGCAGGCGGTGCCGTTCGCGTTCGTCGGTGTCTGCGTCGGCCGCCTGTACCTCGACGTCGGCGCGACCATCGTGCTGCTGCTCGTCGTCCCGATCATCGTCGCGCGCGACACGTTCGCGTCGTACCTCGAGGTGAAGCGCGCGAACGAAGAGACCGTGCAGATGCTCGTGCGGACCCTCGAGGCGAAGGATCGCTACACCGCCGGGCATGCCGAGCGCGTCGCGAGCTACGCGCGGCTCATCGGCGAAGAGATGCGTTTCACGCCCGCGCGGCTCGAGCGCCTGCGCTTCGCCGCGCTCATGCACGACATCGGCAAGTTGATCGTGCCCAACCATTTGCTCAACAAGCCGGGCAAGCTCACCGCCGAGGAGTTCGCGCGCGTCCGCATGCACGAGCGCGTCTCCGCCGAGATGCTCTCCCACATCGAGTTCCTCGCACCGGTCGCGCACTCGTCGCTGAGCGAGCACACGGTGTACCAGCCCGACGACGCCAAGCATCCGATCGAGCCCTACATCGTGATGGTGGCCGACGCCTTCGACGCGATGACGTCGACCCGGTCCTACCGGCAGGCGCTCGACACCGACGTCGCGGTCGAGGAGTTGCTCGACAAGTCGGGTTCGCAGTTCCACCCGGCGTGCGTCGACGCGTTGGTGGCCGCGCTCGAGCGCATCGGCGATGCGCACCCGCTCCGGGACCGCACCGATGCGTCGGAGTGGGCGATCACGCCTCCCGAGGCCGGCGTCGGTTCGGCGGGGCTGGGCGACCTCCTCGACGCCGACGACCCGAGTGCCGACGCGCGCGACGAATCCGTCGGACCGACCGAGGCGAAGCGATGAGGCTCCGGACTCGGATCGTGATCGTGCTCGTCGGGTGCGTGATCGCCGCGGTCACCGTGCAGATCGCGCAACCGCACACGGGAGCCGGGGGCGCGGTGCTGCTTGCGGGCGGGGTCGTGCTCGGCGAGATCATGGTGCTGCGACTTGACGACGGCACCGGCCTGCCACTCTCGTACGCGGCGATCCTCGTCGTCGGCGCGTGTTTCGAACCGGTTGCGGCCACGGCGCTGATCGTCGGTGCCGAGCTGGTGGCCGCGGCCATACGGATCGCGCCCACGAGCGTCCGGTCGCGTGCCGCCGTCACCCTGCACCGGCTCGCCGTCGCAGCGGGTGCGCTTGGTGCGTATCGCGGCGCGCATCATCTCTTCGGCGGTGGTCGCCATCTCGTCGCGGTCCTCGGCGCGCTCGTGCTCGCGTCGATCGGTGCACTCGTCGTCGACGAGATCGTGCGGGAGGCGAGCGGATATCGCAGCGCGCTCGCCGCGCGTCGCGGCGTGATGGCGTGGACCGCGCTCGCGTCGTCGGGGCTGCTGATGGCGGTCGGGTACAAGGGCGTCAACGGCAACGGCGCGCTCGGCATGTGGGGACCCTTGCTCTTCTCGATCCCGCTGCTCGGCACCTGGTTCTCGTTCATGCGGCTCGATTCCATCAGCCACACCTACCGGCAGACGATCGAGGCGCTGGCGATGGCGCCGGAGCTCGGTGGCTTCGTACGCATCGGGCACGCGGAACGGGTCTCGGTGCTCGCGGCCGGCATCGGGCGCGAGCTCGATCTCCCCGACGCCGAGATCGCGGACCTCGAAGCGGCCGCGTTGCTGCACCATCTCGGCCAGGTGACGCTCGACGATCCCGACGACTCCGGGCGGTTCGAGGCGCCGGCCGAGGTCGCCGCGGTGACGGCGGCGCTCCTGCGCGACATCGGCCCGTTGCGCGGCTCGGCCGACATCGTCGCGGGGGTCGCGCTCAGCGTCCGGGACGCGAGGCGGTTCTCCGGCCACCGGTCCCGGATGTCGGTCGCACTCGCGAGCCAGGCGTTGAAGGTCGCGAGCGCGTTCGACGATCTCAGCGAGGGCGAGGCGCAGCGCTCGGCTGCCGCGCTCGAGGCGCTCTACTCGAGTCCGGGCTACGTGTACGACTCACGAGCGCTCGAGGCGCTCGAGCGCCTCTTGGATCGCGACGGTCTCGTGCGGCGCGGCTGACGGTTCCGCCCCTTCGATCGGCGCCGACGCAGGCTCCGAGGACGTCGGGGTCGGCGCCGCGGCCGGCTCCGGCGCGGCCGGCTCCGGTGTCTCGACCGATTCGGGGTGCTCGTTCGCGGCCTCGCGCCGCGCGCGTGCCGCGGCGCGACGTAACGCCGAGGGCCGCGCGCCGTGGGGCCGCTTGGCGGCCGGGCGGTCGTTCCGCTCGGTCTCGGCGCTCGCCGGGTTCGGGCCGGGGCCGATCGAGAGGCCGCCGGTCTCGCCGACCGCGGCGCCGACGAGGACGGGCTCGGGTTGCGGTTCGGGCTCGGGTTCGGCGTCCTGGTCGAACAGCACGGTGACCTCGGTCGGGAACGGGCCGTAGAGCGGTGCCGTCGAACGCGATCGGCGCGGCCGCCGGCTGGCCCAGAACGCGACGTCGACGAGCCCGAACGCGATGATCAGGTCGCCGAAGGAGATGATCGCATCGAGCCGTCGCAACACGATGATGTCGGTGAGCGACAGGAGATGGTCGCCCGGGACGCGCGGGTGGTGCTTGACCGTCGCCGCGACGTTCGCGTGATCGCGCAGCCAGTCAGCGGGGATCTTCACCGGCATGCCCTGGTCGATGGTGACGACGAAGGCGTTGAGCGCGACGCCGATGAGGACGACCGTCATCCCGCGGATGATCACGTTGCCCGCGCAGAATCCGGCCAGCAGCACGTACGACGCGACGAGGATGCCGAACCCGACGTTGTGCCAGCTCGACTTCGGGATCAGGGGCGTGTCGAGGAAGAGCTGCAGCCCGAGGCCGAGCGCGAGGAGACCGCCGAAGCGCCACGGCGCGTCGGCGAGGCGGCGGTAGCTCCCGCGTGTGCAGAGGGGGACCAGCGCGGCCACGAGCACCACGAGGCCGAGGAACGACACGAGGTCAGGCTAATGACCATCGCTTCCGGTACCGCGGATCACATGGCCACCGTACGATGCCGACCGTGACGGACACCGAGGTGCGCTACGAGGTCGACGGCGCGGTCGCCTGCGTCACGATCGACCGTCCCGAACGGCGGAACGCGATGTCGTTCCGGGTCATGCAGGGGCTGCTCGATGCCATGACACGCGCCCGCGACGACGAGTCGGTGCGCGTCGTCGTGCTCACCGGAGCCGGCGATCGCGCGTTCTGCGCGGGCGCCGACCTCGGCGGCATCGCCGAGAACACCGGGCCGGCCGGTGTGCACGACGCGCGCGGCATGCTGGCCGATCTGTTCCGCGCCATGTACGGGCTCGGCAAGCCCACGATCGCGAAGGTTCGCGGCTACGCGCTCGCCGGTGGCTTCGGGCTCGCGTCCGCGTGCGACATCGTCGTCGCCGCCGACGACGCGGTGTTCGGCACCCCCGAGATCGACGTCGGGCTGTGGCCGTACATGATCACGGTTCCCTTGCTGCGGTCGCTCCCACCGAAACGGGTGCTCGAGCTGATGATGACGGGTCGGCGCGTCGGCGCGGCCGAGGCCGAACGCATCGGCTTCGTGAGTCGTGTCGTTCCGGCCGCCGAGCTCGACGCCGCGGTCGACGAGCTCGCGTCGGCGCTCGCGTCGAAGTCGCCGCTGATCATGCGCTGGGGTCGCGACTCCTTCTACCGCGCGCTCGAAGAAACCGACTCCGACCGCGCGCTCGCGTATCTCCAAGCGATGCTCACGGTCACCACGAACACCGAGGACGCCGCGGAGGGTGTCGCGGCGTTCGCGGAGAAGCGCGCACCGCAGTGGCGGGGTCGATGAGCGCGCGCGAGGTGCCACCGGTCTCGGCCGCGGGTGGCGACGTGCACGCGTGGGGTCCGCTCGTCGGCGATCTCGCGAACCGCAAGGAGCGCGCGCTCGGGATGGGTGGTCCCGATCTCGTCGACCGCCAGCACTCGCTCGGCAAGCTCACGGTGCGCGAGCGCCTCGACCTGCTGCTCGATCCCGGCACGTGGGTCGAGTACGGCCTGCTCGCCGACCACATGGATGCCGGGCTCGGCGACCGCTTCCTCGCGGCCGACGGCGCGGTCACCGGCGTCGGCGAGATCGACGGTCGGCCGGTTGCGATCGCGGCCTACGACTTCACCGTGATGGCGGGCTCGATGGGCCGCGTCGGCGAGGACAAGATCAAGCGCATGCGCGCGCACGCCGTCGCGCAACGCATGCCGATGGTGTGGCTCCTCGACTCCGCCGGCGCGCGGATCCAAGCCACGAGCGGATCGTCGTTCGCCGGAGCGGGCGACCTCTTCCGCGAGCAGGTCGCGATGAGCGGCGTCGTGCCGATGGTCGCGGCGATGCTCGGGCACTGCGCAGCCGGAACCGCCTACATCCCCGGGCTCGCCGACTTCGTCCCGATGGTCAAGGGCACGTCGTCGATGGCGCTCGGCGGTCGCCACCTCGTGAAGGCCGCGGTGGGGGAAGACGTCACCGAGGACGAGATGGGCGGCTCCGGCGTGCACACGCGCGTGTCGGGTGTAGCCGACCTCGAAGTCGCCGACGACCGCGAATGTCTCGCGACCGTGCGGCGATACCTCTCGTTCTTCCCCGCCCACAACCGCGAGGCGCCGCCGGCGCGCGCGTGCAGCGATCCGGTCGATCGTCGCGTCGAGGAGCTCTACGACATCGTCCCCACCGCCCCCCGCCGTGCCTACGACGTGCGGAAGGTCGTCTCCGCCGTCGTCGACGACGGCGACGTGCTGTGGATGAAGCCGGAATGGGCGAAGAACATCGTCACCGGCTTCGCGCGCATCGGCGGCGCGCCGGTGGGCGTCGTCGCCAACCAGCCGATGGTCCTCGGTGGCGCGCTCGACGTGAACGCGGCCGACAAGGCCGCACGCTTCGTGTGGCTGTGCGACGCCTTCAACATCCCGCTCGTGTTCCTCCACGACGTTCCCGGCTTCATCGTCGGCTCCGCGGTCGAGAAGCAGGGCATCATCCGTCACGGCGCCAAGATGCTGTTCGCGGTGTCGGAGGCGACGGTCCCGAAGATCAGCGTCGTGCTCCGCAAGAGCTACGGCGCGGGCTACTTCGTGATGAACGGCCTCGCGTACGAAGCCGACTACATCGTCGCGTGGCCGACGGCCGAGATCGCGGTGATGGGCCCCGACGGTGCGGTCAACATCATCCACCGCCGAACGCTCGAAGCCGTGCCCGAGGCGGAGCGCGCGCAGCGGCGGCTCGAGCTCGCCGAAGAGATCCGCGCCAACATCGATCCGTACGTCGCTGCCGGTCACGGCCAGCTCGACGACGTGATCGATCCCGCCGACACGCGCGCCGCGATCGCGCGGGGCCTGCGGATCTCCGCTGCGAAGCGCGTCGAGCGTCCCTGGCGCAAGCACGGCGTCCTGCCGGTCTGATCTGGTCGGGCTCGGTCAGCTTTGGTCGGGCTCGGTTATCTCTGGTCGGGCTCGCAGGCTCGCCCTCCGTGACGCGTGATGGGAGTGGGCGAGGTCGCGTGCTCGCTTCGCTCGCTGCTCGCGGTCATGTCTGGTCGGGCTCGCAGGCTCGCCCTCCGTGACGCGTGATGGGAGTGGGCGAGGTCGCGTGCTCGCTTCGCTCGCTGCTCGCGGTCATGTCTGGTCGGGCTCGCAGGCTCGCCCTCCGGGACGCGTGATGGGAGGGGGCGAGGTCGCGTGCTCGCTTCGCTCGCTGCTCGCGGTCATGTCTGGTCGGGCTCGCAGGCTCGCCCTCCGTGACGCGTGATGGGAGTGGGCGAGTAGGTTTCCCGGCGTGCACGAGGTGAGGGCCGAGATCACGGCGAGCGTCTGGCAGGTCGTCGTCGAGGAGGGGCAGCTCGTCGCCGAAGGCGACGACATCGTCATCCTCGAGTCGATGAAGATGGAGATCCCGGTGGTCACCGAGGTGCCCGGGGTCGTGCGCGAGCTCCACGTCGAGCCGGCGCAGACGGTGCAGGAGGGCGACCTCATCGCGCTGATCGACGAGTCGTGATCCGCTTCGAGGTCCGCGACCACGTCGGGCTGGCCACGATCGACCGCGTCGAGCGGCGGAACGCGCTGAACGGCGAGCTCTGCGACCAGTTGCGCGAGCAACTCGAGTCGCATCGCGACCTGCGCGCCGTCGTCATCACGGGTGCCGGCAGCGCGTTCTGTGCCGGTGCCGACCTCGGCACGCGCTTCGCCGATGGTGGCGGCCGCGGCGCCGACACCTTCCGACCTGCGTTCGAGCTCGTGCTCGACGCGATCGTCGACCTCCCCGCGCCCGTCATCGCCGCGATCCACGGCCCGGCGATCGGCGCGGGCATGCAGCTCGCCGTCGCGTGCGACCTGCGGATCGCCGGACCCGACGCGCGGCTCTCGATCCCCGGCGGCAAGCTCGGCATCCTGTTGAGCTCGCGCAACGTGTGGCGGCTCGCGATGCTCGTCGGTCAGGGGATGGCGCGCGACTTCCTGCTCACCGGACGGTCGGTCGATGCCGAGCAAGGAGTCGGCTGCGGACTGATCCAGCGCGTCGCCGACGACCCGGTCGCTGCCGCGCTCGCGCTCGCCGACGAGGTCGCCGCGCTCGCGCCGCTCACCGTGCAGGGACACAAACGCGCGCTGAACCTCGTCGCGGCCGCGACGGCACTCGGCGACGACGCGGGCGCGGAGCTCGCCGGACTCGAAGCCGCCGCGTTCTCCTCGCACGACCTCGAGGAAGGGATGGCCGCGTTCGCGGAGAAGCGCGCACCCCGCTTCGAGGGCCGGTAGCAGCGCCGCCGGGGTCGGGCCGAGGCGGTTTCGCGAATCGCGAGCCGCCACCTGTCCGGCGACGGGGCGCTCCCGGCCAGGTCACCAGGCGACACGCGAACAGTCACGAGAAAAGTTGATCAGGTCGGTGGTTGGTTACGCCGATCTCAACATTGTGAAGAGAAGCGCCGTGAGGCCGTGAGGCTTGGCGCGCCGGAGCCTGACACCATCGGATTCGACGGCACCAAGCCATTCCCGGTGGGCAACCCCACTTGTGACACCACCACTGGGCGCGAGGAGCCGGCGGGCTCCGGTGCCGTCCATGACACCGTCCGGGCCACCAAGCGCCGCTACGCCAGCGGCTGGCTCGGCCGCTACGTCGGATTGCTCATCGCGGGCATCGCCGTCGGTGGAGCGCTCCTGCTGTGGTTCGCGGTGTCGGCCCGCTCCCCTTCGGTCAGTCAGTCGGCGAAGTCGACGGCTTTGTTCGGCGGGTTGCACGTCTTCTACGACACCCAGGCGCCGGCAATCGCCGTCGTGATCGGTGCCGTCGGTCTCGGTCTGGTCGTCGCCGTCGGCGTGGCCCTCATCGATCGCGTTGTCATGGACCGATCCCGGCGCTCGACGGATTCCGAGGTGAAGCTGCTCGCTCCCAAGCTCGTGATGGCCGAGACCCGCAGTGTGTTCGGCGGGCCGATCACGGTCACCGTCCTCATCCCGGCCCACAACGAGGCAGCCTCCATCGGAGCGACGCTTGACTCGCTCGGTGCCCAGGACCGTTCGCCGAACCGCGTCGTCGTCGTCGCCGACAACTGCACCGATGCGACCGAAGCCGTCGCGCGAGCGCACGGGACGGAGGTGTTCACCTCGGTGGGAAACGCCGACAAGAAGGCGGGGGCGCTCAACCAGGCGTTCAGCGGACTGCTCGACGGACTCGGAGACAACGACGTCGTCATGTGCATGGACGCCGACACCGTGCTCGACGACGGCTTCCTCGCCGCAGGCGTCCAGCGCTTCACCAGCGATCGCGCGCTGATGGCGATCGGCGGTCTCTTCTACGGCGAACCAGGCCACGGCGTCCTCGGCCAGCTCCAACGAAACGAGTATCTCCGGTACTCGCGGGAGATCCGCCGCCGGCGCGGGCGCGTGTTCGTGCTCACCGGCACGGCATCAATGTTTCGAGCCCGGGCCCTACGAACCGTCGCCGAGAGCAGAGGGCGCCTGTTGCCGGGTGTCCACGGCGACGTGTACGACACGGCGGCGCTCACCGAGGACAACGAGTTGACCTTGGCCATCAAGTCGCTCGGAGGCCTCATGGCTTCCCCCAACGGCTGCCGGGTGGTCACCGAGCTCATGCCCACGTGGCGCAACCTGTGGACCCAGCGGCTCCGCTGGCAGCGGGGAGCTCTGGAGAATCTTGGCGCCTACGGACCGGCTCCCACGGTGCTCCGCTATTGGGCCCAACAGCTCGGCATCGGCTACTCGGTCATCGCACTCAGCACGTTCTGGCTGCTCATCACGGTCACCGCGCTCGCCACGGACCGGTGGGTGTGGTTTCCCTTCTGGCTCGGCGTGGGGAGCCTGTTCGTTGCCGATCGGGTCGTCGAGCGCGTGGAGCGGCGGATGGAAGGCGCGTCTGCTCGCCGCGCTGCTGATCCCCGAGCTCCTCTACGACATGTACCTCGACGTCGTCTACCTCAAGGGCATCTTCGACATCACCTTCGCCCGGAACGCCACGTGGGGTCACGTCACCCGCGCGCCGCAACCCGTGACTGAGAACGGCACCAAGCAGCTCGAGCCTGCCGAGGTGACCTCGTGACCGGCGTCTGGCTCCTGGCCGGCCTCGTGCTGCCTGAGAGCACCCTGCACACCCCATGGTTCGCCGTGCTGAGCGTGTTCGTCGCGATCAACACGGTCCTGTACCTGACCCTGGCGATCATCAAGCTCCTCCCGAAGGCCTACCTGAGCGACTGGGTCGACCAACGCAACCGGCGCGCCGAGAGCCGCAGCATCTACCCCGGCGACGAGGGCAGAGCTCAGCTCTGAGCGTCATTGCGGCTGCCCTTCTTCGCGCGCCGCATCTGCCGATCGGCGGGCACAAGGGATTGTCAATATCGAGACGAAGGTGTGCAGCGCCGACGATCTGCCGTTCGACGACGCCACGCGACGGCGTGCGGTCCTCGAGCACGGGCTGACGCACCGAGCCGTCGGTCCAAGCCGCGCCATGACTGCGGCGTGCGCTCGCCGAGCCGAGCGCATCAGGACGTTCCGGCACGGGAGGTGCCCCGACCGGCGCGATGTCGCGCACCGAGCTGCGGCGACGGGTTCGGGCCGCGCGATCGCATCACCGCCGCCGGCCAGGTGGCCCGGATGGCGATGCAACACGGGAAGCCGGCCCGCCGCGAGTCTCTCGGCGTCCGCACGAACGCGGAGCGGCGTGACGGCGGCATCCCCCCGGCAAGTAATCTCCAGGTCATGGCACTGTTCGATGTCGGGGGCGTGTTCCTCATCGCCCTGCTGGTGCTGTGGTTCTGGGCGATCTACGACGTCATCACGAGCGAGAGTGCGTCGATCCGCAACCTGCCCAAGGTGCTGTGGGTGATCGTCGTCGTCCTGCTGCCGATCCTCGCGATCGGACCGATCCTGTGGATCGTCGCGGGACGGCCGGTGCGCCGTTCGAGCGCGGCCCGGCACGCAGCACCTCGCCGGACGCGCCGGCCGGCCGACGTCGCTCCCGAGGTTCCGACCGCGTCGTTGCCGATCGTCACCGATCGGCGCTCCGCGGAGCTCGACCGCATGCTCGACGAGTGGGAGCGGTCGCGCCGCGACGAAGGCGCGACCGAGTCGTAACGACGCGACGCGCGGGCACCGTTCCGGGGCGACGCGTCAGCCTCCGAGGTCGGTGTTGCCTCCGCTGAGCACGACGCCGACGCGCGCCCCCGCCAGCGTGGGTGCGCGCAACGCAGCGACGGCGACGGCAGCGCTGGGCTCCACGAGCTGCTTGGTGCGCGACCACGTGAAGTGCATCGCGTCGAGGATCTCGTCCTCGCTCACGGTCACGATCGTCTCGACGTGCGCGCGCAGCACGGCGAAGGTGCGCGCCGAGAGTCCGGTGAGCAGGCCGTCGGCGATCGTGCGCGGCGGCTCCGGCGGATGGAGCTGCCCCGACGCGAGCGACCGCGCGGCGTCGTCGGCAAGGGCCGGCTCGGCCCCGACGACGCGCAGCGCGGGGGCGATGCCGTGCGCGGCGATCGCAGTTCCCGAGAGGAGCCCGCCACCGCCGACGGGCGCGACGACCGCGTCGAGGCCTGCGACCGTGCCGAGTAGTTCGAGCGCCGCGGTGCCCGCACCCGCGATCACGTCGTCGTTGTCGAAGGGGTGGATTTCGACCGCGCCGGTCTCCTCGACGACACGCGCGACGGCGGCCTCTCGCTCGGCGACCGTCGGCCCGCACCGCACGACGCGCGCGCCGTAGGACTCGATGGCCGCGACCTTCGACGCGTTCGCGGTCTCGGGGATCGCGAGGTGCGCGGGGATGCCGCGTGTCCGCGCCGCGAGCGCGAGCGCGGCGCCATGGTTCCCCGAAGAGTGTGCGGCAACGCCACGGCTTCGCGACGTCGGCGGGCAGCAACTGCACCGCGTTGGTCGCGCCCCGGTACTTGAACGCGCCGACCCGCTGGAGGTGCTCGCACTTCAGGAACGCGTGCACGCCGGCCCATTCGTCGAGCGTGCGCGACGTCATCACCGGCGTGCGGTGCACGAACGGGGCGATGCGGCGGGCCGCGGCTTGCACGTCGGTGAACGCCGGACCGGTCACGCGCGCGCCGCCGTCAGAAGTTCGCGGGGAGCAACCGCTCGAGGTACACGTAGAACCCGAACAGCGCGACGAGGAACGGAAGGATGCCCGCGAGCCACGTGACCGGATGGCGCCAGCGGCGGTAGATCCACCACCAGCCCAGGCCGACGACGAGCAGGATCGCGCCCCACACGATCGTGGGTACGCGCGTCGAGGTGTCGCCCGAGAGGCTGTCCTGCAACGACGAGGTCGTCGCCGCCGACGCCTGCTGACCGGTGTGCTGGGTCGGTGTCGGCGTCACGATCTTCAGAGGCACGGTCTTCTTCACCGGCGCGCTCTTCTGCACCACCAGGCGCGCGTGCACGACGAGGCGCTGGCTCGCCGAGAAGCGCGGGTTGCAGGTCGTGAGCGTGAGCTCGGCGTCCGCGGTCGGGCCGACGACCGCGATGTCGGTGGGCTTGACGATCTCCTTCTTGAACACGCGGTACGTGAAGGTGCCGTAGACCGTCTGGATGGTGATCTCGTCGCCGGGTGCGACCGAGTTCAGGTCGTAGAAGGGCTTGCCGAACGTCGTGCGGTGGCCGGCGATCGCCGCGTTGCCGAGCTGGCCGGGCATCGGCGTCGCGGGGTAGTGACCGGGCCCCTTCGCGAGATCACCACGAGCAGTGCCCTGCACGACGATCTTGTCGACCCCGATCTTGGGGATGCGGATGCGCCCGATCGGATCACCGTCGTTCACCACCACGATCGGCAGCGTCGTCGTGGTGGCGGGATCGTGGTCGTGGTGCTCGACGGCGGGCCGCTCGTCGACGGCGGCACGGTCGTGGCGGTCGTCGTGGTCGTGACGACGGGGTTGTCGTGGAGCTGGGTGGCGAACTTGTGCTTCAGGTCGTTCTGCGCCCGAGCGGTGAAGATCCCGGTTCCCCACAGCTGGTAGGCGACGAACAGCAGGATCAGCAACCCCACGGTCACCAGGAACCGCCCGAGGGTGGCCGCCGCTCTGCGCATGACGGGCGAGCCTACCGGCGCGCCCCCGCGCTCCGTGCCAGCGCGCCATGCGCAAGGCCGGCGCGCGGGGCGCAACGCCGCAGGTCAGAACGGGCGACCGGTTCGCCGCACCCCCGCCCGCGTCCGTACACTCGCGCGGTATCGCTCCCGGTCCCCGGAGTGCCGCGTTGCCCGTCGTTTCCATCCGCTCCGCCGTGTGCCTCCTCGACCGGTTCCCTGCGCTGGCCGGAGCCGACCTCGACGTCGACGACCGCGAGATCGTGCTGCTCGCCGGTCCCAACGGCGCGGGCAAGTCGACGCTGTTGCGGTTGCTCGCCGGCCTGCTTCCCCTGCGCTCGGGATCCGCGGTCGTGCTCGGCCACGACCTCGCCGACGCGGCCGGGCGCCGGGCGGTGCGGCGTGAGCTCGCACTCGTCGGGCACCAGACGTTCTGCTACGACGACCTCACCACGATCGAGAACCTGCGCTTCGCCGCGCAGTCCACGGGGCGCTCGCCGGCCGCGGCCGATGGCGCGCTCGAGGCGCTCGGGCTGAACCGCGTCGCCAAGGTCGTGCACCGCCGGCTCTCCGCGGGCCAGCAGCGGCGGCTGGCGGTCGCGGTCGCCCTCGCTCGCGACCCGCGGTTGCTGCTCCTCGACGAGCCGCACGCGGGGCTCGACGCCGACGGTCGCGAGCTGCTCGACGCGATCATCGCCGGCGCGCCGGCGCTCGGCCGTACGGTCGTCATCGCGTCACACGAGCTCGGCCGCGCCCGGTCCCTCGCCCGGCGCGAGGTGCGCGTCGTCGGCGGGCGGGTCCTGCCGACGCGTCCCGTCGCCGCTCCGGACGCGGTTTCGGACGGGCCGCGCCGAGGGATGCCCACCGGGCTGGAGGCCTCCGCCTGATGGGCACGGTGTTGCGCGAAGCCCGGCTCGTCGCGGCCAAGGACCTGCGCATCGAGCTGCGGTCGCGTGTCGCGCTGCAGCAGATCGCGGCGTTCGGCGCGATCGTGCTCCTGCTGTTCGCCTTTGCTCTCGACCCCGACCGCGGGCTGCTGCCCCGGGTCGCGCCCGGACTCTTCTGGGTGGCCGTGATGCTCTCGGCCCTGCTCGCGGTCTCCCGGGCCTTCGCGATCGAGGCCGAGAACGGCGCGCTCGACGGCCTGCGCCTCTCCGGCCTCGACGGTGCGTCGATCTTCCTCGGCAAGATGCTCGCGATCGCGGTCCAGCTCGTCTTCCTCGAGGTCGTCCTCGCGATCGGCGTGTTCGTGCTGTACGACGTCCGCGTCGTCGGCCTCGTGGCGCTCGTGCCCGCGGCCCTGGCCGCGACCGCCGGTCTGGCCGCGGCCGGTACCGTCTACGGCGCGTTGGCCGGCGGCCTGCGGCTGCGGGAAACCCTGATCCCGCTCCTCGTCCTGCCGGTCGTCGCGCCGGTCATGATCGGGGGCACCCGCGCTTTCGAGGCCGCGCTCGGGGGTACGACCTCCGATGCGTGGCCGTGGGTGCAGTTGCTCTTGGTGTTCGCCGTCGTCTACATGACGATCGGGGTCCTCGCGTTCGGGCCCCTGCTGGAGGATTCGTGATGACACAGACGGGGGACCGCACGGCGCGGCGGCTGCCGTGGTTCGGCGCCGCCGTCGTCGTGTCGCTCGCGGCGACCGCGATCATGGCGCTCGTCGTCGCGCCGCCCGACGCTGTGCAGGGCGACGCGCAGCGGCTGATGTACCTGCACGTGCCCGCGGCGTGGCTCGCGTATCTCGCGTTCTCGGTCACCGCGATCGCGTCCGTGCTCTGGTTGGTGCCGCGCACGCGTTCGATCACCTGGGATCTCCTCGCGGGTGCGTCGGCAGAGGTGGGAGTCGTGTTCACCGGGCTCACCCTCGCGATGGGCTCGATCTGGGGCCGACCCATCTGGGGTACGTGGTGGGAGTGGGACGCGCGCCTCACCACTACCGCGGTCCTCTTCTTCCTCTACCTCGGCTATCTGGCGCTGCGGCGCGCGGGGGGCGGCCCCGACCAGCGCGCGAAGCGCAGCGCGATCGCGGCACTCGTCGCGTTCGTCGACGTGCCGATCGTGCACTTCTCGGTCAACTGGTTCCAGACGCTGCACCAGCAGGGAACGGTGTTCAACCGGTCGTTCAAGGTCGAGATCACCGGGACGATGGCGTGGACGCTGCTGCTGTCGGTATCGGCCTTCACGCTCCTCTACGGCTATCTCGTGGTGCGCCGGCTCGAGTCGCTGCGCCTCGAAGAAGGGCTCGAGGAACGCGAGCTCGCGCAGGCCATTGCCGAGCGGATCGCGCAGGAAGCCCCCGACATGGCGACGGTCTGATGGATCACAACTGGCCCTACGTCGCGGCCGGATACGGCCTCACCTTCGCGGCGGTCGGCTCGTACGTCGTATGGCTCCAGGCCCGCCTGCGCCGGGTCCGGCGCAACGCGCCCGATCGCGTGGAGCTGCCGTGACCGCGACGACTCCGCCGGGCGTCCCCGCCGACCCCACCGGCCCGGTCCTCGGGAGCGACGGTTCCGCGCCGGCGACGCCGCCGCGGCGGCGCGTGCGGGTCCGCTACGTCGTCGCCGCGCTCCTGTGCGCGGGGGTCGTCGCCTGGCTGCTCATCGGTGGCCTCGCCGCGAACATCGTCTACCTGCGACCCGTCTCCTACGCCGTCGCGCACCGCGCCTCGCAGGGGACGCATCGGTTCCGGATGGCCGGGCAGGTCGAGCCGGGCACGATCGTGCAGACCACCGATGGCGTGAAGTTCGCGATGACCGACGGCAAGGCCTCGGCGCCCGGTCGACCTCCAGGGCTCGCCGCCCGACCTCTTCAGGAACTGCGCGCCCGTCGTCGTCGAGGGTCACTGGCAGGGCACGACCTTCCTCGGCGACCGTCTGCTCATCCGCCACGGCAGTGAGTACTCGGCGAAGGACTACAAGGTGCCGACGGTGAAGGACGCGAAATGCCCGCCGGCGAGTAGCTCGTGAGGGCATCGCTCGGCTACGCCGCGCTGAGCGTCGGCGCGGCGTCGTGTCTGCTCGGCATCGTCACGCTGCTCGCGGGAATTCGGACCGGCAGCGACCGCCTGATCCTCACCGGCCGCCGGTACGTGCTCGGGATCGCGGGCGGCGCGCTCGTCGCCGTCCTCGCGATGGAGTGGGCCCTCAACTCCCACGACTACGGCATCCGCTACGTCGCCGACAACGTCGCCAACGCGACGCCGCGGCTCTTCACGATCACCGCGCTGTGGGGCGCGCTCGAGGGCTCGATCCTGCTGTGGGCGTTGATTCTCTCCGCGTACCTCGTCGCGGTGGTGCTGCGGTTCCGCAAACGGGCAGCGGATCCGCTCGTCGGCTGGGCGCTGGTCACGGGCTACGCCGTCGCGCTCTTCTTCTTCGGGCTCATGCTCGGCCCGGCCAACCCGTTCAAGCTCACGAGCGGTCTCACACCGTTCGACGGCACGGGGCCGAACCCGTTGCTCCAGGACCACGTGCTGATGGCGTTCCACCCGCCGATCCTCTATCTCGGTTACGTGGGGATGACGGTGCCGTTCATGTTCGCGATCGGCGCGCTCGTCACCGGTCGCTTCGGCGAGGGTTGGCTCGTCGACGTCCGCCGATCGACGCTGATCGCGTGGGGATGCCTGACGATCGGGATCATCCTCGGCGCGTGGTGGAGCTACGAGGTGCTCGGCTGGGGCGGCTACTGGTCGTGGGACCCGGTCGAGAACGCGTCGTTCATGCCGTGGCTCACCGCGACCGCGTTCATCCACTCGCTGATGGTGCAGGAACGGCGGGGGATGCTGCGCGTCTGGAACCTCTCGCTCGTCATCGCGACGTTCTGCCTCACGATCCTCGGCACGTTCCTCACCCGTTCCGGCGTCATCAACTCGGTGCACGCGTTCTCGAATTCGAGTATCGGGCCCGCGCTGCTCACCTTCCTCTTCGTGTGCATCGCCGTCGGTCTCGGGCTGATCGCGTGGCGCGGCGACAAGCTGCGGACGCCCGGCCGCATCGACTCGCCGGTGTCGCGCGAGGCCGCGTTCCTCGCGAACAACCTCCTTTTCACGGGTTTCGCGTTCGTGGTGCTGATGGGCACGGTGTTCCCGTTGCTCGTCGAGGCGCTCCAGAACAAGCAGCTCTCGGTCGGCCAGCCCTACTTCGACCGCCTCGCGGTACCGATCGGTATCGGCCTGCTCTTCCTCATGGCCGTCGCTCCGGCACTGCCGTGGCGCGCGGCGAGCAACGAGCTGCTCCGGCGCCGCCTGCTCGTCCCCGCGTACGTGGGCGTCGCGACGATGATCGTCACGGTGCTCTTCGGTGCTCACGGCATCGCGCAGGTCGTGTCGTTCGGTCTCGGCTCGTTCGCGCTCGCCGGCATCGCGCGCAACATGGTGAACGCCGTCCGGGCGCGTCGCACCGCGCACGCCGAAGCGGTGCCCGCGGCGGTCGTGAACACCGTGCGCGGCAACCCGCGCCTCTACGGTGGGCTGATCGTGCACGCCGGCGTCGTGATCATCGCCATCGCTCTGGGTGTGTCGTCGGGCTACAGCATCCGTCGGGAGGTGAGTCTCCAGGCCGGTGAGTCGGCGAAGGTCGCGGGTTACACGTTCACGTATCTCGGTCGTACCGAGCACGCCGACGCGCAGAAGGCCACGGTCACCGCGCGCGTGCGCATCCGCGACGGCGCTCACTCGCTCGGCGTGTACGCGCCGGCGATCTCGTCGTTCCCGAACAGCACCGAGGGCATCGGGACTCCGTCGGTGCACACCGGCATCCTCCGCGACCTCTACCTCACGCTCGTATCGAGCCCCACGTCGGGACGCGTCACGCTCGGCATCGCGGTCAACCCGCTCGTCGCGTGGCTGTGGCTCGGCGGCGGGGTGATGGCCTTCGGCACCGCGGTGTGCCTCGTCCCGTCGCGGCGGCGCAAGGTTCGGCGCGCGCCCACGAACGCGTCGGTGCCCGAGCCCGCGGCGATCGACGAGGCCCGGCGTGACGATCTCGCTCCGGTGGCGGGCTCGTGAAGCACCCCGCGCGCGTCATCGCGCTCGCGGTCGGCGTGGTCGTGGTCGCCCTCGCGGTGCTGCTCGCGAGCCAGGTGAACGTCAGCCCGTCGTACAGCGGCGGGAACCTGCTCGGGAAGCCGGTGCCGGAGTTCGCGCTGCCGTCGCTCACCGGCGGTCCGACGGTGCGCTCGGCCGACTTCTCGGGCCGCGTCCTGCTCGTGAACTTCTGGAACTCGTGGTGCATCCCGTGCCAGCAGGAGCACGGCGCGCTCGCCAGCTTCTATGCCGCGCACAAGGATGACCGCGACTTCGCGATGGTCGGCATCGTCCGCGACGACGCCGCGTCCGCCGCGCGCAGCTACGTGCAGCAACACCACGACGGTTGGACCTTCGCCACCGACCCAAGCGGGCAGGCGGCACTCCACTTCGGCACCACCGGCCAGCCGGAGTCGTACATGGTCTCGCCCAGCGGAGTGATCATCGGTTTCCAGCGCGCCGCGGTGTCGGTTACGAACCTCGAAGACATGCTCCGTGTCGCGAGGCAGAGCGGATGAGCGGCCCGGCGCGCTCGCGGCTGCGAACGTGGCTGCCGTGGGTGTTGCTGCTCGTCGCGGTGGTCGCCGTCGTGGTCGTCGTCGCGGTGCGTTCCGCGCCGAGCAACTCGCCCGCGGCGCGCGCCGGCCGGCTCGCGCACGAGTTGCGCTGCCCGCAGTGCGAGTCGCAGTCGGTTGCCGACAGCCAGTCGCCGGCGTCGGTTGCGATCCGGGCCGACATCAAGGGTCGGATCGCGTCGGGGCAGACCGACTCGCAGATCAAGGCCGCGTACGTCGCGACGTACGGCGAGTGGATCCTGCTGTCGCCCTCCAGCCACGGGATCGGACTGATCGTGTGGGCCGGACCGATCGCGGCATTGCTGCTCGGCGCCGGCGCGCTCGTGCTCGCGCTGCGCCGATGGGGGAACCAACCCCGGCTCGCGGCGACCCCGGCCGACGAGGAGATCGTCGCCCACGCGCGGGGAGAAGCGTGATCGAGTCGGTCGACGCGACTGCGGGCTCCGACGAGTCATTGGAGGCGCAGCGGGCCTTCCTACTGCGCTCGCTCGACGACCTCGAGGCGGAGCGCGCCGACGGCAACATCGACGACGAGACGTACGCGCGCCTGCACGGCGACTACACGGCCCGCGCCGCCGCGGTGCTGCGCGCGATCGAAGGGGATACATCCGCGCCCGCCGGCTCGCCACCGCCGGTTCCTGCGAAGCGGCGTGCGCTCGTGATCGGGGGAGTGGTGGTGTTCGCGATCGCCGCCGCCGTCACCCTCGCGCTCACGATCGGGCCCCGGCAGCCGGGTGGCACGGTCACCGGCGGCGTCACCCAGAACTCGCAGACCGCGAGCGTGCTCGCCGCCGCGGTCGCCGACCACCCGAACGACTACAGCGCGCGCATCGAGTACGCGCGCTACCTCCTCGGCGTCGATCGGGTGAAGGCCCTCGACCAGTACACGGCGGCCGAGCGCCTGAAGCCCGACGAGCCGGAACCGCCCACCTACATCGGATGGATCTTCGGGCTCGCGTCGAACCCGCAGAACACCGCGCTGAAGGCGTCCGACCGCGCCGAGTTGCAGGCGCAGGCGTTCTCGCAGTTCGCGCGGGCCCGCACGATCGACCCGCGCTATCCCGACGCCTACGTGTTCGAAGGCGTCGTGCGCGATCGTTACGCCGGCGATCCCGCCGGCGCGATCCCGCTGCTCCAGAAGTACCTCGAGCTGTCGCCGTCGGGCCCGCTCACCGATCTCGTCCGCAGCACGCTGTCCGACGCCAAGGCGCAGGCCGCCGCGCCGACGACCACCTCCACCGCCGGCTGATCGAGGCCGTTCGCTATCCTGGCCCGCCCCCCTGAGAACCGAGGAGACACCACCGTGGCCAAGCCCCCCGAACAGCAGATCGACGAGTCGAAGCACTACCGCGCGACCATCACGACGAACCGCGGGACGATGGTGCTCGATCTCGACCCGGCCCTCGCGCCCGCGACCGTCAACAACTTCGTCGGCCTCGCGCGGCAGGGCTACTACGACGGCCTCACGTTCCACCGGGTCGTCCCCGACTTCGTGATCCAGGGTGGTTGCCCCGAGGGCAGCGGCCGCGGCGGCCCCGGCTACAAGTTCGCCGACGAGCCGGTGCGCGGCGAGTACACCCTCGGCGCGGTCGCGATGGCGAACGCGGGCCCGAACACGAACGGCTCACAGTTCTTCATCTGCATCGACGACTGCCGCCGCAAGCTCGACCGCCTCTACAACCTGTTCGGGCACACCGTCGAGGGCATCGACGTCGTGCAGGCCACCGAGGTCGGCGACGTGATGCAGTCGGTGGTCGTCGAAGAGGTCGACCCGAGCTGACCCGGGCTTCGCGCCCGGTCAGCCGGCGGTGGCGAGGGTGTCGAGGTTGCGGTTCGCGCGCACCCGGACGCTCACGAGCCATGCGGCGGTGAGGACGACTCCGACGGCCACGAGGCCGCCGAGCGCCTCGTTCGAGACTCCGAGCAGCTTCAGCGCGGAGAACGACATCGCGAGCATGATCACGGGTCGGATGTAGTGGTCGGGGGCGCGCGACGAGAAGTGCGCGCCGAGCCACACCGCGGGGATCGCGCCGAGCAGCAGCGAGCCGACCAGGCCGAGTTGCAGGTGGCCCCACATCGTGTAGCCGAGCGCCGCCGCACCGACGAGGGGAACGGCCTGCACGAGGTCGGTGCCGACGAGCTCGCGCATCGAGATGCGTGGGTACAGCACCATCAGCAGCACGATCATCAACGACCCGGACCCGACCGACGTGATGCCGACGATGAAGCCGCCCGCGAGCCCGATGAGTGAGGTGCGCACGGCGTGCACCGGAAGCGTCCCCGGTTCGGCTGCGACGACCTTGCGGCGCGACTGGAGCGCGGACTTCGCGAGCATCGCGACGGCCGCGACGATGAGCACCCAGCCGAGCGTGGTCTTGATGAAGCCGTCGACGTTGTCGCCCAGCACTTTGTTCACCACGTAGGCGCCGCCGAGCGCGCCGGGGACCGCACCGAGTGCGAGCCAGCCGACGAGGCGCAGGTTCACGGTTCCGCGCCGCCAGTGCACCGAGCCGCCGATCGGCTTCAGCACGAGGGAGGCGACGATGTCGCTCGACACCGCCGCGCCCGGCGCGATGCCGAAGAACAGCACCAGCACCGGGGTGAGGAGCGCGCCCCCGCCGACGCCGGTGAGTCCGATGACGAAGCCGACGATGAGGCCGGCGGCGGCGATACCGAGGTCGAGGTGCACGGGGCCCGTCCTTGGGTCGGCGATGAAGGTCGAGTTCGGAACCGATTGTGAACAAAGTCGACGAGATCGATCGACAACCTAGGGTATGGGAACCGGCGGGTCAAGAGGCGGCCCCTCGATGTCACGGCGTGTTCACGCGAGACGTGGGAGATTTGGGCTCGTGAGAGTGTCTGCGAAGGCCGACTACGCCGTACGGGCGATGGCCGAGCTCGCCGCGGCGCCGTCCGACCGGCCGGTGAAGGCCGACCACCTGGCGGCGACGCAGGGCATCCCGCGCACCTTCCTCGACAACATCCTCGGCGAATTGCGCACCGCCGGCCTGGTGCGCACCGCCCGCGGGCCCGACGGTGGATCGATGCTCGCCCGGCCCGCCGACGAGATCACCGTCGCCGAGGTCCTGCGGGCCGTCGAGGGTCCGCTCGCGGCGGTGCGCGGAACCCGGCCGGAGTCGCTCGAGTACCTCGGCGCGGCGCGCCGGCTCCCCGAGGTCTGGGTCGCGCTGCGGGCCAACCTCCGTGCCGTGCTGGAGCAGGTGACGCTCGCCGACCTCGCGTCCGGCAAGCTCCCGTCCGAGATCAGCCGCCTCGCGAAGGATCCCGACGCGTGGGAACCGCACTGATCCGGCGCGCGCGAAACGATCGGGCGTCCGCGACGACTGCAATCGCATGAGCTTCTTCGAGCGCAACCGCGCCTCGCTCGCCGAGCGCGGCATCGACCCGAGCCGGCTTCCTCCCGGCCAGTACCTCACCGAACGGTTCCCCGTGCTCCACGTGGGCGACGTACCGGAGATCACCAGGGAAACCTGGGATCTTTCGCTCTTCGGCCTCGTACGCGAGCCCGAGCGCCTCACCTTCGACGAGCTGCGCGCGCTGCCGACCGTCGACGTGGTCACCGACATCCACTGCGTCACGAAATGGTCGAAGTTCGACACCCGCTGGACCGGTGTGCGCTTCCGCGACGTCATGGCGCAGGTCGACGTCGATCCCGCGGCGCGCTTCGTCGTCGAGCACGCGGAGTTCGGCTACACCACGAACCTCCCGCTCGCCGACCTCTTCGGCGACGACACGCTCGTCGCGTGGGCGTTCGGCGGTGAGCCGCTCGACGCGGTCCACGGCGGGCCGGTACGCATGGTCGTCCCCGCCCGGTACTTCTGGAAGTCGGCGAAGTGGCTGCGCGGCATCGAGTTCGTCGCCGACGACCAGCCCGGCTTCTGGGAACGCAACGGCTACCACAACGCCGGCGATCCCTGGCGGGAGGAGCGCTACCGGGGCGACTGACGCGTGCCGGGTCGATCGGGTCTCGCCGGGCTTGTCTTGTCGAGAGAAGACAAGTATCATACAAGTCGTGCGGTACCTGGAAGTCGCCTCCGAGCTGCGGTCGGCCCTCGCGGGCGGCGAGTTCGCGAGCACCCTGCCCAGCGAGGCGGAGCTGGGGCAGCGCTACGGCGTCAGCCGCGTCACCGTCCGCCACGCCCTCGAGGAGTTGCGCCGCGACGGGCTCGTCACGAGCAAGCGGGGCTCGGGCTGGTTCGTGGCCGTCGACCCGGTGCGCCAGGCCCTCGGGCGGGTGTCGACGGTGGAGGCCGCCCTCGTCGCCGCGGGGGCGACCGCGCAGCGCCGGGTGCTCGAGTTCGGCTTCGAGCCCGCAGGCGACGACGTCGCCGTCGCACTGGCGATCGCCGCGGGCACCGAGGTGCTGCGCGTGCGCCGGCTGACCCTCGCCGACGGCGAGCCGTTCGCCCTCGTGACCGTGTGGGTCCCGGCCGACCTCGGTTCGCAGCTGAGCCGGGCCGACGTGGAGGGCGCGCCGTTCAACGAGCTGCTCGCCGCACGCGGCACGCCCCTCGGTTCCGCGACCCAGCTCATCGGCGCCGACCTCGCCACGGCCGACGACGTCCGCCTGCTCGGAGTACGCGTGGGCGCGCCCGTGCTCGCGTGCCGCCGCGTCACGCGCACGCGCGAAGGTCGGCCCGTGATCGCGTCGGAGCACCGCTATCCCGCGCACCGCACGACATTCGAGATCGATTTCCCTTGCGTCGAGCCCGGCGCGAGTGAGGCCCCCGGGCTTCGTCTCGTCGGCGACACGTACCCTGCATCCGACCCCCTGCGCACTGGAGCAAGCCATGGCTGAACCCGTCGGCCCCAACACCCCCGTCTCCCTCGTCGAGGGCGTGTACGCACGCCTCGCCGAGCGCGTCGACATCGCGCGCGAACGCCTCGGGCGCCCGGTGACGTTCGCGGAGAAGTCGCTCTTCGCCCACGCCGACGACGCGCGCACGCTCGGCTTGCAGCGCGCCGTCGACTACGGCAATTACCGCCCTGATCGCGTCGCCATGCAGGACGCGACGGCGCAGATGGCGCTGCTGCAGTTCATGCTCGCGAGGCTGCCGACCGTCGCGGTGCCGACCACCGTTCACTGTGACCACCTCATCCAGGCGCGCGTCGGAGCCGACTCCGACCTCAAGGTCGCGATCGACGTGAACTCGGAGGTCTACGAGTTCCTGCGCAGCGTGTCGGCGAAGTACGGCATCGGGTTCTGGAAGCCGGGCTCGGGGATCATCCACCAGGTCGTGCTCGAGCAGTACGCGTTCCCCGGCGGGATGATGATCGGCACCGACTCGCACACACCGAACGCCGGTGGTCTCGGCATGATCGCGATCGGCGTCGGCGGCGCGGACGCAGTCGACGTGATGGCGGGCTGGCCGTTCAACACGCGCGTCCCGAAGCTGATCGGCGTGCACCTGAAGGGCGAGCTCTCCGGTTGGGCCGCGTCGAAGGACGTGATCCTCAAGGTCGCGGGCATCCTCACGGTGAAGGGCGGCACCGGCGCGATTGTCGAGTACTTCGGGCCGGGCGCCGAATCGATCTCCACGACTGGTAAGGCCACGATCTGCAACATGGGTGCCGAGATCGGCGCGACCTGCTCGCTCTTCCCGTACGACGCGAACGCGGCGCGGTACCTGAAGGCGACCGGTCGCGAAGCGATCGCGGATCTCGCCGACCGCCATGCCGAACTGCTGCGCAACGACCCGCAGGTCGACTCCGATCCGGAGCGCTACTACGACCGCGTGATCGAGATCGACCTCTCCGAGCTCGAACCGCACCTCGTCGGTCCGCACACCCCCGACCTCGACCGCCCCATCTCCGAGGTGAAGGCCGCGGCCGAGCGCGAGGGGTACCCGATCGAGATCTCGGCCGCGCTCGTCGGCTCGTGCACGAACTCCTCCTACGAAGACATCGGGCGCGCCGCGAACGTCGCGCGCCAGGCGTCGGCGAAGGGGCTGCGCGTGCGGACGCCGTTGATGATCACGCCCGGCTCCGAGCAGGTGCGCGCAACCATCGAGCGCGACGGCCTTCTCGCCGACCTCGAAGCGATCGGCGCGACGGTGCTCGCCAACGCGTGCGGCCCCTGCATCGGGCAGTGGCAGCGCGACGACATCGTGAAGGGCGAGGTGAACACGATCGTCAACTCGTTCAACCGCAACTTCCCGGCCCGCAACGACGGCAACGCCGCGACGCTCTCGTTCATCGGCTCGCCGGAGACGGTCGTCGCGCTCGCGCTCGGCGGCCGCCTCGACTTCGACTTCACCCACGACACGCTCACCGCGGCCGACGGCACCGAGGTGCACCTCGAGGCGCCGCACGCCGACGACCTGCCCGCGAAGGGATTCGACCCGGGGGAGTCGGGCTTCGTCCCGCCGTCGTCCGACCCCGACTCCGTCGAGGTGGTCGTGCGCTCCGATTCCGAGCGCCTCGAGCTGCTCACGCCGTTCCCGGCCTGGGACGGCAAGGATCTCACCGGCCTGCGCGTGCTGCTCAAGGCCGCGGGGAAGTGCACGACCGACCACATCTCGCCGGCTGGTCCGTGGCTGCGCTACCGCGGCCATCTCACGAACATCTCCGGCAATCTGTTCATCGGCGCGAACAACGCGTTCACACCCGGGGAGACCGGCAAGGGCATCGATGTGCGCGACGGGTCGATCGTCGCGCTGCCCGACCTCGCGAAGGCGTACCGCGCCGCGGGCATCGAGTGGGTCGCGATCGGCGACGAGAACTACGGCGAGGGTTCGTCGCGCGAGCACGCGGCGATGGAGCCGCGTGCGCAGGGCGCGCGGGCGATCATCGCTCGTTCGTTCGCTCGCATCCACGAGGCGAACCTCAAGAAGCAGGCCGTGCTGCCGCTCACGTTCGCCGACGCCGCCGACTACGACAAGGTGCGCGTCGACGACACCGTCGACGTCGTCGACCTCGCGCAGCTCGCACCCGGACGGCCGGTGACCGTCGTGCTCCACCACGTCGACGGCACCAGCGACACGATCACCACGACCCACACCATGTCGCCCGAGCACATCGACTGGTTCCGCGCCGGCTCCGCCTTGAACGTCCTCGCCGCCCGCTGACCCGCCCCCCACCTTCCCCCGCCGTGGTACTGCGTTTGTTTCACATGTGAAACAAACGCAGTACCACGAGCGAGCGGGCTCGTCAGCGGGGGGTCGCGATGGTGATGATCTCGGGGCTGGTGGGCGTGAACGGGCCGGCGTCCCAGTCGCCGTAGCGCGCGTCGATCGTGAAGCCGGCGTCGGTGAGGAACGTGTCGAGTGCGCCGGCGGTGAGGAACCGCAGCGTGCTGCGGCTCACCTGTGCTGCCGGCCACGACGGGCTCGTGAACGTCGCGGTGAACGACACCGTCGTGCCGTCGAACGGCGCGGTCACCTGGTGCGCCATGCGCACAACGGCGCCCGACCGGTCGACGACCTCCTGCGCGTGCTCCGGTGTCCATCGCTCCCAGGCGCGCGGACGGGTTGCGGGTCTCGAACGCGAACCGTCCTCCGTCGCGCAGCGCGCCATGGATCGCCGCGAGCGCGGCGCGGATCTCGGCGTCGCTGCCGAGCACCTGGAAGGCGTGTCCGGTCATGACCGCGAGGTCGAACTCGTGGTCGAACCCGACCGAACCGAGGTCGCCGAGCACGCACTCGATGTCGGCGCGCATCGCGGCCTGCCGCAGCATCGCCGCGGCCGGGTCGAGGCCGCACAGGCGCCCACGGTGGCCCGCGTCGCGCGTGCCGCGCAGCAGGAGGCCGGTCCCGCACCCGACGTCGAGCACCGCGTCCGCGGCCATCAGGAGCGGAAGGTAGAAGTCGAAGTCGCCGCGCCCGCCCCACGGGCAGAACGCGTCGTAGTGCGCGGCCAGGTCGGGATCGGAGAAGAGGCGGTCGACCACCGCTCCAGCGTGACCGATCGCCGCGCCCGGCGCCCTCCGTTTCGGCCGTGGGCGTCTCCCGTGGTACTGCGTCCGTTTCACTGGTGAAACAAACGCAGTACCACGGAGCCGGGCCGAGGCCAGGCGGGGCGGTCTCTCAGCCGCGCAGGGCGCGTAGGCGGGCGACGACGGACGGGAACTCGGTGACGAAGCGCTCGACGTCGGCGGCGGTCGTGTCCCAGCCGACCGAGACCCGCAGCGAATGGTCGGCATCGACGCCCATCGCGGTGAGGATCGGCGAGGGTTCGAGCAGCTCGCTCGAGCAGGCGGAGCCGGAGTGCACCGCGATGCCGCGCTGGTCGAGGCCGAGCAGGATCGGTTCCGCTTCGACGCCGTCGACCCCGATGCACAGCAGGTGCGGGAGGCGGCCGCCGGGATCGGGGTCGCCGAAGCGGGTCACGTGCGGGTCGGCGAGCACCGCGTCGGCGAGCGCGATCAGCGCGGCCTGCGTGCCCGCTTCGGCCGCGAGCCGGTCGCCGTCGGCGAGGAACGCGCACGCGGCGCCGAAGCCGACGATCGCGGGGATGTTCTCGAGGCCGCCCCGCCGCGCCCGTTCCTGCGCGCCACCGACGACGAACGGCGCAAGCCGCAGCCCGCGCCGCACGAGGAGCGCGCCCGCGCCCTTCGGGCCACCGAGCTTGTGTGCGGTGATCGAGCAGAGATCGGCGTCGAGGGCGTCGAACGCGACGGGCACGTGACCGATCGCCGCGCACGCGTCGACATGCACGACCGCACCCCGCTCGCGGGCGCCCGCCGCGGCTTCCGCCGCTGGTTGCAGGGTGCCGACCTCGTGGTTGGCGAGCTGGATCGACACCAGTGCCGTGTCGGGACGGACCGCGGCGACTACCGCGGCCGCGTCGAAGCGGCCCGCGCGGTCGACGCCGATGACCGTGACGTCGTCGGAGCCGCGCGCGCACGATTCGACGACAGCCGAGTGCTCGACCGCCGTGGTCACGACGTGCCGGCGACCCTGATCCGCGCCGCGTGCGAGCGCGCCCCAGAGCGCGGTGTTGATCGCTTCGGTCCCTGACGCCGTGAACACCACCTCGCGCGGCCGGGCGTGGACGAACCTGGCGACCTGCTCGCGGGCGTCCTCGATCGCAACGCGCGTCACGCGGCCTTCGGCGTGGAGGCGGCCGGGGTCGCCGTGGTGTTCGGTAAGGAACGGCAGCATCGCTTCGCGCGCGACCGGACGTAGGGGCGCGGTGGATGCGTGGTCGAGGTAGGCGCGGCTCACACCCGGGTGACGCAGTGCCGATCGCCGTCGGGGCGGCTCTCCTCGATGTGCGGCTGCGTCTCCCCGTAGAGCCCTTCGAGCATGCCGCGCACCATGCCGGTGTCGACCGCGCAGAGCACATGCGGGTAGCGCTGCGCGGCTTCTCCGAACGGACAGTGCTCCGACACGAGCGTGAGCGACGTTCCCCGCGCTTCGGCGTGGGCGGCGAAGCCGTGCGCGGTGAGCGCGTCGGCGACGGACGCGACCGCGGCCTTCACCGAGCGGTGCCCGTCGCCCGGATCCATCCGCTGCGCGAGCTCACGCCCGTACTCGTAGCCGACCGACTCCGCGAGCGCGGTCGCTTCGTCGCGGGGGAGCCGTTCGAGCGCGCGGGCGAGCAGGGTGCCGAGGAGGTCGTCGCGACGGGGAGGGAAGCTGAGCTGGGTGTCGTCGTGCGCGGCGGCCCGGTACACCTTCGACGGCCGCCCGGCCGACTCGTTGCGCGAGAGCTCGACGTCGAGGTAGCCGCCGGAGGCGAGCTTCTCGAGGTGGTGGCGCGCGACGTTGGGGTGGAGGTGGAAGTGCTCGGCGACCTCGGCGGCGCGGACCCCGCCGGGGCGCGACCGGGCGAGGACGTAGATGTCGCGGCGGGTCGGGTCGCCGAAGGCGCTGGTGACCGCGGCGACCGCGGCGCCGAACTCGTCCGGACTGAGAGGCGCCGAGGTCATGGGGGTATTGTACCTACGTCCGTAGTGGAAATCCCCCGCCCACCTCCAGGAGGCGCCGGCATGCCGACCGAGGCCCAGGTCATCGAGGCGCTGCGACCCGTCGAGGACCCCGAGCTGCACCGCTCCATCGTCGATCTCGACATGGTCCGCGGGGTCCACATCGACGGCGAGCGGGTCCAGGTCACCGTGGCGCTCACCGTTGCCGGCTGCCCCCTGCGGGCCGAGATCAACAGCCGGGTCGACGCCGCGGTCACGGCCCTGCCCGGCGTCTCGGGCGTCGACCTCGACTTCACGGTCATGACCGACGAGGAGCGCCACGCGCTGTCGGCCCGCCTGCGGGCCGAGGGTGGGGGCGAGACCGCCGGCGGCCACGGTGGCGCGCCCCAGCGGGTGAATCCCTTCACCGACTCCCGCACCCGCGTGCTCGCGATCGCGTCGGGCAAGGGCGGAGTCGGCAAGTCGTCGGTCACCACGAACCTGTCGGTCGCGCTCGCGCAGGCGGGGCAGAAGGTCGCCGCGGTCGACGCCGACGTCTGGGGCTTCTCGATGCCGCGCATGCTCGGCATCGACCGGCCGCCGACGGTGATCGACGACGTGATCGTGCCGCCCGACGCCAACGGCGTCACGCTCATCTCGATGGGCTTCTTCGCCCGCGAAGACCAGCCGGTCGTGTGGCGCGGCCCGATGCTGCACAAGGCGCTCGAGCAGTTCCTCACCGACGTGCACTGGGGCGAGCCCGACTTCCTCGTCGTCGACATGCCGCCCGGCACCGGCGACATCGCGTTGTCGATGGCGCAGTTCCTGCCGCGCGCGGAAGTGATCGTCGTCACCACGCCCCAGCCCGCCGCGCAGAAGGTCGCGCAGCGCGCCGCCTACATGGCCAAGCGCGTCAACCTCTCGGTGATCGGCGTGATCGAGAACATGTCGTGGTTCCGCGCCGACGACGGCAAGGCGTACCGGCTCTTCGGCGAGGGCGGCGGGCAGGAGCTCGCCGACGACCTCGGCGTCCCGCTCCTCGGTCAGGTTCCGCTCGTGCCCGAGCTGCGCGAGGGCGCCGACTCCGGCGACCCGATCGTCGTGACGAACCCCGACGACGAAGCGTCGCAGGTCTTCACCTCGATCGCGCACCAGCTCCTGCACGAGCTCGCCCCGACGCGCGTCTACCGCACCGAGCTCAAGATCGTCTGAGCCGGCGCGGCGGGTCGTTCAGCCGGCGCGGCCCGCGACGCGCCTCGTCGCGCGCACGAGCACCGAGAGCCCGGCGAAGAAGAACGCGCCCTGCGCGTCGGCCTGTTCGAGCGACGCGAAGTACGCCGCACCCTCCTCGGCGGTGATCGCGTCGTCGGCGACGGCGTCGGCGACCGCGCGGTCGAACGGACCGCCCACGGCGCGCACGGTCGCGAGATCGGTGTACGTCGTCGGGCCGCCGCGTCGTCGACGTGCGCGAGGACCAGCCGGATCCAAACGGCGTCCATCGATCCGCTCGCGATCGGAACGCGGGCCGCGTCGCCGACGACGACTGCCTCGCCGCTCGCCACTGCGGCTGCGGCCATCGCCCGCGAGCGGTCGACGCCGACCGCGAGCCCTTGCGCGCCGACGGGTTCGCGCAGCCGTGCGAGGTCGGCACCGGGGCCGCACCCCAAGTCGAGCACCCGCTCCCCGCGACGGGCGTCGAGCAGATCGACCATGCCCGCCGACGCGCCGCGACGCTGGGCGCGCATCCACGCGACCAGCGCGGGAGCTTCACCCGACGTGTCGACGGCGCTGAAGTCGCCGACCTGAACCGGGCCCGGCGCGTGCCGTTCGGACCCCGGCAGTCCGCGTTGTCGTCCCACGGCGGCAGTCTCGCGCTCGAGGCGGTCCGCCGATCCGGCCGCGCCCGGTGCCGTCGACTCCCGGGAGCGCGCGGTCCAGGCAGTAGGGTCGGCGCATGGACGTGAAGATTGGCGTGGTGTACACGCCGAAGGAGCTCCTCCTCGAGCTCGACGGCGATCCCGAAGACGTACGCGCGCTGCTCGACAACGCGCTGAAGAACGGCGAGCCGATCGTGTGGGTGACCGACGTGAAGGGTCGCAAGGTCGGTGTCCCGACCGACAAGGTCGCCTACGTCGAGATCGCCACCGACGACGCCTCGCACAAGGTCGGCTTCGGCCGCTGACGGCGAGCGCGGATTGGCCGAGCCAATCAGCCGCGAGCGAGGCCCGAGCGGTCCGGCCCCGGACCTCCTCGATCGGCGCCTCCTCGTCTTCACCGGGAAGGGTGGCGTCGGCAAGAGCACGATCGCGGCCGCGACCGCGATGCTCGCCGCCGACCGCGGCCGGCGCGTGCTGCTCGTCGACGTCGAGGGCAAGGGTGATCTTGCCGCGCTGTTCGAGCACCGCCCGGTGGGTTTCGAGCCGGTCGAGGTGCATCCCGGTGTCCTGGCGATGCAGATGGACACCGAGGCGTCGCTGCGGGAGTACCTCAAGCTGAACCTGCGGGTGCCCGTCCTCGGGCGCCTCGGTCCACTCGCACGGGTCTTCGACTTCGTCGCGACCGCCGCGCCGGGGGTCAAGGAGATCCTGACGATCGGCAAGATCTGCTGGGAGGTACGCGAGGCGATCGCGGGGCGTGCCGACTTCGATCTGGTCGTGGTCGACGCGTCGGCGAGCGGTCACATCGTGAGCCAGCTCGGAGCGCCCGCGTCGATCCAGGAGCTCGTCGACGTCGGGCCGGTGCGTTCACAGACCGACTGGCTCGTCGAGCTGCTCGCCGATCCCGACGTGACGGCGGTCAACGTCGTCACGACGCCCGAGGAGATGCCGGTCGCCGAGACCATCGAGCTCGTCGCCCGGCTGCGGGCCGAGGTGACGGTGCCGCTCGCGACGGTGATCGTCAACCGCGTGCTGCCCGAGCTGTTCACCGTCGCCGACGAGGAGGCGTTCGTCGCGATGCGCGAGCCCGCGGTCATCGACGCACTCGGCACGTCGGCGGGTCCGGGGACGACCGCGGTGCTCGATGCGGCGCGCCTCGCCGTGTCGATGCGCCGCACGGGCGCGACCCACCTCGCGGAGCTCGACGCCGCCGTCGATCTCCCGTTGCTCTACGTGCCGTACCTCTTCGCGCGCGTGCAGGGTCGGCGGGTCTTGCGGATGGTCGCGGACGCACTCGGCGACGAGCTGGGCCTGTGAGCTCGCGCGGCGCGTCCCACGACTCGGCGACCGCCGGTCGCGGCGATCCGGGCGGATTCGAACGGCTCCTCGCCGCGAAGGAGATCGCGGTCTTCTGCGGCTCGGGAGGCGTCGGCAAGACGTCGATCGCGGCCGCGACCGCGCTGGGTGCGGTGAGCCGGCTCGGAGGCAAGGTGCTGGTGCTCACCATCGATCCCGCGCGACGGCTCGCGACGGCGCTCGGACTCGAAGGCATCGGCAACATGGCGCGCCGCGTGCCGCCCGACCTGCTCAAGGCCGCGGGCGTCGACGCGCGCGGCGAGCTCTACGCCGCGATGCTCGACACGAAGCAGAGTTGGGACGAGCTCGTGCTGCGGCACGCGCCCGACGAGGAGACCGCGTACCGGATTCTCGAGAACCGGCTGTACCACAACCTCACCGCGCGCTTCGTGCAGAGCCACGACTACATCGCGATGGAGCGCCTGTACGAGCTGCACCAGAGCGGCGACTACGACCTCATCCTCATCGACACCCCGCCGACCCGCAATGCCGCCGATTTCCTCGAAGCGCCGAGGCGCATGGCCGACTTCTTCGGCGGGCGCCTCTTGCGCTGGCTCACCCTCCCGTACCGCATGGGCGGGCGGCGCGGGAGCCGCATGATCAACGTCGCCAGCCGGCCCTTCTACCAGGTCGCCGACCGCATCCTCGGCAGCCAGTTCCTCGAAGACATCGCCGAGTTCTTCCTCAACTTCCAGTCGATGTACGCGGGATTCAGCCAGCGGGCCCAGGCCGTCGAGGCGCTGCTGCACGACCGGCGCACGACGTTCGCCGTCGTCACGACGCTCGAGGCTGCGCCCTTGCACGAGGCCGAGAGCTTCTGCGACCGCCTCGACGCCGGCCGCTTCCACCTCGGCGCGCTGGTGCTCAACCGCACGCTTCCCGATTCGCTGCTGTCGGCCGGCGGTGCGCTCACCGCCGCGAGGTTCGTCGACGACGCGCCCGCGCTCGCCGCGGAGCTCGGCGAGCTCGGTCCGGCGCCGCTCGCGGATCCGGCGCGGACCGCGCGCGTGCTGCGCACCGTCGGGACGTCGTTCCACAACTTCTCGCTGGTCGCGAAGCGCGAGGCCGAGCTCCGTGCCGAGCTGACCCGGCGACCCGACGTGATCGCGCGGGTACCGTCGTTCGACGACGAGATCACCGATCTCGGCGGCCTCGCCCGCGTTGGGCGCTACCTCTTCGGAGAGGTCGAATGACGCTCGTCCCGATCGCGCTGAGTCGCACCGATCTCGACGGACCGCAGCTCGACCACGTGCGCCGGCTCGCGAGCAGCTGGCGTCCCCTTGCGGATCTTTCGTTCTCCGACCTCCTCCTGCTCGCGCCGATCGCCGAGGAACCGGGGCACCGATTCGTAGTGCTCGCGCAGATGCGACCGACGACCGGGCAGACGATCTATCCCACCGACATGGTCGGCACGATCGTCGACGAGGTCGAACGGCCCATGCTCATGCGCTCGCTGCGCAAGGGTGAGTTCGTCGAGGGCGACGCGTCCGCGTTCGGGACGAAGGAGCGGGTTCGCGTGGAGTGCATCCCGGTCCGCTGCGACGGCGAGGTGATCGCGCTCGTGACACGCGACCTGTCGACGTCGTCGTCGCGTCGCCCCGGCGAGCTCGAGCGCACGTATCAGGAGACGTTCAGCGGCTTCGCGCGCATGATCGCGGAAGGGTCGTTTCCCTTCGCGCACGAGGAAATCGAGCTCGAAGCCGCGCCACGCGTCGGTGACGGCGTGATCATCATCGACGAAGACACGCGCGTGAAGTTCGCGAGCCCGAACGCCGTGAGCTCGATGCACCGCATGGGCATCCACGCGTACGCGAACGGTCAGCTCCTGCGCGAGGTCGGCTTCGATGACGCCGCACCGCGCGCCGCGCTCTCGGCGAGCCTGCCGGTGACGGAGGAGCTCGAGCGCGGCGACGTCTCGGTGCTGCTGCGCGTCGTACCGATGCTCGAGGCCGGGCAGCCCTACGGGGCGATGATGATGATCCGCGACGTCACCGACCTCCGGCGTCGCGACCGCATGCTGCTGTCGAAGGACGCCACGATCCGCGAGATCCACCACCGCGTGAAGAACAACCTCCAGACCATCGCGTCGTTGCTGCGCCTCCAGGGCCGGCGGCTGCAGTCGCCCGAGGGCCGGGAGGCCTTGGCGGAGAGCGAGCGGCGGATCCGGTCGATCGCGATCGTGCACGAAACCCTGTCGCGCGACGCGGGTGACGTCGTGCGGTTCAGCGAGATCGTGCGACCACTCGTTCGAGTGGTGGAGGAGAGCGTCGTGTCACCGGAACGGTCGATCGCGTTCAGCGTCGAGGGCGACGCCGGCGAGCTGCCCGGCGAGGTCGCGACGCCGCTCGCGGTCGTGCTCAACGAGCTCATGCAGAACGCCGTCGACCACGCGTTCCCGGAGGGTGAACCCGGCGAGGTGAAGGTCCAGCTGAGCCGCAGCGACCACCACGTCGTGGTGCACGTGATCGACAACGGTGTGGGACTCCCGCCCGGATTCTCGCTCGACTCCTCGCGCGGGCTCGGTCTCTCGATCGTGCACGCGCTCGTGACCGGCGAGCTCGACGGATCGATGGAGATGCGCGACGACGACGGCACCACCGTGCAGGTGAGCGTCCCGGTCGCGATGCCACGCGTCGAGCTGTGAGGGGTGTGGTTCGCTCGGCGCCGGGATGCCCGCCGCCCTCCGGGACGATCGCCGCGGCGTTACCCGACGCGGCGTTGGTCGGAGAGCCAGGACTTGCGGAGCTTGCGGCGTTCCTCTTCGGTCGTCGCGCCCCACACGCCCGCCTCCTGATTGGTCGCCAGGGCGAACTCGAGGCAGTGCTCGGTGACCGGGCAGGCCTTGCAGACCGACTTCGCCGCGTCGATCTGGTCGATGGCGAGACCCGTGGTGCCGATCGGGAAGAACAGCTCCGCATTCGAGTCGCGGCACGCGGCATCCCGACGCCAATCCTCGGCATCCCAGTCGTGCGTGCGGATCCAGGTCAACGCCACGATCTTCCCCTCCTCGGGTCGCGCAGCTCGCGGCTTGTGCGCCCATTCACGAGGACGCGGCCCGCACCGCGCCGAAACCTCACGGTACCGGGGGTTGTGCGCGATCTGCAAGTGGTCTGACCTGCACATTCGCGCGCAAAGCTGGAACCGGTTTCCGCCCTCGCGCGGCGGTGGGCCGGGGGTTTGTAGCCTGCCGGGATGTCCAGCCGACCACTCGTCCTCGCGCACCGCGGCGCCTGCCGGCGGGCCCGGGAGAACAGCATCGAGGCGTTCCGGATCGCGCGTGAGCTCGGTGCCGACGGTGTCGAGCTCGACGTGCGCCGCACCGCCGACGGCGTGCTCGTGCTCAGCCACGACGCCGCGATCGCGGGTTTCGGCCTCGTCGTCGAGCATCCGTTCGCCGCGCTGCGCGCCGCGGACCCTGCGGTCCCGACGCTCGCAGAAGCGCTCGACGAGCTCACCGGACTGCTCGTGAACGTCGAGCTCAAGTGCTTCCCGACCGAACCCGACGCCGATCCCGAGCGCGTCGTCGCGCGCGGCGTCGTCGCGGAGATCGCGCGACGCGATCGTTTCGCCGACGTGATCGTCTCGTCGTTCGAGCTCGATGCGATCGACGACGTGCGCGCGCTCGATGCCCGCATCGTGACGGCATGGCTCACGGCGGGACTCGCGCCGGAGGTGAGCCTGCCGATCGCCGCGGCACGCGGGCACGCCTGGCTGCATCCCGATCGGAGCGTGATGCGTGGCGAGGCACTCGCGGCGACCGTTGGCGCCGCGGCCGATCAGGGGATCCGGCTCGACGTCTGGACCGTCGACGCACCGGAGGAGATCGTCGCGCTCGCGGCCGCCGGGGTCGACGCGATCATCACGAACACGCCCGACGTCGCGCGCGCCGTTCTGGCCGAGGCATCGGGTTAGGGCATGACGAGCGTCAGCGCGTCGGGTTCGTAGCCGACCTCGAGCCGTGTCGTCATGGCCACGAAGTCGCCGTCGACCTGCCACGGGAACGGACGGGCCGAGGTGAGCTCGAGCTCCTCGAGCTCACTGTGGTGCACGACACCGTCGCGGCGCGCCAGATAGCGGCCCGACAGCATTGCCGAACCCGCGCCGAGGACGAGGGTCGCGATCTCCATCGACTGGAACGCCGTGAGCGACAACGGCGTGTCGAGACCCGCCTCGGGTGCCACGGTGAGACCGCGCGCGCCGAGGAACGTGTACGGGCTCGTCTTCGAGACGATGGCGAAGCCGACATCGTCGATGCGTCCGCCGCCGACCGCGATGTCGAAGCGTTGCCGCTTCCGGTCGTACCGACGTACCCACGTGTCGACGGCTGCCGCGACGTACAACGGATGCGCGAAGTAGCGCTTCAGCGGTCGGTGGCTCTCGACCCGGCGGATGACCGCGGCGTCGAAGCCCACGCCGAGGTGGAACAGGAAGTGGCGCCCGTTGGCCACGCCGAGTCCGACGCGGTGGAACGCGCGCCGGCGCAGCGAGTCGAGCAGGTGTGACGCGGCCGAGACCGGCGATCCGGCCACGCCCAGGGTGCGCGCGTACACGTTGGTCGATCCGCCGGGCAGGGGAGCGAGTGCGGTCGCGCTCCCCGCGAGGCCGTCGGCGGCCTCGTTGAGCGTGCCGTCGCCCGCGAGCACGGCGACGACGTCGGCGTCGCGCTCCGCGGCGTCGCGCGCGATGTCGGTGGCGTGACGGCGGCCGCGCGTCTGATGCACCTCGACCTTGTGCTCGGCCTCGAGGGTTTCCGCGACCGCGGCCCGGTCGCGCGCGTTCACCTTCGACGCGGTGGAATTGACGAGGAGCACGATGCGCACGCCGGAGCAGGCTACCGGGCGCCCCTAACCTCGGCTCCGATGGTTCACGTCGGAGCTCGTGATCTGCGCTCGCTGGCGCGGGAGGTCGAAGGTTGCCGGGCGTGCCCGCGCCTGGTGGAGTGGCGAGAGGCGGTGGCCGCAGCACCGCGCGCGTCGTTCCGCGACCAGGAGTACTGGGGGCGACCCATCAGCGGGTTCGGCGACTCGCGTGCCCGGGTGATGCTCGTCGGGCTCGCGCCGGCTGCGCACGGTGCGAACCGCACGGGACGCGTGTTCACCGGTGACCGTTCCGGCGACTTCCTCTTCGCGGCGTTGCATCGCGCCCGCTACGCGAACCAGGCGGTGTCGCGCGATCGCGCCGATGGCCTCCGGCTCCGCGACTGCTACGTCACGGCCGCGGTGCGTTGCGCGCCACCCGCGAATCGGCCGACGCCGGCCGAGCGCGACGAGTGTCGTCCGTTTCTCGTGCGCGAGCTGGAGCTTCTCGAGCGGCTGCGTGTCGTCGTCGCGCTCGGCGGCTTCGCGTACGAAGCGCTCTGGGCGGCGCTGCGCGAAACGGCGACGTCGGTGCCGAAGTCGCGCCCGCGCTTCGCGCACGGGCTCGAGGTCGTGGTCGGAGATCCGCGCCGATCGCTCGCAGTGATCGGCTGTTACCACCCGAGCCAGCAGAACACGTTCACCGGCCGGCTCACCGCGGAGATGCTCGACGCGATCTTCGCCCGGGCGCGCGAGCTGGCGGCTCAGTGAACGAGGGCAACCGTCTCGGCGACGGCGTACACGACCGCGATGAGACCGAGCACGATGCCGATCACGCTGCGCAACGTGTGGTCGGCCGCCTTGATGGCGAGATGGGCACCGATGCGCGCACCAGGCACGACTCCGACGCACAGCGGAAGTGCGAACGCCCAGTCGATGTGGTTCTTGAGCGTGTGGGTGACCGTGCTGGGGATCGCGAGCAGACCGACGCACGCGAGCGACGTCGCGATGGTCTCCTTCAGATCGAACCGGATCCAGCGCTGGAACGCGGGGATGAGGAGGATGCCACCACCCACCCCGAGCAGCCCCGACAGCGCGCCGGCCGCGCCGCCGGTGAGCGCGAAGCGCCACCAGTGTCGATTCAGGTCGGCGTCGGGCTCGTGCGCGGTCGGCGGCGCATCGCCAAGCGCGTCCAACACGCTCGGTTCCACGCCGACGGACAGCGCGACCCCGGCGCGAGGCTGGCGTGAGGTGCTGTACGCGGTGTAGCCGACGAGTCCCGCGGTGAAGATCATCTGGACATGGCCCTTGCCGGGGATCGCAGTCGTCCCGAGCGAACCGAGCACGGCGACCGGCGCGCCGAACGCCGCCGTCCACCACACAGCCGGCCACCGCACCAGGCCTTCGCGCATGTAGCGAACGGTCCCCGTGATCGACGACGGGAAGATCGACGGCAGGGTGGACCCGATGCCTTCGATCGGCGTCGCGCCCAGCGCACGAATGCCCGGTGTCGACACGACCGCGCCCCCCACACCGAACAGGCCCGAGAGCAGACCCGTCACCACGCCCAGGAGCAGCGTGAGGACGAGCTGCAACCACGTGCTCATTGACGGACCTTACAAGCCCGACCCGATACGCTTTCGAGTCGTGGCCGGTGACATCGATCTCCGCGGAGTGTGGGTTCCCCTCATCACACCGTTCACCATCGACGGCGCGGTCGACGCCGCGGCAATCGAGCGGCTCTGCAACGAGTATCTCGATGCCGGTGCTGCAGGGATCGTCGCGCTCGGCACGACCGGCGAACCTGCCACCCTCGACGCCACGGAGAAGCAGCTCGTGATCGACACGTGCTCGCGCGTCTGCAGCGCGCGCGGCGCACCGTTGATGGTCGGCACCGGAACCAACAGCACGGCCTCGACGATCAGCGCCAACGCCGCGGTGGCACGCGTGCCCGGAATCGTCGCGGCTCTGACGGTCGTCCCGTACTACGTGCGCCCGTCGGAGGCCGGCATCGTCGCGCACTTCAAGGCGGTCGCGGCCGAGAGTCCCGTGCCGATCGTGCTCTACAACGTGCCGTATCGCACCGGCCGTGCACTCGGCAGCGGCGCGCTGCTCGAGCTCGCGCGTACGCCCAACATCGTCGGCGTGAAGCAGGCCGTCGGTTCCCTCGACGCCGACACCCTCGAGGTGCTGCGCGATGCGCCGCTCGGGTTCCACCTGCTCGGCGGAGAAGACCCGTTCCTGTACCCGCTCGTGCTCATGGGCGCGCGCGGCGGCATCACCGCGTCGTCGCACCTCTGCACGTCGCGTTTCGTCGAGATGGTGGAGTGCGGGCTCGCCGGCAAGCTCGAGGACGGACGCGCGCACGCGGAGGCGTTGCTCGCCGTGACGCGCACGGCGTTCGTCGAGCCGAACCCCGCCGTGTTCAAGGGCGTGCTCCACGCGCAGGGCCGCATCGCGTCACCCGCGCTGCGCCTGCCGATGACGCCGGCATCGCAACCGGCCATCGACGCCTGCCTCGCCGCGGTCGACGCGGCCACCTGAACCGCGCCCGCCCCGACCCGAGGCGCGGGGGCACGCGCTCCTAGGCTGGCGGCCATGACCCGTCGTCAGGCGAACCTGCTCCTCGCGGCCGGCGCATGGACGGTGTACATCTGGATCAGCTTCGTGGTCATCCAGACCCGCCAGGACACGTCCGTCGGCTTCAAGGTCGTCCACGGCGTCCTCGCGCTGATCTCGCTCGCCTTCGGCCTCGCGATCGCGCGGCTGGGGTGGCGGGCCCGGCGCTCGCTGCGCAGCGAGCGGTCCGCCGCCGCGGGCGAGGTGCTCACCGGCACCGCCGCACCGGGCGGTTCCGCCCGCTGACAGGGGCTCCGGCGGCCCCGGAGGGCCCGTGACCGCGGGCACGCGCGGCGGCTGAGACATCCGTCACATTTCGATACGATACCGTTGCGTTTCTGCGCGGCACGGGGTAGCGTGCCCGGAAACGAAACGGCCACGTTTCGTTTCTCGTCCCTCCTTTCCCCCCCAAGTTCCGCGTTCCGGAGGCCCCCCGCATGCAGGAGTTCGCCACCGAGCTCGACGAGAAGGTGCACCGGCGCCGTTGGCTGATCCTCGGCGTTTTGTGCCTCAGCCTGCTCGTGATCGTCGTCGACAACTCGATCCTCAACGTCGCCCTCCCGACGCTCGTGCGCGACCTGCACGCGAGCAACAGCCAGCTCCAGTGGATGGTCGACAGCTACACCCTCGTCTTCGCCGGCCTGCTGCTGACCGCCGGCAGCCTCGGTGACCGGTTCGGGCGGCGGGGCGCGCTCCAGGTCGGCCTGGCCGTCTTCGGGCTCGGCTCGCTGGCGTCCGCGTTCGCCGGCAGCCCCGCGCAGCTCATCACGACGCGCGCGTTGATGGGGATCGGTGGCGCGTTCATCATGCCGGCGACCCTGTCGATCATCACGAACGTCTTCCCCGCGGAGGAGCGGGGCCGCGCGATCGGGCTCTGGGCCGCGGTCGCCGGCGTTGCCGCCGCACTCGGACCCATCAGCGGCGGCTTCCTGCTCGAGCGCTTCTACTGGGGCTCGATCTTCACCGTGAACCTGCCGATCGTCGCGTTCGCGCTGGTGTGCAGCGTCGTGCTCATCCCGACGTCGCGCGATCCCTCGCGACCGCGCCAGGACCCGTTCGGCGCGGTGCTGTCGATCGTCGGGTTGAGCTCGTTGCTCTACGCGATCATCGAGGCGCCCGACTCCGGATGGACGTCGACGAAGATCCTCCTGTCGTTCGCCGGTTCGGCGCTCGTGCTGGGTGGATTCGCGTGGTGGGAGTCGCGCAGCGATCACCCGATGCTCGACACGCGGTTCTTCCGCAACCCGCGCTTCACGGCCGCGAGCGCAGGGATCACGCTCGTTTTCTTCGCGATGTTCGGTGCGACGTTCTTGCTCACCGAGTACCTGCAGTTCGGCCTCGGCTACTCGCCGCTCGGCGCCGGGGTGTGTCTCCTGCCGTGGGCGGCGGTGATGATGGTCACCTCGGCCACGAGCCCGCGGCTCGTTGAGCGGGTCGGTACCAAGATCGTCGTGGCGGGCGGGTTGGCAACCGTCACCGTTGGTCTCGTGCTCTTCACCGGCGTCCCGGTGCACGGCCACTTCGTGACCGACGTCATGTGGCGGATGATGATCATGGCCGCGGGCATGGGCATGGTGATGGCGCCTGCGACCGAGTCGATCATGGGTTCGCTACCGCGCGCGAAAGCGGGTGTGGGCTCGGCGGTGAACGACACGACCCGCCAGGTCGGCGGTGCGCTCGGCGTCGCGATCATCGGCAGCGTGATGTCGTCGGTGTACCACGACAAGATCGCGAGCTCGCTGCGCGGAACCCCGCTGCCGCACGCGGCCTCGGAGCAGATCCGCAGCTCGCTCGGCGGCGCGATCGCGGTGGCGCAGCAGGTCGGCGGGCGGAGCGGCGCGTTGATCGAGAGCACGTCGAAGGCTGCGTTCGTGAGCGGATTCCACCAGGCGGTGCTCGTCGGCGCGGCCGCTGCGTTCATCGGCGCGATCGTCGCGTGGCGCTTCCTGCCGGCGCGCCCGCTTCCGGTGATCGACGAGGAAGCGGCCGCGATCGGGCATGGCGTCAGCGAAGCGGTCGCGGTTGCGCCGCGCGAGATCGAACCGGTGCCGCAGCCGGTTCCGGTGCCGCCCGCACTCTCCGTGCTCGCGGCGGAGGTCGAAGGATGACGGCCGACGCGGCCGTCCCGCTCGCCGACGGCGAGGTCGAACGCCGGCCGGGGCGCCCGCGCAGCATCGAGGTCGACCGCGCGATCCTGCAGGCCGCGCTCGATGAGTACGCCGAGCGCGGGTACGAGGGGATGTCGGTCGACGCCGTCGCGACGCGAGCGGGTGTGAGCAAGGCCACGATCTACCGGCGGTACCCGTGCAAGACCGATCTCGTGCTCGCGGCAGCCGAGGCGATGCACGACGACTGGGAGCCACCGAACACGGGCGATCTCCGCGCGGATCTGCAGACGTTGTTGCGGCACCTGCGCCAGTCGATGGTCGACACGACGCTCGGACGCGCGAACCGCAAGGTCGTCGCCGACTCGCTGAGCCATCCCGATCTGGCGGAGGCATTCCACGCCTTCGTCGCGCGTCGCCGCACCTGCTCGTACGACATCGTGCGCCGCGGGCTCGCGAACGGCGAGATCCTGGCCGGCACCGAACCGAAGTTCTTCGCCGACCTCGTCGCGGGGCCGTTCTTCTACCGTCTCTACGTGAGCGGTGAACCCCTCGACGACGCCTACCTCGATGCCGTCGTCGACGCGGCCCTGCGCGCGTGCGCGCCGCCCGCTGCGCGCTGACGTCGTGCGACGCGCTCAGACCGCAGTCTGACCTCGGCTGCTGAACGCAGCGTCGAGGAGCGCCTGCTGCTCGCGGTCGTGCACCTTCGAGCTCCCCGTCGCCGGGCTCGCGCTCGCCCGCCGCGCGACCCACGAGACCTCGACGCTCTCGGGTGCCAGACCGTGGAGGAGCGGCATCGCGAAGATGCGCGCACCCATGTTCTCCGGCTCCTCCTGTACCCACACGAGGTCGCGTACGGCCGGGTGCGACCGCACGATTGCCTCGAAGTCCGTCTCCGGCACCGGGTACAACTGCTCGACGCGCACGACCGCGGCCGGCGCACCGAGCTCGTCGCGGCGGGCGATCAGCTCGTGACCGACCTTGCCGCTGCACGCGACGATGCGCGTGATCGCGCTCGGGTCGAGGCCGCCGTCGTCGACGATCGTGGGCCGGAACGACCCGGCCGTGAGCTCGTCGACGGGCGACGCGGTGGCCGCCATGCGCAGGTACCGCTTCGGTGTGAGGACCACGAGCGGGCGGCGGGGGGCGGAGAGTACCTGCCGGCGCAAAAGGTGGAAGTACTGGGCGGCGGTGCTCGGGTACGTGACGCGCAGGTTGTCCTCGGCACACAGCGTGAGGAACCGTTCGAGGCGCGCGCTCGAGTGCTCCGGACCCTGCCCGTCGAATCCGTGGGGGAGCAGCAGGACGAGGCCGCTGTGCTGGCCCCACTTGTCGGCGGCCGCGACGATGAACTGGTCGATGATCGTCTGCCCGCCGTTGGCGAAGTCGCCGAACTGCGCCTCCCAGCACACGAGCGCCTCGGCGTCGGCGACCGAGTAGCCGTACTCGAAGCCCAGCGCGGCGAACTCCGAGAGCACCGAGTCATAGATCATGAACGGCGCCTGCGTGCCGGAGATGTGCGCGAGCGGCGTGTACTCGTGCTCGTCGTGGAAATCGACGAGCACCGCGTGGCGCTGGCTGAACGTGCCGCGCCGCGTGTCCTGGCCGGCGATGCGCACCGGCGTCCCGGCTTCGAGGAGGGTTCCGAACGCGAGCGCTTCGGCGAGCGACCAGTCGACGTGCCCGTCGTCGAACAGTTTCGTGTGCTGGCCGAGGATGCGTGCGAGCTTCGGGTGCACGGTGAAGGAGTCGGGGAACGTGGCCAGCGTGTGCATCACCGGAGCCAGCTGCTCGGGCGCGACCGCGGTCACGGGTTCGGGCGCGCTGGGTGGGAGAGGCGCAGTGTCGAACGTGGGTGCGTTGTCGTCGCCGTTGCCGCCGTGGGTCGCCGCGAACGCGGCTTCGAGCCGCGCGCGGAAGTCTTCGAGTGCGACCTCGCACTGTTCGAGGGTGAGGTCCCCGCGGTTCACGAGGGTCTCGGTGTAGAGCTTGCGCACCGACCGGCGCGCGTCGATCAGCTCGTACATGCGCGGCTGGGTGAATGCCGGTTCGTCGCCCTCGTTGTGGCCGTAGCGCCGGTAGCACACGAGGTCGACGACGACGTCCTTGGCGAAGCGCTGCCGGAAGGCGAACGCGAGTTGCATCACCCGGCACGCGGCCTCGGGATCGTCGCCGTTGACGTGGAAGACCGGCGCCTGCACCGCCTTGGCGATGTCGGTGGCGTAGACGGTCGAGCGCGCGAAATCGGGTGCCGTCGTGAAGCCGAGCTGGTTGTTCACGACGACGTGCACCGTGCCGCCGACGTCGTAGCCGGGGAGCTCCGAGAGGTTGAGCGTCTCGGCGACCACACCCTGGCCCGCGAACGCGGCGTCGCCGTGGATGAGGACGGGGAGCACGCGGCGGCGGTCCTCGTCGCCGAGGCGGTCCTGCTTCGCTCGCGCGATGCCTTCCACCACCGGGTCGACGGCCTCGAGGTGGCTCGGGTTCGCGGCGAGTGTCACCGCGATCGTCTGCCCGCCGCGCGCTTCGTACTTGCCGGTCGCGCCGAGGTGGTACTTCACGTCGCCGCTGCCGCCCGGAACGTTCGGGTCGAGCTCGCCCTCGAACTCTCGGAACACCTGCGCGTACGACTTGCCCACCACGTTCGTGAGCACGTTCAGCCGGCCGCGGTGCGCCATGCCGATGACCGTCTCCTCCACGCTCTGGTCGGCGGCCGCCTCGAGCAGGAAGTGCAGCATCGGGATCAGGGTCTCGGAACCTTCGAGACTGAAGCGCTTCTGCCCGAGGTACTTGGTGTGCAGGAAGCGCTCGAGCGCCTCGGCCGCGTTCAGCGCGGTGAGGATCGAGTGTCGCTCGACCGCGCTGACCTCGTGGTGCACACCCTCGACCTCGCCCTGGATCCAGGCCTTCTGATCGACCTCCTGGATGTGCATGTACTCGACACCGATCGTGCGCGCGTATGCGTCGCGCAGCAGCCCGAGGATGTCGCGCAGCGTCATGGTGCGCCGGCCCGCGAGGCCACCCGTGGGGAACTCGCGGTCGAGGTCCCAGATCGTGAGGCCCCAGTGCATCGGATCGAGCTCGCGGTGCGTCTTGGGCTCGGTGCGCCCGAGCGGGTCGAGGTTCGCGATGAGGTGGCCGCGCACGCGGTAGATGTTGATCAGCTGCTGCACTTGCAGGGCCTTCTCGGCCCAGCCGTGCACGTCGTCGCCGGGCGAATGGTCGCGGCTCCAGCGCGCGGGTTCGTACGGGACCTCGAAGCTGTGGAACAGCGCGTCGTAGAAGCCGTTGTCGCCGACGAGCAAGCGATGGACCGTGGCGAGGAACTCGCCGCTCTCGGCGCCCTGGATGACTCGGTGGTCGTAGGTGCTCGTGAGGGTCACGACCTTGCTGACCCCGACGCGCGCGAGCGTCTGCGGATCGGCGCCCTCGTACTCGGTCGGGTAGTCGATGGAGCCGACGCCGACGATCAGGCCCTGCCCCGGCATGAGTCGCGGCACCGAGTGCTCGGTGCCGATCATCCCGGGGTTCGTGATCGAGACGGTCGTTCCCGCGAAGTCGTCGGGGGTGATCTTGCCGTCGCGGACGTGGCGCAGCAGCTCCTCGTACGCGCCGTGGAACTGCGCGAAGTCGAGGGTGTCGGCGTGCTTGATGTTGGGGACGAGGAGGGTGCGCGAGCCGTCGTTCTTGGTGAGATCGATCGCGAGGCCGAGGTTCACGTGTTGATGCCGGACGACCGACGGCTTCCCGTCGGTGAGGCCGTACCCGGAGTTCATCGCCGGCACGGTGCGCAGCGCGCGCAGCACCGCGAAGCCGATGATGTGGGTGAACGACACCTTCCCGCCGCGCGTGCGCGCGAGATGGTTGTTGAGGATCTGCCGGTTGATCTCCAGGAGCTTGGCGGGGATCGTCCGTACCGACGTCGCGGTCGGGACCGCGAGGCTCGCCTCCATGTTGTCGACGACGCGAGCGGCGGCACCGCGCAGCACGACGGGCGTCTCACCATCGAGGACGACCGCCGTCGTGGTGCCCGCGGCAGGTGTGACCGGTGCGACCGGTGCGACCGGTGCAGGAGGGGCTGGGGACGGGCGCGCCGGCGGCGCGGACGCGGGTGCCTCCGCGCGTGCGGGCAGACCGGGTGCCGCTGCGGGCGCGATCCCGGCGTCGCGGGGGACGTAGTCGGCGAAGAAGTCGCGCCACGCCTCCGACACCGACTCGGGGTGCTCGAGGTACTCGTGGTACATGTCCTCGACGATCCCGGCATTCGTGCCCAGATCGCGAGCCGACAGCCGCGGCGTGCGCCGCTCGGTCATCGGCGCACGAGCTCCGAGATCCGGAACGCGAGGTCGAGCGCCTGCCGCGCGTTCAACCGCGGATCGCAGATCGTCTCGTAGCGCCGCTCGAGCTCGGTGCCGAGCACCTCTTCGGCGCCGCCGAGACACTCGGTGACGTCGTCGCCGGTGAGCTCGACGTGCACCCCGCCCGCCCACACGTCGGCGGCGGTGCACACGGCGAAGAAGGACTCGAGCTCGCCCATCACGTCGTCGAAGTGGCGCGTCTTGTAGCCGCTCTCGTGGACGAACGTGTTGCCGTGCATCGGGTCGCAGGTCCACACGACGGGATGCCCGGCCTGGCGGACCGCGGCGATGATCGGCGGCAGATGCGTCTCGATGCGCGCGCGACCCATGCGGCTCACGAGCGTCAGCCGGCCGGGCTCGCGACCGGGATCGAGCCGCGCGCACAATGCGACGGTTTCCTCGGGCGTCGCACTCGGTCCGAGCTTGAGCCCCAGTGGGTTCTGCACGCCCGAGAGGAACTCGACGTGCGCGCCGTCGAGCTGGCGGGTCCGGTCGCCGATCCAGATGAGGTGCGCGCTGCAGTCGTACCAGTCGCCGGTGAGGGAGTCGCGCCGCGTCAGCGACTCCTCGTAGCCGAGCAGCAACCCTTCGTGCGAGGTGTAGAAGTCGACCGCGTGCAGCTGGGCCTCGGCGTCGAGCTTGATGCCACAAGCCGCCATGAAGTGCAGGGCGCGGTCGATCTCCGCCGCGAGTTGTTCGTAACGCCGGCCCTCGCGGCTCGTCGATACGAACTCGAGGTTCCACTGGTGCACTTGGGAGAGATCGGCGAAGCCGCCCTTGGTGAAGGCGCGCAGCAGGTTCAGCGTCGAGGCCGACTGGTGGTACGCGCGCACGAGCCGTTGCGGATCGGGCCGGCGCGCCGCGGCCTCGTAGGTGAAGTCGTTCACCATGTCGCCGCGGAACGACGGCAGCTCCAGGCCGTCGCGCCGTTCGAGCGGCTCGGAACGCGGCTTCGCGAACTGGCCCGCGATGCGACCGATCTTCGTGGTCGGGACGCCGGTGCTGTAGGTGAGCGCGACCGACATCTGCAAGATGACCTTGAGCTTGTCGCGGATGTTGTCGGCCGAGAAGTCGGCGAACGACTCCGCGCAGTCGCCGGCCTGCAGGAGGAATCCCTCGCCGGCGCTGACTCGTGCGAGCGAGCCGCGCAGCGACCGGGCCTCACCTGCAAACACCAGCGGCGGCTGGCGGCGTAGTTCGTCGAGCGCGGCCTTCAGCGCGTCGGGATCGGGCCAGTCGGGTTGCTGGGCCGCGGGGCGCGTGTGCCAGCTCGCCGGGTCCCAGGGCGGCCGATCGTCGCGATCGGAGTTGGAGGTCACGGCCCGGCTCAGAGGTACGCGCCGGGGACGTGGTCAGCCGGGCCACCGTCGAGGGCGCGCCGCTGGCGCATCTCTTCGAACTGGCGCTGGGCCTGCACCTGCTGGGTGAAGAGGGTGGCCTGGATCCCGTGGAAGAGCCCTTCGAGCCACCCGACGAGCTGGGCCTGCGCGATGAGGAGCTCCGATTCCGTCGGGGTCTCGCTCGTGAAGGGCAGCGAGACCTCGGCGAGCTCGGCGCGCAGATCCTCGGAGAGGATCTCCTCGAGCTCGTTCAGCGAGCGTTCGTGGATCTCGCGGAGCCGGCGGCGCCCGACGTCGTCGAGGGGGCGCGCCGCGCCTCCTCCAGCAGCGACCGGACCATCGACGCGATGCGGATGAGCTTCGTGGGGCGCGAGACCTGCTCCCGCCCGTCGTCGCCTTCACCGTCGGCCGTCGCCGCGGCGACGAACCCGGGCGCGTCGAGCACCTCCGGCTGCAGCGGACCTTCGCCCGCGCGCTGCGCTCCTGGCATGCCTTCGGTGTTCGCCACGCGTGCTCCTCGTGATCGGCCCCTCCATGGTAGGTGCCCGCTCGCGGTGGGTTCCCCTCGAATCCGCCGCCGTCAATCGGTGCCGGTCGACCACGAGGGGATGTCGCCGCGCGCCATGGGTGGTGGCCGGCGACCCTCGCTGCCTGCGGCACGAGGTCCGGGGACGTCGCGGAACCCGTACGGGACCGGCTCGCGGCCGGCCTGGCAGACCCAGGACTGCCCGGTGACGTCGGAGGTGACGAGCCCGAAGACGGCCTCCGCGATCTGGGCCGCGTCCATGATCGGGAACCCGGCGTCGCGCAGGTATCCCTTGGCGTCGGCCGTGAGGATGTTCGTGTCGGTGATGCCGGGATTGACGGTGTTCACCCGGATTCCGAGCGGCGCCAGCGTCGGCGCGGCGGAGCGGACGAGGCCGACGACCGCATGCTTCGTCGCGTCGTAGACCGGATCGGGCGGGAACGGGATGAGCCCCGCGAGCGACGAGGTCGCCACGATCGCGCCACCGCCGTGTTCCTTCATGACCCGGATGGCGGCGCGCATTCCGTAGACCACGCCGTCGACGTTGACGCGCATGATGCGGTGGTAGTCGCCGTCGGTGAGCGTGGTGAGGTCGCCGACGCCGATGGCGATCCCCGCGTTGAGGAACGCGATGTCGACGGCGCCGTGCCGCTCGACGCACGCGGCGAACGCGGCGTCGACATCGCTCGACTCGCCCATGTCGCCGGCGAATGCGGTTCCACCGATCGCGGTCGCGACGGCGGTAGCCGCGTCCGCGTCGCGGTCGACGACGCAGACGGTCGCGCCGGCCTCGGCGAGCCGGGCGCTCGTCGCGCGACCGATTCCCGAGCCGCCGCCGGTCACGAGCGCGACCTTCCCCGCGAGCGTCGGGCCGGTGCCCGTCACAGCGACAGGATGACGAGGCGGGCCTCTGTCATCTCCTCCACCGCGTAGCGCGGCCCTTCACGCGTGTTCCCGCTGTCGCGGATGCCGCCGTAGGGCTGCTGGTCGGCGCGGAAGGTCGGCACCTCGTTGACGAGCACCCCGCCGAAGTCGAGGGTGCGGGCCGCGAGGAGCGCGGCGTCGAGATCCTGCGTGAACACCGCAGCCTGCAGGCCGTAGCGCGTGTCGTTCGCCAGGCGCAGCGCGTCCCGGTAGTCGGAGTAGGTCGCGACCGCGACGACCGGGCCGAACACCTCGTTCGCGCACACCTTCATCGTCGGCGTCACGTCGGTGAGCAGGGTCGGTGCGAGCACGCCGTCCTCGCCGATCTTGCCGCCGACGAGGAGCTGCGCGCCCTCGCTGCGGGCTTCCTCGACCCATCCGGCGACGCGGTCGCGCTCGCCACTGGAGATCAGGGCCGAGACGTCGGTCGACTCGTCGAGCGGATCACCGACCCGCAACCCTTCGACGAGCGGCACAAGCATCTCGACGAAGCGATCGGCGATCTTCTCGTGTACGTAGACACGCTGCGTCGAGATGCACGATTGACCCGCGTGGCTGTAACCGGCGACGGCGATCTTCTTCGCGGCGGTCTCGTAGTCGGCCGAGGGTTCGAGGATCACGGGCGCGTTGTTGCCGAGCTCGAGCCCGATCTTCTTGCGGGGCGCCTGCGCGCGGATGCCCCAACCGACCTCGGGTGAACCCGTGAAGGTGATCATCGCGATGTCGTCGTGGTCGACGATCGCGGCACCGACGCTCGAACCGCCGCCGGTCACGACGTTGAGGTGGCCGCGGGGCAGGCCGCACTCGTCGAGGAGGAGGTTCGCGAGCGCGATCGCCGACAGTGGCGTCTGGCTCGCGGGCTTCAGCACGACCGGGCACCCCGCCGCGATCGCCGGCGCCAGCTTGTGGGCGACGAGGTTGAGGGGGAAGTTGAACGGGCTGATCGCGCCGACGACCCCGATCGGGACGCGCAGCGTGAACGCGAGCTTGCCGTCGCCGGCCGCGCTCGCGTCCATCGGCACCATCTCGCCGGTGGTCGTGCGCGCCGCCGCGGCCGCGAAGGTGAAGGTCGAGACCGCGCGTTGAGCCTCGACGCGCGCGGTCTTGATCGGCTTGGCCGACTCCGTCGCGATGATGCGCGCGAAGGTCTCGACGCGTTCGGTGAGCAACTGCGCGGCGCGGTCGAGGATCTCGGCCCGCTTCCACGCGGCGAGCGCCCCCGCCGTGTGGACCGCGCGTGCGGCTGCGACGGCGGTGTCGACCTCAGCGGCTCCGCACGCCGGAACCCGTCCGAGGAGGGTGCCGTCGTACGGCGCGCGCACCTCGATCCAGTTCCCGGTGGTGACGGCGTCGGCTCCGATGGGCAGCGCGTGGTCGGTGCTGGTCACTGCGCGCGCCGACCTCGAAGCCGGCGCGGACGCCGAGGTCGGCGATCGCGTGCCAGTCGGCGTACTCGGCCGGGTCGGCCGACGGGCACGCCGTCCCGATCGCCGCGGGGACGTCGTAATGGCGCGCGACGAGCTTCGGCGGACGGGTGAAGTCGAGCACCTCCGCGAGGTTGCGGGCGTGCTGATCGCGCTTCGTCATCGACGCGAGGCCGAAGCGCCACTCGATCATCTTCAGGACCGAGGTGTGGTCGAACACGTGGTGGTTCACGTGGTGGCGGCGCGCGAAGGGCGAGATCACGATGCAGGGGACACGGAAGCCGCGCTGGCGGGCGTCGGGGTTCGCGTCCTTCGCCATCGGCGGAGGAACGTGGTCGAAGAAGCCACCCCATTCGTCGTAGGTGATGACGAGCACCGTGTTCTCCCACTGCGGGCTCGTGCGGACCGCGTCGTAGACCTGGTTGAGCCAGTACTGGCCCACGCGGATGTCGGAGTGCGGGTGGTCGTCGCCGGCGGTGCCGGTGCCCTCGTTCACGAACTTCGGGTCGACGAAACAGACGTCGGGGAGCGTGCCGGCGGCGCAGTCGGAGACGAACGACGAGAACGGCGCCACGATCGGCAGGTACGTCGAACCCCAGAGCGCGATGAACGGGACGTCGGTGTAGTAGTAGCGCCCGTTCAACCCCGCGTCGGAGATGCGGTCCCAGATCGTCGGCAGCGTCGTCGGCACCGGGCCGTCGGAGTTGTGCAGCCGGTCGGTCTGCGCCGCGTGCATGTAGAAGCGATTCGGGTACGTCGACGCCATGATCGCGGCGAAGTAGCGATCGCACACCGTCCAGTGCGCGGCCGCTTCCCGGTAGAACGCGAGGTCCTCCGGCAGGTAGTAGCCGATCGAGTACTCGTCGTTGTGGCCCTTGAGCCAACCGTCGCACGCGCCGTCGGCGAGCTGGATGCGCCCGCCCTCCCAGGAGTGGTCGGGGTCGGGGTGCCCGCAACCCTGGAACTCGGTGAGGTGGGCGGTCTCGTGACTCGTGCCGCCGGCGTCGTCGAACGTGAGGCCGGCCTGCTGCCCGTCGGCGTGCGGCAACCAACCGAGGAAGTGGTCGAACGAGCGGTTCTCCATCATCACGACGACGATGTGGTCGACGCCGGAGCTCGCCGGCGGCGGCAGCGGCGAGCGGGCCGCGTTCGTCGCGGCTCGCGCGAGCGACGAGCCGCCCACGATGCTCGCCGCGCCCGCGGCGCCGGCCAGCCCCGCCCCCCGGATCAACAGTTCCCGTCGCGTCAGCTCCATGACGTCAGCTCCATCACCTCGCGCGGCCGTCCGGTCCGACGGGATCCGGCGCTCGGACGCCGGTTCGGAGGCCGCCCCTCCCGGACCGCATCTTGGTGGATCCGGAGGGTGGCGACAAGGTCGCGGCCTGCTGCCGTTCACCGCTCGGTCACGGGAGCGTCACGCTCAGCCGTCGGGGCGGGTTGACCACCGGTCCGAACCGGCGCTCACGCCGAAGGCGATCGCCGCGAGCACGATCACCGTTCCGATCACCGCGAGTGCGGCATGGTTGGAGCTGCGGCCGGCCACCAAACCGAAGGTCGCATAGGTGGCCAGCGCCCCGATCTCCGCCGCGAACCCCTGAACCGACGTGATCGTCGCTCGCGCACGCGACGAGATGAGGTGCTGAAGGCGAGCGTCGAGCGCGACGCCCTGGAACGCGAACAGACCCATGAAGACCACGAGCGCGGTTCCGGTCGCCGCGCCCGAGACCCGAGATGCCAGCACCACCGACGCGCCCCACCCGACGGCGACGAGCGCGATCGTGCGGTTCCCGATGCGCAGCGCGCGACGCGCGAGCAGGCTGCCAACCACACCCGCGAGGAAGAACGCCGCGTGCCAGAGGCTCACGCCCGAGTTGCCGATGTCCGCCTCGCGGAGCACGAGTCCGAGGAACTCGTCGACCGAGCCGAGCCCGAGCACCAGGCCCGCGAAGATCACGACACGCCGCAGCTCGGGGGAGCGAGCCACCTCGTGCACACCTTCCCGCAGCAGGTGCAGGTACGTCGTGATCGCCTCCGTTTCGGTGCCGGCATCGGGGCCGGCACCGCTGCGTGCGTCGGGAAGCGTGAGCGCGATCGCGGCGGCGGAAGCGGGTGCGAGCGCGCTCGCCACGAGGACGAAGCCGAACCCGAGATGCACGGCCAGCGCGGCGCCGAGGGCGGCGAGCACCTGCGCGAGCAGGCTGAAGCTCGCGGCCGTGCCCATCAGGTGCGCGTACTCGGTGGTCCGCCCGCGGCGGTGCAAGGCATCGAAGACGACGGCCTCGAACGCGCCGGACGATGAACGAGCTCCCCGCACCCCAGCAGACGAAGCCGATGAGCGCGCCGTCGAATCCGGGCACCAGCCACCAGACGAGGAAGCCCGACGCGCGAATGAGCTGACCCGTCGCGAGCAGGTGCGGCCGCGAGAAGCGGTCGGCGAGTGCGCCCGTCGGGACCTCGAGCACGAAGGCGACCGACGACCAGACGAAGAGCAGGACCGCGATGCGGGCCGGGGAGATCCCGCGCTCGGCGAACATCACCGCGTAGAGCGGGTAGATCAGCACGAGGTCGTCGGCGAAACGGAAGGCGCAGACCTTCCGCGTCAGGGAGCCGCGTCAGAGCATGGGCAGAGGGTAGCGGGCTCGTTACCCTCGCCGGTGCGTGAATCCGGGATCGTGGTGGCGGAGGGACGGCGACGGCATCACGTCTCGTTGCACGTGGTGCCGAACGCGCGCCGTTCCGAGATCGTCGGTGCCGACGAGCGCGGGTTGCGAGTGCGCATCGCCGCGCCGGCGGTCGAGGGCAAGGCGAACATCGAGTTGGTGCGTCTCCTCGCCACGTGGCTCGGGGTCCGCAGGGCGGCCGTGACAGTGGTGGCCGGTGAGCACTCGCGCCGGAAGTCGGTGCACATCGCTGGGGTCGCCTCTCCGCCGTCCGAGCTCGAACGAGAGTGACTCGCGGCGGGACACCCCCACCGTGGTACTGCGTTTGTTGCACATGTGAAACGAACGCAGTACCACCGGACGGGGTCGACGGGCCGGGAGCGGGTCGCGGGGAGCGGCTCGGAGGGACTGTCACGGGCAACAGACGCCCGCGGCGGCCGATCGGTTTGGTCGGCGTACGAAACGGCGGCGGCGATCGTGGTTCGGAAGGCGCCCCCGGCAGGATTCGAACCTGCGCGCACGGCTCCGGAGGCCGCTGCTCTATCCCCTGAGCTACGAGGGCGGGGGTTGGAGAATACCTGGTCGAAAACCGGCTCGGCGGCGCGGCGGCGGGCCTGCGACCGGGATTCGCGGCGGTCTCGGCCGGCCGAGATCCGCGCATCGAACGGCCGCGCCCGGCGGGGTTCGCGGCCGAGGTGGTCCGGTCTCGACCTACCATTCCCGCATGACGGCAACGCTTCCCGACCTTGGCTACCTCCCCGAGTTCGAGTCCGTGGAGGAGGAGCGCCTCCACCGCAAGCAGCGGCTCGCGGCGTCGTTTCGCCTGTTCGGCAGGTTCGGCTTCGACGAGGGAGTCGCCGGGCACATCACCGTGCGGGATCCCGAACACCTCGACCGCTTCTGGGTCAATCCGTTCGGGATGAGCTTCAAGCACATCCGGGTCTCCGACCTGATCTGCGTGGACCGCAGCGGCGAGGTCGTCATCGGCGACGCGATGGTCAACCGAGCCGCGTTCGCGATTCACTCGCAGGTGCACGAGGCCCGTCCGGACGTGATCGCGGCCGCGCATTCCCACTCGCTCCACGGCAAGGCGTGGTCGTCGTTGGGCCGGCTCCTCGACCCGATCACCCAGGACGCGTGCGCGTTCTTCGAGGATCACGCGCTGTTCGACGACTACACCGGCGTCGTGCTCGAGCTCGACGAAGGAAAGCGGATCAGCGACGCCCTCGGCAAGACCAAGGCCGTCATCCTGCGCAACCACGGGCTGCTCACCGTCGGGCGTTCCGTCGATGCGGCGGTGTGGTCGTTCATCACGATGGAGCGGTCGTGCCAGGCGCAGCTGCTCGCCGAGGCCGCAGGGACGCCGGTGCTGATCGACGCCGACATGGCGCGCAAGACACGCACGCAGACCGGTTCGCAGCGTGCGTGCTACCACGCGTTCCAGCCGCTCTACGCGATGATCACCCGCGAGCAGCCCGACCTCTTCGAGTAGCGCTACGTCACGAATTCGGCGGCGCGGCGGTGGAAGCGCCACGTTCCGTCGACGCGGTGAAGGGTGTCCTCGTATCGACCCACGAGCTGGATCGTCCAACCCGACTCGCCGTTCAGCAGGAAGACGACGTCGCTGATCGCGCGGGCTTCGCGGTCGTTCCAGTCGGTGACGAGGGTGTTGAGCACGAGGTGGCGTTGGGGTCGCCGCGGCGTCCATTTCGCGTACGCGTCGCGGAGCGCGTCGTGGCCTTCGTACGCGCCGAGGCCCGGGATGTCGCACCCGCCGTCGGTGCAGAAGGTGGCGACGACGGCGTCGGTGCGGCCGTCGTCGAGAGCCTGGGTGTACGCGGCGATCGTGGCGCGCACACCTTCGGCGACGGCGGCGAACGTCAGCTCGGAGCTCATGTCAGAAGCCGAGGTCGGCGATCGGCCGATCGAACGGGTACACGTTGACCGCTCGCAGTGCCGGCAGCAGCTTGTCGTGGGGAAGGCCGGCGAGGAAGCCGTCGATGGTGCGCTCGAAGTTCGAGATGTGACCTTCGAGGCCGGCGGAAAGACGCATGTACTCGAAGCCCTTCGCGTGCAGACCTCGTTGCTGGCGCGGCAGGTTCGAGAAGTCCTGGGCCGGGATCGGCGGCCACCGCGGATCGTCGCTCTCCCACGGTTCGGGCGGCGTGGGCCGTGCCGGCTCCTGCCCTTCGGGGAATCGGGTGAGCGACCAGAGCTCCATCAACGTCTCCTCCGGTCCCAGTGGGCGGAAGCGGTACGACGACGCGCTGCTGTACATCGGCAGAACGAAGAAGTGCGGGAAGCACGGGTAGAACTCTTGGTTGAGCCCTTGCGCGGCGAGCTCGTCGAGGTCGGGGATGCGCGCGCCCCGATCGCGGTGCCAGCTCGTGACCGCGTCGTTGAGCGTCCGGTTCCAGGTTGCGATCGCGGCGTCGGGTTCGGTGGGCAACTCGACGTCTCGGAGTCCTTCGGCGATGCGCACGTCGTTCGCGTGGACCATTCCGGCCATGCCCTCGCTCATGGCGCGCAGGTATCGGATGTCGGCGTCGACGTACGCGCGCGGATCGAACGACTCATCGTCGCGCCGGCCGTACCGCGTCGGGATCACGAGTTGGGGATGTGCCTGTACGACGTGGTAGCTCTCGACGAACGCGGCGACGGCGAGCTTCCAGTTCACGGGGAGCCGGCACGCGTACCACCGCTCGGTGCGCAGCTGCTCGACCTTCCACGCGTCGAGCACGGTCGCGAACGGTTCGATGCACTCCCGCAACGGCGGGGCGTCGTCGTCGAGGTTGATCCACGCACAGCCACCCCAGATCTCGCACCGCACCGGAACGAGGTTGACGTCGTCGGCTTGCACGTTGTGCTCGGCGAACGTCTTCTGGCGCGGGATGGAGCGGTTCTTCCCGTCGACGCCGTAACGCCAGCCGTGGAACGGACAGGTGAATCCGCCTGCACACGTCCCGGGACCCTCGACCACCTTGACGCCTCGATGGCGGCACGCGTTCTGGAAGGCGAGCGCTCCCATGTCGTCGGTGCGCACGACGACGATCGACTGATCGAGGATCTCGTACTCGGCGAAATCGCGCGGTTGGGGGATCTCCTCGAGCCGGCAGGCCATCTGCCAGACGCGCGGCCACAGCTGCTCGACCTCCCTCGCGTAGAAGTCGGCGTCGAAGTAGCGCTCCTTGCGGGCCCGGTCCGGGATCTCCATCGCGTAGGGCACGGGGCGTGCCGACGACTTCCGATCCGTGATGGTCACGCCGCGCCCCTTCCCTCTCGGAGTGCCCGTCGGGGACAGGTATACTAACCGGTCGGTACAACACCGCTCCGCTCCCGCGTGCCCCGCATCGTCGCCCTTGGAGAGGAACGTGACGCCCTCCGGATCCGCAATCGACGAACGGCTCGCGGCGGTACGCGGCCGACGTCGACGTGCTGGTGGTCGGCGCGGGGATCACGGGCATCTACCAGCTGTATCGAGCGCGCGAAGCGGGGTTCTCCGCGCTGCTGGTCGAGGCCGGCGGGGGTGTCGGGGGGACGTGGTACTGGAACCGTTACCCGGGCGCGCGGTTCGATTCCGAGAGCTACACCTACGCGTACCTCTTCTCGAGAGAGCTCTTCGAAGCGTGGGAATGGCAGGAGCACTTCGCGCCGCAACCGGAGATCGAGCGGTACCTCAACCACGTGGTCGACCGCTTCGATCTCCGGCGCCACATGCGCTTCGACGCCAAGGTCTCCGCGGCGACGTACGCCGAGTCGTCGGCGACGTGGACGGTGGTGCTCGGCGACGGCTCGGAGGTGCGGACGCGGTTCCTCATCGCCGCGACTGGTGTCCTGTCGGTGCCGTTCTACCCCGAGGTCGCCGGACGCGAGTCCTTTCGCGGCGAGTCGCACCACACGGGGCGCTGGCCGACGACGCCGGTGGAGTTCGCGGGCAAGCGCGTCGCGGTCGTCGGGACCGGGTCGAGCGGCGTGCAACTCGTGCCGGTCATCGCCGACGAGGTCGCGTCGCTCACCGTGTACCAACGCACCGCCAACTGGTGCACGCCGCTGAACAATGCACCGATCACGCCCGCGGAGCAGGCGCGGCTGCGCGCCGACTTCGACGAGATCTGCGAGACGTTGAACACGTCGGCGGCCGGGTTCCTCCACCGCGCGCACGACCGCGCCACGTTCGACGACTCGGCCGACGAGCGCGCGGCGTTCTACGAGAAGATGTGGAACAGCCCCGGCTTCTCGAAGCTCATCAGCCACTACACCGACTTGATGTTCGACGCCGACGCGAACGCGCAGTGGTGCGAGTTCGTCGCCGCGAAGATCCGCAGCATCGTCGAGGATCCGCAGACCGCAGAGAAGCTGATCCCGAAGGATCATCGGTTCGGTGAGAAGCGACCGCCGTTCGTGACCGGCTACTACGAGGCGTTCAACCATCGCAACGTCGCGCTCGTCGATCTCGCGCAGACGCCGATCGTGCGCGTGACCGAGCGGGGGATCGAGACGTCGGAGGGTGTGCGGGAGCTCGACATCATCGTGTGGGCGACCGGCTTCGACTTCGGCACCGGCGCGCTCACGCGCATGGGGATCCGCGGCCGGGGCGGGCGGGCGCTCGAGGCCGTCTGGGCCGACGGCCCCAAGACGTTCCTCGGCGTGCAGACCTCGGGCTTCCCGAACTTCTTCTTCCCGGGCGGGCCGCACGCCGCGGCCGGCAACAACCCGCGCTACAACGGCGACCAGGTCGACTTCATCACCGACACCCTCGTGTACGCGCGCGAGCACGGCTACGACACGATCGAGGTCGATCCCGCGTCCGAGGAACGGTGGACCAACATGGTCGACCGCAACGCGTCGAAGGGGTCGTTCACCGAGCGCAGCTATTACTTCGGCACGAACGTCCCCGGGAAGCCGCGCAAGTACCTGCTCAACTCGGGCGGGCGCCCCAAGCTCTTCTCCGTCGTCGCCGATGTGGTCGCGAACGACTACAAGGCGTTCCAGCTCTCGCGTTCGCCGAACGTGTCCTGACCCGCCCGCCGGTCAGACGGTCGCGATCGGTGTCAGCGGGCAGCCGACGACGCCCGGGAGTCGCAACGGCGGTGCGGTGAGCAGGAACCGGTTGCGGCCGTGCTCGCGCAGCCACGTCGCGAGCTCGTGCAGGTACCACATCTCTCCGAGTGGCACGCCGAGCCGGAAGAGGCACAGGTGGTGGATCGGCAGCAGCGAGTGCCGGCTCTCGTCGCGGTCGCGGCCGACCAGCCCTTCGACCGCGTAGTTGTCGGCGACGAGCGCGGAGATCTGCGACTCGGTGATCCATTCGAGCAGCGACGGATCGCGCGCGTCGAGGTACGTGCACATCCGGTGGATCTTCACGGGGTCCGGATCGCGGTTCCACGCGAGGACCTGCGTCGCGAAGCCGGTGTGCAGCAGGAGCATGTCGCCGGGCTCGACGACGACATCGTCGGCCGCCATGATCTCGAGCAGCGTCGCGCGGTCGACGCCCCGCCACTCCGAGCCGAGGTGGTGCGCGAGGTCGACGAGCACGCCGCGGCCCTGCACGCCGTGGAACGCCATGTGCTCCAGGCCGAGGTGGTGCGCGAAGCAGCGGTGCCCACGGCCGTCGCCCGCGGCGTCGGCCTGCGGCCCGACGAGGTCGACCCCGGCGCGGTAGCCGTTGTAGAAGACGGCCTCCTCGATCCCGTCGCCGTCGGCGTCGAACTCGGCGCCGGCGTGCGCGAGCGAGTCCCACTGGGTCGAGTACTGCAGCGACAGGGTCACCGTGTCGTCGACCCACACGTCGACGTAACGCGGATCACCCCATTGCGCCATCTCGCTCTGGTGGACGTTGTAGAAGGTGGCGGGGTTCCCCTCCATGTCCTCGGTCGGCGCGACGACCGGCGGGTACCGGCGCTGGTTCAGCGCGGTTCCACCCGGGTAGTCGAGCGGCAGGCTGAGGCAGAAGCTGATGCCGGTGTCGACCTCGCGCACGCCCTGGAGGACCTTCTCGGGGGTGAGCAGGTTGATGCGCCCGAGCTCGTCGTCGTCGCCCCAGTCGCCCCAGGTCGAGCCCGGCGGGCGTTGTGTCCATCGCTTCGTCACGGCGTCTGCTCCCTCCGGCGGGCGGTGCGGCCGTTGCACTGTACCGACCGGTTGGCCTACTCTTGAGACGCCGGTTCGCGTCAGACGCAAAGCACGTTTCCGCAGCGAGAGGTCGCACCATGACGAAGACGGACTTCGTGGTCTCGGCCGACGGGCACCTCCTCGAACCCACCGACCTGTTCCGCACCCGCCTGCCGAAGCACCTGCGCGATCGCGGCGTGTGGGAGGAGGACTTCGAGATCGAGCCACTCGTCGAGGGCGGGGCGCGGATCTTCCGGCGGCTGCACACGCCCGGGTACGAGGGCTGGACCATCTCGCGGTACCGCCAGACCGGTGGGCGGATGCCCGAGGGCGACCCCGAGCACATCCTCGAGGACATGGACCTCGACGGCGTCGACGTCCAGGTGATGCACCCGAACCTCTCGCTCTTCGGGCTCTACTCCGACGACCACGAGCTGTCGATGGCGCACGCGCGCGTCTACAACGACTACGTCGTCGAGCGGTTCGCGCCGTACTTCTCGCGCGTGGCTCCGACGGCCCCGGTGCCGATCACCGACGTCGACGACGCCGTCGCCGAGATCGAGCGCGTCGCGGCCGCCGGGTTCCGCGCGATCCTCCTGCCCGCGATTCCGCCGAAGCCCTACTACACGCGCGACTACGACCCGGTGTGGGCGGCGGCCCAGGCCAACGGTGTACACGTGTTCATCCACACCCAGACGGGTGGCGTGAAGGTGAACGACCCCGCCTCCACGACGCTCAAGGTCGTCATGGAATCGGCCGCGCAGGTGAACCAGCCGATGACCGAGAAGTCGGCGTCGAAGCGGATGGTCACGCAGTGCGTGTACAGCACGGTGGTTCCGCAGCAGGTGATCTGCGAGCTGATCGGCGGTGGCGTTCCGCAGCGCTACCCCGACCTGCACTTCGCGCTGATCGAGTTCAACGCGCACTGGCTGGCGTCGCTGGTGGGGTCGATGGACAAGTGCTGGGTCACGGGCACGGGCCAGGACGCCGACTGGTGGCTCGGATACTGGGACGACACGCGTGCCGCCGACGACCAGCCGAACATGGCCCGGCTCTTCCGCCTGAACGAGAAGTGGCCGTACCCGCTGATGCCGAGCGAGTACGTCCGGCGCCAGTTCCACGTCTCGTTCCAGGACGACCCCGTTGCCGTCGCCTGCCGGCACGTCACCGGGCTGTCGACGATCGTGTGGGGCAACGACTACCCGCACGCCGAAGGCACGTTCCGCGGCAGCCGGGAGCTCATCGCTCGCCAACTCGGCGGTCTCCCGGCCGACGAGCGCGCCGCCCTGGTCGGCGGCACGCTCGCTGCGCTGCTCGGGTTCGACCGCTGACCTCGCCCTAGCCCGAGGTCGCGATGCCTCGGACGAAGATGTCGGCGAACGGCTGCGCCACGTCGCGCGCCGACAGGCGACCACCCGGTTTCAGCCACAGGTACGTGTAGTTGTGCATGCCGAGCCACGCGAGGGCCGTGAGCCTCGGGTCGAGCGCGCGGAACTCGCCCGCGTCGACGCCGGCCTGCAGGACCGCTTCGACCCGACGCTCGTACTCCCGCCGGCGCACGCGGAACTGCTCGGCGCGTTCGTCGGTGAGCGCGGGGAACTCGTGCAGGAAGACCCAGACGTGGTCGGGATAACGGTGGATGACGTCGAGCAACTCCTCGCCGAGCATCACCAGTTGCTCCGACGGCGAACCACCCGCCTCGGCGACGCGGTCCGCGCCGGCCATGACCTCGTCCATCACGCGATCGTGGATGGCGGCGAGGACCTCTTCCTTCGAGCCGATGTAGTGGTAGAGCGCACCCTTGCCGAGACCGCTTTCCGCGCACAGCTCGGTGATGCCCGTGGCGTGATACCCGCGTCGCGCGAAGACGCGCGCCGAGGTGTCGATGATCTCCTGGCGACGCGCTCGCCACTTCGGGCTCCGTCGCGGCTCACTGCTCACCTCCGGCCCGGCCATCGGCTCCGACGGTACACGGGCGTTCATCAGCGGCCCGTCCATCGCGGCGGGCGCTTCTCGACGAACGCGGCCAGGCCTTCGCTCGCGTCCTGCGACGCGAGAACTTCGTTCAGGAGCTCCGTGGAGAGGCGCTTCAACGTCTCGTCGGTCTCGGACGCGGCGGCGATGACGACGCGGCGGCTGGCGCGGGCCGCGAGCGGAGCCGACGCGACGATCTGGCGCGCGACGCGCATCGCCTCGTCGCGCGCGGCGCCCGGCTCCACGAGGCGGCTCACGAGCCCGAGCTCGAACGCGCGACGCGCGTCGATCGGCTCACCGGTGAGGATGGCGTCCATCGCCGCGGCCCGACCGATCGCGCGCGGGAGCCGGAACAGGCCGCCGGCCGCGGCGATGAGGTTGACCTTCACCTCGGCGAGCCCGAACGCCGACCGGGACGTCGCGACGACGACGTCGGCCGCGAGGACGATCTCGAGTCCGCCGGCCGTCGCGAGGCCGTCGACCGCGACGACGACGGGTTTCGTGCGCTCGCGGTACACGAATCCGGCGAACCCGCCCCGCTCGGTGTCGAGCGTCGCCGCGGAACCCGTCTCCCTCACGACCTTGAGGTCGGCGCCCGCGCAGAACACCGGGTGCACCTGGTCCGCGGTGTTCGCGCACAGCACCCCGACCCAGACGTCGGGATCGGCTTCCAGCCGATCGACGGCGGCCTCGAGGCCGAGCGCCATCTCCCGGTCGACCGCATTGCGCGCGCCGGGGCGGTCGAGGGTGATGACGCCGATCCGGTCCGAGGCCGAGTACTGAACGGCGGACAATGCACGCTCCCCCGTCGAGGTCCGAGCCCGAAAATTATCGTGACTGGTCGGTACACCGGTCACCCGCACGAAAGCAGGCTTCCCGTTGGACACGCACCGCTTCGAAGGCCGCGTCGCCGTCGTCACCGGCGCGGGACGCGGCCTCGGCCGCGCCTACGCCCGTCTGCTCGCCGGCCGGGGCGCCCGTGTCGTCGTGAACGACCTCGGCGGCTCGATGGAGGGCGTCGGGGCCGACGCCGCACCGGCGGCCGCCGTCGCCGCCGAGATCGTCGCCGCCGGCGGAGTCGCGATCGGCGACAACGGCGACGTCGCGACGGCGGCCGGTGCCTCGCAGCTCGTCGACGCGGCGGTCGCGCAGTTCGGGCGCCTCGACATCGTGATCAACAACGCCGGCATCATCAGATGGGCGGGCTTTCCGGAAGCCGACGCCGACAATCTCGAGCGCCACCTCGCGGTGCACGTCGGCGGCTCGTTCAACGTCACCCGCGCCGCGTGGCCGCACATGGTCGAGCAGGGGTACGGCCGCGTCGTCATGACGACGTCGGCGGGGATGTTCGGTCTTCCCCACAACGTTTCCTACGCCACCGCGAAGGCGGCCGTCGTCGGACTCACGCGCAGCCTGAAGACCGCGGGCGCCGCGCACGACATCCTGGTCAACCTCATCGCGCCCGCGGCGTTCACGCGTATGGCGGGCCAGCCGCGCGACGCGGCCTCCCGAGCCGCCTCGGCGGAGATGGCGCCCGAGCTCGTCGCGCCGATGGTCGCGTTCCTCGCGCACGAGGAATGTCCGGTCAGCGGCGAGATCTACGCGGCCGGAGCCGGTCGCTTCGCGCGCATCTTCATCGCGTCGACCGAGGGTTACGTCCACTCGGGGCCGGAACCGACGATCGAAGACGTCGCGCGGCACTGGGCGGCGATCAACGACGAGCGCAATTTCTCGATCCCCGCCGACCTCGTGTCGTGGTCGGCCGAGTTCATGGCTCACCTGCACCCGGACGAGCCCGACGACTCGGCCTCCTGACGGGCGAGCGCCGAACCTCACGGCGCGCGGTTCCGCAGCTCCCGTTTCAGGACCTTGCCCGACGGATTCCGCGGGAGCGCGTCGACGAGCACGACGGCCTTCGGAACCTTGAAGCGGGCGAGCTGCTCGCGGCAGTGCGCGATGAGCAGCTCGGGAGTCGTCGTCGCGCCCGGGCTCACAACGACGTACGCGACCGGGACCTCGCCCCAGCGGTCGTCGGGCCGGCCGACGACCGCGGCTTCGACCACCGCCTCGTGCTCGTAGAGCACGCGCTCGACCTCGGAGCTGGCGATGTTCTCGCCACCGGACACGATCATGTCCTTGAGCCGATCGACGATGTAGAGGTACCCGTCGTGGTCCTTCACGCCGATGTCGCCGGTGTGGAACCAGCCGCCGGCGAACGCCGCACTCGTGGCGTCGGGATCCCGCCAGTAGCCCTTGAACACCTTCGGCCCGCGCAGCACGACCTCGCCGCGTTCACCCGCGGGCACCGGGCTTCCGCGTTCGTCCCAGATGTCGAGCTCGAGGTACTGGCACGGCCTCCCGACGCTCCCGAGCTTCGACACCGTGCTGGCGGGGTCGAGGAACGTGTCGCCCGACACCGTCTCGGTCAGGCCGTATGCGTCGGCGAACCAGGCGGACGGGAAGGTCCGCCGGAGGCGCTCGATGTAGGGGACCGGCATCTTCTCCCCGCCGGCGATGACGACGCGCACCGACGAGAGATCGCGCGTCTCGACCCCCGGCACGTCGAGGATCGCGCGGACCATCGCGGGCGCGGTCCACACCGTCGTCACGCGCGACCGTTCGATCTCGTCGACGACGGCCGGCGCGTCGAACGCGCGATGGATGATCGTCGTTGCGCCCACCGCGATCATCGTGGTGGTGACGAGATCGAGCGCGCCGACGTGATACAGCGGCCCGCACGCGAGGCCGATGTCGGCCGCGGTGAACCCGAACTCGGTGATGTGCGCGTAGTTCTTCCACGCGAGATTGGCATGGGTGATCATGACGCCCTTCGGGCGCCCGGTGGTGCCGGATGTGTACATCAGCCGGTGGATGTCGTCGCCTTCGACGGGCGCGCGCGGGGGCGCGCGGCCTTGCCGCCGAGGTCGGAGAATCGCTCCCATCCCTCGAAGTCGGCATTCGAGATGCACACGCGGACGAGGTCGGCGCGGTCGTCGGTCGCTTCGTTCGCGAGCGCGATGCACGCGTCGTCGCACACGAGCGCGCGCGCTCGGGAATGCTCGAGGATGAACCGCAGCTCCGGCGCCGCGAGCCGCCAGTTGATCGGCATCGCCATCGCGCCGAGATGGTTGGCGGCGAAGATCGTCGCGAGGAACTCGATGCTGTTGTACGACAGCAACCCGACGACGTCGCCGGCGCCCACGCCTCTCGCGTGCAGCCCGCCCGCCAGTGCGGCGGCCCAATCCGTCATCCCCTGATAGGTGACGACCGCGTCGCCGAAGACGGCGAGCGGCTTGCCCGGCGTGCGTCGCGCGTGGTGCTCGAGCACACCGAGCCAGCTCATGTCGGGACGCATCGGCGGCGAGCTCGATTCGGGTGGCATCGACGGACCTCCTACGGCGCCGCGTAGCCGCCGTCGACCACGATCGCCGACCCGGTCGTCCAGCGCGACGCGTCGCTCGCGAGATACGAGTAGGCGCCCACGAGGTCGTCGGCGGTTCCGAGCCCGAGCGGGTGCCTGGCCGCGATCGCGTCGATCGCCTCCGGCGGGAGCCCGGCATGGATCGCCGAGCGGAACGTTCCCGGGCACACGCAGTTGACGCGGATCCCGTCGCGCGCGTACTCGACGGCCGCGACCTTCGCGAGCTGGATCACTGCGGCCTTCGTCGCGCAGTACGGCGCCGCGTGCGACCACGCCGTGAGCCCGGAGATCGACGCGGTCAGGATGATCGATCCCGAGCGCTGCGCGCGCATCACGGGCACCGCGGCGCGGATGCCGTTGACGGCGCCGAGGACGTTGACGCGGAACGCGCGTTCCCAGTCGTCGGTCGAGAGGTTGTGGATGCGACCGTTGGGCGAGAGGACGCCGGCGTTGCCGATCAGCACGTCGAGCCGTCCGAACCGTTCCACCGCCAGCGCGACGACGGCTTCGACCGCCGCGATGTCGCTCACGTCGGCGAGCCGGGTCTCGGCGGCGCCCCGACCTTCCGGCAGCCCGCCGAGCGTGGCTTCGAGCGCGGGCGCGCTGACGTCGCTCAGCACGACGTCGGTGTCGGGCTCGCCGGCGAACCGGGCCGACAGCGCGGCACCCAGCGTTCCGCCCGCGCCCGTGATTGCGACGACGCGCCGTGTCGGGGTGCTCATACGGTTCCTTCCCGGTCGCGCCCGTCGCCCACGCTCATACGAGCAGGTATCCGCCGTCGACGGTGAGCACGGTCCCGGTGACGAAGGCGGATGCGTCGGATGCGAGGAACTGGTACGCGCCGGCGAGGTCGGTCGCGCTACCCCAGCGTCGTTGCGCGGTGTGCGCGAGCACCGCGGCCGCGGTCTTCGGATTGTTCTTCCAGCCGTCGGCGAGCGGGGAGTCGAACCATCCCGGCGCCACCACGTTCACGGTGATGCCAAAGGACGCGAGATCGAGGGCGAGACCCTTTGCCAGGCCGACGAGACCCGCCTTCGACGCGCTGTACGCGGCGAGGCCGTCGCGCGGCCGCTCACCGAGCACCGAGCCGGTGAAGATCAGGCGCCCGCCTTTGCCCATCACTCGCGCGGCGGCGCGCGCGCCGAGGAACGCGCCGGTGAGGTTCACGTCGATCACCTCGCGCCACACCGCCGGATCCGTCCCGAGCGGGCCGGCGACGACGGGCGAGATGCCTGCGTTGCAGATCCAGACGTCGACGCCGCCCCATTCGGCCACCGTCGCATCGGCGGCCGCCTCGTTGAACGCGGCGTCGGTGACGTCGCCGCCGAGGACGAGGGAGGGTCCCGGCAGCTCGGCGGCGACCGCCTTGAGGTCGGGCTCGGTGCGGGCCACGAGGGCCACGCGCGCACCGCCGGAGGAGAAGGCGTGCGCGAGCAACCGGCCGAGGCCCCGGCTGGCGCCGGTGACGACCACCCGCTTCCCCGCCACGTCGGCCGCGTCGGCGAAGGACGCGGGGATGTCGATCTGACCGGCCATCGCCCTCCTGGAGCCGTGCTCGCGCGGGCGGCGAGCGCACGATGAAGAACCCCGCCCGTGCGGTCCCCACCGCCAGATTGTACCGACCAGTACAATACATGGCTCATGCCGAGCACCGCCGACCTCCTCGAGATGCACCGGCGGATGCTCGTCATCCGCGGGTTCGAGGAGCGCGTGGCGGCGCTCTACCGCGACGGCGAGGTCCCGGGCTTCGTGCACCTCTCGATCGGGCAGGAGGCCGCGGCGGTGGGCGCGTGCTGGTCGCTGCGCCCGACCGACGTGATCACGTCGACGCACCGCGGTCACGGCCACTGCCTCGCGAAGGGGCTCGATCCGCTCGGGATGTTCGCCGAGCTGATGGCCAAGGACGCGGGCACGAATCGCGGCCGCGGCGGGTCGATGCACATCGCCGATCCGCGGATCGGCATCTTCGGTGCGAACGGGATCGTGAGTGCCGGACTCCCGATTGCGGTGGGTGCGGCGACGGCGACCCGCTTGCGAGGCGACGGCCGCGTTCGCGGTGGCGTTCTTCGGCGACGGCGCCGTCGCCCACGGCACCTTCCACGAAGCGGTGAACCTCGCGGCCGTCTGGAAGTTGCCGGTGATCTTCTTCTGCGAGAACAACGGTTACGCCGAGTTCTCGCCGGCATCGACCCAGCACGCGGCGCCGCTCGAGCGCCGCGCGGCCGGCTACGGCGTCGAGTACGTCGCGGTCGACGGCAACGACGTCGTCGCGACGGCGACCGCGATGGAATCGGCGATCGACACGACCCGTGCCGGAGGCGGTCCCGTCGTCGTCGAGGCGGCGACGTACCGGTGGCACGGTCACTACGAGGGCGATCCCCAGCACTACCGATCGCCCGACGAAGTCCGCGAGTCCGAAGCACGCGATCCGCTGCTCGTCAACGCACGGCGGCTCCGATCGGCCGGCGTCACCGACGCCGAGCTCGCGACGATCGCCGAGTCGGTCGCAAGCGAGCTCGACGAGGCCGTCGAGTCGGCTCGGCGCTCGGCCGCGCCGGACGTCGCGACCTTGAGCAACTTCGTCACCCGCCCGCGACCGGTTCGGGTCGAACCACCGGCACCGGCGGCGGACGCCCCGGAGTTCCGCACCATGGACGCGATCCGAGCCGCGCTCGAAGCCGAGCTCGCGGCCGACGAGCGCGTGTTCATCGCCGGCATCGACGTCGCGGCCGGCAACGTGTTCGGTCTGATGCGCGGCCTGCACGAGCGCTTCGGCGATCGCGTGCGCGACACGCCGATCTCCGAGAGCGCGATCGTCGGTCTCGGCGTCGGTGCCGCGATGTCGGGCCTGCGCCCGGTGGTCGAGCTGATGTACCTCGACTTCATCGGGGTCTGTCTCGACCAGTTGCTCAACCAGGCCGCGAAGCTGCCGTTCATGACCGGCGGCACCGCGGAGATGGCGCTGACGGTGCGGACCCAGTTCGGCGCGGGGCGCTCCTCGGGCAGCCAGCACTCGCAGAGCCTCGAGGCGCTGCTCGCGCACATCCCCGGGTTGACCGTCGTCATGCCGTCGACGCCCGCCGACACCTACGGCCTGTTGCGCGCCGCGATCCAGGACCCGAATCCCGTCGTGTTCATCGAGAACCGGCTGCTCTACGGCATGAAGGGGCCGCAGCCGCCGGCCGACCACATCGTGCCGATCGGAACGGCCGCGGTCGTGCGCGCCGGCACCGACATCACCGTCGTGTCGGTCTCGCGCATGGTGCACGAGGCGGTCGCCGCGGCCGAGTGCGTCGAAGGCGAGGGCATCTCCGTCGAGGTGGTCGACCTGCGAACGGTCGCGCCGCTCGACACGGCCGCGATCCTGGAGTCGGTCCACAAGACGAGCCGGCTCCTGATCGCCCACGAGGCCGTCGTCCCGTTCGGCATCGGCGCCGAGATCGCCGCCACCGTCGCCCGCGACGGCTTCTGGGACCTCGACGCGCCGATCGAACGGATCGGCGCCGCGCCGACCCCGCCTCCATATGCGCCGGGTCTCGAACACGCGTGGCTACCCGACCGCGACGACATCGCCGCCGCGCTCCGCCGCCTCGCGGGCGTCTGAAGCGAACGTCAGCAGCCGAGGGCGCGGGCGATCACGAGGTGCTGGATCTCGTTGGTGCCTTCGCCGATCTCGAGCACCTTCGCATCGCAGTAGAAGCGGGCGACCGGTGAATCGAGCATGTACCCGATGCCGCCGTGGATCTGCACCGCCTCCGACGCGGCCCAGACCGCGAGCCGGCTCGCCTTCAGCTTCGCCATCGCCGCTTCCTTGAGGAACGGTTGTCCGGCGTCGCGCAGGGACGCGGCGCGGTACGTGAGCCAGCGCGCGGCCTCGAGCTCGGTCGCGATGTCGGCGAGCTTGAACTGGATCGCCTGGAACTTGGAGATGGGCTGCCCGAACTGCACGCGAGCGCCGGCGTAGTCGACGGCCATGTCGAGGACGGCCTGGGTCAGGCTGAGCGACAGGGCCGCGATCGAGATGCGGCCGACCTCGAGCGTGCGCAGGAACTGGTTGAGCCCCATCGCGGGATCGCCGACGAGGTGGTCGTCGGCGACCCAGACGTCGTCGAAGAACAGCTCGCGGGTGTCGAGGCCCTTCCAGCCGATGCCGCGCAGCTTCGGACCCATCGTGAAGCCCGGCGTGTCCTTCTCCACGACGAAGCTCGCGAAGGCGGGGCGGGTGCCCTCCGTCTCGGTGCGGGCGAGGAGCGTGACCCCGAACGACATGTCGGTGCCCGCGTTGGAGATGAACGCCTTGCGACCGTTGACGAGCCACCCGCCGTCGCGGCGCACGGCCCGGGTTCGGATCCCGCGCGCGTCGGAGCCGGCATCGGGCTCGGTGAGACCGAACGCGCCGAGGACGCGCCCCTCGGCCAACGGGCGCAACCACCGCTCGCGCTGCGCGTCGGAGCCGAAGAGGAGGAGCGGCAACGAACCGATCGTCACGTGCGCCTGCCAGGCGGCCGCGACCGACTGGTCGGCCCGGCCCAGCTCCTCCATGGCGGCGACGAAACCGACGGTCGACATGGCGATCCCACCCCATTGCTGCGGGATCAGCACGCCGAGCAGGCCGAGCGCACCCATCTCGCGGAGCAGGTCGGTGGCGCAGCGCCCCTCCTCCCACGCCGGAGGGGCTCGGTGCGCGATCTCCCGCTGCGCGAACTCGCGGCAGAGGCCCACCAGATCGAGCTCGGCCTCGGTGAGGGAGAAGTCCACCCGCCGATTCTATTGGACCGACCGGTACAACCGCTGGTAATGCTGGTGCAGTGACCGACTACGAGGCGATCGACTTCTTCCGCGGTGACGAGCTCGTCGCCGATCCGTACCCGTACTTCGACTGGCTCCGTGAGCAGTGCCCGGTACGCCGCGAGCGCCAGCACGACGTGATGATGGTGACCGGCTACGAGGAGGCGATCGCGGTCTCCAACGACCCGGCCACGTTTTCGTCGTGCAACTCGCCGACCGGGCCGTTCCCCGGGTTCCCGGTCCCACTCGAGGGCGACGACGTCGGCACCCTGATCGAGCAGCACCGCAACGCGTTGCCGTTCAGCGATCAACTGCTCACCTTCGACCCGCCCCTTCACACCGCGCACCGCGCGCTGCTGATGCGTCTCATCACTCCGAAGCGCCTGCGCGAGAACGAGGCGTTCATGTGGCGCCTCGCCGACCGCCAGATCGACGCATTCGCCGATTGTGGTGAATGCGAGTTCATCGGCGAGTACGGCCAGCCGTTCGCGATGCTCGTCGTCGCCGATCTGCTCGGCGTTCCCGAGGACGACCACGAGCTGTTCCGCGAGCGGCTCGGCGCCGGACCGAGCCGGCAGACGGGCACCGTGGGCGGCACCTCCGACACGCTCGCGCACAGCCCGCTCGAATTCCTCTACGAGCACTTCACCGCGTACGTCGAGGATCGCCGCGACGCGCCGCGCGACGACGTGCTGACGGGCATGGCGAACGCGACGTTTCCCGACGGCTCGACGCCCGACGCCATCGACGTCGCGCGCATCGCGGCCAACCTCTTCGCGGCGGGTCAGGAGACGACCGTGCGGCTCTTCGGGAGCGCGTTGCCGCGCATCGGCGACGACCCGCGGCTCCAGCAGCGGCTGCGCGATCACCGCGAGCAGATCCCGAACTTCGTCGAGGAGTGCCTGCGCGTCGAGAGCCCGGTGAAGGGAGACTTCCGTCTCGCCCGCGTCACGACCGAGCTCGGCGGCGTCGAGATCCCGGCCGGTACGACCGTGATGGTGGTCAACGGAGCCGCGAACCGCGATCCGCTCCGCTTCGAGTGTCCCGGCGAGTTCCGGGTCGAGCGTGCCAACGCTCGCCAGCACCTTGCGTTCGGCCACGGCGTGCACACCTGCCCCGGCGCCCCGCTCGCGCGCGCCGAGGGGCGGGTCACGATCGAGCGACTGCTCGACCGGATGGACGACATCCGCATCTCCGATGTGCACCACGGTCACGCGGGCGCTCGTCGTTACGACTACATCCCGACGTACATCCTGCGCGGCGTCAGCCGCCTCCACCTCGAGTTCGCGCCCCGCCGTTGACGACGCGCGTACGCGTCAGGAGGGGATCCCTCGAAGGGACCCAGTGCGGCGCTCGGCGCGTCAGCCTCCGAGGCCGCGCCGGCAGAACTCCCAGGTCTCCTCGGCCGTGAGCCGGTGGTTCGGGTCGGCGACGAGGCGGTTGCCGAACCAGCTGTAGATCACGGCCTGCTGGACGAGAGTCGCGGCGCGGCGATTGTCGTCGACATGGATCACGCCCGCTTGCGCAGCGGCGCCGACGAGCTGCTGGAGGAAGTGCGACAGCGGCGCGAGCGCGGCGCGCACGCGGTCGGAGTGGTTCGTCGTCAGGTGCATCGAGAACTCGGAGATCGCGCGGCGATGGTGCGAGCCCCGCTTGCGCGGCATCTCGCCGGGATCGCACCAATCGTGGAGGCGGAGGGTGAAGGTACGCAACCGCGCGAGCGCGTCCGCTTCGGCGTCGACGGCGGCGCGGATGTCGGTCTCCGCCTCGCGCATCGTCTCCTCGAAGAGCGCGAGCACCAGCTCGTCCTTGCCTTCGAAGTACTCGTAGAAGCCGCGCAGCGACTGCTTCGAGCGCTCGACGACCTCCTGGATCGTGAAGTCGGTCGTGCCCCGCTCGTCGATGAGCTCGAACGCGGCGTCGAGGAACCGCTGCACGCGCAGCTCCGCTCGTGAGCGCGCGGCGTCGAGACTGCGAGTGACCGCGCGCTCGCGCCACGCCGGTGCGCTCGCACCGGGGGAGGCGTCGACTTCGGCCACTTCGCTCCGCCTTCGCTCGGGAACCACCTGATAATAGCGTTCTCAGACGGCTCAACCATATGAGCAGAAGCTGCTACGCGATTGTCGAGAGAAAGGTTCTCCATTAGGGTGCTCGCCGGATCGAGGCCGGCCGTCGCGCGCGGACCGCGGCGGTCGTCGACAGGCGCCGCGGTGCGGAGGGCGAGAGGGATGGGCACGGAGTTGAAGCGCTACCGCCTCTACATCGACGGCGAGTGGGTCGACGCGTCGAGCGACGACGAGTCGGCGGTGATCAATCCCGCCACCGAGGAGGTCATCGGCACGGTTCCGCAGGCGTCGACGGTCGACGTCGACCGCGCCGTCGCGGCGGCGCGCCGTGCGTTCGACGACGGCCCCTGGGCCCGCATGTCGCCCCGGGAGCGATCCGACGCCCTGCTGCGCTTCATGCAGGCGGTCGCCGATCGGCGGGGCGAGCTCGTCGACCTGATCGTCGCCGAGGCCGGCTGCGCGCGCCCGTACGCGCAGGCACTCCAGTTCGACACGCCGCTGCGGTACGCGTTCTGGTTCGCAGAGCGCGCCGCCACGTTCCCGTACCTCGACCCGCTCCCTCCGCAGACCGGTGCGCGCGGGCTCGGCCAGGGCGTGATCCTGAAGGAGCCCATCGGTGTCGTCGCCGCGATCACACCGTTCAACTTCCCGTTGTACCTGAACCTCGTGAAGGTGCTGCCGGCGCTGGCGATGGGCAACTGCGTCGTGCTCAAGCCGTCACCGCTGACGCCGCTCGAGGCGTTCGCCCTGGGTGAGATCGCGCAGGAGGCCGAGCTGCCTCCGGGCGTGCTCAACGTCGTCACCGGCGACATCGCCGCGAGCGAGCACCTCACCACCCACCCCGGCGTCGACATGGTGAGCTTCACCGGCTCGGACGCGGTGGGGAAGCAGATCATGGGCCAGGCCGCGCAGGGGTTGAAGAAGGTCCTGCTCGAGCTGGGCGGCAAGTCCCCGAACATCGCGTTCGCCGGCGCCGACGTGGCGAAGTTCGCGATGTCGGCCGCCACCGGCTTCACCATCCACGCCGGTCAGGGTTGCGCGCTGCCGACGCGGATCCTCGCCGACCGCACGATCTACGACGAGGTGGTCGAGCGCGTCGCCGGCGCGCTCGGGAAGATCACTGTCGGCGACCCGACGGACCCGACCGTGACGATGGGTCCGCTGATCCGCGAGGCGCAGCGCGAGCGCGTCGAGCGCTACGTCGCGGCCGGCACCGCCGAGGGCGCGCGCCTCGCGTTCGGCGGCGGGCGGCCCGCGGGGCTCCCGCGCGGGTTCTTCGTCGAACCCACGCTCTTCGCCGACGTGCGCAGCTCGATGTCGGTGGCGCAGGACGAGATCTTCGGTCCGGTCGGCGTCGTCATTCCCTTCGAGGGCGAGGACGAGGGCATCGCGGTCGCGAACGACACGCGTTACGGGCTCGCCGCGTCGGTCTGGCACCCGGATCCCGTCCGGGCGTACGAGATCGCGCGACGCGTGCACGCGGGGACGGTGAGCATCAACGGTGGTGGGGGAGGCCCGCACCTCTGGGGCCCGTTCGGCGGATACAAGCAGTCGGGGATCGGACGCGAGTTCGGCGACTACGGGCTGCTCGAGTACACGCAGCTGAAGACGGTCTCCTGGTCTGCCGGACGGCCGTAGGGCATCGGCGCGCTCGAGATGTCGGAGATGTCGGACCACTCGGACCACGACGAGCTCCGCTCCGAGCTGCGCTCGTGGTTGGCGCAGCATCGGCCGCCCGCCGTCGAGGTCGCGGCGACCGCGGCCGACGCCGAGACGTTGCGGGAGTGGCAGCAGACCCTGCACGCGGGAGGTTGGGTCGGCATCCACTGGCCCGTCGAGTACGGCGGGCGCGGCGCATCGGTGGCCCAGGTCGCGGCATACAACGAGGAGCTCGCCCGCGCGGGCGCGCCGCCGCTCCTGGGGCGGGTGGGCCTCACCCTCGTCGGACCGACGCTGATGACGCACGGGACCCAGGAGCAGCGCGTCCGCTGGATGCCGCGGATCCTCGGTGCCGACGACGTCTGGTGCCAGCTGTTCAGCGAGCCGGGCGCAGGGAGCGACCTCGCCGGCCTCGCGACGCGAGCGCAGAAGACCGGTGACGGTTACCGCGTGACCGGACAGAAGGTCTGGTCGTCGTACGCGACGTTCGCCAACATAGGGATCGCGCTCGTTCGTACGGAAACCGGTGTGCCTCCCTCGCGTGAAGGCGGGAGCACCCGGCGGTCCCGACACGCCATCTCGATGCTCGCGATCCCCATGGACGCGCCGGGCGTCGACGTCCGTCCACTGCGGCAGATGACCGGCGACTGCGAGTTCAACGAGGTCTTCCTCGACGACGTCGAAGTGCCGCTCGAGAACCTCGTCGGTCCCGAGAACGAAGGCTGGCGCGTCGCGAACACCACGCTCGCGAACGAACGCGGCGCGTCGTTCATCTGGCGCGAGCAAGTGCTGCACGAGATCGCGATGGGAGTGCTGGTCCGGGCCTGCGCGCGCCGCGGCCTCGCGTGCGACTCGCTCGTGCGGCAGCGATTGGCGCAGTCGTGGATCGACGGCGAGATCTTCCGCCTGCACAACGCACGCACCCTCGCGCGGCTCGCGAGTGGCGAGGAGATCGGCGCCGAGTCGAGCGTCGTGAAGCTGCTCTGGGCCGAAGTGAGCCAGCGGTTGGCCGAGACCGCGACCACCGTGCTCGGTCCCGGCGCGTTGCTCGCGGCCGGCGACGACGGCGCGATCGACAGTGGGCGCTGGGGCCGCAGCCTGCTCGCGACGCGCGCCAACTCGATCATGGGCGGTACGAGCGAGATCCAGCGCAACATCATCGGCGAACGCCTGCTGGGCCTGCCGCGATGAGCCGCGCCGGGCGCAACGCGAAGTCCAACTGATTGCGAGAGGGGAACAGCATGGAGCATCGACCATTCGGGCAGACCGGTCTCGAGGTGTCGGCCGTCGGTTACGGCTGCTGGGAGATCGGCGGCGGGTACGGGGCGATCGAGGAGGAAGAGTTCGGGCGCGCGATCAGCCGCGCGCTCGACCTCGGCATCAACTGCTTCGACACCGCCGAGGGTTACGGGCTGGGCGCGTCGGAGCGCGCGCTCGGGCAGGCGCTCGGCAAGCGTCGCGACGAGGCGGTCATCGTCACGAAGTTCGGCACCAACTACAAGGAGATGCCCGACCTGCGCGACAGCAGGCGCGAGCGGGTCATCGCCTCGATCGACAAGAGCCTGAAGCACCTCGGCACCGACTACGTCGACGTGTACCTCGTGCACTGGCCCGACCGGCGAACACCGTTCGAGGAGACCATGGGCGCGCTCGACGACATCGTCCGTGAGGGCAAGGTGCGCTTCGTCGGGCTCTCGAACTTCACGCTCGAGGAGATCGAGGCGTGCATGGCGGTGCGGCGCGTCGATGTCGTGCAGTACGGCTGGAACATGTTCGACCGCCGGATGCAGCGCGACATCCTGCCGTACTGCGCGGAGCACGGCGTCGGTTTCATGGCGTACGGGTCGCTGGCCTTCGGGCTGCTCACCGGCACCTTCACCGAGGACCATGACTTCGATTCCACCGACTGGCGCGCCCGCCAGGGGAACATGGGCGCGATCAAGTTGTTCGCGGCGCTGTTCGGGCCGGAGAAGTTCAAGGACAACGTCCGCGCGGTCGAGGAGCTGAAGGGCATCGCGGCCCGCTACGGCAAGAGCCTCCCGCAGCTCGCGCTGCGCTGGGCGATCTCGCACCCGGCCGTCAGCACCGCGCTCGTCGGGTGCCGCACCGTCGCCGAGGTCGAGGACAACGTCGGCGCGATCGGGTGGTCGATCGCCGAAGCCGACCTGGCCGAGATCGACGCGATCTTCGAGCGGCACGGCGTCAACACGACGCCCGACTTCTGGATCGAGGAAGTATGAGCGATCGGGGGAGGGTCACAGCCGCATGAGCACGGGTCCCGAGCTGGCGCACAGGGTCGCGATCGTCACCGGCGGCGCCGACGGCCTCGGCGCCGCGACGGTCGAGCGCTTCGTGGAGGAAGGCGCGAGCGTCGTCATCGCCGACGTGAACGACGAAGGGGGCGCCGCCCTCGCCGAACGGCTCGGCGCGGCCGCCGCGTTCAAGCGCACCGATGTCGCCGACGCCGATCAGGTGCAGGCCGCCGTCGACTTCGCGGTCGCGAGCTACGGCGGGCTCGACATCATGTGCAACAACGCGGGCATCGGCGGCGCCTTCAAGCCGTTCCTCGACGACGATCTGGGTGATTTCGACCGCGTGATGGCGGTCAACGTCTTCGGCGTGATGGTCGGGTGCCAGCGAGCGGCCCGGTACATGGCGGAGCATGCCGGCGGGGTCATCGTCAACACCACCTCGATCGGCGGTATCAACGCCGGCTCGGGCGTGATGGCGTACCGGGCGTCGAAGGCAGCCGTCATCCATCTCACGCGGTCGATTGCGGTCGAGTTGGCGCGCCACCGCATCCGCGTGAACTGCGTCGCGCCCGCGCACATCCCCACCGCGATCAACGCGGCGATGGACCAGTCGCTGATCGTGCGCGCCATGCAGCCATTGCAGCGCGTGGGGTCGCCGCGCGACGTCGCGGAGGCCGTCCTCTACCTCGCGAGCGAGCGAGCCGCCCAGGTCACGGGCATCGTGCTCCCCGTCGACGGCGGGACCACGGCCGGTTCGCCGCCGCGCTCGACGAAGGACCTCATGGCGCGACCGCAGGAGCAGACATGATCGGCATCGATCCGCTCGACCTCGTCGATCCCGTGCGCTTCGAGCACCGCGGTTATCCCCACGAGGCGTGGACGCGGCTGCGCGCCGAAGCACCCGTCGCGAGGATCGAGGTCCCGGGCCAGCGGCCGTTCTGGGCGATCACGAAGCACGCCGACATCGTTTCGATCTCCGCCCAACCGCTGCGGTTCTCGAGCGCGCAGGGCATCACACTCCCGAAGGCCGACGCGCCGCCGATGCCGCCGCAGGAGATGGTCGTCCTGCTCGATCCGCCGAAGCACGGAAAGATGCGCGCGGTCCTCATGCGGCGGTTCACGCCGCGTGCCGTGCGCGCCAAGCGCGCCGACATCGAGCGCATCGCGGCCGAGGTGCTCGACACCGCCGTCACGTCGGGGGAGCGCGGCGAGTTCGACTTCGTGCCGCTCGTCGCCGCACCGTTCCCGCTCGCGGTGATGGCGTTCAGCCTCGGTGTGCCCCGCGACGACTGGGACCTGCTGTACCGCTGGACCAACGAGGTGATCGGCAAGGACGATCCCGAGTTCCGCCGGCCGGGCGAGCGGCCGGGCGAGACCTTCCTGCGGGCGCGCGGAGAGCTGCACGCCTACTTCGAGCGGCTGATCGAGCAGCGCCGAGGGGAGCCCGGCGAGGACCTCGTGAGCGCACTCCTCGCCGGAGAGATCGACGGCGCGCCGCTCACCGCCGAACAGCTCCTGCAGTACTGCGAGGTCCTCGTCGAGGCGGGCAACGAGACCACCCGCAACGCGATCACCGGCGGCGTGCTCGCGTTCTGCCAGCACCCCGGTACCTGGGAGCAGCTGCGCGCGCACCCCGAGCTGCTGCCCGACACGATCGAGGAGATCCTGCGTTGGGTGAGCCCGATCAGCCACTTCTCGCGTGTCGCGACGGAAGACTGCGAAGTGCGCGGGATCGAGATCCGGGCGGGCGACCCGATCGCGCTCTACTTCGCGTCGGCGAACCGGGACGAGGACGTCTTCGACGATCCGTTCACGTTCCGGATCGACCGCCGGCCGAATCCGCACCTCGCGTTCGGCTTCGGCGAGCACTTCTGCATGGGTGCGCACCTCGCGCGCGTCGAGCTCGACGTGATGTTCCGGCTGCTCCTCGCGCGCGTCGATTCCTTCGAGTTGACGGGTTCCGTCGGCCGCCTCCGCTCGACGATCAACGGCAGCATCAAGCACCTCCCGCTGCGCTACCGCACGACGTGACGGTGCGCGCCCGAACGCACGAGGGGAGCTCCGTGGAACAGGTGCCGATCTATTCCTGCGACGACCACCTCGACCTGTCGGCGATACCGCCGACGCTGTGGGAGTCGCGGCTCTCGCGTGCCGACGCGGCGCGCTGGACCGCACGTGGTGGTGCGCGAACGCGGCTCGGTCTGGGTCTGCGAGGACGCGGTGATCGGGCGTAGCGGGATGCCGGCGAACCGCGAGTTCGTGAAGCAGTTCAGCGCGATCGGGCGCGCCGGCATCGATGACGACGGTTACCGCGCCGGCAATCCCGAGCTGCGGCTGCAAGACCTCGATCGCGACGGTGTGGCCGCGTCGGTGATCTACGGTCCGCTCTCGCTCGGCTTCCCGATCCACGATCCCGAGTTGCAGAGCGCGTGCTATGCCGCGTGGAACGACTGGGCGGTGGAAGAGTTCAACGCGTTCGCCCCCGATCGCCTCTGCGTCCTGGCGTTCCTGCCGAGCCACTCGCCCGATGCGGCGGCCGCGGAGCTGCAGCGCTGCGCGGCGCGCGGTCACCGTGGCGCGATCGTCGGCGTCTTCGACATCGACGTGGGCGATCCGGCGTGGGATCGGTTGTGGGCCGTCGCGCAGGACACGGGTCTGCCAATCAGCTTCCACATCAAGGGTGGCACGTCGGCGAAGCTGAGCTACCAGATCGGCAAGTGGCAGTCGGCCGCGTTCGCGACGCTGCTTCCGCTGCAACTCGACGAGCCGCTCGCCACGATGGTGTTCTGCGGTGCGCTCGAGCGCCATCCCGGCCTGAAACTCGTGCTCGCGGAATCGGGTGTCGGATGGCTGCCGTACTTCCTGACGCGGATGGACATGGAGTGGCGCGCCCTGCGCGACAAGCTCGACTACGCGCCGAGCGTCGCGCCGAGCGAACTGTTCCGGCGCCAGGTCATGGCGACGTTCGAGGAGGAGCCGCTCGCGTCGGAGTTCATCCCGCTTCTTGGTGCCGGATCGTGCATGTGGGCGTCGGACTACCCGCACACCGACAGCACGTTCCCCGAGTCGCGCGCCGCGATCGGGGAGGCTCTGGGCGCGTTGCCCGTCGAGGACCGCATCCGGATCACCGCGACCAACTGCGCCCGCTTGTACGGCTTCGCGCCGGCGTCGTGACGGCCGCGTCGATGTCGGGGAAGGCCGGAGGATTCGACCACGTGTCGCTGCCGATGGAGAACACCGGAGCGATGGTCGCCTTCTACGGCGCCCTCGGGTTCGACGTCGTCGAGCGCAAGGCAGTCGTGTCCGTGTACGCGGGTGACCAGATGATCAACTTCCACCGGCCCGAGGTGTGGCCGCGCGACGGCTTCACGTTGCGGGCGTCGAAGGCGGTGCCGCCCTGCGGCGATCTCTGTTTCGTGTGGGACGGGCCGCCGGAGTCGCTCGCCGCGCGTCTGGACGCGGCCGGAGCCGCGGTCATCGAAGGACCGGTGGCGAGAGAGGGCGGTCGTCGCGCGCCGGCCTCGAGTGTCTACGTGCGCGATCCGGATCAAAACCTTCTGGAATTCATGATCTATGGATCGGGGAGTGCTGATGGCGGCTGATCTCGTGATCCGAGGCGGAACGATCTTCGACGGGAGCGGCGGGCCCGGTCGCGACGCCGACGTGGCGATCGCCGATGGCGTGATCCGCGAGATCGGTCCGGATCTCCGTGGTGAACGGGTGCTCGATGCGACGGGTTGCGCGGTCGCGCCCGGCTTCATCGACATCCACACGCACTACGACGCGCAGGTCTTCTGGGACCCCTCCTTGCGACCGTCGTCGTATCACGGCGTCACCACCGTGGTCGCCGGGAACTGCGGGTTCACGATCGCGCCGACACGTCCCGAGCACCACGAGACGATCGTGCACACGCTCGAGAACGTCGAAGACATGGATCCGGCCACGTTGATGGCCGGCGTCGAGTGGGAGTTCGAGACGTTCCCCGAGTACCTCGACGCCGTCCGTCGCCGAGGTACCGACATCAACTTCACCGCCTACATCGGGCACTCCGCGCTGCGGCTCTACGTGATGGGCGACGCCGCGTACGAGCGCGCCGCGACGCCCGACGAGATCGCGCGCATGTGCGACCTGGTGGGAGAAGCGATCGCGGCGGGTGCCGCCGGCTTCTCGACGAGCTTCTCGTTCGCGCACCGGGGCGTCGACGGCAAACCCGTACCGAGCCGCTTCGCGGAGGCCGACGAGGTGGAGGCGCTCTTCATGGCGGCCGGGGCGGCGGGCAAGGGCGTCGTGCTGATCACGCCGGGCCCGCAGTGCAGCTACACCGACGTGTACTCGTGGGCGCCTCGTGTCGGGCGCCCGTTCACCTACCCGCTCTTCGCGAGTCCGGGAGGCCGACACCTCGAGCCGGTCGCCCTGCACGAGCAAGGGCTCGCTCAGGGAGCGGCGGTCTGGCCGCAGGTGACACCGCGACCGCTCACGATGCAGTTCACGATGGCCGACGCGTACAGCCTCAACACCGGCACCGTGTTCAGCGAGCTCATGAAGGTCGGTCGCGCGGTTCGCATGGCCGCGTACCGCGATCCTGACTGGCGCGCGCTCGCCGCGACGGATCTCGAGGAGTCGCCGATGAAGCCGCGCTGGGAGACGTTCGAGGTGTCGGAGTCGAGGCGGTTTCCGGAGCTGCAGGGTCGGCGCGTGAGCGATCTCGCGGGCGAGCGCGGGGTCAGCCCGCTCGACGTGATGTGCGAGCTGGCGGTCGCCGAAGACCTCGAGACGCGCTTTCGGGCCTACATCGCCAACGACGACCGCGACGCCGTCGCCAAGCTCCTCACGTTCGAGCACGTGGTCCTCGGTCTCTCGGATGCGGGTGCGCACATCGACCAGCTGTGTGACGCGCCACTGCCGAGCGACCTGCTCGGCACCTGGGTGCGCGACCGCCGGGTCATGCCGCTCGAGGCGGCGGTGCGCAAGCTCACGGGCGAGCCTGCGGACATCTTCGGCTTCACGCGCCGCGGCTACGTGCGCGAGGGGTGCTGGGCCGACGTCTGCGTGTTCGACCCGCAGACGATCGGCACCGGACCGATTCGCCGCGTGCGCGACTTCCCGGCCGATGCCGAGCGCCTCACCGCGGAGGAGCCCACCGGCGTGCGTCACGTGCTGGTGAACGGAACGCCGATACGCGAGGCCGGCGTCCAGCTCGACTGCTCGGCGCACCGACCGGGCGTGCGCCCGGAGACGTCGTGAGCGCCGCTCCGAGCTGCTGACCGAGACGACCCGATCGCCCGCGCGACGAAACGAGGACTGATGACGCATCCCTTCAGCTATGAAGGCCGCCGGGTCGTCGTGACGGGTGCGGCACGCGGAGTCGGCGCCGCGCTGCTGGAAGCCCTCGCCGAGTTGGAGGTCGCGCACGTGACCGCGCTCGACCTGAATCCACCCAGCGGGCCGCACGACACGTTCCTCGCCACCGACCTCTCCGACGAGGACGCGGTGTGCGCCGCCGTCGCGCGCGTCGATGGTCCGGTGCACGCGCTGTTCAACAACGCGGGCGTCTCCGACACGCAGCTTCCGAACACGGTGCTGGCGGTCAACTACCTCGCGTTGCGCACCCTGTCCGAGGGGCTACTCGACCGCATCCCCGAGGGCGGCGCGATCGTCAACACCGCGTCGACCGCCGGCGGGCTGTGGCGCAAGCGCGCGCAGCCGATCAACGCGCTGCTCGACGTCGGCATTGCCGACGGCTGGCTCCCGTCGCTGCAGTGGTTCGATGCGAACCGCCAGGAGCTCGGCCAGACGCCGTACAACTTCTCCAAGGAAGTGGTGGAGCTCTACACGCTCCGCTCGTCGCGCCCGACGATGCGGCGCGGTGTGCGCACGAACACGGTCTGCCCGGGGCCGATCGACACGCCGCTGCTTCCCGAGTTCCGCCGGACGACGAGTGACAAGATCGTCGACTGGAACATCCGGGAGATGAGCGGGCGTGCGGTACAGCCACGCGAGGTGGCGATGGCGCTCGCGTTCTTCGGTTCGCCGGCCGCGTCGTACGTGAACGGCGTGAACCTCGACATCGACGGCGGCTTCAACGCGGCGCTCGCGACCGGCCAGGTCGACTTCAGCGGGCGGGAGTGACGCCGTCGCGCACGGCCGTTTCGATCAGCCCGATCACCCAGGTGATGCCGCGGATGGCAGCGTCGGAATCGAGCTGCCAGTCCGTCACGAGCCGCTCGTAGGACGCGACGCCCCAGAGCACGTCGAGCATCGCGGCCGCGAGCGTGCGTTGCTCGACCGGCCAGTCCTGCGCACGCGCGGCGACCGCGGCGAGCAGCGCGTCGTGCTGGCGGGTGTTCGCGGCGAGCAGCGTCGGGTCGAGCGGGGTGCGCGGCTCGAGCGGGTACGACGACACGAGCTGGAAGATGCGGGCGGTGACGTCGGCGACGTCCTCGAGCTTCATCCGTTCGAGGTCGATGCCGGTGTCGTGTTCGAGGCGGTACATCACTGCGTCGCGCAGGGCTTGCTCGTTACCAAAATGGCGGTACACCGTCCGCTCGTTGACACCGGCGCGTTCGGCGACCGCGCGGATCGTCAACGCCCGCCAGTCGCGGATCGAGGAACCCTTCAGCAACTCGGCGGCCGCGGTGACGATCCGTTCGCGGGTCTGCTCGGCGCGTTCGCGCCGGAGCGTGCTGTCGTAGCGCCGCGGCGTGCGAACCGCGCCCGTCGGCGTCATCCCACGACCACTGGGAGCGTCTCCCACCCGCGTACCGTCGAGGTCGGGGCGAGCTTCGCGTGCTCCAGGTCGACGTCCCACTCGGGGAACCGGTTCAGCACCTCGTCGAGCGCGACGCGCCCCTCGAGACGTGCGAGCGCGGCGCCCAGGCAGAAGTGGATCCCGTTGCCGAACGTGAGGTGCTTGTCGATCGTGCGGTGGATGTCGAAGCGGTCGGGTTCGGCGTAGTGGCGCTCGTCGCGGTTCGCCGCGGACGCGATGAACATCATGGCGCTGCCCGCAGGAACGGTGCGCCCATAGAGCTCGACGTCCTCGGGCACGTAGCGGCCGATCGCGGGGCCCGGCGGCTCGTAGCGGAGCAGCTCCTCGATCGCGTTGGCGACGAGCGAGCGGTCCTCGACGAGCTCGCGCCGCTGGTCGGGATGCTCGGCCAGCACCTTGCCGGCCCAGCCGATGAGCCGGGTGGTCGTCTCGTTCCCCGCGCCGGACACGACCGTGGTGTAGAGCAACGCCTCGTCGCGCGTGAGGCACCGGAGCGTCCCCGTCTCGTCCTCGAACTCCGTGTGCAGCAACTCGGTCATGAGGTCGTCGGACGGGTGGTCGATGCGCCAGTCGATGTACTCGGCGAACATCTCGCTGCCGAAGGTCGGCTCGGCCGCGATCTTCATCGGTTGGCCCGCTTCGGTGCGCAGGTTCGCGTCCGCGCCGTGGCGGATCGCGTCCTGGTCGGCTTCGGGGATCCCGAAGAGCATGCCGATGACGCGCATCGGCATCTGCGCGCCGAGGTCGGCGACGAGGTCGAAGCGGTCGGTACCGACCAATGGATCGAGGCACGCCGCGCAGAACTCGCGCATCTTCGGCTCCAGCTCCGCGACCCGTCTCGGTGTGAAGACGCGCGAGAGCAGTCGCCGGTGGACGGTGTGCACTGGTGGGTCCTCGAAGATGAGCGTGCCGGGAGGCATCTCGATGTTCGCCTTGATGATCTCGAGGATCCCGCCCCGGCCCGAGATGAAGCGCTTCGCGTCGGCGAGCCCGCGCTCGACGTCGTCGAAGCGGCTGACGGCATAGAAGTCGTACGGCTCGTTGTAGTAGAGGGGTGCCTCGTCGCGCAGCCGTTTGAACACGGGATACGGGTCGGCGTCGATACCGGCGTCGTACGGGTCGTAGTAGAGGTCGGCGGTGTCGGTGGTGGTCACATGAATTCCTCTCGCCGTTCGTTCAGCAGCGCGACGATCCGTTCCGGGTGGAGCGGCAGCCGGGTGACGGTCACACCGAACGGTGCCAGTGCGTCGGCCACGGCGTTGACGACCGCGGGTGGTGCCCCGATCGCGCCACCCTCGCCGACGCCCTTGTAGCCCCCGGGGCCGGGGCTGCGCGTCTCGATGTGGCCGTACTCGATCGGGGGGATCTCCACGGGGCTGGGAACGAGATAGTCGACGAGCGTCGACGCGAGCGGGTTGCCCGCGTCGTCGTACGCGAGGTGCTCGTACAACGCGCCGCCGATGCCCTGCGCAACCCCGCCCGCGATCTGACCCTCCACGACGTCGGGATTGATCATGGGTCCGCAGTCCTCGCTCACGATGTAGCGCAGGAGCTCGACCCGCCCCGTGTCCACGTCGACCTCGCAGGTGCAGACGTGAGTCGCGTTCACCCAGATCGACGCGCTCGTCGCGGCGTATCGCGCGCTCGCTTCGAGCCCGGACGGCACACCTGGCGGGAGCGCGTGCGGTTCGAAGTAGGCGAGGGCGGCGATCTCGGCGAACGAGACGCCGATCGCCGGAGTGCCGCGAATGCTCGCGCGACTCTCGGCCAGCTCGACGTCGTCGACGGCCGCTTCGAGCCGATGGGCGGCGATCGCGCGGACGCGCTCGCGCAGGATGGCGGCCGTCTCGTGCACCGCGCCCGCAGTCATCGACGCGCTGCGGCTTCCGGCCGTCCCGGCGCCGAAGGCCGTGACCGCGGTGTCGCCCTGGATCGTGTGGACGTCGTCGAGCTTCACGCCGAGCGCGTCGGCAGCGAGCTGCACGACGGTCGTCTCGAGGCTGTTGCCCGTAGAGCCGCCGGCGACGTACACGTTGACCGCGCCCGACGGCTCGATGCGGATGGTGGCGGCTTCGGTGGCGTAGCTCCCGAAGCCGGGCGTCGACGGCTCGACGTAGTTCGACATCCCGACACCGAGGTAGCGGCCCCGTGCGCGCGCCGCCGTCTGCTCGGCGCGGAACGCCTCGTAGTCGAGCATCGCCAGCGCCTGCTCGAACGTCTCGAGCGGCGAGATGCTGTCGTAGCTCATGCCGTTCGGGTTCCGGTACGGCAGCTCGTCGCGCCGGAGCAGGTTCCGCCGGCGCAACTCGGCCGGGTCGATCCCGATCCGGCGGGCCGCGATGTCGAGCAACACCTCGCGCGCCAGGGACTCGAACTGCCAGGGCCCTCGATACGCGGTGCGCCCGACGGTGTTCGTGTAGATCGACTTGGTGGTGAAGCCGGCGCGCGGTACGCGGTACGGGCCGGGGAAGAGCATGCCGACAGCCGCCGCGGTGTTCACCGGCCAGGGCGTCGGGTAGGCGCCGCAGTCGGAGACGAAATCGAGGTACGCGCCCCGGATCAGGCCGTCGCCGTCGAACGCGATCGTCGCGTCGCCGTGCTCCTGGCGCGACTTGCCCGCCGCGAGCAGGTTCTCGGTGCGGTCTTCCACCCATTTCAGCGGCGCATCGACCTTCGGTGCCGCGAGCATCAGGCACATCTCGTCGCGCTGCACCAGGACCTTCTGGCCGAACGCGCCGCCGGTGTCGCGCATCACGACGCGGATGCGCTGCTCAGGGAGGCCGAGCAGGCGCGAGCAGAAGAGCCGGACTTCGTGCGGCGCCTGGGTCGCGGCGTAGATCGTCACCTCACCCGTCGCGCGGGAGAAGTCGACGATGAGGCCGCGTCCTTCGAGCGGCGCGGCGGCGCATGCCTGCTGGTGGATCGTCTCGTGGACCACGTGCGCGGCCGAGGTGAACACCTCGTCGAGTGCGGACGCGGGCCGTCCCGCGATCTCGCCGATCACATTGGAACCGTGGCTCGCGTGCACGAGCGCGTCGGCGCGTTCCGCGGTCGTGTAGTCGACGACGGCCGGCAGCGGCTCGTAGTCGACCTCGACGAGCTCGGCCGCGTCGACTGCGTGGGTGAGACTGTCGGCGACGACCATCGCGACCGGATCGCCCACGAATCGCACCTCGCCCTCGGCGAGCGGTGGGCGGGGTGTCTCCGGGCTCGCCGGCCCGATCGAGGTGTGCCACTGCTCCTTCGCGTCGGGGTTCAGGTCGGCGGCGGTGAACACGAAGCGCACGCCGGTCGCGGCGAGCGCCGCCCCGGTGTCGATGCCGCGGATCGCGGCGCGCGCGAACGAGCTGCGGACGAAGTGGGCGTGCAGCATCCTCGGCAACGTGATGTCGTCGACGTAGCTGCCCCGGCCGGTGAGGAGGCGGAGGTCCTCGACGCGGTTGACGCGCGCGCCCACGTAGCGAGCCGCGTCAGAATTCATGCCACGAGCATGACATCAATTCTGGGCGGTCGCAACGCTCAGCGGACGGTCGCGAAGAACCGGCGGAGATCCTCGACGAACGACTCCGGCTGCTCCATCGCCGCGAAGTGGCCGCCGCGGCGCATCTCCGTCCAGTGGGTCACGTGGTAGTGCTGCTCGATCCACGATCGTGGGAAGCGCAGGATCTCCTTCGGATACCGCGCCACGCCGGTGGGTACCGCGACGAACTCCTGCGCCTCACGGCGGTGCTGGTGCTCCCAGTAGAGGCGCGCCGACGACGTGATCGTCTGCGTCACCCAGTACGTCATCGCGTTCGTGAGCAACTGGTCGCGCGTGAAGACGTTCTCGGGGTGGCCGTCGCAGTCGCTCCACGTCCGGAACTTCTCCACGGTCCACGCGAGCAACCCGGCCGGGGAGTCGTTCAGCGCGGCTCCGAGCGTCTGCGGCTTGGTCGCCTGCTCCAGCGCGTAGCCGGATTCGTCGCGCTGGAACTGCGCCATCGCGGCGAGGCCGGCCTGGTCGTCGTCGGAGAGCGGGACCGGCACGGCGGGGCGGTCGGCGATCGGCATGTTGAGGTGGATGCCCGCGCAGTGTTGCGGATCGAGCGCGCCGAGGCGCGTCGCGACCTGCGCGCCCCAGTCGCCGCCCTGCGCGCCGTAGCGCGCGTAGCCGAGGCGGTCCATGAGCGTGGCGAACGCGCGAGCGACCCGCGGCACGTCCCATCCCCGCGTGCGCGTCGGTTCCGAGAAGCCGTAGCCGGGGAGCGACGGGGCGACGACGTGAAAGGCGTCCGCGGTGCGTCCCCCGTGTTCTTCGGGGCGTGTGAGGGGGCCGATGACCTCGAGGAACTCGACGACCGAACCCGGCCAGCCGTGCGTGATGAGGACCGGGAAGGCGTCGGCGTGCGGCGACCGCGCGTGGACGAAGTGGATCGACTGGCCGTCGATCTCAGTGCGGAAGTGCTCGAGCTCGTTGAGGCGCGCCTCCTGCGCGCGCCAGTCGTAGATGTCGCGCCAGTAGTCGACGAGCTCGCGTAGGTAGCCGCTCGGGATGCCGTACTCCCATCCCGTACCTTCGATCTGGTCGGGGATGCGGGTGCGCGAGAGCCGGTCGCGCAGATCCGTGAGGACGGAGTCGTCGACGTGGATCTCGAACTGCTCGATCGCGTCGGTCATCGCGGGCGCGCCGTTCGCACCGGCTCAGGCGACCGGCGTGAACTCGAGGTGCAGCGCTTCGAGGCCCCGCAGCATGTAGATGGGCGAGTACGTGTAGCGCCGTGCGCCCGCGGGACCGTGCTCGGTCTCGGAGACGCGGATGTCGGTCATGCGGTCGAGGATCCGCTCGAGGCTGACCCGGCCTTCCGCACGCGCGAGCGGCGCGCCCGCGCAGGCATGGATGCCGAAGCCGAACCCGACGTGCTGGCGGCCGTTCGCGCGGTCGAGCTGCATCTCGGCCGGGCACCCGAACTGGCGCGGGTCGCGGTTGGCGGCGCCCTCGAGGACCATGAGCGTGGTGCCGGGCGCGATCTCGACGCCACCGACCTCGGTGCGGCGCCGCGCGAGCCGGAAGTTGCCCTGGATCGGGCTCTCGATCCGCACGACCTCCTCGATGAAGGTCGGGATGCGCTCGCGTTCGTCGCGCAGCAGCCGCTGCAGCTCGGGCTCCTCGCCCAGCCGGCGCAGCGCGGTGCCGAGCATCCGCGCCGTCGTCTCCTGGCCGGCCGCGAACAGGTTTGCCGCGATCAGCATCACGTCGTGCACCTCGGGCAGCGTGCCGTCGGGGAACGTCGCGGTCGCGAGGTCCGTCATCACGTCGCCCCTCGGCTCGCGTCGCCGGTCCTCGATGAACGCGGTGAAGCGGTCGTACAGGAACTCGAGCGGCTTGTGCGCGACGGTCCCGTCCTTCGACTCGTGCGCACGGTTCTTGTGCTTGTTGCCCTGCAGCTCTTCGCGGAAGGTCGAGTGATCCGCTTCCGGAACGCCGAGCAGGTCTGCGATGACGAGCAGCGTGAACGGGTTCGCGTAGTCGCCGACGAATTCGCACGCGCCGCGCTCGATGAACTCGTCGAGCTGGCGATCCGCGAGGCGCCACATGAACTCCTCGTTCTCCCGGAGCCGCTTCGGCGTGATGAGTCGCATGAGCAGCGCGCGGTGCGCGGTGTGCTTCGGCGGGTCGAAGGAAGGGAGCTGGTCGCTGAAGGGGAGCTCGTCGCGGTGCTGCTCGATGATCTCGCTGATGTCGTCGCCCTCGATCGGCACCGAGAACTTGGCGAACGGACCGCTCACGGTGTTGCAGTTCGAGAAGGTGGCGGTGTCGTTCAGAACCGCGATCGCCTCGTCGTATCCGGTCACCATGACGACACCGTGGTGCGGCTCGCGCCACACCGGACCGTGCTCGCGCAGGTAGTCGTAGTACGGGTACGGATCTTGGTAGAGCGGTCGGGCGCGGAAGAAGTCGGTGGAATCGAAGTCAGTCATGGCGGGGCTCCGAAGAGTGACGGAAGTGCCATTCTTGCTGTGAGATAAGGCGCTTCTTATCATAGGCGCGGCCGAGATGGAGACGTCGTTTACGGCACCGGGAGCCGCCGGGGAGCCCAAACACGGCGACCTCGCGTGATGCGGCTCGGACGTGCGATGCTCCTCCGCGAAGGCCCGACCGGTGCCGTGACCCCGCGTGCCTGCACGCAATCGACGAGGAGAGGAAGGGCATGACCCTGTTCGACGCGTTCAGGTATGACGGGAAGCGGGTGCTCGTGGTCGGAGCCGCGAGTGGGATGGGCGCCGCGACCGCGGCACTCGCGGTGGATGCCGGCGCCGAGGTGATCGGCATGGACTTCGCCGCCGTCACGACGGCGGGCGTCAAGGCCGTCTCCGTGAACCTCGCCGATCCCGCGTCGATCGACGCCGCCGTCGCCGAGTGCGGCGGCGCCTTCCACGCCGTCTTCTCGTGTGCCGGGGTCGCCGACGGCACGCCCGGGATCGAGAAGATCAACTTCATCGGCCACCGGTACCTGCTCGACCTTCTCCTCGCTCGCGACCAGCTGCCGCGCGGGTCCGCGATCGGCTTCATCTCCTCCGCCGCCGGGCTCGGCTGGGAGGCGAACCTCGAGCTGCTGAAGGAGTACCTCGACATCACCGACTTCGATGCCGCGTCGCAGTGGGCGCAGGAGCACGGCAAGGCCGACTACATGTGGAGCAAGCAGGCGATCTGTGCGTTCGTCGCGCGAGAGGCGATGACGCTGCTCAAGCAGGGCATCCGGATCAACGCCATCTGCCCCGGTCCCACCGACACGCCGCTCGCGCAGGCGAACAAGGACATGTGGCTCGGCTTCGGCGCCGACTACCGCGCCGAGGTGGGGGTCGAGGCCGCGACGCCGCTCGAGCAGGCGTACCCGCTCGTGTTCCTCTGCAGCGACGCCGCCTCCGCCATCACCGGTCAGACGATCATCACCGACTCCGGCTACTTCAGCGCCGGGCTCACGGAGTCGTTCCCCGCGGCGACACCGGCGGTGCACTTCCTGCTCGGCCGCTACGGCGCCCTGTAACGCGGCGACGCGATCGGGCCGTGGTCCCGTTCGAGCGCGCGCTCTGGTGCGACGCGCGCCGGGCGGGTCAGACCGGCGGGACGGGCGGCCGCGGCGCGACCGTGACCGACGGCAGCGACATGCTCTTGCCGCCCCGCAGCACCGCGTCGATGACCTCGACGAGGTGCTCGACGTCGATCAGCGAGCCGCTCAGGTAGCGGCGCTCGAACCACACGGTGCCGAGCTCCGCGGCGAGCTGCGGGTCCCAGCCGGTGGCGAACTCCGTCATCGACGGTCCCTCGCCGCCGGCGCAGTCGCCGACGACCAGGCGCGTGAAGCCGACCGCGGGGTGCTCGGCGCGCCATGCTTCGACGAGCTTGTCGAGCGCGGCCTTGCTGACGGCGTATGCCGCGAGACCGGGCCACGGCGGCGTGAGCGACGCGCTCACCGACGAGAGGAAGACGGCAGTGCCCGACGACGCCGCGAGATGGTCGATCGCGGCGGTCGTGATGACCGCGGCACCGGTGACGTTCGTGTCGAACACCTGGCGCCACGTCGCCGCGTCGGTGTCGACGAGGCGCGCGAGCGGGCCGATGCCCGTCGCGTAGACGAGCGCGTCGATGCCGCCGAGTTGCGATGCCGCGTCGGCGATCGCCGATCGGCACGACGCCTCGTCGGTGACGTCGCACGCGATGGCGAGCGCCTCCGGCCCGGCTTCTCGGGCGGCGTCGTCGAGCCGTTCGCGCCGGCGCGCGAGCAACGCGACGCGCGCACCGCGCTGCGCGAGGCCGATCCCGATGCAGCGCCCGAGGCCGCTCGACGCACCGACGACAACGGTTCGCATCGTCCCTCGCTCCGATTCGCTATGCCGACGTTCCGGGGCGGGCGTGCAGTCCCTGGAGGCAGAACTCCCACGTCTCCTCGGCCGTGATCCGCTGCTTCCCGGTCGGCGCGAGGCGGTTCCCGAACCAGCTGTACATCACCGTTCGCATCACCAGTGCGCCGGTGCGGCGCTTGTCGGCCACTTCGATGTCGCCCGCCTTGTCGGCCGCGTCGAGCAACTCGACGAGGAGCTCCGAGACGGGCGCCAGCGCGGCCTTCACGCGGTCGGGGTGGTTGCCGGCGAGCTGCACCGAGAACTCGGAGATCGGCCGCCGGTTGTGTGTGCCGCGCCGGCGCGGCGGGTCCGTCGGATCGCACCACTCGTGCAGCCGGATGGCGAACGCACGCAGGCGCGCGAGCGGTTCGGTCTCGGTTTCCGTGACGAGGTGCAGATCGTCGATCGACTCCCGCATCGTCTCCTCGAACAGCGCGAGCAGCAGCTCGTCCTTGCCGTTGAAGTACTGGTAGAAGCCGCGCAACGACTGCTTCGAGCGGTCGATGACCTCCTGGATCGTGAAGTCGGTCGTACCCTTCTCGTCCATGAGCTCGAACGCCGCGTCGAGGAACCGCTGGGCGCGCTTCTCGGCGCGGGACCGCGCCGCATGCAGGCTCCGCGACACCGCGCGCTGGCGCCAGGCCGGTTGGTTCTCGTCCTCGACCGGTTCGACATCTGTCATGTGGTCACGACCCAACCTCGCGAGCTTCGTCCGATAATAGTGCTCTCCCGGGTCGCCCCCTCTGATAGGCCGACTGACGAAAATCCCGTTTCCAGGCGCGGGCGCGTCCGTGCCTCAGTCGCGGCGCAGGAGCAGCACGCTCGACGGCGTCCCGCCGCCGGAGGTGACGACGGCCGTGCGTGCGCCCGCGACCTGTCGCTCGCCGGCGTCGTGGCGGAGCTGGCGGACCGCTTCGTAGAGGAACCCGAACCCGTGCGTGCGCCCCTCCGACAGCTGGCCGCCGTGCGGGTTGACCGGGAGCTCGCCGTCGGGCGCGATGCGGCGCCCGCCGTCGAGCCAGTCCTTCGCCGCTCCGAGCTCGCAGAACCCGAGCGCCTCCAGCCAGGTGATCGCGTTGAAGGTGAAGCCGTCGTAGAGGAGCGCGACGTCGACGTCGGCGGGCCGCAGGTCGGTGCGTGTCCAGAGGTGTGCCGCCGGCCCGAGGACCTGGGGCTCGTGGGTGATCGTGTCCTGTTCCCAGGAGATGCGCTCGGTGATCTGCGTGCCGACCGCGTCGACCCGGATCGCGCGCCGGGGCAGGTCGGCCGCGGCGGCCGCGTCCGACACCACCACCGCGACCGACGCGTCGCACGGCACGTCGCAGTCGTAGAGACCGAACGGTGACGTGATCGGACGCGCGGAGAGGTAATCGTCCATCGTCATCGGCTCGCGGTAGATCGCGGTGCGAGGATTGCGGGCCGCGTTGGCGCGGCCGTTGAGCGCGATCCAGCCGAGCATCTCGCGCGGCGCGCCGTAGCGATGCAAGTACTGGTTCGCGTTCATGCCGATCCAGTTGGCCGCCGACATCGCGCCGAACGGGGCTCGCCACTCCATGAGCGCGCCCGAGACCCGCGAGCCGCCCGACGCGAGTCCGAGCGTCGCGAAGGTCGACTCCCAGACCGTGCGGAAGCAGAGCACGTGGCGGCAGAGACCGCCCGCGACCGCGAGCATCGCCGCGATCACCGAGCCGCCGGGTCCGGGCAGCTCCATGCCGCCGTTGATCCAGGTCGGGTGGAGCCGCAGCGCCTCCTCGAGCGCGCTGACCCCGCCCTCGCTCATCCCGGAGCCGTCGGCGGGACCCGGATACGTCGAGAGGCCGTCGATGTCTTCGAGGGTGAGGCCCGCGTCGGCCACCGCCGCGAGGCACGCGTCGACGGTGAGCGAGAGCGGTTCCCGCATGAGGCGCCGGCCGATCGCGGAGCGGCCGACTCCCGACAGCACGGCTCGGTGCTCGAAGCGGTCGGGCGAAGCGGGCGGCCGCGGAGTCGGACGCCGCGGCTCGGGGACGCGCTCGACGGGATCGGTCCCGCCCGTGGGCTCGAAGAGCGGCAGCCACACATCGCCGTCCTGCTCGAAGCGCACCGCGACCTCTTGGCCGATGTGCACCTCCTCGGGCGCGCACCCGACGACGTTGGTGGTGAGCCTCACCGCCGGGTCGTCGGCGAGCGCGACGTTGGCGACGACGTAGGGCGGGTCGAAACCCGGGAGCCACGGGTGCGCGTTCACCGTGAAGCCGACGACGGTCGCGCGGCCCGACACCGCCGCCGGTGCCCGGTTGCGGCTGCGGCACGCGGGGCAGATCGGCACCGGCGGGTGCACGAACGTGCCGCAGTCGTCACAACGCTGGATCCGGAGCCGACCGTCGGCGCCCGACGTCCAGAACCACTCGTTCGCCGGGGTCAGCTGCGGAAGCAGACGCACCGTGGGTTCCTCCTGGGCGACCGCGATAACGGCGCATGTTCATCTCGGATAGGCGCGTTCTCTTTTCGGCCGCGTCATGCTAGACATACGCCGTTGCCGTCGCCACGGCGTCGCCTCCGGGGGGAGACCACCATGCGCAACCGTCAACTCGTCGCCGCCGTGGCGGTGCTGATCCTGTTCGCCGGAGCGTGCAGCAACGCCAAGTCGACCGGTGGCGCGCCGACGGCGCCGACCACGAGCAACACGCCGACCACGACGGCGAGCCAGACCGACCTCACCAAGAACGTCGACCGGCCGGGGGTGAAGGGCGTCAACGGCACGACGATCCGCGTCGCGGTGATCACCGCCAAGACGAACCCGCTGGGCGGCAAGTACCACGAGTACATCGACGGCATCAAGGCGTACTTCAAGACGATCAACGACGCCGGCGGCATCTACGGCCGCCAGCTCGTCATCGCCGCGGACCGCGACGACAACGTCGGTCTGTTGAACACGCAGATGACCACCGCGAGCCTCGCGAACGACAACGCGTTCGCGACGTTCGAGGCGACGCAGCAGCTCACCGGCGCCGACCAGCTCGCCAAGGCGGGCATGCCGACGTTCATCTGGAACATCAATCCCGAGATGGCGAGCACGCCGACCCAGGACCACAGCAACATCTTCGGCACCACCGGGGCGATCTGCTTCAACTGCCCGGGCCCGCTCGTTCCGTGGGTCGCGGAGCAGGCTGGTCTCACGAAGGTCGCCGTGCTCGGCTACGGCGTCTCCGCCGAGTCGAAGAGCTGCGCCACGGGCACGCGCGACGCCTACACGAACGACGGGAACGGCAAGCTGAAGGTCGTCTACTTCGACGCCAACCTGGGGTTCGCCGCCGATCTCGCGGCCGACGTCGCCAAGATGAAGCAGGCCGGGGTGCAGTTCGTCAGCACCTGCATGGACAACAACGAGACGTTGAAGCTCGCGAACGAGATGAAGAAGCAAGGTCTGCACGCTGTGCAGAACATGCCGAACTCCTACGACCACTCCTTCATCGCGCAGAACGCGGCGGTGCTCGACGGGAGCTTCGTCGAACCGCTCAACACGCCGTGGGAGAGCGAGCCGCAGTCGCCTGCGACGCACGACTACCTGAAGAGCATCAAGGCCGTCACGAACGATCCGGTGGAGCTCACCGAGCTCGGTTGGGCGATGGCCATGATGTTCGTCGACGGCCTGAAGGGCTCGGGTCCGGAGTTCACGCAGCAGAAGGTGATCGACTACCTCAACGCGCAGACCGCGTACACCGCGCAGGGTCTGCTCGCGCCGATCGACTGGACGACGGGACACGTCGACCCGCAGACGCACCCGGAGGTGCGCGCCAAGGAGCAGTGCCAGCCGGTGCTCGTGATCAAGAGCGGCAAGATGGAGATGTTCAAGCCCTCGGCGGGCAAGCCCTGGACGTGTCTCGACACGAGCAAGGGGGCCGACCAGACTCCGGTCATGAAGTCGTTCGCCCCCGGCGGCCAGGGCTGACGGGCCGCCGCGGACCCGATGAGACCCTCGCCGCCGTGAGGGGAGAGGCACACCGGTGGACAACTTCGTCGGCGGCCTGACCGACGGCCTTGCCTACGGCTCGGTCTACGCGCTGCTCGCGATCGGCCTCGTGCTCGCGTACAAGACCTCGGGCGTGTTCAACATCGCGTTCGGCGTGCAGGCCTACGCGTCGGGCGCGCTGTTCTACGTGTTGCACACCAAGCACGACGTGAACGCGTTCGTCTCCTTCCTCGCGGCCGTGGTCGTGCTCGCACCGCTCATCGGGATCGCGCTCGACCGAGGGCTGTTCCGGTGGCTGCGAAGCGCGTCGGAGATGAGCCGGCTGGTCACCGCGCTCGGGCTCCTCGTCGCGATCCCCGGCGTCGTGCAGCTCAAGTTCAACCAGACGCTCGCGACGGGCTCGAAGGGGATCGTTCCCGACGGCACGACCGTCTACAGCGCGGGGGCCGTGCACCTCACCCGCGACCAGCTCGCGATCGTGGTGGTGACCGCGCTCGTCGCGATCGCGTTGATGCTGCTGTTCCGTTACACCGCGCTCGGGCTGCGCATGAGAGCGGTGGTGGAGAGCGCCCGCATGGCGGAGCTCGCCGGAGTGAACAGCGACCGAGTCTCGATGACGTCGTGGGTGCTCACGAGCTTCGTCGCCGGACTGGCGGGCGTGCTGCTCCCGCAGATCACCGGCAACCAGGTCGTCGACGTGTACTACACGACGCTCGTGACGGCCGCGATCGTGGCTGCGGTGCTCGCGTCGCTCACGAGCGTCCCGATCGCACTCGCGGCCGGGCTCGGGCTCGGGGTCGTGCAGGAACTGCTGAACCGCTTCCTGCCGACGAACAGTGTCGTCGCCGCCAACGTCCGTCCCGGATTGCCGTTCATCGCGCTCTTCCTGGTGCTCGCGCTCGACCCGCGCCTGCACCACCGGCGCGCGGCCACCGACCCGCTCGCCGGCGTCGACCCGCCACCGGCGGCGCCGGTCGCGACGACCGTGCGCCGGGAGGTGCGGTACGCGACGCGTGGCTTCTGGCTCGTCGCCGGTGCGACCTACCTCTACTACGTGCTGTTCCACGGGAATGCGGGTGTGCTCGACGACGCGACGCGGGTCGCGATCTACGCCATCGTCTTCTGCTCGATCACGGTGGTCACCGGCCTCGCGGGTCAGGTGTCGTTCGCGCAGGCCACCTTCGCCGGCATCGGCGGCGCCGTGAGTGCCCAGCTCGCGACCCAGCAGGGATGGTCGGTGATCGCCGCGGTCGTGATCGGCGCCTTCGTGACCGGCATCGTCGGCATGGTCGTGTCGCTCCCCGCGCTCAAGCTCGGCGGGATCTTCCTCACGCTCTTCACGTTCGCCTTCGCGCTCGCGTTCGAGAACGTGTTCCTGAAGTTCGGCTGGGTCACCGGCGGCATCTTCCCGGAGGCGTCCCCCCGCCCGGTGATGGGCGGCATCGACTTCACGAACAACAAGTCGTTCTTCGTGCTGTGTGTCGTGGTGTTCGCGATCGTCGCCGCGATCGTGGTGCTCGTGCGCGGGGGCACGACGGGCCGGTTCCTCGACGCGGTGCGCGGCAGCGAGGTCGCGGCCGCATCGGTGGGCATCAGCTCGACGCGGGCCCGCATCGTGTCGTTCGGGCTCTCGGCCGGCATCGCGGGACTCGGCGGCGGCCTGCTCACGAGCTACGAGGGCCACTACAGCGCGAGCAACTGGCAGACCTTCCTCGGGCTGTTCTGGGTCGTCATCGTCGTGACCCTCGGCCCGCGCACGGTGGAAGGCGCGCTGCAGGCCTCGTTCGGATTCGTGTTCTTCCAATCGCGGGTGTTGCCGACGTGGCTGCCCTGGCTCGTCAACCACGTCCAGCCGTTCTGGAAGCTGAACTCGACTCCGGTCGCGGTGCAGTACATCCTCTTCGGGCTGGGCGCGCTGACGTACGCGCGGCATCCCGAAGGGATCCTCGAGGCGAACAAGCGCAAGCCGATGGAGGCGCTCAGCCACTTCGTCGAGCGGCACCGGAACGGCAGCACGCCCGCGCCCCGACCGCCGCTCGAAGTCGCGGCATGAGCGCCCTGCTCGACGCACGCGACATCTCGAAGACCTTCGCCGGGATCCTCGCGCTCGACGAGGTCTCCCTGGTCGTCGACGCCGGAGAGATGGTCGGCCTCATCGGGCCGAACGGCGCGGGCAAGACGACGTTCTTCAACTGCCTGCTCGGCATGCTGCGTCCCGACGCGGGGAGCGTGCACTTCGACGGACGCGACCTCAGCCGGGTCGCGATGCACCGGCGCGCGCGGCTCGGCATCGGGCGGACGTTCCAGCGCATCGAGCTGTTCTCCGGTATGACGCCCCGCCAGCACCTGCTGGTCGCCGAGCGGGCGCGCCGGGGTACCGGCCGGCTCTGGAAGGACGTGCTCGGCATGGGCCGGCCCCGGGCCGACGAACTGGCCCGCGTCGAGGCCACCCTGGAGCTGCTCGGGCTGGTGCCCGACGCCGACCGGCCGAGCGAGGCGCTGAGCCTCGGCCGCGGCCGGGTCGTCGAGGTCGGCCGGGCGCTGATGATCGAACCGAAGCTGTTGCTGCTCGACGAGCCGTCGTCGGGGCTCGACCACACCGAGACCGCGGAGCTCGCGCAGACGCTCCGGCACGTGAACGAGGAACGGGGGACCGCGATCCTGCTCGTCGAACACGACGTGCTGATGGTGCAGTCGCTCGTGTCGAGGGTGTTCGTCCTCGACTTCGGGCGGCTGATCGCGTCCGGGCCCACCGAGCAGGTCTTCGCCGACGAAGCGGTACGCAAGGCCTACATCGGAGATCTCGCGTGACGCGTCTTCGGGCGCGCTGGACGCCGGTCTCGTTCGATTGCCCAACAACGGAGGACATCCCATGGGGGAGCTGGACGGCAAGGTCGCGGTCATCACGGGCGCGGGCTCGGGCATGGCGCGGGCGTCGGCACGCGTGTTCGTGCGCGAGGGCGCCCGCGTGCTCGCAGCCGACATCAGCGGCCGCGAGCAGGAGACGGCCGCCGAGCTCGGCGCCGCTGTCGTGGCGTTCCGCTGCGACGTGACCTCCGAAGCCGACGTCGAGGCGATGTTCGCGGCGGCCGTCGAGGCGTTCGGACGCGTCGACGCGGTCCTGAACGTCGCCGGGATCGCGAGCGGCGGGCGGCTCGCCGACGTCACCCTGGCGGAGTACGACCGGATCATGGCCGTCGACCTCCAGGGCGTGTTCCTCGGGACGAAGCACGGCATCAAGACGATGGTTCCGACCGGTGGCGGCGCCATCGTGAACTGGTCGTCGATCGGCGGGCTGAACGGATCGGTCATGGGGACCGGCGTGTACTCGGCCGCCAAGGCCGGGGTCGTCGCGTTCACCAAGGCGGCCGCGGTGGAGTACGGGCGCAAGGGGATCCGCGCGAACGCGATCTGCCCCGGATTCATCGAGACCGAGATGTCGGGCGGGCCGGGCGCCGGTGAGCGGTTCCCCGACATGATCCAGGGCGCGCCCTTGAAGCGGGCCGGTCAGCCCGAAGAGGTGGCGGAGCTCGCGGCCTTCCTGGCGTCGGACCGCGCCGGCTACATCTCCGGCGCCATCATCCCGATCGACGGGGGTGTCACCGCGCGGTTGGCGTAGCTCAGATCGCCGGCGCGACGACCTCGTCGAAGCTCGACGCGCCGCTGTCGGGCACGCGCGGCTGGCGCCAGACCTCGACCGGGAACGACACGGTCACGAGCGCGCAGTACAGCCAGAGGAGATTGCGAGCGTCGTCGGGGAGCGCGTCGAGCGCGAACGCATCGAGGTACTCGAGCGCGGCTTCGAAGCGGGCGAACGCGGCGTCGTAGAACGCCTGCAGTTCGGCCATCGTGCTCGCGACGCGCTTCGCGTAGCGCTCGCGCTCGGTTGGCAGGGCCCAGTCGGCGAAGGGGACGAGGTCGGCGAACTCGGCCGGCAGCGTCGTGGATGTCGTGGTCATCGTCGCGTCTCCCCGCTCACGCGTGCGTCGGTGCCGGTGCGGTCGGCGAGGTGTCGTGCAGGTAGCGCTGCGCGGTCGTGTGGAGATGGCGGATCAGGATCTCCTGATCGTTCAGCGGGAAGCGCGTCACCGGCGTTCGCGATTCGAGCATCGTCTGCGTCGCTTCGAGCGTGTTGCCGTCCTGGAGCGCGTACTCCTTGAAGGTGACGACGGCGAGCTCTTGCGCCAGCCGTTCGCGAGCGTTCTTCGGCGGCGCGAAGTAACAGGTGCCTTCGAAGATGTGCGTGTTGTACGACGTCGGCCAGTAGTGGTACGTGAGCACCCAGTTCGGTTTCCAGATCAGCAGCATGAAGTTCGGGAAGAAGACGAACGAGTCGAGGCCCCACGCCTTGTGCTGCGCGGGATTGAGCCCGGGTGGCAACTCGTCGAGGCCGATGTCGGGCGCGTCCCACGGGCCGAACAGGCCGCTGCGCAACACCCGCTCGATCGGCTTGACCATGTCGAGGTCCTTCGGCGGCGACATGCCCCCCCACGACGAGACCATCCCGTGGGGCCCGTCGATGCCGTACGCGAGCGCCTCGTATCCGTAGCCCTGCAGCTTGTTCGACTCCTCGGCGACCGCCTGCTTCGCGTGCAGAACGGGTGCGTGGTAGAACTCGGCGAAGGCGTCGATGAAGAGCTTCCAGTTGCTGCCGACCTCGGCGCGGTACTTGTGCACCTGCGTCAGCTCGTGGAACGGGTAGCCCTCGAGACCCTTGCCGAGCTCGCCGAGGTACTCGCGCAGCGGCGTCGTGTTGTCGGGATCGAGGTTCACGAAGATGAACCCCTCCCAGACCTCGCACTGCACCGAAGCGAGCGAGTAGTCGGCCTTGTCGAGGTCGAAGAACTCCTGCTCCTGCTGCACGAACGTGAGATCACCGTCGAGGCTGTAGCGCCAGCCGTGGTACTTGCAGGTGAAGTTGCGGCAGACCCCGCTCGTCTCCTCGTGCGGGAAGTCGCTCCACACGAGCTTGTTGCCTCGGTGCCGGCAGATGTTGTGGAACGCGCGCACCGCGTCGTCCATCCCCCGCACGATCACCACCGACGTGCGCGCCGCGTCGAGCTCCCTGCTGAAGTAGCTGCCGCGCTTGGGGAGCTGCTCGACCCGGCCGACGTTGAGCCAGGTCTTCGCGAAGATCGCCTCCCGCTCGCGCTCGTACTGCTCCGGCGAGGTCGAGTCGGCGTACGACACCGGCGCCGTGCCGAGCTCGGGGTAGTGCTCGGTCCAGCTGCCCTCGGCGGGCTTCGTGAAGTGGGGCATGCCGGGTGTCCTCCCTCGCCGTGACCCGGCTACGATATCATCGATCTCGCAAATGGAGAAGAGCGTTTCCGCTCTGGTTGGGAGGGCGCGATGACGGTTGCGAACGCCGGCGTCTACTACGACCCGTACGACTTCGACATCGACTCCGACCCGTATCCGGTGTGGAAGCGAATGCGCGACGAGCAGCCCCTCTATTACAACGAGCGGTACGACTTCTACGCGCTGAGCCGTTTCGACGACGTCGAGCGCGCCTCGATCGACTGGAAGACCTACGTCTCCAGCAAGGGCACGATCCTCGAGTTGATCAAGAGCGGCTACGAGCTGCCGCCGGGCTCGATCATCTTCGAGGATCCTCCCGCGCACGACCTTCACCGCGCCCTTCTCGCTCGCGTCTTCACGCCTCGCAAGGTGAACGCGCTCGAGCCGAAGATCCGCGAGTTCTGCGCGCGCACCCTCGACCCGCTCGTCGGTGCGGGCGGATTCGACTTCATCGCCGACCTCGGTGCGCAGATGCCGATGCGCACGATCGGCATGCTGCTCGGCATCCCCGAGCACGACCAGGAAGCCATCCGCGACCGCAACGACGAGCGCCTGCGCCTCGCCGACGACGGTGCCATGCCCGATCCCGAGGCGATGTACGCGGGTGAGCGGCCCGGCAGCGAGTTCGAGGACTACATCGACTGGCGCGCCGATCACCCCTCCGACGACTTGATGACCGAGCTGCTGCGAGCCGAGTTCGAGGACGAGACCGGCACTCGCCGAACCCTGACCCGCACCGAGGTGCTGTCGTACGTGAACCTGCTCGCCGCGGCCGGCAACGAGACCACCACCCGGCTGATCGGCTGGACCGGCAAGGTCCTGGCCGAGCATCCCGATCAGCGCGCGCAGATCGTCGAGGATCGCAGCCTCGTTCCGAACACGATCGAAGAGGTGCTGCGCTTCGAGTCGCCGTCGCCCGTGCAGGCCCGGTACGTGACGCGCGCCGTCGAGCACCACGGCGAGGTCGTCCCCGAGGGCAGCGCGATCCTGCTCCTCACCGCGTCGGGCAACCGCGACGACCGGAAGTTCGCCGACGGCGACCGCTTCGACATCCGGCGCCGGATCGACCATCACCTCGCGTTCGGTTACGGCATCCACTTCTGCATGGGTGCCGCGCTGGCGCGCCTCGAGGGCCGTATCGCCCTCGACGAGGTGCTCCAGCGCTTCCCGGCGTGGGAAGTCGACTGGGACCACGCGGTGCAGGCTCGCACCTCGACTGTCCGCGGTTGGGAACGATTGCCGGTGCTGACCGTCTGAACCGGTCAGTTCGGCAGCGGCGGAACCGTGCTCGTGTCGACGCCGGCTTCGAGTTGGAGCCCGAAGCTGTTGAACGCCATCGCGAGGCACGTGTACGTGCCGACGACGAACACGACCTCGACGAGCTGACGCGGGTCGAGACCCTCGGCCAAGCGCGCCCAGGTCTCGTCGTCGACACACTGGCGCGTGATCAGCTGATCGGTTGCCGCGACGAGCGCGCGTTCGAGCGGTGTCCACGCCGCGCCTTCCTCACCCTGCGCGATCGCGGCGATGTCGTCGGCGGAGATGTCGAAGCGCGGCGCGAGCAACACGTGCTGCGCCCACTCGTAGTAGGACCGGGTCTGCCACGCGACTCGCAGCACCATGAGCTCGCGCAGGCGATGGTCGATCGTGGGTTTCCGGAGCAAGACGTTGTTGAACTCGAGCCACGGACCGGCGAGCGCGGGGTGGTGGATCAGCGTCGTGAGCACCGTCGGCACCGATGCGGCGTCGGCTTCGGTCGAGAAGAACCGTTCGACCACGGCTTCGGGAAACGCTCGACGCAGCGCCGCGCGCGTGTCGTCGTCCCAGCGTTCGCGTGGGAGCGGCGCGAGGCGGGGGCCGGTGTCGCCGACGCCGGACGTCACAGGTACCAGCCGCCGTTGACGTTGATCTGCTGCCCGGTGATGTACGCGGCATCGTCGGAACACAGGAACGCGCACGTCGCCGCGATGTCTTCGGGTGTTCCCGCGCGGCGCACCGGAGTCTGGGCCGCGACCGCCGCGATGCTCGGCAGGTCGCCGCGTTCCTCGGCGCGCCGGGCCATCGGCGTATCGATGAAACCGGGTGGGATGGTGTTGACGGTGATGCCGTTCGGCGCGAGCTCGAGCGCGAGCGCCTTGGTGAGCCCGATCACGCCCGCCTTCGACGCGACGTAGTGTGCCATCCGGCGCGTCCCCGACTGCGCGCTCGACGACGAGATCATCACGATCCGTCCCCACCCGGCATCGAGCATGTCGGGAACGGCCGATTGCACGCAGTTGAACGTGCCGGTGAGGTTGACGGCGAGCATCCGTTCCCAGCTCTCGAGGGTGATCTCGGTGAACGGCTCGAAGCGGTCGATGCCCGCGCTCGTGACCATGACCGCGATCGGGCCGAGCGCGCCGCGCACCTGCGCCAGGCCCGCGTCGACCGCGCGGCGGTCGCTCACGTCGATGGCGGCGGCGAGCGCCTCGGCGCCCGCGGCGCGCAACTCCGTTGCCGCCCGCTCGGCCGCGTCGCCGTCGATGTCGAACACCGCGACCCGGTGACCCTGCCCGGCCAGGCGCCGGCTGATGGCGAGGCCCATGCCCGCCGCGCCCCCCGTCACCACTGCGACCCGGCTCATCGCCCTCCTCCCGCCGCCTCCGCGCCGGCGAGTATGGGCCGTCCGCCGGCCGGACTGCAAGCCCGCTCTCGCAGAGCGAGAACATCATTGTCGCCTTGGCGGCGCCACGATTAGCCTCGGGTGCCCCAGCGCTCGACGCGAGGAGCCCGCGGTGCGGATCGGCCTGATGATCGGCCCCGAGAAGGGGCGCTACGGGGAGAAAGTGGCCCGGCTCGTCGCGGCGGCGGAGGCGGCCGAGCGCGAGGGCTTCGCGTCGATCTGGGTGCCCCAGGTCCCGAACGACTTCGACGCGCTCACCGCGATCGTGCTGATGGGCCGCGCGACCGAACGCATCGAGCTCGCCACGGCCGTCGTGCCGATCCAGACCCGGCACCCGATCGCGATGGCGCAGCAGGCGCTCTCGACCCAGGCCGTCTGCAACGGGCGCCTCACGCTCGGCCTCGGGCCGTCGCACCACTGGATCGTCGAGGACATGCTCGGGCTGTCGTACGACCGGCCCGCGCGGCAGGTGCGCGACTACCTCGAGGTGCTGAACGTCGCGCTCGCCGGCCCGGGTCCCGTCGACGTCGAGAACGACGGCTACCGCGTGCACAACCCGCTCGACATCACCGACGTCACTCCGACGCCGATCCTGCTTGCCGCGCTCGCACCGGTGATGCTGCGCATCGCGGGCGAGCACGCCGCCGGAACGATCCTCTGGATGGCCGACGAGCGCGCGATCGGCGAGCACGTCGCGCCGCGCATCGCCAAGGCTGCAGCCGGCGCGGGTCGGCCCGCGCCGCGCATCGTTGCGGGCGTGCCGGTCGCGCTGTGCGGCAACGACGAGATCGACGGCGCGCGAGTCTGGGCGAACCGGGCGCTCGGTCACGCCGAGTTCTCGCCGAACTACCAGCGCCTGCTCGAACAGGGTGACGCGACCGACGTGGGCGACCTCCTCGCCGCCGGGGACGAGCGGGCGGTCGTGGAGCGGCTGCACCGGTTCCGTGATGCCGGAGTCACCGACCTCGCGGTGCGCATCCTTCCGCTCGGTGCCGACCGCGAGTCGCGTGTCGCGTCGTGGAACCGCACCGAGGCGTTCGTCTCGTCGCTCTGCCCCGACCTCTGATGGTCGGGCTCGCACGCGCGCCCGGCACGACGCGGGCAATCGGAGCGGTTCTCGGTCGCAGCGGAGTCGTTCGAGGATCTTGACTGCGGTGTCGGTTTGGCAGTCTGGCAGGACGATGACGAACTCTTCGCCGCCGTAGCGGGCGGTGATGTCGTTGGGTCGGACCGAGTCTCGCAGGACGCGAGCGAAGAGGCGGAGTGCCTGGTCGCCGGCTTCGTGGCCGTGCGTGTCGTTGAGGATCTTGAAGTGGTCGAGGTCGCCGTAGGCGACTGCGTACGGGGTTGCGTCTCGCGCGAGCTCGCGCACTCGGTTTTCGAGGCTGCGCCGGTTCCACAAGCCCGTCAGAGGATCGGTGCGGGCTTGCGTCTCGGATTTCGCGAAGGCTCGGAGCATCGCGATGCGTTCGGACGCCCGGCGCGTGGTGATCTCGAGATAGCTGATGTCGTCTTCGTTGGGCGGCGTGCCGTCGGGACCCATGGCGTGGACGACACCGGAGCTGCGGCCGGTGATGCTGACCGCGACGCATGCCGCAGACAGTTCGCCGGTGGGCCGCGCGGCGAGGTGTGGACATGCGTTCAGCGCCTGGCTGGACGGGAACACCAAGGTGTGGCCGCGGCGGGCGGCGGGACAATCGATCGGTGAGACGACACCACAACCCGACGGTTGCTCGGTTTGAGTCGGTTCGGTGGTGTGGAGCGTCTGGTGGAAGTGAGCGCCGCTGGAGTCGGCGACGAGCATTTCGACCTGAAGATGCGGCACGGCTTCTCGCAACGCTCTCCGGACGACCTGGTAGGCGCCGGTTTCGACGTCGGCCATGTCGAGTGCTTCTTGCAGGGTCGCTTCGTAGCTCCGCCGTCTCGACTTGATCCGGCTCGCGTGTTCGCGGCGGCGCAGTTGACGACCGAGAATCAACGCGGCGCCGACCGCGAGGGCGGCCGCGCAGACATCCGCGACGAGGGTGGTCACTCGGCCACGTTCGAGCTGCCGGATGCCGGCTTGTAGGTCGGATCGGCTGAGAACTCGGAGATGTGTCGCTGCCGCCTCGGTCACGGTTCGCGCCCCGGTGAACGACGCCTGCTCAGCCGTGCGCGCACTGGCGATCACCGCAAGCGGTCGGCCCGCGATGAGCTCCCCGAGGGCCGTCAATGACGCTGTGAACGTCGCGCTGGCGGCGTTGATGGCCTTGGCGTCATCGCGGAGGCCCATCGCGTTCAGCGACGTGGTCGCGACCTTGGTTTGCGTGATCGCGGTCTGCACGATCTGGGAGCCGGCCGCAATCTCCGTCGGAGTGACGTTCGCAGGCTTGGTTGACACCTTTGCCCACTGCGGCTCCAAGAAGAGCTGAAAATCCGCGAACGTGGCGCTCAAGTCCAGCACCTGGTGCAATGCCGCATCGTCGCGTTCGACTCGGCGGATCTCGGCCCGGCCCGCGAGCATCGGCTCGATGCTGAGCGTCGCGATCAACGCAATCGCGACCACCGCAGCCGCTCCGTATGCCCACACACGTCGGCGCGCCCCCGACGCAACAGCGGGTCACGCCCGCGACGCCGCATCATCGGACGGCCGGAGTGCGACTGCGAGCAAGCATCGAGTTCATCGCGCGGCTTCCACCGGAGAGGTTCAACCGCGATCCGATATCGGCAAGCCACCTCTCACATCGGCATTCACGCCGGCTCCTCCAGCCATTACCGGAGAATGCTCAGCCGGCGTCGGGCCGGGCGCCGCCTCTCCGAGCGGCATCGGGGAATCGGTGCGGGGCGCGGGGTTCGCGATCGCGAGCACCCGGATATGCGGAATACCTGGCGGCGCATGTTCGGATTTCGGTGACGGGAAGCGATGATGCGGTGTGGTTGCCGGGCACGAGTCGTCGGATGCGGATCCGGTCGTCGCGATCTACGAGCGCGCCTTGCCGGAGGTGTTCGGTTACCTCCTGATTCGTTGCCGCAACGTGGTACTGGCCGAGGACTTGACGACCGAGACGTTCATCGCTGCGGTCGCGGCCGGCAGCGAATCGCGGCTCGACGTGAACGTCGCGTGGCTGATCGGTGTCGCTCGTCACAAGCTCGTGGACCACTGGCGCCGGGTCGCGCGGGAGCAGCGCGGCTTCGCCGCCGTCACCGCGCCGACGGACGCCGTCGATGACCCGTGGGACGAATGGATCGATACCGAGGTCGCGCACGCGGCGCTGGCGCAGGTCTCGGACCAGCATCGGATCGCGCTGACACTGCGGTACCTCGACGGCCTTCCCGTTGCGGACGTCGCCGAGGTCGTCGGTCGCAGCGTGCACGCGACCGAGACGCTGCTCGTGCGGGCGCGCGCCGCATTGCGTCGCGTCTACCGGGAACAGGAGTCTCGTGATGGCTGATCCGCTCGACCGCCTGCTCCTGCCGACGGTCGCGATCGCGCCGCGGCCCGAGTTCGCCGCCGCGCTCCGGCGGCGCATCCTGGGCCGGGACCAGCCGACCACGAGCGTCCCGACGGTCCGGTACTTCGTCGAGGACCTCGACGCCGCGGTGGGCTTCTACTGCGAAGCGCTCGACTTCGAGGCCGAGCTGCGGCCGTCGCCGGTGTTCGCGATGCTCTACCGGCGCGACCTGCGCCTGTTGCTCAGCGTCCCAGGTGAGGCACACTCGCTCGCGGGAACGCGGCCGCAACCCGGCGGTTGGAACCGCATCTCCATCGAGGTCCCGGATCTCGAGGCGACGGTCGCGGCGTTGAGATCGCGTGGCGAGGACCTGCGCAACGAGATCGTCACCAGTGTCGGCGTTCGCCAGATCGTGGTGGCCGACCCGTCCGGCAACCTCGTCGAGTTGTTCGAGCGCATCGCCGGCTATCACGAGCGGGCGCGGGACCGGACGCCGTAACCGCTACCCGGCAGCACCGACCACACAACGTCGACCCGAACGAGGAGCGCCACCGATGGCCACCGTCAGCATCCGCTACATCGTCGACGACGTCGACGCCGCGATCGACTTCTACTGCACCCGGCTCGACTTTCACGAAGACATGCACCCGGACCCAGCGTTCGCGATGTTGTCGAAGGGCGACCTGCGCCTCGTGCTCGTCTCCCCCGTCGGGGCCGACCACCGAGGCGGGGGGTCCCGACCCATGCCTGACGGAACCGTGCAGGAGCCCGGCGGCTGGAACCGGTTCATGCTCGAAGTGTCCGACCTCGCGGCCACCGTCGACGCGCTGCGCGCCAAAGGCGTGCACTTCCGAAACGACATCGTCACCGGCGTGGGTGGCAAGCAGATCATGCTCGACGACCCGTCGGGTAACCCGGTCGAGCTGTTCGAGCCCATCGGAGCCAAAGCCCATCTCGGCACCATGTCGTCGTGACGGTGACGTGCGATCCGCACGCGGCGCGGTCCTCTCAGCGGTAGGACGTCAGATCGGCCCGGGGGTAGCGCGTTTGGGTGTCGGCCAAGGTCTGCTCGTCCCAGTACGGGTCGCCCGGAGCGGGGAAGCCGAACACCGACCGCTCCCGGGGAGACGCCCGCTCGACGATCTCGAACCAGTCTGGACGCGTCGCGCGCTCGGCCCAGGCGACTCTGCCGGTCCAGCGCGGTGCCCACACGTCGTAGTCGGCGAGGAGCGCAAAGCGGGTCGATCGTTCGCCGGTCATGCGCGACCCACGGTGAAGTACGTCGGTCCGAAACGCGAACAGGGTTCCCGCCGGACCGGTCATCGAGACCTCCTCCTCGGCGAACATCCCCGCGGGAAGCGCGTTCGTGATGTCGTGATGCCCAGGGACCGGCCAGTACGGAACGCTCTGCCCGACAGAAAGCGGAACGATCTTGGTCGGGCCGTCCTCGTCGCCGACGTCTGACAGGAGGATCCAGGTCGCCATCTGCGTGGCCGGCTGGGAGCGCTTGGGCACGACGAGGCTGTGGTTGACGAAATCGCGGTGGTGGCGCTGGTCGTAGTCGACGGCCCCGGCGTACTTGGCCCACAGCTCCGCCTCGTAGAGCCGCAAGTCGGCCGAACCAAGGAAGCGCTCCGCCAGGTCGAGCAGGTCGGGGTGGAAGGCCAGTCGGTTCAGGCTCCACGATCGCCACGGTCCGCCGACGATGCCGGCCCACTGGTCGGTTGCCAGCCCGGCATGAGCGGCCGGGTCGGCGAAGTACTCCTCGGGCCGCGGGTAGTGCAGCCACAGAGCTTCCTGGGCCGCGGCCAGCTCGTCAGCCTCGAGGAAGCCCTCGAACGCCAGATAGCCCCGCTGGCGCAGATCCGCCAAACAACGGTCGGGCACCCTCATCGCCGCCCGAAGCTAGACCGCCTCGTCAGCCGACGCCTGCCCATTTCTCTGCCGATCGGGTGTTCCCGCCGTGGATCCTGATCGAAGTCGGCGCGCTCAGGCCCGCCGCAGGAACCGGAAAAAGAACGCCACGAAAACCAGGACGATTCCGACGTTCGCTGCCAACCGCGGCCAGAAGTGGTTCCGCAAGAAGAAGACGTCCACGCCGACGACGACGGCTGCCATCGCGAGCGCGTAAAGGGCGAGGCCGGCCTGCCTTCGCATCGCGTCACTCCTGTCAGGGGCCGTAGCGATCTCGCCAGAGCGGCTCCTGTCGCAACGTAGTCGCATCGTTCGTCCCGTCGACATCTGCCGCGCTGCGCTCCCACTGCCGGGCCTCATCGGGCAGAGTGTCCCCTGTGAAGAGCGACGAGGCGGATACGGCAATGGATGGCAAGTCCCGGCGGAAGAAGAAGAAGCGATGGTCGGACTTCTCGCCCCGACAGCAGACCGCGATCGTGCTCGGCGCGATTGCCGAGTTGATCATGACGACGATCGCGCTCAGGGACTTGGCTGGCCGCCCGGCCACGCAGGTGCGCGGTTCGAAGCTCATGTGGCTTCTCGCGTTCTTCGTGCAGCCAGTCGGCCCAATCCTGTACCTCTTCGTCGGCCGACGCGACACGATTGGCTGACGCGCCCGAACTGCCGCGGTGCGCCACCGCGACCAGGGAAGGTCCGATGAGGGGGATCTCATTGCGGGCGAGGACGAGTGCCGTCGCGTGTGCGGTGGCAATTGCACTGGGTGGATGCGGGGGCACCTACCAGGGGCTGTCGAAGGCGGAGTTCGTGAAGCAGGGAAATGCGATCTGCCGGGCGACGCAAGTCAAGCTCGATGCCGCCGGCTCGACTGGAAGCGCGACGTCGCTCGCGGGCCTGAAGAAGTTGTACCGCGATGTGTTTGCCGCCATTCTTCGTGCCGAGATCACGCAACTGCGCGCGCTGAGGCCACCGAAGGCGGACCGTCAGAAGGTCTCGGAGATGCTCGACGAATTCTCGACCGGCGTCGAACAGCTGGTGGCTTCCGTCAGCGCGGCGAAGAGTGTCGCGGAGCTCGCAACACTGAGCGAACCGCCGGCGGCGGCGAAGGCGGCGGCGCGGACGGCGAGGTCGTACGGCCTCTCGTCCTGCGGCAACGGTGCCTGATGGTTCCAGGCAACCGCGCCATCGAACACTCTGGCGAAGACTCGCGCGCGGTTCCTCGGCAGCTCTTGCCGGCGGAAACCTGGTTTGGCAAACCCGACCCCGCCGGCTCTCGGCTCGGTCAGCGGCCGAGGAACCGGTCGACGTTGGCGCGCAGGTCGGGAGTGTCGAACGACTGAGCCTCTGCGGCCATCGCGAAGTCGATCGTCGCGAGGACGGCCCGTTCGGCGTGCAGGTTGAGGACGCGCTTCGTGGCTTCGACCGCCTGGCGCGGGAGCTTCGCGATCCTGTGCGCGGCCGCGACGGCGGTGGCGAGCACGTCGGTGTCGGGGCACACGTGGTTCGCGAGTCCGATCGCGGCGGCACGCGCCGCGCTGATGCGATCACCCGTGAACGCGTACTCCTTCGCGAGGAGCAGGCTCGTGTGCAGCGGCCACGTGAGCGGACCGCCGTCGGCCGCGACGAGCCCGACGGTCACGTGCGGGTCGGAGAGGTAGGCCGACTCGGCCATATACACGACGTCGGACAGCGCGATGACGCTGCAACCGAGGCCGACGGCCGGGCCGTTGACGGCCGCGACCACCGGGACCCGGCAGCGCAGCATGTTGAGCACGAGCTCGCGCCCTTCCGCGATCACGTCGTGACGCAGCGCGCGGTCGTTCGCCATCCGGTCGAGCAGATCGAAGTCGCCGCCGGCCGAGAACGCCCGGCCCTCTCCGGTGACGACCGCGACGCGTGCGTCGGAGTCGGCGTTCAGTTGCGGGAACAGCCGGGTGAGCGCGAGGTGCAGCTCGTCGTTGATCGCGTTCAGCTGTTCGGGCCGGTTGAGCCGCACGATGCGCACCGGTCCGTCGGTCTCGACGCGAACCACGTCGGGGAGGTCGTAGGGCACTCGGCTCTCCTTACGCGACGGGCAGGTTCAGGATGCGCGTGGCGATGATGTTCTTCTGGATCTGCGACGTCCCGCCCATGACACTCTGGGCGCGGCTGTAGAGGTACGTCTTGAGCGCCACGTCGTCGGGGTCGATCGTCGAACGTGTCGCCGACACCGTCAGCGCCGCGGTACCGACCGTCTGCTCCACCCAGGTCATCAGCAGCTTGTCGACGGACCCGCCGGGTCCGTGCTCGACACCGTCGAGGCGTTCCGACAGGCGCCGGCAGACGTGCAGTCGCAGCATCTCCGCCTGCACGTGCGCCCACGCGACGGCTTCGCGCTGATCGCTGCGGTAGGCCGCCGGGTCGGCGCGCAGCGCCTGCTCGAGCTCCTTGACGGTCTTCGTGTAGCGCGCGACGTAGCCGAGCTCGCTCGGTTCGCGTTCGTGGCTGACGATCGTCATCGCCACGCGCCAACCTTCGCCGGGCGCGCCGATCATGTTCGCGACCGGCACGCGCGCGCCGTCGAACCGGACCTGCCCGAACTCCTTGGTGATCCCGTTGATCATGCGCAGCGGCCGTTGCTCGATGCCAGGTTGGTGCATCGGTACCGCGAACGCGGTCAGGCTCTTGTGCTTCGGAACGCGAGGCTCTTCGGGGCTCCCGGCTTCGCCTTCCGCGCGGCTCTCCGTACGCGCGAGCAGGAAGCACCAGTCGGCGACATCGGAGTAGCTCGTCCAGATCTTGTGCCCGTTGACGACGTACTCGTCGCCGTCGAGCGTCGCGACCGTACGCAGCGACGCGAGGTCGGAGCCGGCGTCGGGCTCGCTGAAGCCCTGGCACCAGCGGTCGCGCCCGCTGATCAGGCCCGGCAGGAAGCGATCCTTGATCGCCTCGCTGCCGTGTGTCGTGATGCCCTGTACGAGGTAACCGAGGCTCGGCCGCGGCGGCGCACCCGCGGCGGACAGCTCCTCGTCGAGGATGACGTCGAACACGGTCGGCAGGTCGTGGCCTCCGTAGCGCGCCGGCCAGCTCAGCCCGAAGAAGCCCGCGTCGTAGAGCGCGGTGTGCCACTGCGCCTGGCGGGCCCAGTACTCGTCGTCGGTCGACGACGCGGGCAGGCCCGGGTTGTGATCGGCGAGCCAGGCTCGTAGCCGGGCTCGGAACTCGGCCTCGGCGGGCGAGTCGTCATAGTCCATCGATCACCCCGAGTCGCTCGCGCGCCAGCGCGCCGAGCTGAACGCCGTCGTCGCCGAACCATTGCGCCGACAGCAGGGCGCGTCGCAAGAACACGTGCGCGATGCACTCCCACGTGTTGCCGATCCCGCCGTGCACCTGGATCGCGGTCTCGCACACGGTGCGCGCGGCGCGGGCGCAGTACGCCTTGGCGACGCGGGCGGCGCTGAGCGCGGCCGACGGTTCGAGCCGGTCGACTGCCCACGACGCGTGCAGGACGAGGCTGTACGAGCCCTCCGCCAAGGTGTGGGCGTCGGCGAGCAGGTGCTGTACGGCCTGGAACGAACCGATCGGCACCCCGTACTGGCGTCGCTCCGCCGCGTACGCCACGGTCACGGCGAGCGCGCCGCGCATCACGCCGGCGAGATCCGCGCTCGTGACCGCGAGGCCGAGCGCGCTCCACTGCAAGAGATCGTCGGGCGTGACCGCGCGCTGTGGACCGTCGATCTCCTCGACCGTCGTGCCTGTCGGGACCTTACGAACCCGGCGCGTCAGATCGGCACCTTCGGGCTCCGTGTCGACGCGGACGCGCCCGAGGCGGGAGCACGCCCCCTCGGCGAGGAGCACGTACGCGGTGGCGACGTCGGGCGCGTCGGCGACGTAGGCCGCGGCCGCGAGCTGCCCGTCGGTCGCGATCGCGGGACGGAGCAAGTCGGCTCCGAACGCGAGCGCGGCCCGCCTGTCGTCGGTCACGCCGGCGCGCCGCAGCAGGTCGGCCGCGAGCAGCGGACCGCTGAACGCGACGTCTGCGACCGCGCCGCCCAGTGCGTCGGCGACGATGGCGGCCTCGACGCCGGATGCGAGCGGTGGGCCGGCACCGGCGTCGTCGCGGAGCTCGAGCCAGCCGGCGTCGCGCACCGCGCCGGCGAGCCGCTTGCGCCGGGTGGCGTCGTCGAGGTCGGCGACCGTCGCGGGACCGAGCTCGCGGGCGAGCTGCCGGGCGGCGCGCCGCAGCTCGGCCTGCTCCACGGTGTCGCGCGTGTCCACACCGGAAACCTAATTCTTCCCTGACGAGAGGGCAATACTCGTGTCCGGAGCGGGCCGGGGCTACTTCGACAGGATCGAGACGCCCGCGGTGCCGGGCGCGCCGTAGAGCTGCGTGTAGCCGACCTTGGGATTGCCCGGTACCTGACGGTCGCCGGCCCGGCCGCGTAGCTGCAGCACGATCTCGTGCACCTGGCGGAGCCCGGACGCCCCGATCGGCTCGCCGTTCGCGATGAGGCCGCCGTCGGTGTTCACGGGGAGCGCGCCGCCGATCTCGAGCGCGCCCTCGGCGACGAGCCGCTCCTGCTCGCCGTCGGCGCAGAACCCGTTCTCGGCGAGATGGATGACCTCGGCGCCGGCGTCGGTGTCCTGCAGCTGGATCACGTCGACATCTTCGGGGCCGATCCCGGCCGCCTCGTACGCGGCGCGCGACGCGTCGACCGTCGGACCGACCGTCTGCTCCACGGGGAGCCACGGGCTGTGCACCTCGAACGCGCCGAGCCGCCGTGTGCGAACCGTCGACGCGCGCAGGTAGATCGGTGTGTCGGTGTAACGGTGCGCGTCCTCCGCGCGGCACATCACGACCGCCGCGGCGCCTTCGTCGGGGCTGCAGAACATGTACTGCGTCAGCGGGTGGTTCAGCACGGGCGACGCGAGGATCTCCGCTTCCGAGAGCGGCTTGCGACGGAACGCGTTGGGGTTGCGCGCGCCGTTTCGGTAGCCCTTGGCCGCCACGCGTGCCAGCGTCTCGCGCGAGATGCCATGGTCGTGCATGTACTTGTTGATCTTCATCGCGAAGAACTTGGTGGTGATGAACTGGCCGAGCTCGCCGTACCACGACGGGCAGGCGTACAGGCGGGGGTCGGCGCTGAACGCTCCCGGCAGGTGCTTGTCCATCCCGACCGCGATGCCGAGACCGTGCTCGCCGAACCGGATCGTCTGAGCCGTGAGGGCGAGCGCGCTCGCGGCGGTGGCGCAGCCGTTGTACACGTCGGTGAACGGGATGCCGGTGAGACCGAGGAGCGCGACGACGGCGTCGGGGTTGTCGACCTCGTAGCTGCCCGCGAACGCGAACTGGATCTGGCGCCACTCGACGCCGGCGTCGGCGAGCGCGCGGCGAATCGCGATCGCGCCCATCTCGATGGCGGAGACACCGGGGAAGCGACCGAAGGGGTGGAGCCCGACTCCGATCACGGCGACGTCGTTCGTCATGTGCTTCGTCCTCTCAGGCGACGGGCCGGAACGCGAACATCACGACCTCGTTGCCGTCGTCGTCGATGCGGAACGGCACCACGGCGAGCTCCATCTCCATCCCGTGGCGGAGCACCTCGGGATCGGCTTCGGTGAGGTGCGCCTCCACCCTCACGTCTCCGAGGTCGACGTAGCCGACTCCGAACGGCACGAACGCGGCGCCGGTCGGGCCCGCGTACGGCGGCGAGGGGGGCGGGAAGTTCTGCGTCGTCCATGCCCACAGGCGGCCGCGTCGCGCGAGCAGGTGTTCGGCCATCTCCGTCGACGCGCAACGCGGACACGAGTCCTGCGCCGGGAAGGTGACGATCCCGCACGCGGTGCAGCGACTGCCGATGAGCTGAGGGTCGTCGGCCGGCCACGTGAGCACGCCGTCGGCCACGGGGACGCTCGCCATCAGGTGCTCCATTCGTCGGGGTTGTGCTCGTGCGTCATGCGGGCTTCGCACGCGCGCGCAGCTCGTCCTTCACGACCTTGCCGGTCGCGTTCACCGGCAGCGCGTCGAGGAACTCGACGGCGCGTGGGACCTTGAAGTTGGCCATCTCGGTGCGCGCCCACTCGATGATGTCGGGTGCGCCGACCGGATCGCCCGGTGTCGCCACGATGAACGCCATGCCCACCTCGCCGAGGCGCGCGTCGGGCACGCCGATCACGGCGGCCTGCGCGACGCGGGGATGGCGCAGCAGCAGGTTCTCGATCTCCGCCGGGTACGCGTTGAAGCCGCCGACGATGAACATGTCCTTGATCCGCCCGACGATGCGGAGGGAGCCGTCGGCGTCGAACGTTCCGAGGTCGCCGGTGTGCAGGAAGCCGTGGACGTCGATCGCGGCCGCCGTCGCCTCGGGATCGTCGAGATAGCTGCGCATCACGGTCTCGCCGCGCACGATCACCTCGCCGGGTTCGCCCGGCGAGGCGTCGGTTCCCGACTCGGTCACCGTGCGCACCTCGAAGCCGGGCCACGGCACGCCGACGGTCGTGGCGATGTGCTCGAAGTCGTCGTCGGGCCGGCTGCCCGTGACGGTGCCCGCCTCGGTGAGGCCGTAGCCGGTGAGGATGCGCTCGAAGGGCAGTTCTTCCCGGACCCGCCGGATCAACTCGACCGGGATGTCGGCGGCGCCGGTCACCGCGAGGCGCAAGCTCGAGATGTCGTGCCGCGCGCGCTCGGGCGCGTCGAGCAGCGACTGGTACACGGTCGGCGCGCCCGGGAACACCGTGATGCGCTCGCGCTCGACGATCTCGCACACGACCTCGGTGTCGAACACCGCGAGCGGGAAGATCGTCGCCCCGCGCATCAACGACGCGAGGACGCCCGCCTTGTAGCCGAAGATGTGGAAGAACGGGTTCACGATCAGGTACCGGTCGCCCGCGCGCAGGCCGGCCCAGTCGCACCAGTCGAGGTAGGCGCGCAGCGTCTGGCCGTGCGTCATGACGACGCCCTTGGGATTGCCGGTCGTCCCCGACGTGAAGACGACGTCGCTCGGGTCGTCGGTGGTGATGGCGGCGACGCGCGCGTCGACGTCGACGTCGGGAACCGAGCGACCGCTCGCGAGAAAGTCGTCCCAGGCAACGGCATCGCCGCCGGCGTCACCTCCCAGCACGACGATCTGCGTCAGGGAGGGGAGGGGCACGCCCGATTGCGCGAGGAGAGCGGGGTAGTCGGTGTCGAGGAAGCCCCGTACCGTGAAGAGGAGGTGCGCGTCGCTTCGCGCGAGGACGTATGCCGCCTCGGCGCCCTTGAACCGCGTGTTGACGGGCACGAGCACGCCGCCGGCCGTCGTGATGCCGAGTGCGGCGACGATCCAGTCGATCGAGTTCGGTGCCCAGATCGCGACGCGCTCGCCCGGCGCGATGCCCGCCGCGAGCAACGCTCGAGCCGCGTCGGTCACGCTCGACTCGAGCTCCGCGTAACTCACCCGGTGTGAGCCCGCGACGACGGCCTCGGCCGCGGCCGCGCGCCGGGCCGTGTCGCGCAGCATCGCCGGAATCGTCGGCCAGGCGACCTCGCGTCGCGCCGTCATCGGGGTACGTCTCCTGCGAGTGTGACGCGGTGCATGCGGCGGGTGTAGCCGTGGTAGTCGTTCACCGGGTTGTGCATCGCGCAGCGGTTGTCCCACATTGCGAGCGATCCGGCTTGCCAGCGGAAGCGGCAGGTGAACTCGGGCCGGACGGAGTGTGCGAAGAGGAACTGCAGCAGGGGGCGACTCTCCTCCTCGCTCATGCCGCGGAAGCGCTCGGTGTGGGCGACGTTCACGTAGAGCGATTTGCGGCCGGTCTCGGGATGGGTGCGCACGACGGGGTGCTCGGCGCGGTACTCGGCGTCCGCGCCGGCGCCGCGGTCGAGGATGCGGTCCTCGCGCGTCTTCGACACGTCAGCGAGGGCCGACGTGCTGACGGCGACGAGGTCGTCGAGGACGCGCTGCATGGCTGGCGACAGCGCTTCGTACGCGGCGTACATGTTGGCGTAGAGGGTGTCGCCGCCGAAGGGCGGGATCTCGCGCGCGAGCAGCATCGTCGCCATCGGCGGCCGCTCGAGGTAGGTCGTGTCGCTGTGCCAGATACCGCCGAAGTTCACGGTCTCGCCGGGCAGCTTCGCGACCTCGATGATGTCGGGGTAGCCGTCGATGCCCTTCACGAAGGGATATTCGATCGGCTTGCCGATCCGGCGCGCGAACGCGAGGAACGCGTCCGGTTCGAGCTCCTGTTCACGGAAGAACACCACGAGGTGGGTCAACCACGCGCGGCGGATCTCCGCGAGCGTGTCGTCGTCGAAGCCCGCCGCGAGATCGACGCCGCCGATCTCTGCGCCGAGCGCGCCGGCGATCGGCGCAACGCGAATGGTGCGGTACGAGTCGCCGGTCATGAGCCGCCCCGCGCGTCGTGTGCGATCGGGACGCGGAGTTGCGCGCGGAGATCGACCTTGCGGACCTTGCCCGCGGCGGTACGCGGGAAGTCGGCGACGATCCGGAGCTCCTCGGGCCACTTCTGCCGGGCCACGCCGGCGCGTTCGAGGTGCGCGGTGAGCGTGCCGAGGTCGATCGGCGCCGCGCCGGGGGCGAGTCGGACGAGCGCGCACCCGTGTTCGCCGAGTCGCGCGTCGGGCGCGGCGACGACGGCAACCTCGGCGACCGACTCCAGTGCGGCGATCGCTTCTTCGATCTCGGCGGCGGAGATGTTCTCACCGCCGCGGATGATCACGTCGTTCAGGCGGTCGGTGATCGTGAGGAAGCCGTCGGGGTCGACCACGCCCAGGTCGCCGGTGCGGTACCAGCCGTCGGCGGTGAACGCGCGCGCCGTGAGCGCGGGATCCGTGTAGCCGGCGCAGAGATCGGGGCCGCGCGACCAGATCTCTCCCGGTTCGCCGGTTGCGACCGGAGTGCCGTCGGCGTCGAGCAGGCGGATCTCGACGCCGGGCATCGGTCGACCGTCGGTGCAGTGGCGCTTGGCGGGTGGGTCGCTGAACGTGCAACCCGTGACCGAGGGGTGCTCCGTGGATCCGTAGGCCCGGATCATCGCGATGCCGAGCGCGGCGGCGCGCTCCGCGAGGACCGGGGAGACGGGCGCCCCGCCGAGCCCGACCCGGCGGATGCGCCGCGCGTGCTCCGGCGTGAAGCCGGGGTGGTCGAGCAGGCTCGCGAGGAAGACCGCGGCGCCGGTGCCGGCACCGACGTTCGCTTCGAGCATCACGTCGAGTGCGCGCGCGGGGTCCCAGCGATCGATGAGGTGGATGTCTTCGCCGAGGGCCATCGGTGCGAGGACCGCGCCGAGCATTCCGGTCGCATGCGTGACCGGCGAGCCCATCAGGTTCGGTGCGCCGGGAGTGATCCACGCCTGGATGTGCGGGATCTCGGCGAGCAGCGTGCGGTGCGTGTGCATCACGCCCTTCGGGTTGCTCGTCGTGCCCGACGTGTATGCGAGGACGCAGACCGCGTCGGGGTCGGGTGCCGCGATCGCGTTCGTGGGCGACGCATGGGCAACCGCGTCCCAGCCCACGCGCTCGACGGTCGCGGGCGCCGGGCGCGTGCCCGAATCGCCGACAACGACATGCAACGCAAGGTCGGGGAGCGTCCCGGGCGCGGCCCCGTCGACGATGTCGAGGTAGTCGACGTGGCCGTGGCGATCGGCCGAGATGTAGGCGCGGGCGCCGCTCTCGGCGAGGACGAAGCGCACTTCCTTCGCGCCGTAGATGTGCACGATCGGCACGAGCACGTAGCCGCCCATCGCGAGGCCGTAGAACGCGACGACCGCCTCCCGCCAGTTCGGCAGTTGGAAGGCGACGACCTCGCCGGGTTCGACGCCGGCGTCGCGCAGTGCCGTGGCCAGGCGCAACGATTCGTTCCAGACGTCGGCGTAGCTGCCGCGCCAGGGGCGGGACCCCGACCAGATGTGCACCCGAGCGTCGGGAGCGGCACGCAGCGAGCGGTCGACGAGGGCGCCGAGGGTGTCGTCGGTCCACCCGCCCTCGACGAGGTAGCGCGTGCGCAGGGCGTCGGGTACCGGGCGCACCGCCCACCGAGCGTCGTCGACCATGGCGCTGTCTCTCTCCTGGGCCGTTCCGAGCCGCCCGAGAATCGCACTACCCTAGTTGGAGAGTCAACTTCTCGCCCCGCACTCGTGCGGAGACGGTGCCGATGCCGCCCGACCACGAATACCACCCGCTCTCGATCCGCGCCGTGGTCGCGGAGACCGCCGACACCCGCTCGTTCGTGCTCGCGGTGCCACCGGAGTTGGCCCCGACCTTCACCTACACCGCCGGGCAGTTCTGCACGTTCCGGGCCGTCGTCGACGGCGATCCGGTCGTCCGCTGCTACTCGATGTCGAGCTCGCCCGACGCCGGGGAGCCGCTGACGACCACCGTGAAGCGGGTGCCGAACGGCCGGCTGTCGAACTGGATGAACGACACGCTGCGCGCGGGCGACACCATCGACGTGATGCGGCCGTCCGGCCTCTTCGTGCTCCAGCCGCGCGAGACACCGATCGTCGCGTTCGCAGGCGGCAGCGGGATCACGCCCGTGATCTCGATCGTCAAGACGGCGCTCGCGACGACCAATCGCCGGATCGTGCTCGTGTACGCGAACCGCGAGGCGGACGCCGTCATCTTCGGCTCCGAGCTCGAACGCCTCCAGGCGGCGTCCGCCGGCCAACTCACCGTGCACCATCACCTCGACGACGCGAACGGCTTCCTCGACGCGGCCACGTGCGCGGCACTCGTGGGCGAGCGCACCGATGCGGACGTCTACGTGTGCGGTCCCGGTCCGTACATGGACATCGTCGAGGCAGGACTCGCGCTCGCGGGCATCGCTCGCGACCGCGTCTTCATCGAACGGTTCGTCGTCCCCGGCGACGCGCCGGTCGTCGGTGAGACCACGATCGTGACCGAGTCGCTCGTCATCCGGCTCGGGCGTCACGAGCACGCCCTGCAGTACCAGGTCGGCGACACGGTGCTCGAGGCCGCGCGCCGCGGCGGGCTCAGCCCGCCGTTCTCGTGCGAGGCGGGCAGCTGCGCCACGTGCATGGCCCATCTCGACGAGGGGGCAGTGCGCATGCGCGTGAACAACGCGCTGACCGCGGAAGAGGTCGCCGACGGCTGGGTGCTCACGTGCCAGTCGTTGCCGACGAGTCGCACGCTCGTCGTGAACTACGACGCGTGAAGGTTGGAAGCCCGACGAGCGGAGAAGTGGCGATGGCGACCTACGTACTGGTCCACGGTGGTGGACACGGCGGCTGGTGCTACCAGCGCGTCGCGCGGCTGCTGCGGGACGCAGGCCATGAGGTCTACACACCGACGCTGACCGGTCTCGGCGAGAGGTACGCCGTGACGGATCCCGTCGACCTCGCCTGGATGGCGGATCGCCTCACCGGCTATCCCTGGCAGTGCTTCACCCAGCCGCTGCGACTCACGAACGAGGCGGCGCTCGCGGCGATCCCGCAGTACCACGTCGTGTGCACGTCGACGGTCGCGACCCGGGATCCAGCTCTCATGGCCCGGGCGCGCGTGGAGGGCCGGCTCTGGGAGATCGACACGGGTCACGATCTCATGCTCACCGAGTCTCAACTCGTCGCGAACGCGCTCGCCGAGGTCGCGACGCGCTGACGAGCGAGGACGTCAGAGGCGATCGAGCTCGAGCATGCGAATCGCGTTGCCGCGCAGCACCTTGTAGCGCTGCGCGTCGGTGAGCGCGGCGGTCATCCGGGCTGCTTCTTGGGCGGCGAACGGCCACGTCGTGTCGGTGTGGGGGTAGTCGGTCTCGAAGCAGACGTTGTCCTCGCCGACTTCGGCGATCGACGCCATCCCGTGCCGGTCCGTCGTGAAGCAGCCGAAGATGCGCCCGCGGTAGTAGCTCGACGGCCGTTCGGGAATCGTCGCCTTCGCACCGGTCCAGCTCGCGTGGTACTCCCATACGTTGTCGGCCCGCTCGAGCGCGTACGGGATCCAGCCGATCTGGCCCTCGGAGTACGCGAGCTTGAGCTCGGGGAAGCGCACGAGCACGCCCGAGAACAGGTAGTCGCCGAGCGATGCCATCGAGTTGTAGAAGCCGAGCATCGTCTCGGTCGTCGGCGGCGCATCGGGCGACGCGGCGGGCATCTTCGACGACGAGCCGATGTGCATGCAGAGCGCGGTGCGCGTCTCCTCGCACACTGCGAAGAGCGGGTCCCAGTAACCGGTGTGGATGCTCGGCAGCTTCAGGTGCGGCGGGATCTCGCTGAAGCAGACGGCGTGCGCCCCCCGCGCGGCGTTCCGTCGGATCTCGGTGACCGCGAGCTCCACGTCCCAGAGCGGCATGAGACAGAGCGGGATGAGGTGGCCGTCGGAGTCGGCGCACCACTCCTCGATCATCCAGTCGTTGTAGGCGCGGACGCACTCCAGGCCGAGCGTGAGGTCGTTGCCTTCGAGGAACGTCTGGCCGCAGAAACGCGGGAACGTGGGGAAGGCGAGCGAACCGTCGACACCGGATGCCGCGAGGTCGTCGATGCGCGGCTTCGGCTGGTAGCAGCCCGGTCGCATCTCTTCATAGGTGATCGCGCCCAGGAACATCTTGCTGCGGTCGAAGCGGCTGAGGTCGCCGTCGGGGGTCGCGTCGAGCGGGATGGTCACGTGCCGCTTGTGGAGGTAGATGAGCCGGTCTTCGTAGATCCATGAGTCGCCCCAGTGACCGTCGTCGCTCATCTCCTGCTTGTACGAGGCGCCCGATCCGAGCACGATATCGCCCCACCGCGCGCGCTCGATGCGGGGGCCGCGCTCGCGCAGCTTCGCGGGGAGACGGTCCTGCCAGAGGTGCGCCGGCTCCACGACATGATCGTCGACGCTGATGATCTTCGGCTGCTCCGACACGCGGTGCCTCCCTCTCACTCTGCTTCGGCGAGCGGATCGTGCTGGTGGCCGGAGTCGAAGCCCCCGTGCTTGCGCATGAACGTGGTCGCGCGCCGGTGGATGCGCCAGCCGTCGACCGTGCGCCGGTACTCGTCGCGATACCAGCCGAGCCGCATCGCATGGGTCTGCTGGTCGATGAACACGAAGTGCTGCACGCCCGTCGCGCGATCGCCGTCGAGATCGACGACCGGCATGTTGCCGATGAACTGACCGCGGGGCGCCGCCGCGAGGAGCGCCGGGAAGCGTTCGAGCGTGTAGACGGTGCCGAACGCGTTGTACTCGGCGTCGGGTGTGAACACGTCGAGCCACCTGCCGGGCGTGTTCTGGCTCGTGTACGACATGTAGCGCGAGCAGAGCGCGTGCAGGTCGACCAGGTCGGCGATACGTCGGGTGTCGTCAGTCATGTTCAACCTCGTCGAGCTCCAGGTGCAGGCGCCGCAGCCCGCGCAGGATGTACGTGGGCGCGTATTCGTAGTGGCGGGCGCCGGCGGGACCGTGTGCCGCTTCGGAGATCCGGATATCGCGCGTGCGGTCGAGGAGCCGTTCGACGCTCACCCGTGCTTCGGCGCGCGCGAGGGGCGCGCCGGGGCAGGTGTGCACGCCGTGCCCGAAGGCGATGTGCTGCCGCGCGTTCGCGCGCTCGACGTCGAACTCGGAGGGGCGCTCGAACCGGCGGGGGTCGCGGTTCGCGGCGCCGTTGACGACCATGACGGTCGTGCCGGCCGGGATCTCGACGCCGCCGACCGTGGTCGCGACGCGTGCCAGGCGGAAGTCGCCCTTGATCGGGCTCTCGATCCGCAGCGCCTCTTCGACGAAGTTCGGGATGCTCTCGCGATCGGTGCGCAGCCGGTGCTGGAGATCGGGACGCTCGCCGAGCAGCTGGAACGCGGTGCCGAGCAGGCGGACGGTCGTCTCCTGCCCGGCGGCGAAGAGGTTGGCCGCGATGCGCACGACGTCGATCACCTCGGGCACGGAACCGTCGGGGAACGTCGCCGTCGCGAGACCGGTCATCACGTCGTGCCGCGGCTCGCGACGGCGATCTTCGATGTAGATCGTGAACTGCTCGTAGAGGAACTCCAACGGACGGTGCGTGAGGGAGCCGTCGCCCGTGCTCCCGATCGTGCCCGTGTGCTTGCGGCTTCCGGCACCGAGACGTTCGCGAAACAGCTCGTGGTCTGACTCGGGCACGCCGAGCAGGTCGGCGACCACGAGCATCGCGAACGGTCCGGCGTAGTCGCCGACGAGATCGCACTCGCCGGCGGCGAGGAACTCGTCGATCTGGCGATCGGCGAGACGCCACATGAACGCCTCGTTCTCCTTCAGGCGCTTCGGTGTGATCAGGCGCATCAGGAGCGCGCGGTGCGCGGTGTGCACGGGCGGATCGAGTGTCGGCAGCTGGTCGCTCATCGGGAGCTCGTCGCGGTGCGCGTCGATGAGCGCGCTCACGTCGTCGCCCTCGAGCGGGACGGGGAAACCGGGGAAGGGACCGGTCACCGCGTTGCACGACGAGAACGTCGCCGTGTCGCGGAAAACCTCGATCGCTTCCTCGTAGCCGGTGACCATGACGACGCCGTGGTGCGGTTCGCGCGTCACCGGGCACTGCGCGCGCAGGTGCTCGTAGAACGGGTACGGATCGTCCACGAGCTCGTCGCCCCGGAAGAAGTCGATCGCCTCGAAATCGGTCACGGCGCCGCTCCGTCGATGGGGTGCGGGGTGATTACAACGTTCACACTCTAGGAGAGTAAGGTTTCCGTCGCAACGCATCGCTGCGCCGAAAGGGGGTCGCGCATGGCGCGTCCTCGCACTCCGCAACCGCCGATCCTGCTGCGCGGCGCGCGCCTGCTCGACGTCGCGCGCGGCGAGTACGTCGTCCCCGGCGAGCTGCTCGTCGACGGCGAACGGATCGTCGCCGTCGCGCCCGCCTCCGTGCCCGACGAGGCCGTGACCGTCGACGTCGGTGAGCTCACGCTGTTGCCCGGGCTCATGGACATGGAGGTCAACCTGCTGCTCGGCGGGCCGAATCACGACAGCCCGCTGAACGCGGTGCAGGACGATCCGGCCCTGCGCACCCTGCGGGCAGTGGCGAACGCGCGCCGAACGCTGCGCTCGGGCTTCACGACCGTCCGCAACCTCGGGCTGTTCATCCAGACGGGTGGCCTCCTCCTCGACGTCGCGCTCAAGAAGGCCATCGATTTCGGTTGGATCGACGGCCCACGCGTCGTGCCGGCCGGCCACGCGATCACGCCGACCGGAGGCCACCTCGATCCGACGATGTTCCAGGCCCTCGCGCCGCACGTCATGCCGCTCACGATCGAAGAGGGCATTGCGAACGGTGTCAGCGAGGTGCGCAAGGCCGTGCGTTACCAGATCAAGTACGGCGCGCAGCTGATCAAGGTGTGCGCGTCGGGCGGGGTCATGTCGCACACCGGGCCCGCCGGCGCGCAGCAGTACTCGAACGACGAGTTGGCGGCGATCGCCGACGAAGCGCATCGCGTGGGCCTGAAGGTCGCGGCACACGCGCACGGCAACGACGGGATCCGGGCTGCGATCGAAGCGGGGATCGACTGCATCGAACACGGCTCGCTTGCGAGCGACGAGACGCTCGATCTCATGGTCGAGCGAGGCACCTTCCTCGTCGCGACCACGTACCTCGCCGACGGGATGGACGTGTCGCACGCCGCGCCCGAGCTCCAGGCGAAGGCGGCCGAGGTCTTCCCGCGCGCGCAAGACGATCACCAAGGCGATCGAACGGGGTGTGAAGGTGGCGTGCGGCACCGACGCGCCGGCGATCCCGCACGGCCGCAACGCGAAGGAATTGATCGCGCTCGTCGATCGGGGCATGACACCGCTGCAGGCGATCCGCGCCGCGACGACCGTGGCGGCCGAGCTGATCGACGCCGACGACCGCGGCCGGCTCGAGCCCGGCCTGCTCGCCGACGTCGTGGGCGTCCCCGGCGACCCGCTCGCGAACATCGCCGTCACCGAGCAGGTTCGCTTCGTGATGAAGGGCGGCCAGGTTTTCCGCAACGACGAACCGCGGGCGTGAGCTCGCGTCCCGCTGGGCCGCGGCGGAGTGGCTCAGTCGGGGAGGGCGAGGAACCGGCGAGCGAGGCGCAGGAGCTCTGCCCGCAGCGTGTCGTCGTCGAGATCGGCGACGAGTGGGTGCATGACGGCACCGCCGATGGCGGCGGTGAGCATCGCGGCAGGAAGGCGGGCGTCGGGTCCGGCGTCGTCGCCCATGAGGAGCCGGTAGAGGCGGTCCATGACCTCGGCGGAACGGTTTGTGGTGGGCGAAGAAGCGCACGATCACGGGGTCGCCGAGGAGGGTGCTCTCCATGTGCCGGCGCGCGACCGCGAGGTCGACGATCCGGGTGACGAGAACGTCGCGTGCTCGGGCGGGGGAAGGCTCGGCCTCGGCGGCCTCCACCGCGGCTTGGACGTTCGCGAGCTCGGCTTCGGCGACGGCCACGACGATCTCGTCCTTGGTGTTGAACTGGTGGTACACGGCCGCCTTCGTGACCCCGACCGCGTCGGCGATCATCTGGAGCGAGGTCCCGCCGACACCGTGGACGGCGAACAGGTCGACGGCCGCATCGATGATGCGTGCCTGCGGGGCGGAGCGCGGCTTCGGGGTGGCACGGTCGGAGCAGCTCGGCGGAGGCCACGGCCCGAGGGTACCGATCGTTGCCCGCGCCGAGCCGATCGGCTACCTTCACCTAGCCGATCGGCTAGTACGCACTCGTCGCCGACAGAGGAGGACCTCCGTGTCCGAACCGACGCCCGACCCGCAGCTCGACGAGTTCCTGGAGATCCGCAAGCCGGGCGCCCACCTGGAGGAGGGGGCCGTCGCCGACGACTTCGTCCTGATGCTGGGCGTCGACCTCACGAACTATCCCAAGTTCGCCCGGGTCGACGACCACGTCACCTACGCGAAGGCCGGCCTCGACATCCGCCAGCAACTCGACGCCGACTCCGGCGCCGAGCTCCCCGACTACAGCGGTCCGTACCGCGCCGACCTGCGCTTCACCGATTTCTCGACCGAGGCGCTGGCCACCAGGCTCCTGCCGTGGAGCGATCGGTACCTCCAGCTCTGCGTCGACGGGTGGGCCGCCGAGGTGGCCAAGCGGTACGGCGCGGAGACGATGGCCGAGATCGAGTGGGCCGCGTGGGACGCCAGCGTCGTGCCCGAGCTCGAGCGCTGGCAGCGCGAGTTCCTGCCGGCCGGGACGATCTACGACGACCCGAACCAACTCGTCGGTGCGGAGGACCGGGCCGGCACTCGCGTCGTGTACACCGGTCTCTTCACCCCGCGCCCGAGCACGATCGACCTCCCGAAGGGGCAGCTCGTCACGTGGTTCCTCGGGTCCCACGAGTACCTCCTGCAGTGCATCGAAGCGTGGGCGACGCAGATCACCGTTCGTTACGGGCTCGACGTGATGTTCGACATCCAGTTCACGCTGTGGGGCGACGTCGTCCTTCCCGGAGTGAAGAAGCTCAAGGCCGAATACCTCGGCATCACCGGTAACACCGTCGAAGACTGGATGAAGGACCTCCAACTCGACGCCACGGCGCTGCCCGGCAAGGCCTTCGACCTCTCGTTCGAGATGCCCGAGCCCGAGGTCGGCGTGATGACCTTCAACCGCTGCGTCGCCGTCGACCAGTGGGAGGCGATGGGACGGCCCGACATCCTCGAGAAGAACTGCCACTCGACGTGTCCGAAGTCGATGATCGTGACGACGCAGATGTACAACCCGAACATGCAGGTCGAGATCCTCGCGATCCCGCCCCGCCGGGATCCCGGCGACGTGTGCTGCAAGTGGCGCTTCAGCATGCGGTCCGAGGACGACCCCGACTACGTGCCGGTCGAGCTCTCCCGCAAACCCGATCGTTCGCGCGACTGACGCGGCGGTTCACCAAGGTCGCCGCGCAGTTCCCGGCGGTTACGAGAGCTCGACGAGCGTGGGCACCTGACCGGTCGCGAGCAACCCGCGCCCGATGTCGAGCACGAGATCGTCGGCCGATCCGAACAGGCCGTCGAGCACGATCGTGCGCTTCAGGAAGCGGTGGAAGGGGTGATCGGTCGTGAAGCCGATCCCCGCGAGCACCTGCTGGCAGTGGGTCGCGACGGTCGCCGCGGTGCGGCCGGCGATCGCCTTGGCGAGCGCGGCCGTGAGCGGCGCGGGCTCGTCCGCGGCGGCCTGCAGCGCGGCATCGACGGCTTCGACCGCGACCAGCGCGTCGGCCAGCCGGTGGCGTACCGCCTGGAACTGCGCGACGGGGCGGCCGAACTGGACGCGCCCGATTGCGTGCGCGCGCGCGAGATCGAGCATGGCGCGGCTCGCGCCGGCGAGTTGGTGGGCCAGACCGCGGCGCGCGTGCGCGACCGCCGTGTCCCACGCCGCCGCGTCGACGCGAGTCGGTGCGACGGCTTCGGTCACATTCATCTCGACGACGTGAAGCCCGGCGGCCGGATCGATTCCCCGCACCGGAGTCGCGACCGCGACCGTCGTCGGCACGATCGCGGTGCACAGCTCGGAGCCGCGGCGGTACACGACGACCAGGTCGGTGGCGGAGGAGATCCGCGCCGTCGCAATGCCGTGTGCACGGCTGCCCGCGTCGTCGACGGACCCGGGCGGCTCCCAACTGCCGAACGAGGGGAGCAGCACCGCGAGGTCGGCGCGGGGCTCGAACCCGAGAGCCTGCACGACCACGTCGTCGAGGACGGTCGCGTGCGCGTTCGTGCGGCCGAGTGCGTGGAACACGATGTCGATCGCGTCGTCGGGTTCGGCGGCGAGCAGATCGAGCCAACCGAGGTCGGCGAGCACGCCGTCGATCGCGGTCGCCTCATCCGCCGCCGCGATCACTTCGGCGACCGTCGTCGCGATCACTTCGGCGACCGTCGTCGCGAGCAGCGATCGCTCGTCCGCGTCCATCAGCTCTCGACCCCGAGGTCGAGCAGGCGCCGGGCGATGATGTTGCGCTGCACCTCGGCGGTGCCGCCATAGATCGTCGCCGCTCGCGAGTAGAGGTACTCGCTGCGCCACATCTCCGCGGCCGCGCCGTCGTCGACGGCGATCACGCCCGGGAGCAGCTGGCGCGCCGCGTCGTAGACCGTCTGTTCGGCGGTGGCGACGAGGACCTTGTCGATCGACGTCTCCGCGCCGAGTGTCGCTCCGGCGGCGAGGCGACGCTGGGTGTCTCGTGACCGCGCCCGGACCATGTGCAGCTGCACGAACGCGTTGCCGATCACCTCCGCAGTGCGGTCGTCGTGGGGGACGACGTCGACGAGTCGTTGCACGCGGCGATACAGGTACGCGATGCGCTGCCAGAAGCACGACGAACGCTCGTACGGCAGGATGTTCATCGCAACCGCCCATCCGCCGTTCAGCTCGCCGAGCATCCGGTCCGAGGGAACGACGACATCGTCGAAGAACACCTCGGCGAACTCGCGCTCACCGTTGATCATCTCGAGGGGCGCGACCGTGATGCCGGGTGTGTTCATGTCGACGAAGAACGCGGTGATCCCGCGGTGACGCGAGTCCGGCGGTCCGGTGCGCGTCAGCAGCACGCAGCGATCGGAATACTGCGCCAGGCTCGTCCAGACCTTCTGGCCGTTGATCACCCACGACGCCGCCGTCGAGGGGTCGCCGTCGGCGACGGCGCGGCAACCGAGCGATGCGAGGTCGCTACCCGTACCGGGCTCGGAGAACCCCTGGCACCACTGCTCGGCGCCGGAGAGCAAGCGGGGGACCATCTCGCGCGCGAGCGACGGGGACGCGTAGTCGATGACGCTCGGCGCGAGCACCTCGATGAGCGAGAAGAGCCCGGGGTCGACGAGGTCACGGGCCGCGAGCGCGGCACCGAGCTCCGTCCGCATCAACGGCGAGCCGCCGAGCCCGCCGACCCGTTCGGGCCAGCCGTAGCGCATCCACCCGGCCTCGTACAGGACGCCCTTGACGCGCTGCATCTGCGCGATGCGCTCGTCGAGCGAGCCGGGGAGCGCGAAGCGTGGCGCGAGCTCGTCGGAGTGCGCATCGAGCCACGGGTGAAGCGCCCCCCGGTACTCGGCGAGCCCGGCGCCGGCCAACTCGTGCACGCGAGAATGCTACACACGCTTGGCGAGAGAGGCGTTCTCGAATAGCGTGAGGGGCATGGCGATCGGGCACGAAGAACAGCTGCTGATCGACGGGAAGCTCGTCGGTGCGGCGCAAGCGGCGACGTACGAGACCCTCGATCCCACGACCGGTGCGGTGCTCGGCACCGCGGCCGACGCCTCGGTTGCCGACGCCGATCAGGCGATCGGCGCGGCGCGGCGGGCGTTCGACGCCACCGACTGGTCGCGCGACCGCGACCTGCGGGTGGCCGGGCTGCGGCAGTTGCACACCGCGCTCGTCGAGCATGCCGACGAGCTGCGCGAGATCCTCGTACGCGAGGTCGGCGCGCCGCTGACGAGCACGCACGGTCCGCAGCTCGACGGGCCGACCGAAGTGGTGCGCTGGTACGCGGAGCTGCTCGAGGGCTACGGGTTCGTCGAGGACCTCGGCGACCGAGAGGTCTTCGGGCTCCAGAACCACCGGTGGATCGAGAAGGAGGCGGCCGGCGTCGTCGGCGCCATCGCGGCGTACAACTATCCGGTCCAGCTCGCGCTGGCGAAGCTCGCTCCCGCGCTCGCGGCCGGCTGCACTGTCGTGCTGAAGGGCGCGCCCGACACGCCGTGGGCGACGCTCGCGCTCGGCCAGCTGATCGCCGAGGCGACCGACATCCCCGCCGGTGTGGTGAACGTCTTGACGTCGTCCGACAACGCCGTCGGCGCGCAACTCACGACCCATCCCGATGTCGACGTCGTGTCGTTCACCGGCTCGACGCCCGTCGGGCGCCAGATCATGGCGGCCGCCAGCGCGACCGTGAAGCGGGTGTTCCTCGAGCTCGGCGGCAAGTCGGCGTTCGTGCTCCTCGACGACGGCGATGTGGCGCTCGCATCGATGTTCTGCGCGTTCGCGGCGACGTCGCACTCGGGACAGGGATGCGCGATCACATCGCGTCTCGTCGTGCCCCGCGCGCGTTATGACGAGGTCGTTGATGCGGCACGCGACGTGCTCGCGAGCGTGCCGTACGGTGATCCCGCCGACCCGGCGACGATGATGGGTCCGTTGATCAGCGCGCGCCAGCGCGAGAAGGTCGCGGGCTATGTCGACCGGGCCGTCGCCGATGGTGCGACCGCGGTCACCGGCGGGCGCATTCCACCCCACTTGCCGCACGGTTTCTTCTACGAACCGACACTGATCGTCGGCGCGGGCGAGGACGCTCCGGTCGTTCAGGACGAGTTGTTCGGGCCGGTGCTCGTGGTGCAGGCCCACGACGGCGACGACGACGCGGTCCGGATCGCCAACCATTCGATCTACGGCCTCTCGGGCGCGGTCATGAGCAACGACCGTGAGCGGGCCCTCGGTGTCGCCCGCCGGATCCGCACGGGGACCATGAGCGTCAACGGCGGGATCTACTACGGCCCCGACGCGCCCTTCGGCGGCTACAAGCAGTCGGGGATCGGCCGCGAGATGGGCGCGGCCGGCCTCGCCGAGTTCCTCGAGCTCAAGACGTTCGCGGAGCCGGCCGGTTGAGCCGAGCGCGGCTGCGGGTGGTCCAGTGGGCCACCGGCAACATCGGCGGCCGGGCGCTGCGCGAGGTGATCCGGCACCCGGGGCTCGAGCTCGCCGGCGTGTTCGTGTACGACGCGGCGAAGGACGGCGTCGACGCGGGCCTGCTGTGCGGCGAGGAACCCGTGGGCGTCGCGGCGACGACCGACGCGGCCGCGATCCACGCGCTCGGTGCCGACTGTGTCCTGTACATGCCTCGCGCGTTCTCCGTCGCCGACGTCGTCGCGTTCCTCGAGCTCGGCACGAACGTCGTGACGACGTGTGGCGAGCTCTTCGACGACGGCCACCCGCTCGGCGACACGCGCCGCGCGCAGGTGCGCGATGCCTGCGCGCGCGGAAGCGCGTCGATCTACTCCACCGGGAGCAGCCCCGGTTTCATCACCGACGCGCTGTCGTTCGCGCTGCTCTCGTTGCAGCGACACGTCGACCGGATCGAGATCGACGAGTTCGCCGATCTCTCGCAGCGCGACTCGCCGCACCTGCTCTTCGAGATCATGGGTTTCGGAAGACCGGTGGAGACGTTCGATGCGCGCCGGTCTTCGTACCTGCTCGACGCCTTCGCGCCCGCGCTCGGTGTCCTCGCGCGCGCCGCGGACCGGCCCGTCGACGAATGGACGGCCGCGGGCGAGGTGGCGGTCGCCCGGCACGCCGGCAGGATCGCGGCCGGCGAGCTCGCGGCGGGGTCGATCGCGGCGCAGCGCACGACGATCTCGGGGCGCGCCGCGGGCGCCGAGGTCGTCCGCTTCACGCCCACCTGGTACTGCACGACCGCAGTGGAGCCGGCGTGGGAGCTGCGCCCCACGGGCTGGCGCGTCCAGGTGCACGGCGACGCGCCGCTCGACGTCGCGCTGGCCTTCCCGGTCCCGGTCGCGGAGCTCGGAGCCCTCACGCCGTCGTACACGGCGAACCGGCCCGTGAACGCGATCCCCTACGTTTGCGCCGCCGCGCCGGGGATCTTGGCGACCGCGGAGCTCGGACCGATCGTGCCGAGCGGACCGCGACGCGGGGAATGACGGGCCACCGGTCGCCGCCGCGCCCAACCGAGATGGCTTCAGCCGACGCCGTCATGACGAGCCAGGAGCACTGATGGAGATCAACGGGAAGAAGGCAGTGGTCGTCGGGGGGGCCTCGGGCATGGCGAAGGCGTCGGCCGAGCTGCTGCACGAGCGCGGGGCGTCGATCGCCATCCTCGACCTGCCGAGCTCGCCCGGTGCCGAGGTCGCCGCGGAGCTGGGCGGGAGCTTCCATCCCCTCGACGTCACCGACTTCGAAGGCACCGAGCTGGTGCTGAACGAGGCGGTCGAAGCCCTCGGCGGGCTGCACATCGCCGTCAACACCGCGGGCGGCGGGATCGCGAAGCGGACCCTCGGCAAGGAGGGCCCGCACCCGCTGTCGGAGTTCCGGCGGGTCGTCGACTTCAACCTGATCGCCACGTTCAACCTGAACCGCCTCCAGGCCTGGCACATGGCGCGCAACGAGCCCGAGGACGGCGAGCGCGGCGTCATCATCGACACCGCGTCGATCGCCGCCTTCGAGGGCCAGATCGGTCAGGTGGCCTACACCGCCGCGAAAGCCGGCATCGCGGGGATGGCGCTGACGATGGCGCGCGATCTCGGAAGCCTCGGCATCCGCGTCGTCGCGATCGCGCCCAGCTTGTTCACCACCGGGCTCACGAAGGGGATCCCCGACGAGTTCGCCGACGTCCTCACCAAGGATGCGGCGTTCCCGAAGCGCATGGGGCGGCCCGAGGAGTACGGCCGCCTCGCCGTCGCGATCGTCGAGACCCCGATGCTCAACGGCTCGTGCATCCGGCTCGACGGGGGGCAGCGGTTCGCGCCGAAGTGAGCCGGCAGGCCTTGCACCTGATCTTCGACGCCGACGACACGTTGTGGGAATGCAACGTGCTCTTCGACCGCGCGATCGCCGACTTCGTGGAGTGGATCGAGCACCCGACGCTCGACGGCGCCACGATCCTCGCAACCCTGCACGACATCGAGCGGGCGAACTCGGCCGCGCACGGCTACGGGACGCACGTGTTCCTGGCGAGTCTCCACGACTGCTTCGAGCACCTGCTCGAGCGTCCGCCCACCGCGGCCGACCGGGCGCGGATCGAAGCACTCGCCGCGCCCTTGCTCGCCCACGCGATCGAGCCGATCGCCGACGTCGACGCGACGCTCACGGCCCTCGGCGCGCGTCACGACCTGCTCCTGCTGACGAAGGGCGATGAGCGCGAGCAGCACGCCAAGATCGAGGTGTCAGGGCTCGCGTCGCACTTCCGCCGCATCGTCGTCGTGCGCGAGAAGCATGCGGCCGTCTACGCGGAGCTCGTCGCGACCGAGCGGCTCGACCCGCAGCGTGCGTGGATGATCGGCAACTCGGTGAAGTCCGACGTCGTCCCTGCGCTCGCCGCGGGTCTGGGCGCGGTGTTCATCCCGAACGTCAACACCTGGGCCCTCGAGCACGCGGAGCTCGACGAGACCGCCGCGCGCCTCATCCAGGTCGAGCGTTTCTCCGAGCTCCTCGCGCACTTCTGAGCGGTCAGCCCGTCGTGCGGAGTGCGGCCGACGGGGTGAAGGCGACGCGCATGCCCTCGTAGCCGCTCACGAAGTTCGCGGGGCGGTACTCGGGCTCTGCGCCCGACACGAGGTGGAGGTCGGGGAGCCGATCGAGGAGCACCTCGAACATCACCCGCAGCTCGATGCGCGCGAGGGAGCTGCCGAGGCAGAAGTGCGGGCCGAAGCCGAACGCGACGTGGTCGTTCGGGGCCCGCTCGATGTCGAAGTCGAACGGGTTCGCGAAGTGCGATTCGTCGCGGTTCGCCGAGGGGTAGAGCAGCAGCAGCTGGTCGCCCTCGTGCATCTGCTTGCCGTGGAACTCGAAGTCGCGCGTGAGCGTGCGCGACATGTTCTTGATCGGGCTGACCCAGCGCAGCATCTCCTCGACCGCGGTCGGGATGAGCGAGCGGTCGGCGCGCAGCCGTTCCCAGCGCGACGGTTCCACGAGCAACTGGTACGCGCCGCCGCTGATCACGTGGCGGGTCGTCTCGTCGCCCCCGATGAGGATGAGCAGCGAGTCGAAGAGCAGCGCGTCGTCGGCGAGGCGCTCGCCGTCGACCTCCGCGTGCACGAGCACGCTCATGAGGTCGTCGCGCGGGCACCCGCGACGGTCTTCGATGACGCGCGACGCGTACGCCTGGTAGCCCGCGAACGCGTCCATCATCTTCTGCAGCAGGTCGGGGTCGGATTGGCCCTGCCCGCGCAGCAGGTCGTCGGACCACTTCATGAGCGTGGCGTGGTCGGCCGCCTCGACTCCGAGCGCGTCCCCGATCATCACCAGCGGGAGCCACGCGGCGAGGTCCCACACGAGGTCGCACTCGCCGGCCTCGCACACCGCGTCGACGAGCCGGTTCACGACCGCGTGCACCTTGGGCTCCTCGGCCCGGACCCGCCGCGGGGTGAAGCCCTCCGCCACGAGCTGGCGCCGCCGGCGGTGCGCGGGGTCGTCGAGATCGATCAGCATCGGGGTGCCGCCGCCGTGGGGGCGGATCCCGTTGGCGTTCGAGAACACCTCGGGGTTGCCTTCGACCTCCTTCACGTGGTCGTAACGCGTGATGCCCCACACCTTGCCGATGCCGTCCCAGTACACGGGGTCGTTGGCGCGCAGCCAGGCCAGCTCCGCATGCGGGTTGCGGCCCCAGAACGCGCCGCTCACGAGGTCGATGTCGGCGGCCACCGCGCCAGGATACGGTCACGGCTCCGAGCGAGGGAAAAGGAACGACCGCCGTGACTGAACGCGTGCACCTCGAGATCGACGGCCCGATCGCGACGATCACCAACGACAACCCCGACAAGCACAACGCGTTCGACGACGACATGGACGCGTGCCTCTTCGACATCCTCACCGAGCTGCGCACGCGCCCCGACGTGCGCGCAGTGATCTGGCGAGGCGTTGGGGCGTCGTTCTCCTCGGGCCGCGACGTCGGCTCGATCGGCGTGCAGAAGACCGAGCTCTCGCACCACGAGCTGATGCGACGCGGCCACCGCGGGATCCAGCAGGTGTGGGAGCTCGACGCGCCGGTGATCGTCGCGTGCAAGGGCTGGGTGATGGGCGGATCGTTCCAGCGGGCACTGCTCTGCGACGTCCGCATCGCCGCGGAGGGGACGCGCTTCCGGCTGCCCGAGCTCACCTACGGGGTCATCCCCGACACCGGCGGCGTCGGCGTGCTGTACGAGATGTGCGGGCACGGCGTGGTGAGCGACCTCGTGCTCACGGGGCGGGTGATGCCGGCCGACGAGGCGCTCCGCCACGGAGTGGTGAGCCGGGTCGTGGCGCCCGACGACCTCGACGGCGTGGTGCGCGAGATCGCGGAACAGGTCGCGGCGCGGCCGAAGGTCACGGTGAAGCTGGCCCGCGAGGTGATCCGGCATCTGGCGCTCCCGCAGCTCCGCGCCGCGATGAACGACGAGATGATCTACCAGACCACGATCAACAAGAGCGACGACATCGCGGAGATGCGCGCCGCGCACGCCGACGGCCGCGAACCGCGCTACACGGGGAGCTGAGCAACTCATGGCCGAGTTCATCGGACTGCCCGCACCACCACCGGTCGGCGCGACCGCGCTCCCGCCAGGAACCTTTGGAGGCGTCGCCGTCGTCGTCACCGGCGGCGGCACCGGGCTCGGCAAGGCCATCGCCGCGGAGTTCGCGCGACTCGGCGCGGCCATCGTCGTGATGAGCCGCAAGCCCGAGCACCTCGACGCCGCGCGCGACGCGATCGGCGCGCTCGGCGCCCCCGTGCTCGCGACGCCGTGCGACATCCGCGACGCGGAATCGGTCGCCTCCGCGTTCGACGCCGCGGTCGAGGCCTTCGGGCTGCCCGGGGTGCTCGTGAACAACGCGGCCGCGAACTTCCCGGTACCCGCGGAAGACATGTCGCCGAACGCGTGGCGCACCGTCGTCGACATCACGCTGAACGGCACCTTCTATTGCGCGCGTGGAGTTCGGCCGCCGCCACCTGGCGGCCGGAACACCGGGCTCGATCGTCAACGTCGGTGCGTCGTACGCGTGGACGGGCGGGCCCGGGTTCGTGCACTCCGCGGCCGCGAAGGCGGGTGTGAAGAACCTCACGGAGTCGCTCGCCGTCGAGTGGGGGCCGTACGGCATCCAGGTGAACGGGCTCGTCCCCGGGCTCTTCCCGCACGAGGACATGACCGCCGACATCCAGGGCAACCTCGAGCGCACCTCCGACAAGGATGCCTGTCAGCCTGCGCTGCGGGTCGGGCAGCGCCAGGAGCTCGGCTGGGCGGCCACGTTCCTCGCGTCGCCCTACGCGCGATTCATCTCCGGCCACACGCTCGTCGTCGACGGCGCCAACTGGCAACGCCGCTCCCTCACCAACCCTCCGGTCGTGTCGATCCGCGACCAGATGGGCAGACCCCCGTTCACACCGTGAACGGATCTCCATGGTCGCACTCGCGTGGCGCCGGGAAGCCCGCCGCCACCCTGCGGGACGCTCGCCGCTCCGCGTGCGGGATGGGAGTGAACGATCCTTGTGGCTTGCCGGTCCGGGTCGAGTCGGAGTCGTTCCCCTCGTGAGCTCCGTTCTCTTGTTGTGCACGCGGAATCGTCCGGAAGAGGTGCGGACGTGCCTGGAATCCGTGCGGAACCAGACCCGCCTCCCCGAGCGGGTGCTCGTCGTCGACTCGAGCGATGACGACGCGACCGCCGTGCTCGTCGAGGAGCTCGCGAGCGCGTGGCCACGCCAGTCGCAGCTCGACCATCTGCGGGCCGATCCGGGCCTGAGCCGGCAGCGCGCCGCGGGCATCGACGCGAGCGACGAGGCCATCGTGCACTTCGTCGACGACGACACGGTGCTCGACCCCGCGTACTTCGAGGCGATCGCCGACGAATTCGAACACGACACCGACAGCGCGATCGGCGGCGTCGGTGGTTACATCGTCGATCAACCCCCGCACGAGTTCCGGCGGGTCGACACGTGGCTCGGGCTCGACAGTGACCATGAAGGCGTCGTGCTGCCCTCGGGCCGCAACGTGCGTCTCTACACCTCCCCGGCGCGTCCCGTCGACGTCGACTGGTTGTCGGGTTGTGCGATGTCGTACCGGCGCTCGGTGTTCGCGCTCGAACGGCCGAATCTCGCGCTCGGACGGGACCGCAACGGTGAAGACGTCGAGATGTCGTACCGGATCCGCCAGCACTGGCGGCTGGTGGTGACGCCTCGAGCTCGCATCGAGCACCGAGAGTCGCCGCGCAACCGCCGTTCCCGCGAGCTGCTCGTGCGCGTCGAGCTGCTGTCGCGCTACGAGCGGGTCTGCGCGGGCACGGGTCGTCTCAGCCGGCGCGCGTTCTGGATCTCGGCCGTCGGGCAGTTCCTCTGGTACGGGACCAAGGGGCTCGTGACCCTTTCGGGGGAACGGCTCGCGATCGCGCGCCACACCGCGGCCGGGATCCGCGAGATCGTGCGTTCGCAGCCGCGACCGCCGCAGTACTAACGCGCGAGGCGGCGGTTCAGCGCGTCGAGCGTCGCGCGGGCCGCGGCGTCGAGCGGCGTGGTGCCGGCCGCGACGCCGTAGAGCACGTGCTCGCCGGCATCCGATTCGTCGAGCGCGACGGCGATGAGCGCTTCTTCGCCCGCCGACTCGACGGCGCGGGCCCAGCGCGGTTGCGGTGAGAACGGGAACCCGAACTCGCGTACCGCTTCGAGCGTCGCGTCGACCGCCCCGAGCAGGCCCCTGCTCGTCCCCGCGCGCCCGATCGTGCGCCGGCCGTCGAGGATGAGGTGGACCTCGAGCTCGTCGGTGTCGGGGAACGAGAGGACGGCGAGGAGCCGGACGCGCCGGCCTGCCGACTTCTCGTCCGTTGCCGGCTCGGAGACGACCGCACCGGATTCGGAGCTCGCAGCCGGCTCGTCGGGCGCGGTCGCCGCCGGCGTCTCGACGCTCGGGCTCGGCTCGCGCCAGCGGATGATCTCGACCGCGACGGGGCGGTCGGCGTAGCGGGCCGCGATGCGCGTCGCCGCAACCGGCAACGAGCCTTCTTCCGCCGCGGACGGGACGACCTGGAGCTGGATGATGAGCAGCTCGTCGCGCGTTTCGAAGCCGGCGGCGCGCACACCCGCCATCTTGCGCAGCTCGAGCTCGAGGTCGTCGAGCGCGAATTCACTCGGCGAGGTCACCGGGCCGCCTTCGCTTCATAGAGCCGGGAGTCGGCGAGCCGGTACAGCGCGTCGAAGTCTCCGGCTTCGTCGGGACACTTCGCGGTGCCGAAGGAGAACCGCGGCGAGCTCCCCGGAGCCCCGGGTGCGGTGCGCACGCGGTCGAGAAGTAGCGGCACCGCGTCGGGCTCCGTGTCGGGCAGGATCATGGCGAACTCGTCGCCGCCGATGCGCGCGGCGTTGTCGCCGAAACGCAGGACCCGGCGGCAGCGGTCGCCGAGATCGCGCAAGACCTGGTCGCCCGCCGCGTGGCCGTCGCGATCGTTGATGGCCTTCAAGTCGTCGAGGTCGAGCATCACGAGGGTGAACGGCCAGCCGTACCGGACCGAGCGGGCGATGGCCATCTCGAGCAGGCGGTCGAAGCTGCGGCGGTCGTAGAGACCGGTGAGCGGGTCGTGCCACGCGTCGTAGCGCAAGACGTCGAGGCGCAGCGCGAGCGTGCAGAGCGAGAGCACGAGCGTGCGATCGAGCTCGTCGGCGGAGAGGGGGCGTTCGGTGTAGAGCCCGGTCGGCGCGTCGAGCAACGGTTCGTCGGCCGCGTCGAGCGGCCGGCGCCCGGTGCGGAAGACCTGGCGCCCGAGGCCGGGTTCGTCGAGCACGACGGCCGCGTCTTCGAGCTCGTACTGCTCGACGAGTGCGTCGAGGGCGCGGTAGATCAGCGAGATGCCGGAGTCGTTGACGGCGAGGTGGCTGGCGACCGCCTCGCTCAGGATGCCCATCGGTCGCGATCCGTGGTCGATCGCCTCCGCCGACGGAACGGTGGGCGGGACCCGATCGGTCCCTCCCGGAAGGATGGCTGCGAGGCCGCGTCCCAGACCAGACTGTCGCGACGCCACTCCATGCCTCCGGTTCGCATCCCAATGCCACGACGCGTGGTCGTCCGTGCTGTCTTCATCGTCCCGCCCCCAGCCCGCTCATAGGATATCGGCCACTCTCCCGGGTGGGAAACCCAGGGGATTTCACGGTCCGCGGTTGACCGCCCCGGTAGACTTCCGACTCCAACCCGGGCCGCCGCCTCCGGACCCGGCGATCCCCGTTCGAGCGATCCGAGTCATGAGCCGCGCCGAGTGATCCGCGACGACCTGGCCCACTCGCTGCGCGCCGCGTTGCTCGCAACCGGCCTGCCCGAGCCCTCCGACGGCGTCGAGGTCGAGCCGGCGCGGCGTGCGGGCCAGGGCGACTTCTCCTCCCCGGTCGCGCTGAAGCTCGCGAAGGAGGCGAAGTCCTCGCCACGCGACGTCGCCGCCCGGGTGCGGGACGCGCTGCTCGCCGCGGGCGTGCGTCACGTCCGCGACGTCGAGATCGCCGGTCCGGGATTCCTCAACTTCGAGCTCGAACCGGGCTGGCTGCACGACGTCCTGCGCACCGTCGTCGAGCAGGACGCCACGTACGGCTGCTCCGACGCGCTCGCCGGGGAGCGCGTGAACCTCGAGTTCGTGTCAGCGAACCCCACGGGTCCGCTGCACGCCGGGGGCGGTCGCTGGGTCGCGGTCGGCGACGCGATCGCGAACCTGCTCGCGGCGCAGGGCGCGGAGGTGCACCGCGAGTACTACCTCAACGACGCGGGAACCCAGCTCGACCTCTTCGCCGCGTCGTTGCTCGCGCGAGCGCGCGGCGAGGAGCCCCCGGACGGTGGCTACCAGGGGGAGTATCTCGTCGAGATGGCCGGACGCATGACCGCCGAGCTCGGCGAGGGCGTCACGCTCGAACAGGCGCGCGACTGGGGCTACGCGGACGCCGTCCGTCAACTCCGCGACGACCTCGGGCGCATCGGCGTCGCGTTCGACACCTGGTTCTCCGAGCGCGTGCTGCACGAACGCGGCGACGTCGCCGACGTGCTGCGCGTGCTCGTCGAACGTGGTCACACCTACGAGTCCGACGGCGCGACGTGGCTGCGTACGAGCGACTTCGGCGACACGCGCGACCGCGTCCTCGTGCGCCGCGATGGCAGCACCACGTACCTCGCCAACGATCTCGCTTACCACCGCGACAAGTTCCGCCGGGGCTTCACCCACCTCATCGACATCTGGGGCGCGGATCACCACGGGCAGGTGAAGTCGCTGCAGTGCGGGATGCAGGCGCTGGGGTTCGGCCCGCCGCCGGAGCCCGAGGTGTTGCTCGGTCAGCTCGTGAAGCTCGTGCGTGCCGGCCAAGAGGTGCGGTTGTCGAAGCGAGCGGGCGACATCGTCACTCTCGCCGACATCCTCGACGACGTCGACGCCGACGTCGTACGCATGACCTTCCTGTTGCTGGGGCTCGACTCCGCGCAGACCTTCGACCTCGAGGTCGTGACCGCGCAGTCGATGGAGAACCCCGTCTATTACGTGCAGTACGCGCACGCGCGAGTCGCGTCGATCGCGAGGCGTGCGGCCGAGGCGGGCATCACGCGCCGTCCCCTCGACGCCGTCGACATCGGGCGGCTCGAGCATCCGCGCGAGCACGAGCTGCTGCGCCTCCTCGACGCGTATCCCGACGTGATCGCGGAGGCCGCGGCGATGCGCGCGCCCCAGAAGGTCTCGACGTGGGTGCGCGACTTCGCGTCCCGGTTTCACAGCTTCTACCGCGACTGTCGCGTGATGACCGACGACGCGGAGCTCACCCAGGCCCGCCTCTGGCTCGTCGAGGCGTGCCGGATCGGGCTCGGATCCGCGCTCGGTATCCTCGGCGTCAGTGCCCCCGACGTGATGGCCCGCCTCGACGACGGCCACGCTGACGGCGCCGACGAGAACGACGACGACGCCGTCGCGGGCGACGCCGCCGCGCGATGAGAGGCGAGCCGTTCGACCTCACACTGCTGCCGCGATCCGCCACCGTCGACGAGCGCGGTCGCTGCCGGCTCGGCGGCATCCCGCTCGCCGAGCTCGCGGACCGGTTCGGTACCCCGCTCTACGTCTACGACGAAGTCGAGCTGCGCGAGCGCGCGCGCGAATACCGCCGCGGCTTCCCCGACGGCGTCGCGTACGCGAGCAAGGCGTTCCTGTGCGTCGCCATGGCGCGGCTCGTCGCGGAAGAGGACCTCGACATCGATGTTGCGAGCGGCGGCGAGCTGCAGCTCGCGCTGCACGCCGGCGTCGCCGCGGAACGCATCGTGTTCCACGGCAACAACAAGTCGGAGGCGGAGCTCGAGCTCGCCCTCGCCTCGGGTGTCGGGCGCATCGTCGCCGACTCCTTCGCCGAGCTCGACCGCATCGAGCAGCTCGTACGCGACGGGCGCGTACCGCCTCAGGTGATGGTTCGCGTCACGCCCGGGGTCGAGGCGCACACCCACGAGTATCTCGAGACGGCGGTCGAGGACTCCAAGTTCGGATTCGGGCTCGCGCACGGCGCCGCCCTGGCAGCCACGGAGCGCATCGTCGGCTCTGACGCGATGCAGTTCGCGGGTCTGCACTGCCACATCGGGTCGCAGGTGTTCCGCTCCGACTCGTTCGACCGCGCGCTCGACAAGATGGTGGGCCTCTGCGCCGAGGTCGAGGCCGCAACGGGGACCCGCGTCGAGGATCTGAACATCGGCGGCGGGCTCGGGGTGCGCTACCTGCCGTCCGACGATCCGCCCACGATTGTCGAGCACGCGGAGGCCGTGCACGCCGCGCTCGCGAAGGCCGTGGCCGCGCACGGTCTTCTCGCGACGCCGCGCATCAGCACCGAACCGGGACGGTCGATCGCGGCGCCGGCCGGCATCACGCTCTACCGCGTCGGCACGATCAAGGCGATCCCCGGCGTCCGCACCTATCTCGCGGTCGACGGCGGGATGAGCGACAACCTCCGGCCCGTCACGTACGGCGCGCGCTACGAGGCGTTCCTGCCCGACCGTGTGCTCGAGCCGCGGCCGGACGTCGTCACCATCGCGGGCAAGCACTGCGAGCAGGGCGACCTCCTCGTGAAGGACGCCGAGTTGCCGACGGCACCCGCGCTCGGTTCGGTGCTCGCGGTTCCCGTGACCGGCGCGTACGGCCACTCGATGGCGTCGAACTACAACCGGGTGCCCCGCCCGGCCGTCGTCTTCGTACGCGACGGCGAGGCCCGCGTGGTCGTGCGCCGCGAGACCGACGCCGACCTCCTGGCGCGCGAGCAGGCGTGAGGTCGGGTCCCTCCGCGAGACTGGTGCTCCTATGACGACGGCGGGGAACCAGGCACGCGTTGGGGTTGGCATCCTCGGCTGCGGCAATGTCGGCAGCGCGCTGCTCGGCCTCATCGACGAGCACGGCGACATGATCGCCGCGCGCTCCGGGGTGCAGCTGCAGGTCGAGCGGGTCGCGGTGCGCAACGTCGCGAAGGAGCGCGCGGTCAAGCTCGCCGACGGCGTCCTCACCCACGACGCCGCGGCGGTCGTCGCCGATCCGGCCGTCGACGTCGTGGTCGAGATGATCGGCGGCATCGAGCCGGCGCGTGCGACTGATCCTCGACGCGCTCGAGCGCGGCAAGCCCGTCGTCACCGCGAACAAGGAACTCCTCGCGAACGTGGGTACGGAACTGTTCGAGGCCGCCGAGCGCGCCGGCGTCGACCTGTTGTTCGAAGCGTCGGTCGCGGGCGGCATTCCGCTCATTCGGCCGCTGCGCGAGTCGCTCGCCGGCGAGCGCATCCGTCGCGTCACCGGCATCGTCAACGGTACGACGAACTTCATCCTCACCCGTATGAGCGAGGAAGGCTCGTCGTTCTCCGACGCGCTCGCGGAGGCCCAGTCGCTCGGCTACGCGGAGCGCGACCCCACTGCCGACGTCGAGGGTTTCGACGCCGCCGCGAAGGCGGCGATCCTCGCCTCGATCGCGTTCGGTGCGCAGGTGGTCGCCGGCGACGTGTACCGCGAGGGCATCGCGCAGATCACCGCCGCCGACATCACCGCGGCACGCGATCTCGGTTACGTCGTGAAGCTTCTCGCGGTCGCGGAGGAGATCGACGGTGCCGTTGCGGTGCGCGTGCATCCGGCGATGATCCCGGCCCAACACGCGCTGGCTGCGGTGCGCGGGTCGTTCAACGCGGTCTACATCGAGGGCGAGGCTGTTGGGGAGCTGATGCTCTACGGGCGCGGCGCGGGTGGCGCCCCGACGGCGACCGCCGTGCTCGGCGACCTCGTCGACGCCGCGAAGAACCTGCGTTCTGGCGCGCGCGGCGCGACCTTCGGGCAGGTCGACCGCAAGCCGATCCACCCCATCGATGAGGTCGAGTCGCAGTTCTACGTCACCATCGACGTCGCGGACCGGCCCGGCGTGCTCGCCGCGATCGCCGGTGTCTTCGGGCGTTACGGCGTCTCGATCCAGTCGATGCAGCAGCAGGGGCGCGACGCCGAGGCTCATCTCATCTTCGTCACCCACCTCGCGCGGGAAGCCGATCTGCGGGCGACGATGCACGACGTGCGTGAGCTCGACGCGGTCGAGCGCGTCGGGAGCGTGCTCCGTGTCGTCGGGGGCGTCGGATGACGGGCGCGCGCCCGGTGCCGTACCCCTGGCCGGGGATCATCGAGGCGTACCGCGACCGCCTGCCCGTCGACGGCTCGACGCCCGTCGTCACCCTGCTCGAGGGCGGTACGCCCTTGGTGCCCGCGCCGCGACTCTCCGAGCGGGTGCGCGGCAACGTGTACCTCAAGGTCGAAGGCGCGAACCCGACCGGTTCGTTCAAGGACCGCGGGATGACGCTCGCGATCACGAAGGCCCTCGAGGGCGGGGCGAAGGTCGTGGTGTGCGCGTCGACCGGCAACACGTCCGCGTCGGCAGCCGCGTACTCGGCGCGAGCCGGGCTCACCGCCGCGGTGCTCATCCCCGACGGCCATGTCGCGCTGGGCAAGCTCGCGCAGGCGCTGATCCACGGCGCGCGGGTCGTGCCCGTGCGCGGCAGCTTCGACGACGCGTTGCGCGTCGTGCGTGAGCTGGGGGAGCGCGGCGGGGTCACGGTGGTGAACTCGATCAACCCGTTCCGCATCGAGGGTCAGAAGACGGCCGCGTTCGAGGTCTGCGACGCGCTCGGCCGCCCTCCCGACGTTCACTGCTTGCCGGTCGGAAACGCCGGGAACATCACGGCGTACTGGAAGGGGTACGTGGAGTACGAGGCCGATGGCGTCGTCGACCGCCGGCCGCGCATGCTCGGCTGGCAGGCGGCGGGTGCTGCACCCCTCGTGCTCGGCGAGCCGGTGCCCTATCCGGAGACGATCGCGACGGCGATCCGCATCGGCAACCCGGCATCGTGGGACGGCGCGATCGACGCGCGTGACGAGTCGGGTGGCGCGATCGGCTCCGTCACCGACGACGAGATCCTCGCCGCATACCGGATGCTCGCGTCGCTCGAGGGGGTCTTCGTCGAGCCGGCGTCGGCGTCGTCGGTCGCGGGCCTGCTGAAGGCGGCATCCGCCGGACTCGTGGAGGCCGGCGAGACGGTTGTGTGCACGGTCACGGGTCACGGCTTGAAGGACCCGAACCGCGCAATCGCGCAGGTGCAGACCGGCGCGGTCGTCGACGCCGACGTCGACGCGGTGCTCGCCGAGCTCAGTCTCTGAGTCGGCGCGCGCCTACGCGGGGTCGATCCGCTCGACCCGTCCGTTGCCCAGCTCGACGACATAGAGCTCGCCGTTCGCGTCCTCGCCGAAGCTGGAGATCCCGCCGTCGACGTGCACGCCCAGATCGCGCGCGCCGGTGACGCGTCCGCCGTGCTGTTCGAGGAGGCGAAGATCGCCCTCGGCCTCGTCGGCGAAGACGTACGCACCGACGAGGTCGGGGATGCGCCGGCCGCGGTAGACGACGCCACCGGTGACGGCGACGCCCCCGTCGGCGTGGGAGTACTCGAACACGGGATCGACCGCGCCGGCCGGACGCGCGCCCGAGTACGGGTGCAGACCTTCACGGCGGTTCCAGCCGAAGTTCACCCCGCCCCGGCCGGCCGGCGCGAAATCGATCTCCTCGTACGCGCTCTGGCCGACGTCGCCGATCCAGAGATCCCCGGTGGCGCGGTCGAAGGAGAAGCGCCACGGGTTGCGCAGGCCCCACTGCCAGATCTCCGGCCGTGCGTGCGCGTCGCTCGCGAAGGGATTGTCGGACGGAACGGTGTACGGACCCGACGCGCCCGCGCGCGGGTCGATGCGCAGGATCTTGCCGAGCAGTACCGATGTGCGCTGCGCGTTGCCCATCGGATCGCCACCGCTGCCGCCGTCGCCGAGGCCGATGTAGAGCAGCCCGTCGGGACCGAAGGTCACCTCGCCGCCGTTGTGGTTCGGGTACGGCTGGTGCTGGAACAACAGCTCGCGACGCGAAGCGACGTCCGCGCGGCCGGCCTTCATCGCGAACTCCTGCACATGCGTGTCGCCGGCCGTGTCGGTGAAGTCGACGTAGAGGTGCGAACCGTCGGGCGAGAACGTGATCCCGAGCAGGCCCTGCTCGTTGCCTCCGCTCACCTTGCCGCGCAGGTCGAGGACTGTCGTCGCGGAGACGCGACCGTTCTCGATCGCTCGCACGGTCCCGGCCTGCTCTGCGACGTAGAGCGTGGACGTACCGGGGCGCGCCGCGAGCGCGACCGGCCGGTCGAGTCCCGAAGCGATGGGCGTGAGCGAGACCCGCGCCTGCTGCCGGCTCCGGCGCGGCGCTCGACGCCGTTGTCGACAGGGCGGTCGTCGTGGTCGTCGTCGCCGCGTCGGTGATCGCCGGTCGCGTGCCGTTCGGCGCGCTCGAACCGTGGGTCGACTTCGAGCAGGCGGCGAGCAGGCAGAGAGCCGCGACGGCGCCCGGGAAGCGGCGAGGCATCCGGCGGAGCGTAAACGCGCGCGCGTGCCGGGCAGCGGTCAGCTCGGAAGCTCGATCTCCACGGCAACGGCAACGGCACCGGGTTCGTGGATCGTCTGACGCACCTTGCCTGTCGAGTCCGCCATCGAGGAGACTCCGGATGACGTCGATCCGAGGTGTCGGAGCGACGAGGAGGGGATCGCGCAACGTCGATCCGAGGTGCTCGGACGCGACGAGGAGGGCGCGGCTGCGTAGCATCGCCGCGATGAAGTTCGTCGTGTTCGTCCCCGACGGTTGTGCCGACCGCCCGCTCGAGGAGCTCGGGGGACGGACGCCGCTCGAAGCGGCGCGGCTCCCGAACCTGGCGGCGCTCGCGGCGCGCGGCGAGGTCGGTCGCGCGCAGGTGATCCCGCCGGGCCTGCCACCGGGAAGCGACGTCGGGAACATGGCGATTCTCGGTTTCGATCCCGCGCGCTACCACAGCGGCCGCGCGCCGATCGAGGCCGCGGCGATGGGCGTCACGCTCGGTCCCGACGAGGTTGCCTACCGCTGCAACCTCGTCACCCTCTCCGACGACGATCCGCCCGTGATGGTCGACTTCGCCGCGGGGCACGTCAGCACACCGCAGAGTCGTGCCATCGTCGCCGCGCTCGACGAACGGCTCGGCGAGGGGCGCAACGGAGTGCGGTTCCATGCGGGAGTCGAGTATCGCCACCTCTGCGTCGTCCCCGAGGACTGGGCCGACGCAGAGTGCACACCGCCGCACGATCTCACCGGTACCCCGGCCCGGTCCTTCCGACTGGTCGCGGCCGCACCGAAGCTGATGCACCTGATGGACGCGTCGCGTGCCGGTCGTCGCCGGCGGCGCGCCGAGGTCGGTTCGGTGGCGACCCAGATCTGGCTCTGGGGTCAGGGGCGCACACCGGCGCTGCCATCGTTCGCGCAGACCTACGGCGTGCGTGCCGCGCTCAGCTCGGCCGTCGATCTCGTGCAGGGTCTCGGGGTCCTCACGGGGATCGACGTCGTCGACGTCCCGGGCGCGACGGCGGGATTCGACAACGACTACCGCGCCCAGGCCGACGCCTGCATCGCCGCGCTCGACACCCACGATCTGTTCCTCGTGCACGTCGAGGCCACCGACGAAGCCGGTCATCAAGGCCTCGCCGCCGTCAAGGTCGACGCGCTCGAACGGTGGGACACCGACATCGTCGCGGTCGTGCTCGAGGCGCTGGAGCAGCGCGGCGAGCCGCACCGCGTCCTCATGCTGGCCGACCACGCGACACCGTGCGCGCTGCGCACCCACACCGACGATCCTGTGCCGTACCTGCTGTTCGATTCCGAGCGCGACGGGCCGGGCGGTACCTATTCGGAGACCGGGGTCGCCGGATCGGCCGTGGTCGAGGCGCATCGCCTCATGGCTCGCTTGGTGGAGGGAATTCCGGCTCGCTGAGCGATGTTCATCGTCTCGCTGCCTTCAGGTTCGCGCTCACGCGCCGAGAAGGTGTAGCATTCGTTTTGATCCCTCGGGGCCCGGCCCGCACTCAGCGGTCTGGCCCGGCGGAACTCCCCGCTTCCACGCCTTGTTTCGGTCTGGGCTGCGGGATTCGGGTCCGTTTGAGGTGTCGATGCCCGCCGGCGAGGAGCCATCCCCGGCGCGCAATCCGTTGGCAACCCCGGCGTTCCTTGCGGGTTCGGCGGCCCCGCATTCCTCTTGCCGCCCGAGGAGTACCTCATGAGCAACGAGACCTTCGAGCGCGCCGCGCTCGACGGCAAGGATCGTGAGCAGCTGCAGGCGATCGCCGGCGCGCTCGGTCTGAAGGCCATCAGCCGCCTGAAGAAGGCCGAGCTGGTCGACGCGATCCTCGGCGCCACGAACGGTTCGAGCAACGGCAGCGGCGCGACGCCGCGCAAGATTCGCTCGACCGGTCCGGCCAAGAGCGAGCTCGACGAGCTCGCGGCCGAAGAGGACGCGCTCGCCGCCGGCGCGAGCGACGCGCCCGACGTCGTTCCCGTCCGCCGCCGCGCCCCGGGGCGCACGTCCGGCGGATCGGCGGCGTCCGGTTCTGCGTCCGACGCGTCCGACGCGAGTGGTAACGGCAGCAGCGGTTCGTCCGGCGCCGCGTCAGCGGCCGCACCGGTTCCGGCGAGCGATCGCGGCGACGCCGCGGCCAACTCGGCTCCGCCCGGCCGCTCCGAGGCCGGGACGCGCGAGACCAAGCGCGAGCAGTCCGGTTCGGGCGGCGGTGGCGCCCAGCAGCAGGGCGCCCAGCAGCACGGCGGCCAGCAGCAGGGCGGCCAGCAGCAAGGTGGCCAGCAGCAGGGTGGCCAGCAGGGCGGGCAGTCCGGGACCGATTACGAGGCTCCCGGCAACCGCCGGCGCCGGCGCCGCCGGGGCCGGGAGCGTGACCGTGAACGCGGCTTCGAGCAGCGTCCGGAAGAGCTCACCGGCGAGGCGATCGAGGTGCACGGCCTCCTCGACCTCCGCGACGAGGGCTACGGGTTCCTGCGCACGGGCGGCTACCTCGCAGGGCGCAGCGACGCGTACGTGTCGGCGTCGCAGGTGCGGCGCTTCGCGCTCCGCAAGGGCGACTTCATCAAGGGCGCGACCCGTGCCGCCGCCACGACGGAGAAGTACCCCGCGCTCATGCGCGTCGACGAGATCAACGGTCTCACTCCCGACGACGCCCGGAACCGCCCCCGCTTCGAAGATCTCACGCCGCTGTTCCCCGACGAGCGTCTCAGCCTCGAACTGCACGACGCGCCGTTGGAGATGACGGGCCGGATCGTCGACCTCATCTCGCCCATCGGCAAAGGCCAGCGCGGCATGGTCGTATCGCCGCCGAAGGCCGGGAAGACCACGATCCTCAAGCAGATCGTGTACTCGATCGAGCGCAACAACCCCGAGGTGCATCTGATGGTGCTGCTCGTCGACGAGCGGCCCGAAGAGGTCACCGACATGCGCCGCCACGTGTTGCGCGGCGAAGTGATCGCGAGCACCTTCGACCGCCCCTCCGACGAACACACGCAGGTGGCGGAGCTCACCATCGACCGTGCGAAGCGTCTCGTCGAGATGGGCAAGGACGTCGTGATCATCCTCGACGGCATCACCCGTCTCGCGCGTGCGTACAACCTCGCGGCGCCGGCGTCGGGTCGCATCATGTCGGGTGGCATCGACGCCGGTGCGCTCTACCCGCCGAAGAAGTTCTTCGGTGCCGCCCGCAACGTCGAAGAGGGTGGATCGCTCACGATCGTCGCGACCGCGCTCGTCGAGACGAACTCGAAGATGGACGAGCACATCTTCGAGGAGTTCAAGGGCACCGGGAACATGGAGCTGCGTCTCGACCGCCGGCTCGCCGAGCGTCGCATCTATCCCGCCATCGACGTCGAGCAGTCGAGCACCCGGCACGAGGAGTTGCTCTTCGACCGCAGCGCGCTCCAGCAGGTCTGGAAATTGCGCAGGGTGCTGAATGCGTTGGAGGGTGGCGCCGGCCTCGAGCTGCTCATCGACAAGATCCGCACCACGAAGAGCAACGACGAGTTCCTCGCCGAGATCGCGAAGTCGGCGACCGGCATGGGTGCCTGAACCGGCCCCGGTTGACTGTTTGCACGGCTTGTGTAATCTCCCCGCCAGCGTGACCCGAAAGAAGATCCGATGAAGACCGACACCCATCCCGACTACGTCGAGTGCCAGGTGCACTGCTCGTGCGGCAACGAGTTCACGACGCGCTCGACGGTCCCGTCGCTGCGCGTCGAGCTGTGCTCGGAGTGCCATCCCTTCTACACGGGCAAGCAGAAACTCGTCGACACCGGCGGCCGTGTCGAGCGCTTCCAGCGCCGTTACGCCAAGTCGGCCGCGGCCAAGGGCGCGAAGAAGCGCGCCTGACCGAGCGGGGTCACGCAGGGAGCGAGCAATGGCGAGCAACCTGCAGACGCACTGGAGCGAGGCCGAGCTGCTCGCGACGCACACCGTCGCGGAGCCGCTGATCGCGGCCGGAGTTCGCTGCCACGGTGGATTCGACGCGGAGGGCGAGTACGTCTCCCCGCGCACGAAGTTCCGGGTCCCGGCGACGCAGGCATGGCAGACCGTGCACCGTGAGACGTTCGGGACCGACCTGCTCGACGTGCCGCTCTCGGCGTGGCCCGGGCCGTACCCGAACGTGGCGCAGGCGAAGTACCTCCTCGCGCAGGGCGTGCGCGGACCCGTCATCACGACGCTCACGCGCATCGGGACCGTCGAGGGGTTCGGCGGGCTCATCCGCGCTGTCGGCCCCGGCGATCTTTCGCGCTTCTTCGCGGAGAGCATCGACGGCACCTGCCTCGCACACCTGCAGCACGGGCTCTTCGAGGCGCAGGCGCGCGACGAAGCCGGCTTCGGCGACGAAGGTGGCCATCGCGACATGTGGTTCGCGGCTCGCGACCTCGCGTTCGAACGGGCGGTGTCGGCCGACGAGACGGCCGAGATGATGCGACGCATGGGGGTCCCCGCGCCCGGCGTCGGGCCGCGTCCCGAGCCCCAGCAGTTCGACGATCTCGATCCCGGGCTCGAGGCGATGACGCGCTTCATGATCGGGCTGCTGTTCATCGAGCTCTCCGCGTTCCACACGTTCGCGTGGGCCGAAGCCGTGCTGTCCGACACCACGCTCGTCGCGGGCGACGGCGCCGCGGCCCGCATGGTGTCCTACATCCGCCGCGACGAGACGCCGCACGTCGAGTACCTGAAGACCGCGCTCACGGAGATGCGCGACCGCACGCTGGTCGGCCGGTCGGGGCGCCGTTATCCGGGCTCCGAGGTCATCGGCCGCCTCTGGGATCTGGCCCTCACCGAGTCACGTACCGTGCGCCGCCCCGCGTTCCTGCGCGCCACGCTCGCCGAGGTCGAGTACGCGGTCGACGGCAACCGCCGCCGCGACGAGATCCTCGAGGGTTTCCACGCGCGCGGTTCGCTGCGTCCCGATGCCTCGGGCGAGCTCGTTGCCGTCGACGCGGACGCCTGAGGAGTCGCGATGAAGTTCGGCGTCTTCTACGAGCATCAGCTGCCGCGCCCGTGGAACGACGAGAGCGAGTACCGGCTGATCCAGGACGCGCTCGACGAGATCGAGCTCGCGGACTCCCTCGGCATCGACTACGTGTGGGAGGTCGAGCACCATTTCCTCGAGGAGTACAGCCACTCCTCGGCACCGGAGGTGTTTCTCGCCGCCGCGTCGCAGCGCACGAAGCGCATCCGGCTCGGGCACGGCATCGTGCAGACTCCGCCGCCGTTCAACCATCCGGCCCGCGTCGCCGAGCGCGTCGCGATGCTCGACCTCGTGTCGGGTGGTCGCGCCGAGTTCGGCAGCGGCGAGTCGTCGTCGGAGGCCGAGCTCGGCGGCTTCATGGTCGAGCCGGAGCAGAAGCGCGCGATGTGGGAGGAGGGGCTGCGCGTGGCCGTGCGGTGCATGAGCGAGACGCCCTTCACCGGGCACGCCGGTCGGTTCGTCACCATGCCGCCGCGCAACGTCGTTCCGAAGCCGCGGCAGCGTCCGCACCCACCGCTGTGGGTCGCCTGCAGCCGCCGCGAAACCATCCATTTGGCCGCGCAACACGGGATCGGCGCGCTCGCGTTCGCGTTCGTCGACCCCGAAGAGGCGAAGCACTGGGTCGACGACTACTACTCGACCCTCGAGACCGAGGGCGTTCCGATCGGGGACGCCGTGAACGCCAACCTCGCCTGCGTCACGACGTTCATGTGCGACCGCGACGAGGAGCGCGCGCTCGCGCGGGGCATCGAGGGCGCGAACTTCTTCGGCTACTCGCTCGCGCACTACTACGTGTTCGGCCGGCACGCGCCGGCGAGCACCGACGTGTGGGCCGAGTACCAGGCGCGCCGGGGCGAGCGCGGCTTCGACCCGGTCGCGGTCGAGATGGCCGCGCGCCACAGCGACCGCCTCGGCGCGAAGGTCGTCGACGAGGGCCTCGGCGGTCTGCGGGGTGCGATCGGCACGCCCGACCAGATCCGCGACTACCTGCGTCGTTACGAGGAATGCGGCGTCGACCAGGTGATCTTCTGCTCGCAGGCGGGCAAGAACCGCCACGAGCACATCATGGAGAGCCTGGAGCTGTTCGGCAAGGAAGTGCTCCCCGAGTTCGCCGACCGCGACGAGCAGCGCACGCGCGACAAGCAGCAGCGCCTCGCGCCGGTCATCGACACGGTGATGGCGCGCAAACCCGCCTCCGACCATCCGCCGCTGCCGGCGAGCGACTACTCGTTCCCCGCGATCCCGCGCGCGATGGCCGATCGCTTCGGTGGCGACGCCGCCGACCAGTTCCACGGGATGCTCGACCAGATCGCGGAGCAGACCGCCGTCGGCGAGAACCCCGTCGAGCAGTTCCTGCGACAATGAGCCCGTGTTCGAGCAGCTGGCGGAGTTGGAGGAGGAGCTCGAGAAGCTCGAGGGGGAGCTTCCCGGGATCTACGCGTCGGGCGATCGGCGTGCCGCGCGCGATGCCGGGCGGCGAGAGAAGGAGCTCCGGCCCGTCGTAGAGACGTGGCGGAGGTTGCGGACGGCGACGGAAGAGCTCGACGACGCGCGCAACCTGCTCGGGGCGGAGCGCGACGCCGAGATGCGCCGATACCTCGAGACCGAGATCGAGACGCAGCAGGAGCGGGTCGCGGACCTGGAAGGGGAGCTGAAGCACCTCCTCTTGCCGCGCGATCCGAACGACGGGCGCAACGTGATCGTCGTCGTCCAGGGCACCGAGGGCGGCGAGGAGGCGAACCTCTGGGCCGGCGATCTCTTCCGCATGTACCAGCGCTACTGCGAGACGCACAGTCTCAAGCTCGAAGTGCTGTCGAGCCAGGTCTCCGACCACGGCGGCTATCGCGACGTCACGTTCCTCGTGAAGGGCGCGCCCGCGTGGTCACGGCTCAAGTACGAGGGCGGCCCGCATCGCGTGCAGCGTGTGCCGCAGACGGAGAGCCAGGGCCGCATCCACACCAGCGCGGCGACGGTTGCGGTGTTGCCCGAAGCCGACGAGGTCGACGTGGAGATCGATCCGAACGACCTCGAGATCGACGTGTTCCGTTCGAGCGGCCCGGGTGGGCAGTCGGTGAACACCACCGACTCTGCGGTGCGGATCACGCACACTCCGACGGGGCTGGTGGTGAGCTGCCAGGAAGAGCGCAGCCAGCTGCAGAACCGCGATCGGGCGATGGCGATCCTGCGCTCGCGCTTGTTGCAGCTCCAGCAGGAACGTCAGGAGGAAGAGCTGTCCTCGGCGCGGCGCGAGCAGGTGAAGAGCGGCGGGCGGTCGGAGAAGATCCGCACCTACAACTTCAAGGACAACCGGGTCACCGACCACCGCATCGGGCTCACGATCTACGCGCTCGACCGTGTCCTCGACGGTGATCTCGACGAGATCATCGACGCGTTGGCCGCTGACGAGCGCCGGCGCCAGCTTGGCGGCGAGTGAGCCGGTCCGCCACGAGCTGGTCGGCCCGGCGGGCCGCGATCGCGCGCCGGCTCGGGGCGGCCGGGTTCGACAGCGCCGAGGCGGAAGCGCGCTGGCTCACCGAGACGGCGTCCGGTCACCGCGACGCCGAGTGGCTCACCGTGGCCGCGTCCGAGCCGACCGACCGCCAGCAGGCCGATCTCGACTCGATGGTGCGCCGCCGCCTCGCCGGCGAGCCCCTCCAGTACGTGCTCGGGGCGTGGGAGTTCCGGGGGCTCGATCTCTTCGTCGACGACCGCGTGCTGATCCCGCGGCCGGAGACGGAGTTGGTGGTGGAGGTAGCGCTCGAAGCGGCGGTGCACGCGGGGCTGCGACGCGGCGGCCGGCCGGCGCTCGACGGCTCGACGCACGCAGTCGTCGCCGATCTCGGGACCGGTTCCGGCGCGATCGCGCTGGCGCTCGCGGCCGAGCTTCCCGATGCGTTGGTGTGGGCTACCGACGTCAGCCGTGACGCGCTCGCCGTCGCCACCGCGAACATCGCCGGGTGCGGCGCGACGCGCGTGCGCACCGCGCACGGGTCGTGGTTCGGCGCGCTCGCGGTCGAGCTCCGCGGCGCGCTCGCGCTCGTGGTCGTGAACCCTCCGTACGTCGCGGAGTCCGAGGTCGCGTCGCTCCCGCCCGAGGTCGCGCACCATGAACCGCGTGTCGCGCTCGTGAGCGGGACGACCGGTCTCGAGGCGATCGACGTGATCGTTCGCGACGCACCCCGATGGCTCGCGCCCGGAGGCGCACTCGTCGTCGAGATCGCGCCGCACCAGGCCGGCGCGGCGACCGCGCGGGCGACGGCGGCCGGATTGGCCGAGGTGACGGTACGCGACGATCTCGCCCGCCGGCCGCGTGCCCTCGTGGCCCATCGACCCCGAACCGGACCGGGATGAGCGCCCGTCGGCGCGAGCGGTAGCGTCGGGGGATGCCTGACGACCTCGACGTCGATGCGATGCTGCAACGGTTCCGCGACCGCGCGCGTGCCGTGCGCGAGCGTGGCCTCCCGCCGGTCGCCGGCCCGGACCGCCAGCGCTTCATCGAGCAGGCCGAGCTCGACCATCTCGACTTCGCGATCATCGGAGACGCGACCGCCGCGCTCGAGGACGGGATCCTGACGTTGCGGATCGACCTTCGCCCACCGAGCTGAGGCGCGGGCGCGCGGGATCAGATCTTGCGGGTCTGCTCGTCGAGGGGCTGCGTGCGGTCGAGTTGCTGCAGGAACGCACGGTCGACCGCGACCCACAGCGTCTTCGAGAACGGGTACCAGACGATCGGGCCGAGCGCCATCATCGGAATGAAGATCGCCAGCATCAGCCCGACCGGGACGTCGGGCACGGTCAGGATCATGGCGACGAGAAAGGTCACGGCGAAGAGGCCGCCGACGCAGATGATGTTGATCGCGAGGGCGCCGGCCCAGTAACCCTGCTCGCGCTCGAAGTGCAGCCCGCAGCGCGGGCAGTCGGGAACCATCGCCAGGTAGTGGTGGAACAGCTTGCCGGAGCCGCAGCGCGGGCAGCGTCGGGTGAAGCCCCGGGTGAACATCTTCCACCGGCTGTTCGTCATGTCCGAAGGATACGGGCGCGGCCGGCCGCGAACCTCACTGGACGACGTTCGTCGTGCCGTCGTTGCCGACCGTGACGCTCCGACCCTCCCACGGATCGCGCAACATCTCCGCCAGCGCCGTCGCATCGCGTGCGGTCGCCAGCCCACGGGTTCCGTCCGGTCGCAAGCCGGCCACGATGCCGTGTACCGGTGTGCCGTCGCGTTCCATCACGACCGTCGTCGCCTCGACGGTCATCGGTCCGGCGAAGAGTCCGGCCGGAAGTCGCTTCGGGCGGGCGTCGACCTGAGCCTGGGTCGCCGCCGGAGCGACGCGCGTGTATGCCGCCGGCGGTCGCGTCGACCAGACACCTGCCGAGTGCTTGGTCGCGTACCACCCGAGCGCGGTCGTGACGCCGAGCGCGCCCGGGTCGATGCGGCACGCATCGACCATCGCGGCGATGCCGTGCGTCGGGTAGTTGTTCACCGGTCCGCCCGCGAACGCGAGGCCACCCGTGACGGTGAGCGGCCGCGTGTCACCGTGCACGGGGCCGCGTAGGTCGAGAGCGTCGAGTGCCATCTGCACCGCAGAGGGGAAGCAGGAGTACAGGTCGAAGCGAGCAACGTCGTCGATACCGTGGCCCGCGGCTTCGAGCGCGGCGCGCACGGTGATCCCGATCGCAGGTGCGGCCGCCAGCGATTCCCGCTCCGTGACGTAGAAGTGGTCGTGCGCGTCCGCGCCTGCATGCAGGAACACGATGCGATCGTCGGCGATGCCCGCGTCACGGGCGGCGCCGTAGGAACACATGATCAGGGCCGCGCCCTGGTCGACATCGATGTTGGCGCACATCCGTTTCGTGTAGGGGAAGACGACCATGCGGTTGTCGGGTGTCGCGTTCGCGATCTGCTCGGGCGTGTACGCGACGCGCGACCATGCGTGTGGGTTCGTCGCGGCGACGACGGCGAAGTGCGACCACAGCTCGCCGATCGCGTGCTGGTGCTGATCGACCGAATGTCCGGCGCCGGCGCGCAGCGCCGTCTCGAACAGCGGGTACACGTGTGTGGGTGCGAGCGCGCCGTGGGCCTGCTCGTAGTCGGTTGTCCCGGGTCGGGGATCACCGATCACTTCCGCGGCGGGCGGTGCATCGTCGACCGGCCACTCGAGATGCACGCGTGGTTCACGCCGCGCGCGCCAGCGCGCGTGCATCGCTTCGGCGCCTCCGATCACGACGACGTCGGCGTCACCGCGCTGGATACGCGCCGCGAGCTCGTTCACGAGCAGTTGCGGGCTGTTGCCGCCCACCGTGCTGACGATGGTGTGCCGAGGCTCGATGCCGAGCACCTTCGCGACGCGCGCGCCGGGGTCGGCGTAGTTCCACGAGACGATCTGCACTGCGGCGACGGTGTCGGCGCGCGAGGTGAGCGACCCCGGGCGTCCGGTGTCCGCGTCGGCGGCGCACACGGCATCGGCGAACAGCGCGAGCGGTTCGCGTGCATGGGCCGCGTCTGTGCGCTGCTCGACCTGCCCGACACCGACGACGACGGGTAGGCGGGGATCGATCACGGGTTCCTCGTTTCGACGGGGTCGACCGGTTCGTTCGCGTCCGACGCAAGCGCCAGGACGGGCCACCCCGGCTCGCCGGGCGCCGCGCTGTCGGGACAGATCGATCGGAAGCGGCACCACCCGCACACGGCCGCGTCGGCGGCGCCGCGCCACTCCTCGCTCGACCAGATCGCGGCGACGGCCTCGCGCAGTTCCGTTTCGATCGCGGCGATCTCGTCGGCGTCGGGTTCGAAGGGATCCGGATCGTCGTCGACCTCCGCGGCGAGGTGCTCGTAACGGACGCGCAGGCGCAGGCCGCGGCGGCGGGCCTGTTGGTCGAGCACGTAAGCCTGCACGCGTGCCCGCGGGTCGTCGGCGACGCGCTCGTACCAGCGCGCGCCGCTCTTGTAGTCGCGCGCGTCGAGCAACCCGTCGTGGATCCAGATCGCGTCGATGCGGGCGGTCGCCATGAACATCGGTGCCGGCATGCGGTGGAACCGTGCGAGGTCGACCTCGTGCGCGCCGTGTTCGGTCGAGGTGGGGCAGCGGCGCGCGTGGCGCGCGAAGAGCCCTGCGAAGTCGCGGTCGTCGGCGCCGTGGGCCTCGAGCACGTCGCGGACGTGTGCCTCGTCGTGGCACGAGCCCCGCTCGTGTACGACGCGAAGTAGCTCGTGCAGGAACAGGCCGCGGTCGGTCGGGGGGGCACCGTCGCTCGGAGGGACGGCGAGCACGTGCGTGAGCAGGTACTCGCGTGGGCACCGCTTCCACGCCTCGTAGCCGGTCGGCGTGAGGGTGACGATCTGCGGGAGCAGGCGATGGATGGCGGGGCCCGAGCCGCGCGTGACGTTGCCGCTCACGAAGCGTGCGCCTTGCAACCGTTCACGAACGGGCACGCGCGGCAGTCGGCGCCCGCCTTCGGAACCGGATCGGCGATGCGTTCGCGGATGACGGCGATCCGCGCGCCGAGCCACTCGTGCGCGGCCGGAACCGCCGCGGCGACGTCGATGACCTCTTCGACCACCACACCTTCGACCAGATCTGCGATCACGAGGTGAAGGGGGCGCGAACCGACCCAGCTCGCGTTGCGCAGCACGATCACGTTGCGCTGCTGGTCGTCGACGAGTGGGCGGTTGCCGGCGACGCCGAGCAGGAGCGAGCGCAACTCGGGCTCGCCGCGCTCGCGTTCGAGGGCGAGACCCGGCGCCCCGACGAGGCGGACACCCAGCTCGGGGAGCTCGGTCTCCCACCCGTCGGCCGGCACGGCGCGAGCAGGTCGGGCTCCGAAGAGGGCGAGATAGCCACACGCCGCCGCCCGGTACAGACGTTGCTGCTCGGGGAACAGGTCGTGGGGCGTCGGGAAGTCCGACGGTACCGGCGCGCGCAGCTCGGTGTGCGCGACGCGCGCGTCCTCCACGAGCCGGTTGTTGACGGTGAAGCGCGCCGATCCGGCCCAGTTGCCCTTCGCCCCGGCGTACTCGCGTTCGAGCCGGCGCCGGCACATCACCTCGGCTCCGCGCGCGTGCGCGAGGGTGACCCGGGGCAGCTCGTCGTCCACCGCGGGGAGCCTACGGGTGAGCAGCGACGACGACGGGGTGCCATCGCCGCCGGGCCGCGAGCGCGCCCCTAGCATCGCCTCGATGGCGGAACGGCGAGCGCGCGGGGTGCGCAGGACCCGGCGGCGATGGATCCTGCTCGGGGTGCTGGTGCTGCTCCTGGTGTGGGGAGCATTCGTCGTGCTCTCCGTGCTGCGCGCTCGCAACGACACCCGGGCCGGTATCGACGAGCTCGAGCAGGTGCAGCAGAAGCTCACGCCCGGAGACCTGTTGCGCGGGAGTGGGGTGCCGGAGCTGCGCGCAGCGGGCGCCGACTTCGCGAGTGCCCGGCGCCGTGTCCGTTCCCCGTTCCTCCTGCCGCTGCGGATCCTGCCGTTCGTCGGACGCCAGGTCCGCTCCGTGGACACGCTCACCGGCTCGGCCGCGCGGGTCGTCGACATCGGGGTCGCGGCCGTCGACGACGCCCGCGGCATCGTGAACGCGGGGCAGCCGGTCGGCGCGGCGCGCGTGACGCTGGTCGAGCAGCTGGCAGCGGTCGCCGACCGTTCCGACGCGCAGCTCCAGCACGTGGATCTCGGGCCGACGCATCTCATCGGGCCGCTCGCCGACGCCCGGACCCGTTTCGAGACCCGCCTCGACGACCTCCGCCACGCGATCTCGCAGCTGAAGGACTCCTCGCATGGCCTGGCGCGGTTCCTGAAGGGACCGAGCCGGTACCTCGTGCTCGCCGCGAACAACGCCGAGATGCGCGTCGGATCGGGCACGTTCCTCTCGATCGGGGTCCTGACCGTGAAAGACGGGACGTTGCAGCTGGGAACGATGCAGTCGCCCGTCGCGTACCCGGTCCCCGACGGTGCCGTTCCCCTGACCGGCGACCTGCGGCGCTGGGCGTTCCTGAAGCCGAACGTCGAGTGGCGCAGCCTCGGGGCCTCCCCGCAGTTCCCGGCCCAGGCGATGCTGGCCTCGCAGATGTGGAAGGCCGCGACGGGCACGTCCGTCGACGGCGTCCTCGCCATCGACGTGGTGGCCCTGAAGGACCTCCTGGCGGCGACGGGACCGGTCCGCCTCGACGACGGCACCACGGTGACCGCCGACGACGTTCTCGGCGACGTGATGCTCCGCCAGTACCTGGGCATCGTGGGCTACCCCGACCAGTCGGCTCGCCGGGACCGACTGAGCGACATCGCGCGGGGTGCTCTCGCGAAGCTCGAGACCGGTGGGTGGCACGCCGCCGACCTGGTCGACCAGCTGCGTGGCGCCACCCGCGGGCGTCACCTCCTCGCCTGGTCGGCGAACGGTGTCGAGGAGGCCGGCTGGACGGCGTCGAGCATCGACGGCGCGCTCGCCTCCGACGAGGTGCTCGTCGGGCTCCACAACCGCGGCGGCAACAAGCTCGACCAGTTCATGGTCGTGAAGGGCACCGCGACCACGACCGCCGCGGCGGACGGCTGGTCGATGTCGATCCGGCTGGCCATGACGAACGCGACCCCGGCTTCGGGGCTCCCCCAGTACGTCGTGGGCCCCTTCCCGGGCGCGACCGGGGCAAAGGCGGGGCTCTACCAGGGCTTTGCCGTCTTCGAGCTGCCCGTGACCGCGACCCACATCAACCTCGAGGTTGACGGCAAGCCGCTGACGTTCGTCTCGGCCGGGCCCGACGGTCCGAGTCAGGTCGTCGCCGGCTACGTCGAGATACCCCGCGGTTTATCACGCACAGTGGTCGTGCGGTTCGACCTCCCGGGGGCGGTCCGTTCGCTCCTCTTCGCGCCCTCCGCGCGGGTTCCTGCCATCGCCTGGATGGCCGGAAATTCGGCCTGGAACGACGATTCCGCGCACAGAGTGAAATGGTGAGCACACCAAATTCGTTGCAAACTCTGGACGCCATGATTCACAGAAGTGACACGGAAAGGCTTGTCGTCCGGCGAAGAAACGGCTACACTCCGTGGCACAACACCCTGGGAGGGCGACAGAAATGACCACCACGCTTCGCACACGGTTCTTGCGCCTCGCCGCAGCCGGCGGGATCGTCGCGGGCGCCGCGATGCTGCCGACGGGTCTGGCCTTCGCGTCCTGCAACGGTTACGGCGGTGGGAGCTGCGGGAGTTCCAGCAGCGCCCCCGTCCCGACCACCGCGGTGAGCAACTCCACGTCGGACACGGGCAGCCTGCCGTTCACCGGCGGCGACGTCGTCGGCTTGTCGCTCATCGGCGTCGGTGCCGTCGCAGGTGGCACGGCACTGGTTCGTTCCGGTCGGCGCAAGGCCGTCGGCGCCTGAGCGCACCGCGACCCAACCGACCGCGCACGACACCGGCGCGGCGGCGCATCACACCTTTTCGACCGAGCGACGGGCCTGACCGGGCCCGTCGCTTCGCGTCCCGTGTCGGTTCCGCTCGCGTTCACCTGACGTCGGCGTTCACCTGACGTTCGCGCGCATGCGTTGCGAGGATCGCGCCCGACGTGTCACCGCGCGAGCCGCAGTGGACGCGTGCGTTCAGTTCCCGCCGCCCTCGGCGGCCGGATGCGTCGCGGGCGACTCCAGCTCGTCGTGCGCGTTCGGGACCTCGAGTTCGCCGATCGGCTCCGGGGTCGACGTCGTCGCCGGACCGCGGAAGCCCGCGCTCAACGTGCGGATCAGGATCACGACGTCGCGCCACAGCGACCAGTGCTCGATGTACTGGTTGTCGAAGCGCACGCGCTCGCGCAGCGACGTGTCGCCGCGCAGACCGTGCACCTGCGCCCAGCCCGTCAGGCCGACGGGGAGGCGGTGCCGATCGCGGTAGCCGTAGACCGACGTGTTGAACTGCTCGACGAGATAACCGCGCTCGGGACGCGGTCCGACGAGGCTCATGTCGCCGCGCAGCACGTTCCACAACTGCGGCAGCTCGTCGATGCTGAGGCGGCGCAGCCAGCGACCGACCGAGTTGTACTGCTCGTTCGACGCGTTCCAGGAATCGTCGACGTGGTCGGCCGGCAAGGTGCGGAACTTCAGCACCTCGATCTCTTCGCCGTACTGGCCGATGCGCCGCTGACGGAACAACACCGGTCCCTTGCTCCCGAGCCTCACCGCGAGCGCCGCGGCCGCCATGACCGGGGCCGTCACGACGAGGAGGACGAGCGAAACGACGATGTCGACGGCACGCTTGAAACGCCACACCCGCTTGCGCAACGCGGCCTGGCGCATGCGATAGATCGGGATGCCCCAGAGGTCGTCGACATCGGGACCGCGAGGCGCAACACCGACCTCGAAGAACCGCGGAACCACGTGCACCTCGACATCGCGAAGCACCGCGGTGCGCAGCACACCGACGAGCTCGGCCTCGCGCGTCGGGCCGAACGCGACGAGCACGCGCCGGATACCGTGCTCGCGCACGACGCGGTCGAGATCGTCGACGTCGCCGAGCAGCGGGCTCGGCAATCCGGGGTACGGCGAACCGACGAAGCCGCGCAGTTCGAGGCCGTACTCGGGGTGCATGCAGATGAGACTCGCGAGCTCGATGCCGACATGGCCGGTCCCGGCGACGATCGCGGCTTCGCGCAGTCCCCGGCGACGCGCGCGACGCAGGAGTGAGTAACCGATCGCGCGAACGACGACGACGAACACCACGGAGAGGACGGCTTGCACGAGGAGTCGCTCGTGGACCTTGCTCGCGAACGGGGTGACGAGGAGGAGCGGGATCGCCAGCACCGTCGCGAGGCGGGGCGCTTCGTCGAGCGCGTTCAGGCTGATGCGCAACCGGTACGCACCCGACGCGAGCAAGGCGAAGATCGCGAACCCCGCGTAGAGCGCGCTCACGTGGTCGGCGCGCCGGGCGACGAGCAACGCGGCGCCGAGTGCGATCAGGTCGCCGCCGAAGACAACGGTGGCCGCGATCGCGGCGGGGCGCCGGTCGCGGCGCGGAGCGGTGGCGGACGGACGGACGATTTGCAGCGCGTCGGACCCGCCGGGCGCCAAATCCCCCCTGCGATCCTGGCCGCCTCCCTGCCGCCGGGACGTGACGCGCATGCGACGCTCCGACGCCGAGGCAGTGCTCACTGGCTTGGCCACGCTGCTCCCGGTCCCTCTCCCACGGAGGGTGTTCATTGTGTCATCGCATCGTGTTGTCCCGATAGGGGCAACCGGCGCGTTCCTCCAACCCTATCGGCCTGCATCGTTTGGCTTTGAGGCTCCCCTGCGAGTCGTTCTTCCCACCGGAAGGAGTCCGAAGGCACACCATACGCGCTCAAGTGCTCTCGCAGCGTGGTCGAAGCCCGAAGTTGGGAAGAGCTCCGACTTCGGGAGACAGCGATGCTGGGACGCAAAATTGCCGTCGTGCTGACGCTCACGCTCGTCGCCGGCGCCGCCGCGGGCGTCGCCGCCGGCGCCGTGACCCTTCCCGGAACCGGCTCGCCCACCGCATCGGCCCAGGTCGCAACCCCGAACGCCACCGCCGGGCCCGCCACCTACGGCTCCTCCGTCGGCTTCAACGGCCAACAGATCATGTGGGACAGCCCCACCGAGCTCGCCCACGAGCTCGACGCCATCGCCGCCACCGGCGCCCGCTGGCTCCGGGCCGACTTCCCGTGGTCGGGCCTCGCCGCCGCCGGCCGCGGCCGGTACAACTGGGCTCCGGCCGACCACCTCGTCGCGGCCGCCAACGCCCGCGGGATCCACCTGCTCGCCATGGTCGGCTACACGCCGAGCTGGGACCGGCCGCGCGGCACCACCGACCACTACCAGCCCACCGACCCGGCCCCGTTCGCCGAGTTCGTCCGCGCCGCCGCCCAGCGCTACGCCCCCCAGGGCGTCCACGCCTGGGAGATCTGGAACGAGCCGAACATGCGCGACTTCTGGCAGCCGGCGCCCAACGTCGCCCGCTACACCCAGCTGCTGAAGCTCGGCTCGGCCGCCATCCACGCCGTCGACCCCAGCGCCACGGTCGTCTCCGGCGGCGTCGCCCCCGCGGCCGACCGGGCCGGCTACTCGATCGCGACGAACGCGTTCGTCGCCGGGATCTACGCCAACGGTGGTGGCCCGTCGCTGCAGGCCGTCGGCATCCACCCGTACTCGTTCCCGTACCCGCCGATGTATCCCGGCGACTGGAACCCCTTCTACATGACGCCCGAAACCCACTCGATCATGGCCGCGCACGGCGACGGCGGGAAGGAGATCTGGGCCACCGAGATCGGCTGGCCGACCGGCACCGCCCGAGACGCCGTGAGTGAGTCCACCCAGGCGTCGATGGTCTCGCAGTCGCTCACCGCCTGGACGAAGTACCCCTACGCCGGAAACCTTTTCTGGTTCAATTGGCGCGACGAGTCGCCCAACCGCGGCGACCTCTTCAAGAACATGGGCGTGCTGCGGTACGACAACTCCGCGAAGCCCGCCCTCGGCGTCTTCCGTTCCATGCTGCACGGTGCCCGGCCCAACGGCGGCGGAACCGCCGACGGACCGTGGCTCGTCGGCGCCGACGCCCGCCTGTTCTCCACCGGCGGCCACTCCGCCCCCTCCATCGCCCGCGTGCGCCTCAACCGTTCGATCACCGGCGCGGCGCGCACGCCCGACTCGCGCGGCGTCTGGATGGTCGCCTCCGACGGCGGCATCTTCGCCTTCGGCAACGCCGGCTACTACGGCTCCACCGGTGCCGTCCGGCTCAACCGGCCGATCGTCGGCATGGCCCCCACCCGGAGTGGGCACGGCTACTGGCTCGTCGCCTCCGACGGCGGGGTCTTCAGCTTCGGCGACGCCAAGTTCTACGGCTCCACCGGAACCGTCCGGCTCAACCGGCCGATCGTCGGCGTGGCCGCCACCCCGAGTGGGCACGGCTACTGGCTCGTCGCCTCCGACGGCGGGGTCTTCAGCTTCGGCGACGCCAAGTTCTACGGTTCGACCGGAAACCTCAAGCTCAACCGGCCGATCGTCGGCATCGCCCACTCCACCACCGGACACGGCTACTGGATGGTTGCCAGCGACGGCGGCATCTTCACCTTCGGCGACGCGCGCTACTACGGCTCCACCGGCGGTACCTACCTCTCCGCGTCGATCACCGGTATCGCGGTCACGAAGACCGGCCACGGCTACTGGCTCCCCGAAGCCGACGGCACCGTCCACAGCTTCGGTGACGCCGGCTACGCCACGCCCGTCGGCGGCGAGACCATCGTCGACGCGATCACGCCGTAGTTTCTCGCTCGCTCCTTCACGGTCGCTTCGGCTTCGCCTTGCGATCGCTCGTTCGCTCGCTGGCGAGCTCGACGCTCGCTCCGCTCGCGCCTTCGCCGCGTGGGAGTGAGGTGGTGGTGAGGGTTGGCGCTGCGGTCACGGTCGCTGCGGCTTCGCCTTGCGATCGCTCGTTCGCTCGCTGGCGAGCTCGACGCTCGCTCCGCTCGCGCCTTCGCCGCGTGGGAGTGAGGTGGTGGTGAGGGTGGCGCTCCTTCACGGTCGCTGCGGCTTCGCCTTGCGATCGCTCGTTCGCTCGCTGGCGAGCTCGACGCTCGCTCCGCTCGCGCCTTCGCCGCGTGGGAGTGAGGTGGTGGTGAGGGTTGGCGCTGCGGTCACGGTCGCTTCGGCTTCGCCTTGCGATCGCTCGTTCGCTCGCTGGCGAGCTCGACGCTCGCTCCGCTCGCGCCTTCGCCGTGTGGGAGTGAGGTGGTGGTGAGGGTTGGCGCTGCGGTCACGGTCGCTTCGGCTTCGCCTCGCCGGCCGCGCGAGGGACGGAGCGGAAATCCCGCGTGATCGTGGGTGTGGGGCTGGTAGGCACGGGGGATGGGGGAGGGCAACCGGGGTGCGGCGAAGATGCACGAGGGGGAGGTCGACATCGAGGTCGGGCTCGTCCGGAATCTCCTCGACGACCAGCTTCCGCAATTCCGGCAGCTCCCACTCGAAGCGATGCGCTCGACCGGAACGGTGAACGCGATCTTCCGGCTCGGCGACGGGCTCTGCGTCCGCCTCCCACGCGTCGCGCACTGGGCCGGCAACCTCGACAAGGAGCTCGCGTGGCTGCCGACGCTCGCGCCATGCGTGCCGGTCGCGGTTCCCGAAGCGGTCGCGAGCGGCGCGCCGGGACGCGGCTACCCATTCCGCTGGGCGGTCTACCGGTGGATCGACGGTGAGCCGTTTGCGCTCGAGCGTGTCCACGACGAGAGCGAGGTGGCGCGCGATCTTGCCGCATTCGTAACCGCGTTGCGCACGGTCGAACCGGCGGGCGCGCCGCGTTCGGGGCGCGAACCGCTCGCGCGGCTCGACGCGATGACGTGTGCGGCGATCGCCGCGTCGGCCCCGGTGATCGACGTGGACGCGGCGACCGCGGCGTGGGATGTCTGCGTGCGCTCGCCGGTGTGGGACGGGCCGCCGGTCTGGCGACACGGCGATCTGCTTCCGCCCAACCTGCTCGTCGCGGCCGGCCGGCTCGCGGCCGTCATCGACTTCGGGAGCTGTGGAATCGGTGATCCGGCGAGCGACGTCGTGCCCGCATGGAGCGTGTTCGCGGCGAAGGGTCGCGACGCCTTCCGTCGCGCGCTCGCGGTCGACGACGCGACGTGGGCGCGGGCGCGTGGGTACGCGCTCCATCAGGCCCTGCTCATCATTCCGTACTACCCGGAGACGAACCCCGGCTTCGTCAACATGGCGTTGCGCACCGTGCGCGAAGTGAGCGCCGACCTCGGCGTCTGACGCGACCGGAGCGTGCGGGCCGGCGTCAGGTGCGGCGATGTGACCGGTAGAGCGCCTCGTAACGGTCGGTGACGGCTTCGAGGCCGTACGTGTGCGCGGCGTCGCGCGCGCCGACGCCGAGACGCGCGCGCCATTGCGGATCGGCGCTGAGCGCCAGAAGTGCGTCCGCGAGGTCGCGGGGCCGGTTGCTCGGCGGGATCACGCCGGACGACGCGTCCATCACCTGGTCGCCCGCGGCGCTCGGTGGCGCGACGCATGCGAGTCCGCACGCCATCGCCTCGAGCAGACTGTTCGGGAGCCCCTCGCGATCGGATGGCAGGACGAAGACGTCGGCGGCCTGCAGGTAGGTGAGCACGTTCGGCACCGCGCCCGGAAAGGAAACGCGCGAGCCGAGCCCCATGCGCTCGACCTGTGCGCGCAGCGCCGCGCGGCGGTCGTCGAGATCAGCGCGACTGTCGCCGACGAGGAACAGCCGGCCGTCGACGCCCGTGTCGAGGATCATCTGGAACGCGTCGACGAGCCGGTCGACCCGCTTCAGTGCGCGCAAGTGACCCGTGTAGATCACCATCAGCTCGCCGGGCGCGACGCCGAGCTCGGCGCGAGCGGCGGCGCGCTCCTCCGGGCTCGGCGGGTGAAAGGCGTCGAGGTCGACGGGGGTCGGGATCACCGTGACGTCGTCGATGCCCAGCGCGGTCAGCTCGTCGCGCAAGGCGGGAGTGAGCGCGATGTGCGCGGCGCGCTGCATCACGTGCCGGCGCCCCGCGCGCACGAGCGCACGCGCGGGGCGGTTCGTCGGTGCGAGCACGTCGGTCGCGTCGCCGAGTCCGGCCCAGCACATCACCGTGCGGTCGACCATGCCGGCGAGCCACGCGCTGAGCACGAAGTCGGGGTACATGATCACCTGCACGACGTCGACGGAGTCGCGCTTGCGCCGCAACCACCACGCGAGCCGAACGACGAGCGACTTCATCGCGGTGCTGCTGCGTTGCATCGGGCCGAGCCGCCGCACCGACACCGCGCCGGTGCGTTCCCAGGCCGGCCAGCTCTTCTCGATTCGCTGGGTGACGATCGTCACGGCGCCGCCTCGTGCCGCGAGCGCCTCCGCCTGATTGCGCGTCTGGCGGGTCGTCCCGCCGACCGTCGGTTCGAAGTCGGGCACCGCGAACACCACGTTGCGAGCCGCGGCGCGCGGGATCGCCGCGTCGCGGTTCGCGAGATGATCGAGCGCGTCGACCGCGTCTGCGACCACGACGCCGGTCTGCGCGTCGCCGACGTTCGCGACCGGAACCGCGACGGCCTCCGCCGCCGCGGTCGCGACCTCACCTGGTGCGAGCGTGAGATCCAGTGCCGGCGCGACCCGGGTGAGAAGATCGCGCGCGCGACGCCCGGCCACTGCTTCCGTGGCGAGCCACGCAAGTCGGGGCGCGCGCTCGGAATCGGCGACGGCCAGGACGACGCGCTCGTCGTTCGCCAGCGCGGCGACCGCATCGAGGCTCGTCGTGACGATCACGTCCGCGCCGGCAACGGCGGCGCGGATCTCCGCCGAACCCCGTTCCGCGCGCCGCCGCGCCGCCGCGGTCCCGAGCGCGGAAGCGACCCAGGGCTCGACGTCGGGGACGGACGCCCACTCGAGGCGGTGTCGCGCGGTCGCACCGGCAGACGCGCCTGCCGGCGCTGCGACCCGGACGACCCAGCCGCGTGCGGCACCCTGCGCGAGGACGTCGAGCAGCTCGGCGTCGCCGGGACCCAGGGTCGGGCCGGCGAGGAAACCCACGACGGTGCGCGGGCGGAGGGGCCGATCGTCGTTGGTGTTCACGCGGCTCCCGCGCCAGTGGTGGCCCGCTCGACCGCGGCGGCGAAGCCCTCGCGGAACCGATGGGGCGCGAACCGCTCCGCGTGTGCGCGGATCGCGTGCCGGTCGAAGGCGGCGTCGTCGAACTCGCGCAGGACGCGAGCGAGGTTGTCCACGTGTTCTGTATCGGTCGTCGCGCCGTAGAGCACACCAGTTGTCCCGTGGACGACCGTGTCGAGCACGCCACCGACGGCGCGAGCGACGACCGGAGCGCCGCAGGCCTGAGCCTCCACGGGCATGATCCCGAAGTCCTCCTCACCGGGGAAGAGCAGCGCCCGGCATCTCCGGTAGAGGTCACGCAGGGTCGCGTCGTCGACCCGGCCGAGCAGCTCGACGCCGGGGCCGGCCGCGGCCTCGACCGCGGGCCGCGCCCGCCCGTCGCCCGCGACGACGAGCTTCACGCCGGCCCGGGTCGCGGCGGCGACCGCCAGCTCCGGCCGCTTGTAGGGCACCAGCCGACCCGCGACGAGGAAGAAGTCGTCGCGGGTCGAGGTGGCGTCGGGGGTGTAGTAGTCGGTGTCGACGGGCGGCGCGAGGACGGTCGCGTCACGACCCCACCACCGCCGGATGCGCTCCGCGACGTGACGGGAGTTCGCGACGTGGGCCGTCACCCGTTGGGCCGCGATCCGATCGGGACGGCGTTGCGTCGCCGCGAACGTCGCGAGCAATGCTCGCCCGGCCGCTCCGCCGATCTCGTGGCGACGTGTGCTCGGTTCCCAGATCCAGCGCGCGGGTGTGTGCACGTAGGAGACGATCGGCACACCGGGGCGCGGCCGCACGCGGTTCGCGAACGCGTGATGGCTGGTGATCACGAGGTCGAACTCGTCGAGATCGAAGTGGCGCATCGCGAGCGGGAGCAACGGCAGGAGGTGCGCGTAGTGGTCGCCGCCGCGGTAGAGGCGCTGGAGCGGGCTCGTGCGGATGTCGGCGTCGCGCAACAGCGGGCCGAGCGTGTCGGGGTCGCACACCGTCGCGAACACGGGCGCGTCGGGCCAGAGGAGGTGGAGTTGCTCGGCGACGCGCTCGGAACCCGCGTAGACGCTGAACTTCTCGTGCACGATCGCGACACGCGCGCGGGAGGCGCCGCCGGAGGCGGCCATGTCAACCTCGCTCGTAGGTGTCGCGCCGGTCGACGGACGCGTTGTTCACGACCACGCCGATGAGCGTGGCGCCGGTGCGCTCGAGCGAATCGATGAGCGTGCGGGCCGCGCGGCGGCGGGTCGACTTCGCGTCGAGCACGAGCAGCGTGGCGTCGCACTGCGCCGCGACCGCGAGCGCGTCCGCGTAGACCGCGCCGGGCGGCGTGTCGACGACGATCAGCTCCGCGGAGTCGAGGGAGTCGAGCACGTGGCGGAACGCCCGGCCTCCGAGGACGCCGACCGTGTCGTTGACGGCCGACCCGCTCGGGATGAGCTTCAGGTTCTGGATGCCGTCGACCCGGTGCAGCGTGGTCTGCAGGTCGGCGCCGCGCAGCGCGTTGCTGAGACCGGGCTCGCGGTCGACGCGCAGGCGGGAGTGGAGCACCGGGCGCCGGAGGTCGGCGTCGATGAGCACGACCGCGGCGTCGACCGCGACCGCCGACTCCGCGAGGTGCACGGCGGAGAACGACTTCCCGGCACCGGGGTTCGGGCTGACGATCGCGATCGTGCGCGGCCGGCCCGCGCCCTCGAGGAACATGAGATTCGTTCGCAGCGTCCGGAACGCCTCCACCACCTCGGGACCGCGGCCCCGCGGGACCATCGCGAGCACCGGGAGGCCGGTGAAGCTCGTGATCTGCTCGACGTCGTTGGCGCGGGCGAAACGGTCGCTGAACGCCCGGGCGATCACGGTGCCTTCACCGACGAGCACGAGCGCGACGAGGAAGCCGAGCAGGCCCGCCTTCTTCGGCCGCGGCGACACCGGCGTGGTCGGCGTTATCGGGACCGTGACCGACTCGATGCCGAGCGGCGACGTCTGCTGCAGCGTGATGAGCGCGGCGGTCGTCTGGTTGAGGAGCGCCTGCACGTCGGCGTAGGCCGGGTTGCTCGATCCGCCGGTCAGACCGTCGAGCGCGGTCTGCAAGCGCTGCTTCTGCGCGGTGAGGGCGTTGCGACTCTGGTTCTGCTGGTCCTGCTGCAGGTTGAGGATGAACTGCGAGAGCGCGCTCGACGTCGCCTTGGCGAGGGTCACCGCCTCGCCCGCGCTCCGGCCGTTCGCGCTGAGCAGTAGGAAGCCGCTCGTGTCGGTCGTCGAGACGTTGATGTCACCCTGGATCGTGTCGGCGCTGAGGTCGGCGAGCTTCGGGTCGAGCTTCACGGCGTCGGTGCGCGCGGCCTTGGCGATGGTCGAGCTGTTGCCGATCGCGGCGTAGAACGACGCCCGGAAGTCGATCTTGCTCGGGTCGACGCTGCCGCCGCCGATGACGTCCTGGCTCGCGACGCTGAGCAGCTGGTTCGTGGAGTACACCTTCGGCTGGCGGGCGCTGTAGACGTAGCTCAGCGCACCGACCACGACGGCGGCGAGCAAGATCTTCCACCAGTTCGCCCGCACGACGCGGAAGTGATCGGCCAGATCCACGGGGGGGCAGTGTACGGCCCGCCTTTGGTGATCCGGTGCACGCTCGGTGTGGGTTCACAGCGGTACCCTGCGCCCGTCATGCTCGCGCCTCCCCGACCGAGGATGGACCGCGACCGCGTCAAGTTCGTCGTCGTCGTGGCCGTTGCCGGGGCGATCGCCGTCTTCACCGTCGGCGCGCTGATCCTTCCCGGTGCCTTCTTCGATCCGTTCCTGAAGCCGTTCAACGCGGCCGCGCCGCTCCTGCTCGTGCTCGGCGTGGGCGCGCCGGTCGGCCTCGCGATCGCGCAGCGCCCGCAGCGGGGCGTGCTGCTGCTGGTTGCCACCGTGCCGTACTGGGGCCTCGACGCCGTCCTGCCCATTCCCTCGGGCTGGAAGGAGGCGCTCGCGCTCTACACGTTGCTCTGGACGATCCTCACCATTGCCGGCAAACCACGCCTCCGGCGACCGTTGCCTCGCGTCGCGCAGCCGTTCCTCGGGTACTTCGGCGTCGCGCTCCTCTCGGCGGCGGTCGTGCGGGGCACCCAGGCGCAGGTCGGAATCAAGATCGGGTTCTTCTGGGTGCTGATGGCCGTGATGGTGTGGCTGTGCCCGCTCGACGCGCGCGCGATCGCGACCGCGTCGTCACGATCATGATGGTGAACGCGCTCATCACCGCGCTCGTCGGCATCTGGCAGCAGCAAGTCGGCGCGGCCCGGCTCGCGTCGCTCGGATACAGCTACAACACGACGATCCGCTTCACCGGGCACTTCCTCCGGTCGTTCTCGACGTTCCGGCTGCCGTTCGACTACGGCTTCTACCTCGCCCTGGTGATCGTGATCGGCACCGCGGTGTCGCTGCGCGAACCGCGCCGGTTGCGCAGCGTGCTGTTCTTCGGCTGCCTCCCGGTCATCGGAGTGGGCCTGCTGTTCTCGTTCGTGCGCGGGGCCTGGCTCGTCGTCGGGATCGGGCTCGGGTACCTCGCGGTCACGCGTTACAAGTGGCTGTTGCTCGCCGTCCCGCTCGCGCTCGTCGCGCTGCTGTTCCTGCCCGGCCAGTTCTCGACCCCGGCCCTCGGTTCGACGAGCTTCGGCCAGCGCCAGCAGAGCTGGACGAGCAACCTCTCGAAGATCTTCGACCCGGTCGGGCACGGCATCGCCACGGCCGGCTCCGCGGGCGAGAAGGTGGAGAAGCTCAAGAAGCTGACCGACGCCTACCAACCCGACAACCAGTACTTCAAGACGAGCTTCGAGATCGGCATCGTCGGCCTGTTCTTCTTCGTGCTGATGATGATCACGATCTTCATTTCAGTGCGCGCGTCTGCGACCCGTCTCGACGGTCGAGATCAGGCGCTCGCGGAAGGGTTGACTGCGCACATCCTGGGTGTCTCGATCGCGTGCTTCGTCGCGACGTACTTCGAGATCTTCCCGATGGACTTCTTCTTCTGGCTCCTCGTCGGGATCGTCATCACGTGCGACCGCGCGTCGTCCTGAACGCGCTCGCGCTGCACGCGAGCGGCAGCGGAGTGCAGACGTACTGCCGGGAGCTGTTGCGCGCGCTGCCCGGCCAGATCGAGGCGGAGCTGATCGCCGTGGTGCAGCAGCGCGCGACCGGTGAGCTGCCGCCCGGAGTGAAGGCGCGCGCCCGGCGAGATTGCGACGGCGTGCGGCGCACCATCGAGAGCCTGCGCGCGCCCGGACCCGCGGATCTCGTCCATGCACTCGACGTCGATCTGCCACTCCGGCCGGGTGCACCGTCGGTTGCCACGGTCCACGACCTCTCGCTGTTCGACGACCCGGATGCCTTCGGGCGGGCGCGCCGGTTCGGGAAGCAGCTCACGACCCGCCGCTCGATCCGGCGCGCGGACGCGGTGATCGCGGTCTCGTCGTTCACGGCCGAGCGGGTACGCGCCCGCTTCCGGCGCGACGCGCACGTGGTCCTGGAAGCTCCCGGACCCGACTTCGCGCCGCCCGCACCCGAGGCCGTTGCTCGGGTGCGGGCCCGGTACGCGCTCCCCGAGCGGTTCGTGCTGCACGTCGGCAACCTCGAACCGCGCAAGGACGTCCCCACCCTGGCGGCCGCCGCGGCCGCGGCGGAGCTTCCGCTGGCACTCGCCGGCGGACACATCGTCACGGTGGACGCGCCGCGGGGGGCCCAGCTCCTCGGTCAGGTGGGCCGCGAGGACCTGCCCGCGCTCTACGCTGCCGCCACGGTTGTTGCGTACGTCTCCCGGTACGAGGGCTTCGGCCTTCCGCCCATCGAGGCGTTGGCATGCGGGAGCACGGTGATGGCGACACGGGTGGGTGCGCTGCCCGACATCGGCGCGGACGCGATCGAGTTCGTCCCGATCGGAGACGTGGAGGCCCAAGCCGCGACCCTGCGCGAGCTGGCGAACGACCCGAGCCGGCGCGAGGAACGCGCGCGGCGGGGATCGCGGCGGCGGCGCGGCTGACGTGGGCGGCGACCGCCGCGGCCACGGTCGGGGTGTACCGATCCCTCGGTGTCGACGCGGGTCCGACCGCCCCATGACCGACGAAGCGGTGCTCGACGCGGCGCCGGGCGACGCGGTGAGTGCGGCACCGTCGGGCCCGGTTCCGCTTCGGGTCCGCCTGGCGGTGGCGGCTTGTACCGGGCTCGCCCTCGCCGTCGGGTTCGCGTACCTCCAGCGTCACAGCGCCGGTCACGAGGAGGGCTACACCTGGTCGACCGTCGACCGCAGCTTCCCCGCGTTGCTGTCGGTGCTCGTGCGGCACGAGGGCTACCAGATCCTCCACTCGCTCCTGATGTGGCCGGCCAACCGGGTGTCGAGCACGATCGACTCGCTGCGCAGCGTGTCGGTCGTCGCGTTCGCAGCCGCGGTCCCGGCCGTGTGGATGACCGGCCGCCGGCTCTTCGACGAGCGCACGGGACTCCTCGCGGCACTGCTCTTCGCGCTGAACGGCTTCGCGTTGCAGTACGCACAAGAGGCGCGCGGTTACATGCTCGCGACGATGCTCTGCGCCTACTCGGGCGCCTTCCTCGCCGAGTACGTCCTCGCGCCCCGCCGGTGGAGCCGCCCGGCATGGATCGCCTTCGGCGCGCTCACGATCTATGCGCACGGCTTCGCCGTGCTCGGCGTCGCTGCGCAAATCGTGGCGCTCTGGTTCCTGCCGGCCGATCGCCGGCGCGAGATGCACTGGGTCCGCAACGGGTTCCTGATCGCGCTCTGGGCCGCTCCCGCGCTGCTCGCGCCACTCCTGCAGATCAACAGCAGCGAGCTCGGATTCATCGAGAAACCGGGGATCAACGAGCTTCGCGGGCTCGTGTGGTCGATGTCGGGGCGAACCTTCACCGCGATCCCGGTCATCTGCCTCGGAATGATCATCGCGCTCGTTGTCGCGGTGAGGGTCGGGCGACGTTCCCTGCACTCGACCGACGCGTTCCGCTTCGCGCTCCCGATCCTCTGGGCGGTCGCACCGGCGATCCTCTTGATGTCGCTGTCGTACCTGCACGGGTTGTGGCTGGAGCGGTACGCGCTCTGGAGTGTCGTCGCGGTGCTCGTGCTCGCGGCGTACGGTCTCACCCGCATCGCGCCGAAGAACGCGCTGGTGGTCGTCGCGGTCTTCGCGATCTCCGCCGGGCTCGCGGTGCGCGGCGTGACGATGTGGTACAGCTCGCCGCCGTACCAGGACTTCCATTCCGCGATGGCGCAGCTCGCGGCGCGCGCCCAGCCGGGTGACGCGATCGCGTTCACGCCCGACGAGGCTCGCCTGCCCGCGCAGTTCTATCTCCGCGACGACCTGAACCTCGCCGACCTCGAACCTGTCTTCCCCGCGAAGGCGTGGAACGACTTCAAGACCGGCGATCAACGCATCGATCCGCTCTCGCAGGCGTTCGTCGAGCACGCGCTCGCGCGTCCGTACCGGCGGCTGTGGATCGTGGCCGACGCCGAACCGGCCGTGATCGTCACGCGGGTCAACCAGCTGCGGGTCGGTTACCGCGTCGTCAGCGATCGGCGTTACACGGGCCCGGTCGAGGTGGTGCTGCTCGTCGCGCGATGAGGGCGAGCGGCCCGAAGCCGCGGCCGGTCAGCGGACCGCCCGCAGCCGCGCGAGGTCGCCGCCGAGCGTGACGAGGATGCGGCGCGCGTCCTCCTCGGTGGGCGCGCCACCGATCAGTTGCACGTACCAGAGGCGCCCGGAGATCACGAGATACACGGTGCGGGTCTCGGGGACGTAGTCGGCTTCCGCGCCCAGCCCCGGCAGCGACTGCTCGCTCTCGACGTGCAGGCGCGTCTGCGCGAGGTCGACCGAGCCGCCGCTCGTGACGATCGTCCCGATGGCGAGCCAGGGCGACAACGTGGCCGTCGAGCCCGTCGGCCGGTCCGTCCCACTCGCAGTGCCGGTCGACGAACGCCCCTGGTGTCATGACGTCGGGCAAGAGCACGCGGATACGCGATTGGAGCGCGACGCACGCGGCATCGACACGCTTGCGATCGACGCCGACCTCGCTCAGTGCCTTCGGCAGCGGCTTTCCGAGCGGGACCGAGACCGTCGCGAAGTCGGGCGTGTCCTGCGCGGTCTGGACCCGGGACGGAGCCCCACACGCGGCGGTGACCGTCGCGGCCGCGAGCACGGCGGCGGCCGCGATTGCGGCTCGACGTCGCCGAGCGTGGCGGCCGCGACGAACGTCTTCTTCGGCGGGCATCCGCAGTAGGTTACGTTGACGATCCCGTCGGTGTTGCGACGAGTACGCGGTAGAGCGGCAGCGCGCGGCGCCCGACGACCGGCGGCAGCGTTCGCACCTCGAGGACGCGTGCGGAGCGCTCGACGGCGGGGACGACGAGCGCGCGGCGACCCTGGAAGGTGTCTTCGGCTCGTTCGCCCGACAGCACGCGGAGGCCGAGGTCGAGGAGCGGCGACTGCCCGGGCGTCACGATCACGAGCCGGCCGCCGACACGCGTGACGCGTACGAGCTCGGCGACCGCGCCCTCGACGCTCGGCACGAACTCGAGCGTGCTCACCGTGACGACGGTGTCGAACGCGCCGTCCCGATAGGGGAGTGCACCCGCGGCGGCGCGCACGAGCCGCGCCGGGGCACCGTGCGAATTCAGCACGGGTGCGACGGCCGCGCCGCTCGGGTGCACGTCGGCGCCGTGCAGTTCGTCGGTGTAACGCGCGAGCTGCGGCATGAAGATCCCGCTGCCGTAGCCGACCTCGAGCAGCCGAGCGGCGCGCGGCGCGGCTTCGAGCACCGATGCGACGCAACGCATCCTGAGGCGCTGTACCCAACCGAGGACGGAGCGATAGTTCCAGTCGCCCTGGTCGAGGTCGTTCGTCTTCACCGAGCGCGTCGCGCGGCAGCAGGTGAAGGTCTTTCTCCCGGATCATCGTGCTCACGAACCCGCCCTGCACTCTCGACTGCCGTGCCGCGCGTACCAGGTGCCGTCGCCGATGGTCTCGACCGGGCAGTACAGCGAATGGATCTCGGCGAGGGTATCGGGCGAGCGTTCGCGCATGATGCCGTCGGAGAACTGATCGATCCAGAGGTACACCGGTCGTTGCGCTCGCAGCTCTTCGCGTGTCCACCGCCAGAGGCGCGCGTCCGACTGCTCGGGCGCCCACCCGTGTTCCTTCAGCGCGGCCGGCCGGCCGGAGAGGTACTGGATGAGGGGGTTGCCCTCGACGTGAATCGGTCCCGGTTCGCGCCCCGGCTCGCTGAGGAACGCGGCCGCCGCGCGCGCCGTCGGGTAGTAGGGCGCGAACGTGTCGTCGAACGCGGCGTGGCCGCTCGCGGTGAGCGCGAAGTCGTCGGCGGCGAGTGACTTCACCTTGTGTACGACTTCCTTCGCGGGGAACAGCGCGAGGAGCGCGGACGCGAGCAGGATCGCGACGGCGGTCCGGTGCAAGCGCGGCGCCGGCGCGCCCGCGGCGCGTCGACGGGCACGAACGGCACGCCAACTCGTGCAGAGATCGTCGAGTCCGTACACGGCGAGCAGCCCGAGTGGCACCAGCGGTAGCATGAACTGGTACTGCCACTCGTTTTGGATCACGACCGTCGCGAAGCCGAGGACGAACCAGATCACGAGCCCCGCGACGAGCAGGTCGCGACGGCGGTCGGCGCGGCGGCGGCGCGTGCTGAACGCGAACAGTGCGAGCGGCGTGAGCCACGCGAAGTACTGCACGAAGAACTGGACGCCCTCGCGCAAGCGCGAGAACGGGACGGGGTCGATCGACCGCACGACCTTCGGCGGGTAGGTGACGTACGTCCACCACATCGTGCCGAGCAGGCGATGTACGACGAAGTACGCGAGGAGCGGCAGCAGCGGCACGGCGAGGCCGCCCAGCAGCATGGACTCATCGTGCGCGCGGGCGTTTCGGGTGTCTTCCTCGTGGCCGAGCCGGTGGTGGCGCTCGAGGAGCAGGTAGCCCCAGAAGGCGATCGGGATCAAGACGTAGACGAGCTTGAAGTACACGACGGCCGAGGCCGCGACGCCCGAGAGCAGCAGCTTCCCTGATCGTTCGGGGCCGTCACCCGCGTCGGCCGCGGCCCACAGCGAGAGCGCGAGCGGGAACGCGACGAGCCACTCGATCTGGGTGAGATCCCAACCGGTCGTTGCCGCGTAGAACGCGCCGACCGTGAAGACGGGTGCAACCTCGGCAACCCAGCGATTGCGGACGCGCGCCCGCATCATGCGCTGGAGGCAGAGCGCGAACACCACCGACCAGAGCAGCTCGGCGAAGTGGATGCCGCTCTGGCGGAAGCCGAAGACCGTGCCGGCGACGAGATACCAGAGGTAGATGCCGGGCTGCTTGTAGTCCCAGAAGTCGACGTAGAGCCGGTCACCGTGGCGCATGCCGTGCGCGGCGGAGGCGAACAGCGCTTGATCGCCCCAGAACGGGAACGGCACGTGCACGAGCGCGGCCATGAAGATCAAGGCGAGGACGCCGAAGCGCACCGCCTGCACGCGTGCGCCGGTTCCGCGCCAGCCCTGGTCTCGGTCCGAACCTGTGGATGAGGTGCCGGAGGTGTGGACGGCGCTCATCGGACGCCGAGGAGTCGGTCGAGCGCAGAGACCGTGAGGGCCGACGCGTTGCCCTCGCCATAGGGGCACGGGATGGTGGCGAGCCGCTCGTGCACCGCGGTGATGTCGTCGAGCCACTCCGCCGCGGCTGCGCCGATCGCGCCGCCCGGAGCGACGAGGCGCGAGAACGTGCCGAGCACCTCCGGACGTTCCGTGGAGTTGCGGACCACGACGACCGGACGCTTCACGACGCTCGATTCCTCCTGAACCCCGCCGGAATCCGAGACGAGCAGGGCACACGCGCCCATCAATCCGATGAACTCGCGGTACCCCGCCGGCGGGCCGACCACCAGTTTGTCGAGCAGCGGCTCGAGTCCGGCATCGGCCGCCCGTGCCCGCGTGCGCGGATGCAGCGGGAGGACGACGGGGAGGGGGAGCGCGGCGAGCTCGTCGAGGATCGTCGCGAGGACTTCGGGGTCGTCGACGTTCTCGGGGCGGTGGAACGTCGTGAGCACGAAGCGGTCGCGCTCGACACCGCGTGCCGCGAGCAACGTGTCGGTCTCGGCGACGTCGGGTCGGAGTTGGAGCACGGCCTCCACGACCGTGTTGCCGGTGACCACGACGCGTTCGCCGCCGGAGATGCCCTCGTCGGCGAGGTTCGCGGCACTCGTGGCCGTCGGCGCGCAGCAGAGATCGGAGAGGTGGTCGACGACGACGCGGTTGTGTTCCTCCGGCATCGCCGGGTCGTGGGATCGCAGCCCCGCTTCGACGTGTACGAGCGGGACGCCCGCGACGTTCGCGGCGAGCCCTCCTGCGAGCGCGGTGTTCGTGTCGCCCTGCACGATCACCGCGCCGAAGTGCTCGCCCGTGAGCAAGGACTCCAGCCCGACGAGCGCGTCGGCGATCTGGCGGCCGCGCGTGCCGCCGCCGATGGCGAGGCGGCGGTCGGGCGGGGGGAATCCGAGGCCCGATTCGAAACCGGATGCCATCTCCGGGTCGTAGTGCTGGCCGGTGTGCACCAGGCAGGCGCCGCGACCGAGCAGGGCGGCGATCCCGAGCAGCTTCACCGCCTCCGGGCGGGTTCCGTAGACGACGGCCACCCGCGGGCGCCCGAACTGCTGCTCACCCACTGGAATCCCTTCGCGTGCGTGGCCGGGATCGAGCCTAGCGAGCGGCGCGTTCCCGACTTCGCCGAACTCGTTCGTCTCGTGCCCTTCATCGGCCGAAGGTGCCCGCCGATAGAGGCAGTGGAGCAAGAGCAGTGCAACACCGACGGAACCGACCGGAAATCGTGCTCGGGCAACGCCGGACCCGTGTCGCCGCGCGGCTACGCTCGGTGAGCGGTCCGGGGGCGTCCATTACGAGGACGGGTGTGGGGAGTGTGGGGAGTGTGGGGAAGTGGATGGGGAATGTGGGGAAGTCGGTGTGAGGAATCGGGCGTGCGACATCGGGGTTCGGATCGACTTGGAAAGCAGTGGTGGCGATGACTGACTTGCGCCTTCCCGACGCGCTGGTACTGCCGTCGGATCAGGACGCCACAGGGCGGATGCTCGGCGAGGAGGAGATCGCGCTCGTTCGCGATGCCATCGCCAGCGGCACCCTGACCAGTACCAAGGGCACCCACGTGAAGGCGCTCGAGGCCCGCTTCGCCGACATGCTCGGCGTGAAGGCGGCCGTCGCGTGCGCCTCCGGGACCGCGGCGGTCCACGTCGCGGTCGCGGCGGTCGACCCGGAGCCCGGTGAGGAGATCGTCACGACGGCGATCACCGACATGGGCGCGCTGGCCCCGCTCCTGTACCAAGGGGCGGTCCCGGCCTTCGCCGACGTCGACCCCGTGACGATGAACGTCACCCCCGAGTCGGTCGAGGCCGCGATGTCGGACCGTACGCGGGCCGTCGTCGTCACCCACCTCTTCGGCCTCCCCTGCGATATGGACGGGATCGAGGCCGTGGCGAGGCGCCACGGCGTCCCCGTGATCGAGGACTGTGCCCAGGCCTTCCTCGCCCGCAGCCGGGGCCGGCTCGTCGGCTCGATGGGCCTCGTCGGGTGCTTCAGCCTCCAGCAGGGCAAGCACATCACCACTGGTGAGGGCGGCCTGGTCGTGAGCAACGACGAAGCGCTCGCGCACCACATGCGCCGCTACGTGAACAAGGCGTGGGACTACTGGTCGTCTCCCACCGACCACGACTTCCTCGCCCTCAACTACCGCCTGACCGAGTTGCAGGGCGCCGTCGCGTGTGCGCAGCTCGACAAGCTCGAGTCCGGCGTCGCCACCCGCATCTCGAACGCGACGCACCTGAACGCGATGCTCGAGGACGTTGCCGGCCTCACGGTTCCGGTCGCGGCGCCCGGCGACGTCCACACCTACTGGCGCTACGCGCTGATCGTCGACCCCGAGGTCGTGCCCGGCGGGCCCGGTGCGCTCGCGGCCGAGCTCAAGATGGGCGGCATTGCCTCCGCGCCGCGCTACATCCAGAAGCCGGCGTTCCGCTGCGGCGTGTTCGTGAACCAGAAGACCTTCGGTGAGAGCCGCTGGCCCTTCACGCTCGCCCGCCCCGAGGCCCTCGACTACTCCGTGGAGCGCTTCCCGGGCACCTTTGCCGCCCTCGACCACGTGCTCGTGCTGCCGTGGAACGAGCGGTACACCCATGACGACGTCGAGCAACTCGGGCGTCGTATCGGCGAGGCGGTGGCTCACCTCCAGGGCGGCGGGTCGTGAGCGCCCCGGTGCGCTTCGGTCTCGTCGGCGCCGGTGGCATCGCGCAGTCGTACCTCGAGGTCCTGTGCGGCCTCGACGAGGTCAACGTCGTCGGGGTCGTCGACCCTCGCCCCGAGGCGGTCGACGCGGCTGCGGCCAAGCTCGGTTGCCCCGGCTTCGCGACCGCGGAGGCAATGGCGGCCGCGACGCCGCTGGATGCCGTCCTGTTGTGCACCCCGCCGTCGACGCACGTGCAACTCGCCGAGTTCTTCGTGCGCGACGGCGTCGCGGTGCTGTGCGAGAAGCCGTTCGCGGTCACGCCCGGCGAGGCGCGCCGCCTGATCGCCGAGGCGGACGCGGCATCGGTCATCGTCACGATGGCCGCGAAGTTCCGCTACGTCGACGACGTGCACCGCGCCCGTGAGATTCTCGATTCCGGCATCCTCGGCGAGCCGATCCTGTTCGAGAACGTCTTCGCGTCACGTGTCGCGATGGGCAACCGCTGGAACGCGCAGCCCAAGATCTCCGGCGGCGGCGTGCTGATCGACAACGGCACGCACTCGGTCGACATCGCCCGCTTCTTCCTCGGTCGGATCTCCGACGTGCACGCGGTCGAGGGTCGCCGGGTTCAGGGCCTCGCGGTCGAAGACACCGCGCAGATGTTCCTGCGCACCGAGCAGGACGTCCTCGGTACCGTCGACCTGTCGTGGAGCATCGACAAGTCGGTCGACTACTTCGTGCGGCTCTGCTGCAGCGAGGGGACGATCGAGGTCGGCTGGAAGCAGTCGCGCTACCGCAAGGCCGGCGCCTCGGATTGGACCGTCTTCGGTCCCGGCTACGACAAGGTCACAGCGATGCGCGCCGAGGTCGTCAACTTCGTGCGCGCGGTACAAAGCCGGGAAGACCTGCTCATCACCGCCGACGACGCGATCGCGTCCGTCGACGTCATCGCCGCCGCGTACCGTTCCATCACGCGCCGCCAGTGGGTCGCAGTCGCGTCGCCGCCTGTTCGGGTCGTGGGCGCCAACGGCGCGGCGGCCGACGTCGCCTGAGCCTCGCCCGACCCACTCCCGCCGTCCCGATCCCTGGGAGCTCCGTGAGCGAACCGGTTCCGCCCCGAATCCACCCCACGGCGAACGTCGAGGACGGCGTGGAGATCGGTCCCGGGACCGCGGTCTGGGATCACGTCCACGCGCGTGTCGGCGCGCGGATCGGACACGACTGCATCATCGGCGAGAAGACCTACCTCGGGCCCGACGCCGTGATCGGCGACTTCGTCAAGCTCAACGCGATGGTGTACGTCCCGACCGGTGTGACGATCGAGGACGGCGTCATGATCGGCGCGGGCACGATCTTCACGAACGACCGCTATCCCCGAGGTACCGACACCGCGCTGTCGCAGCTGCGCTACTCGGGAGCCGACGAGCACACCCTCACGACCCGCGTCGGCGCCGGCGCGAGCGTCGGGGCCGGCGCGACGATCGGCTGCGGCATCACGCTCGGGCGCTGGTGCATGGTCGGGATGGGCAGCGTCGTCACGCGCGACGTCGAGCCGTTCCATCTCGTCGTCGGCAGCCCGGCCCGCTCGATCGCGATCGTCTGCCGCTGCGGCGAGCCGGTGTGGCGGTTCCCGCGCGGGAGCGCGCCGAGCGAGGGCGAGCAGCGTTGCGCCGCGTGTGGTCTCGCCTATCGCGTGTGCGCGGGCGGGGTCGAGGAGCTCGATCCACCCGTCACCCCGACGGGTCGATCATGAGCGACGTCGCCGGCCGGTCGATCGCCGTCGTGGGCGGCGGGATGCTCGGGCTCAGCCTGGCGCACTTCCTCGCGCTGCAGGGCCGCGAGGTCACGCTCTACGAAGCCGCGCCGGTCCTCGGCGGGCTGGCAAGCGCGTGGAGCCTGCCGGTCGAGGGCGAGGACCCGGTCGTCTGGGACCGGCATTATCACGTGACCCTGCTCTCCGATGCGCATACGCGCGGCATCCTCGCCGAGCTCGGTCTCGACGACGAGATCGAGTGGGTGAAGACGCGCACCGGGTACTACAGCGACGGCCACCTCTCGTCGGTGTCGAACACCCTCGAGTTCCTGCGCCTCCCCGCGCTGAACCTCGTCGACAAGATCCGCCTCGGCGCGACGATCTGGTACGGATCGCGCGTCACGGACTGGCGGCGGCTCGAGCAGATCGACGTGGAGTCGTGGTTGCGACGGCTTTCGGGGCGGCGCGCGTTCCGCAAGTTCTGGCTGCCGCAGCTCCGGGCGAAGCTCGGCGACGCGTACACGGAGACGTCGGCCGCGTTCCTCTGGGCGACGATCCAGCGCTTGTACGCGGCCCGGCGCTCCGGCCTGAAGGAGGAGATGTTCGGCTACGTGCCGGGCGGTTATGCGCGGGTCCTCGAGCGATTCGGCGAGCTGCTGCGCGCCGAAGGCGTCGACGTGCGGCTCGCGTCACGCGTTGCCCGGATCGATTCGGTCGAGGGCCGCGTCGAGGTCACCGGTGCCGGCGGCGACGTCGACGCATACGACGACGTCGTCGTCACCGCGGCCGCGCCGCTCGCGGCCCGCCTCGTGCCCGGCCTCGCCCCGGCCGAAGGTGCGCGCCTCGCTCGAACGCGCTACCAGGGGATCGTCTGCGCCTCACTGGTCCTGAAGCGCCCGCTCGGCGGCTACTACCTCACCTACATCACCGACGACGTGCCGTTCACGACCGTCATCGAGATGTCGGCGTTCGTCGACCCGCGGCACTTCGGAGGCCACACGCTCGTGTACCTCCCCAAGTACCTCGCGCCCGACGACCCCTTCTTCGACGTCGACGACGACGAGGTCCGGGCCCGCTTCGTGCCCGCTCTGCGCCGTTTGTACCCCGATCTCGAGGAATCGGACGTGCTCGCCTTCCGCGTGTCACGGGTACGCCAGGTGTTCGCGCTGTCGACGCTGCGGTACTCCGAGGGGGTTCCGCCCCTGCACACGAGCCAGCCCGGAATCCACCTCTGCGGGAGCGCGCAGATCGTGAACGGCACGCTCAACGTCGACGAGGCGATCGCCCTTGCGCAACGGGCGGCCCGGCGGCTCGAGGAGGCTCCGCGCCCGCTTCCTGTCGGCGTGTCCTAGGCGCGCCGCCCGCAGCACTGCGCGCGAACATTCCCGGGGAATGACACCATGAACCGGTGGCCAACGTTCATCGTCCCCCTCGACGGGTCGATCATGAAGAGGAGCCCGTTCCCGGACGCGGGCCGGAGGACCGATGAAACCGCTGGCCAGCCTGTCGCTCGACCTCGACAACGAGTGGTCGTACCTGAAGACCCACGGTGACCCGCAGTGGGAGGCGCTGCCCTCCTACCTCGACGTCGCCGCGCCGCGAGCGCTCGACCTGCTCGAGTCGCTCGACCTCACCATCACGTTCTTCGTCGTCGGTCAGGACGCGGCGCTGGAGCGCAACCACGACGCGATCGGCGCCCTCGCGGCCGCGGGCCACGAGATCGGGAACCACTCCTTCAAGCACGAGCCCTGGTTGCAGCGTTACACGAACGCGGAACTGCGCGACGAGCTCGCGCGTGCGGAGGACGCCATCGCAGCCGTGACCGACCGGGTGCCGGTGGGATTTCGCGGTCCCGGCTACAGCCTGTCGACCACGGTCCTGAACGTGCTCGCCGAGCGCGGATACCTGTACGACGCGTCGACGTTGCCCACGATCATCGGTCCGCTCGCGCGCGCCTTCTACTTCCGCTCGACCAAGCTCGACGCCGACCAGCGTGAGGAACGGGCCGAGCTCTTCGGTGGCGCGAGCGACGCCCTGCGCCCACTGCGCCCGTACCGCTGGAACGTCGGCACCGAAGGCATCGTCGAGATCCCGGTCACGACCCTTCCCGGTCTGCGCGTGCCGTTCCACGTTTCGTATCTGCTCTACCTCGCGGGCCGCTCGCCGGCGCTCGCGCGCGCGTACTTCCGCACCGCGCTGCTCACCTGCCGCGCCACGAAGGTCGCGCCGTCGATCCTGCTCCACCCGCTCGACATCCTCGGTGGCGACGACGTGAGCTCGCTCTCGTTCTTCCCCGGCATGGCGATGAGCGGGAAGGAGAAGCGCGAGCTGGTGGAGGGGTTCCTCGCGCTGCTCGCCGAACGGTACGAGATCTGCACGGTCGGCGAGCACGCCGCGGCCGTGTCGGGATCGGCGCTGCCGTCGGTGGAGCCGGGCGCGCGCCGTCCGCGGCGCGCGAAGGCGTTCGTCGGGCGGCGCCGATGACCGTTACGAACGACCGGGTCGAGATCCCTCCGAGCGAGGCGCCCGGCGGCAAGCCGTCCGTCTCGGTGATCGTTCCTGCGTACAACGAGTCGTCGATCATCCTCGACACCTTGCGGACGCTCGTCGTGTACATGCACACGCTCGACGACCGGTTCCGCTGGGAGATCGTCGTCGTCGACGACGGCAGTACCGACGGAACCGGATACCTCGCACAGCAGATGGCGACGCGGGAACCCCACATCCGGGTCCTGCGTCACCGCGTCAACTTCATGCTCGGCCAGGCCCTGCGCACCGCGTTCAACAGCTGCGCGACCGACTACCTCGTGGTGATCGACTGCGACCTCAGCTACAGCGCCGACCACATCGGCCGCCTGCTCGACACGATCGAGTCGACGCAGGCGCGCGTCGTCATCGCGTCGCCGTACATGCCCGGTGGCCGCACCACGGCGGTCCCGCCGTTGCGCAACCTCGCGTCGCGCGTCGCCAACCAGATCCTCTCGATCGCGGCGAGCGGTCGTATTCGCACGCTCACCGGCATGGTGCGCGCGTACGACCGACGATTCATCGCCTCGCTGAACCTCAAAGCCATGGGCACCGAGGTGAACACCGAGATCCTGTACAAGGCGCAGCTGCTGCGGGCCCGGATCGAGGAGATCCCCGGCCACCTCGACTGGACGGTCATCGAGCAGCTGCCCCGGCGCTCGACCGTGCGCCTCGCGAGCGGCACGATCCGCTCGCTCATGTCGGCGTTCTTCTTCCGCCCGTTCGCGTTCTTCATCGCGCCCGGTCTGATCACGACGATCGCGGCGCTCGTCACGCTCTCCTTCGCGGTCGGCGAGCCCTTCGAGGGCGCCCGGATCACCTACGTGCTCGGCGTCGCGCTCGCGGCCGCCGCGATCATGCTGCTCAGCGTGGGCATGCTCGCCTTGCAGGCCAAGCGCTACTTCGAGGAACTGTTCCATCTCGGTACGCGGATCCTGCGCGAAGTGCGCGGTGAATCGCCGACGCCCGCGAACATGTTCGAGGACCCGGGCCGTTCCCCCGTACCGTCTCCCGACAGATCCTGAGGCGCCTTCTACACTCCTGCGCGTGCGGATCGCCATCGGTTCCGACCACGCCGGCTTCGCGCTGAAGTCGCGCTTCATCGGTGTGCTCGCCGGATCCGGACACAGCGTCGCTGATCTCGGAACCGATTCGGAGTCGCCGGTCGACTACCCGCAGTTCTGCGCGGCGGTCGCGCGCGAGGTCGCGAGCGGCGCTGCCGAGCGCGGGATCGTGCTCGGCGGCAGCGGGCAGGGCGAGCAGATCACGGCGAACAAGGTGCATGGCGTGCGCGCCGCGCTGTGCAACGACCTCTTCACGGCGCGCCTGAGCCGAGAGCACAACGACGCCAACGTGCTCGCGATCGGTGCCCGGATCGTCGCGAACGAGCTCGCCGAGGAGATCCTCACGCTGTGGCTCACGACGGCCTTCGCCGGCGGTCGCCACGTCGCCCGCCTCGCCCAGATCACCGCGATCGAAGCGGAGGAATGCTCGTGAGGCGCGCGGGCGGTCACGACTCGCAGCGAGTGCGACCAAGGGTCGCGCAAGCCACGAGAACTCGCCCGCTCCCATCCCGCGTGTGGAGCGGCGAGCGTCCGCGGGTCGCGCGGAGGCCGGAGTCGACCGCGGGGGAGGCGCAGGCCGGAGCGCCCACGAGCGCCGGGTATCCCGGCCCGCAGCGAGTGCGACCAGCATGACCGGCTACGCGGTCGTGCTGGCGGTGGCGGCGGGAACGACGCTGCTGCTGACGCCGCTGGTCTTGTGGGTGGCGCGGCACTTCGGCGCGGTGGTGATGCCGGGTGAGCGCAGCATGCACGCCGCGCCGATCGCGACCCTCGGTGGTGCGGCGATGTTCGTGGGGTTCCTCGCGGCGATCTGCGTCGCGTCGCGTATGGGCCAGTTCCACGAGATGTTCCGCGACAACTCCGAGCCGCTCGGCGTCGTGCTCGCGGCGGGTGTGATGTTCGTCGTCGGAGCGCTCGACGACCTGCGCGACGTCTCGCCGCCGGCGAAGGTCGCGGGCCAGGTGTTCAGCGCGGGTCTGCTCGCACTGTTCGGCGTCACGATGTTCTATTTCCGCGTGCCGTTCAACCTCTTCCATCTCGACGTCGTCGTGCTGTCGCCCGACCTCGCGCCGCTCGTCACGGTGCTGTGGGTCGTCTTGCTCGCGCAGGCGATCAACCTGATCGACGGGCTCGACGGCCTCGCGGCGGGCATCGTCGCGATCGGCGGCGGCGCACTGTTCCTCTTCGCGGACCGCCTGTTCAAGGCCGGTTTCCTCGACGGATCCAACATCGCGCCGCTCATCGCGATCATCGCGGTGGGGATGTGCATCGGCTTCCTGCCGTTCAACTTCAGTCCCGCGAAGATCATCATGGGCGACGCCGGCGCGCTCTTGCTGGGGCTGATGCTCGCGGTGCCGACGATCACGATCGGTGGCCGCACCGACGTGCAGTTCAGCGGCAACACCTACTTCTTCTTCGCTCCGCTCGTGATCCCGATCGTGATCCTCGGCGTCCCGATGGTCGACACGGTGTTCTCGTTCGTGCGCCGGCTCGTGCAGCGGCGCAGTTGGTCGGTCGGCGACACCGACCATCTGCACCATCGGTTGGTGCGGCTGGGGCACGGCCCCCGGCGCGCGGTGATGATCCTCTGGGCGTGGACCGCGTTGCTGTCGGGCGTCGCGTTGCTCCCCACCTACACCAAGCGCGGGAACGCGATGGTGCCGTTCGTCCTCGCCGCGCTCGCGCTCGTGTTGTTCATCCTCTTCCATCCCGGCGTGCGCAGCGCGCGTGGCCGGGCGACGCGCTCGCGCCACCCGGCCGGCTACCGCGACGAGGCGCCCGGGCCGGACGCGACCGACGAGCCGATCGAGCCCGAGGTCGTCGATCTCGCCGACCATCGGGCCCGCCGGGCATGAGCAGATCGGGACCCGCCCGAGTTGACGCGACCGGGGCTTCTCACATAGATTGCGAATAGTTTCACAAGCCCGCCCTCCGTCCGGAGGGAGGAGGGGGACAACGGGGCTTCGGGTGACACGACCAGCGATTGACCACGCGCGCACACGCAAACCGATCGCCGATCAGCAGGCGCTCTATTCGGGCTTCGGCAACGCCCTCGGCCAGGCGGTCGAGTTCGTCGCCACGCCGTTCCTGTTCTTCCTGCTCGGACTGTGGCTCGACCACGTCTTCGGGACCGGCGACCTCATCCGCGTCGTCTGCTTCGCCGTCGCCTTCGCGGGCGTCTGCGTGAGCGCGTTCTACCGCTACAAGGCCGCAATGGAGCGCGAAGAGGAAGGCAAGCCGTGGAAGCGGGCGTAGCCGCCGGCCCCCAGGGTGCAGGCATGGCCGCGACGAACGTCGCGTACGAGCGGGCCATCGCGGGCGACCTCGTGCGCCACGGTCTCATCGCCGCCCCGTTCGCGCTCGCCGTCGGCGCGCTGGTGCACGGCTGGGCGGGCGTCGTCGGCGTCGCCATCGGACTCGGCGTCGTGCTCCTCAACTACGGGGTCGCGGGCATCGCGCAGAGCTGGGCTGCGACGAAGGATTCGCCCGGGCTCCTCGGCGCGACCGTCCTCACGAGTCTCATCCTGCGTTTCGTCGTCGTGGTCGTCGCCCTCGCGCTGCTGCGCGACCGGTCGTTCCTCGACTTCACGACGTTCGGCATCACGATCGTCGTGAGCCATCTCGGCCTCCTCGCGTGGGAGGCGAAGTCGGTCAACCTGTCGCTCGCGTTCCCGGGGTTGAAACCCCGCCGCGGCGCATTCGGCGGAAAGGACTGAGCCTGTGCTGCTCGGACTCGACGTCCCCCCGATCTCCGATCTCACGAACTGGCCGGCGTTCGCGTTCAAGGGCAGTTCGACCTTCGCGCTGAACAAGGTCGGGCTGATCTACCTCATCGCGATGGCGTTGACGCTGCTCATCTTCGTGGTGGGTGGCTCACGCAAGCAGCTCGTTCCCCACGGCATCCAGAACATGTCGGAGATGGGCGTCGAGTTCGTCCGCGACCAGATCGTGATGCAGACGATCGGCGCCGACGGCATGGCGTTCCTGCCGTATCTCACCGCGCTGTTCTTCTTCATCTTCTTCAGCAACATCTTCGAGGTCATCCCGTACTTCCAGTTCCCGGCAAACGCGCGCTTCGCGATGCCGCTCGTGATGGCGCTCGTCACCTACCTGATGTTCAACGTCGTCGGGATCGTGAAGCAGGGCCCGTTCCGCTACCTGAAGAGCTCGCTGATCCCTTCAGGCGTACCAGCGGCGCTGCTGATCCTCGTCGTGCCGATCGAGCTGGTCTCGCACTTCCTCGTGAAGCCGTTCTCGCTGATGGTCCGGTTGTTCGCCAACATGCTCGCCGGCCACCTCATCCTCGCCACCTTCTCGGTGATCTGCACCGCGGTGTTCAAGAAGAGCCTGCTGCTCGTCATCCTGCCGTTCAGCTTCGCGTTGCTCTTCGCCCTCACGGGCTTCGAAGTCCTGGTGAGCTTCCTGCAGGCGTTCATCTTCACCATCCTCACGGCCGTCTACATCGGCGGCACGATGCATCCCGAGCACTAGGGAGGAACCTTGCTCCACCTTCTGGCAGCAGCCACGGTCACCGACAACACCAAGGGTCTCCAGGCGGTCGGTCGCGGCATCGTCTACGGCGCCGCGGCCATCGGCCCCGGCATCGGCATCGGCATCGTGGTGGGCAACGCCATCACCGCGATGGCCCGTCAGCCCGAGTCGGCCGGAACCGTCCGCACGACGATGTTCCTCGGTATCGCGTTCACCGAGGCGCTCGCCCTGTTCGGTTTCGTGCTGGCCTTCATCCTCAAGTAGGACCCCCGACGAGGAGCGTCTCATGCGTGTCCGGAGGCTGATCGTCGCGTCGCTCATCGCGTTCGCGACCATTGGTTCCACGGCGGGCGTGGCTCACGCCGCGACGCCGCAGTACGACAGTAAGTTCACGAAGGAGTGCGTGACGACCCTCCAGGAGGGCGGCACGATCGACGACTGCCAGCAGGCACCGAGCCCCCTCAAGCCGGAGAACTCGGAGCTGGTGTGGGGCTCGATCTCCTTCGTGCTGCTCCTCGCGATCTTCTTCAAGTGGGGCTACCCCGCGGTGACGAAGGCGATGAAGGCCCGTGAGGACCGCATCCGCGGCGACCTCGAGCAGGCCGAGGGTGCGAAGACGGAGGCGGAGACGGTGCTCGACGAATACCGCGCGCAGCTCGCCGACGCCCGGGCCGAGGCGGGTCGCATCATCGACGAGGCCCGCCAGGCCGCCGATCAGGTGCGGCGTGATCTCATCGCGCGCGCCGAGACCGACGCGACCGAGTTGCGCCAACGCGCGCAGGAAGACATCCGCCTCGCCGGTGAGCGGGCGATGGCCGACCTCCGCGGTCGCGTCTCCGACCTCGCGATCGAGCTGGCCGAGAAGGTCGTGGAGCGCAACCTCGACCGCGACACGCAGGTCGCCCTGATCGACAACTACATCAACTCCGTCGGGAGCAATTGAGCGATGGCGTCGGCCGAGCGCATCGCGGCGTACGCGGACGCGATCTACAAGATCGTCGTCGCCGAGGGGTACGTCGCCGACACCGAAGAGGAGCTCTTCCGTTTCGCGCGCACCCTCGAAGGCAACGACGAGCTGCGCATGAAGCTGACCGACCGGTCGATCCCCGTCGGCAACCGCGAGGCGGTGATCGAGGAGCTGTTCGCGCACCGCGCGCTCGAGGCGACGACGGCCATCGTGTCGTTCCTCGTCGGGATCGGTCGCGTCGGTGAGCTCCCCGAGATCGTCGACCGGTTCATCGCCCTCGCGGCGGAGGAGCGCTCGCACGAGGTCGCGGAGGTGCGCAGCGCGGTGCCGCTCGACGAGGAGCAGCAACGCCGGCTCGCGGAAGCGCTCTCGCGGGCGACGGGCAAGCAGGTGGAGATCAAGGTCGTCGTCGACGAGAACGTCCTCGGCGGGATCGTGGCTCGCATCGGTGACACGGTCATCGACGGCTCGATCCGCCGGCGGCTGGCCCAGCTGAAGGAACGCATCTGATGACGGAGTTCAACCTCAACCCCGACGACATCGCCGCGGCGCTGCGCAAGCACGTCGAGGGCTTCAAGCCGACGGTCGAGCAGGAGCGCATCGGGCGCGTCCTCGAGGTCGCCGACGGTGTCGCGCGCGTCCAGGGACTCCCGGCCGCGGCGGTGAACGAGCTGCTCGAGTTCGAAGGCGGGGTGCTCGGCCTCGCGCTCAACCTCGACGAGGAGTCGATCGGTGCGGTGGTGCTCGGCACCGTGGACGAGATCGAAGAGGGCCAGACCGTGAAAGCGACCGGCCGCATCCTCTCGGTGGTCGTCGGCGACGCGCTCATCGGCCGGGTCGTGGACGCACTGGGCCTGCCGATCGACGGCAAGGGCCCGATCGCCTCGGAGACGGTGCGGCGACTCGAGGTGCAGGCGCCCGGGATCGTCGGCCGCCAGCCGGTGCACGAGCCGCTGCAGACCGGCATCAAGGCCATCGACGCGATGACGCCCGTCGGCCGGGGTCAGCGTGAGCTCATCATCGGCGACCGCAAGACCGGCAAGACCACCGTCGCGATCGACACGATCCTGAACCAGAAGGGTCAGGGCGTGAAGTGCATCTACGTCGCGATCGGCCAGAAGGGCTCGACGGTCGCGCAGACCGTCGCGACCCTCGCCGAGCAGGGCGCGATGGAGTACACGGTCGTCGTGAACGCGCCGGCCGCCGACGAAGCGGTGTTCAAATACCTTGCGCCGTACGCGGGCTGCGCGATGGGCCAGCACTGGATGGAGAACGGCGAGCATGCGCTCGTGGTCTACGACGACCTCTCCAAGCAGGCCGAGGCCTACCGCCAGATCTCGCTGCTGCTGCGCCGGCCGCCGGGCCGCGAGGCGTATCCCGGCGACGTCTTCTACCTCCACTCGCGTCTGCTGGAGCGGGCCGCGAAGCTCTCCGACGCGCTCGGGAAGGGCTCGCTCACCGCGCTGCCGGTGATCGAGACGAAGGCGGGCGACGTCTCCGCGTACATCCCCACGAACGTGATCTCGATCACCGACGGCCAGATCTACCTCGTCGACGACCTCTTCAAGTCGGGTGTGCGGCCCGCGGTCGACGTGGGCATCTCGGTGTCGCGTGTCGGTGGCGCGGCTCAGATCAAGGCGATGAAGGCGGTTGCCGGAACGTTGAAGCTCGACCTCGCGCAGTTCCGTGAGCTCGAGGCGTTCGCGACGTTCGGGTCCGAGCTCGACGCGGTGTCGAAGGCACAGCTCGAGCGCGGGTACCGGCTGGTGGAGCTGTTGAAGCAGCCGTTGAACTCGCCGATGCCGGTGGAGGAGCAGGTCGTGTCGATCTTCGCCGGCACGGGCGGCTACCTCGACGACATCCCCGTTGGCGACGTCCGCCGCTTCGAGAACGAGCTGCTCGACGCCTTCCGCGGCCCGCACGCAGATCTCCTCGCGACGATCCGCACGACGGGCGCCCTGCCCGAAGGCGACGCGCTCGCCACCGCCGTCACCGACTTCAAGGCCCGTTTCGTCGCCACCGGCACCGCCGAGAGCGCGGCGTAGTGAATTCGGTCGTGTTCGCTCGCACCCGCGTGAACCCGCGCCTGCTGGAACAGGACGCGCTCACTCCCACGCGGCGAAGGTGCGAGCGGAGCGAGCGTCGAGCTCGCCAGCGAACGTCCGAACCTGCGACCCGGAGGGGAGCAGGTGAAGAAGTGAGCGAGACGTAATGGCCGGAGGCAAAGAGCGCATCCTGCGCCGCCGTATCCGCAGCGTGCAGTCGACGAAGAAGATCACGCGCGCGATGGAGTTGATCGCATCGAGCCGGATCGTGCGCGCGCAGGCGGCCGTCAAGGCCGCGCAGCCGTACAGCGACGGCATCACCTCGGTGGTGGAGCACCTCGCGGCGGCGGGTGCCGGTGGGTCGAGCCCGCTGCTCACACGGCGGCCCGAGATCCGGGCGGTCGGCACGGTCGTGATCACCGCGGACCGCGGCCTCTGCGGCGCGTACAACACGTCGGTGTTGCGCGCGACGGAGAACGAGATCCGCGCTCAGCGCGCGCAGGACCGCGACGACGCGATCTTCGCGGTGGGCCGGAAGGCGGAGAGCTACCTGCGTTACCGCGAGTACGCCCTCGCGGGGAGCTTCACGGGGTTCAGCGATCAGCCGCGTTACGAGAACGCGCGTGAAGTCGCGGCTGCGGCGACGGCGGCGTTCCTCGCGGGCGAGGTCGACGTCGTGCAGGTCGTGTACACGAAGTTCATCTCCGCCGGGACGCAGACGGTCGCGGTCGAGCGGCTCATGCCCCTCGACGGTGATGCGTCGGTGCCGGCGGGCGAGGGTGGGTACGACGGCGAGCCGAAGGCGGCGTACGAGTTCGAGCCGAGCCCGGATGCGATCCTCGACGCGCTGCTGCCGCGGTACGCGGAGTCCCGGATCTTCGCCGCGATGTTGAATGCGGCGGCGTCGGAGCACGCGGCCCGCCAGCGCGCGATGAAGGCTGCGACCGACAATGCCGACGAACTCATCACGAAGCTCACGCGTGTGATGAACCGCGCCCGTCAGGACGCGATCACGACCGAGATCATGGAGATCGTCGGTGGCGCCGAAGCCCTCGGCAAGGGCGGCCATCACGACGACGAGACGCATCACCACCGCCACGAGTCGTACGCCGATTCGTCTTCCGGCGCACCACAGGAGCAGGCATGACCACCACTGCAGAGCCGACCACGCTCAAAGAGGGCCGCGTCGTCGCGATCGCCGGACCGGTCGTCGACGTCGAGTTCCCCCCGACGCATTGCCGGAGATCAACAACGCGCTCCAGGTCGACATCGAGCTCGAGGGCGAGACGATCACGGTGACCGCGGAGGTCGCGCAGCAGATCGGCGACAGCCGCGTGCGGGCGATCTGCATGAAGCCCACCGACGGTCTGAAGCGCAACCAGCCGGTGCGCAACACGGGCCAAGGCATCACGATGCCCGTCGGTAACGGGACGCTCGGTCACGTGTGGAACGTGATCGGCGAGCCGCTCGACACCGGCGGCGTGATGCCGCCGGGGATCGAGGACTACTGGGAGATCCATCGGGATGCGCCCGCGTTCGACACGCTCGAGCCGAAGGCGCAGATGTTCGTCACCGGCATCAAGGTCATCGACCTGCTCGAGCCGTACGTGCAGGGCGGCAAGATCGGCCTGTTCGGAGGCGCGGGCGTCGGCAAGACGATCCTGATCCAGGAGATGATCAACCGGGTCGCGACCCAGCACGGTGGGGTGTCGGTGTTCGCGGGCGTGGGGGAGCGCACCCGTGAGGGCACCGACCTCTGGATCGAGATGCAGGAGTCGGGCGTCATCGAGAAGGCCGCGCTCGTGTACGGCCAGATGGACGAGCCGCCCGGCGTGCGCATGCGGGTCGCGCTCTCCGCGCTCACGGTCGCGGAGTACTTCCGCGACGTGAAGAACCAGGACGTGCTGCTCTTCGTCGACAACATCTTCCGGTTCGTGCAGGCCGGTTCCGAGGTCTCGACGCTGCTCGGCCGGATGCCTTCGGCCGTGGGCTACCAGCCGACGCTCGCCGACGAGATGGGTGAGCTCCAAGAGCGCATCACCTCGACGCGGGGCCGTTCGATCACGTCGCTGCAAGCCGTCTACGTGCCTGCCGACGACTACACCGACCCCGCGCCCTTCACGACGTTCACCCACCTCGACGCGACCACGGAGCTCGCGCGCGAGATCGCGGCGCTCGGCATCTACCCGGCCGTCGACCCCCTGTCGTCGACGTCGAACATCCTCGCGCCCGAGATCGTCGGCAACCGCCACTACGCGGTCGCCCGGCGTACGCAGGAGGTGCTGCAGCGCTACAAGGAGCTGCAGGACATCATCGCCATCCTCGGTCTCGACGAGCTGTCGGAGGAGGACCGCGTCACGGTCGCTCGGGCCCGCAAGGTGCAGAAGTTCCTGTCGCAGCCGTTCTTCGTGGGCGAGGTCTTCACCGGCCTGAAGGGCATCTTCGTGCCGGTGGAGGAGACCGTCGAGTCGTTCGAGGCGCTCGTCAACGGTGAGCTCGACGACGTTCCCGAGCAGGCGTTCTTCAACGTCGGCGGGGTCGAGTCGGTGCTCGCGAAGGCCAAGACCCTCCAGGAGTCCTGAGCATGTCGAGCCAGGCGCAGACCGCAGGCGCGGTCGGTGATGTCGAAACGGTGGGGCGACGAGATCGAGCGCCGGAGGTCGTCACCGCATGTTGAGCCAGGCGCAGACCGCAGGCGCGGTCGGTGATGTCGAAACGGTGGGGCGACGAGATCGAGCGCCGGAGGTCGTCACCGCATGTTGAGCCAGGCGCAGACCGCAGGCGCGGTCGGTGATGTCGAAACGGCGGGGCGACGAGATCGAGCGCCGGAGGTCGTCACCGCATGTTGAGCCAGGCGCAGACCGCAGGCGCGGTCGGTGATGTCGAAACGGTGGGGCGACGAGATCGAGCGCCGGAGGTCGTAGCCGCATGTTGACCGTCGAGGTGGTCTCCCCGGAGCAGATCCTGTTCACGGGTGAGGGATCGATGGTGGTCGCGCGCACGCTGGGCGGTGGCGACATCGCCTTCCTCACGGGGCACGTGCCGTTCCTCGGTGCGCTCGACGACTGGCCGCTGCGCGTCATCCACGACGACGGCTCCCAGGTGCACTTCGCGGTGCACGGCGGCTTCGTGGAGGTGTCGGAGAACCGGGTGACGGTGCTCTCCGACGTTGCCGAGACGAAGGAAGGCATCGACGTGGTACGGGCCACGACGGCTCGGGAAGCCGCAGAGGCCGCGCTGCGCCTCAATCCCGACGATGCCGACGCGCAGGGAGCCCTGCGCCGCGCGACGATCCGCCTCGAAGTCGCAGGCGCGTAACCGGCGAGCGGCGAGCGGAGCGAGCGAGCGACCGTGCGCTCTCCCATCTCGCGTCGTGGAGGGCGATGCTTGCGAGCCCGACCAGGAAAGACCGCTATTCGTCGAAGCGGATGGCGGAGTAGCGCATGAGCTTGTGCCAGCGGTGCGTCGCTTCGATCTTGCGGATGGTGCCCGACTTCGAGCGCATCACGAGTGACTCGGTGCTCGCGCCGTCGCCCCAGTAGCGCACGCCGCGCAGGAGGTCGCCGTCGGTGACGCCGGTGGCGGCGAAGAACACGTCGTCGCCGGAGACGAGGTCGTCGGTGGTGAGGACGCGGTCGAGGTCGTAACCGAGGTCGAGGGCGGCGCGGCGCTCGTCGTCGTTGCGGGGCCAGAGGCGCCCCTGGATCGAGCCGCCGAGGCACTTGATGCCCGCGGCCGCGATGACGCCTTCGGGTGTGCCGCCGACACCGAAGAGCACGTCGATGCCGGAGTTGCGCCACACGACGGAGATGGCGCCGGCGACGTCGCCGTCCTGGATGAGCTTGATGCGGGCCCCCGCCTCGCGGCACTCACGGATGATGTCGGCGTGGCGGTCGCGGTCGAGGATCACCGCGGTGACGTCGCTCACGCGTTCACCGAGCGCCTTCGCGACGGCCTCGAGGTTGGCCTTCACCGGCGCGTTGATGTCGATGACGTCGGCGGCGGCGGGTCCGGCGGCGATCTTCTCCATGTAGACGCACGGACCCGGGTTGAACATCGTGCCCCGCTCGGCCATCGCGATCACCGAGATCGCGTTGTTGCGGCCGAGGGATGTGAGCGTCGTGCCCTCGAGCGGGTCCACGGCGATGTCCATCTGCGGGGGCGTGCCGTCGCCGATCTGCTCACCGTTGTAGAGCATCGGCGCCTCGTCCTTCTCGCCCTCGCCGATGACGACGATGCCGTCCATCGCGATCGAGTTGAGGACGAGCCGCATGGCGTCGGTGGCGGCGCCGTCGGCGGCGAGCTTGTCGCCCCGGCCCATCCAGCGGCCGGCGGCGAGCGCCGCGGCCTCGGTGACTCGGACGAGCTCGACGGCGAGATTGCGATCGGGCGGCTGCGGGGTCTCCATGAACGAAGGCTCCTAGCGGCTGTCGGCGACCTGACCAGGAGATGCTAGCGGTCGCCGACCTAGGGTCCTACCGGTCCGGCCCAGCGGGGGCGGTCGACGATCGGAGGGCCACGCGTGGGCCGGTTGGGCGGGAAGACGGCGCTGGTCACCGGGGCGGCGTCGGGTATCGGGCTCGCGTGCGTGGAGCGCCTTCTCTCCGAAGGCGCGGCGGTCGTCGGCTTCGATGTGACCCGTCCGACCCGCGCGCTCGCCGTCGGCAGCGCGCCGCCCGCCGGCTTTGCCGCCGGCGACGTGCGCGACGAGGCGGCGGTCGCCGCGGTGGTGCGGGCGGCCGTCGAGGAGCACGGGCGGCTCGACGCCGTCGTCAACGCCGCGGGGGTCGCGGGCGGTGGGCCCGTGCACCTCATCGACGAGACCGAGTGGCGCCGGGTGATCGACGTGAACCTCACCGGCACCTACCTCGTCGCGAAGCACGCGGTCGGGCAGATGCTGGCGCAGGACCGGCGCGACGGCGAGCGCGGCGCGATCGTCAACATCGCCAGCATCGAGGGCCTCGAAGGCACGGCGGGCGGCAGCGCGTACAACGCGTCGAAGGGCGGCGTCGTGCTCCTCACGAAGAACATGGCGATCGACTACGGCCGCCAGGGCATCCGGGTGAACGCGATCTGTCCCGGCTTCATCGCGACGCCGATGTACGAAAGTGTGTTCGCGCAGCCGGGGATGAACGTCGTGGCCGACGCGATCACGCACGAGCACAAGCTCGGACGGCTGGGCCGGGCCGAGGAGATCGCGGCCGTCGCCGCGTTCCTCGTGTCGGCGGACGCCTCGTTCGTCAGCGGGGTCGCACTCCCCGTCGACGGGGGTTACACGGCGGGCCGCGACCACGGGATCACGTCCCTCATGGGCCTCTCCTGAGCCGTGAGAAGTGATCACCTCAGAGTGCGACAATGAAGACATGAACGCTCGCGACGAGTGGCAGGCCGCGTTCGACGCGGCACCTGAGCGCGATGCCGACTTCACCACGATGTCGGGGGTCGAGGTCGAGCCCGTGTACGGATCCGGCGCCGACTCGTACCCCGGGCAGTTCCCGTACACGCGCGGGCCGTACGCCTCGATGTACCGCTCGAAGCTGTGGACGATGCGGATGTTCGCGGGCTTCGGCACCGCGCCCGACACCAACCGCCGGTTCCATGAGCTCCTCGAAGCCGGCGGCGACGGGCTGTCGACCGCGTTCGACCTGCCGACGCTGATGGGTCGCGACTCCGACGATCCGCTCGCGCTCGGCGAGGTCGGCAAGTGCGGCGTCGCGATCGACACCCTCGCCGATGTCGAAGACCTCTACCGCGGGATCGATCTCGGCACGGTCACGACGTCGATGACGATCAACGGCCCGGCCGCGGTCCTGCTCGCGATGTTCGTGGCCAACGCGGAACGGCACGGCACGCCGAGGCACGCGCTCGGCGGGACGCTGCAGAACGACATCCTGAAGGAGTACCAGGCGCAGAAGGAGTTCATCTTCCCGCCGCGACCGTCGATGCGCATCGTCGCCGACTCGATCGCGTTCTGCGCGGCCGCGATGCCGCGGTGGCACCCGATCTCGGTTTCCGGCTACCACATCCGCGAAGCCGGCAGCACGGCCGCGCAGGAGCTCGCGTTCACGCTCGCGAACGGCTTCGCGTACGTGGAGCTCGGGCAGGCGGCCGGTCTCGACGTCGACGCGTTCGCGCCACGCCTGTCGTTCTTCTTCAACGCGCACGTCGACTTCTTCGAGGAGATCGCGAAGTACCGTGCCGCGCGGCGCATCTGGGCCCGCTGGCTGCGCGACCGCTACGGCGCGACGAACCCGCGGTCGCAGCAACTGCGCTTCCACACGCAGACGGCCGGCGTGTCGCTCACGGCACAGCAGCCCGAGGTCAACATCGTGCGCACGGCGATCGAGGCGCTGGCCGGTGTGCTCGGCGGCACCCAGAGTCTGCACACGAACTCGATGGACGAGACGCTCGCGCTCCCGACCGAGCGCGCGGCGCGGATCGCGCTGCGCACGCAGCAGGTGATCGCGCACGAGACGCGCGTCGCGAACGTCGCCGATCCGCTCGGCGGGTCGTACTACGTCGAGGCGCTGACCGACGAGATGGAACGGCAGGCCGAAGCGGTGTTCGCTCACCTCGACACGCTCGGCGAAGGTTCGATGCTCGAGGGATGCCTCCGGGCCGTCGAGGACGGCTGGTTCCAGGCCGAGATCGCGAACGCGGCCTACGAACTGGAGCGAAAGCTGAATCGCGGTGCGCACGTCGTTGTTGGTGTCAACGCATTCCTCGAAGGAAACGACGAGCCGCCGCCTCCCACGCTGCGCATCGGTCCCGAGGTCGAAGACCAGCAGCGCAAGCGGCTCGCCACCGTCAAACACGACCGCGATCACGCCGCTGTCGAGCACGCCCTTGCGGCGGTGCGGACCGCGGCGGCGGAACCCACGACCAACCTCATGCCGGTGTTCCTCGACGCCGTCTCGGTGTACGCGACGGTCGGCGAGATCTGCGACGCGCTGGCCGCCGTCTTCGGTCGCCACGTCGAGGACGCGCGTATCTGATCGTGCTCGACTCCCACGTCCTCGACGTCGCACGCGCCGCGAAGGGGTTCATGCCCGACGACGAAGGCGCCGCGCTCCACGATGCCGCGCTCGCGGCGGCGCGCGCCGTCGGCGGACCGATCCTCGAGGTCGGTACCTACTGCGGAAAGTCGGCGGTGTACCTCGGCGCGGCCGCACGCGAAGCGGGAACGGTGTGCTTCACGATCGACCATCACCGCGGGTCGGAGGAGAACCAGGCCGGGTGGGAGCACCACGACCGCGAGGTCGTCGATGCGCGCACCGGGCGCATGGACACGCTCCCCTTCTTCCGCAGCACGATCGAAGCCGCGGGCCTCGAAGACTGCGTGATCGGCGTCGTCGGTCCGTCGGCCGCGGTCGGCTCGGTGTGGGCGATCCCGCTCGCGTTCCTCTTCGTCGACGGCGGCCACTCCGAAGACGTCGCGATGGTCGACTACCAGGGTTACGCGCACCATGTGCGGCCGGGCGGTTCGCTCGCGATCCACGACGTGTTCGAGCGCCCCGAGGACGGGGGCCAGGGACCGTTCCGGGTCTGGCAGCGGGCCATCGCCGACGGTTTCGCGCCGGCGTCGAGTACCGGCAGCCTGCGGGTGCTCGTGCGGAGCGGTCGTCCCGGCGGCGGCTGACCGGCGCGGTCAGCCCTCGTCGGAGGAGCGGGCCGAGGCGCGTTCGCGCTCGATCTCGGATCCGGCCTCGATGAGCTCCTCCGCGGTCAGCCCCGCGGGCAAGCTCTCGCCCCGGAAGAGTCCGGCCGCGGAGCCGTTGCCGCCGAGCGCGTTCGCGGCGAGCACGACCGCCGCCGAGTTCCACGTCGGCTGCTCGACCGGATACAGCTCCCAACCGGCATGGAAGCCGTCGTCGAAGTTCGCGCCGGTCCAGTATGAGCCGTCGTCGCCGCGCAGGAACTGGATCCAGGTGAAGAGGTCGAGCGCGCGCTCGTGCAGCCCGATCGCGTCGAGGGCCATCGCGGCTTCGCAGGTCTCCGCGGCCGTGATCCAGGGCTGGTCGGACACGCAACGTACGCCGCGCCCTTCGGCTACGAACGTCTCCCAGCCGCTCGCGATGCGCGCGTGGGCGGCATGCCCGCGCAGCACGCCGCCGAGGAGCGGGTAGTACCAGTCCATGGCCCAGCGGCCCTTGTCGAGGAAGCGCTCGGGCCGGTGCGCGACGGCGATGGCGAGCGCGCCGAGCGACAGCTCCCAGTCGGGCCGCTCGTGTCCCAGGCGGTCGGCCGTCGCGATCGCGCAGCGCAGGCTCGACCAGATGCTCGACGATCCCGTGAGGAGCGCGCCCTTGCCGTCGGTGCGATCGGGATCCGCGTCCCACTCGATCTCGCCCGTCGGGTGCTGGTGGTCGAGGGCGAAGTCGATGGCGCGCTCGACTACCGGGAAGAACTCCTCGAGGAACGCGGTGTCGCCCGTGCAGAGATAGTGGTGCCAGACGCCGTTCGCGACGTAGCAGGTGACGTTCGTGTCGAGCGCGCGTTCCTTCACGTCGTTGCCGACGTAGTACGCGTGCCACGCGCCGTCGGGTCGCTGCTGGTTGCGCATCCACTCGAACGCGCGGCGGGAGTCCTCGAAGCGCCCGCCGACGTCGAGGGCCATCGCGGCCTCGACGAGGTTCCACGGATCGGTGTGCGCGCCCGGTGTCCACGGGATGTTGCCGTCGGGAAGCTGCTGCATCGCGATCGCCGCAACCGTCTCCGCGACTTCGTCGGCGGTGATGACGCCCGGAACCGACGGCAGCTCAGTGCGAGGCAAGGCTTCGCTTCCCCCATTTCGCCATCGAAGGTGCGACCTTCTCCGTGTAGATCACCAGGCTCTTGCCGAGCACCGGGTTCAACGCGCGCTCGAGCGCGATCGCACCGCGCGGGTTGTGCTCGATGATGCGGCACAGGAACTCGTGGTACTTGCGCACCGGCGTGGCCTCGGTGTTGTCGAGCCCGTAGATGCACTTCAGCCACCAGTACGGCGAGTGCAACGCGTGCGCATGGTGTGAGCCCCGCAGGTAGAGACCGGCGCGCTCGAGCTTCGATTCCAGCTCGTGCTGGTGGAAGATGCGGACGTGCCCGCCGGGCGTGTCGTGGTAGTGATGGTTCAGCGCCCAGCTCACCCGCTCCGGCCAGCGCGTCGGAACCGTGACCGCGAGCCGCCCGCCCGGGCGCAGCACGCGCGTCAGTTCGCTGATGACGCGCTCGTCGTCCCAGATGTGCTCGAGGACCTCGGAGACGATGATGCGGTCGAAGCAGCCGTCGGGGAACGGCACGTCGAGCGCGTCGCCGTTCACGACTCCGGCCCACGTGTCCCACGTGACCTCGCCGGAATCGATCATCGCCCCGGCGACGGCGGCGACGTCCTTCAATTCGGGCGCCGCGGCGTCGAGCGCGACGACGCGTGCTCCTCGCCGCATCGCCTCGAACGCGTGCCGCCCACCGCCACAGCCGAGATCGAGCAGCCGCTCACCGCGCTGCAACCCGAGCCGCTCGAAGTTCACGGTCAACATTGGTCGCACTCGCTGCGGGGCGGGGTACCCGCCCCGCGGGCGCTCGCCGCTCCGCACGCGGGATGGGAAGCGCGTCGGTTCTTGTGGCTCACGGTCAACATTGGTCGCACTCGCTGCGGGGCGGGGTACCCGCCCCGCGGGCGCTCGCCGCTCCGCACGCGGGATGGGAAGCGCGTCGGTTCTTGTGGCTCACGCGGTTCTTGCCTGGTGGTGGAGGCGCTTCGCGTGGGCTTCGAGCTCGAGGTAGTAGTGCTCCTGGGTGCCTTCGGCGGTGCGGCGCCAGGTGAAACGGTCGAGGACGCGGCGGCGCCCGGCGTCGCCGAGACGGTCGCGGAGCTCGGTGTTGGCGAGCACCTCGGCGATCTGCACCGCGAGCGCCGAGGGATCACCCGTCGGCACCACCATCGCGCTCTCGCCGTGCGGGCCGACGACTTCGGGGAGGGCGCCTCCATTGGTCGCGACGACCGCGGTGCCGCAGGCCATCGCCTCGATCGCGGGGAGCGAGAACCCTTCGTACAACGACGGCACGACCGCGATCTCGGCCTCGGCGTAGAGCTCGACGATGCGCTCGTCGCTGACGCCGCTCACGAACTCGACGGCGTCGCCCAGCCCGAGCTGTTCGATCTGCACCGGGATCTTGCTCTTGTGCCGCGGCCGACCGATCACGACCAGGTGCGCGTCGGGGCGTTCGACGCGCACCTTCGCGAGCGCGTCGATGAGATAGGTGAGGCCCTTGAGCGGCACGTCGGCGCTGGCGGTCGTCATCAGGCGGCCGGGGACGCGCGCGACGTGGGGGAGCGGGCGGAAGCGGGTCTGGTCGACGCCCACCGGCACGATGTGGAGGCGATCGGTGTCGACGCCCATCTGGGCGACGATGTCCTTCTTCGAGTTCTCTGACACCGTGAGATGGCGGGGCAGCTGGCGCGCGACCCGCATCTGCATCTCGAGGAAGCCGTACCAGCGGCGCAACGTCAGCTTGCGGGTGAAGCGCGTCGCGGCGGCGAGGTCGAGGTCGCGGTCGACCGTGATCGGGTGGTGCAGCGTGTGGACGAGCGGCCAGCCGTCGTCGAGCATCCCGAGGAGCCCGGTCCCGAGGCACTGGTTGTCGTGCACGAGGTCGAAGTCGTTGCGCCGGCTTGCCAGCATCTGGCGGGCGCGCAGGCTGAACGTGTAGGGCTCGGGGAAGCCGGCGGTGCACATGAGCAGGAGTTCCTGCAGGTCGACGAGCGTGCGGACCTCGTGCGGCCACGGCGTGCGGAACGGGTTCTCCCGCCGGTAGAGGTCGAGGCTCGCGACCGGGCTGAACGCCACGGTGTCCTCGAGCACCGGCCAGGGCTGGCCGGAGAACACCTCTACGTGGTGGCCGAGGTTGGCCAGCTCGGAGGTGAGGTGGCGGCTGTAGACGCCCTGGCCCCCGCAGTGCGGGTTCCCCCGGTACACGAGGTAGGCGATGCGGAGGGGGTCGCCGGGGCGCGGCAGGTGAACCGGAGGTGTGGGCATGGAGGCACAAGCATGTCGGGGCCGGCCCACTCGGGGCAAGTGAGGGGCCGGTAGGGTCGGCGGCGATGGACGCCGCGCCGAGTGCCGCCGGGAGCGAGCCCGCGCCGGGCGGCCCGATCAGCGCCGCGATGGTCGCCCGCTCGCACGCCGTGGGGGAGACCCGCTGGTCGCCGGGCGGGAGCAACGTCGCCTGGCTCGACTCCTGGAACGGCCGCACCGACGTCGTGGTCGCGCCCGCCGCGGCTGACGGCCCGCCTCAGCTCGTCACCGCCGACTTCCCGGTCACGCCCGCGGGGGCGTACGGCGGCGGCGGGTACTGCTGGATCACCGACGACACGCTCGCGGTCGCCGGTGCCGACGGCCGGCTCGCCGTCGTGGCGGCCTCCGGCGGTCCGCCCCGGGTCTTGAGCCGCGACGGCGTCGCCTCCGCACCCGCGGCGAGCACCGACGGTCGCTTCGTCGCCTTCTGTCTCGAGCGCGACGACGCCGCCGACATCGCGGTCGTCCCGGCCGACGGATCGCAATGGCGCCAGCGCGTCTCGACCGGTGCCGACTACGCCCGGGATCCGGCCTGGAGCCCCGACGGTGAGTCCCTCGCGTGGCACGAATGGGACCTCGCGGCCATGTCGTGGGAGGCATCGCGGATCGCGGTCCGCAGCCTCGCCGACGGTCGTCTGCGCGTCGTGGCCGGCGGCGACGGCGAAGGCGTGGGCCAGCCGCGCTTCTCGCCCGACGGCGCTCGGCTCGCGTGGGTGTCCGACCGTACCGGCACCCGGCGCCTCACCGTCGCTCGAGCCGATGGAAGTCGGCCTCGCCTCGTTGTCGACGAGCCGTACGAGCACGCCGCTCCTGCCTGGGGACCCGGAGCTCGCACCTACGCCTGGTCACCCGACGGTCGCGAGCTCGCCTGGTGCCGCAACGAGCTCGGCTTCGGGCGCCTCGTGGCCACGGCCGTCGCCGGGCGGGGCCGGCCGCGCGAGCTCGCCAAGGCGTGGCACGCCGGTCTCGACTGGGGCACGCGCGGGATCCTCGCGACCCGCTCGGGAGCGCGCACGCCGGCGTCGGTGGTGGTGGTCGATCCGGCGGGCACCGGGCGCCGCGTGCTCGCACGGGGTCCGGTCGCGGGGTTCGAGGCCGCCGGGCTCGTCGAGCCCGAAGCCGTCACGTGGCGTTCGGGACGGGCGACCGTCCACGGCCTCCTCTACCGCCCGGCCACGAGCGCGCTCGGTGCCGGTGAGCCGCCCCCGCTCTACGTCCACATCCACGGCGGTCCGACCGACCAGTCCCTTGCCGTGTGGTCGCCGCGCATCGCGTTCTGGGTGTCGCGCGGCTGGGCGGTGCTGGCGCCGAACTTCCGCGGCTCGTCGGGCTACGGGCGTGCCTACCAGCAAGGATTGCGACACACGTGGGGGCTCGTCGACGTCGCCGACACCGCGGCAGGCATCCGGCACGCGATTCACCAGAAGTGGTGCGACCCGCGACGGGTCGCGGTCGTGGGCGGCAGCGCCGGCGGGATGACCGTGTTCCTCCTGTGCGCGCACCACGGCGACATCGTCACCGCCGGAGTCAGCCTGTTCGGCGTCACCGATCTGTTCGAGCTCGCGGCGACGACGCATCGTTTCGAGTCGCGTTACCTCGACGCGCTCGTCGGCGAGCTGCCCGGCGCGGCGGATCGCTACCGCGATCAGGCACCGATCACCCATGCGCGAGAGATCCGGGTGCCGGTGCTCGTGCTCCAGGGCGACGAGGACCGCGCGGTGCCAAAGGCGCAGGCCGACGCGATGGTCGACGCGATGCGTCACACCGGCGCACCCGTCGAATACCGCGTGTACGCAGGCGAGGGCCACGGCTTCCGCAAGCTCGAGAACGTGGTCGACGAGTTGGAGCGCACGGAGGCGTTCCTCACGCGGTGGGTGCTCTCGCGGTGAGCGGGCTCGTCACCGAGATCGCGATGCGGGGTCCGAAGCGCGGCGCCGATCGAGCGGTGCTCCTCGCGCACGGTGCGGGAGCCGACATGCACGCGGTCACGCTCACGGCCTTCGCCGACGCGCTCGCCACCGCGGGCGTTCCCAGCTTGCGCTTCAACTTCCCGTACCGCAGCGCGGGCAAGCGCGCGCCCGACCGGCCCGCGGTCCTCGCCGCTGCGGTGCGCGAAGCGGCCGCGGAGCTGGCGCGTCGCACCAAGCTGGCGCCCGCGCGGCTCGTGCTCGGCGGGCGTTCGATGGGAGGGCGGTACGCGTCGCTCGCAGTCGGTGACGCCACCGATCCGCTGCCCGCGCTCGCCCTGCTCCTCCTCGGTTACCCGCTCCATGCTGCCGGCCGCCCGCAGCAACTGCGGGTCGAGCACTTCTCCCGGTTGCGCGTGCCCGTGATGTTCGTGAGCGGAACCCGCGACGCTCTCGCGGCCCGGCCGGTGCTGCGGCGCTACGCCCGGCGCATCAAGGGGCCCGTCGCCTACCACTGGATCGAGACCGGTGACCACGGCTTCAAGCCGCTGAAGTCGAGCGGCAAGACCACCGCGGATGTGCTCGCGGATGCGACCGCCGCGGTCGTCGCCTGGATCACTGCGCTCGAGTGACGGCGAATTACCATTCGTCGCCATGACGCGGTTCGCCGTCCGGCCCGGCCGGCCGCTCGAGGGAACGGTGCGGGTTCCCGGCGCGACGAAGAACTCGGGCACGAAGCAGATGGCCGCCGCGCTCCTCGCGCCGGGCATCACGACCATCGCGAACATCCCGCCCGTCGCCGATCTCGACGTGATGATCGAGCTGCTCGACGTGCTCGGTGCGCGCACCACCTGGACGGACCCGGAGAAGCTCACGATCGACGCGAGCCGCGCGCTCGAACCCGAAGCGCCGTACGAGATCGTGTCGCGCATGCGCGCGTCGATCAACGTGCTCGGGCCGTTGCTCGCGCGTTGCGGCGAAGCGCGCGTCGCGATGCCGGGCGGCGACAACATCGGCAGCCGCAAGATCAACATGCACCTCGGCGGCTTCGAGGCGATGGGCGCCGAGATCGACGTGCGGCACGGATACATCGAGGCCCACGCACCGAAGGGATTGACCGGCGCGCGTCTCGTGCTCGAGTTCCCGAGCGTGGGCGCGACCGAGAACCTCATCACCGCCGCGGTCCGCGCCAAGGGCCCGACCGTGATCGAGAACGCGGCGCGCGAACCGGAGATCACCGACCTGTGCGCGTTCCTCAATCGCATGGGCGCGCAGATCGTCGGCGCGGGATCCTCGACGCTGGAGATCGACGGGGTCGAGGAACTCGTTGCCGTCGACAGCGAGCTGATGGGCGACCGCATCGAGGCCGGAACGCTGCTCATGGCGTGCGGGATCGCGGGCGGCGAGATCGAGCTCACCGGGGTGCGGCCCGAGCATCTGGAGCTCGTGACGCTGAAGCTCGGGGAGATGGGCATGCGCGTGTCGCCGACGCCCGACGGGCTCTGGGCGAGGAGCCAGAGCCGCGCCCGTGCCGTCGACGTCGCGACGCTGCCGTTCCCCGGATTCGCCACCGATTTCATGCCGATGGTGGTCGCGCTGCTCGCCGTGGCCGACGGCACCGCGATCGTCACCGAGAACGTCTACGACGGCCGCTTCCAGTTCGTCGACGAGCTCGCCCGCATGGGGGCCGACGTCCGCAACGAGGGACGCCACGCCGTGGTCCGCGGTGTCCGGAGGCTCTCGGGCGCGCCGGTGCGAGCCTCCGACGTCCGCGCCGGCGCCGCGCTCACGATCGCCGGGCTCGCCGCCGACGGTGAGACCGTCGTGCACGACTGTGAGCACATCGACCGCGGCTATCCCGACCTCCCGGGCCGCCTGCGGGCCCTCGGCGCCGACGTCGTGCGGCTGGCCGACTGACGGGTCCGGCTGCCCGGAGCGACCCGACCGGCGGAATGGGTGGGATACTGGGGCCGTTGCAACGGGTCCCGTAACCGAGCAGGACGGACGCCACATGGCCCTCGATCTCGACAGCATGGAACCCGCGGTCCTCGAGGCGATCGACGCCATCCGGCCCGCGCTCCAGTCCGACGGGGGCGACATCATCTTCCGTGAGATCGACGCCGACGGCGTCGTCCACGTACAGCTGGTCGGTGCGTGCGGGAGTTGCCCGGTCTCGACGATGACCCTGAAGGCCGGCGTCGAGCGGATCATCATGGACCGCGTCCCCGGCGTCACCGAGGTCGTCGCCGACGAGTGACCGGCTCGCCGGCACCACGATGACCACCGACCCCCTCGAGCTGGTCGAGCGCGCCCGGGCCGGCGATCGTGTTGCGCTCGCCCGGCTGATCTCGGTCGTCGAGGCGGGCGGCGCGCCCGCGCGTGCGGCCATCGCCGCGCTCGTCCGCCATACCGGTTCGGCGTGGACGGTCGGCGTCACCGGCGCTCCCGGTGCCGGCAAGTCGACGCTCACCGACCGGGTGATCCACGCCATGCGGGCGACCGGCGCCGACGTCGGGGTGCTCGCCATCGATCCGACGAGCCCGTTCAGCGGAGGCGCGATCCTCGGTGACCGCGTCCGGATGCAGGACCACAGCGCGGACCGCGGCGTCTTCATCCGCTCGATGGCGACGCGCGGCCACCTCGGCGGCCTCGCGCTCGCGACCCCGCAGGCGGTGCGCGTGCTCGACGCCGCGGGCAAGGACTGGATCGTCATCGAGACGGTCGGTGTGGGGCAGGTCGAAGTGGAGATCGCCGGCCACGCGGACACGACCGTGGTCGTGGTGAATCCCGGTTGGGGTGACGCGGTGCAGGCGGCCAAGGCGGGGCTGCTCGAGATCGCCGACGTGTTCGTGGTGAACAAGGCCGACCGCCCGGGGACCACGGAAACGGCGCGTGACCTCGAGGGGATGCTCGACCTCGCAGGCGAGCTCGAATGGCGGCCGCCCGTCGTGCGCACGGTCGCGACCGACGGCACCGGCATCACCGAGCTCTGGGACGCGTTGCGCGCCCATCGCGAGTTCCTCGAGTCGTGCGGGCTCGTCGACACGCGCCGCCGGGCGCGGGTGCGCGATGAGCTGCGTGCAATCCTCGCCGAGGAGCTCCGAGCGCGTGCCGAGGTGATCGGGAGCGGTCCGGAGTTCGACGCCCTGGTCGACAAGGTCGTCGCCCGCGATCTCGATCCGTTCACCGCGGCCTCCGAGTTGCTCGGCTGATCCGGCTGCACGAGGCGACCCGTGGCCCATCCTCTGGCGCAGCTGCTCGACGCCGCGGCGAGCGGGCGCTTTCCCGAACCCGATGGCGTGCTGCGGGTCGTCGCGCCGGTCGCCGGCGACATCGACGTGCTCGTCGCGTTCACCGGCACGTTCGTGCTCGCCGCCGCACTCCGGCAGGAGGAGGTCGATGCACGCGTGCCCCGCGGCGCGTTCGCAGTGCCGATGTCGCCGGCCTTCGTCGACTGGCTCGCGACCCGCCTCACCGCGCGCCCCGAGACCCACGACGCCGTGCTCGTCCGCCACGCGACCGGCGGCCCGCCGTCGGGACTGCTCGAGCCGCTCACCGACTCCGACCATCCGCGCGTCGCGCGCGCCCGGCGCCACCGCCGCGACGTGCGGGTGTACGCGCCTGCGGGTCGATCCGGGGTCGTCGTCCTCGGGCGCGGCGTCACGGGCCGCTGGGAGGTCGCGTACGAAGTCGACGAGGATGCCCGCAACGCCGGCTTCGGGCGCGCCCTGCTCGGCGCCGCGCTGGAGCTGCTCCCTGCGGGCACGCCCGTCTGGGCGCAGGTCGCGCCGGGGAACGCGGCATCGATGCGGAGCGTGATCGCCGCGGGTTTCGCGCCGATCGGCGCCGAGATCCTCTTCGTGCGCGATCCGCAGCCGCCCCGGTAGCCTCCGCGCCGTGACCGACGGCGCAGGCGTGACCCTCGACATCGACAACGGCGTCGCGCTGCTCGCGCTCGACCGCCCTCCGCTCAACGCCCTCAACGGGGAGTTGCTCGCCGACCTCGCGGCGCACGCGAACGCGCTCGGTGCCGATCCGGCGGTGAAGGCGGTGGTGATCACCGGCAACGACCGCGCGTTCGCGGCCGGCGCCGACGTGAAGGAGTTCAGCCCCGATCGTGAATCCGCGCGGCGCGTCGCGGCCTCGTTCCGTACGGCAACCGACGCGCTCGCCGGCATCCACCGTCCGGTGATCGCGGCCATCAACGGCTATGCGCTCGGCGGCGGTCTCGAGCTCGCGCTGGCGTGCGACCTGCGCGTCGCGTCCGAATCCGCGCGCCTCGGCCAGCCCGAGATCCTGCTCGGTGTGATTCCCGGCGGCGGTGCGACGCAGCGGCTCGCGCGTCTCGTCGGCCCGTCGCGCGCGAAGGAGTTGATCTGGAGCGGACGCCAGGTGCGCGCCGACGAGGCACTTGCCATCGGGCTCGTCGACCGGGTCGTGGCGCGCAGCTCGGCGCTCGACGAGGCGCTGCACCTCGCTCGTTCCTTCGCGTCGGGAGCCGTCGTCGCGATCGGGCTCGCGAAGCAAGCCATCGACGCCGGCATCGACGGGCCGCTGGCCGAAGGACTCGACCTCGAGGCCGACCGCTTCGCCGACTCCTTCGAGACCGCTGACGCCGCGACGGGCATCGCGAGCTACCTCGAGCACGGCCCCGGCAAGGCCCACTTCTCGGGTCGCTGAGCGCGGGCCGTCGTGACCGGCGATCCCGCGACGTTCATCACCAGGCTCGACGTGGCTCCGGGTTCCGGGTTGCGGCTCGCGGTGAAGGACCTCATCGACGTCGATGGGCTCGCGACGACGGCGGGGAGCCGGGTCGTCGCCGAGCGGGCGATGCGCGCGACGCGCGACGCCCGCTGCCTCGCGGGGGCGCGGGCTGCGGGGGCCCGCATCGTCGGTAAGACGAACCTCGTCGAGCTCGCGATGGGTGGCAGCGGGGTGAACCTCTGGTACGGGACGCCGCGCAACCCGCTCGACCCGGCCGTCATCCCCGGCGGATCGTCGAGTGGGTCCGCGGTCGCGGTCGCCGACGACGAGGCCGACGTCGCGTTCGGATCCGACACCGGCGGGTCGATCCGCACACCCGCCGCGTGTTGCGGCGTCGCCGGCCTGAAGACGACGCACGGTCGCGTCTCGCTCGACGGTGTGTGGCCGCTCGCGCCGAGCCTCGACACTGTCGGTCCGATGGCGCGCGACGTCGCCGGTCTCGTCGCGGGCATGCGCCTGCTCGAACCCTCGTTCACTCCCGCGGCATCAGTACCGGATCGCATCGGCCGGCTCACGCTGGCCGGCGTCGACGCCGTGGAACGAGACGTCGACGACGCGCTCGCGCGCGCGGGTTTCGGCGTGGAGCCGGTCGCGCCCGACGGCTGGACCGCGGCCTGGGAAGCAGCCCGCACGATCCTGGAGGCCGAGGGGGCCGTTGTGAACGTGGCGCGCTTCGCCGACCTCGACCGCATCGACCCGCAGGTCGCGGCGCGGCTCGAACGCGGGCGCGCCCTACTCCGACGCCGTCGTGGAAGCGGCGTACGGCCTCGCGGAGAGCTGGCGCGAGCAGATGCTCGCGTGGCTCGACCGTTGGCCGCTCCTCGCCTGCTCGACGCTCTCGGTGCCGCCGCCGCTCCTGGAGGACGCCGCGACGACCGTGGTGAATCGCCATCTGTCGCCGGTCAACCTGGCCGGGCTCCCGGCGGTGTGCGTGCCTGTCGGGGACCTCCGGCCGATCCCTGCGAGCCTGCAGCTGATCGCCGGTCCGGGAGGCGAGGAGCTGCTGCTCGCCGCGGCCGAGCACATCGAGGCGGCGCGCAGGCACTGAAGCGCGGCGGCGACGCGGAGACGCTTACGTGGTGGGCGACTCCGCGGCGTCGAGGCGCGCGAGGAACTCGTCCGCGGAACGGGTCGCGGGCGCGTCGCCGCCGCGTGCCATCTCGTTCGCGACCGTGGCCAGGGCGGCGTTGACCGGTGCCGGCCGGCCGTGGAGCCGCGCGAGCAGGACGATCTCGCCGTTGAGCGCATCCGCCTCGATGGTGCCGGTTCCGCGGGCGAGGCTCTGCCACGACGATCCGCCACCCCGCCGTTGTCCGGCGACGGGCCGCACTCGCAGCTGGTCGCCGCGGAGTGCGGCGTCCTCGTCGGCCGAGGCGAAGTCGATCCCGGCGGCCCGCAGCACGGCGGCGCCTTCGGCCCGGGCTCGCGCGGCGACGGTTGCGCGCGCGTCCGTCGGCGCGAACGCGGCCTCGGCGGCGTTCGCGAGGTTCATGAGCAGCTTCGTGTACTTCCAGCGCATGATGTCGGCGCGCGCTTCGGACGCGAAGGTCGCGCCGCGCAGTGCCGCGGCGATTCCGGTGGCGACGTCGTCGACTCCCGTCGGATAGCGGCCGAGGTGCAGGATGCCCGTGACCGGTGCCGACGACGCCTGCACGACGCCGGGCTCGAGGTGCGAGGCTGGGCACATCACGCACATCCCGTAGACGCGCGCGAACTGCCGCAGCGCGAGGCGCTCGTTGTCGACGCCATTCTGCGCGCACACGATCGGTGTGTCGAGACCCGCGTACGGAACCAGCGCGTCGAGCGCGCCGACCGTGTCCTGCGACTTCACGGCGAGCACCACGACGTCGTCAGGTGTGAAGTCGTGCGCGCCCGGATGGTCGACGGCCGAGACGGGTACGATGTTCGTGCCGTCGGGCGACTCGATCCGCAACCCGTTCGCGCGCAGGGCATCGAGGTGCGGGCCACGCGCGATCAGCACGACGTCGTTTCCATGTTCGGCGAGGCGGCCCCCGATCACCCCTCCGATCGCACCCGCCCCGAACACGACGAAGCGCACGGCCGGTCGCGCCCGCTCAGCGACCGGCTGGGAGCGCGGCCGCGAGCGTCTGCTCGACGACGGCCTTGCGGTCCTCGCCCCAGGGCAACGGGAACACGATCGGCGTCTGTACCCCGGCGTCGGCATAGGCGCGGACCGCGTCGCGCACGTGCGCGGCGTCGCCCATGATCTGGATGCCGTCGACCCATTCGTCGCTGACGGCCGCGACCGCGGCGTCGCGCTCACGCGCGTCGTGATGAGTGCGCACCTCGTCGACGGCGGCGGCGTAGCCCGCGCGGCGGAAGTTCGCCGCGTAGGCATCGACGACCGCGTAGGAGAAGAGGTCGCGGCGGGCCGCCTCCGCGTAGCGATCGCGGTCGGTGACGCCGACGTGCACGAACGCGTAGACGTGCGCGTCGCCGCCCTTGCGCACCTGCTCGACCGACCATGCGACGTGCGATGCCGGCAGGTAGTTGAGCAGGACGCCGTCGGCGATCTCACCCGCGAGTCGGAGCATGCCGGGATTGAGCGCGCCGATCACGATCTTCGGCGCTCGCTCACCAGCGCGGAGTCCGAGACGGAACCGGGAGACGCGGTAGAAGTCGCCGTCGAAGGAGACGCTCTCGCCGCTCAAGCACTCGCGTACGAGGGCGACGTATTCGCGCATCTGCGCGAGTGGGCGGTCGCCGTAGGTCGCGCCGTGCCAGCGGCCCGCGACGGCCGGCGACGAGATGCCGATGCCGAGGAAGACGTCGCGGTCGGGCGCGAGCTGCTGCAGCGTCGCCGCCGCCATCGCGGCGAGTGGGGGCGTGCGCAGCTGCAGCGCGAGCACCCCGGTGCCGAGCCCCAGCGACGGCGCCGCGACCGAGATCGCGCCGAGCGTCGAGAAGGCCTCCGCCGCGTTTGCCTCCGCGACCCAGAGCGACCCGTACCCGAGCCGCTCGGCGAGGCGCGCCGTCGCGATGGTGGTCGGCGCGCCGAGCGCCTGGAGCGGCGCGGCCGTCGCGCCGTAGGGATTCGCTTCGCTCAACGCCCTACCCCCTCGCGTGGTTCACGATTTCACGATCTCGCCTCGACGACCGCGCGCAGCTGTGTGAGGTTCCGCTTCCAGATGCGGCGCAGCACCGGCCACGCGGCGAGCTCGCCGATGAAACCGCCCATCCACCACGGGAACCGCAGCCGCTCCGACCAGCAGAAGCGGGTCCGGTCGTTGCGCCGCTTCCGGAGCGTGAAGCGACCGCGTCCCGACACGACACCGTGGTGCTCGATGCCGAGCGCCGCGCGTGGCTCCCATTCGGTGACCGTCATGCGGTCGGTGAGGCGGAAGATCCCGACGCGCGTGAGGCAGTCGAACTCGGTCCCGACGCCGCGTGTGTGCGACGAGCGGAAGGTGATGCGGCGCGCGTCGGTCATCCACTCGGTGTGGTGCTCGATCTGCTCGACCGTCTCCCAGACCCGTGCGACCGGCGCGTCGATCGCGACGCAGACGCGGATGCGAACGCTCACGCGGATACCTGCTCGCGCAGCGCCGCGGCGGCCGTTTCGGGCGGGACCACGTTCACGAGGATGCCGGTTCCCTGCTCGAACCCGGCCGTGACCGTGAGGCGCGGGGTGACGCGCACGTACCAGTGCGAGCCCGGTCGCGCTTCTCGCGGCGCCGTGTGGATCAGCAGGTTGTACGGCGGGTCGCCGAGCAGGGTGGCGAGGCGCGCCAGGACCGACCGCAGCGTGCGTGCGACCACCTCGATCTCGGTGTTGGTCGCCTCGTCGAAGCGCGCGCGAGTGGAGCGGTGCGCGACGAGCACCTCGAAGGGCGAGCCGGCCGCCGGGCTGCACCAGGCGGGCGCGGGTCCTTCGGCGACGGAGAGCTCGGAGCCGCGCGCGGCGCTCAGCGCGTCCGCCACGAGATCGCGTCCGGCATGCTCGAAGCGGGCCATCGCGTCGGCGACCTCAGGGGGGACGAAGTCGAGGGCGACGAGCTGCGCGTGCGGGTGTTCGATCGACGCGCCGGCCGCCTTGCCGTGGTTCACGAAGGGGACGACGTGCGCGAGCCCGTTCGCGAGATGGTGCGCGCTGCGGTCACGCAACATCCGCAGTGCCGCGGCCGCCTCACCTTCGGTGAGCGCACCGAAGGATCGGTCGTGCGCGGGGGAGAGCACCATCACCTCGTGCGCGCCGGCGACCGCGCCGCCGACGATCGGATAGAGGTTCGGCACAACGCGGATGGTCCATCCGGGGGAGTCCGGTGCGCCGCCGCCCAGCCGCGCGACCTCGGGTGGCGTCTCGTGCTCGTGACCGGCGCAGAACGGGCATCCCCGAGCCGGTGGCGCGGTGACCGGCGGCGAGCGCCGGAACGTCTCGGGGCGCGCCGCCCGTTCGGGGGCGACGACGACGAGACGGTCGGTGAGCGGATCGTGACGGATCTCGGGCACTGCCCTGCACGCTACAGGCGGGCCACGAAGCTGCCGACTCCAGAAGATCGTGGACGACATCACCGGCTCGGTACCCTTGAGGACGTGCCCGTGCGTTTCGTGATCCTCGGTGGTGGTCCGGCCGGCAACACCGCGGCCACCGTCGCGGCGACGCTCGGTGCCGACGTGACGCTCATCGAGCGCGACATCGTGGGGGGCGCCGCGCATCTCTGGGACTGCATTCCGTCGAAGGCGATGATCGCGACCGGCGGTGAGCTCGCCGGGCTCACGCGCGCGCGCGTCATGGGTCTGCAGGCCGAAGGCAAGCTCGACACCGACGCGTTGCGCGAGCGCGTCGCCTCGATCGAGGGACGGCTGCACGAATCGGTGCGCAGCCTGCTCGAGTCGCAGGGCGTCCGCATGATCGCCGGGAGCGGCCGGCTCGTCGGTCCGTACACGGTCGCGGCGCAGACCGCGGAGGGGACCGAGGAGATCGACGCCGACGCGATCCTCATCGCGACCGGGTCGCGCCCGCGCATCCCCGACTGGGTCACCGTCGACGGCGAACGGGTGCTCACGACCCGCCAGGCCTATCCGCCGCCGGAGATCCCCGAGCACCTCGTCGTCGTCGGTTCGGGCGTCACCGGCGTCGAGTTCACGCACATGTTCAGCGCGCTCGGCTCGCACGTGACCCTGATCGTCTCGCGCCAGCAGGTGCTGCCCACGAAGGATCCCGAAGTCGCCGCGGTCCTCGAGGAGGAGTTCCTGTCGCGGGGCGTCAAGCTGCTGAAGGGCGCGCGTGCCATCGCGATCGACCGCGACGGGGCCAAGGTGTTCGTCGCGTGCGACGACGGCCGGCGCGTCGACGGCTCGCACGGGTTGCTGTGCATCGGCTCCATTCCCAACAGCGACGGCATCGGCTGCGACGTCGCGGGTGTGCACGTCGACGACCGCGGCTACGTGCCGGGGAACCGCCACTGCCAGACGAACGTGCCGCACATCTACTCAGCCGGCGACGTGTCGGGACGGCTGCCGCTCTCGTCGGTCGCGGCGATGCAGGGCCGAAAGATCGCCGAGCACGTGATGGGCCTCACGGCCGTCGCACACCGCCACCTCGACTACGACAAGGCCGCCTCCGCGATCTTCACGGAGCCGGAGATCGCCGACGTCGGGCTCGCGGAGGCCGAGGCCTTCGCCGTCGGCCGGAAGTTGCGTGTCACCAAGGTCCCGTTCTCGTCGAACGCGCAGGCGCTCATCAAGGGCGACTCCCGCGGTTTCGTGAAGATCCTCTCCGATCCCGCGACCGGCGTCGTGCTCGGAGGCTCGATCGTCGGCCGGAACGCCGCCGAGCTCATCAGCGTGGTGGCGCTGGCGGTCACGAACCGCCTCACCGTCACCGACATCGTCGATTCGTTGCTCGTGCATCCTGCGCTCGCCGAATCGCTCGCCGAGGCTGCTTCGTAGCCTCAATGCCGTCGGACGGGGAGACACGTTGCGCGCGTTGGTGACCGGGGCCGCCGGATTCGTCGGGAGCACGCTCGTCGAAGCGCTGGTGGCGCGCGGCGACACTGTCGTCGGCGTCGACTGCTTCACGCCCTACTACGACGTCGCGCAGAAGCGCGCGAACGCCGCCGCGATCGCCGGACCGAAGGTCGAGCTCGTCGAGGCCGACCTGCGGGTCGCGGAGATCGAGCCGCTGCTCGACGGCATCGACGTCGTCTACCACCAGGCCGCGCAGCCGGGTGTGCGGCTCTCGTGGTCGAGCGGGTTCCGTGAGTACGTCGACAACAACCTGATCGTGACGCAGCGGATGCTCGAAGCGCTCCTCGCCGCCGGTGCGCGCCGATTCGTCTACGCGTCGAGCTCCTCGATCTATGGGCACCAGGAGCGCTACCCGACGCGTGAGGACGACCTGCCCGCACCGTTCAGCCCGTACGGGGTCACGAAGCTTGCCGGCGAGCACCTGTGCGGTCTGTACGCGGAGAACTGGGGGCTTCCGACCGTTTCGCTGCGCTACTTCACGGTGTTCGGTCCGCGGCAGCGGCCCGACATGTCGATCCACCGGCTCTGCGAAGCGGCGCTGCGCGGCGACGCCTTCCCGCGTTACGGCGACGGCGGCCAGATCCGCGAGTTCACGTACGTCACCGACATCGTCAGCGGGAATCTCGCCGCGGGCGACGCCGACGTCGCCCCCGCGACGGTCGTCAACCTGGCCGGTGGCGGCGAGATCACGCTCGCCGCGCTCATCGATCTCGTCGGCGAGATCGCGGGTGCCCCGGTGAAGGTCGACGAGCTGGCCCCGCAGCCGGGCGACTCCCGCCGCAACGGCGGCGCGACCGACCGCGCGCGCGAGTTGCTCGGCTGGCAGCCGAAGGTGTCGCTGCGCGACGGCATCGCCGCGCAGCTCGCATGGCACCGCGACCGTCGCGTCTGAGCAGCGCGCGCCGTCAACGGGGCGCGCCGCGCGGGCCGTCGACGGGGCGCGCCGCGCGGGCCGTCAACGCTGCGCGACGAGCTCGCCGCGCAGCACCGTGACCGCGCGTCCGCCGAGCACGACGCGGTCACCGGCGACGCGCGTGCGCACGGTGCCGCCGCGCTCCGACGCCTGGTAGCCGACGAGCTCGGTGCGCCCGAGCCGCGCGCTCCAGAAGGGGGCGAGCGCGCAGTGGGCGGAGCCGGTCACCGGGTCCTCGTCGACGCCCGCGCCCGGCGCGAAGAAACGCGAGACGAAGTCGGCGCCGGGTCGCGACGCGAGGGCCGTGACGATCACTCCCCGCGCCGGCAGGCTGCGCAACACGCCGGGGTCGGGCGTGAGTGCGAGCACCGACCGCTCGTCGGCGACCTCCACCAAGTAGTCGAGGTCGTTGCGGGCAACGGTACGGGCGTCGGCGTCGGCGATGCCGAGCTTCGCGAGGAATCCGTCCGGCGCCGGCACGGGCGCGACGACCTTGGCAGGAAAGTCGAGCTCGATGCGGTCGCTCCGGTTCGACGCGACGAGCGTTCCGCTCGCGGTCGAGAAGCGCAGCTCGCGGGTGGCCGGTTCGCGGCCGCTCTCCCACAGCGTGTGGGCGGAAGCGAGCGTGGCATGCCCGCACAGCGTCACCTCGACCGAGGGTGTGAACCACCGCAGCGCGTATCCGTCGGCGTCGGGATGCAGGAAGGCGGTTTCGGAGTGCTTCATCTCCGCGGCGACCGACTGCATCCACGCGTCGGTGCCCGGTCGGTCGAGAACACAGACGGCGGCCGGATTACCCGAGAAGGCGTGGTCGGTGAACGCGTCGACCACGTACAACGGGATCGGCACGCGCGCCGGCTTACTGAATGACGACGAGGACGTCGCCGGTGCCGACGGTGTCGCCCGCGTTCACGCGGATCTCGGCGACGGTACCGGCGGCCTCGGCGTTGATGTGGTTCTCCATCTTCATCGCCTCGAGCACGACGAGCGCCTGACCCGACTCGACCGCGTCGCCGACCGCAACGAGGATCTTCACGATCGTGCCCTGCATCGGCGCGGCGACGGTGCCGTTGCCGCCGCCGCTCGATGCGGAGCTGCGGGTGATCGCGCGTGGTCGCGCGCCGCGCGCCGTCGTCGCGACGGCCGCGACGGGCGTGTCGTCGACCCAGACCTTGACCGTGAAGCGCTTGCCGTCGACCTCGACGGGCACCGTCCGCTCGACCAGCGCGGTCTTCGCTTCTCCGTCGGTGGAAGACGGCAGCGGCGTCGCCGGCGCGGCGAACAGGGCCGGGTCGATTTCGTCCTCGACCCACTTCGTGGAGTGCTCGACCGCGGCGAAGTCGGGGTGTGCGAGCAGGACGCGGTGCGCGGGCACCGTCGTCTTGACACCGGAGATCTCCAACTCGTCGAGCGCGCGCCGGGCCCGCGCGATCGCGCGGTCGCGGTCGGGCGCCCACACGACGAGCTTGCCGATGAGGTTGTCGTAGAACTGCGAGACGGTGTCGCCCTCCTCGTAGCCTCCGTCCCAGCGCACGCCCGGACCGGCCGGGAGGCGCAGGCGCGTCATCGTGCCCGGCGACGGCAGGAACTTCTTTGCCGGGTCCTCCGCGTTGATGCGGCACTCGATCGCGTGTCCGTGGAGGTGCACGTCGGCCTGGGTGATCGAGAGCGGCTCGCCCGACGCGATCCGGAGCTGTTCGGCCACGAGGTCGAGCTGGCTGACCTCTTCGGTGACGCAGTGCTCCACCTGCAACCGCGTGTTCATCTCGAGGAAGAAGAACTCGCCGTCTTGGAACAGCATCTCGATGGTGCCCGCGTTCACGTACCCGCACGCCTGCGCGACCTTGATGCCGGCCTCGCCCATCGCGACACGCGTCGCGTCCGGGATGCCCGGCGCGGGCGCCTCTTCGATCAGCTTCTGGTGCCGGCGCTGGGTCGAGCAGTCGCGGTCGCCGACGTAGACGGCGTTGCCGTGCATGTCGCAGAGGATCTGGAGCTCCACGTGGCGAGGTCGGGTCAGGTAGCGCTCGAGGTAGGCCTCCGGCCGCCCGAAGTAGGCCTGCGCTTCGCGCGTTGCGGACTCGAACGCGCTCTGCGCCTCGCCGGGCGCCGCGACGACCTTCATGCCGCGCCCGCCGCCGCCGTACGCCGCTTTGATCGCGACCGGGTAGCCGTACTCCTCGCCGAACGCGAGGATCTCCGACACGTCGGTGATCGGCGTCGTGGTTCCCGGCACTGACGCGACCTCGGCGCGTTGCGCCGCCAGGCGGGACGAGATCTTGTCGCCCATGATCTCGATGGCTTCGGGCGGCGGCCCGATCCAGGTCGCGCCCGCCGCCACGATCGCGCGTGCGAAGTCGGCGTTCTCGCTGAAGAACCCGTAGCCGGGGTGCACGGCTTCGGCGCCCGACCGTGCCAGCACGGCCAGGATGGCCTCGGTGTTGAGGTAGCTCTCGGCCGCGGTCTGGCCGCCGAGCGCGTAGGCCTCGTCGGCGTAGCGCGTGTGCGAGGCCTCGCGATCCAGCTCCGAGTAGACCGCAACGGTCGCGATGCCGAGCTCGCGACAGGTGCGCATGACCCGGATGGCGATCTCGCCCCGGTTCGCGATGAGGATCTTCGACAGCACTGGCGGCCCCTGCTCGGCGTGGATGCGGCCCCGTATCCTACGGTCGATGCCGCCGCCGACTGCCAGCCGACGCGATCTCGCGCTCCGGCTGGGCGGCACCCGGTTCGGGCCCGTGCGCTGGTTCGAGACGCTCGACTCGACGAATCGCTACCTCGCCGACGAGGCCGCGGCCGGTGCCGCGCCGGGCCTCGTCGTGGTCGCCGACGAACAGACCGCGGGGCGCGGCCGCCTCGGGCGGAGCTGGGTCGCGCCACCCGGCTCGTCGCTCCTCGCGTCGGTGTTGCTCGACGGAGGCGGGCCGGTCGAGACGCGCCACCTCACCCTCGTGGCTGCCGCGCTCGGGGCGATCGACGCGATCGACGCGCTCGGCGGGTTCCGACCTCGCCTCAAGTGGCCGAACGATCTCGTGGTCGACGATCGCAAGCTCGCCGGCCTGCTGGCCGAGGCCGCGGGCGGTGCGATCGTCCTCGGGATGGGCTGCAACGTCGAGTGGAAGACCTTCCCGCCCGAGCTCGCAGGGCACGCGACCGCGTGCAACCTCGAAGGCCGTCCGATCGGGCGGGAGCAGCTGCTCGTCGCGTGGCTGCACGCGTTCGACGGCCGGTTGCGCGCGTTCGAGCACGACGGCCCGGCCGCGCTGCGCGACGCGCAGCTCGACGCGAGCGCGACGATCGGCCGTCGTGTCCGCGTCGAACGCACGCGTGATCAGCTGCTCGGCGAGGCGGTCGCGCTCACCGATCTCGGGCAGCTCGTCGTACGCACCGCCGATGGCGTCGAGCACGTCGTGAGCGCGGGCGACGTCGTCCATCTCCGCCCGCGCGGCGCCGGCGACAACGCCGGGTGAGGAGTCAGGTCGCGGCCGGTGCCGGTTCGCCGCCGCGCGCGTCGTAGCGGCGGAAGGCGGGGAGCGCGGCGCCGAGCAACAGGGAGCCGAGCACGCAGAGGACACCCCCGGAGACGATCGACGTCTGCACCGAGAACACCGACGCGACCGCGCCCGCCTCGACGTTGCCGAGCGAAGGACCGACCGTGTAGCTCACTTGCTCGATGCCGGCGAGCCGGCCCCGCAGCGCGTCGGGGATCGTCTCGTTCCACATCACCATGCGGAAGATCCCGCTCACCATGTCGGCGCCGCCCGCGATCGCGAGGAGCCCGACTGCGAGCCACAGAGAGTGTGCGAGGCCGAAGGCGACGATCGCGAGCCCCCAGCCGGTCGCGGCCCAGAGCACGGCCCTGCCCTGCCGGTGGACACGGCGGGTCCAGCCGCTCGTCGCCGACGCCGCGAGCGAGCCGACCGCGGGCGCGGCGTAGATCCAGCCGAGCGCCCCGGCGCCGCCGAAGCGCACCGCCAGCGCGGGGAACAGAGCGGTCGGCATGCCGAAGAACATCGCGTTGATGTCGACGAGGTAGGTGCCCATCAGCTCCGGGCGAGCGCGCGCGTAGCGGAGGCCCTCCGCGACGCGGGCGAGACTCGGCCGTTCCGCGTCGGCTGAGGGCGGCATCGCGCGCATGCGTGCGAGCGCGACGAGCGACGCACCAAAGGTCGCGATGTCGAACGCGTACGCGCCGCGCAGTCCTGTCGTGGCGATCAGGACCCCGCCGAGCGCAGGTCCCGCGATCATCCCGCCACTCATCAGCATCGACCCGATCGCGCTCGCGGCCGTGAGCTCCTCGCGCGGCACGAGGCGCGGCACCATCGCCTCGAGCGTGGTCGTTGCAGACCCTCGAACGCGGCGATGCACGCGGCCAAGACGTACAGCACGCCGGCGCGCGGGTGCCCGAGCGACGCGTTCACGAGGAGGCCGGCGGAGCAGCACATCAATGCCACCTCGCACGCGAGCACTTGCCGGCGGCGGTCGTTCGCGTCGGCGAGCGCGCCTCCGAGCACTGCCGTCACGACGAGCGGCGTGATCTCCGCGAGGCCGATGAGGCCGACCTGCAAGGACGAGCCGGTGAGCCGGTACATCTGGTACGGCAGCGCGACGTACGTGACCATCGAACCGAAGAGCGAGACGCCGCGCGCGATGAACCGCAGCCGGAAGTCCCGGTGGCGCAGCGGCGCGACATCGACGGCGAGCGCACGCACCAAGCGGCGCGGGGTTCCGGTGGGTGTCTCATCCCCGCCGCTCATGGCCGTCAGCTTCGCGTGCGGGTGGCCCGAGCGACTGCGAGTTTCAGGGATCGAGATCGCGGGCTACGAGATCGGCGAACGCACCGGCCATCCGGACCGCGACCGGTCCCGCGGCAACCGAGAGCTGGTCGTCGTCGATCGCGCTGATCGGCTGCACTTCCCGCACCGTCGACGAGAGGAACGCCTCGCTCGCATCGGTGAGCATCGTCATCGGGATGTCGGTTTCGCGCGCCTCGATGCCTGCGCCCGGTCCGAGCTCGAGCAGCAGCGCGCGCGTCACGCCGAGGAGGCAGCCCGCCGTCGAGGGCGGCGTGAGCAGATCTCCGTCGACGACCACGAACACGTTCGAACCGGTTGCCTCGCAGAGGTTGCCGGCGGTGTTCGCGAAGAGCGCTTCGCTCGCGCCTCGCGCCTCGGCGTAGGCGAGCGCGCGCACGTTCGCCGCGTACGAGATGGTCTTGAGTCCGGCCGTTGCCGAGCGTTCGTTGCGCGTCCAGGGCGCGATCGCGACGCGCGCGGTCGGAGCGCCCGGCACGAGGGGCACCGCGACGACGAACGCGGTGGGCGGCGCACCGGCCCGGCTCGAGCCGGGTGGGCCCTCGCCGCCGGTGACGGTGATGCGCAACCTCGCCTCGGTGAGCGCGTTCGCGGCGAGCACGGCGTCGGCCGCGGCGCGCAAGTGGTCGGTGTCGGGCAGCGGCAGTCCGAGGCCGGCGGCCGAGTGCGCGAGACGTTCGAGATGGCGGCGCCACGCGAACGGCACGCCGCGGTACACGCGTAGCGTCTCGAAGACACCGTCACCGACGACGAGGCCGCGGTCGAGCGGTGAGATGCGCGCGTCCGACAGCTCGAGCAGCTCGCCGTCGATCCAGACGATCACGGCCGCGCCCGGCCCGCGGGCGTGAACCAGGGCTCGGCGCCGGCCGCGACGAGGAGCCGCGAGGCCTTCAGCTCGGTCTCCGCCCACTCGGCCGGGGCGTCGGAGTCGGCGACGATCCCGCCTCCGACCCCGAGGTCGGTGTGCGCGCCGGTCATCGTGAACGTCCGGATCGCGACCGCGAGCTCGGCGGCGCGCCGCTCGATGTCGATCCATCCCACCGCGCCGCAGTAGACGCCCCGGCGTACCGGTTCGAGATCCTCGATGGCCTGCATCACGCGGGGTTTGGGTGCGCCGGTGATCGACGCCGGCGGGAACGTCGCGCCGATCAGGTCGGCGAAGTCGACACCAGGCGTCAAGCGGCCCTCGACCGTGCTCACGAGATGGTGCAGACCCGGATGGGCTTCGGGGGTGAGCAACTCGACGACGCGCACCGAGCCGGGCCGGCAGACCCGTCCGAGGTCGTTGCGCGCGAGGTCGACGATCATCACGTGCTCGGCGCGGTCCTTCTCGCTGCGGACGAGCGCGGCGCGATCCGCGTGCGTGCCCTTGATCGGCCGGGTGACGACGCGGTCGCCCCGCCGCGAGAGGAAGAGCTCGGGCGAGGCGGAGACGACGGCCGGGCAGAACGGGGCTTCGGGCCCGAACGTGAGGAGTGCCTCGTGTGGCGCGGGGTTTTGCTGCTGCAACGCGAGGAACAGCGTCGCCGGATCCGCGCGGCGGTGACTCGAGATGCGGCGGGTCAGGTTGACCTGGTAGCAGTCGCCGGCGCGGAGCAGGCCGTGCACCCGCTTCACCGCGTCCTCGTACGCAGGCCGTTCCAGGCTCGAGATCCACGCGCCCAGACGGAGGGGCTCGCGGTCGGGTGCGGTGCGGCGCGCGCTCCAGAGCGCCTGCTCGAGGCGCCGCCGCCCCGCGCCCCGCCCTTCGACCACCGGTTCGCAACCGGGTGTGAACGTCGCGCGCGCGCGTCGTAGCGCGCGAGCACGAGGTCGGGGATCGAGCGGTCGGCCGCGGCCCACGGCACCACGTGCTCGACGGCGCGCCCGAGGTCGTAGGACAGGTAGCCGGCCCACCAGCCGCCCTCGTGCTCGAGGTCCTGCAGGGCGCGGAACCCGTCGACACCGTACGCGACGCGCACGTGATCGGGTTCGGTGGCGACGAGCGTCTGCAGGCCGTCGCGAACGACGGCGACCCCGGCTCCGAGTGGCAGGTGCTCGAGCACGGCGGGAACGGTGGGCACCCGCACGGTCGTAGGGTAACCCCGCGACCCCTGACGGCGACAACGGCCGGCCGGGCAGAATGGCCCGGTGGACTTCCAGATCAGCGACGAGCAGGAGCAGTTCCGGGCGGTCGTGCGCGACTTCGCGGCCCAGGAGATCGCCCCGTACGCGCCGCAATGGGACCGCGACGAGGTGTTCCCCGTCGAGACCGTCCTGCGCATGGGCGAGCTGGGCCTGTTCGGGCTGCCGTTCCCGGAGGAGTACGGCGGGGGCGGCGCCGACTTCCTCACCTACTGCCTCGCGATCGAGGAGATCGCGCGGGCCGACTCGTCGCTCGCGATCACGCTCGAGGCGGGGGTCAGCCTCGGTGCGGCCCCGTTCTTCTACTCGGGGACCGAGGCGCAGAAGCAGGAGTACCTCGTGCCGATGATCGCGGGGCGGGTGCTCGGCGCGTTCGGGCTCACCGAGGCCGAAGCCGGCTCCGACGCCGGGGCGACCCGCACGCGTGCGGAGCTCGACGGCGCCGAGTGGGTGATCGACGGCGCGAAGACGTTCATCACCAACTCCGGAACCCCGATCACGAAGTGCGTGACGATCACGGCGCGCACCGGTCCGAACGAGATCTCGAACATCGTCGTCGATTCCGGCACCGCGGGTTTCACCGTCGCGCCCGCCTACCGGAAGATGGGCTGGCACGCGAGCGACACGCACGAGCTCGGCTTCAGCGCCTGCCGCGTGCCGTCGGACCGCCTGCTCGGCGAGCGGGGCCGCGGCTTCCAGACCTTTCTGCGCATCCTCGACGACGGACGCATCGCGATCGCCGCGCTCGCGGTCGGGCTCGCGCAGGCGTGCCTCGACGCGTCGGTTGCGTACGCAGGTGAGCGGCAGGCGTTCGGTGGCCCGATCGGCCGGTTCCAGTCGATCGCGTTCAAGTGCGCCGACATGGCCGTCGCGGTCGAGAACGCGCGCAACCTCACCTACAAGGCGGCCTGGCTCCGCGACCAGGGCCGTCCGATCCGCCAGGCGGCCGCGATGGCGAAGCTGTACGCGAGCGAGGTCGCGGTGAGCGCGACACGCGAGGCGGTGCAGATCCACGGCGGTTACGGCTTCATCGAGGAGTCGCCCGTGAGCCGCCTCTACCGCGATGCGAAGATCCTCGAGATCGGCGAGGGCACGAGCGAGATCCAGCGGCTCGTGCTCGCACGGGGGCTCGGTCTCCCGGTCGAATAGCAGCCCCGCGCCGGTGCTGAGACCGGAGGGCGGCGATCCCCTCGGGCCGGGTGAGCGCCGGTACGATCTCGCCACTGTGACGAACCCTCACGCGTGGCGCACGTTCGCGCTCCGGTTCGTGACCGCACTGGTCATCGTGTCGACGGTGACGGCCGGCGCCTACGCCTACGCCTACTGGTTCGCCAACGACCAGATCACGCACCACACGGTCACGGCTCCCATCAAGAAGGGCGTGCTCGCGACCGTCAAGCCCACCGATCCGGCCAACTACCTGATCGTCGGCTCGGACAGCCGCGCCTTCGTGAAGGACCCGATCGCCGAGGAGCACTTCGGCAACCCGCAGTATCAGACCGGCCAGCGATCCGACACCATCATGATCGCCCACGTCGACCCGAACGCACCGGGCAAGGGCTTCCTCGTGTCGATCCCGCGCGACCTGTGGGTCGCGATCCCCGGGCACGGATCCCAGCGCATCAACGCGGCCTACAACTTCGGGCCGTCCGTGCTCATCCAGACGATCCAGCAGGACTTCCAGATCCCGATCAACCACTATCTCGAGGTCGGTTTCGACACCTTCGCCGAGATCGTCAACGCGATCGGGTCGGTGCACATCTTCTTCCCGACCCAGGCGCGCGACACCTACACCGGGTTGAGCATCACGACCCCGGGCTGCGTCGCGCTCGACGGGTTGCAGGCCCTCGCGTACGTGCGGTCGCGACACTACGAGTACCGCGCGTCCTCGAACGACTCCTGGAAGAGCGACCCGACCTCCGACTTCGGTCGCATCCGCCGGCAGCAGTACTTCATCCGCAGCCTTGCCCAGGAGGCGATCAGCAAGGGCGCGCGCAACGTCTTCACGGCGAAGGCACTGCTCGAGAAGACCGTGCCGCACCTGGTGCGCGATCCGGGCATGGGCCTCTCCGACTTCCTCAGCCTCGTACGGGCGTTCCGCAGCGTCGATCCCGGCGCGGTCCAGATGGAGACGGTGCCGGTCACGGGCGGCTACGTGGGGAGCGCGCAGGTCCTGTTCCTCCAGCAGGCGGAGGCCGAGCCGATCTTCCAACAGCTGCGTACCTTCGCGACCCCGACGTCGACGACGGTGCCGAACGTCTCGCCGAGCCAGATCAGCGTGCAGGTGCTCAACGGCTCCGGAGTGAGCGGCGTCGCCGGGACGACCCTCGACTCGCTCGTCTCGCTCGGATTCGTGAAGGGCGCGGCCGCGGGCGACGCCGACCGCCACGACTACACCACCACCGAGGTGCGGTACGTGCCGGGCGCGCAGAAGAAGGCGGCCGTCGTCGCGGCGTACATCCGGGGAACCACGAAGCTCGTCGCGCTCGGCGAGCGCGAGCTCCGGTGCCCAGGTGGTCGTGGTCGTTGGTCGCGACTTCCAGTCGGTCTCGGCCCCGGGCACGGCCTCGACGGCCTCGAGCACGACGACCACCTCGGTGGCACCCAACCCCGGCTCGGCTCCCGGCGTCACCACGCCGACCACGCCGAACAACCAGCCGCAGGTCGGGTGCGGTTGATCGGGGCCGGCGCCGGCCCGGTCGAGCATGCCGCCGGCCGGCGGGGGCGTCTGGCAACTTCGACCGAGGGTGGGGTTCGTGACGCTCTCGGCGCCAACCTACAATCGCGAATCGATGTCGCTTCGCCGATCGGGTTGTTCTCCGGCTCGCAGCTGCCGATGAGTTCATCATGAGGGTCGCGATCATCGGCGCGGGTTACGTCGGCTTGACGACGGCGGCCTGTCTCGCGTCCCTCGGCCACGACGTCGTCTGTGCCGACATCGACGCGGAACGGGTCGCGCGGCTCACCGCGGGCGACGTCCCGATCCGCGAGGAGGGGCTGCCCGCGCTCGTGGCCGGAGGCCTCGCCGCCCGCCGGCTGGCGTTCGTCGAGGGTGCGCGCCGGGCGGTGCCCGGAGCCGAGCTCGTCTTCCTCTGCGTGCCGACGCCCCAGGGCGACGACGGCTCCGCCGACCTCTCCTACGTCGAGGCGGCCGCCCGCGAGATCGCGCCCGTGCTCGAGCCCGGCGCGGTCGTCGTGAACAAGTCGACGATGCCCGTCGGCTCGACGCGCCGCGTGCAGCAGATCCTCGGCGAGGCGGGTGCGGCGCTCGACCGGGTCACGGTCGCGTCGAACCCCGAGTTCCTGCGTGAAGGCGCGGCCGTGCGCGACTTCCTCAATCCCGACCGCATCGTGATCGGCTGCGACGATCCGGCTGCCGCGGTCCGCATCTCCGACCTGTACCGCGCGGTGCGCGCGCCGGTGCTCGTCACCGACCCGGCGTCGGCCGAGATGATCAAGTACGCGTCGAACGCGTTCCTCGCCACGAAGATCTCCTTCATCAACGCGATCGCGAACCTTTGCGAGGCCGTCGACGCCGATGTGCGCGAGGTTGCGCTCGGCATGGGCTACGACAAGCGCATCGGGTTCGAGTTCCTGCACCCGGGTCCCGGGTACGGCGGTTCCTGCTTCCCGAAGGACACTGCGGCGCTGCTGTACACCGCCGGTCAGGCGGGTTACGACTTCGGTCTGCTGAACGGCGTCCAAGACGTCAACCACGAGCAGCACGAGCGCATGGTCGAGAAGATCGTGCGCGCGTCCGGTGGCGACATCGACGGGCTGCGGATCGCCGTTTGGGGGCTCACGTTCAAGGCCGACACCGACGACCTGCGCGATTCGCCGGCGCTCGTGATCGTGCAGCGCCTGCTCGACCGCGGCGCGAAGGTGCGCGGGTACGACCCGGCCATCGCGGCCGAGTCGAAGCGCATCGCTGCCGACATCGAGGTGTGCGGCGACCCGTACGAGGCCTGCGAAGGCGCGCACGTCCTCACCGTCCTCACCGAGTGGGACGAGTTCCGCTGGCTCGACTTCGACCGCGTGCGATCGACGATGGCGGCACCTGCGATCGTCGACGCCCGCAACCTCCTCGATCCGGCCTCGCTGCGGCGCCGCGGGTTCGCGTACACGGGGGTCGGTCGCTGATGGCCCGCGTCGTCGTCACTGGTGGCGCGGGGTTCGTCGGATCGCACCTCTGCGACCGTCTGGTCGAGCGGGGCGACGAGGTCGTCGTCCTCGACAGCCTCATCACGGGCCGGCGCGAGAACGTGGCGCAGCTCGACGGCGAGCCCGGCTTCGACTTCGTGGAGTGCGACGTTGCGCACCTCATGCCCGTCTCGGGCCGGGTCGACGCCGTCTTGCACCTCGCGAGCCCGGCGAGCCCGCCCGAGTACCTCGCGCACCCCTTCGAGACCCTCGACGCCGGTTCCCTCGGGACGCGCCGCGCGCTCGAGCTCGCCCGTGTCAACGGCGCGCGGTTCTTGCTCGCGTCGACGAGCGAGATCTATGGCGAGCCGCTCGTGCACCCGCAGCGCGAGTCCTACTGGGGAAACGTCAACACGCTGGGTCCGCGGGCCGTCTACGACGAGGCCAAGCGCTTCGCCGAGACCCTCACGATGACGTATCACCGCGAGCTCGGTGTCGACGTCGCGATCGTGCGGATCTTCAACACGTACGGGCCGCGCCTGCGCCCCGGCGACGGGCGCGTCGTGTCGAATTTCCTCGTGCAGGCCATGGAGGGCCGACCGCTCACCGTGTACGGCGACGGGAGCCAGACGCGCGCGTACTGCTACGTCGACGACGAGGTCGGCGGGATTCATTGCGCTCCTCGACTCCGGTCTCGTCGGTCCCTTCAACATCGGCAACCCGAACGAGTTCACGGTGCGTGAGCTGGCCGACCTCGTCCTCGAGATCACGGGATCGAGCTCGCAGATCGTCTACCGGCCGCTGCCGACCGACGATCCCACCCGCCGGCAGCCCGACATCACGCGTGCCCGGCGCGATCTCGGATGGGAACCGGTCGTTTCGCTGCGCGAGGGTCTCATCCGCACGCAGGAGTGGTATGAGAAGGAGCGAGCGCGCGACGGTATCTGAGCGCGCTCGAAGCCGAGCCCGCTTCCGCTCTCGCTCCCTCCCAGCCTGCAGGAGAACGATGATCGCCTCGTGGGGAATCGCGTGACGATTCCGCCGTCCGTCGAGTTCCGCAAACTCTCGGTGATCGTGCCCGCCCTGAACGAACGCAACACCGTCGCGGAGATCGTGCGACGGATGCGCGCCGTCGAGTTGCCGTACGGGCTCGACCTCGAGATCGTCGTCGTCGACGACGGCAGCACCGACGGAACGCGCGACGTCCTCGGTCAGCTGCGCGACAGCACGGTGCGCGTCGTCAGCCACGGGCAGAACCGCGGCAAGGGCGCGGCGGTGCGCACGGGCTTCGCGCAGTGCACCGGCGACCTCATCCTCATCCAGGACGCCGACCTCGAATACGACCCCGAGGATTGGCCGAAGCTCCTCGCGCCGCTGATGCGCGGGAAGGCTGTGGTCGTGTACGGCTCGCGGTTCACCGGCGAACGGCGCAACATGCTGTTCCTCCACTGGGTCGGCAATCGATTCCTCTCGCTCGTCACGAACGTGCTCTACAACACGACGCTCTCCGACATGGAGACGTGCTACAAGCTCATCGAGCGCTCGTTGTTCGCGTCCCTCGATCTGCACGCCGACCACTTCGACATCGAGCCGGAGATCACCGCGAAGATCCTGCGCCGAGGGGTCCGGATCTACGAGGTCCCGATCTCCTACGCCGGTCGAGAGTTCCACGAGGGCAAGAAGATCTCCTGGCGCGACGGCTTCTCGGCGCTCTGGATGCTCATCAGGTGTCGTGTCGCCGGCTGACGCGAGCACGGCGCCGGTGGGCGGCTGTCGTCGTCAGCTACAACTATGGCGACCTGCTCGTGCCGTGCGTGCGCTCGATCCTCGCGGAGACGAGTGCCGGTCCGCCCGACGTCGTCGTCGTCGACAACGGTTCCACGGATGGTTCCGACGTCGCGCTCGTGGCCGAGCCGGACGCCCGCCTCGTGCGCGCACCCGGCAACGTCGGGTACGCGCGGGGAGCCAACCTCGGCATCTCGGTGACCGACGCGCCGGTCGTCGCGGTGCTCAACGGCGACATCGAGCTCGTTGCGGGTGTCGCGGCCGCGATGCTCACCGCGCTCGCCGCCGACCCGCGCCTCGGCGCGGTCGGCCCGCGCGTCCTCAACCCCGACGGTTCGGTGTATCCCTCCGCGCGTTCCGAACCCGGCCTCGGCGTCGCCCTTGCGCACGCGGTGCTCGGGCTGGTGTGGCGTACGAACCCGTGGACCCGGCGTTACCGGCAGCTCGACGCCGACGCGACAACCGGCCGCGACGTCGACTGGATCTCCGGTGCCGCGGTGTGGCTGCGGCGTGAGGCCCTCGACGACGTCGGTGGTTGGGACGAGCGCTACTTCATGTACATGGAGGACGTCGATCTCTGCCTGCGCCTCCGGAACGCGGGATGGCGGGTCGCGTTCGAGCCCGCGGGTGCCGTCGTGCACGCGCAGGGTGCGAGCACCTCGCAACGCCCGTACCGGATGATCGCCGAGCACCACCGATCGGTCTGGCGGTTCGCGGCCCGTCGCTACCGCGGTTGGCGGCGCGTGTTGTTGCCCCCGCTCGCGGCCGTGCTCGCGTTGCGATGCGTCGCCGCGATGGCCCAGCACGCCTGGGGACGGCCCGGTCTGCCGAGGGTCACCGGCTAGCCTCTCGCCCGCATGGGCAAGGCCGCTCGTCAGCAAGGGCGCACGTACCAGGCCCCGAAACCGGGGCGATCCGGTCGCGGCGGGGCCGTCAACGGCAAGGTGCACACGGGGAACCTCGGTTCCTACAAGCGCGACAACGGTGACGTCGTCGAGATCGTGTTCACGACGAAGGACGCGAAGCTGCCGCCGAAGACCGCCGTGCCGTCGTACACGACGCTCCCGGACGTGCTCGGCCACCCCAACCAGCCCGAACCCGGCCCGGGCGTGACGGTGCCCAACGGCGCGGCGGCGGCGACCGCGCCCGGCGGACCGACCACCGCAGCCACGACGGCGCCGGCCGCGACGACCACCGCGCCATGAGAGCGGTTGTCCTCGTCGGCGGCGAAGGCACGCGGCTGCGCCCGCTCACGTACACGACCCCGAAGTCGCTCTTGCCGATCGCGAACCTGCCGTTCCTCGAGCGGCAGCTCGCATGGCTCGAATCGCACGGGATCGACGACGTCGTCCTGTCGCTCGGCTACCTCCCGGATGCCTTCGTGCGCCATTTCCCCGACGGCCGCCACGGCACCATCCGACTCTCGTACGCGGTCGAGGAGAAGCCGCTCGGGACTGCCGGCGGCATCCGCTATGCGGCCGGCGCGATCGACGAGCGCTTCGTCGTCTGCAACGGCGACATCCTCACCGATCTCGACCTCGGCGCGATGATCCGCTTCCACGAGGCGAGTGGTGCCGACGCCACGATCGCGCTCACCCAGGTCGACGATCCCTCGGCGTTCGGCGTCGTGCCGACCCGCGACGACGGCGAGGTCGTGGGCTTCATCGAGAAGCCGCCCGCGACCTCGCCCCGACGAACTGGATCAATGCCGGGATCTACATCCTCGAGCCGAGCGTGATGGAGCGGGTCCCGCCGCGCGTGAACGTCTCGATCGAGCGCGAGACGTTTCCCCGCATGGTCGAGACCCGCCGTTCGCTCTACGCCTTCGCGGGCCGCGGGTACTGGCTCGACATCGGCACGCCGGCCAAGTACCTCCAGGCGAATGCGGATGCCCTCCACGACGCCTTCGGGCGACCACCGATCGCCGGGGCGATCGAGGGTCCGGCCGGGGTCTGGATCCAGGGTTCAGGCCGAGCTCGACCCTGCGGCCGCGCTCCGTGAGCCGGTCTTGCTCGGGGCGGGCGCACGCGTCGCCGCGAACGCCGTCGTGCGGGGATCGGTGCTGGGTCCGGGAGCCGTCGTCGGTGCCGGTGCGCGCGTGGAGCGTTCGGTTCTGCACGCGGGCGCCCAGGTCGCGGAGCGGGCGGTGGTCGCGGATTCCGTGCTCGGATCGCACGCGATCCTCAAGCCGGAGGCCGCACTGACCGACCTGACCTTGATCGGGGCGGATACCTGCATCGCGGCCGGGACACGCATCTCCGGCGGTCGGGTTCCCTCCGTCGACGTCTAGGACGAACATTCGAACCGGGGTGCGCGGGCGGCGGGGGAACCGCGGCGCTCCGGGCGGCACGCACGAGAGGCAGGAACATGGCCGACAAGGCGCTCGTCACGGGGGGCGCAGGGTTCATCGGGTCGACGCTCGTCGACCGGTTGCTCGCCGAGGGCTACCGCGTCGACGTCGTCGACGACCTCTCGACCGGCAGCCTCGCGAACCTCGCCGACGCCCGGAACCTCCCCGAACGACGGTTCTCGTTCCATCGGCTCGACCTGCGCTCACCCGGCCTGCGTGATCTCCTCGCGCACCGCAAGCCCGAGATCGTCTTCCACCTCGCGGCGCAGGCCGACGTGCGCGTCTCCGTCGCCGACCCGGTGTTCGACGCCGAGGTGAACGTCATCGGCGCGCTCAACCTGTTCGAGGGCTGCCTCGCGGCGGGTGTCGGCAAGGTCGTGTTCGCGTCGTCCGGCGGCACCATCTACGGCAGCCCGTCGGAGATCCCGACGCGCGAGGCCGCTCCGCAACTCCCGGAGTGCCCGTACGGCGTCGCCAAGAAGGCGGTGGGCGACTACCTCCACTACTACCGCGAGGTTCGCGGGCTCGAGTACACCGCGCTCGCGTTGGCCAACGTCTACGGGCCCCGTCAGGACCCGCTCGGTGAGGCCGGTGTCGTCGCGATCTTCGCGGGACAGTTGCTGCGTGGCGAGACGCCGACGATCTTCGGCGACGGCACCCAGACGCGCGACTTCGTGTTCGTCGACGACGTCGTCGACGCGTTCGTGCGCGCCGCGGAGCGTGGCGGCGGGTTGCTCCTCAACGTCGGAACCGGTGTCGAGACGAGCGTCTCGACGCTCTACAAGACGATGGCGCGGCTCGCGAACGCCTCGGCGCCGCCACGCATGGAAGCCGCACGTCTCGGAGAGCTCGCGCGTTCGGCGCTCGACCCGGGCCGGGCCGGGATCCATCTCGGGTGGAAGCCGTGGACGTCGCTCGACGACGGCATCGCGCGCACGCTCGTGCACTTCGGAGGCCTCGCCGCGAGCGCGTGACGCGCACGCGGGCGTGGAATCGCGCGTCGTGCCGCGGCGTCAGGCGAAGCGCCGCAACTCGTCGAGCGGGATCGGCGGTCGCGGCCGCCCGACGTAAGCCGGGTCGGGCCGGCCGACGAGGACGAGCGCCTGCGGCATCCACGCGTCCGGGAGTGCGAGCGCGTCGCGTGCCGTCTCCGCGCAGAAGATCGGCGCCGCGACCCAGCACGACGCGTAGCCGCGGTCGGCCGCCGCGACCATGAGGTTCTCGACGGCGGCGCCGAGCGAGAGCAGCGCCATCCCGTACTCGGCGCGCCGGCGGGACTCGTCGGGGTAGCGGTCGAGACCGTCCCACGTGAGGCACCCGAGTATCGCGGCGGGCGCGGCGCGTAGGCGGCGGATCGACTCCGACACGAGGATGTCGGCGCGCCCGGCGTCGACGCCGTCGCCGGCGAGGTCGACGCGCCACCGCGCCCCCATCGCGGTCGCAAGGTGCGAGCGGGCCGGCTCACGATCGAGGACGACGAAGCGCCATGGTCGGGAGTGGTGCGGGGCGGGAGCGATGCACGCCGCCGCGACGAGCGCGTCGAGATCGGCGCGTGGCACCGATTCGGTGAGAAACGATCGAATGGAGCGACGCGCCTCGAGGAACGTGGGCAAGGTCGGCGTCACCGGAAGAGATCCTCGGCCGGCGGCCGGACGAGTTCGCGCCCGTTCGCCTCGCGCAGCCAATCCGGGTCGACGCCCCGCACGATCGCGGCGGGAACGCCCGCCGACTTGCCCATCACGAGTTCCGCGGCTCCCGCGATCTCGTCGGCGACCGCGACCTCGGTGACGTGGAGGATGCGTCCGAGCGCGTCCGGCGTCTCGCGGAGGTCGACGACGCCGGCGATCCCGCAGACTCCGATCGCGACATCCGTGAGACCGCGTCGCCACGCGCGCCCGAACGTGTCGCTGATGACGACGCCGACTTCGACGCCGGCCCGGGCGCGGAGCGCGTCGCGGATGTGCTTCGCCGACCGGTCCGGTTCGACCGGCAACAGCGCGGCCGATCCGGCTTCGACGTTCGAGAGGTCGATGCCCGCGTTCGCGCACACGAACCCGTGACGGGTCTCGCTGATGATCAGATCGCCGCGGCGGCGAACGATGCGTACCGATTCGGACTCGACGAGGGCGCGGCGCGCGTCGAGGTCGTCGGGGTCGAGCGCGACGAGCCGGTTCTCCGCCTTCGAGACGATCTTCTGCGTGACCACGAGACAGTCGCCGCCGACGAGCGGAGTTCCCTGCGCGTTCGCGGCGTCCGCGATCAACACGGCGAGCTCGTCGCCCGGGTGGACCTCGCCGATGCCCTCGACCGCGAGGATGGTCAGCGCGCGGGGCACGTCTGCAGATCGGGTCCGGTGACGGCTTCGATCGCGCGCCGCGCGAGCGCCGCCGCGATCTCGGGACTGTGCATCATCGTGTCGGCGACGACGGCTCGCACACCCGCGGCTTCGACCGCGGGTGCGAGCGCGGCATCGAGCGCGTCGATCACGAGCGTCGAGCAGAACGCTGCGTACTCGCGCGCCACGCCGACACAGGACACCTCGATGCCGAGCGGACGCATGAGCCGATCGGCCGGGCCGCGTACCGGCGCGCCACCGACGATGGGGGAGACCGCCACGACCCGGTCACGGCGGGCGACGAGCGCGTCGCGGATGCCGGGCACCGAAAGGATCGGTGCGATCGACACCACCGGATTCGACGGGCAGATGACGATCGCATCGGCCGACTCGAGCGCGGCGATGACTCCCGGCGCGGGTCGCGCGGTCTGGGCGCCTTCGTAGCGGACGCCGACGACCGGCGGCTCGGCTCGCTCCCGCACGAACCACTCTTCGAGGTGCAGCTCACGGGTGTCGCCTCCCGGGTCGCGCACCGTGATGCGCGTCCGGACCGGGTCGTCGCTCATCGGCAGGAGTCGCACGGCGAGGCCCCAGGCCGCGGCGATCTCCGCGGTCACCTCGCTCAGCGTCGCGCCGGATCGGCGCCGCTCGGTACGGAACAGATGCGTCGCGAGATCGCGGTCGCCGAGCCCGAACCAGGTCGGTACGCCGTAGCGGCCGAGCGCTTCGAGGCAGGCGAAGGTCTCGCCTTCGAGCCCCCACCCGTGCTGGTCGTTCGACGCGCCGGCGAGCCGGTAGGTGACGGAGTCGAGATCGGGGCAGACGAGCAGCCCGTGGAACTCGTCGTCGTCGCCGGTGTTGCCGACGACGGTGAGCTGCGCGGGGGGACGGCGCGCACGAGGCCGGCGAGAAACCTCGCTGCCCCGACGCCGCCGGCCACGCTCGCGAACACGGGCGGAGCGTAACGTCCGCCTCATCGCGGCGACGATTGCGCGTCCAACGCGGGCGGGCGCGGGAGGGCCCGGACCGCGCGCGGGGGTCGCGCAGTCCGGGTTCCCGATGGTGCAGCCGTCAGGCTGCGCGCGTGGCGGCCGCCTTCACCTGCTCGACGACCTGCTCGATGACGGGCTCGATGCGCTCCTTCACCTGCACGCCGAGCTCCTGTGCCCACTCGTTCGCGGCGCGGGCGCGGGTCTCGACCTCGTCGCGGACGGTCGTCGCGCGGTCGCCGACCCGCTGCTGGAGTGCCTCGACGCGTGCCCGCCCGTCCGCGGCGCGGGCACCGACGCAGCCGCCGCCGTCGGAGAGGCGCTGCCGTAGCTCGTGGCGGCGGACCTGCACCTGCTGGAAGCCGAGCACGGCGACGCCGACGGCGACGTAGCCGGTGTCGGTGAGGGTCTTGCGGACGTCGATGGCCATGGGGTGCTCCTCGCAGACGGGTGAAACCGCTCGCAGCTTAGCGCGCTTTGCTAGCTCTAGCAAGCGTTTGTGCATGCGTGAACAATCGCGGGTTGGTAACCTCTCCGATCCACATGGAGACGGAGCCCGACGATCGTCGCCGCGAGGATTCGGAGGCTCCCGAGGCCGAGGATCGCGCGGATCTCGACGCCCTCGAGCCGGTCGACGGCGACGACCTCGACGAAGAAGCCGCTCCGAACCTGCCCCCGGTGGTCGCCGTCGTCATCACCGACGGGGCGCCGGGACTGGAGGCGACCCTCGAATCCCTCCTCGAGCAGGAGTACCCGTCGCTGTCGACGCTCGTCGTCGATCGGGGCGCCCCCGAGGATCCCACCGGGCGGGTCGCGGCCGTCTACCCGCACGCCTTCGTCCGGCGCCTCGGACGCAGCCGCCCGTACGCCGAGGCCCTGAACACCGCCATCACGAGCGTCGAGGGCGCCACCTTCCTGCTCGTCTGCCGCGACGACGTCGTCCTCGAGCCCGGTGCCGTGCGGGTGCTCGTCGAGGAGGCGTTCCGCAACAACGCCGCAATCGTCGGCCCCAAGATCGTCGACGTCGATCGACCCGAGGCCCTCGTCGAGGTCGGCCTCGCGATCGACCGCTACGGCATCGCGTACACCGGCATCGAGCCCGGCGAGCTCGACCAGGAACAACACGATGCGGTGCGGGACGTCTTCTGCGTCTCCGACGCGGTGATGCTCCTGCGCGCCGACCTCGCGCGCGAACTGGGCGGCTTCGACCCGCGCGCCGAGCCGGCCGCGGCCGACATCGATCTGTGTTGGCGCGCGCGATTGCTCGGCGGCCGTGTCGTCGTCGCGCCCGATGCCCGCGCGCGCCGGCCGGGAAGCGCAGGAGGGCGCCGCGCTCGGGAGATGAGCGCACGGCGTGACGCGAACCGCAGCCGTATTCGCGTCCTCGTCAAGTGCACGTCGTTGCCGGTGCTGCTGTGGGTACTGCCTGTTGCGTTTCTGCTCGACGTCGGTGAGTCGGTCGGACTCGTCGCGACGCGCCGGTTCGCACGCGCCCGCGCGCTCATGGCGGGCTGGTTCTCCGCGCTCGCCGATCTCCGATCGACCATCGCGACGCGCCGGCCGGTGCAATCGACGCGCCAGGTCGGCGAGCGCGACGTCCACGCGTTCATGCTCCGCGGCAGCGCGCGCGTTCGCACATTGCTCGCCGTGTGGTTGCACGAGCGCGCCCATCTCGACGACGTCAGCACGCGTACGCGCCGAGCCGTTGGCTCCGCGCGCGCGACCGTGCGCGGTGCCGGCGGGTTGGTCTGGATCGCGGTGCTCGTGCTCGTGGCGTTCGGCTCGCGCAACCTGATCACCGTGCGGATCCCGTCGATCGGGGGATTCGAGGCCTGGCCCGGGTTCCATGCGCTCGCGTCGACCTACCGCGCCACCTGGCGCGGCACCGGGCTCGGATCCGCGTCGCCGGCGGCGAGCTCCTTCGGGATGATGACGGTGGCGACGGCGATCCTGTTCGGCCACGCCGCGCTCGCTCGCACGCTCGTGATCGTGGGTGCGATTCCGCTCGGCGGGCTCGGGGTCTACCGCGGGCTGCGCCGCGCGTCGCCGTCGCCTTGGCCCGCGATCGCCGCGCTCGTCGCGTACGTCGCGAATCCCTTGCCCCGCAACATGATCGGCGCGGGCGAGCTCGGTCCGCTCGTGTGCTTCGCGCTGGCGCCGTTCGTCGTCACCGGCCTCGTGTACGCGGTCGGGGAGACGTGGACCGTGCAGCCCGTCGTCGGCAGCTGGCACTGGCGGCGTATCGCGCTCGTCGGTGCGCTGCTCGCCGTGTGCATCGCGTTCTGGCCCCCTGCGTTGTTGCTCGCGCTCCTCGTCGGGGCGGCTGCGCTCGTGGGGGCGCCGCTCGTCGGGCGGACGCGTTCGGCCTTGTGGCTTGCGGCCGCGGCGGTCGCGGCGACCGTTGCCGCGCTCGTCCTGCTCGTTCCGTGGCCGCTCGCGCTGGTGCACGCCGACGGCCCGTCGCTCGGCCTGCTCCCGCGCGCTCCGCTCGCGCTGTCGGAGGTCTTGCGGTTCCACACCGGCGCCGCGGGTGCCGGTTGGTTGCCGTATGGCTTGCTGGTGGCGGCCGCGCTCCCGCTCATCACGGCCGCGGGCAACCGCCTCGTCTGGGCCGGGCGCGGTTGGCTGCTCGCCGCGGGTTCCTTCGCACTGGCGTGGCTCCCCGGACGGCTCGCGCCATCCTTGCCGGTGCCGCTCGCGAGCGGTGTGCTGGTACCGGCGGCGCTCGGCCTCGCGGTCGCATTCGGGCTCGGTGTCGCGTCGTTCGTCGAGGAGCTGCGAAGCGTCGTGTTCGGGTGGCGCCAGGTCGCGGCCGCCGTCGCCGCGTGTGGTTTGCTCGCTCCGGTGCCCGGTCTCCTCGGCGACGCAGTCGGAGGTTCTTGGCGTCTACCGGCGGGCGACTGGGCGCAGCAACTCCAGTGGATGCAGGACCAGCGCAGCGAGGGTGCGTTCCGGATCCTCTGGATCGGCGACCCGTCGGTGCTGCCCCTCGACGGCGCGGTCACCCACGGCGTCGGGTTCGGTCTGAGCCGCGACGGTGCGCCCGACGCACGCGATCTGTGGCCCGCGCCGGAGGGTCACGCGGGCACGGTGGTGCGCGAGGCGGTCGGACTCCTCGCGACCGGTCGCACCGCGCGCGTCGGTCACGTGCTCGCGCCGCTCGGGGTCCGCTACATCGCGATCGTCGACCGGACCGCGCCGGGAGTGCATCGCACCCGTCCCCTTCCTGCCGCCCTCGGCCCGAGCGTGACCGGTCAGATCGACCTCACCTTGCACCAGACGCAACCCGGCCTGTCTCTCTACGAGAACGCCGCGTGGGTCCCCATCCGCGCCGTCGTGCCGCGCGCATTGCCTACCGGCGCCAACGCCACGAGCGCGGCGCTCGCCGCCGATCTGTCGGGCGCGTCCGCGCTCCCGGTGGGAGGGACGCCCGTCGGCCCGGGGTCGCTGTTCCTCGGTGAGGCGCACGACAGCCGCTGGCGCGCCACGCAATCAGGGCGGCAACTCACCGATGCCCGCGCGTTCGGCTGGGCGAACGCGTACCGCCTCGCTGATCGGGCCGCGGTGCAGGTGACGTTCGCCGCGGGGCCGGCACGCGCGATCGCGCTCGTCCTTCAAGGGTTGTGCTGGCTCGCGTTCGCGGCGTTCCTCGGCGCGCCCGCCGCGCGCGCTTGGTGGCGCCGGCGCGATCGCGTGGCATCGCGCCGCGGTCGCGCAACCAGATCCGGCCGCGGCGCTCCGGCCCGCGAGTACGAGCGAGGCCGTGGCGAGCGGGGTCGGTTCGTGACCGGCCGCCGGGCGCCGATCGCCGCCGTTCTCGTCGCGCTGCTCGCGGTCGCGATCGCGGTCGGGGATCGGTCCACGCCGAAGGTTCGCGCGCCGGCGCCGAATCCCTCCGCCGCTTCGCTCTCGCCGGCGGCGACCCGCTCCGCCGCGTGGTATTGCGCGGGGGGTCCGGCCGCGGCCGGCGCCAACTCGGACCGCGTCACGATCTCGAATTTCGGCCCGTCGTCCGTACGAGTCGCGCTCGACGTCCTCGTGCCGAAGCGGCAACTCGTCGAGCGCATCCTCACGCTCGCCGCGCACACCAACCGCACGATCGCGGTCGCGTCGCTGTCGAACGCGCCGGGTGCCGCGGTCGTCGTGCAACCGTTCGGTGCTGACGTCGTCGTCGCGCAAGGCTTCTCCGTCGGCTCGGACCGTTTCACACCCGATGACGTCGCGATGGCTCCGTGCGCGAGCCGCGCCGCCGCTGACTGGTACTTCGCCGCGGGCTCGTCGATCCGCGGGATGCAGCAGTCGATCGCGATCCTGAATCCCTTCACGGTCGACGCGGCCGTCGACGTCGTCGCGTACACCGAGAACGGGTTGCGCGCGCCGGCATCGCTGCAGGGCGTCGTCGTGGGCGCGGAGTCGCGCGTCGTGTTGCGCCTCGACCGCGCGGTCAGCGAGCAGCACGTCGTCGCGGTTGCCGTCCACGCGAGCAACGGCGCCGCCGTTGTCGCGACGCAATCGCTAGTGCAGCCGATCTCGGGCCGGACGCAGGTAGCGATGTCGCTCGGTACCCTCGCACCCCGCCTCGCATGGACCTTCGCCGACAACCGCAGCCGAGCCGGGGTGTCTCAGCCGCTCGTGCTCGCCGTCCCGGGCGCGACCGATGCGACCGTGAAGATCGCGGTGCTCGCGAACACGACGAAGGTCATCGCGCCGAGGATCGTGAAGGTGCCCGCGACCGGCACGACGCTCGTCGACCTCGGACCCATCGTCCCGAACGGGGTCGCCTACGGCCTGTCGGTGACGTCGTCGGTCCCGATTGTCGCCGAGACCCGTGCCGCGTTCGCGCAAGGGAATGCCACCGGCCTCGTCAGCGAGCCGGGATCGCCGTCGGCCGCGCGCACCTGGGTCTTCGCGTCGGGGCCGTTCACGAACCTCGGTGGTGTGGTCTCCTACGTCGCCGGCGCCTCCCAATACCAGCTCCAGGTCTGGATGCGGCCGGGCGCAAGTGACGCCCAGATCTCCGCGGTTCGTGAACTGCTGCGACGCGACTCGCACGTGAAGCGGTTCCACGAGCAGAGCAAGGATCAGGCGCTCTCGGTGCTGCGGCGCATCGCGGTGAACGACCCGGTGCTCGCCGCGCACGCGGTCGCCGCCGACCTGCCGATCTCGTTCCAGGTCGCCGTGAAGGCGAGCCGCTTCGTGAGCGGCGTGCGGCTGCAGTACCTCGGGCTCGCGGGTGTCGATCACGTCGCAACGGCCAAGGGCCAGCCTCCGCTCGGGTTCGGCATCGACGACCTCGTCCTCGTCGAGCGCGGGCCACGGCGGCGCGCGCGTGTCGGTCACGTTCGTCGCCGACGGCAAGGTCGTTGCACCGCCGGAGCTTGCGCACGTCGCGGTGTTCTCCAATCGGAGCGTCAGCGTCGACCTCACCACGCTCGAGCCGGTCGCGTCGGCGATCGTCGTCCACGCGACGGGCCCGGTCTACGCCGAACGTTTCTCGGCCGGCCCGCCGGGCGTGACCCACGCGCCGGGCGTCCCCGGGTCCTGAACCGAACGCGCCCGCCGGTACGCTGCGCGCGTGGGTGTGCGCATCGCCATCGCAGTGATCCTGGTCGCCATCGCGGCCGTGATCGCGTGGCGGATGCGGGCCCGTCCCGACGCCGAGCCGGTGCGCCCCTCCGGCGAGATCCCCCGCCAATTGCACCGTGGCGACTTCGACCGGCCCGATGCGCCGTGGCTCGTCGCGGTCTTCTCGTCCGCGACGTGTGACAGCTGCACCGACATGGTTGCGAAGGTGATGGTGCTCGCGTCGCACGACGTCGCCGTCGCCGACGTCGAGTACGTCGCCGATCGCGCGTTGCACGAGCGATACGGCATCGACTCGGTTCCGCTCGTGGTGATCGCGGACCAGGACGGCGTCACGCGTGCGGCGTTCCTCGGTCCGACGACCGCGACCGACCTCTGGGCCGGGCTCGCGGAGCTCCGCCGTCCCGGCAGCACCCCCGAACCGACCCTCGGCGCCCTCGACGGACCGAAGTAGCTCGACGCGCCGTCGCGTTCGCGGGAAGCAGCGAGTGCGACCAGCGGGTGTGGAGCGACCAGAGAGGTCTTGTCAGTCGCCCGACGTCGGCGTGAACGGCGGCCGCACGGGCGGCGGGGGCGGGGCCGGCGGCGCGCTTGGCGGCGCCGCGCTGCCGTTTCCGGCGGTGCTCGGTGAGATCGCCTCCGGCACGGGCGGCGGGCTGGTCTCGATCGCGCCGCCGGTGCCGGGACTCGGAGTGCCCGGCGTGACGGGAGTGCGGGCGCCGCCGGCCTTGAAGCCCATCGCGTCGTCGGCGAGGCGAGCGACGTCCTCGCCGTTCAGGGTCTCGCGCTCGAGCAGGGCCTTGGCCACTGCGTCGAGCGCGGGGCGATAGTCGGTGAGCGTCTTGCGCGTGCGCTGTTCCTGGTCGCGCAGGATCGACTCGACTTCCTCGTCGATCACCCGCGCGGTCTCGTCGGAGTAGTCGCGCGTGTGCATGAGGTCCTCGCCGAGGAAGACCGCGCCCTGCGATCCCCATGCCATCGGGCCGATGCGGTCGCTCATGCCCCATTCGCGGACCATCTTGCGAGCGATCTCGGTCGCGCGCACCAGGTCGTTCTGTGCACCGGTGGACACGTTGTTGAACACGACCTCTTCGGCCACGCGCCCGCCGAGCATCACCGCGAGCATGTCTTCGACGTAGCGCTTGTTGTACGAGTGCTGCTCCTCGATCGGGAGTTGCTGGGTCATACCGAGGGCCATGCCGGTGGGCAGGATCGTCACCTTGTGGACCGGGTCCGCGCTCTCGAGCACGTAGGCGCAGAGCGCGTGGCCGCCTTCGTGGTACGCGGTGAGTTGCTTCTCCTCGGCGCTCATCACGATCGACGGGCGCTTCAACCCCATGAGCACGCGGTCGCGGGCGTCGTCGAAGTCGAGCTTGTGGACCTCCTGCGCCCCGCGGCGGACCGCGAAGAGCGCGGCCTCGTTGACGAGGTTCGCGAGGTCGGCACCGCTCATCCCGGGCGTTCCGCGGGCGACGATGTCGGCGTCGACGTCGGAGGCCATCTTCTTGTCGCGGAAGTGCACCTTCAGGATCTCGAGCCGTTCTTCCTGGGTCGGCAGCGGCACGAGGATCTGGCGGTCGAAGCGGCCTGGACGCAGCAGTGCCGGGTCGAGGACGTCGGGGCGGTTCGTGGCGGCCATCATCACGATGCCCTCGGTGGCCTCGAACCCGTCCATCTCCGCGAGCATCTGGTTCAGGGTCTGCTCACGCTCGTCGTGGCCGCCGCCGAGGCCGGCGCCGCGCTTGCGGCCGATGGAGTCGATCTCGTCGATGAAGATGATCGCGGGAGCCTGCTTGCGCGCCGTGTTGAAGAGGTCGCGTACCCGGGCGGCGCCGACACCGACGAACATCTCCATGAAGTCGGAACCCGTCACCGAGATGAACGGGACGCCCGCTTCACCGGCGACGGCCCGCGCGATGAGGGTCTTGCCCGTGCCCGGCGGTCCGACGAGCAGCACGCCCTTCGGGATGCGCGCGCCGATGTCGCGGAACTTCCCGGGCATCTTCAAGAAGTCGACGACCTCGGTGATCTCCTCCTTGACGGGGCCGTAGCCGGCCACGTCGGCGAAGGTCGTCTTCGGCTTCTCGGTGCTGTACACCTTGGCGCGCGAGCGCCCGATGTTCATGACCGCGCCCATCTGACCCTGGGCGCGGCGGCTCATCCAGACGAAGAAGCCGAGGATCAGCACCACCGGCAGCAGGAGCGTGAGGATCGATCCGAGCACGTTCGAGCCGTGGCTCTTGTAGTCGCGGCCGACCTTCTTCGCGTTCAGCAGCGCGATGTCGGCGTCGGGCATCTGGCCCGACGGGCCGGTCGTCCCGAACGTCGCCTTGCCCTGATACTCGGCGCCCTTCTTGAACTCGCCGGAGATGTGGCCGTTCGAGCTGTCGTATTTGATCGTCTTGACGTGGCCCGCGCTCACCTCGCTCAGGAACTGCGAGTAGGTGATGCTCGCCGCGGAGGATCCGCTCGACGGCAGTCCCTGCCAGACGAGCAGGGCGGTGACGACGAGGCCGACGAGGACCCACGGCAGCCAGCGGGAGCGGGTGTTCGGCGCGCGCGGTGGTACCGGGGGCCGCGGCGGGCGGCCGGGCGGCTCCGGCGGGCGCCAGCGGTCGTTCGAATCGGGGCTCATGCGGCTCCAGCGGGCTCCATTGCTCTCATGCTACGGCCCCAGCCGCACATGAACTGCGTCGAACTCCCAACGTGAGCTGAGAACGGTCGATTCCTCGCTAGCCTGAACCGATGGCGTCGCTGCCCCCGCCCGCGCCGCCTCCGCCCCGCCCGGCGGCGCCCCCTCCGACCCGCCGGATCCCGCGCTGGGGCCTCCCCGATGCCGCGGTCGCCTTCGTGGTCGCCGTCGTCGGCGGCGCGGTCGGCGAGATCATCGCGGTGGTGCTCTCGGGGGCGCACACGGCCGCGAACGGCGACATCAGGATCACTGCCCCGATCCTGTTCGGCGCCGTGGCCGGGCAGTACGGCACCTGGTTCGCCGCGTTGTGGTTCACGAGCGTCCGCAAGGGCGCCCGGAGCCTGCGCCGTGACTTTGGCTTCACCGTCGACCTCGTCGCCGACTGGTGGATGATCCCGCTCGGGCTCGGCTTCGAGATCGTGGCCGCGATCGTGGTCCTGCCTATCTCGCACCTGGTGAAGCACACGCCCCAGGAAGTCGTCCACGAGCTCGACACCGCGCACGGGGCGAAGCTCGTCGTGCTCGTCGCGACCGCGTTGGTCGCCGCGCCGGTGGTGGAGGAGCTGTTCTTCCGCGGGCTCCTCCTGCGGGCGCTCGAACGCCGGATGTCGGCGCCGGCGGCGGTGACCGTGGCGGCGCTGGCGTTCGGCCTCGCCCATGTCGTCTTCGACTTCGGCGCCGGCGTCGTGCTCCCCGCCCTGGTGGCGCTGGGGATGCTGTCGGGCTACTTCGCGGTGCGCACCGGAAATCTGTCCCGCTCGATCCTGCTCCACATGGGATTCAACCTGCTGGCGGTCCTCGCGGTGCTCACGAACCACTGAAACCCGCCGATGAAGGATGCGTGACGGACGGGGAGGGTGCCTGATGTTGTGTGCCGCGTGCGGTCGGAGCGACACGGTCACGATCCGAATGCGGGTCGGTGGCGAGGAGATCACGTTCCGGCGCTGTGCCTTGTGCGAGGCCAACGCGTGGGAGGGCGAAGAGGGGCGCTTGAGCCTCGACCGGGTGCTCGAGCTCGCCCGGCACAAGCACTAGCGAGCGCGCTCGCCGCGCTCGCGAGCGCGGTGCCCGAGTTCCGCGCGTCGCGTTTGGCAAGCTGGGGGGAATGCACGCCGCGCCGGAACCCTCGCAGCCCGCGCGCGCTCCCGTCTCGCTCGACGACGAGCTCGAGCGGCAGCGGCGCTTCCTGATCGAGGACATCATCGGGCTCGCGATCCTGATCGTGTGCTGCGGCGTCGTGCTCTTCGCGCTGCACCCGAACCTGATCTTCGCGAACACGACGCCCAACGGCGGCGACATGGGCGCGCACGTGTGGTGGCCCGCCTTCCTGCGCGACCACTGGTTCAACCACTTCCGTCTCGCGGGTTGGGCGCCCGACTGGTACGCGGGCTTCCCGGTCGGGCAGTTCTATTTCCCGCTACCCGCACTGCTGATCGACCTGCTCGCGGTCGTGATGCCGTACAACGTCGCGTTCAAGCTGGTGACGGTGAGTGGCTCGCTGCTGCTCCCGATCTCCGCATACGTGTTCGCACGCGCGTTGCGGTTCCCTTGGCCGTCGCCGCCGCTGTTCGCGCTGGCGATGTTGCGCTTCCTCTTCGAGACGCGTAACGGCGCGCTCGCGAAGGGTCAGGACGCGTGGACGATCTACGGGGGCAACCTCGCGAGCACGCTCGCAGGAGAGTTCTCGTACGTGCTCGGAATGGCACTCGCGTTCTTCTTCCTGGCCGCGCTCGCGCGCGCGCTCGAGACGCGCCGTCGCCTGTGGCTCCCGGCCGTGCTGCTCGCGGCGACCGTGTTGTGTCACATCGTCATCGCGGTGTTCGCGGTTGTCGGCGGTATCGCGGTCTGGTTGATCCGCCGGCCGCGCCGCAACTGGCTGCCTGCCGTCGCGATCGGGGCGGTGGGCGTGTGCATCACTGCGATCTGGGCGCTGCCGTTGCTCGTCGACCAGCCCTACACGCAGAGCATGCGGTACGAGAAGGTGCTCACGTACTCGATCCACCTCTTCGGCTTTCACCAGGGTCAGCACGATCCGTACCTGCCGCGACCACTGTGGATGTGGGCACTGATCGTGATCGGGGTCCTCGCGGCCGGTTGGTGGCGACGAGGTTCGACGCTCGTGCTCGTGATCCTCGCCGTCGCCTTCGCGCTGCTCTTCCGCTTCTGGCCCGAACACAGCGTGTGGAACACGCGGTACCTGCCGCTGTACTACGTGTCGATCGCATTGCTCGCCGCGGTCGGTCTCGCCGAGTTGATGCGGTTGTTCGCCGCGGGCGCACAGCGTTCGTACGACTGGATCGTCGAAGGCGATCGTCTCGACGCGCTCCAACGCGAGCGCGAGCAGACCGCGGAGCCGCTCCCAGCCGTCGATCCCACGGCCCCTGCGCCCCTCGGAGGCGATGTCGCGGAGCCGGGTGCGCCGGCCGCCGACACCGGTACGCCGGACGCGGGCGGCTTGGACCCGGATTCGCCGGCTCCGCGCGCGCCGCTCGAGGCTGTCGCAGGACAGTGGGCGCCCGCGAGCGCGCATCGGACCGCGACGGCGGCCGGAACCTTGTTCGCACCGCTGTCGGAGCCGGAGTCCGTGGCCGAGCCGGAGTCCGTGGCCGAGCCGGAGTCCGTGGCCGAGCCGGAGTCCGTGGCCGAGCCGGAGTCTGTGGCCGAGTCGGCGACCGATGTCGGTGGCGATCTCGCCGTCCACGCCCGCGCCGACCTCGACCCGGCCGACGACTGGTCGCCCCCGACGTGGGCGGCGACGGAGCTCGAGCACACCGAGTCGCTCTTCGACGCCGTCGCCCACGCCCGCCGACGCCGCTTCGTCGGTGCGGGCGCGTTGCTGCTCGCGCTCGTGCTCGTCGCGATCCCGACGACGTGGTGGGTCGTCGATCACGAGGGTGTCGCGCCCGGCTGGGCGTCGTGGAACTACGAGGGCTACCAGCGCAAGTCGCCGCCGGCGGCGGCCAACGACCCGGCCCTGAAGGACGCGTCGTGGAAGGAGTTCGACTCCATCATGACGACGATGGGTCGGCTGCCCGCAGGGCGCGCGCTGTGGGAGCCCTCGGGCGACATCAACAACTACGGGACGACGCTCGCGCTCGAACTGCTCCCGTACTTCACGCACGGCCGCATCGGCTCGATGGAGGGGTTGTACTTCGAGTCGTCGGCGACGACCGACTACCACTTCATGACGGTCAGCGAGCTCACCGCGGCAGGCGGGGCGTCGAACCCCGTGCGCGGGCTCGTCTACGGCTCGATCGACGACTTCGCACGTGGTGTCCGCCATCTGCAGATGCTCGGGGTCCGCTACTTCATGGCCGAGTCGACTGACGCGCAACGTCACGCGGCGGCGAACAAGGACCTGCACCTCGTGGCGACGATCCCCGATCTCGACGGTCAGCCGCCCAAGGGGTGGAAGGTCTACGAGGTGAAGGACTGGAACCTCGCGCAGGCGCTGACCTACGAACCCGTCGTCGTGAAGACGCACGCGGGGACGTCGTCGGAGTGTTTCGGCGAACCCGCGCCACCGAAGGGCGTCCACGATCCGGAACTTGCCTCCTGGGAGTGCGCGGCGGCTCCGTGGTGGAACCGGGCCGACGAGTTGTCGCGGCCGTTCGCGGCATCGGGCCCGCCGAACTGGGCGCGGGCGGACAGCGTCGCGGCGGCGATGAAGACGCCGACCCGACCGCTGCCGAAGGTGACCGTCGGTCCGGTGAAGGAGGACGTGAGCTCGATCTCCTTCCACGTCTCGCGCGCCGGCGTGCCGATCGTCGTGAAGACCTCGTACTTCCCGAACTGGAAGGCCCACGGCGCGGTCGGTCCGTACCGGATCGCACCGAACCTGATGGTCGTCGTGCCGACGAGCACCGACGTGCGGCTGACGTACGGCGAGACGGCCGGTGACCGCGCCGGGCGGGTGCTGACGCTCGTCGGTCTGATCGGCCTCGTCGGGCTGGCCCGCTTCCGCCCGGCTCCGACGCCCCCCGCGCCGGCGCCCGTCACCGACCCGGAGCCCGATGCGCCGATGGGGACCGACGGCGACGCCGGCGGCGTGGATCCGGGCGACGCCGGGGTTGTGGATCCGGGCGGCGACGGGGACGAGGCCACGGAGCCGGGCCCGGATCCCCTCGGGGCCGAACCCGGACGATCCGGCGAGGTCCCGGCGCTACCATGACCCGGCCCCGGAACCGGGGTCGTCCGATCGGAAGGGGTTGGCGCCGGTGTCGCTGGACGCCATCTTCAAGGCCTACGACATCCGGGGCGTGTACCCCGAGGAGATCGACGAGTCGATCGCCCGCCGCGTCGGCAACGCCTTCGCTCGCTTCACCGGCGCGCCGCGGATCCTCGTCGCCCACGACATGCGCCCGTCGTCGGTCCCCCTCTCGGAGGCCTTCGCCGAGGGCGTGACCCGCGCCGGTGCCGACGTCACCGCGCTGGGCCTGGCCTCCACCGATCTCGCCTACTTCGCGTCCGGGCGCCTCGACGCACCGGCCGCCATGTTCACCGCCAGCCACAACCCGGCCCAGTACAACGGCATCAAGTTGTGTCGCGCCGGCGCGGCCCCCGTCGGTGAGGAGACGGGGCTGCGCCAGATCCACGCGACCGTCGAGAGCGGAGTCGTCGAGCGGGCCGAGATCGCCGGCACCGTCGAGACCGCCGATCTCCTCGACGAGTTCGGTGCGCACGTGCGGAGCTTCGTCGACGTGAGCGTGCTGCGGCCTCTGCGTGTTGTCGCCGACACCGCCAACGGCATGGGTGGACTCGTGGTGCCGAAGGTCTTCGACACGCTGCCGTTCGACCTGCGGGTCATCTACGGCGAGCTCGACGGGACGTTCCCGAACCACCCGGCCGACCCGATCCAGCCCGAGAACCTCAAAGACCTGCAACGCGCCGTCCTCGACGCGCGCGCCGACATCGGCCTCGCGTTCGACGGCGATGCGGACCGGGTCTTCCTCGTCGACGACCAGGGCCAGCCGGTCTCCGGCTCGACCACGACCGCGATCGTCGCGAAGGGCATCCTCGTGCGGCACCCGGGCGAGACGATCGTGCACAACCTCATCTGCTCGAAGGCGCTCCCCGAGGTGATCCGCGAGAACGGTGGCATCCCGGTGCGGACGCGCGTCGGCCACTCGTTCATCAAGCAGGTGATGGCCGAGACGGGCGCCATCTTCGGCGGCGAGCACTCCGCGCACTATTACTTCCGCGACAACTTCCGCGCCGACTCCGGCTCGATCGCCGCGCTCATGGTGCTCGAGCAGCTCAGCCTGGCCGGGGTGCCGCTGTCGGAGTTGCGCAAGCCGTTCGAGCGCTACTCGCAGTCGGGCGAGATCAACACCCGCGTCGACGACCCGGCCGCAGTGATCGAGCGCGCCGCCGCCGCGTACCCCGATGCCGAGCAGGACCGCCTCGACGGGCTCACCGTCGACTTCGGCGACTGGTGGTTCAACCTGCGTCCCAGCAACACCGAGCCGCTGCTGCGCCTCAACCTCGAAGCGGCGGATCCCGACGCGTGCGAGGCTCGGACTGCCGAAGTGCTCGCTCTCGTGCGCGGCCCGGCGTAGCGCCCACCCCGCCGGCCCAAACCGGCACGGTCGAAGAAGGAGCTGCCGTGGTGCTCGACCCGAAGTTGCTCGAGATCCTCGCCTGCCCCGAGGACAAGGGCCCGTTGCTCTACTTCGCCGACGAGCAGTCGCTGTACAACCCGCGCCTGCACCGCCGCTACGAAGTGAACGACGACATCCCCAACATGCTCGTCGACGAGGCCGAGACGGTGAGCGACGCCGAGCACGACCGGCTCGTGGCCAAGGCCGACGCCGACGGGATCCGGCCCACCTTCGAGGCCTGACGCGCACCGTGCCGGGCCCCACGGACTCGCTCGACTTCCTCACGGCGGTCGCCGGTCTGCCGGAACAGCTCGCGGACGCCGTCGCCGCGGCCCGCGCACCGGTCGCCGACGCGGTTGCGAGCGCGACACTTCCGACCGCGGCCGACGTTGATCACATCGTCGTGCTCGGCATGGGGGGATCGGGGATCTCGGGCGACGTGCTCGCGTCGGTCGCGAACTCGACGTTGCCGGTTCCGGTCGCGGTCCTCAAGCAGTACCGCGCGCCGAAGTACGTCGGGCCGCGCACGCTCGTGTTCGCGGTCTCGTACTCGGGCGGCACCGAGGAGACCGAGTCGATGGCCGAGGGCGTGCTCGAGCGGGGCGCGCGCCTCGTGGTCGTCTCCAAGGGCGGGAGCCTGGCCGCGCTCGCGTCGCGCGTCGGCGCCTTCCACGTTCCCTGCCCCGACGGGTACCTGCCCCGCGCGGCGCTCGGTGCGTTGATCGGACCTTTGTTCGCGACGCTCGAGGGCATCGGGCTCCTGCCCGATGCGAGTCGCTGGCTGGCGGACGCGGTCGAGCAGCTCGCGCGCCGCCGCGACCGTTGCGCGCCCGGAGTCGAGGGACCGGCGAATCCGGCACGCGAGCTCGCGCGCCGCATCGGTCGCACGGTTCCCCTGGTGTACGGCGGCGGTGCGCTCGGGTCGGTCGCGGCGTACCGCTGGAAGTGCGACATCAACGAGAACGCGAAAGCGCCCGCGTTCTGGAACACGCATCCCGAGCTCGACCACAACGAGATCTGCGCGTGGGGCCAGCACGGCGACGTCACCCGGCAGCTCCTCACGATCGTCGAGTTGCGGCACGGCTTCGAGCACGCCCGGCTGGAGCCGCGCTTCGCCTTCACGCGCGAGCTGGTGCGCGAGGCCGTCCACGAGATGTTGGAGGTGCGGGCCGAGGGCGAGGGGCGGCTCGCGCAGCTGCTCGACCTCATGTACACGGGCGACTGGGTCTCGTGCTACCTGGCTCTCGACAACGACGTCGACCCGGGCCCCATCGACGCGATCGTCCAGCTCAAGTCCCACCTCGCGGCGGCGGGCTGAATCACTGCTGGCGCGCTCGCCCGGGTCTCGAGTGCTTCGGTTACAATCTCCCCCTTGGTCGGGCCGAGACCGAATCGGCTGTCACCCGGTGATCCGGGCCGACTCCCACGCTCGTGGCGCGTCGGATTCCGGCGCGCCTTCCGGCGAAGGAGCCGTTGCCCATGACCACCACCGAGTCCCCCGCGACCACGACCTCCACGCACACCGACTTCAAGGTCGCCGATCTCGCTCTCGCCACGTTCGGGCGCAAGGAGATCGATCTCGCCGAGCACGAGATGCCCGGCCTCATGGCCCTGCGTGAGAAGTACGGCGCGAGCAAGCCGCTCACCGGCGCCCGGATCACCGGCTCGTTGCACATGACGATCCAGACCGCGGTGCTCATCGAGACCCTGACGCACCTCGGCGCGCAGGTGCGCTGGGCGTCGTGCAACATCTTCTCGACCCAGGACCACGCCGCCGCCGCCGTCGCGGTCGGCCGCGACGGCACTCCCGACAAGCCGTCGGGTGTGCCGGTGTTCGCCTGGAAGGGCGAGACGCTCGAGGAGTACTGGTGGTGCACCGAGCAGGCGCTGCGGTGGCCCGACGGTGCCGGCCCGAACATGATCCTCGACGACGGTGGAGACGCGACGCTCGCGGTGCACCGCGGCGTGGAGTACGAGCGGGCGGGCAAGGTTCCCGACGCCGGCCCCGACGATCCCGAAGAGCTCACCTACGTGCTCGGCATGCTCAAGCGCGTGCTCGAGGACGACGCAGAGGTGTGGCAGCGCACCGCAGCCAACGTGCGCGGTGTCACCGAGGAGACCACCACCGGCGTGCACCGGCTGTACCAGATGCACGAGGCGGGCACGCTCCTGTTCCCGGCGATCAACGTCAACGACTCGGTCACGAAGAGCAAGTTCGACAACCTCTACGGCTGCCGGCACTCGCTCGTCGACGGCATCTGCCGCGCGACCGACGTGATGCTCGCGGGCAAGGTCGCGGTGGTCTGCGGTTACGGCGACGTCGGCAAGGGCTGCGCGCAGTCGCTGCGCGGCCAGGGCGCGCGCGTGATCATCACCGAGATCGACCCGATCTGCGCCTTGCAGGCGGCGATGGAGGGCTACCAGGTCCTCACGCTCGACGACGTCGTCGAGACGGCCGACCTCTTCGTGACCGCCACCGGCAACGCGAACATCATCACCGCGAAGCACATGGCGGCGATGAAGCACAACGCGATCGTCGGCAACATCGGGCACTTCGACAACGAGATCGACATGGCCGGTCTCGCGAAGACGACGGGCATCCGCAAGGTCAACATCAAGCCGCAGGTAGACGAGTGGGTCTTCCCCGACGGTCACTCGATCATCGTGCTGGCCGAGGGCCGGTTGCTCAACCTCGGTTGCGCGACCGGGCACCCGAGCTTCGTGATGTCGAACAGCTTCAGCAACCAGGTGATCGCGCAGATCGAGCTGTTCACGCACCAGGACTTCTACGAGCGCCGGGTGTACACGCTGCCGAAGCACCTCGACGAAGAGGTGGCTCGCCTGCACCTCGACAAGCTCGGCGTGAAGCTCACGACGCTCAGCGACGAGCAGGCCGCCTACCTGGGCGTGCCGGTGCAGGGCCCGTACAAGCCTGAGCACTACCGCTACTAGGACACGCACGGGCGCGCCCGACGAGCCGGTACCGGTAGCGTCGCGATCTCTGACGAGGGGAGTCGGCGATGCAGGAGCTCGAGGGCCGCGTCGCGGTCGTGACCGGCGGGGCGAGTGGCATCGGACTCGCGCTCGCGCGTGCGTTCGCCGACGCGGGGATGCGCGTCGCGATCGGCGATGTCGAGGCGCCCGCGCTCGATGCGGCGCTCACGTCGTTGCTCGAGGGCGGCGCCACGGTGATCGGCGAGGTCACCGACGTGACCGATCCCGAGCAGGTCGAAGCGCTCGCGCGCGTGGCCGAGCAGGCGTTCGGCGCGATCCACGTCGCGTGCAACAACGCCGGAGTCGGCGGCGGCGGGCTCAGTTGGGAGCTCCCGCTCGAGACCTGGCAGTGGATCCTCGGCGTCAACCTTTGGGGCGTGATCCACGGCATCCGGACGTTCGTGCCCAGGATCATCGAGCAGGACGCGGGTCACGTCGTGAACACCGCGTCGGTCGCGGGGCTCGTGGCCGCGCCGTTCATGGGTCCGTACAACGCGTCGAAGCACGCGGTCGTCGGCATGTCGGAGACGCTCCACCACGAGCTCGCGATGTTCGCGCCGCACGTGAAGGCCTCGGTGCTGTGTCCGGGCTGGGTGAACACGCGCATCGGCGAGAGCGAGCGGAACCGCCCGGAGAACCTGAGCGTGGAGGCGACCGAGCAGGAGAGCGCGATGCGCGGCGTGCTCGCCGATCTGCTCGCCAGCGGGATGGATCCGACGGCCGTCGCCGCGCGTGTCGTTGACGCGATCCGCACCGAGCGCTTCTGGGTGCTCACCCACGACGACGACGACTCGTGGATGACGGCGATTGCCGCGCGGTCGACGTCGCTCGCCGCGGGAACCAATCCCGCGTTCGTCATGCCGTGAGCGTCCCGGACGCGATCCCGCCGACGATCGAGTGGCGGCGCGGGCGCATCCGCATCATCGACCAGCGCGCGCTCCCGGGGCGGCTGCGCTTCGTCGAGTGCACGACGGTCGAGCAGCTGTGCGACGCGATCTCGACGCTGGCGGTACGCGGCGCGCCGGCGCTCGGCGCGGCGGGCGCGTTCGGCGTCGCGCTCGCGGCGCGCAACGACAAGCGCATCCGTTCGGTACGCGTCGCGGCGCGCCGCATCGTCGCGACCCGCCCGACGGCTGTGAACCTCGCGTGGGGAGTGCAGCGAGCGCTCGCCGCGTGCGAGCGCGACGGGGCCGCCGCCGCGCTCGCGGAGGCCGAGCGCATCGCGCGCGACGACGTCGAACGGAACCGGCGTATCGGGGCCTACGGCCGCACCCTCGTTCCCGACGGTGCGGCCGTCTACACGCATTGCAACGCCGGTTCGCTGGCCACGGTGGGCTACGGCAGCGCGCTCGGCGTCCTTCGCGCCGCGTCCGAGAGCGGCAAGCGCGTGCGCGCCTGGGTGGGGGAGACGCGACCGTTGCTCCAGGGCGCCCGGCTCACCGCCTGGGAGCTTCAGCGACTGGGGATCGAGGGCACGATCGTCGTCGACGGCGCCGCCGCGGCGCTGATGGCCGAGGGTCTCGTCGACCTGGTGCTCGTGGGAGCCGACCGCATCGCGACGAACGGCGACGTCGTGAACAAGATCGGCACGTACGGCCTCGCCGTCCTCGCTCGGCAGCACGGCGTGCCGTTCGTCGTCGCCGCACCGACCTCGACCGTCGATCCCGACGCGCCGACCGGCGCCGGCGTCCCCATCGAGATGCGCGATCCGGTCGAGGTCACGACCTGTGCCGGGAAGATGATCGGCCCGCCCGGTTTCCCCGGTCAGAACCGGGCGTTCGACTGCACGCCGGCGCGGCTCGTCTCCGCGATCGTCACCGACCGCGGGGTGGCGCGCGCGCCCTACCCGCGCTCGCTCGCAGGGCACCTCCGTCGGGCCGAGGAGGAAGCCGTTGTGGAGGCGCCGGCGAGCTGACCTCCGCTGTCACACCCGGGCCGTACCGTTCGCGCATGGCGTGGGCCGAGACGATGATGGCGGCCCTGTTCCCGGCCCGGTGCCCGGGTTGCGGCCGGCAGGCCGAGCCGGTCTGCGAGGCGTGCGCGCGGAGGTTGCGCGCGGCCCCGGTGCAGGAACCACCCCCCGGTCTCGACGCGTTCGTGGCCGCGTTCCGATACGAGGGTGTCGCGCGCGAGTTGATCGCGCGGGTCAAGTACCGCAACGAACGCGCCGCGCTCGCGTGGTTCGCCGCCGCGATGGCCGACGCGCTCACGCGGCTTGCGACGGCGGACGCGCACGGTGGGGTGGGGGAGGCGACCGGCCGCCGAGCGGTCGAGGGCGCGGTCATCACGTGGGTACCCGCGAGCCCAGCTCGCCGCCGCGGCCGCGGCTTCGATCACGGCGAACTGCTCGCCCGCGCCGTGGGGCGGCGGCTCGGCCGGCCGGTGCGCCGGCTCCTCGTCCGCGCTCCGGGCTCCCCGCAAACCGGTGCCTCTCGGGTCGCCCGCCAGGACGGGCCCCCGCTGCGCTTCGGCGCCCCGCCACCGGCGCCCGGTGCCGTCCTCGTGGTCGACGATGTCTGCACCACCGGCGCCAGCCTCGCCACCGCCGCGGCCGTGCTGCGCCGGGCTGGGACCCGGCGCGTCGTGGGCGTCACCGCCACCCTGACCCCGCCGCCCTGACCCCGCGTCCCGACCCCGAACGGTGTCGCGACGGCGCGGCGCCGGCCCGGCGCAGCACGGCGCAGCACGGCCCGGCGCCAGCCCGGCGCCGGCCCGGCGCGTCCCGGGGGCCGACCGCTGCGACCTGCCTATACTCACGCGATGACCGGAGCGGGCGCGGTCCGCTGAGCGTGGTGGGCTGACGTGGACATCGTCGTCAACGCCCGCGATGCCGAGGTCTCGGCGGCGTTGCGAGCCGCCACGCGCGAGCGGGTCACCGCGATCGAGCGCTTCGCCTCCGACGTGCGCCTGGTCGAGGTCGACTACTCGCGCAGCAGCGGTCGCCGCGACGCGAACGGCCACAAGTGCGAGATCCTCGTGCACCTCAAGCGCCGGCTCGTGAAGGGCTCCGCGGCCGCGAGCGAGCCGCCGGCCGCCCTCGAGCTCGCGGTCGACAAGGTCGTCGGCCAGATGCGGCGCCTCCACGAGCGCCGGCTCCACACGTGGCACGGGACGCGTCGGGGCGGGCGCGGCGCCACGAGCGGCCACGTCGAGATGGCGGATGCCGGCGACGACGAGGCGGACGACGCCGACGCTGTCGGCGACCTGCCCCTCGAGGTGCAGTTCGTGAAGACGAAGCGCTTCGCGAGCAAACCGATGGATCCGGCCGAGGCCGCGCTCCAGATGGAGCTGCTCGGCCACGACTTCTTCCTCTTCACGAGCACCGAGAGTGGGCGCGCCGCGGTCGTGTATCGCCGGCGGGACGGACGGCTCGGCCTGATCGAGGCGACGGGCTGAGCGCGGGTCACCGTGGACGCACAACCCGGCGGCGCCGTCCGCGTCCTGCTCGTCGACGAGCACGCGCTCTTCCGTGAGGGCCTCGGGCTCGCGCTGGCCGGCGTCGACGACATCGAGGTCGCCGGCGAAGCCAGCGACGGCGACGACGCGTTCGAGCAGGCACGCCGGCTGCGTCCCGATGTCGTGGTCATCGATGTCCGGATGCCCGACGGTTCCGCCGCCGCGTCGATGTCGCGCATCCGCAGCGCAGTGCCGGGCATCAAGCTGCTCGTGCTCACCGGTTCGGCCGACGAAGACGATCTCGTCGAGTCGGTGCGCAGCGGCGCGAGCGGTTATCTCCTGAAGGACGTGTCGGTCGACGAGGTCGCCGACGCCGTGCGCGCGGTGGCGAAGGGTGAGGCCGCGGTTGCGCCCGCGATGATCGCAAAGCTGCTCGTGCGCTTCGCCGACCTGTTGCGTCGAGTCCCCGACGATGGACAGGGGCACCTCACCGCGCGTGAGCTCGACGTACTCGGGCTCATGGTGAAGGGGCTGTCGAATCGCGAGATCGGCCTCGAGCTGTTCATCTCGCAGAACACCGTGAAGAACCACGTCCGCAACATCCTGGAGAAGCTGCACGTGCGGTCCCGCACGGAGGCCGCCGCCCTGGCGACCCGGGATCGCCTGCTCGCCGGGCGCTGACCGCCCGGCGCGAGCGCCTTCGCGGCCGGGACCGCACCGACCCGCCGGTACACTGCCTGGCCGAATGAGCCTCTTTCAGCGAATCCTCCATGCCGGCGAGGGCAAGAAGCTCAAGCTGCTCGAATCGATCGTTCCGGTCGTCGCCGAGATCGAGCCCGACATGCAGCGTCGCTCCGACGAGGAGCTGCGCGCGCTGACGGGTGTCTACAAGGCGCGCCTGGAACAGGGCGAGGAGCTCGACGACCTCCTGCCCGAGGCGTTCGCGACCGTCCGCGAGGCCGCGAAGCGAGTCCTCGGGCAGCGACACTTCGACGTCCAGGTGATGGGCGGCGCGGCGTTGCACTTCGGCTGGATCGCCGAGATGAAGACCGGCGAGGGCAAGACCCTCGTCTCGACGCTCCCCGCCTATCTCAACGCGCTCGCCGGCAAGGGCGTGCACCTCGTCACCACGAACGACTACCTCGCCCGCCGCGACGCGCAGTGGATGGGGCAGGTGCACCGCTTCCTCGGCCTCGAGGTCGGGGTCGTCTTCCCGAACGACGCGATGCCCGACGCGAAGCGCATCGAGTACGCGGCCGACATCACCTACGGCACGAACAACGAGTTCGGCTTCGACTATCTGCGCGACAACATGTGCGAGTCGCGTGAGCAGCAGGTGCAGCGCGGTCACTTCTTCGCGATCGTCGACGAAGTCGACTCCATCCTCATCGACGAGGCGCGCACGCCGCTGATCATCTCCGGTCAGGTCGCGGAGGCCGCCGAGCTCTACCACCAGTTCGCGCGCATCGTCCGCGGCTTGCAGCGCGAGCGCGACTACGAGGTCGACGAGGCGAAGCGCACCGTCGTCCCGACGGCCGAGGGCATCCAGCGCGTCGAGGACGCGTTGAGCGTTTCGAACCTCTACGACGACGTCAACCAGAACTATGTCCACCAGATCCAGGCCGCGCTGCGTGCCAAGGAACTCTTCCATCGTGACGACGACTACATCGTCGCCGACGGTGAGGTGAAGATCGTCGACGAGTTCACGGGCCGGATCCTCGAAGGCCGGCGCTGGAGCGAGGGGTTGCACCAGGCGGTCGAAGCGAAGGAGGGCGTGCGGATCAAGGAGGAGAACCAGACCCTCGCGACCGTCACGCTCCAGAACTACTTCCGGCTCTACGAGAAGCTCTCCGGCATGACCGGCACCGCGTACACCGAGGCCGGCGAGTTCGCGCACACCTACGACATGTCGGTCGTGCCGATCCCCACGAACCGGCCGATGGTGCGCGCCGACCAGGCCGACCTCATCTACAAGACCGAGTATGCGAAGTACACGGCCGTCGTCGAGGACCTCTTCGAACGGCACGAGACCGGCCAGCCGGTGCTGGTGGGCACGATCTCGGTCGAGCAGTCGGAGAAGCTCTCGCGCCATCTCGAGAAGCGCGGTGTGCCGCACCACGTGCTGAACGCGAAGGCGCACGAGCTCGAGGCCAACATCATCACGCAGGCCGGCCAGCTGTACGCGGTGACTGTCGCCACGAACATGGCCGGACGCGGCGTCGACATTCTCCTCGGCGGCAATCCCGAGGGGCTCGCGAAGAGCGAGATGCAGAAGGAAGGGTTGGACGAAGCCGACGAACCGCAGCGCTACCGGCAGCTCCTCGAACGGTTCTCCGCGGAGTGTGCGGCCGAGGGCGACAAGGTACGCGAGCTCGGTGGCCTCTACGTGCTCGGAACCGAGCGGCACGAGAGCCGGCGCATCGACAACCAGCTGCGTGGCCGCGCCGGGCGCCAGGGCGATCCGGGGGAGAGCCGCTTCTACCTCTCGCTCGAAGACGAGCTCATGCGGCTCTTCGCGACCGGGATGATGAGCCGGGTCATGGGCGCGGCGTTCCCCGACGACGTCCCCCTCGAGGCGAAGATGGTCTCGAAGGCGATCGAGCGCGCGCAGCGCACCGTCGAGGACCGAAACTTCGAGATCCGCAAGGACGTCCTCAAGTACGACGAGGTGATGAACGAGCAGCGCAAGATCATCTACCGGCGCCGGCAACAGATCCTCGACGGCGAGGACCTGCGCGAGGAGGCGCAGGAGGCGATCCAGCGCGCGGTCGAACGGCTCGTCGCCCGCTTCTGCCTCGGCGACTACCCCGAGGAGTGGGACATCGACGAGCTCCTCGCAGGGCTCGCCGAGTACTTCCCGTCGGAGCTCACCCGTCCGCAGCTCGAAGCGCTGCCGTCGCGCGCCGCACTCGAAGCGCTTCTCGGCGACGAGGCGAATGCGCTCTACGACCGGCGCGAGCAGAGCGTCACCGACGAATCGGGCAACGCCGACGCGTGGCGCGAGATCGAGCGCCGCGTGATGCTCGCGATGATCGACCAGGGTTGGCGTGAGCACCTCTACGAGATGGACTACCTGCAAGAGGGCATCAACCTGCGGGCGATGGGCCAGCGCGATCCGCTCTCGGAGTGGCAGCGCGAAGGCTTCGACATGTTCGAAGCGATGATGGGCATGATCGAGGACAACTTCGTCCGCTACATGTTCCACATCGACGTGCAGGTGCTGGAGCAGGACAACTCGCCTCGCCAACCGGTGCGCCGCCTTCAGTACCACGCGCCGGAGGAGCCGGTGCAGGGGTCGACGGCCTTGCAGGCCGCGGGGCGCCCGCTTCCCGGCGAGGCTCCCGGCGCGGTGCCGCTCGCCGCGGCAACGAGCACCGGCGCCGTGCCGTCGTCGGTGCAGACGTCGGCGCCGCAGGACCCGGCCCAGCCCGTGCGGGTCGAGAAGACGCCCGGCCGCAACGAGCCGTGCTGGTGCGGCAGCGGCAAGAAGTTCAAGGTCTGTCACGGCCGCTGACCGCAGAGGCGGCTCCTATGCGTGATTTCACCGATGAGCTTCGCGAGTTGCGCCGTCGCGTCAGCGAGGCGCACTCCTACCTGCGCATCGACGACGCGCGCGCGCGGCTCACGCAGCTCGAGGCCGACGCCAGCCGCCCCGACCTGTGGGACGACCCCGACAAGGCCCGGGCCGTCACGACCGAGATGGCGCGCGTCCGAGACGACATCGAGCTGGTCGACGCGCTCTCGGAGCGCGTCTCGGACCTCGAGACGCTCTTCGAGCTCGGCCGCGAGGAGAGCGACGACTCGGTCGAAGTCGAGATCGATACGGGCGCGTCGAAGCTCGCGGTCGACCTCGGCCAACTCGAGCTGCGCGCGCTCTTCACGGGGGACCACGACGAACGCGACGCGATCTGCGAGGTGCACTCGGGAGCCGGGGGAACCGACGCCCAGGACTGGACCGACATGCTGCTGCGCATGTACACGCGCTGGGCGCAACAGGAGGGCTTCGAGGTCGAGCTCGACGACCGCAGCGAGGGGACCGAAGCCGGGATCTCCTCGGCGACGTTCATCGTCAAGGGTCGCTACGCGTACGGCATGTTGAGCGGTGAGCGCGGGGTGCACCGTCTCATCCGCATCTCACCGTTCGACGCGAACGCGCGCCGCCAGACGGCCTTCGCGTCGCTCGACGCGGTTCCCGCGATCGAGGAGACCGAACAGCCCGAGATCGACCCGGGCGACCTGCGAATCGACACCTACCGGTCATCGGGCGCCGGTGGTCAGCATGTCAACGTCACCGACTCCGCGGTACGCATCACCCACATCCCGACGGGTGTCGTCGTGTCGTGCCAGAACGAGCGCTCGCAGCTCCAGAACCGCGCGAAGGCGATGCAGATCCTCGCCGCCCGCCTCGCGGCGCTACAGCGGGAGGAACGGCGCAAAGCGATGGAGGAGATGTCGGGAGAGAAGCGCGATGTCGCGTTCGGGAGTCAGATCCGTACCTACACGCTCGCGCCGTACCAGCTCGTGAAGGACGAACGCACCCGTTACGAGACGGGCAATGTGCAAGCGGTGCTCGACGGCGATCTCGGTGCGTTCATCGCCGCGTACCTCCAGTGGCGCCGCACCAACGACGGCGAATGACGGTGTCTGAGCGCCGTTCCGGGGTCCTGGCTCGATACCGGATGCCGGCGTTGCTACCGTTGCGGGCTTCATGATTCGGTTCGAGAGCGTCTCAAAGGTCTACAAGGGCGACGTCGTCGCCGTCCGGGACATCTCGCTCGAGGTCGCGAAGGGAGAGTTCGTCTTCCTCGTCGGCCCGTCCGGTTCGGGAAAGTCGACGCTCCTGAAGCTCTTGCTGCGCGACGAGTTCGCGACGAGCGGCCGCATCCTCGTCGCCGGTCGTGACATCAGCCGGCTCGGTTCGTGGCGCATGCCGCAACTCCGCCGCAACATCGGCTGCGTGTTCCAGGACTTCAAGCTGTTGCCGAACAAGACCGTCTACGAGAACGTCGCGTTCGCGCTGGAGGTCATCGGCCGTCCCCGCAGCGTCGTGCGTACGCAGGTCCCGCAGATCCTCGATCTCGTCGGCTTGACGAAGAAGGCGCACAACTTCCCGACTGAGCTCTCCGGTGGGGAACAGCAGCGGGTCTCGATCGCGCGCGCGTTCGTGAACCGCCCGTTGATCCTCCTCGCCGACGAACCGACCGGCAACCTCGACCCGGCGACGACCGTCGGGATCATGCGGCTGCTCGACCGCATCAACCGCACCGGAACCACGGTGGTGATGGCAACGCACGACCAGCGCATCGTCGATGCGATGCGCCGCCGCGTGATCGAGCTCGATCACGGGATGCTCGTACGCGACCAGGCGCGCGGCGTCTACGGCGTCGGCAGCTGAGCACCCTTCCCCCGGAGGAGTCCCCGTCATGTCCAGGCTCAAGTACTTCGTCCGTGAGACGCTGATCTCGCTGCGCCGAAACGTGATGATGACCGTCGCGGGGATCATGACCGTCTTCATCTCGCTGATGCTCTTCGGCGGCATCCTCGTCGTGAAGCGCGCGGTCGACCACGGAACCGCGACGTGGCGGCACAACGTCGAGCTCGAAGTCTGGATGAACGTCAAGGCGTCGAATTCGCAGATCAGCGAGATCCGCAGCGCGCTCGACTCTGATCCGCAGGTGGAGAAGGTGCACTTCGTCACGCACCAAGAGGCGTTCAACCTCTTCAAGAAGATCGAGGCCGACAACAAGGCGCTCCTCGAGAGCGTCCGGCCGAACGACCTTCCGGTGTCGTTCCTCGTGACGCCGAAGGACGCCAAGTTCACCCCTGACGTCGCCAGCCGCTTCGCGGGCCGTCCGGGCGTGAATCAGGTGACGACTGCCGACAAGCAGGTACGCGCGCTGCTCAACGGCATCCGGATCGCGCGCGACATCTTCTGGGCGATGGCCGCGGTGTTACTGGCCGCGTCGATGTTCCTCATCGTGAACACGATCCGCCTCGCGACGTACGCGCGCCGGCGCGAGGTCGAGGTGATGAAGCTCGTCGGCGCGTCGAACTGGTTCGTGCGGGTGCCGTTCCTCGCAGAGGGCTTCGTGCAGGGTGCGATCGGCGCCGGCCTCGCGTTCGGCGGCGTCTACTTCCTCGAATCGTGGCTCGGCGGCGTGCTGCACCGCAGCCGGAACCTCTTCTCGACCTTCTACCTCACCCACTCCGACGCGCTCTCGATCGGCCTCGTCGTGCTCCTGATCGGCATCGCCATCGGCACGATCGGCTCGATGATCGGCATCCGTCGGTTCCTGGAGGTCTGACGGTTCTTCGCTGCGGGCCGGATGTCCCGGCCCGCAGCGAGTGCGACCGACGTGACCGCTCTCAGCGGTTTGGCTGTGGCGTCAACCGCAGGTAGGGCTTGAGGGCCTTCCATCCCTTCGGGAACTTCGTCTTCGCGTCGTCGTCGGAGACGGCCGGGGCGATGATGACGTCCTCGCCGTCCTTCCAGTTCACCGGGGTCGCGACGCTGTAGTTCGCGGTGAGCTGGAGCGAGTCGATGACGCGGAGGATCTCCTCGAAGTTCCGACCAGTGCTCGCGGGGTAGGTGATGATGAGCTTCACCAGCTTGTCCGGCCCGATGACGAACACCGAACGCACCGTGAGCGTGTTGCTCGCGTTCGGGTGGATCATGTCGTAGAGGTCGGAGACCTTGTGGTCGTCGTCCGCGATGAGCGGGAAGTTCAGCTTCGCGCCCTGCGTCTCCTCGATGTCGCCCGCCCAGTCGTTGTGCGAGGCGAGGGGATCGACGCTCAGACCGACGACCTTCGTGTTGCGCTTGTCGAACTCGGGCTTGAGCTTCGCGACCATGCCGAGCTCGGTCGTGCAGACCGGCGTGAAGTCCTTCGGGTGCGAGAACAGGACCCCCCATCCGTCGCCGAGGTACTCGTGGAACTTGATCGTGCCCTCGGTGGACTCTGCGGTGAAGTCCGGGGCCTCGTCGCCTAGGCGGAGCGCCATGGCAGCACCTCTTTCTCTGTGTCGTTCGCTTCGTTTTTCGACGGCCGTTCACACTAGACGGGAGCCTCGCGATAAGCGACCGTCAGGGTCGGATTTCGGAGCGGTCAACCGGGTGCGCGTCGATACGATTCCCGCGTGACGACGACCGACGACGCCCACGCGCGCCGCGGGCGTGCCTTCCTGCGCCGGCTCGCCGTCGACATCGCTCCGCTGCGGGCGTCGCGCGACTTCCGCCTGTTGTGGTTCGGCGAGCTGATCTCCCAGGCCGGGAGCCAGGTCACCACCGTCGCCCTCTTCGTCCAGATCGACCAGCTCACGCACTCCACCGCCGCGGTCGGCCTGGTCGGCCTGGTCCAGCTGTTCCCGATGATCGTCGCGTCGGTGCTCGTCGGGCCGGTGATCGACCGGCGCGACCGGCGCCACGTTCTGATGGTCGCGCAGGTCGCGCTCGGCCTCTCGTCCGCGATCCTGCTCGGTGCCGCGTTCGCGAAGCATCCGCCGCTCGTGTTGCTGTACGCCGCGGCCGCGCTCAACGGCGGGTTCGTGGCCGTGGCGATGCCGACACGCTCGGCGATGACGCCGAATCTCGTTCCCGTCGAGATGCTCGCGACGGCCGCGGCGATCAACCAGGTGATGTGGAACGTCGCCGCGATCGTCGGGCCCGCGCTCGGCGGTCTGCTCGTCGCGCGCTTCGGTCTGACCTGGGCCTATGGCTTCGACGTCGCGACCTATGTCGTCGCGCTCGGGTTCGCGTTCTCGCTCCGGCCGCCGCCACGCGTGGTGCTGCAGGCGGGCGATCCCGAGGGCTGGGAGGCGATCAAGGAAGGTTTCCGCTTCCTGAAGGGCCGGCGTGTGCTCCAGTCGACGTTCACGGTCGACCTCTTCGCGATGATCTTCGGGATGCCACGCGCGCTGTTTCCGCGGCTCGCGAGCGTGCAGTTCCACCGGGGTCCCGAAGTCGTGGGGCTGCTCTTCTCGGCCCTGGCGGTCGGCGCGCTGCTGGGCGCGCTCACGTCGGGATGGGTCGGCGCCATACGCCGGCCGGGCCGGGCGATCCTCGCCGCCGTGACGGTGTGGGGACTGTCGGTGTTGGGATTCGCGATGGCGGGCCGCAATCTCGGTCTCGCGTTCGCATTCCTCGCGATCGCGGGTGGCGCCGACGTGATCTCCGCGGTCTTCCGGTCGTCGTCGCAGCAGATCATCGTGCCGGACGCGCTTCGCGGACGGTTGAGCGCACTCAACATTCTCGTCGTCGCGGGCGGTGTCCGCCTCGGCGACTTCGAAGCCGGGATCGCGGGATCGATCTTCTCACCGTTCACCGCGGTCGTGAGCGGAGGTTTGTTGTGTCTCGCGGGCGTGGGTGTGATCGCGGCCGCGGTGCCCGAGTTCGCCCGCTGGAGGGTGCGCGACTGACCGGCGCGATTGCGCGCGTCGCCACGGTGCGGTTGACTCCGCTCGTGGCGGGGTATCCGGGGACACCGTTGCCGAAGAAGCTCGGGATCGAAGAGGGATCGCGCGTTGCCGTCGTGCGCGCGCCCGAAGGCTTCGAGCGCGAGCTCGAGCCGCTCCCTTCGGGCGCGCGATTGATCACGCAACCGCGGGGCGGCGTCGACGTCATCCTCTTCTTCGCGACGCGGCGAGCGGAGCTCGAGCGGCGCTTCCCGCGGCTGTCGGCTGCATTGCGCGACGACGGCGGACTCTGGATCGCGTGGCCGAAGCGAACGTCGTGCGTCGTCACCGATCTCACGGAGGCGGCGGTGCGCGGGATCGGGCTCGACGCCGGTCTCGTCGACAACAAGGTGTGCGCCGTCGACGACGCATGGTCGGCGCTGCGATTCGTGTACCGCCTCGCCGACCGAACGCCGGCGGCGCGCCACGCGAGGGACAAGCGCCGGCGCGCACCGGGCGCGGACTCGGTGCGGTCGCGCTGATCCGCGGCGGCGCCCGCTAGCGTCGGCGCCGTGTGCGGTCGCTACGTGCAGGCATCGTCGCCGTCGCTGCTCGCCGAACGGCTCCAGGTCGACGAGATCCGGGCCGACGCGGCCGAGCCCATGTACAACGTCACGCCGCGCACGGAGGTGCCGATCGTCGCGGAGACGAAGGAGCACCGGCGGGTGCTCGACCGCGTCCGCTGGGGTCTCGTGCCGTCGTGGGCCAAGGACCTCTCGATCGGTGACCGGTTGATCAACGCCCGGGCCGAGAGCGTCGCCACGAAGCCGGCGTACCGAAAGGCCTTCGAGAAGCGCCGGTGCCTGATCCCCGCGGACGGGTTCTACGAGTGGCGGGCGATCGCGGGCCGCAAGCAGAAGCAGCCGTACTTCATCGCGCGCACCGATCGCGAGCCGATGGCATTCGCCGGTCTCTACGAAGTGTGGCGCGACCGCAACGATCCCGACGCTCCGTGGGTGCGCTCGTGCGTGATCGTCACCACGGACGCCAACGAGAAGCTTTCACGCATCCACGACCGCATGCCGGTCGTGCTCGGCGAGGGCGCGTGGTCGGAGTGGCTCGATCCCGACAACCACGACACGTCGAGGCTCGCGCGGCTGCTCGTTCCCGCGCCCAGTGACGAGTTCCTCGCGTACCCCGTGTCGACGCTCGTGAACAAGCCGGCGAACCAGGGTCCTGAGCTTCTCGACGAGATCGCGGAGCCCGAAGTCGCCGGCGCGTGACGCGGACCTGGCGTCCGGTTCACACCTCGAGTGCGTTACGCAAGACGTCGATGATGTGCTCGCGCCGATCCGCGAGCGCATCGGGCGACATCGGCTCGTCGTCGAGCAGGCTGCTCACCAGCGGCGCGTCGGAGAAGTAGCTCAGCACCGCCCCGTAGCCGGTGAGCAACAACTGTTGCGGGTCGTAGCGGCGGAGTCGGTCCGCGTCCATCTCGCGCTGCATGAACGCGGCACCGCGGTCGAAGAGCGGTTTGAGGAGCGCGCTCAGCTCGCCGGTGAGCATCGGACCGCCCTCGAGCGCCTCCCGGCGGGCGAGGCGGACGAAGTCGGGGTGCTCCTCGAAGAAGGTGAACGCGGCGCGCAGCACCTGCTCGACCTGCGGCCATCCTTGGCGCGGACCGGTCGTCGCCTGCTCGACCAGCGCCGCCCAGTCGGCGAACGCGTCGATCACGACCTCGCGGTAGAGCGCTTCCTTCGACGGGAAGTGGTGCAGGAGGCTCGGGCGCCGGATGCCGACGGCGTCGGCGATCTCGTTGAGGCTGGTGCCCGCGAACCCGTGTTCCGCGAACCGGGCCCGGGCGACGGCGAGCAGCTGCTCCCGAGTGGTCGGGCTCGCCGCGGGAAGGGGCACGAAGAGCGACACTAGGCCCTCGAAGGCGCCTTCCCGGACGAAATCGCAGGTGGAGGACTCCTACCGACCGGTCCGTAGGCAGTAGATTGGCGACCCAATGCACGTCTTGCGGACCCTCATCGTGCCGTCGCTCGTCTTCGGCTTTCTCGTCACGGAGGTCTCGATCCTCGCCACGACGGTGTACTTGCACCGGGGACTCAGCCACCGCGCCCTGAGCATGCGCGCGGGCGCCGCGCTGCCGTTCCGCATCTGGATCTGGATGACCACGGGCATGCGCCCCCGCGAGTGGGTCGCGGTCCATCGCAAGCACCACGCCGCGACCGACACCGTCGACGATCCGCACAGCCCTGCCGTCGTGGGGTTCTGGCGGGTGCAACTCGGCAACGTCGGGCTCTACAAGAAGGTCGCCGGCGACGAGAGCGCGGTGCGCAAGTACGCGCGCGATCTCTCCCCTGACGGGCTCGACCGCGCCCTGTTCGACCACTCGTTGCTCGGCCTCGGTCTCGGCATCGCGGTGGCGATGGGTTTCACGTCGCTCATCGGGTTGGGCTGGGAGGTCGGGCTGCTCGGTTCGCTGTTGCACGCCGGCATGTACGTGATGCTCTCGGGCGCGATCAACGCGGTCGGGCACACCTTCGGTCGTCGCCCGCAGGAGAACTCCGCGACGAACGGTCAGATCCTCGCGCTGGTCACCGGCGGCGAGGGGTTGCACAACAACCACCACGCCGCGCCGACGTCGGCCACCTTCGCACTGCACGGCGAGCTCGACCCGGGTTGGTGGCTCGTGCGCGCGATGCGCAGGTTCGGTCTCGTCTCGGTGCGCCACGAGGAGACCCACCTCAAGCAAGTCGCGTAGCGCGCCGCGCCGCGCACCGGCGCGGGACCCGATCAGGGTTCGGCGGTGATCGGCGACGGTGTCTCGAGCAGGCCGCGGCACGTCTGGATGCTCGTCGCGGGCGCCGTCGCCGTCGCCGCTTGACCGTTCGCCACCTGGCGGGCCCCGTCGGCGAACGCGAACTTCCACACCGCGGGAGTCAGCACGCTGTGCCCGCACGCGTGGCCGGGCCGGGTCGGGTCGTCGTGGTAGTTGGCGACGACGAGCGCGACGCCGATCACCTCGCCCGGCGGCGGCAGCTTCACGAGCCCGGCCGGCACGGCGTGCGGGGTGAGGCGCACGCCGCTCGCGACCGTGTAGTCGCGGGTCTGGGTGACCGTCGCGCCGGTGCTCGAGAGACCGCTCACGTGCACCGGTCCCCGGAGGACGCACGGGTGGTCGGAGGTGTTGAGGATCTCGATCTTGGCGACGTTGCTGCCCTGCGCGGTCGTACGACCGGCGTACGACAGCGTGAGGGCCGCGGCGGTGCACGGCGCCGGGGCCGCGGTGGTCGTCGGCGCGGCGCTCGTCGAGGGGGCCACCGTGGTCGTGGGGGCTGCGGTCGTGGACGCCGGCGCGGCGGTCGTGGTGGCGGCGCCCTGGTTGGCGCGGCTGCACCCGGCGAGGAGCGCGACCGCGCCTGCGAGGGCGACGGCGGCGGCCCGCCGCGACCGCGCGCGCGTCATCGTGTCGCGGGCGCGAGGGCGCGCATCGTGGCGCGTGCCGCGTCGGCCGAGGCGAGGATCGCGGGCGCGGGAGTGGTGACGCCGTTCGCCACGTAGCGGTCGATGTGCGCGCGGATCTGCTCCGGTGGACCCCAGAGGATGAGGTCGTCGATCAACTCGTCGGGGATCGCCGCCGTCGCCTTGTCGCGCTCGCCGGCCTTCCAGAACGCCCACATGTCGCGCAACATCTCGCCCCGTCCGAGCCACTCGTGGAACGCGGCGTAGACCGGCACGTTGAGATACTGCGCGATGGCGCGCCGGCCGACGAGCCGCACGAGATCGCGATCCTCGGTGGGGAGGACGAAGAGCCGGGCGACGATCTCCTTGCCCTCGCCGACGTGCGGGACGACGGTGCGGACGTCGTCGGCGGAGAGCCAGTTGATGATCGCCCCGTCGCCCTCGCGCCCGGCGAGGCGCAACATGCCCGGACGCAGCGCGGCGACGAGGATCGGCGGCTGTTCGGCGACCTTGATGAGCAGCCGGAACCCGCGGACGCGAAAGGTCTCGTACTCCTCGTCGACCTTCTCTCCGGCCAGGGCGGCACGCAGGAACCGGATCGTGTCGCGGACGCGCTGGTACGGCTTCTCGAACGCGATGTCGTTCCAGCGTTCGACGATCACGTTCGACGACGCCCCGATCCCGACGGCGAACCGGCCCGGCGCGGCCTGGCACAGCGACGCGACCTGTGAGGCGAGCGTGTGCGGGCCTCGCGTGTACACCGGGATGATGGCGGTGCCGAGACGCAGCGACGGCGTCCATGCCGCGGCGAGGGCCAAGGGCGTGAACGCGTCGGCTCCGCCCGACTCCGCCGACCACAGGTCGGTGTAGCCGAGATCGGCGGCCTCCTCGTACCACTCGCGGTGTTCCGAGAGCGGCACGCCTTCGAATGGAACCGTGATTCCCCAACGCGGCATGCGGCATTCTCGCACTCCGGGACCCCCGCTCAGGCCCGCTCGGGCTCCTCGCCGTGCCAGTTGCGCACGATCGTCGACTGGCTCGCCGTCCCGAGCAGCGAGCCGTCCTCGGCCCAGAGATGCACCAGCCCGTGCGCGAAGCCTTCGTTCACGGCGTGCACGCGGATGTCGGCGAGGACCCAGTCGGTGGGGACCCGACGCGCGACGCGCAGCGTGTTGTCGAGGCTGTTGCCGCCGGCCCGGTGCCCGAGCGCTTGAGAGATTCCGAACGGCACGAAGTCGCCGATGATCGCGAGCCCGGCGGCCGACATCTCGGCGAGCCCCGGCATTCGCACCCACAGCGCCGAGGTGCCGTCGCCGGGTGGGCCGGGCAGCTCGTCGGCGTTGCGGCCCAGCGCGACGCGCATCTCGAGCCGATCGCTGATCGTGCCCTCGTGCCGTTGCTGCAACTCGCGCGGCGGGCAACGCTGCGGGCCGGCGACGGCGGGTCGCCGGGCCCATTGACCCGAGAGTGGGTGCGGTCGCTGCCCGGCCGCGGCGAGCACGGTCAGGATCTCCTGCTCGCCGACGTGCGCGATCACGCGTACCTGTGAAACCTGGTGTCCCCGTACGACTTCGAGCGCGTCGAGCTCGAGCACGGCGGGCGGGCGCGCGTAGGAGAGGTACTGCGCGGTGGCCCACACGATCGGCCGACCGGTGAGTTGCTCGGCGACCTCGATGCACGCGCCGAGCCCGCAGCCACCGAAGAGCGCGCCGGTGCCCGAGATCAACCCGCGAACGACCGGCATCCGCCAGCGCCCGGTGCTGCCGTTGCGTTCGAGGCCGAAGAACGTGATCGGATCCATCGTGCGTTACCGGCGGGTGGCGCGGCGTTCGACGAGGCCGGCGTGCATCGTGAGCTTCATCCCGCTGAGCGTGCGTTCCTGGTGTCGCATTCGCCAGGAGAGCATGCGCTGCGCGTACGCGAGGACGGCCGAGGCGTACTCGGGGTCGGCGGCGCGGTTCTCGAGCTGAGCGGGATCGCGGTCGAGGTCGAAGAAGATCGGCTCGAGCCCTGCGAAGTGGACGTACTTGCCGTGGTCGTCGCGCAGCACCGCGAGCGAGCACTCCTCCATCGTGAGCCCGAAGGCCTTCTCGAGCAGGTCGCTGTCGGCGTCGCGGAAGTCGAACTCGAAGTGCGCCTCGGCGCGCCAGTCGGTTTCCGGGCGGCCGTCGAGGAACGGCGTGAGGGAACGTCCATCGCACTGCAGCGGCGCGTCTGCGCCGAGCAGTTCGAGGAGCGTCGGGACGACGTCGACATGCTCGGTGAACGCGTCGACGACCGACCCGCGACCGCCATCGTGCGTGGCGCGCGGATCGCGGATGATGAGCGGCACGTGATACGACGAGTCGAACCAACCGAGCTTGTGCAGGAGCCAGTGGTCCCCGAGCATCTCGCCGTGGTCGGATGTCATCACGACGACTGTGCGATCGGCGTCGCCGCTCGCGTCGAGCGCGTCGAGGATGCGGCCGATCTGGTCGTCGACCTCGGCCTGCATGCCGAAGTACGTCGCGCGCAGCTGGCGGAGGTGGTTCTCGTCGTCGGGGCAGCCGAGGAAGGGATGGTGGATCAACGCGGCGAGCAACGGGTGTTGCGCGCCCTCGGCTTCGCGCGTTTCCGCGCGCACCGGCATCGGCACCGTCGTCGGGTCGAACATCGTGTTGTACGGCTCCGGTGCGTAGAACGGAGGGTGGGGGCGCAGGAAGCTCACGTGCGCGAACCACGGCTGCGGGGTGGACTCGACGTGGCGTAGCAGCCGGTCGGTGAGGAACGCGGTCTGGCTGTGCGAGGCGTCGTACTGCGTGGGTGCGCGGTGCGAGCCCCACGTCTCCGTTCCGGGGTACCCCTCGACCGGGACGTCGACGAAGTGCCGCCAGTCGGGGCCGACGTCGTATCCCTCCTCGGCGAGCCACTCGAGCCAGAGGCGGGGGTCGCCCTCGGGGAGATGGCAGACGGGATCGAAGCCTGGGAGCACACCCTCGTAGCGGCGGAGCCGATCGTCGTCGGGGCGAACCGTGCGCGGATCGACGCTGGTATCGGTGTAGCCGAAGAGTGCGGGCCGGTAGCCGAGTCGCCGCGCTTCGAGCGCGATGTTGGTGTGACGGGCGTCGAGCGGCGTTCCGTTCGTCGCCGAACGGTGGTTCATGAGGTACATGCCCGTGTAGAGCGATGCGCGGCTCGGGCCGCAGGGTGCGGTCTGCGCGAAGTGGCGGGCGAAGCGCACGCCCTCCGTGGCGAGGCGGTCGAGGTTCGGCGTGCGGGCGACCGGGTGGCCGGCACTCGAGAGCGAGTCGCCGCGCCACTGGTCGGCCGTCACGAAGAGCACGTTGGGCAGCACGGGCCGAAGCTTCTCATGCACCGCGTCGTGATCGCGATGTGACCGGACGACGCAGCGGCGGTGTTCCCCGCGCGCCCGAGCGCGTCGCGGTACTCTGCGCGTTGTACGGCCGCCAACGGGGATTCGGCGCCCGTCACTCAACCGTTACTGGGCCCCAGTGGCGGTTGATCGGCGGCACAGTGGGAAGCCGCAGGCTCGGTGGGGCTCCTCGGGTCGGACCGCCCGCCGGTCCGGGGAGTCCCCCGACCCAAACCCGGAGTTGGTGTCTCGACATCGACGTCGGACGGGATGCGGGGCAGGACGCGTCGACCACAGCCCCGACGCGTCCTGCCCACTTCCTTCGCCGCTCGGTAGCCTCCCGCCGTGGCCGAAGACCTGCTGTCGGGACGCGTCGCGGTCGTGACGGGCGGCGGTGGCGGCATCGGCCGGGGCGTTGCGACTCGGTTCGCGTCCGAGGGTGCGACCGTCGTCGTGGCAGAGATCGACGAGACGCGCGCGCGAGACACCGTCGCCGCGATCGCGGCCGCGGGCGGGCGCGCCGTCGCCGAGATCGTCGACGTCAGTGAACCGCCGGGCGCGCAGGCCGCCGTGCAGCGAGCGCTCGACGATTTCGGGTGCATCGACGTGCTGGTGAACAACGTCGGTCACTACGGCGGTGCGCGCAAGGCGTTCCACGAGAACACCGACGACGAGTGGGACGACCTCTACCGCGTGAACCTGGGGCACGTGTTGCAGTGCACGCGCGCGGCGCTCGGTCCGATGCTGGAACGCGGTGTCGGTGGCAGCATCGTGAACGTGTCGACGGTCGAGGCGTTCCGCGCGATTCCGACGTGTGCCGTGTACTCCGCGTTCAAGTCGGGCATCACGGGCTTCACGCGCAGCCTCGCGGTCGAGTACGCGTGCCATTCGATCCGCGTCAACGCGATCGCGCCCGATGTCGTCGAGACGCTCCAGGTGCCGTACTCGCGCTGGGTCACACCCGAAGCCGAGCACCTCGTCCCGACGTGGGTTCCGCTCGGGCGTTTCGGCGCTGCCGACGACGTCGCGGGCGCCGCGCTGTTCCTCGCGTCGGACCTCTCGCGTTTCGTCACCGGCACGACGGTTCACGTCGACGGCGGCACGCTGGCGGCCGGTGGTTGGTTCCCGACGGAGGAGGGCGGCTGGACGAACCGGCCCCGCCGGCCGTGAGGTTCACCGACGATCACGCCGTGGAGCCCGCGGTGGTCGCGGAGTTTGCGCGCGACGGCCATGTCGTGGTCTCGGGTGTCGCGTCGGCAACCGAGGTTGCGGCGTTGCGGCCGGCGATCCAGCGCGCCGCGGCCGCGCTGCGCCTCGATCACCGCCCGCTGGCCGAGCGCGACACCTACGGGCGCGCCTTCCTCCAGTCGTGCAATCTCTGGCAGCACGACGACGAGGTCGCGCGGTTCGTGCTCGGCCCCCGATTCGGGCACCTCGCGGCGGCGCTGCTCGGCGTCGAGCGGGTGCGGGTGTACCACGATCAGGCGCTGTTCAAAGAGGTCGGGGGTGGCCGGACGCCGTGGCATCAGGACGAGTTCTACTGGCCGCTCGACACCGAGCAGACGATCACGATGTGGATGCCGCTGCACGACGTCGGGCCCGAAGCCGGGCTGATGGCGTTCGCCGACGGCTCGCACCGGCTCGGCGACCTGCGAGGCCGCGAGATCTCCGATCGCTCCGAAGCGGAGTTCGCCGCGCTCGTCGCGGAGCGGCAACTGCCGGTGTCGCCGACGCCCGCGCTGCGTGCGGGCGATGCGTCGTTCCACGCGGGTTGGACGCTGCACCGCGCCGACGCCAACCGCACGGACACGGTGCGCGAGGCCTTCACGATCATCTACTTCGCCGACGGCGCGCGTCTGCGCGAACCACGGAACGGCTACGAGCGCTTCGACGCGACCGTCTGGTTGCCCGGGGTGGAGGTCGGCGAGCTCGCGGCCAGCCCGATCAACCCGGTGATCGAGTGAAGGACCGAGTGCCGGGCGCGCGTGCGCGACCGGGGCGCACCTGCGTCAGGTCGTGACGGGCAGGGCTTCGAGCCCGCGCAGCACGATCCGCCCGTTCCAGGTCGGCTGGTCGACGGCCAGCCCCATGCGCGGGTAGCGGCGCACGAGGCCGCCCACCGCGACCTGTCCCTCGAGCCGCGCGAGCGCGGCGCCCAGGCAGTGGTGCACGCCGCCGCCGAACGCAACGTGCTGGTTCGCGTCGGGGCGCCCGAGGTCGAGGCGCTCGGCGGTCGGACCGAAGCGCGCGGGATCGCGGTTCGCGGCGGCGAGCGACGTGAGCACGAAGCTGCGAGGCGGGATGACGTGCCCGTCGATCTCGAGCTCGCGAGTCGAGACGTGGCGCGACGCGGTGACGGGCCCGTCGTAGCGGAGCAACTCCTCGACGGCGTTGGCGTCGAGGTCGGGGTCGGCCGCGAGGCGCTCGAACTGGCCGCGGTTGCGCAGGAGGGCGAGCATGCCGTTGCCGATCAGGTTGACGGTGGTCTCGTGGCCCGCGATGAAGAGCAACGAGACCTGGTCGAGCAGCTCGCCCTCGGTGAGGCGGTCGCCTCCGTCTTCGGCTTGGATGAGCGCGGTGAGGAGATCGTCGGCGGGGCGGTCGCGCTTCCACTCGATCACGTCGCGCAGGTACTGCGTCATCGCGTCGCCGGCTTCGAGCGCCGCGACGAATTCGTCGTCGGTCATGATCGGGTCGAGTGTCTTCACCAGCGTGTGCGACCAGGCGCGCAGCTGCAGCCGGTCCTGGCCTTCGGGCATGCCGAGGAGATCGGAGATGACCGAGAAGGGGAGTGGGAACGCGACGTCGGCGATGAGGTCGAGCGTGCCGCCTCCGCGCGCCTCGGCCTCGCCGACGAGCTCCTCGAACAGCTGTTGCACGCGCGGGCGCAGGCTCTCCACGACGCGCGGGGTGAACACCTTGGCAACGAGGCGGCGCAGCCGGTGGTGGTCGGGCGGGTCGATGTTGAGCATGGCCCGGTTGCCCTGCCTGCGGTCGCCGGCGAGCGCTTCGCGCTCGGGGTTCTGCATGAGCAGGGGAATGTCGGCGTTGGCGTCCTCGACCGACAGCGACGGATCGCGCAAGACCCGGAACACGTCGTCGTAGCGAAACAGGATCCAGAGCCCGATCGGGGTCTCGTGCACCGGATCGGTCTCGCGCAGCTCGCCCAGCAGGGCGTAGGGGTTGGCCGCGAACTCCGGATCGAAGGGGTTGAACACCGGTTCGTCCCCCGGCGTGGCGCTCGCTGGGCCGGTGACGCTCTCGGCCGTCATCGCGCGTCCTCCTCGATCGCAGTTGTCGGCAGCGACCGTACCGAGGGGCGGGTGCGGCCGTCGATGTGACGTCGGTCACCAAATAGTTGCAGGAAGACTGCAAGTAGTGTTGGATGGTCGCGTGAGCAGCGGAGCGGCGACGGCCGACGGGCGGGTGCGGCGCGGGGAAGCCAACCGGGCCGCGCTGGTCGAAGCCCTGCTGGCGCTCTACGACACCGGGACGCTCTCGCCCACCGCCGCGCAGATCGCGGCGCGGGCGGGTGTCGCGGTGCGCTCCGTGTACGGGCACTTCGGCGACGTCGAGTCGCTCGCCGCCGAAGTGTCCGAACGTCAGTGGCAGCGGTACCGCCACCTCATGGACGGCCCCGAGATCATGGGGAAGCGCGCGGCGCGCGTCGCGCGTCTCGTCGAACGGCGAGCACAGCTGTTCGAGGCGATCGCGCCGGTGCGTCGGGCCGCGCTCCTGCACGTGCACCACAACGAAACCATCGCCACGAACCTGCACCAGCTCGCCGGGCGCTTGCGCGCGCAGGTCGCGACGACGTTCGCGACCGAGCTCGACGCGCTCGCCGTCGATCGCGCGGCCGACCTGCTCGACACCCTCGACCTCCTCCTTGCGTGGGAGTCGTGGGAACGGCTGCGTTCCGAGCAGGGGCGATCGATCACGCGGGCCCGGCGAGTCCTCGCCGGTGCCGTACACCGGCTTCTCGATCCCGACGGGAGTTCTTCATGAGCGAGATCCGACCGAACCAGGCGCAGTTCCTCGAGCTGGCGAGCAACCCGAGCACCGATCCCGTGGTGATGCTCAACCTGCTCAAGTTCAAGGCCCGGGCCGATCACGAGGAGGGAACGGGCGAGGAGGCCTACCGCCGCTACGGCGAGGCCGCGGTGCGGATGGTCGAGGAGCAAGGCGGCCGGGTTCTGTGGCAGGGCCGCGCGGATCAGATCCTCATCGGCGATCCCGAGCAGGACTGGGACACCGTCGTGCTCGTCGAGTACCCGAGCCGCAAGGCGTTCATCGACATGGTGAGCACGCCCAAGTACGCCGAAGCCCACGAGCATCGCGAGGCCGGCCTCGAACGCACGATCCTCGTCGCGATGACGGAGCAGTATCGAGCGCCGGGGGCCACGAGCTGATGGGTCGCAAGATCCTCTTCGTCACGACCGATCAGCAACGCTACGACTCGCTCGGCTGCAACGGCGGCACGATCGCGCGCACACCCGTCGTCGACGCGCTGGCCGCGTCGGGGATCGTCTACCGGCGCGCCTACAACCAGAACACCGTCTGTATGCCGGCGCGATCCACGATGCTCACCGGTCAGTACGTGCGTACGCACGGCGTCTTCGCGAATGGCGTGCCGCTCCCCGAAGACGCGCCGAGCGTCGCCCAGTACCTGCACGACCACGCCGGCTATCGCACCGCGCTACTCGGCAAGGCCCACTTCGACCCCGGCTTCGACCTCGACGGTCGCTGGGCCGAGTCACGTATGGCGCGCAACGGCGACACCGGGCCGCTGCGCGGCTTCGAGCACGTCGAGCTCGCGATGCACACGCCGAACATCGGGAAGCGGCCGATCCAGCACTACGGCAAGTGGCTCATCGACACGCACGGCATCGAAGCCTGCGCGGGCTTCTCGCCGCTTCTCGCCGCGCAGCCCGGTGGCGACACCGGTGCGCCGGAGACGAGCATCAACCCGATCCCGCGCGACTGGTACCACACCGACTGGGTCGCCGATCGCACGGTCGCGTACCTCGACTCGCTTCCCGACGACGCCGACTGGTTCGTGTGGATGTCGTTCCCGGATCCGCACCATCCGTGGGACCCGCCCGCGTCGGAGCGCGCGCGTGTCGACTGGCGCGACCTCGACCTCCCGCTCGGCCATCCCGGTTCGCCGGAGACGATCGCCGCGGTGCTCGCGCAGAAGCCCGCCCACTGGCTCGGGTGCTACGAGGGGACGTGGGTGAACCGTGAAGGCGGACCGACCTCCTACCGCCCGCAAGAGGTCAGCGACGACAGCATCCGTGAGATCAACGCGATGGCGCACGTGATGAACGAGCTCATCGACGAAGCGTGCGGCCGGGTTCTTGCGCGGATCGCGGCGCGTGGTTGGGACGCCGACACCGACGTCTTCTTCACCACGGACCACGGCGAGCTCCAGGGTGACTACGGCTTGATCTTCAAGGGTCCGTTCCACACCGACTCGTTGATGCGCCTCCCGATGGTGTGGAGGCCCGCGCCGTCGAGCGGGGTCGTGCCCGCGGAGGTGACCACGCCGGTCGGCCACGTCGATCTCGCGCCGACCTTCTGCGCGATCGCCGGCGTCGACGCGCCCGAGTGGATGCAGGGCGAGGCCCTGCCGACGACGGCCGGGGCACGTCGCGAGCGCGTGCTGTGCGAGTGGGACAGTCAGTTCCCCGACTACGGCATGCACCTGCGTTCGATCTACCGCGACGGCTGGCTCTGCACCGCCTACGAGCACTCGACGAAAGGCGAACCCAACGGGCTCGAGCCGTTCCTCGAGCTGATGCACATGCGCGCGGAGTCGAGCGTGGCGTACGACGGCACCGAGGGCGAGCTCTACAACGTCGACGACGATCCGCATCAGTGGCGCAACCTCTGGTCGGATCCCGGCTACTCGTCGCTGCGCGCCGATCTCGTCGCCGACCTCTACGACAACCTGCCCGCCGCTCGCGAACCGCGCCTCCTCGTCGAACGCCCGGCCTGAACGCGCGCCGGCCGTCGCGCGGCGGCGCTACCGGTGGTGCTGGCGGCGATACCGGATCGTGGCCAGCGCGGCGGCGATCGCGGCGCCGCTGAGGCCGCCGATGATGGCGCCGTTGCGCAGCCGGACGCGCGACCGGTGTCCGCCGGGCTCCGCTTCGACGCTCTCGACGTCTTCGAGGCGGAACGACTCGTCGCCGAAACGCACGGCGGCACCGTGCTCGGATTCGGTGCGCGCGGCCTGGCGCAACTGCTCGCGGAAGACCTCCGGACCGACCCCCTCGGGGATGTCTCCGTAGACCTGCTCGCGTTCGTGCTCTTCCACGCGTCTCCGTCCTCGCCGGTACCGCACTGCGATACCGGGCCCCGCTCCGGTCGTTGCGGGCGACCAACGGTACCCGTGCTCCTGCGCCGAGCGACCCGGAGACGGGCGGGAGTCGCGCTCAGCCGAAGTTCGGGCGACGGAGGTGCGCGGTCTGCTGGGCGATCGCGAGCAGGTTGCGGTGCTCGTCCCAGAGCTCTGTCGGGCCGGTCGCGTAGCCGTCGCCGCAGTGCCAGCAGCGCATGTGCTGCAGGATCCAGCGGCCGGCCGGCGGGCGGATGAACCGGATGCCGATCTCGAGGCTCAAGCTCATGAACTGCCGGCGTGGGCCCGGCAGGCCCTGACCGATCGCGGGCCCGATGGAGTCGCTCGGCACTCCGAGCGAGACGAGGTCGTAGGAACCGTCGGCCAGGCGGGGCTCGACGAGCAGGCGGGTCCATGCCGCGAAGCGCGCGCCGCCGGGTGCCGGTCCCTCGCGCTCGGGGTCGAACGGCAGGGCCGGCAGCCATTCGGTCTGCTGGTGGAAGTTGATCTCGGGCCACGGGTCGTCGGCCGGGCGCGGTGGCGGCGGCTCGCACGCGTCGGGCATCGCGACGTCGGCGGGGAACTCCACGTCGCGGAACGCGAGGTCGGTGTCGTGCGGCCGCCCGAACACGCCGTGGGTGCGGAGCGCGATGCCCTCGGTGCCCGGCACGAAGAGGTTGCTCGCCACCTGCGCGGCGCCGCGCCCGTTGCGGAGCACGTCGACGTCGACGGAGATCGGACCGCACGGCACCGGTGCGCAGAAGATCGCGTTCGCGGTGACCAGCTGAAGATCGGGACGCCCGAGGTGTGTCTGCATCGCCCGCAACGACGCCGTCATGCTCACCCCGCCGAACGCGTAGACGACCTGCCACGCCTCCGGAATCGCCCCGTGGTAGCGGCCGCGATGGCCGGGATCGGGGGCGAGGGTGGTGTCTCGGAGCAGGTCTCCGGGCGCGACGGTCATGGATCCTCCGGTCCGTGGGTTCCGGGGGAGTCTGCCATCGGGCGGTAGAATGACTCCTCCCCCCGGATCTCGAGGTGCTCTATGGCCGCGCGCGCCGACCTGCGCAACGTGGCGATCATCGCCCACGTCGACCACGGCAAGACGACCCTGGTCGATGCCATGCTCTGGCAGACCGGGACCTTTCGCGCCAATCAAGAGGTCGCCGAGCGGGTCATGGACTCCATGGACCTCGAGCGCGAGAAGGGCATCACGATCCTCGCGAAGAACACCGCGGTCGAGTACGGCGGCGTCAAGATCAACATCGTCGACACGCCCGGGCACGCCGACTTCGGCGGTGAGGTGGAGCGCGCGCTGCTCATGGTCGACGGCGTCCTCCTGCTCGTCGACGCGAGCGAGGGGCCACTGCCGCAGACCCGTTTCGTGCTCCGCAAGGCGTTGGAGCGTCACCTGCCCGTCGTGCTCGTCGTCAACAAGGTCGACCGCCCCGACGCGCGCATCGCCGAGGTGATCGACGAGGTCTACGCGTTGTTTCTCGATCTCGACGTCGGCGACCATCAGATCGAGTTCCCGATCGTGTACTGCAACGCGCGGGCCGGTCGCGCATCACTCGACGCCGACTCCGAGGGCAGCGACCTCAAGCCGCTCTTCGAGGTGTTGCTCGAGCACGTGCCCGCGCCCGTGTTCGATCCCGACGCGCCGCTCCAGGCGCACGTCACCAACCTCGACGCGTCGCCGTACCTCGGCCGGCTCGCGCTCTGCCGCGTGCAGCACGGCACGATTCGCAAAGGGGAGACGGTCGCGTGGTGCCGCGTCGACGGCACGATCGAGCGGGTGAAGCTCGGGGAGCTCTTCGTGACGCGCGGCCTCGACCGGGTGCCGGCGGAGGAAGCCGGACCGGGCGAGCTCATCGCGGTCGCGGGCATCGCGGAGGTCACCCTCGGCGAGACCCTCGCCGATGCCGACGATCCCCGCCCGCTGCCGGTGATCACCGTCGACGAGCCCAGCCTCGCGATGACGATCGGGATCAACACGTCGCCGCTGTCGGGGCAGTCGGGCACGAAGATGACGGCCCGGTTGGTGAAGAACCGCCTCGACCAGGAGCTCGTCGGCAACGTCTCGCTGCGTGTGTTCCCGACCGCACGGCCCGACGCGTGGGAAGTGCAGGGCCGGGGCGAGCTCCAGCTCGCGGTGCTCGTGGAGATGATGCGGCGCGAGGGCTTCGAGCTCACCGTGGGCAAGCCGCAGGTGGTGACGCGCGAGATCGACGGCAAGGTGCACGAGCCGTTCGAGCGGGTGTCGATCGACGTGCCGGAGGAGCACCTCGGGGCCGTCACGCAGCTGCTCGGCGTCCGCAAGGGACAGATGGAGCACCTGAGCAACCATGGCACCGGCTGGGCGCGGCTCGAGTACCTCGTTCCGGCGCGGGGCCTCATCGGGTTCCGCACCGAGTTCCTCACCGAGACGCGCGGCACGGGGATCCTGCACCACGTGTTCGAGGGCTACCGCCCGTGGTGCGGCCCGCTGCGCACGCGCCTCACCGGCAGCCTCGTCGCCGACCGCCGCGGCATGACCACCAACTTCGCGTTGATGGCGCTGCAGGAGCGCGGCACGATGTTCGTCGGCGCGGGCGTCGAGGTCTACGAGGGAATGGTCGTCGGCGAGAACGCCCGGTCGGAAGACATGGACGTCAACCCGACCAAGGAGAAGAAGCTCACCAACATGCGCGCCGCCGGCTCCGACAACACCGAGCGGCTCACGCCCGCGACGGAGCTCTCGCTCGAGCAGGCGCTGGAGTTCATCGCCGACGACGAGTGCGTCGAGGTCACACCGGATTCGGTACGCCTGCGCAAGACCGAGCTCGATCACTCGACACGCGGACGCAAGCGCGGCGCGGCGCGGCACGCCGACTGAGCGGCGGGCGTTCGCGGGCTCAGCTGTTCAGGTAACCGTCGAGCGCGACCGCCTCGAGATCGAGACGGCGGGTGATGCCCGGCGCGAGCGCGCGTTCGGCCTGGGCGCCGATCAGGGGCACCTTGACGCGTAGCTCGCCGTCGAGGGTGCGGCGGCAGCCGTCGCCCTGCGGCGCGAGCACGAAGCGGCCCGAGCACGTGACCGGGATCCGCCGCGCCTCGGGGTGCACGCGCAACTCGCACGCGGTGCCGTCGAGCAGCAGCTCCTGGATCCACGAGACCCGATCGCCGCCGACGATCCGCCGGGCGATCGGATCGAGCCGGCCCGTGAACGCGAACCGCAGCCGCAGCTCGACGCGATCGCCCGTCTCGCGCCGGTCGACGACTACGGGCGGTTCGAGATCGGGGAGGAAGAGGTGCGCGTAGAACTCGCGGTCGACCATCGCGGCGCGCACCGCTGCGGGGCTCGCGCCGAAGTGATGGGTGGCGGTGAGCTTCACCCGGCGTTGACGGTTCCGCTGCGCCGGACCGGCGCCGGCACGCCCTCGCGCCGGATCCGCTCGTAGACGAGGATCCCGCCGATCGGCCCCGTGAGGAGGGCAAGGACGACGAACCACCAGCTGCCACCGCATCGGGCGGGCGATGAAGATCACCATCGCCGCGAAGGCGAGGAAGATCCAGCCGTGGAAGAAGCCCATGATCTTGGTGCCGAGCGGGTTGTGCAGGATCGCCCAGAAGAGGAAGAGCAGGGCGTAGCTGATCGGTCTCGATCACCGATGCCCACTGCAGCTGCTGGGCTTTGCGGTCGAGCTCGGTGCGGGGATCGTCGGCGAAGTCGACCACGGGCCACGAGCCTAGGGCCGGGCCGGGGGCCGGGACCGATCGGTCACCGTGCCGGCGTGACGGAGGGCCCCTGCCGAAGCAGGGGCCCTCGTGTCACGGACTCCGCGACCAGGTGGCCGCAGATGGATTCGTCTGCCTGCCTAGTAGCGCAGGACGTTGGTCGGCGGCAGCGTTCGCACGTTCGTGAACGTGACCTGCGTGACCTGCGACCGCACGTTGAACGTCACCGTGTTGGCGGTCTGAGCCGTGACGGTCCCGTTGTCGACGGCGATGTTGCTCACCGCCACGGTCGCGACCGGTGCCTCCGCCACGCTGACCGGGATGCCGGCACCGTTCGGGTCGACGACCGGGATCGGGCCGATCAGCGTCGAGCACTGGCCCGGCGTGAGCGACACGGTATGCGGGCTGAGGCCGTCGATCTTGTACGCGAAATCGAACGCCACGCCCTGGAGGCTCGGCTCGGAGCTCACCTTGCAGATCTTGAACACGGCGTGGTCGACGGCGTTCGTGAACGCGACCACGGTCTCGTTCTCGACGCCGCCGTACGGCACCGCCACCGTGGCGGGGTCGTCCGTGCTCCCGGACAGCAGGCGCCCACTGTTCGCCTCCACGTTCACGAGGTGGAAGTTCGCCTTCGCGACCTCCTGCACCGTCGCCGTCCCTGCGGGAACCGCGATGCCCTGTGAGCACAGGCCGGCGTGCACCGAGACCGGGATGGTCCCGTTGACGACGAAGTCGAAGGTCTGCGTCGCCGTCGAAGCGTCAGCGGCGTACTTGCAGATCTCCACGGTCCCGAACGCCATGTTGGTGAACGTGGCGGTCGTGATCCCGCTCCCGATCGTCATCTTCGCGGTCGCTCCGTAGCTCCCCGCGTCGCGGTTCGTCGGCGAGACGCCGACGCCCACGACCTGGACGCTCGGAACGGACTGCTCGGCCACCTGAACGGTCGAGCCGACGGGCACGGAGTTCGGGTCGATCACGCAGGCCGTCGTGCCCGCGGCACCCGCGGTCACGTAGTCGGTGTGCGAACCGCTCGCATCCTGCACCGTGAAGTTGAAGGTCTGACCGGCGAGCGCAGCGCTGTTCGCGGAGAGCGTCTTGCAGACCTTGTACTGCCCAGTCGTCGTGGAGTTCGTGTAGGCGACGACCGTCTCGGTCGAGCTGTCACCCACGGGAACCACCACGGTCGACGTTCCGTTGGCCAGGTTGCGAGTGACCAGTCGGTTGCTCGGCGTCGCGGAGATGTCGCTCACGTAGTACGGCGCCTGGCTGGCCTCGGCCACGTTCACGTTGCCGGCCGGGACCTTCAGCGGCCCGGTGCACTGACCCACGGCGACACTCTCGCCGTCGGTGTAGCCGGGAGCCGTGATCGTGAAGCTGAAGCTGCCGTGCACGAACGAATCGGCGGCGTACTTGCACACCTCGATGTAGCCGTACTGCTTGATCGGCTGGACGATGTTCGTGTACGTGACCACGGTGACACCGGCGCCGATCGTGGCGTCGACCGTCCCGGCCGCGGTGTTCGTGTTGCTGCCGCGGTTGTCGGACACGCTGATCGACGACACCTCCGTGCCGTTCGTCGGGAGCTCGGCCACGTGCACCACCGTGTCGAGCGGGTACTTCGTGACGGGTCCGCAGTTCGCGGACGGCGCGCCGGCCTTCACGCTGAACGCCGGACCGCCGTTCTCCGTGAAGCTGAAGAGGTCACCGACGAGGTCGGGGCTGCCGGCGATCTTGCACACCTTGAGGCCCGTCGCAGGGTCACGCTTGTTGACATAGGTCACCAGCGTCTCGTTGGCAGCCGTCGAGTTCGCCTTCACCTTGACCACGACGGTTCCCGTCGCGAGGTCCTGGCTTTGTTTGTGGTTCGCCTTGATCCTGGCGACCTGGTAGCCCGCGGTCGGCAGCTCCACGACCGTGTTCTGGCCGCCGGGGGCCACCATCGGCCCGCTGCACGCGCCCCCGGCGACGCCGAACGGCGCCCCGCCGTTGAGGGTGAACTGGAACACCGTGCCCGCCATACCGTGCGCGTCCGATTTGCAGACTTCGATCGTGCCGTTCGCGGCGGCTTGTGCCGGTAGCACGACGAACGCACCGAACGTCAACCCCAGTAATGACGAAAGAAGCAGAAAGAGCGGCTTCCGCGACTTCCCCACGAATTTCCCACGTCGCACGGTTCCTCCAGTCTCGGGGACGAGTCAGGCAAGGTTTTTGGCCGACTCAGGAGATCCCCCGTTGTGCGTGTCCGGCTGGAACACGGGAGAACGTTTACACCCATCGTGAGAAGCGAACAACCCGCGATTTAGCAAATTCAGAGCAAAGAGCACGAGGGTATTCTAAGGTGGCGATTGAGCTTGGTGGGGCACATAGGCGTGAATACCTGCGCGTGACGCCCAGTGATAGCGCACCCGTCTCCTGGGGGGATCGGGAATTGCTGTCGTGTTCTGTGTGGTCGGGTCGCCTGATGCGTCGCGCGGCCCGCGCAGTCACGCGTACGCGTCGCGCGTGAGTGCGCGCGGCAAGCGGGCGGTCGCACGCTTCCGGCGCGAGGCGACGCCGCGCGTTACCGCAGGGTCCGGCGCAGTCCGACGGGCGGCGCGAGCGCGTTCGTGTAGGTCACCTGCGTGACGCCGCGCGCCACGAAGACCTCGGCCGTGCCCGCGCCCGGGTCGGCTGTGGAGACCGTGCCGTTCGCAGCCGTGATGCCGGTCACGACGACCGTCGGTGTGGGCGTCTCGCTGATGGAGACCGGGATGGGGTCTCCGCCGGGATCGACGACGGGGATGGCACCCGACAGCCCGGAGCACTGCCCGGGCTCCAGTGCCGCCGAGCCGGTCGTGAGGACGCCGTCGACGGTGTAGGAGTACGCGAAGTCGAACGCGCTCGATTGCAGGCTCGGCTCGGCGCTCGCCTTGCAGATCTCGAGTTGTCCCGTGTCGACCGCGTTCGTGAAGGTGACCGTCGTCTCGTTCGCGACTCCGCCGAAGGGCACGAGCACCGTGGCCGGGTTGTCGATCGGCGCGCTGGTCAGGCGAGCGTCGTTCGCGGCGACGCCGACGAGATGGAAGTTGGTCGAGCCGAGCTCCTGCACGGTCGCGCTGCCCGCGGGGACGGAGATCGTCGGTGTGCACTGACCGGCCGGGAGCGCGATCGGCGCCTGGCCGTTGACCGAGAACGAGAACGTCTGGGCCGCGGTCGAGGAGTCGACCGCGTCCTTGCAGATCTCGAGCGTGCCGAACGCCATGTTCGTGAAGGTCGCGGTCGTGAAGCCGCTACCGATCTTCAGCTTCGCAACGGATCCGCTGCTGCCTTCGTCCCGGCCCTCGGGCGACACCGCGACGCCGACCGTCCCGACGTTCGCTCGGGGTTGCTCGGTGATCGTGACGTCGGAGTCGAGCGGCAGCGGCACGGTGTCGAGCATGCACGCGGTCGAACCGGCGGCGGCGGCGATCACGGTGTCGGTGCGGGAGGTGCCGGTCGCGTCCGCGACGGTGAAGTCGAAGGAGCTGCCCGCGAGCGCAGTGCTGTTCGGCGTCAGCGTCTTGCACACCTTGAAGCGTCCCGTGAGCGTGGTGTTCTTGAACGTGACCTGGGTCTGGGTCGACGGATCGCCGACCGGGACCGTGACGGTCGCGGTCCGGTTGATCGGATTCGAGGTGACGAGTCGGCCCGCGGGCCGGACCTCGACCTTGCGCACGGCGTAGGGGAAGCGCGCGGCCTCGACGACGTCGACCGCGCCTGCAGGGACCTGGATCGCCGCGGTGCACTGCCCGGTGGTGACGCTCCGGGTCGTCGCGAACGCGGGCGCGGTGATCTGGAAGTCGAAGGATCCGGTGACGAACTCGTCGTTCGGGTGCACGCAGACGGAGAGGTAACCCCACTGCGGAAGCGCGTTGACGGCGTTCGTGTAGGTCACGACGGTCACGCCGGTGCCGACGGTCGCAATCACCGTGCCGGCACCGAGGTCCGAGTTGCTCCCGCGGCCGTCGGAGACGCTGATCGCGGAGACATGGGTGATCGATGTCGGCAGCTCGGCGACCGTGACGTTCGTGCCGAGCGGGTAGTGCTTCGCGGCGCTGCAGACGGGCTGGGCGACGGTGCCGGCCGCGATGCTGAACGCGGGCGCGCCGTTCTCGCTGAAGCTGAAGAGGTTGCCGATCAGCGACGGTGACAGCGGGTCCGCGCGCTTGCAGACAACGAGCGAGCCATGGTCCGTCGCATGCTTGTTGACGTAGGTGACGAGCGTCTCGGTCGCGGGCGTGGTGCCGCGCTTCACGCGCACTGAGACGGAGCCGTTCGCGAGGTCCTTGCCGAGGAGCCGGTTCGCCTTGATCCCGCCGACCACGAGCCCGTCGGTCGGTGACTCGACGATCGTGTTCGGGCCCGACGCCACGGTCATGGGTCCGGTGCACGTGCCGCCGGCGACGGTGATCGGAGCCCCGCCGTTCACCGAGAACTCGAACGCGGCGCCGGCCATGCCGTTCGCCGCGGACTTGCACAGCTCGAGGGTGCCGGTTCCGGGCACCCGGGCGAGTGCGGCGCCCGCACCCAGGCCCGCGCCGGCCACGATGATGGTCGCGGCGACGACGCACGCGACGACCCTTCGGTTGTGCGCGGTCGGTCCCACGACGTCCTCCCCGCGGTCGGCCACCAAGGCGTTCCGCCCCGAGTGGGAGGCTAGCCACGCCGCGTGGCTGTTCGAAAGCCCGAGGTGTCTCGATCGTGCTCCCGTGCTCCGAACTCCCAGGTCGCGGGCTCCCACCGAACCGATCTGACGGTGCGTCAGATCCGGTGGGAGACTCAGGTGCGATGACGACCGACGGTGACTTCCCCAGGATCATCAGCGTCGACGACCACGTCGTGGAGCCGGCCCACCTCTTCGAGCGCTGGTTACCCGAGCGGTTCCGGGAACGCGGCCCGCACGTCGAGCGTCATGGTCTCGGCGGCCTGAAGTTCGTCGGTGGCACCCGCTACGAGTACACGCTCACCGAAGACGGCCCGCCCTGCGACATCTGGTTCTACGAGGGCCTGATGTACCCGCACAAGCGTCATGTCGCGGCCGTCGGCTTCGACCGCGACGACATGAACCTCGTGCCGATCACCTACGACGAGATGCGGCCCGGCTGCTACGAGCCCAAGGCGCGCGTCGACGACATGGAGCTCAACTGGGTCGACGGGTCGCTGTGCTTCCCGACCTTCCCGCGCTTCTGCGGCCAGACCTTCGCGGAGGCGAACGACAAGGAGCTCGCGCTCGCATGCGTGCGCGCGTACAACGACTGGATGGTGGAGGAGTGGTGCGGCGACAGCGACGGTGCGCTGATCCCGCTGTGCCTCATCCCGCTCTGGGACGTCGAGCTCGCGGCCGTCGAGATCCGGCGCAACGCGGCGCGTGGCGTGCGCGCCGTCTGCTTCAGCGAGATCCCGCCGAACCTCGATCTGCCCAGCATCCACTCGGGATACTGGGACCCGTTCTTCGCGGCGTGCGCGGAGACCGCGACGGTCGTGTGCATGCACATCGGCTCGTCGTCGAAGATGCCCGCGACGTCGGCCGACGCGCCGGCCGCCGTGCAGGCCACGCTCAGCTTCGGCAACGCGATGTCGTCGCTCACCGACTTCCTCTTCTCGGGCGTGCTCGTGCGTTTCCCCGACCTGCGCCTCGCGTACTCCGAAGGCCAGATCGGTTGGATCCCGTACATCCTCGAACGGGCCGACGACGTGTGGCTCGAGCACCGCGCGTGGGGTGGGGTGCGCGACATCGTCCCCGAGAAGCCGTCGAACTACTACTACCGCCAGGTGTACGGCTGCTTCTTCCGCGACCGTCACGGGATCGACTCGCTCGAGAAGGTCGGCGTCGACAACACCACCTTCGAGACCGACTACCCGCACACCGACTCGACGTGGCCGAACACCCTGCAGGTCGCGCTCGACCTCATGGGCCACCTGCCTGCCGACGTGCAGTACAAGCTCGCGCGCGGGAACGCGATCCGGATGCTCGGCCTGCCCGCGGAGACGCCGAACCGGTAGGGTCGCCCGCCCCCGACGAGCAAGGATCGAGTCGCAGTGGTGGCCGCCGAGTCCTATCCGCCCGCGCAGCACATGCTGCGGGACCTCGCGCTCACGGTGGAGCATCGCGACGACGGGACGAGCGTGGCGCGCATCCCCGTGTTCGACGCAGTGCTCGACGACCACGGGCGGGTGCGCACCGGCATCCTCGCGACGCTCGTCGACGCGATCGGCGGCGGCCTCGCGGCGTACGCGGCGGCGCCCGGTTGGATCGCGACCGCCGACCTCGACCTGCAGCTGTTCGGGGCGCTCGCGGGACCGCGCGCGGTCGACGCCGTCGGACGCGTCGTGCGGGCCGGCCGTTCCACCGTGGTGATCGGTGTCGATCTGCTGGCCGCCGCGAAACCGATCGGGATCGCGACGATGACGTTCGCGGTACTGCCGCGCCGCGAGAGCAATCCCGTGATGCCCGACGACCGCGCGACGGGCCCGCAGTCGTTCCTGTCGGGTGCGACCGCCGGCTTCGGTGCGCCGGTGCTCGACGCGTTCGGCATCCGCACCGTCGACGCCGCGTCCGGCCACGTCGAGCTGGATCCGAGCCCGTACGTGGAGAACTCGCTCGGCGCGGTGCAGGGAGGCGTCGTCGCGACGGTGATCGAGCGGGCCGCGGAGCTCGCGCTGACGCACGCGGCCGGGGAACCACGCGTCCCCGTCGGGTTGCAATGCTCGTACCTCGCGCTCGCGCGCCAGGGTCCCGTGCGCGCCGACGTCGAGGTGCTCGGCAGCGGCGACCGGTGGGGGAGCGCGCGCGTCGAGCTCTTCGACGACGGCGCGTCGCGGCGCACGACCGTCGGGCGCGTCGTCGCGGCCGCGCCCGGATCGGCGCGCTGATGGAGATCGGCGACGAGGGGCGCAGCGTCGGCCGCTATGCCGGAATGTCGCTGGAGGAGATCGGCGACTGGGAGGCGGGCGAGATCCTCTCCGAAGCGGTGTCGCCGGTCGCGGATCACCTGCGGTCGCCGCACGGCGGCATCCGGGCCGGCGCCCTGCTCATGCTCTGCGACAGCGTCGGCGGGTTCACGGCCGGGCTCGCGGCGCTGCCCGACGGCTGGGTGGTGTCGACGAATCTCACGCTCACGCTCGCGCCGCATCGTGCGGTCGGGCCTCTGCGACTGCGGAGCTCCGTGCTGCGCGCCGGGAAGGCCGCGATCGTCACCGACGTGCGCGTGCGCGACGCAGGTGCGGGCGGCGCCATCGTGGCCGACGCCGTTCTCACCTCGGCGGTGCTCGTTCCCGAAGGTGGGCCGCCGCGGTGGGCCCGGCCCGCGCGGATGACCGCGCCGGCGCTCGACGAGCCGCTGCCGCCGATGGAGGAGTGGCTCGCGCTGCGTGCCGTGTCCGGCGCGCCGGCCGGAGTCGTCGAGATCGAGATCACCCCGGCCATCCGAAATCCGTGGGGGATCCTGCACGGTGGGGTGACGGCGGCGCTCGTCGACCTCGCCGCATCGCGCGCGTGTGCGGCCGACGGCGGACCGCCGGTGCAGACCGGCGACGTCGCGGTGCACTTCGTCGCGCCCGCGCGCGTCGGGCCGGTGCGCGCGATCGCGACGCCGCTCGGCACCCGAGCCGACGGCACGGTCGTTGCAGTGGAGGTGCGCGACGCCGGCCGCGACCGGCTCGTCGTGCACGCCGTCGCCACCGTTCGCCCCGCCTGAGTCGCGACCTCGCGCGGGTGCGAACGGGAGCCCGGGGTGCGAGCGTGCCCGGGCCCCCGTCGCGACCGTGGGACGCCCGGCTGCGCGCGTCGGTCGGAGGAGTGAACGCCGGCGCCCCACTCCGGGATACGCTCCGCCTTGTTTCAAGAATGATTCTCAGTCTAAGTTTGGGGGATGACCGGTCGGCGTGCGCTCGGGTTCATCGTCGCGGTGGCGCTTCTGGGTGCCTGCGGGACGACCGCGTCGCGACCCGCCTCCGGCCACCGGCTGCGCGTCGTGGTCGGGGAGAACTTCTGGGGGAGCATCACCGAGCAGCTCGCCGGTGACCGGGCCGACGTGGCGAGCATCATCACCAACCCGGCGACCGATCCCCACGACTACGAGGCGACACCGAACGACGCGCGCGCCGTCGCCACCGCCGACTACGTGATCGAGAACGGCATCGGCTACGACACGTGGCTGCAGAAGCTCTTGGACGCCCAGCCGAACGACACGCGGGCAGTGCTCGACGTCGGTCGATTGGTCGGCGTGAAGGTGGGCGGCAATCCGCACCAGTGGTACTCACCGGCGAGCGTCGAGCGGTTCGCCGACCGCGTGACGGCCGACCTGCAACGGCTCGATCCTGCGGATGCAAAGACCTTCGCCGACCGGCGCACGCAGTTCGAGACGAATGCGCTCGCGTCGTATCACGCGTTGATCGCGCAGATTCGCGCCACGTACGCCGCGACGCCTGTCGGCGCGTCGGAGAGCATCTTCCTCCCCCTCTCCGACGCGCTCGGTCTGCGGATGTTGACGCCCGTCTCGTATCTCGACGCCGTCGCGGAGGGCGCCGAACCGACTGCGCACGACACCGCCGTCGTCAACAGCCAGATCACGCACAAGGACATCAAGGTGTTCGTGTTCAACCGCCAGAACGCGACGCCCGATGTGCAACGGCTCGTCGACCGCGCGCGGGCGGAGGGGATCCCGGTGGCGACGGTCACCGAGACCCTGGAGCCCGAAGGGGCAAGCTTTCAGGCGTGGCAGGTCGCCCAGCTCCGAGACCTTCGGGACGCGCTGGCGCGCGCGAGCGCCGGGTGACGGCCGAGCCGGCGATCTCGCTCCGCGGCGTGGAGGTCGCGATGGGCCGCCGCACCATCTGGCGCGGCGTCGATCTCGACGTGGCGGCGGGTGAGTTCGTCGCGGTGCTCGGGCCGAACGGCGTCGGGAAGTCGACGCTGCTGCGGGCCCTGCTCGGCCTGATCACGCCCCGGGCGGGAACGATCAGCGTGCTCGGACGAGCGCCCGGTGCGGCGGCCCACGACATCGGCTACCTCCCGCAGCGGCGCAGCTTCGACCCGGCGTTGCGCATCCGCGGCGTCGACATCGTGCGGCTCGGGCTCGACGGCGATCGCTTCGGGGTCCCGCTCCCGTGGCCGAACGCGCACCGCGCCGCGATCCGCGAACGAGTCGACGAGCTCGTCGCCCTCGTCGGCGCCGAGGCGTACGCGCACCGACCGATCGGGGAGTGCTCGGGCGGTGAGCAGCAGCGGCTGCTGATCGCGCAGTCGCTCGCGCGCCGGCCGGCGCTGCTGCTGCTCGACGAACCGCTCGACAGTCTCGACCTGCCGAATCAGGCCAGTGTGGCCGCGCTCATCGAGCGCATCTGTCGCGAGCAGGGCGTCACGGTGCTCATCGTGGCGCACGACGTCAATCCGGTCCTCGGCTACCTCGATCGCGTCGTCTACCTCGCCGGCGGCGGCGCCGCGATCGGCGCGCCGAACGACGTCATCACCAGCGAGACGTTGACCCGCCTCTACGGCACGGCGATCGAGGTTCTCTGCACGTCCGACGGCCGGCTCGTCGTCGTCGGTCAGCCTGACGCCGTCACGTACCACCCCGATCTGCACGGCCACGGCCATGCTGCTCACTGACGCGAATCCCCGCCTCACCTGGAACGTCGTCGACGACGTGCGTAACGCGCTGTCGTTCCACTTCATGGTCAACGCGTTCCGTGCCGGTACGGCTGTCGCGGTCGTCGCCGCGGCGATCGGTTGGTTCATGGTGCTGCGGCACCAGACCTTCGCCGGTCACACGCTCTCGGTCGTGGGGTTTCCGGGTGCCGCGGCGGCCGTGTGGCTCGGCCTCGCGGCGTCGTGGGGATACTTCGCAGCGTGCATCGTCGCCGCCGCGGTGATCGCGCTCGCGCCGCAGTCGCGCGGGGCCGGCTTCCACGAGGAGGGCGTGGCGATCGGCACGGTGCAGGCCTTCGCCCTCGCGTGTGGCTTCCTGTTCGTGCGGCTCTACGGCGGGTTCCTGAGCGGTGTGAGCAGCCTGCTCTTCGGCAGCTTCCTCGGCGTCACCGACGCGCAGGTGGTGACACTCAGCGTCGTCGGAGCGGTCGTGATCGTCGCGGTCGCGCTCATGGCGCGGCCGCTGCTATTCGCGTCGGTGGATCCCGATGTGGCGCGGGCGCGCGGGGTTCCGGTGCAGCTCCTCTCGGTCGCGTTCCTGCTCGTGCTCGGGGTTGCCGTCGCGGAGGCGAGCCAGATCACCGGTTCGCTGCTCGTGTTCGCGTTGCTTGTTGCACCGGCCGCGACCGCGCAGGCGCTCACGCCGCGTCCCGTGCTCGGGTTGGTCGTCGCGGTCGGCGTCGGCGTCGCGGTGGTGTGGGTCGGGCTCGGGATCGGCTTCTACTCGACGCGACCGATCGGCTTCTGGATCACGACGGTCGCGTTCTCGGTGTACCTGCTGGCCCGTCTGGCGACCGTCACTGTGGCGCGGCGATGACGCGGCTCGAGGTGGTCGCGGTCGGCACGGGATGGCACGAGATGCTCGCGCACCCCTTCATGCGGCATGCGTTCGTCGCCGGTGGCGCGATCGCCATCGCGGCAGGACTCGTCGGTTACTTCGTCGTGCTGCGCGCGCAGGTGTTCAGCACCGACGCGCTCGGGCACGCGGCGTTCACGGGCGCGCTCGCCGCGCTGGCAGCAGGGGTCGATCTGCGCGTCGGCTTGTTCGTCGCGACGGTCGGCGTCGCAGGCGTGATGGGATTCCTCGGTCTCCGGGGGCGCGCCGACGACGTGGTGATCGGCACGGTGTTCACGTGGGTGCTCGGGCTCGGTGTGCTCTTCGCGAGCATCTACGCGACGTCGGCGAACGCCGCCGGCGGTCCGTCGAGCGTCAACGTGCTGTTCGGTTCCATTCTGGGTCTCAGCTTCGACCAGGCAGTGGTGGCGACGATCATCGGTTTGGCGAGCGCGGCTTGTGATGCTCGCGATCGCGCGTCCCCTCCTGTTCGCGAGTGTCGACGAGGCGGTCGCGTCGGCGCGCGGCGTCCCGGTGCGGCTCCTCGGTCTCGTGTTCCTCGTCGTCGTGGGGGTGACGGCTGCCGAGGCGTCGCAGGCGGTCGGCGCGCTGCTCCTCGTCGGCCTCGTGGCCGCGCCCGCGGGCACTGCGCAACGGTTGACGACGCGGCCCTGGCGGGGCCTCACGCTCGCGGCGCTGATCGCGCTGGGCTCGGTCTGGATCGGCCTCACGGTCAGTTACCTCGAGGGCGACATCCCGCCGAGCTTCGCGATCATGGCGGTCGCGACCGCGGCGTATCTCGCCGTCACCGCCGCCGACTGGCTTCGTTCCCGTTCCGGGCGGTCGTTCCGGCTGGGCGACCGGGAGCGGGCAGGATCACCGAGTGGATCTGTGGATCGCCCTCTCGGTCTTCCCGGTGATCTTCCTGGGTGAGCTGCCCGACAAGACCATGTTCGCGTCGTTGCTGCTCGCCTCCAGGGGCCGGCCGCGCGCGGTGTGGGTCGGCGCGGCGTCGGCCTTCCTCGTGCACGTCGCGATTGCGACGACGATCGGCGTCGGGCTGTTTCACGTCTTGCCGCATCGCGTGCTCGAGTTCGTGGTCACGGCGATGTTCGTCGCCGGCGCGGTGTTCGCGTTGCTCGAAGGCGACGACGACGAGCACGAACTCGTCGAGCGGGAGGAAGCGAGTCACCGGCAGGTGGCGGTCGCGGCGTTCTTCGTGATCTTCGTCGCCGAGTGGGGCGACCTCACCCAGATCCTCACCGCGAACCTCGCCGCGCACTACCACTCCACGGTTTCGGTCGCGGTCGGCGCCGTCGCCGCGCTGTGGACGGTCGCGGCGATCGCGGCGATTGGCGGGCAGGCGGTGATGCGCCACATCAACGCCGCCGTCCTGCGCCGCCTGACCGCGGTCGTGCTTCTCGTGCTCGCAGGATTCTCGCTCTCGGGAGCGATCCGCGGTTGACGGCCGCGCACGCCGGCGCGCGTCAGTGCGGACGGTCCGACGGGGCCATCGGCTCGACGCAGCCCGGGTCGGTGTCGGGTGCACAAGGGCGGGCTTCCGCCTCGAGGGTCGCGTGCCCGATGCCGAAGCGCGCCGCGACCATGCGTTTCACGTCGTCGGTGACGAGCTGCGCGGCTTCGAGCGTCGGCTCACCGTCGAGCACCACATGGGCCGACAGCGCCCGGTAGTCGGACGACAAGCTCCACGTGTGCAGATCGTGGACGGCCGCGACTCCGGCGACGGCGCTCATTGCGGCCGCGAGCTCGGCGGGGTCGACGTCGGCCGGGGTCGACTCGAGCAACACGGTCGTCGTCGCGCCGAGCAGCTGGACCGCGCGGACCGAGATCACGAGCGCGATGAGCAGCGAGACGGCCGGGTCGAGCCAGTCGTTCCCACCGCTGACCGCGATCACCACCGCGGCGACTGCAACACCGGCCGAGGTCATCGCGTCCGACATCATGTGGAGCAACGCGCCGCGCATGTTGAGGTCGTCGCTGTGGTCGTCGAGGATGCGGGCCGCGACGAGGTTCACGACGGTCGCGCAACCGGCGACGACGATGACCGGTACCGCGTGGATCGAAGCCGGATGGATCAGGCGCTGCACCGCCTCGTAGACGATGAACGCGGTGACGACGAGGATCGCGGCGGCGTTGGCCTGCGCGGCGAGGATCGTGCTGCGGTGGTACCCGAACGACCGGCGGTCGGTGCCCGGCCGGGTCGCGAGCCGGACCGCGAAGATCGACAGCGAGACCGCGGCGACGTCGGTGAGGTTGTGGCCGGCATCGGCGATGAGGCCGATCGAGTGCGCGGCGATGCCCACGGCGATCTGGGCGACGACGAGCCCGAGGTTGAGCACCCACGCGCGGTGGAGGCGACGCAGCCGGCTCATCTCCCAATCGTACGAAGGGCCGCGCGGTGCGCGGCGCCCGCGGTTGCGAATGAGAACTGGTCTCGTCCGGCCGGCGCGATCCCTCCCCGGCGCCGGCGCTCGGCCTCCCGCAAAAGACGACTTGCAAGGTCGTATTTTCGGGTTAGCATGCCGGCGTGGCTCGGCTCCTGCGCTTCCCCGATCCCGTGAACGAGGTGTCGGCCCGCCTGGTGGCGGGCGGCGTCGTCGTGCTGACGCTGCTCACGATCGGCCTGGCGCAGGGGTGGCTGCTCGTCGTGCTCACCTACGGCTTCGTCGCGCGGGTCCTCACCGGACCGACGCTCAGCCCGCTCGGGCAGTTCGCCACGCGCGTGCTCACGCCCCGGCTGCCGTTCGCGGCGAAGGACGTGCCGGGTCCGCCGAAGCGGTTCGCGCAGGGGATCGGAGCGACGCTCTCGGTCGCGGCGTGTGGCCTGTGGTTCGGTCTCGGCCAGCACGGTGCCGCGCTGGTGTGCGTGGCGTTGATCACCGTCGCCGCGACCCTGGAGTCGGTGTTCGCGCTCTGTCTGGGCTGCAAGCTCTTCGCGCTGCTGATGCGGGCGGGCATCGTGCCCGAGTCCGCCTGCGCGCGCTGCAACGACATCTGGGCCACGTCCTGAGTCACACCTAGCATGCCGGCCGTGCGCCGCGTCGTCTGCCGTGAGCTCGGTCCCCCCGACCGCCTCGAGATCGAAGTCGTCGACGCTCCGGTCCCGCGCGACGGCCAGGTGCTCGTCGCGGTTCGCGCGGCGGGCGTCGCGTTCGTCGACGCGCTGCTCGTACAGGGCAAGTACCAGATCAAGGCGAATCCGCCGTTCACGCCCGGCACGGAGGTCGCGGGCGAGATCGTGGGCGTCGGACCGGGCGTGTCCACGTGGTCCATCGGCGACCGGGTCGTGGCGACGACCGGATTCGGAGGATTCGCGGAGGTCGTTGCGGTCCCCGAGCGCGCGCTGCGCTCGGTACCGGAATCGATGACGTTCGGGCAGGCGGCCACCTTCATCCAGAGTTACGAGACGATGCTGTTCGCGTTCGCGCGCCGCACGACCTACGCGCCCGGTGAGCACGTGCTCGTGCTCGGCGCGGGTGGTGGCATCGGGCTGGCGGCCGTCGATCTCGCGTGCGCCCTCGGCCTGCGACCGATCGCGGCGGCGTCGTCGCGCGACAAGCTCGCACTCGCCGGAGAACAGGGCGCCGTTGGTTCGATCGCGTACGAGGCGGAAGATCTCAAGGTCCGCGCACGCGAGTTGTCGGGCGGGGGCGTCGATCTCGTGGTCGACGCGGTCGGAGGCACGCATGCCGAGGCCGCGCTGCGAGCACTGCGCAGCGGAGGTCGCTATCTCGTGATCGGGTTCGCGTCGGGAACGATCCCCGCGCTTCCGTTGAACCAGGTGTTGCTCAACAACCGCACGGTCGTCGGCGTCGACTGGGGTGGCTGGGCGATGCGTGAGCCCGACGAGAACGCGGCCCTCGAGGCGGAGCTGTTCGAGCTCGCGGCGGCGGGAAAGCTCCACCCCGTGGAACCCGTCGCGCATCCGCTCGAAGACGCGGGCGCGGTGCTGCGCGACATGAGCGAGCGCCGGATCGCCGGGAAGGCCGTGCTGGTTCCCTGACGCCGCTCCGGGTCGGGATCGACCGGTTGGCGCGCCGCGTCAGTGGGGAAACGTGGCGAGGAGCTCCGGAAGCGTGCGCATGTCGGCGAACACCGTCGCGCCGGCCGCGGCGAGGCGAGCGGCAGGAGTGACGCTTCCGGAATAGCCGAGTGCTCGCATTCCCGCGGCGCGGGCCGCGGTGATCCCGGCGACGCTGTCTTCGACGACCGCGCACCGATCGGGCGCGGCACCCATCTGTCGCGCGGCGTGGAGGAACAGGTCGGGGGCGGGCTTGCCGGCCGCGACGTCGACGGCGCTGAAGATGCGGTCGCGGAACCGATCGAGCAGCCCGGTTCTCCCGAGCGTCATGTCCATCTTCTCGTACGATCCGCTCGACGCGACGCAGGTGGGGAGCGTGATCCGGTCGAGCGCGCTCAGGATGCCCGGCACGGGTTGCGCGGCGTTCAGCACGTCGAGATAGCGGTCGCGCCAGGGCGCGTCCCAGTCGGGCGGGAGCTCGCGCCCGAGATGCCGGCCGAGCTCGGCCGTCACGTACTCGTCGGTCCGACCGCAGAAGCGCTCGATCACCTCGTCGGCGGTGAGGTTCCAGCCCATCTCGCGGCACACGAGCACCTCGACGTCGATCGTGCGCCGCTCGGTGTCGACGAGCACGCCGTCGCAGTCGAAGATCACGAGCGCGAGCCCGTCGGCAGCCGGCACCGGAGGATTGTCGCACCGCAACCGACGCTTCGCGACGAAACGGGCGGCGGCGTTGCGGCAACCGAACGGACCGGGTGAGAATCGCGGCGATGCGCATCAGCCAGCACGAGCAGGAGCGCCTCCTGATCGCCGTCGCCGCGATGGTCGCGAGAGACCGGCGCGCACGAGGGGTACGGCTGAACTATCCCGAGTCGGTTGCGATCCTCACGAGCTTCGTGCACGAAGGCGCGCGCGAAGGCCGCACGGTCGCCGACCTCATGGCCGCAGGACGGCACGTGCTCCGGCGCGAAGACGTGCTCGACGGCATTCCCGAGATGCTCGACGAGGTGCAGGTGGAGGCGACGTTCCCCGACGGTACGAAGCTCGTGACGCTGCACGAGCCGATCCCGTGATTCCCGGAGAGATCGTCCTCGGAAGTGGCCGTGTCGAGATCAACGCCGGGCTCGACGTCGTGCGCGTGCACGTCGTCAACACCGGTGACCGGCCGGTGCAGGTCGGCTCGCACTACCACTTCGCGGAGGCGAATCCCGCGCTCGAGTTCGATCGCGCCGTGGCGCGTGGCCGGCGGCTCGCAGTGCCGGCCGGGACGAGCGTGCGGTTCGAGCCCGGGATCGACCGCGACGTCGAGCTGATCCCGTACCGCGGTGCGCGCTTCGTCGCCGGGTTCCGCGGCGAGACGGCCGGACCCGTCGATGGCTGAGATCGACCGCGCGCGGTACGCGCAGCTCTACGGTCCGACCACGGGCGACCGCATCCGGTTGGCCGACACCGATCTCCTGATCGAGGTCGAGGAGGACCGGTGCGCGGGCGGCGACGAGATCGTGTTCGGCGGTGGCAAGGTCGTACGGGAGTCGATGGGCCAGTCGCGCGCGACGCGTGCAGAGGGTGCTGCCGATCTCGTCATCACCGGCGCCGTCGTGCTCGACCATTGGGGCATCGTGAAGTGCGACGTCGGCGTCCACGCGGGGCGCATCGTCGGGCTCGGCAAGGCCGGGAACCCCGACGTGATGGACGGCGTGACGCCGGGCCTGGTGATCGGGCCCTCGACGGAGATCCTCTCGGGCAACGGCCGCATCCTCACTGCGGGCACGATCGACTGCCACGTGCACCTGATCTGCCCGCAGGTCGTCGAGACGGGCCTCGCCGCGGGGACGACGACGATGGTCGGGGGCGGCACCGGACCGGCCGAAGGTACGAAGGCAACGACGGTGACGCCCGGTGCATGGAACCTCGCGCGCATGCTCGAGGCCCTCGACTCGTGGCCGATCAACGTCGCGCTGCTCGGGAAGGGAAACACCGTCTCGATCGAGGCGATGCGCGAGCAGGTGCTCGCAGGGGCCGCGGGTTTCAAGCTGCACGAGGACTGGGGGAGCACCCCCGCCGCGATCGATGCGTGCCTGCGCGTGTGCGACGAGAGCGGGGTGCAAGCCGCGCTGCACACCGACACCTTGAACGAAGCCGGTTTCGTGGAGAGCACGCTGGCCGCGATCGCGGGCCGGTCGATCCACGCCTACCACACCGAAGGCGCGGGCGGCGGCCATGCGCCCGACATCATTCGTGTCGCGGGAGAGGCGAACGTGCTGCCGTCGTCGACGAATCCGACGCGCCCGCACACGCGCAACACGGTCGACGAGCACCTCGACATGCTCATCGTGTGTCACCACCTGAACCCAACGGTTCCGGAGGACCTTGCGTTCGCGGAGAGCCGCATCCGGCCGTCGACGATCGCGGCCGAAGACGTTCTCCACGACATGGGCGCGATCTCGATGATCGGCTCCGACTCCCAGGCGATGGGCCGGGTAGGCGAGGTCGTCATCCGCACCTGGCAGACGGCGCACGTGATGAAGCGCCGCCGCGGGTCGCTGCCGGGCGACGGCCCGGCCGACAACCACCGCGCGCGCCGCTACGTGGCGAAGTACACGATCGCGCCCGCTGTCGCGCACGGTCTCGACGGCGAGATCGGCTCGGTCGAACCGGGCAAGCTGGCGGATCTCGTGCTCTGGGAACCCGCCTTCTTCGGCGTGCGGCCCCACGTGGTCGTGAAAGGCGGGTTCATCGCCTGGGCCGCGATGGGCGACGCGAACGCGTCGATCCCGACACCGCAGCCGATCCTGCCCCGACCGATGTTCGGCGCCGCGCCCGGCGCGGCCGCGGCCACGAGCTTCCACTTCGTCGCGCCGGCCGCGATCGACGCCGGCCTGGCCGACGAGCTCGCGGTGATGCGCCGGCTGGTCGCGGTGCGCGACACGCGCGCGATCACGAAGGCTGATCTTCCCGAGAACGACGCCCGGCCGCGCATCGAGGTGGAGGCCGACACGTTCACGGTGAAGATCGACGGCGAGGTGGTCGAGGAACAGCCGGCCTCCGAGCTGCCGATGGCGCAGCGCTACTTCCTGTTCTGAGCGGACTGCGATGGACGCCACCGTTCTCCTCCTCGCCGACGGGCGGTTCCCCGCGGGCGGGCACGCGCACTCGGGTGGGATCGAGTGGGCGACGAAGTCGGGATCGGTCCACGACACCGCCTCCCTTGCCGCCTTCCTCACGGGTGTGCTCGCGACGAGCGGCGCGGTCGACGCGGCCGTCGCGGCGGCCGTGGTTGCCCGCGGCGCAGACGGCGCGGGCGTGCCGTGGGATGCGCTCGACGCCGAGGTCTCGGCGCGCATCGCGTCACCCGCGCTACGGCGGACGTCGCGCCTGCTCGGCGGGCAGCTCGCGCGCGCGGCGGTCGCGATCTGGCCCGCGGAGCCGTTGCGCGCGTGCGCGGCACGATCGCGCGATCCCGGCGTCCATCGCGCGGTTGCCCTCGGTGCGACGGGTGCGGCCGCCGGGCTCGATGCACACGCGATTGCGCTCGTCGCGGCGTCGTCGGCGGTCAGCGGACCCGCGGGTGCGGCCGTACGACTCCTCGGGCTCGACCCGCTCGCCGTGCATGCGGTGCTCGCCCGTCTCGGACCCGAGATCGACGGCGTCGCCGCCGAAGGGGAAGCCGCCGCGCGCGACGATCTCGCCGACCTGCCGGCGCTGACCGCGCCCTGGCGCGAGCTCGGAGCCGAGGAACACGCGCGCTGGGAGGTGCGTCTCTTTGCATCCTGACCACGATCACGACCACGATCACGATCACGACCACCACGACCACGATCACGATCACGAGCACGGGGCCGCCGACGCGAGCCGCGCGCCGCGGGCGCGGAGCGCGACGCTGCGGGTCGGTGTGGGCGGGCCGGTGGGGAGCGGGAAGACCGCGCTCGTCGCCGCGCTGTGCCGCACGCTCGCGCCGGAGCTCGAGATCGGCGTCGTGACGAACGACATCTACACGACCGAGGACGCCGACTTCCTGCGCCGCAACGCCGTGCTTCCCGATCCGCGCATCCGCGCAGTCGAGACGGGCTGCTGCCCGCACACCGCGATCCGCGACGACATCGCGGCGAACGTCGACGCGATGGAAGATCTCGAGGCTCGCTTCGATCTCGATCTCGTGCTGCTCGAGAGCGGCGGCGACAACCTCACGGCGATCTTCAGTCGCGCGCTCGTCGACAAGCAGATCTTCGTGCTCGACGTCGCCGGTGGCGACAAGGTCCCGCGCAAGGGTGGACCGGGCGTGACCACCGCCGACCTGCTCGTGATCAACAAGACGGATCTCGCCCCGCTCGTCGGCGCCGATCTCGCAGTCATGGCCCATGACGCCGCGGCGGTGCGCGGGGACCTGCCGACCCTGCTCATCTCCTTGCGTGAGGACCCGGCGGCGAGCGCCGTCGTGGAATGGGTACGCGCGCAACGAGCCGGCGCGGGTACCGCAGTCGCGTGACCGGGTGATCGCGAACGTTCGCATCGCGGTTGTCGGGCGCGGGGACCGCAGCGTGGTCTCCGACGTCCGCAGCGAGCCGCCGATCTCGGTGCGCGTGACTCCCGATGCGGTCTACCTCGTCGGGTCGGCCGCGGGGCCCCTCGGTGGAGACTGCATCGACGTCGGCATCGAGGTTGGCGCGGGCGCGTCGCTCGTCGTGCGCAGTGCCGCCGCGATGCTCGCCCTTCCCGGTCGCGGTGGAGCAGGATCCCGCTTCGTGGTGCGCGCCACCGTTGCCGACGACGCGAGCCTCGAGTGGTGTCCGGAGCCGACGATCGCGGTCGCCGGCTGTGTGCACCGCATGCGATCGCAGCTGTTTGCGTCGTCGTCGGCCCGGGTCACGTGGCGGGAGGCGATCGTGCTCGGCCGGCACTCCGAGCCGGGTGGCTCCATCGTGAGCGAGATCCATGCCGACGTCGGCGGCCGTGCGCGCCTGCGTCACGCGCTCGCGTTCGGCCCGCGCGCGCACGGTTCGACGGGGCCGGCGGTCGTCGGCGACGCGCGTGCGTTTGCGAGCCTGCTCCTCACCGGTCCGGGAGCCGAGTCCGACCGGGCGCTCACCTCGCACGACGAGGGCGTGCACGCCGCGGCATTCCCACTCGAGGGTGGGGGCCTGCTGGTGAACGGGTTCGGTGCCGATCCGCGTGGCACGGTCGCGGCCGTGGACGAGCTCGCGAGTCGCGCGCGCTAAGAGAGCTGCTTCGCGAGGAAACGCAGCATCCGGCCCCACGCGTCGGTCGCCGCGGTTTCGTCGTAGCTGTCGGAGCCGTCTCGCATGAACCCGTGCGTCGCTTCCGGGTAGACGATCGTCGCGGGATGGTGCGCGCGGACGGCGTCGATGTCGCTGGCAGGAATGTACGGGTCCTGCCCCCCGAAGAAGAGCAGCGTCTCGCAGTTCGGGCTCGCGAGCTCCTGCGCGATGCGCGCGCCGTAGAAGCCGACCGCGGCATCGAACTGCGTGCTCGTGACGGCCATGCGGTAGGTGAAGAGACCCCCCATGCAGAAGCCGGTGACACCGACCCGGTCGGCTCCGCCTTCGTGCAACAGTGCGGCCGCGTGCTCGAGGTCGCGGCGCACGTCCTCGGGCGAGAGCGAACCGATCAGGGTCGCGAAGTCGCCGGCTTCGGTGCCGCCGGCGCGGAAGAACAAATCGGGCGCGATCGTGGCGTATCCGGCGGCCGCCAAGCGTTGGCAGAAGCGCAGCAGCTGCGGGGTGATGCCGTTGCCCTCGTGGACCACGACGACGCCGGGCCCGGGCCGAGCCGGCGCGGGCCGGGCGGCGAAGTAGGGCAGCGCGATGGCGTTCACGGAGCGCCATCCTCGCAGTCGCGACCGTGTTCCCGGGGATCCCACGGTCCGAGAGGTACCGTCGGGGGCAGTCGAGAGAGAGGAACCCCGAGGTGAGCAGGCGAGACGAGTTGCGTTCGGTCGTCGCCCGCTCCCGGGAAGTCATCCTCCTCACCGCCATCGTCGGTCGTCATCACCGGTGCCTCGGTTGCCGGTTTCGAGCGCCTCACCGTGAACGTGACGTTCGACCACGCCGTGAATCATCTCCCGCTCTGGCTGCTCGCCTTCGCGCCGGCGGTCGGGCTCGCGGTCGCGACCCTGTGGCTGCGCGGCCCGGGGCGCGGGATCTCGCCGTCGACGGCCGACGAGTACATCCAGTCGTTCCACGACGGGCGTCCCCTGTCGTTCACCTCGATGTTGCACCGGATGGTCGCTGCGGTCGCGACGCTCGGGAGCGGTGGCGCGATGGGACTCGAAGGTCCGTCGATCTACCTCGGTGCCACCCTCGGTTCCGTCGTGCAGCGCCGGCTCACGGCGCCGTTGCGCGGACTCGGATCGCAAGCTGCTGCTCGTCGCGGGCGCGGCCGCGGCAGGCATCGCCGCGATCTTCAAGGCGCCCGCCACCGGCGCGATCTTCGCGATCGAGGTGCCCTACCAGGACGATCTCGCCCGTCGCATGCTGCTGCCGGCGCTGGTCGCCGGCGCGTCCGGGCTACCTCGGGCTCGTCGCGATCAACGGAACCACTCCGCTCTTCCCCGTGCACGGCGCGCCGCCGTTCTCCTTCGCCGACCTCGGGGGCGCGGCCGCGCTCGGTATCGCCGCTGCGATCGGTGCCCGCGCCTTCACCTGGCTGCTCATGCGCGCCGAAGCACATCGCCACCGACGCTCCGCCCGATCCTGCGGGTCGATCGCCGGCGGCGCTAGCATGGCTGACCCTGTTCGCGCTCGGACGCCTGCTCACCGGTGAGTCGCTGGTGCTCACGCCCGGTTACGGCGTCGTCACCTGGGCGCTCGCTCCGAAACGCAGTGTGGCGCTGTTGCTCGCGCTCCTCGTGCTGCGATGTCTCGCCACGGGAGCGACGGTGGCCGGAGGTGGTGTCGGTGGACTCTTCGTGCCGCTCGTCGTCGCCGGCGCGCTGCTCGGGCGCGCGTTCGCGGCCGTGATCGGTCCGGCCGACAACTCGCTGTTCGTCGTCGTCGGGATCGCCGCGTTCCTCGGCGCCGGTTACCGCGTCCCGCTCGCGGCGGTGATGTTCGTCGCGGAGACGACGGGGAGACCGGGATTCATCGTCCCCGGTCTCATCGCGGCCGTCGTCGCGGAGCTGCTGATGGGGCGGTCGTCGGCCTCGGCGTACCAGGTGCGGCCGACGACCACGACCACGTCGGGGGCCGGGGGCCGCGACAACCAGGGCGAGGCCTGAAGCTCGCGGGGTCAGCCGGTCAGTTGCACGAGGTGCGGGCGATGTCGCTCTGCCCGGTCGGCACGTACGGGTCGGGGTTCGGGCCGCCCGCGAAACGATCGGTGATCCAGTGGATCATGTCGTTCGCGGAGACCGCGATCACGCCCGAGTGGCTCTGGCCGGGGTAGATCCAGCGCTGCAGCACCTGCCCGACGTCGCAGAGATGCGTGGCGAGGAGTTGCGTGGACGCGACCGGGATCTGCTCGTCGGCGCCGCCCTGGATCATGAGCAGGGGCGCGGCGCTCGCGGTCGTGAAGTTCTCGGGATCGTTCGCCATGAGGACCTTGCGCCACGCGGGAATCGTGAAGGGGTCGGCCTTCGTCGCCTGCGCGATGGAGATCTTGCCGAGTTGCTTCGACAGGTAACTGCTGCAGCCCTTCTGCAAGTCCGGGAGCAGCGCCTTCCCTGCGGGCGTGAGGACCTCGTCGAGCGGCGCGGCCGCGTCACCGTACGCCGCGTTGAGTCCGCCGGCCGCCATCAGCAGGTAGTAGCGAAACGGGCTGTTCTTCAAGAACGTGTAGATGAGGTTGAACTGCGACGGCGGCGCGCCGGCGACGACTCCGTGCAGATGCAGCTCGGGCGCGTAGGCGCTCGCGAGGTTGAGCGCGAACATCGCGGTCTGCCCGCCCTCGGAGTGGCCCCACACGACGTAGTCGCTGCTCGCGCGCGCGGCGGGCACCTGCCGGGCCGCGCGCACGATGTCGATCGTGTTCCGACCGGCGACGACACCGGCGATGTACGGCATCAGCCCCGGTGTGCCTTCGCCCTGGTAGTCGCTCGCGGTGATCTCCCAGCCCTTGTCGAGCAACTGGTTGGCGAGCGGCGCGTCCGATGCCGGATCCAACGACGGCGCGCACGTGTCGGCCATGCCGTTCGTGCCGTGCCCCCACGACACGATCGGGTAGCCGCCGTTCGAAGGAGGCGTCGTGGGAACGATCACGATGCCCGTGACCGCGACGGATCGGTCCTGGAGCGACTTCGACTCGTACATCACGCGGTACACCGTGCCGTGCACGCCGGGCGCTGCGACCTTCTCCGACTTCAGGAGCGTTCCGGCGGCGCCCTGGGGCACCGGATCGGGTGCGCCGTAGAACGCGGGCAGGCCCGATGGTGGCGCACCGAAGTGGAGCGGGGCGGTCGTCGTGGGGCCCGCGCGGGTGGTCGTCGATGCCGTGTGCTTGCTCGACGAGCAGGCCGTGGTCGCGAGGAGCGTGACCGCGAGCGCGGTTGTCGCGGCCCGGCGCGCGCTGCGCAGGACGGCGCCGTGTGGTCGAGCCGTGGGGATACCGAGATCCGCGATGGTTCGGGTTTAGCACGGAACGGCCGGGCCGACGTCGACCGGCCTACGCTCACCCCTGCTCCCGCCTGCCACTTCGAGTAGGTCCTGGTCATGGTCGACATCGTCGGCGTCAACGTCGGAACTCCTCGGTTGCTCGCCGATCCGGACGGCCAGCGCGTCTACAGCGCCATCGCGAAGCAGCCGGTGCCGGCGGGGACGGTGTTGTGGCTGTCGACCGGGAATCTCGCCGGTGACGCACAGGCGGACCTCGCCGTGCACGGCGGTGCCGACAAGGCCGTGTACGCCTACCCCTCGGAGCATCTCCCGTTGTGGGAAGCCGACCTCGGCGAAGCGCTCGGACCCGCGGCGTTCGGGGAGAACCTCTCGACGCGCGGTGTCGCGGAGGACGGTGTCCGGATCGGCGACGTCTGGAAGTGGGACGGTGCGCTGCTCCAGGTCTGCCAACCCCGGTGGCCCTGTTACAAGCTCGCGCTCCACCGCGGGCGCGCCGACGTCCAGGGTCGCATGCGCGCGAACGGTCGCACCGGCTGGTACCTGCGCGTGCTCGAACCGGGCGAGGTCGTCGCGGGCTCCGAGATCACGGTTGTCGGCGCGCGACGCGGCGGGTTTGACGGTCGCCGACGCCCACGCGGCGATGGCCGACCGCGGTCTCGCGCAGCGCGCACTCGTCGAGGCACTCGCGAACCATCGAGCGCTCGCCGAGCAGTGGCGGGATCCGCTGCGCGATCGGCTCGACGGGGTGTGACGAGCCACACGCCGAAACGTGTCCGAGCGCGCCGGCCGACGTCAGCGCACGTGCGGTGACCGGACGACGAGCACCGGGCACGAAGCGGTGTTCAGCACGCCCATCGTGACGCTGCCGACCGCGACGCGGGCGAGTCCGGTACGTCCGTGCGTGCTCATCGCCACGAGCACGGCGCCGGTCGCCTGCGCCGCGTCCGCGATCGCGCCGGTCGCATAGCTGCTGCGGTACAGCTCGCCGACGGCTTCGACACCCTCGGCGCGCACCTGCTCGACGACGGGGTCGAGAAGTGCGGCCGGATGTGTCGCCGTCTCGACGTCGAGCGGATGCGCGATGTGCACGACCGCGATCGGCAGGTTCAGATCGCGCGCATAGTGACACGCGGCGGGCACGAGGTCGGGTGGAAGGCGCGATCCGTCGATGCAGAGGATCACGCGCCTCGCCTGCTCGGGCCACTGCTGCCAGCAGTGCGGGCCGACGAGCACGACGGGCGCGCCCGAGTCGTGCACCACCGCCTCCGCCACACTCCCGAGTACTGCCCAGCGCAAGCCGCCCCGCCCGTGCGTCGTCATGCAAACCCGACGGTCGGGCTCGGAGCGCGCGACGAGCGCGATCGCGTCGGCCGCGCCCCGATCCTGGATCGTGACGTGCTCGGTCGGGACGGCGGCGCGTGCCGCGATCTGTTCGAGGTACGAGTCGGAATCCAGATCGTCGTGCCGCCAGCGGGTCGCGACGAGGAGGACGGCGCCGTCGCGCCGCGCCGCGAGCGCGGACGCAACCGGGAGGGCACGCTCTGCGAACGGAGATCCATCGAGGGGAACGACATAGGTGGTCATGGGCTCATTCCCTTGTCGGCACGCGCCGCGTCGATCAGGATGCGGCGCTCGGCCGCGCCGATCGTCGCGCGTGCGACGGCGACGGCGTCGGGGTTCACGGAGACCGACGTGATCCCGAAGCGTACGAGGTGTTCCGCGAATTCCGGCTTCGTCGACGGCGCCTGCCCGCACAACGACGACGTGAGTCCCACGGCACGCGCGGCCTCGACGATGTCGCGGATCGCGGCGAGCACGGCGGCGTCGGACTCGTCGAAGAGCTCAGAGCAGATCTCGGAGTCGCGGTCGACGCCGAGCATCAGCTGTGTGAGGTCGTTGGAACCGATGGACACGCCGTCGATGCCGAGCGCCGCGTACTCGGGGATTCGGTACACGACCGACGGCACCTCGGCCATGATCCAGCGATGCATGCCGCGCTGGCGGCCGAGCGGGCTGCGGTCGACGAGGTCGAGACAGGCTTCAAGCTCCCACTTCGTGCGCACGAACGGGATCATCAGGTGCAAGTTGGGTGTCTCCTCGCGCACCCGTGCGAGGAGGTCGAGTTCGAGCGCGAAGAGGTCGGGCTCGCGTACGTAGCGATAGCACCCGCGGTACCCGATCATCGGGTTCGCCTCTTCGGGCTCGAACTCGTCGCCGCCGGCCAGCTTGCGGAACTCGTTCGTCCGGAAGTCGATCGAGCGGTACACGACCGGTCGCGGAGCGAACGCGCGTGTGATCCGCAGCAACGACGCAGCCATCTTGTCGACGAACTCCGACTGCCTGCCCTCCGCGAGGAGCCGCCGCGGATGCTCGCCGCCGAGCGCTTCGGTGACCATGAACTCGGCGCGCAGCAGGCCGACACCGTCGATCGGCAGCGCCGCGACCTCCTCGGCTCGCTCGCTGACCGCGAGGTTTACGTACACGCGCGTTGCAAGTGGTGCGCGCCCGGCATCGTTCGTGGTCGCGGTCGTGATCGTCGCGATCCCACCGCGGGATTCCGACCCGCGCGTGAGGTCCGCGGTCTGGTCGCCCTCGTAGATACGACCGGTGCCGCCGTCGACCGTCACGAGCTCGCCGTCGCGGAGGCGTCGGGTCGCGTCGCGCGTGGCGACGACACAGGGAACGCCGAGTTCGCGGCTCACGATCGCGGCATGGCAGGTGATGCCGCCGCCATCGGTGACGAGCGCGCCCGCTCGCCGCATGACCGCGGCCCAGTCCGGAGAGGTCATCGGTGCGACGAGGATCTCGCCGTTCTGCAGCGCGGCGCCCTCGGTCGCGTCGTGCAGGACGCGCACCCGTCCGGCCACGACGCCGGGGGCGGCGCCGAGCCCGACGATCAGCGGCGCGGCGTCGTGCACGGGTGCGAGCGTCGTGATCGGGCGCGACTGCACGAGGTACGTCTGGTCACCCGCACTGGCCCACTCCATGTCCTGGGGCTCGCCGTAGTGCGCCTCGACGCGCAGGGCGAGCTCGGCGAGCGCGAGGGCCTCGTCGTCGCGCAGGACACGCGCGTCGGCCTCTTCGGGGCCCAGCGTCTCGCGTCGCTCCTTGCCATCGGGACCGCGGCGTACGGCGACCGTCTTGTGGCCGACGCGCGCCGAGAGCAGCCGCAAGGGCTCCCTCGCGACCGTGTACTCGTCAGGTTCGATCTGACCGCCGACGACGACCTCGCCGAGTCCGAACGCGGCATCGATCACGATGTGGGAACGGTCGCCCGACGCCGGGTCGACCGAGAACATCACGCCCGAGCGATCCGCGTCCACCATCTGCTGCACGACGACCGCGATCGCGGGCTCGCCCGTGACGCCCCGAGTTCCTCGGTACGAGACGACCCGCTCGCCGAACATCGAGATCCAACAGCGGACGACCGCGTCGATCACGTCGTCGGCGCCGGAGATGTTGGTGAAGGTCTCGTGCATGCCGGCAAAGGAGCTGTCGCCAAGATCTTCGACAGTGGCCGACGATCGGACCGCGACGCGCACGTCCGGTCCGAGCTGCGCGTACGCGTTCACGATCTCCCCGCGGAGCGCATCGGGGACGCCGGCCTTGCCCACGAGCGTGCGGGCGCGCGCCGCGATCTCGGCGAGCGCCTCCGGACGGGCCGTCTCCACGCGACTCGTGATCGTGGCGAGCTCGGCGCGAACTCCCGCTTCGTCCATTGCCATGAGGTATGCCTGTGCAGTGACGACGAAGGCTGGAGGAACGGGAAAACCGGCGCGGGCGAGTACGCCGAGATTGGCGCCCTTGCCGCCGACGCGTTCCCCGTCGGAACTGGCGACGTCCTCCAATTCCATGATGAAAGCGGACATGCCGGCCTCCTCGGCGAGACACCGCGATCGACTCGACGGTCGCGCTCGGTAGCCTGCGCAGCCAGGGCCGAACGGCCCCCAACAAGGTGTTCGACGCGTTCGTCGATTCTCCGTCCGACCGGGGAGGAATGCGCTCGGCCATAGGGTCTTTCGGCCCTGGATAGAGCGTGGGACATCGTTCGAAACTGCGGCCGCCGCGCCGGCGTGAACGTCGCGTGGGTGCGCACCATGGCGTTCGTCTGCGCGCCGTCGCCCGGCGGGGCCGTGAACCGGGCAGTTGACCTTCGTTTCCGACCGTCGACAATGGAGTCGACGCAGGCATGGTCCGACGGGGTCGACGGTATGCTGGAAGATCTTGGCTGACGGGAGGATCTGCTGTGGCGCGTGTAAAGAAGATGACGGCCGAACACAAGGCCGCGCTTGCCAAGGGTCGAGAACAGGCGAATGCGGTGCGGGCGTATCTCGACGCGTTGGAAGCCAGCAAGCCGAAGCGGGGGCGCAAGCGGACACCCGAGTCGATCACGAAGCGCATCGCGCAGATCGACGAGCAGTACGAGACGGTGGGCGCGCTCATCGCGCTGCAATTGCTGCAAGAGCGCAAGAACCTCGAAGCCGAGCTCGAGGCGATGCAAACCGATCAGGGCCCCGATCTCGACAAGCTCCGCCGCGGGTTCGTTCGTAACGCGCGCGCCTACGGGCAGGCGAAGGGCATCGCGTACGCGACCTGGCGCGAGATCGGTGTGCCCGCCGACGTGTTGCGCGAAGCGGGCGTCACGCGCGGCCGCTGAACGGCCGCGGCGGCGCGCATCAGTCGCGCGTCATGCCCACGATCGGCGCGGCGAGTCGGAGCGCGCCGGTCGATCCGTGGAAGCCCGCGTCGCCGAAGGCGAAGATCCCGCCGTCGGACGCGACGAGCCAGTAGCCGTTGCCCGATGCGGTCGGCGCGATGCCCACGATCGGTGCCTTCAGATGGAGCGCGCCGGTCGATCCGTGGAACGAGGCGTCGCCGAACGCGAAGATCCCGCCGTCGGACGCGACGAGCCAGTAGCCGTGACCGGATGCCGTCGGCGCAATGCCGACGATCGGCGCGTTGAGTCGCTGCCCACCGGTCGATCCGTGGAACGCGGCGTCGCCGAACGCGAACACTCCGCCGTCGCGCGCGACCAGCCAGTACCCGTGCCCGCCGGGCGTCGGGCCGAGTCCGACGATCGGCGCCTTCAACGGCAGCGCGCCGGTGGAGCCGTGGAAGTCGGCGTCTCCGTAGGGAAACACTCCGCCGTCGCGCGCGACCAACCAGTAGCCGTGCGCGTCGGCGGTTGCGGTCATGCCGACGATCGGTTGGTTCAGACGGATGTTTCCCGTCGATCCGTAGAACGGCCGGTTGAACGCGAAGACTCCGCCGTCGGAGGCCACGATCCAGTACCCGGGCCCGCGGGTTCCGGCGATGCCCACGATCGGCTGGTTGAGCACGAAGTTGCCGGCGGAGCCGCAGAAGGGCGCGCCGCCGAAGGAGAACACTCCTCCGTCGCGCGCGACGAGCCAGTAGCCGAGGTGTGAGTGCTGCGTGACGCATGACGAAGGGAGCGGCGCGGGTGGTGCGTGCGGCGGGACACCCTTCGGACCGGCGAACGCCGTGACGCCCGCGTTGGTTCCGACCAGTACGAGCCCGAGCGCGGCCGACGGCGACGTGAAGTGGGGCACCGTACCGAGCGCGATCGTCGTGATCGCGGCACCGGTCGACGGATTCAGCTCGTAGAGCGTGCCGTTGCTCCAGTCGACCGACCACAACGCGCCGCCCGCCAGGATCGGCGGACCGGCGCGTCCGGTGGCCGGTCCCGACCAGCCGAGCGACACGGAATGGTGCACGGCGTCGACGTTCACTTCTTGCACGTGCTCCTCACACGGGACGTACAGATGCCGGCCGTCGAAGGCGGTGCCTCCGAGCGCTTCGCCGGTACAGGTCGTGAGGGTCTGGCGCCGCGCGAGGTTGCTCGTGTCGAGGAGGTAGCCCTCGTGCTGTTTCCCGACCTCGAAGACGAGTCCGTTGCCGAGCAGCGCGGGCCCCGAGGAGCCGAGGTCTTCGTCGGCGACCGCGTTCGAGCCGGAGAAGTGCGCGAGCACGTGCAGCGTCGGCGAGAGCTTCAGCACGCTCTCGCCGTAGTCGCCGGTCGAAGGAACGGCGTTCGGGTTCCCGGTCGCGACGTAGACGTCGCCCGACGCGTCGATCGACGGGCCGTTGGTTGCCCAGATCGCGCCGAGGCCGGTGTGGGGCGTGGTGTTGAAGGCGATCTTTCCGGATCCCGATTCGGTGAGGGAGACGAGCCAGCCGTGGTAGGGGCCGCAGTCGCCCGCGTAGCCGCCGTAGCCCACGTACACGCGGCCGTTGCCGAGCGCGAGCCCGGCGCGTTGCTGGATGTAGAGCGGGTTCTGGCCGCCGCCCGGGTCGGCGTTCGCCGTCATCATGCGGGTGCCGGTGTACACGTCGAGCCCGACGAGCTGGTGATGGATGACCTTGTTGGCGTCCTGGATCGCGGCGACGACGAACACCTCGTGGCGTGCGGCGTCGACGACGGGTGTCGACGTGATGCCGAGCGGGTCGATGTTGCCGCAGCCGACCTGGCCGACCACGCCGGTGACCGGCGTGCCGACGTGCACGCGCCACAGGATCCGACCGTCGTGCGCGTCGAGCGCGTACACGCTGTTGTTCTCGGTCGCGGCGATCACGCGCCCGCCGTCGACGACGGGCTGCCCGTACACGTTCTGGTCGAGTCCGGTCGTCCACGCGTGATGGACGGGGAGGAGCCCGGCGTCGGTCGTGTCGTTGCCGGTGTGGGCAGCGTCGCCGTGGTACGTGGGCCACGTGCTCGCGGCGTACGCGCCGACCGGTGCGATCAGGAGCACGGTGGCGGCCACGGCGACGAGCGCGATCCGGAAACGCTGGTGGTGATGCGGCATCGCGTCAGTGTGCCGCGCCGTACGCGTTTCGCAACCGCGCCCGGTCAGATCGTGTGTTCGAGCAGGTGGCGAGGGTGGCGACCGTCGACGTAACCCATGAACGGCGGGTGGATGTTGTAGCCGAGCAGCTCCTGGAGTTGCACCGGCAGATCGCGCGCCACCGCGGGCGGCACCACGAGCACGTGGTTCTCGACCGGTCGCAGCCACGAGGCCGCGTAGTGCAACACGACGCCGAGGCGCGGCGTGTCGGTGTGGTTCGCGCCGCCGCCGTGCCAGAGGCTGCCGAGGTAGACGAGCGCGGAGCCCGCGGGCATCTCGATCGTCGTGACCGGCGTCGCGGCATCGGGTACCTGCGTGTCCCATCGATGGCTGCCGGGGATGAGCCGGGTCGCGCCGTTCGCGGCGGTGAAGTCGCACAGGGGCCACATCACGTTGACGACGAGCTCGGCATGCGGGCGCGGCACCGGGTAGATCGCGTCGTCGGGGTGGAGCGGTTGCGCGACCTCATCGGGCCCGATCTCGATCGCCGTCGGCGCGCTCAACTGGTAATGGCCGAGGACGCGGTCGAGCACCGCGAGCACGAGGGGATGGGTCGCCGCGTTGTCGAGCGCGCGCGTCTTGGCGAACAGCGCGTACACACGCCGGGTGCGGTGCCCCTCGAAGTCGTCGCGGCCGAACGGATTCGTGGGCAGGATGCGCGCGAGCGCTTCCACGCGCGAGCTCGAGCGCGGGCGCGTCGAGCATGTCGGGGAGGAGCGCGTAGCCGTGCGCGTCGAGGAGCGCGGAGATGTCGGCGGCGCGTGCCTCGACGCGCGTGTCGGGCTCGTGGTCGGCGGTCGCGCGCACGCACGCCCCCTTCTCCTGACCTTCCTGAAGGGAAGGTATGGTGGGACGACCCTAACCCTCCTCAAGGGAATGTCAATGGCGGATCCGAACGCGCTGAACGCGACCCAGGGGTCGCTGCTCGGCTTCCTCCACGACGGGCCCCGCACGGGCTGGGAGCTGCTCCAGCAGGCGCAGCGCAGCCTGGCCCGGTTCTGGAACGTGACGCCCAGCCACGTGTACCGGGAGTTGAAGGCGCTCGAGGAGCGGGGCCTCGTCGCGGCGGGGGAACGGGGGCCGCGCGATCGGCGCCCGTTCACGATCTCGGCGGCGGGCGCGGACGCGTTCGCGCAGTGGATCGCGTCGGAGCCCGGCCCCGAGCAGATCCGCGTGCCCTTGCTCGTGACGCTGTGGTTCGGGAGGCACCTCCCCGCCGACCGGCTCGCGGCGATCGTCGCCGCGCAGGAGACGATGCACGCGCAGCGCCTCGCGGAGTACCGCGCGATCGCGAGCGAGACATCGGCGCGCGACCCACACGTCGACGCGGTCGTGCAGTTCGGGATCGCGTACGAAGAGGCGTTCCTGCACTGGCTCGACGCGTTGCCACGCGCCGTCGCCCGACGGCGTATGAGAGGCTGACCTCGGTGAGCGTCGTGGGTGGGGAGACGGCGGAGACGGCGGGGGCGGCCGGTACCGTTGGCGACGACGCGCCGGCACTCGATCTGACGGTCGTCGCGCTCATCGTGGCGATCGTTGCCGTGTTGTTCATAGCGAGCACCGTCGTGCGGTCGTTCTCCGCGCCTACGGGCACTCGCGAATCGCTCCGGGATCAGCTCGGCGAGATCGCGCTCGGGTGGAACGTCTACATTGCCGGCTTCGCGCTCGCCCGCGCTCGCGACACTCTGGTTCGGGGTGTACCGAGGCTCGCGCGCGACGCCGGGCGCGGGTCTGGATCCCGACGGCGACCACGACGGGATGCGCGTCGTGGTCGCCGCTCTCGACGCGAACGGCTGAGCCCGCCGCGAGCGCGGATACGGTGCCGCACGTGCCGCGCTCGCCGTCGCCATCGCCGCTCTCGCTCTCGGACTGGACGGTGCTGGGTGTGGTGGCCGAGGGCCCGACCCACGGGTGGCCGATCGTGCGCGAGCTCGCGCCCGATGGAGGGTTGGGCCGCACGTGGACGGTCAGTCGCCCGCTCGTGTACCGCTCGCTCACGACCCTGCTCGGCGCCGGGTATCTCGAGGAGACGGGCGATGCGGCGCGCGGCGGGCGCGGTCCGCGCCGAACGACGGTGCGCGCGACGGCGCGCGGCCGCGCTGCGCTGCGCCGCTGGCTCGGCGAGCCGGTCGACCATGTGCGCGACGTCCGCACCGAGTTCCTCGTGAAGCTCGCCTTGCTCGCGCGCGCGGGCCGACCGATCGACGCGCTCGTAGCCGCGCAACTCGAGCGGCTGGATGCGGTGTTCGGCGCCGTCTCGGCGCCGCCCGCCGGCGCGGGGTTCGAGCGCGTCGTCGCCACCTGGCGGCGCGAGCAGGCCCGCGCCGTGCAGCGGTTCCTGCGCGCGCTCGCGCGCTGAGCAACGGAGTTCTGGGCACGTCTCGCCCGTCGCCGACTAGTCTCGAAGTGACTAGTCAGTACGCGACGAGCGGGGATCGCCGGTGGCACAGCGCATGGCATCGACGTGGCTCGCGGTCGGAGTGGCGGTAGTGGTCCTCGCGGCCGGGTGCTCCAGCAGCGGGTCGGCGGGGAAGGCGGCGGGAACCTCGCCGGCCGCGACGGCACCGGTGCTCGGCGGGTCGCTCAACGTCTTCGCGGCGGCGTCACTCACCGAGGCGTTCGGCGACGAGAAGGCCGCGCTCGCGAAGACGGATGCCGATCTGTCCCTCACGCTCGACTTCGCGGGCTCGCAGGCCCTCGTGACGCAGATCCAGCAGGGCGCGCCGGCCGACGTGTTCGCGTCGGCCGACGAGAAGAACATGCAGAAGCTCGTCGATGCCGGCCTCGTCGAGACACCGCAGACGTTCGCGCGCAACGAGCTCGAGATCGCGGTCGCGCCCGGGAACCCGAAACACATCGCCGGGCTCGCCGACCTCGAACGTTCGGATGTCGTGCTCGTGCTGGAGGACGCGTCGGTTCCGGCCGGCAACTACGCGCGCGAGGCATTCGCGAAAGCGAACCTGCCGGAGCCGAAGCCGAAGTCGCTCGAGCTCGATGTGAAGGCGGCCCTCGCGAAGCTCACCACCGGTGAGGCCGACGCGGTGATCGTCTACCGTACCGACGTGACCGCGGCGGGCAGCAAGGTGCTGGGCATCGCGATCCCGGCCGGTCAGAACGTCACCGCGAGCTATCCGATCGCCGTGGTGAAGGCGACGAGCCACGCAGCCGCAGCGCGCGCGTTCGTGACCGAGATGGTCACCGGGAGCGGGCAGCAGGCGTTGCAGGCGAGAGGCTTCCTCCCGGCCGGCTGATGGTGGCACCACCGACCGCGGGTGCGGTCCCGAGCGCGCGGCGGACCGACCGACCACCATGGATCGCGATCGTCGGCGCGGTGCTCGGTGCTGCGTTCTTCGTCGTGCCGCTGCTCGGGCTCCTGTGGCGCGCGCCGTGGTCGTCCGCGGCGCACGAGCTGTCGACGCGCTCGGCGCGCGATGCACTGCGTCTCTCACTCGAGACGTCGATCGCCGCGACCGCGCTGGCACTCGTGTTCGGTGTCCCGCTCGCATGGGTGCAGGCGCGCATCGCGTACCCCGGCCGGCGGGTCGTGCGCGCGCTCACGCTCCTGCCGATGGTGCTGCCGCCGGTGGTCGGCGGCATCGCGCTGCTGCTCGCACTCGGCCGCCGCGGGCTGGTCGGGCAGTACCTCGACCACGCGGGTGTGCACCTGCCGTTCCACGTTCCGGGTGCGATCCTCGCCGAGGCGTTCGTGTCGATGCCGTTCCTCGTGCTGACCGTCGAGGCCGCGTTCCGCACCAGCGACCAGCGGCTCGAGGACGCCGCGCGCTCGCTCGGTGCGTCGCGTGCGACCGTCTTCTGGCGGGTCACCCTGCCGTCGATCCGACCCTCGCTGGTCGCCGGCGCGGTGCTGTGCTGGGCACGCGCGCTGGGCGAGTTCGGCGCGACGATCACGTTCGCCGGGAACTTCCAGGGCAAGACCCAGACGTTGCCACTGTTCGTCTACGTGACGCTCGAGACCGGCAACCTCGACGGTGCGGTGATGCTGAGCCTCGTGTTGCTCGCGGTCTCGTTGCTCGTGCTCGTCGCGCTGCGCGACCAATGGTTGTCGGCGCTGTGAGCATCGACGCGACCATCGGTGTCGCCCACGGCGAGTTCGTCCTCGACGTCGAGGTGCACGCCGGCGACCACGAGGTCGTCGCAGTGCTGGGTCCGAACGGCGCGGGCAAGACGACACTGCTGCGCGCGCTCGGCGGTCTCGTCGCGATCGACACGGGTCGGATCGTCGTCGACGGTCAGGTCGTCGACGATCCCGGCGCGAACGTCTTCGTGCCACCCGAACGGCGCGGCATCGGGTTCGTCTTCCAGAACTACCTGCTCTTCCCGCACCTCAGCGCGCTCGACAACGTCGCGTTCGGGTTGCGGGCCCGGCGCCTGCCGAGGCGCGCCGCGCGCGCTCGGGCCATGAGCGCGCTCACCGCGCTCGGTCTGGCCGCGAAGGCCGAGGCGCGGCCCGCGCAGCTGTCGGGTGGGGAAGCGCAGCGGGTCGCGCTCGCGCGGGCGGTCGCGGTCGAACCGGCGGTATTGCTGCTCGACGAGCCGCTCGCGGCCCTCGACGCGAGCACGCGTCTCGACGTGCGGTCGGCGCTACGCGCCGTCTTCGACCAGTTCCACGGGACGCGCATCCTCGTCACGCACGATCCCGTCGACGCGCTCACGCTCGCGGATCGGCTCGTGATCCTCGAGGAAGGACGCGTCGCGCAGGCGGGCACCACTGACGAGATCGTGGCCCGCCCGCGGTCGCAGTACGTCGCCGACCTCGTGGGTGTGAACCTCTATCGCGGCCGGGCCGACGGGACCGTCGTGCACGTCGACGGAGTGACGCTCACCACGGTCGACGACCTCCGCGGCGCGGTGCTCGCGGTCGTCCCTCCCCATGCAGTCGTGCTCCACCGCGAACGCCCCGCCGGCAGTGCCCGCAACGTGTGGGCCGGGACCGTCGCCACGATCGACCATCTCGGCCCACGCGTGCGCGTGCGCGTCGCGGGCGCGCTCCCGATCGTCGCGGAGGTCACGCCCGCCGCGGTGGCCGCGTTGGCGCTGACCGAGGGCGGCTCCGTGTGGGCCGCGGTCAAGGCCACCGAGATCGCCGTCTACCCCGACTGAGCCTGCGGGTGTCCCGCCGCCGAGCGAGTGCGACCAGGAGTACGGAGCGGCGAGCGTCCCGGAGGGCGGCGGCGGGTATCCCGCCGCCGAGCGAGTGCGACCAGAGAACACCGTCAGTCGCCGGCGAGGTCGCGGTGACGGAACGCGACGACGGACAAGGTGAGCGCGGCGGTGCCGAGCACCGTCATGACCGTGGCCGAGGTGACGGCAACGGGCTTCGCGGGCGTGGGCGCGACGTGATGGAAGGGTGAGAGGTCGAGGACCCAGCTCGGCGCGCTCAGGAGCGCACCGACGAGTTGCCAGACGAAGGCCGCCCCGACGAACCCGTAGACGATGCCGACGCCGCGGCGGGGCAGCAGCGCGAAGAGCAGCGCTCCCGCGCCGAGAAAGAAGATGCACGCCGGGATGCAGTTCGCGCCGCCCTCGAGCACGCGCGGCACCGACACGTGCGCGCCGCTGGCGGCGGCGCCGGCCGCCGCGCCCGTGCCCGCGAGGAGCGCGAAGAACGCGATTGCGACGACGGCGAGGACAAGGCGCCCTCCGAGCCAGCGCTCGCGGCCGTAGGAGAGCGCGAAGAGGGTCTCGAGTCGGTGCTGTGATTCGTCGTCGCGCGCCGCGGCGATCTGCGTGCAGGCAAAGAACGCGATCGTGAACACGAAGAACACGAAGGTGAGGCCGATGTAGCCCTGCGCGCTGGCGACGTCGATGCCGCCGAGTTTGCGGAGCTGGTCACGTAGGTCGGCGGGGATCGCGTCGGCGACGCTCTTGGCGATCGTGCCGATGATGAACGCGAACGCGAAGATCCCGATGCTCCAGCTCGCAAGGGCGACGCGCTCGTTGCGGAAGGTCAGCGCGGTCGGGCTCGACAGGAGGCGGGGACGCGGCGGCGCGGTGTCGTGGGGGGCGAGGAGCGCAGCACCGAAGTCGCGGCGGCGATTGAGCATCGCAGCCGCGGCGAGCAGCACCGCGGTTGTCGCGAGCGGTAGCAGGAGCACGGCGGGGCGCGCGCCCGAGAAGCAGTGGACCTGCTCGTACCAGCCGAGGGGGATCGCCCAGCGCAGCCAGCCGTTCGATGTCGTGTCGGCGACGACGCGCAGCGCGAAGTCGATCGCGAGTGCTCCGCCTGCGATCTCGAGCGCGCTCCGCCGCGTCGGGAGGATCTGGCTGGCGAGCGCGCCGATCCCGACGTAGACGGCCGCGGGGGAAGCCACCGCGAGTCCGAGCAGGATCGATCCGCGCACCGGGAGGCCGCCCGCGGCGTAGAGCAGGGCGGTCGTGATCCAGAGCAGGGCGACGGTCGTGGCCACACCGAGGATCGACGCGACGAACGCATCGGTCCGGGTGAGCGCGCCGGCGAGCACGATCTCGCCGCGTCCGAGCTCCTCGTCGCTGCGGAGCGCGCGCACCGCGGCGAAGATCCCGAACAGCGCGGCGAAGATCGAGAGCAGTCCACCGCCTCGCCAGGCGGCGAAGCCGCCGACGGTCGTGAGGTTGCGGCCCGCGCCGTAGAAGAGCCGCGCGGCGTTGTTGTCGGCAAACCCGTTCACGAACTGGAGGCGGTCGGCTGCGGTCGGATACGTCGACGTGTAGCCCTTCACGATCGCGATGGAGCTCGCCCCGAACATCAGTGCGAACGAGAGCGTGCGCGTCCGCGCGTCGGCGATCGTCCGCCGCGTGAGGGCCCGCATCGCGATCGTCATTCGGCGCCGTAGTGGTGCAGGAAGATCTCCTCGAGCGACGGCTCCCGGCTCGTGAGCGCGACCACCGGTTGTCCCGCGAGGCGCTCGATGATCGTGGCGATGTTGCCGGTGACCTCGATGTGCAGCGTGTTCTCGCCGGCGCGGACCACGTGGATGCCGTCGAACGACCCGAGGTCGGGGACGGGACCCGCGAACGTCACTTCCATCGTCTGGCTGTGCAGGTGCCGGAGTTGCGTGAGCGTCCCCTCGTCGACGAGGCGACCGGCGCGCAGGATGCCGACGCGGTCGCAGAGGGCCTCGACCTCGCTGAGGATGTGCGACGACAAGAACACTGCCTGCCCGCGCGCCTTCGCTTCCTCGACGGTCGTGCGGAACGCGACCTCCATCAGCGGGTCGAGCCCGCTCGTGGGCTCGTCGAGCACGAGCAGGTCGGCGCGGGTGGAGAACGCGTGCACGAGCTGCACCTTCTGGCGGTTGCCCTTCGAGAGCGCGCGCACCTTCTTGTCGACTTCGAGCTGGAACCGATCGACGAGCGTGGCGCGGTACGCCAGGTCGACGCCGCCGTGAATGCGCCCGAGATAGTCGAGCGTCTCCGCCGACGTCAGCGCGGGCCACAGCGCCGGTTCACCCGCGACGTACGCGCAGCGCCGGTGGGCCGCGACGGGATCCTGCCAGGCGTCGATCCCGAAGAGGGTCGCCGATCCTGCGCTCGGCCGGTGCAGGCCGAGGAGCAGGCGGATCGCGGTCGTCTTGCCCGCGCCGTTCGGGCCGAGGAACCCGTAGATCTCGCCCGGCTCGACCTGCACGTCGAGAGCGTCGAGCGCGAGCGTCGAGCCGTAGCGCTTCGTGAGTCCGCGCGTTCGTACCGCCTCGGTCATCGCCGGCGCTCCCGGTTCGCGGTTCGGCCGGCGACGAGTGTGACACCGCGCGGGCAGCGCGACGAAGATGCGGCGGTACGGGCGCTCGCCGCGCACGGCGGGGGAGGGCAGATGGGCAGGTTCGACGGCAAGGTCGCGATCGTCACCGGTGCCGGGTCCGGGATCGGGAAGGCGACCGCGGAGCTCATCGCAGCCGAGGGGGGTGCCGTCACCGTTGCCGACCTGCGCTCCGACACCGCGGAAGCGGTCGCGGCCGGGATCACCGACGCCGGCGGGCGGGCTCGCGCGCAGGTGGTCGACGTCGCCGAGACCGACGCGGTCGCGGCGATGGTCGCCGACACCGTCACCGCGTACGGCGGCCTCGACGTACTCCACAACAACGCGGCCGCACTCGACCAGAACGGCCGCGACCAGGACGTCGTGACGATGGACCTCGCGACCTGGGACCGCGTGCTCGCCGTCAACCTCACCGGCCCGATGCTCGGCTGCCGCTTCGCGATCCCGGCGATGATCGAGCGGGGTGGCGGTGCGATCGTGAACACCGCATCGGCCGCTGCGTTCTACGGCAGTACGTCGTTGCTCGCGTACGGAACGTCGAAGGCCGGCCTCGTCGCGCTGACGCGCTACGTCGCCACGGCCTACGGCGATCGCGGTATCCGCTGCAACGCGGTCGCGCCTGGTGTCGTGGTCGCGAAGGAAGCCCAGGAGGCGCTGGGCGGACCCATGGGTGAACGGCTCGCGCGCTACACCACGAGCCATCTCATCGGCCGCCTCGGCTATCCCGAGGAGATCGCGCGCACGGTCGCGTTCCTCGCATCCGACGACGCGTCGTTCGTGACCGGGGAGGTGGTGCGAGTCGACGGTGGCTTCACGATCCACACGCCCACGTACGCAACCGACCGCGAGATCGCGTCACGACGCGATGGGTCGTGACGCGAGTTCGCGGTCAGGCAGGGTCTGGACGGGTCGATCGCCAGCCGGCCGCGCGTCGTCGTTCAGCGAGTGACCTTCGCCGCGGGATCGGGCGTGAGCGCGCGTTCGAACACCACGTGCTCGGTGCCGATGCGGTTGTAGTTCTCGATCGGGCCGCGCACCGAAAAGCCCATGCGGCGGTGGAACGCGATCGACGTCGCGTTGGCCGGCGCGGTGATCGCGCTCACGCGCGTGCGACCGTCGGCGCTCGCACGCGCGAAGAACACCTCGTACAAGTGCTCGGCGATTCCCGAGCGGCGGTGGGCGGGATGCACGCCGACGAAATGGATGTACGCCGCGTCGGGATCCGACGGTGAGAGGAACGCGATGGGGAACGCGACCATCGTGCCGTCGACCTCGACGATCGTGCTCGTGGCGTAGAAGTGGTCGAGGAAGAGTCGCGGGAGCGCGCCGGCGATGGGCCGACCCCACCACTCGTCGACCACCGCGATGATCGGATCGAAGTCGGCGGGGGTGGTCCCACGGGTCGAGTAGCGGCCGTCCATCGGAGCATCTTCGCGAACCGGGTGCGCGCCCAAGAGCGACTTCGAGCGCGCGGGCGGTAGCTTCCCGTCGCCAGAACGTCGTCGAGCGATGAGGTGTGCGGTGCGCGAGATTCCCGATCCGCCGTTCCCGGGCTGGGATCCGCCGAGCTACCACGTCGACACCGCGGGCAAGGTCGTCGGCGCCCGGCCGGGCGCGCACCACAACTGGGGTCGCTTCGGCACCGACGACCAGATCGGCACCGCGAACCTCCTCACCGCCGACCGCATCGCCGCAGCCGCGGCCCTCGTGAAGACCGGCAAGCGGTTCTCGCTCGCGCTGCCGATCGGACCGCGAACGCCGGGTGGCTACCGCGCCGAACCGTTGCATCTCTACAACTTTGCGGCCGGCGACGGCGTGCTCGCATCCGGGCGCGGCGGCGGGTTCCAGACATCCGACGACTACGTGGTGATGGCACTGCAGGCGAGCACGCAGCTCGACGGCTTCGGCCACGTCGGCGCCGACCACTGCCTCTACAACGGGTACTGGGCGGGGCTCGTCACCGCGACCGCCGGCGCGACCCGGCTCGGCGTACACCATCTCGCGAACGGGATCGTCGGCCGCGCCGTGCTGCTCGACGTCGCGCGCGCCCTCGGTGTCGATCGGCTCGAACCCGGTTTCCCGATCGGTCCGACCGAGCTCGACACGGCGATGACCGCGCAGGACGTCGCGGTCGGCGCCGGCGACATCCTGCTCGTGCACACCGGTCATCTCCGTTGGAAGGCCGCGCTCGGCGCGCGCGATCCCGAAGCGGCCGGCCACGACGAGCCCGGCTTGTCGATCGCCGCGATCCCGTGGTTGCACGACCACGACGTCGCGATGGTCGCGACCGACACCGCGGCCTGCCAGGTCGTACCGGCGGAGAACGACGATCCCTTCCTCACCTGGCACGTCGCCGCGCTGCGCGATCTCGGTCTGCTGGTCGGCGAGCTGTTCGACCTCCACGACCTCGCCGCCGACTGCGCGGCCGACCGCGTCTACGAGGCCTTCTTCGTGGCCGCGCCGATGCCGATCGTCGGCGCGAGCGGCTCACCCCTCAACCCCATCGCGATCAAGTGACGACCAGGAGGATCCATGCGCACCCCGATCTGTGACCGGCTCGGGATCGAGTTCCCGCTGTTCGCGTTCTCGCACTGCCGCGATGTCGTCGCGGCGGTGACGAACGCGGGCGGTTACGGCGTGCTCGGCGCGCTCGCGTTCAGTCCCGACGAGCTCGAGGTCGAGCTCACCTGGATCGACGAGCACGTGAACGGCAAGCCGTACGGCGTCGACTTCGCGATGCCGGAGAAGTTCGTGGGCAAGGGTGAGGACTTCGACTTCGACTCGCTCGAGCACCTCATCCCGCAGGAGCACCGCGACTTCGTCGAGGAGGTGCTCGGCGAGTACGGCGTGCCGCCGCTGCCCAGCGGCGTCGAGGGCGTGATGAAGGCCGCCGGGCTCGGCGTCGAGCTCGAAGGGCCGGGCCAGGTCGAGGCGACACTGCGCCACCCCGTCTCCATGCTGGTGAACGCGCTCGGCCCGCCGCCGGAGTACGCGGTCGAGCAGGCGCACGCGAAGGGTGTGCTCGTCGGCGCGCTGGCGGGGAGCCCGCGGCACGCGCAGCGCAACCTCGAACGTGGTGTCGACGTGATCATCGCCCAGGGCACCGAGGCGGGTGGCCACACCGGTGAGATCTCCACGATGGTGCTCGTCCCCGAAGTCGTCGACACCGTCGGTCCCGACATCCCCGTGCTCGCGGCGGGCGGCATCGGTCGGGGGCGCCAGATGGCCGCGGCGATGGCGCTCGGCGCGCAGGGCGCGTGGACGGGCTCGATCTGGCTCACCGTCGCGGAGTCGAGCGAGCAGCCGTGGGTCGTCGAGAACCTCCTCGCCGCCGGTTTCACCGACACCGTGCGCTCGCGGTCGATGACCGGCAAGCCCGCGCGCCAGCTGCGCACCGCATGGACCGAGGCGTGGGAGCGTGCGGAAGCACCACAACCGCTGCCGATGCCGCTGCAAGGCATCCTCTACGCGCCGGCCGCGCATCGCTTCATGCGCGCGCAGTCGCGGGAGCTGTCGGGTTCGCCCGTCGGCCAGATCGTCGGCCGCATGAACCAGGTCCGCACCGCGCGCGACCTCGTGTACGAGATCGTCGACGAGTGGATCGACACCTACCAGCGGATCTGCACCGCGCTCGGCGAAGCCGGCGACGCGTGATCGCGGCGACCGGCACGCCGGCGTAGGGCTGCGCGGCGACGCTCACGCAGAACGAGGGCGGGCCAGGCGCTCCACGTCCCAGACGTGGTGGATCGGATCGTGGATCACGTAGCGGGCGAACGAATCGACCGTGAAGCGGGCGCCGTCGCTGCGCGTTCCTCCGCGTGTCCACATCGAGCCGGTCACCGTGTCGAATCGCGTTGCGATCGTGTCCGCGGCGTCGCGGAGCGCGGCGATGACGTGCGCCGGGTCCTGGCCGTTGTACGCGTCGTCGATCGCCGTCGCGTCCTGGTCCCAGTTGGAGAAGACGGGGTCGTCGGACTCGAGCATGACACGCAGCCGGCCGTCGCAGATCCGGAACACGTCGCGCACGTGACACGCGTACTCGAGCGGCGACCAGACGGAGTCGGAGGCGCGCACATCGACCTCGGGGCCGGCCAGGATGCGCGCCCATGTCGCCACCTGCGCGCGGATCGCGGCGCCGGTCGTGGCGGGCTCGAAGCTCCGGGTGTCGAAGCCGCACTCGGGACACGGCCGTTCGAGCACCCACGTCCAGTCCTTCGTGTCGGGCGTGATGGGCACGGCCGCAGACGGTACTCACGCGCCGGCCGTCGACTCAGCCGGTTTTCGGCACCGCCTCGGGAACGCCCGATCCGCCGCCGTTCGCGCCGGCACTGTGCTCGGCCTCGCGGTCGGTCTCCTCGCCGACCTGGTCGGAGAACACCGGGGGAACGCCACCCAACCCGAGCTCGGCTGCTTCTTCGAGCGCTTCGAGCGCGCCGTGCATCGCACCCTCGGGTGCGAGTGAGTGGGGGAGCGACCGGTAGACGAAGATCGCGCTCGCGAGCGCGAGGCCGGCACCCACGAGCACCGCAAGGTGGATGCCGTCGACGAACGCCTGTCGTGCGCCCAGGGTGAGCGCGTCGGCTGCGCTTCCGCGCAGCGTGCCCGCGACGCGCAGCGCGCCCGCGATCGAGGTGCGGGCCGCGGAACGGTCGCCGGGCTTCAAGCCGCCCAAGAGGTGGCTGATCCGTCCCGCGTAGCGCGATGCCGCGATGCTGCCGAGCACCGCGATGCCGAGCGCGGCACCGAACTCCCGGGTCGCGTCGTTCATCGCCGACCCGGCGCCCGCGCGCCGCGGCGGAACCGCCGACATGATCGACGCGGTCATCGGCGACATCGACAGCGCGATCCCGTCGTGAGCGGGATGACGCACAACACCACGTACGAGTACGGCGTGTGCGGTGTGAGCCCCGCGAAGAGGAAGAAGCCGGTCGCGATTCCGAGCATCCCCGCGGCGACGACGCGGTGCGCGCCGAAACGCGCGCTCAGTCGCGGTGTCATGGGCGCGACGATCAGCATGATCAGCGCGATCGGCATCAGCCGCAGCGCCGCGGAGAGGGCGCTGTAGCCGAGGACGAGTTGGAAGTACTGGGTGATGAGGAACATCACGCCGTACATGGCCACGAACACGAGCACCATGCCGCCGGTCCCGGTGCGGAACGCCGCGTTCGAGAAGTAGTGCATGTCGACCATCGGCTCGTCGACACGGAGCTCCCAGAACACGAAGATGGTGAGGACGACGGCCGCGATCACGAACGAGATGAGCGTCGCGCTGCTCGCCCAGCCCTGTTCCGGTGCCTGGATCAAGGCGTACACGAGCGCCACGATGCCGATGATCGACAGGAGCGCGCCGATCGGGTCGAGGCTCGCCTCTTCTGGATCGCGCGACTTGGGAACGAGGAAGCGGCCCGCTCCGAGCGCGAGCACGATGATCGGGACGTTGATGAGGAACACCGCGCCGAACCAGAAGTGCCCGAGCAGGTAGCCGCTGGCGACGGGTCCGAACGCACCCGACGCGCCGGTGATGCTCGCCCAGATCGCGATGGCCTTCGGGCGTTCGTGCGCGGGGAAGACGTTGATGATGATGGAGAGCGTCGACGGCATGATGAACGCGCCCGCTGCGCCCATCAACGCACGGCATCCGATCAGCTGCCACATCGCGGTCGCCTCCGACGCGAGCGCGGCGCCGACGAGGAACAGCACGAGACCGAACTGGAGCGCACCCTTGCGCCCGAACCGGTCGCCGAGCGCGCCGGCCGAGAAGAGCAGGCCCGCGAACACGAGCGAGTACACGGCGACGACCCACTGCAGCTGCGACTCCGTCGCGTGCAGGTCGCGTGCCAGGGTCGGGATGGCGACGTTGAGCGAAGAGTTGCCCACGAAGACGATCAACAGGCTGAGGCACAGCACCGACAGGGTCCACCACCGGCGGTCGTGGACGTGCGGATCGGCGGAGATCGGTGGGGCGGCAGGCATCTCGAGCTTTCCGGGGGGCAGCGGCGGGGGAAACCCAGAAGTGGAAGTCGCCTTCCGGATGAGGAGTATAATCGGAAGCATGATTCCGGTTGCCAACCGTTTCGCACGCGGCTCCGCCACCCCGGCCGCCGGGGGCAACCGGTGACCGACGTCGAGCCCCGGCCGCGCCGCGCCGACGCCCTCCGCAACCGGGAGCGGGTGCTCGCGGCGGCCGAGGAGGTCTTCGCGGAGGAGGGGCTGCGCGCCCAGGTGGAGGAGGTGGCGCGGCGCGCCGGCGTCGGCGTCGGCACCGTCTGCCGCAACTTCCCCACGAAGCAGGCGCTCGTCGAGGCGGTGCTCACGTCGCGTTACGAGACGCTGGTGGAGCTGGCGCGCGACGCGCTTGCCGATCCCGATCCCGCGGTCGCCTTCGAGCGCTTCTTCGTCGCGCTGCCCGAGTTCCACGCGCGCCACCGCGCGCTGAGCGAGCAGATGGCCAACGAGCTCGAGCTCCCGCCGAGTGCGGAGCCCCTTCGCGAGGAGCTGCGCCGCGCCCTCGACGAGTTGGTGTCGCGCGCCCAGGTCGCGGGCGCGGTGCGGGCCGACATCGGTCCCGCCGACATCTCGATGCTCTTCGCGGGCGTCGCGCACGCCACGGCGCTGGTCGGCGACCTTCAGCCGGTGCTGCGCGAGCGCTACGTGCGCATCGTCCTCGACGGGCTGCGACCGCAGAAGGCGTCGGACCTCCCCGGGAAGCCGCTCAGCTTCAACCAGCTGCGCAAGCTGAAGCAGCGGCGCGCGAAGTGACGACGGTGGCCGCCGTCCCCGAGACGGAGATGGATCGCGACCCCGCGCGCTGGGTCACCCTCACGATCGTGATCATCGCCGCGTTCATCGTGGTGCTCGACAACACCGTGCTCAACGTTGCGATCCCGACGATCCTGCGCGACTTCCACACCACGGTGCCGGCCCTCGAGTGGGTCGTCACCGGCTACGCACTCACCTTCGCGACGCTACTCATCATCGGCGGTCGCCTCGGCGACGTGTACGGGCATCGCCGCATCTTCATGATCGGTGCCGCGCTGTTCGGGGTCGGCTCGCTGATCGCGTCGATCTCGCAGGGCGTGGGCCAGCTCATCGTCGGCGAAGCGATCATCGAGGGCATTGGCGCGTCGTTGATGCTGCCCGCGACGCTCGCGATCCTCTCGAGCACGTTCTCCGGGCGCGAGCGCGCGACCGCCTTTGCGGCGTGGGGTGCGACGGCCGGCGTCGCGGCGACGCTCGGCCCGGTGATCGGCGGGTTCCTCACCACCAACTACTCGTGGCGGTGGTCGTTCCGCATCAACGTGATCATCGCCCCGCTCGCGATCATCGGCGCACTCGTCTTCATGACCGATGCGGTGAGCAGCCGCAAACGCGTGCGCATCGACTTCCCCGGTGCGGCCCTGATTGCGGCGGGCATGTTCCTGTTCGTGTTCGCGTTGAGCGAGGGCGGCTCGTACGGTTGGTGGCGACCGGTCGACGATTTCTCGGTCGCCGGGCGCCTCGTGTGGCCCGCGACCCGATCCGTGTCGGCGATGCCGGTCATCTTCCTGATCGCGGTCGCGTTGCTCGGCGCCTTCTTCGTGGTCGAGCGCAGCAAGGAGCGGCGCGACGCCGATCCGCTCTTCGCGTTCGGTCACCTCCGCCTGAAGACGTACCGCTACGGGCTCCTCACCGGGCTCGTCCTCGCAATGGGTCAGCTCGGGTTTAGCTTCGTGCTGCCCGTCTTCCTCCAGAACGCGAAGCACCTCACGGCGGCGCGCAACGGGCTCTGGCTCCTGCCGACGGGCCTGTTCGTGATCGCGGGCGCGCAGCTCGGCGGCCGTTTGATCCGGTACTTCGGCACCACCGTGGTCGTGCGGATCGGGCTCGTCTCCTACGCCATCGGCATCGCCCTCGTGCTGCACGCGATCTCGCTCGACGTCACCGTTTGGAGCCTGCTGCCCGGCTTCGCGTTCTACGGTGCCGGTATCGGGTTCGCGGCCGCGCAGCTCACGAACGTCGTGCTCTCCGAGATCCCGGCCGAGAGCTCCGGGGTGGCGAGCGGCGCGAACACCACGGTCCGCCAGGTCGGCATGGCGCTCGGCGTCGCGATCATCGGTTCGCTGCTGACCGCGCAGACGATCAGCCACACCAACTCCCGGATCCGGGCCTCGGCGCTGCCGCCGGCCGTGAAGTCGGCAGCCGTCGCCGGCGTGCACACGCTCGGCGCGAACTACTCGCCGCCGCCGTCGCTCTCCCCGCACGACGGTGCGCTCCTGTCGAGCGCGATCGAGAACGGCGTTGCAAGCGGTACTCGCGACGCGCTCCTCTTCGCCGTCGTGCTCATCGTCGCGGGCACGCTCGTTTCGTTCCTGATCCCACGCACTCCGGCGCCGCCGTCCGAACGGGCGGTTGCGATCGTCGAGACCTTCGAACCGCTCGAACCGCTCGACGCGGATCCCGCGCTCATCGAAGGGTTGCGACCGGCGGTCGCCGAGACCGGCTGACGCGCTCGGGCCGCGCGCGCCGGTGCGGGTGAACCGATCGGGTGTCGCGTTCGTCTCTCTCCCGGGGGGTGCACCGCGGATCCGGTGCCGTGACGCCGGAGCGAGCGTTGGATGATGGACGACGACGACTTCGATCTCCAGACGATTCCCGTCATCGATCTCGAACTGGCGGAGCCGGTGCCGCGGTCCCCCCGGCGGCACCGGTCACCGCGCCCCGCGGCGGGAGCAGCTGCGGTCGTGGTGGTCGGCGGTTGCGCGCTCACCGCGGGAGTCCGCGCAGCTGGTGGGCGCGGTCGTCGTGATCGTCGTCGGGCTCACGATCCTCGGGCTGCGGCAGGTCGGGCGCTCCGCCGCGTCGGCGCCGGCGACGTCGCGGCGCGCCGTGGTGTGGACCGCTGCGCACGACATCGCGATCGTCGACGTCGTCGACGGCTCCCGCCGGGCGCTCGCGAAGGCGGTCGACCCGGGCACCGGGGCGCCAACGCTCGCGCTGTCGCCCGACGGCTCGATGCTCTACTTCGACCGCGTGACACCCGGCGCCCTCGCCCGCTGCCACCCGCACGTCGCCGCGCCCGACGAGATCGACACCGTGCCGATCGCGGGCGGCGCGGTGATCGCGCATCGGCGACGGCGCGTTCCCGGCAGTGAGTCACCGACGGGCGCTGGCTCGCCTATGCCACCCGCCTCGACGGCAACTGCGCGGAGCGGCCCGACGCCATCGCGGTGCTCCAGCTCGACCGCCCGGGTGCGACCGCGGTGCTGCACGACGCTGCCGCAGTCGTCGGTGTCGGGCGCGCCCACATCGCGTGAGCGGACTGGAGTGGGAATCGGCGCGCTGAACTGCGCGTCGCGGGCCGCGAGCTCGGCGACGGCGCCACGATGGTCGTCGTCGACACGCACACGCGGGCGGGTCGAGCGAGCCCTTCCCGATCGGAGAGCCGGCGGCGGCCGCGACCGTCGATTCCGTCGCTTCCGACCACCGCGTGCGCCGCGTCGTGGGTGACGCACGCGAAGCGGTGTGGATCCCGGCCCGTGACCTCACGCGGTTGCCGACGGCCGCGTTCTACGACGGCGAGGCGCTGGCGGACGTCGCTCGAAGACGTCGGCGGGATACTGTCCCGACGGGAACGGTGCCGTCGAAGTGTTCGTCGGCGCGGCGACCGCCGCTTCGACCATACGTACGCGTGTCACGACGTACGGAAGCCGGGACGAGTCAAGGGTGACCTCCTCGCGTTCGCGGCGCGCCACGACGGCGACCGCCTCGCCGGCCGGTTCGACGCGCTCGTCGCGCAGAGCGGCGTCGGCGACATCGTGGCCAAGCACTCGACCGACGAGCTGGTCTGGAGCTTCGGCATCGGATGGGAAACCTGTGCGAACCCGATCTCGCGCGACGACGTCCGTGCCTCGATGTCGGTGGGCGATCAGGCACGCGGCGAGACGCCGGCCCGCTGGACGCTCTCGCATGCGCTCCCACTCGCGACCGCGTGCCCGCAGCAGCTCGACGGGTTCTACGCGTCGGTGATCGCCGCCGGTCACGCCGACGCGGCCGCGTCGGTGCGCAACCAGGTCACGGCGTTGCTGCGCGCGTCCCCCGCGGCGGCGCCGACACAGTGACGGCCCGGTTCAGCTCTTGATCCGCTCCATCTTCGGGTCGTAGAGCGGCCGCAGCGACGCGATCGCCGGGTGGCGCACGCCCGCGATCTCGACGTCCCACGTCGCGTCGTCGAGGTAGGTCGCGGTGACCGGTTCACCGCCCTCGATCATCGCGAGTCCTACCGCGCCGCCGAGGGTGTGGCCGTACGACGCGGCGCGCACGTAGCCGACCGGCTCATCGTTGCGGCGCACGATCTCCGCGTGGAACATCAGCGGCTCGGGATCGGTCACGAGCACCTGCACGATGCGGCGGGTGAGCGGACCCTCCGCCTTCTTCGCCGCGACCGCGTCGCGCCCGATGAAGCCGCCCGGCTTGTCGAGCGCGACCGCGAACCCGAGCCCGGCTTCGAGCACGGAGTCGGTGTTGTCGATGTCGTGGCCGTAGTCGCGGTAGCCCTTCTCCATCCGGAGACTCGCGAGTGCCTTCAGTCCGGCGTGGCGCAGGCCGATCGCCTCGCCCGCGGCGACGAGCCGGTCGTACACGTGGTTCGCCTGCTCCGTCGGGATGTAGAGCTCGTAACCGAGCTCGCCGAGGTAGGTGATGCGGATGCACAGCACACGGGCGAAGCCGATGTCGATCTCGCGCGCGTGGCGGTACGGGAACGCCTCGTTCGACAGGTCGGCCGACGTCAGCGCTCGCATCAGCTCGCGTGACCGCGGCCCTTGCACGTTGAGCTGCGCGTACGCAGAGGTCATGTCGGCCACGAACGCGTGCGCCTTCGTGGGGAAGTGGCGCCGCATCCACGTCTGCGCGTGGCCGTACGCGGTGTCGGATGCGACGACCCAGTAGGTCTCCGCGTCGAGCTTCGTGACGGTGAGGTCGGCCTCGATGCGGCCGAGGTCGTTCAGCCACTGCGTGTAGGTGATGAGGTTCGCCTCGGTGTCGACGGCGTTCGCCGAGAGGTGGTCGAGGAGGCGGCCGGCATCCCGGCCCTGCACGAGGAACTTCGACATGAACGACATGTCCATGACGATCACGCCTTCACGCGTCGCCCGGTGCTCGGCCTCCCAGTACGGGAACCAGTTCTGGCGTCCCCACGAGAGCGGTCCGGCGACCGGCTCGACGCCCGGCGGTGCGTACCAGTCGGCGCCCTCCCACCCGCTCACGTCGCGGAAGAACGCGCCGCGGTCGACGAGCCGGTGATGGATCGCCGACTGCTTCACCCCGCGCGCCGTCTGCATCGAGCGGGTGGGGTAGTGGCACTGGTACACCATCCCGAGCGACTCGACGGTGCGCGTGCGCCGGTACTCGGGGTTCGCCTGGTACGGATGCAGGCGGTCGATGTTGAAGCCCGTGACGTCGACGTCGGGGTGGCCGGTCATGATCCAGTGTGCGAGCACGCGCCCGAGCCCGCCTCCGGTGAGGATGCCGATCGAGTTGAGGCCCGCGGCGACGAAGTAGTTCTTCAGCTCCGGCGCCTCGCCCACGATCGGCTGGAGGTCGGGGGTGAAGCTCTCGGGGCCGCAGAAGAACTTGCGCACACCGACCTCGCCCGAGATGGGTACCCGCCGCATCGCGGTCTCGACGTACGGGCCCATGCGGTCCCAGTCGGGGGCGAGGTCGCCGAAGGAGAAGTCGTCGGGGACGCCCTCCACCTTCCAGGGCGCGCACACCGGCTCGAACAGCCCGACGAGCAGCCCGCCGACCTCCTCGCGGAAGTACCCGTACGAGGCCGGATCTTCGAGCACCGGGAAGTCGGCGGAGATGCCGGGCACCTGGTCGGTGATGAGGTAGTAGTGCTCGGCCGCCTGGAGCGGGATGTTGACGCCCGCCTTCGCGCCGAGCTGGCGTGCCCACATGCCCGCGCAGTTCACGACGTACTCGGCCTCGATGTCGCCGTACGCGGTGCGGACGCCCGTCACCGCGCCGCCGGCCCGGAGGAAGTCGAGGACCGGCACGCCTTCGACGATCGTCACGCCCTGCTGCCGCGCGCCGCGGGCGAGCGCCATGGTGACGTCGACCGGGTTCGCGCGCCCGTCCTCGGCGACGTAGAAGCCCGCGAGGATGTCGTCGGTGCGGGCGAACGGGAAGAGTTCCTCGACCTCGCGCGGCGAGATCTCGTGCACGTCGACCCCGCAGAGGCGATTGAACGCGGCAACGCGCCGGTATTCCTCGAGGCGGTCGACGTCGGCCGCGACCTCGATGAAGCCGACGGGCTTGAAACCGGTCGCGAGCCCGGTCTCCGCTTCGAGCCGCGCGTAGAGATCGCGCGTGTAGATGCGCATCGCGGTCGACGTCTCCGACGTCGAGCCGAAGCTCACGATGAGGCCCGCCGCGTGCCAGGTGGTTCCCGACGTCAGCCGGTCGCGCTCGAGCAGCACGACGTCGCGCCATCCGGCGTGCGCGAGGTGGTACGCCACCGAGGTCCCGATGACGCCCCCGCCCACGACTACGACGCGGGCCCGTTGCGGCACGACCGGCTCTGCCATCCGTGCAGATTACGCAGCACCGCCGGCGGGTCCCGATGTCAGGCGAAGCTCGTCTTGACGTCCTGGAACCGGAAACGAACGACCGACAGCAGGGCGAACGCCGCGCTCATCGCGAGGAGCACCGCGGTCGGCAGCCAGACGGCCGACACGCCCGAGCCGTCGAGGATCACCGACCGGAACGCGCGCATCGCCCAGTACGTCGGCGTTCCGGGTGCGACGGTGCGAGCCCAACCCGGCAGCACGTCGATCGGCACCAGCGCACCGCCGATCGCGCCGAAGAGCACGAGCCCGCCGAAGGCGGCCGCGTTGGCCTGCTGCAACGTGCGGGAGATCGCCGTCACCAGCACGCCCAGCATCACGAGGCAGACCGCGAGCGCGACGACGGGCAGGGTGAGGGCGGCGAGCGGGCCGCGCGCGTGGAGGTGCAGCAACGGGATCCCGATCGCGAAGATCACGACGAACTGGAGGACCGAGACCCCGATGCGCGGCAGGGCCTTCCCCACGACGATCTCGAACGACGTGGCCGCGCTCGCGCGCAGGCGGTCCCAGGTGTTCCAGCCGTACTCGGCGAAGAACGCGAAGCTCGTCATCCCGACGACGTAGAAGCCGTTCGCGACGGCCTGCCCGGGAACCACCTGCTCGGCTCCGTTCGCCCCCGGGTGGCCGTGCGCCACGAGCGCGAGCTTGAAGGCCGGTGCGAGGAAGCTCATCACGATGAGCGGGAACACCACGAGGATCATCACCGGCAGGGGATCGCGGCCGATGATCCGCAGCTCGTGACGAACGACTGCCGCGATTCGCCTACGCGACATCGCGCGCGTCCTGGTTCGCGTCCGCCGCGTACCGCCGCCCCGTGAGCTGCAAGAAGACGGTCTCGAGGCTGGGGCGGATCACCTCGAACGACTCGATGTCGCGGACGCGTGAACCGAGGGCCGCGATCATCGCGACGGTCGTGGCGCCGACGTCGCGCGACAGCGCCCGCACGACCGAGCCCGTGCTCGTGACGCGCGTTCCGGGGAGCTCCGGGATGTCGGGCAGCTGTCCGGAGAACGACAGCTCGATCACGGTGTCGGCGTGGGCGGCGATGAGATCGGCCACGCTGCCCCGCGCGAGGTTGCGACCGTGCTCGATGATCGCGACGGAGGCGCCGAGCTGCTCGATCTCGCCGAGGTAGTGCGTGGAGTAGACGATCGCGGAGCCGCGCGCGGCGAGCTCCTTCACGAGCTCGAGCAGCTGCGCGCGCGTCTGCACGTCGCTCCCTGTCGTCGGTTCGTCGAGGAGCACGAGCGCCGGTCGGTGCACGAGTGCGAGCGCGGTGTGCAACCGGCGGCGCTCGCCGCCGGAGAGCTGCTGGGCGCGGCGCTCCAACAGCTCTGTGAGCCCGAGGGCCTCGGCGACGCCGTCGCACGCGCGACGCAGCTCGCCACCGCGCAGCCCGGCCAGCTCGCCGAAGAAGCGGAGGTTCTGGTCGCAGGTGAGCGACGGGTAGACGCCCGTCTCCTGAGGTGCGAAGCCGAGCACGCGCCGGATGTCGCGCGGCCGGCGCAGCGCGTCGATCCCGCCGACCGTCACCGAGCCCGCGTCGGCGGGGCGCAGGCCCGCGACGATCGACACGAGCGTCGTCTTCCCGGCGCCGTTCGGCCCGAGCAGGCCGACGATCTCGCCGGCGCCGACGTCGAGGTCGACGCCGGCCAGCGCGACCCGGCCGCCGTAGGCCTTCTGCAGTCCGCGAACCGCGAGCACCCGTCCCCCTTGTCCAGCGGGTGGTGCCGCCGGTACAGTTCGACATCTGAGATACGAACGCGTATCTAGAATACGGAACTGCATCTCGCAGTCAAGGCCCGATCGCGAAGTGGAGGGGACGGGCATGGAGAAGTGGACTCCGGAACGGCGGCGGCAGCTCACCCGCGACGCGCTCGTGCAGGCGGCGCGGCAGGTGTTCGCCCAGCGCGGGTTCGAGGGCGCGTCCCTCGACGAGATCGCCGAGGTCGCGGGCTTCACCCGCGGCGCGATCTACAAGAACTTCCAGGGCAAGGAAGATCTCTTCTTCGCGGTGGTCGACGACCTGAACCAGCGCGCCATCACGGTCTTCGCCGACATGCTCGAAGGTGAGGGCCAGCCGGAGTTCGACTACGACGCGCTCGCGGACGTGTGGCGGCGCCTCTTCGTCGGCGAACGCGACGCGCACATCTTCGGCCTGGAGTTCTCGCTCTACGCGCTGCGCAACCCAGCGGTGCGCGAGCGGTCCGACGCGCAGCACCGGCGTAACCACGACCTGATCGAAGGGTTCATGAAGGAGCAGTCGAAGCGGACCGGCACGAAGTTCAAGGTGCCGATCGACACGCTCACCGACATCTTCCTCGTCACCTCCGACGGTTTCAGCCACGCCGCGTTGACCGGCGCCGTCGACGAGGGCCTCTTCGCCAAGTTCCTCGAGCTGTTCGTGCCCGCGGTGATCGCCGACCCGCCGGCGGATGTCGCGCCGCCGGCAAAGCCGCCTCGCAAGCGGCCGGCCTCTCGATCCGCCACTCGTTGAGCGCCCGATCCCGCTCGGCACGGTGCTGCACGCGCCGATGTGGGCGGGCAGACTGAAGGGAGTCGTCACCCTTGGAGGCTGCGGTGCTCGTGATCAAGACCGTCAACGGTGTGGAGATCCGCATTCCGATCGCCGAGGTCGAGAGCGTGGTCGAGATCGAGCCGACATCCGGCGCGGAGCGCGCGGTGCCGCCGCATCCCTACATCCACCGGGAAGGCGTCAACCGGTGCGCGGCGTGCTGGATGCCTCGCACACACCCGTCGCACACCGACGCCGCGGTGCACGGCTGACGGCTACGCGCGCGCCGCAACCTCGCTGCTGACAGGAACCGCGGTGCGGAACGCCTCGGCGGGTTTCGGCCTGCCCAGCAGGAAGCCCTGCGCGTAGTCGCAACTCAGCGCGCGCAAGGTCTCGTACTGGGCTTCCGTCTCGACCCCTTCCGCAACGACTCGCAGTTCGATGCCGTGCGCGAGCGCGATCACCCCACGCACGATCGCCTCGTCTCGCGGCGAGCGTCCGAGTCCCTCGACGAAGCTGCGGTCGATCTTCACGATGCTCACGGGGAGATCCTTCACGTACGCGAGCGACGAGTAACCGGTCCCGAAGTCGTCGACCGACAGCCGGATCCCGAGCGCGTGCAGCTGCTCGAGCCGCCCTCGCTCGCGCGCGTCGTTGACCGCGACGAACGACTCCGTGAGCTCGAACGACAGGCGCAGGTCGGTGGGGTCGATCGCGGCCGCGGCGAGCATCTCGCTGACGCGCTCGACGAGGTTCGCTTCTGCGAGCTGGCGGGGCGACAGGTTCACGCTCAGGCAGAGCCGGTCCTCGGGCGCCAGGTCGCGGTTCCATCGCGCCACGGTCGTGCACGCCTCCGCGAGTACCCACTCGCCGATCGGGACGATGAGGCCGGTTCGCTCGGCGGGCTCGAGGAACTCGCCCGGGGTGATCAGCCCGTGTTCCGGGTGGCGCCAGCGCAGCAAGGCTTCGACGCCGACGGTGCGGCGCGACGTGATGTCGACGATCGGCTGGTAGTGGAGCAGTAGCTCGTCGCGGTCGAGCGCGTGGGCGAGTGCGGTCTCGGTGCGCACGCGATCCCGCGCCGCGTGGCGTGTCGCGGGATCGAAGACCTGTACTCGTCCCGACTCGCCCTGGGCCTTCGCGTAGTACATCGCGGCGTCGGCGTCGCTCAGGAGGGATTCGGTCGAGGTCACGCCCTCGTCGATCGACGCGACGCCGATGCTCACCGAGATCTGGAGCCGATCCGCGCCGACGTCGAACGGCTCGTCGAAGACCGCACGGATCCGCTCGCTCACCACCTCGAGCGACTCGTCGGACTCGAGGTCGGTGCAGAGCAGCACGAACTCGTCCCCGCCGAAACGCGAGAGCGTGTCGGTGGTGCGCAGCACCGCTTGCAGGCGCGCCGCGACCTGAACGAGGAGCTCGTCGCCGCAGTGGTGTCCGAACGTGTCGTTCACGAGCTTGAAGCGGTCGAGGTCGAGGAACATCACGATCGGCGGCACCGCGTCCCGCCGGCGGGCCAGCTCGATCGCGTGGCTGAGGCGCTCGACGAGCAGGTAACGGTTCGGGAGCCCGGTGAGCGAGTCGTGGCGCGCCTGGCGCGCGAGCAGGGCCTCGGCCTGTTCCTTGCGTTCGCCCGCGGCGCCGGCCATGCGGATCGCGATCGCGAACACGAACGCGCCGAGGGCACCGATCGTCTCGGCCCGCGAGCGGTTGAGGAACGACGGCACCAGGCCGTACCAGACGAGCAGCTGACCGACCCCGCAGCCCGCGACCGACCAGCCGAGGGACGCGCGCCACGTCGAGGCTCCCGACTGCTCGAGATCGGCGAGCGCGGAGAAGGTGTAGGCCATCCCGAGCGCCGGACCCCATCCGCTCAGGTAGATCACCGACGTGACGCCGGCGACGTGCACGATCACGCGGAGATGTCGCGCGACGGTGCCGGTGTCGTCGCGGTGCCAGCGCTCGACGAGCTTGCTCACCACCGCGGCCCCGACGATCGTGGTCGCGTAGAGCCAGATCGGCGCGTCCGCGACGAGCCCGAAGTTCCGGAACACCACGAGCACGCCGAGCGCGACCGGACCGACGCCGTACGCCAGCACCGACGGCGCGAGCGAGGTCCCGGTCTCGCGGCCGGCAGCGGGCTGCGCCGCGTCAGCGCTCATGATCCATTCATCGACGGGGCGGCGATTCGGCATGAGCATCCGGTCGCCGGGCCACCGAAGCGCCGCGTAACGCTCAAAAGCCGGAAATCACCTCGCGTCGCCGCCTCGGAACTTTCAGGCCGGGGCCCCGCGGCTCCGATAGAGCGCACGTGACCCTGATCCGCGCCGAGACCGACGAGCAGGAATGGGCCCGGGTCGCCCTGGAACGCTTCGGGGGCGGGTACCTCATCGTCGCGCCGGTCCGCGCCGACGGCGCCGTCGTCGACTGGGAGCTCGTCGACGCGAACGAGTTCATCTGGACCCGCTGGACCGGCGGCGTCCCGTCGATCGGCGCGCGCCTCGGTGGCCGGGTGCCCGAGCCGTACCGCCAGCAGCTCGCGGACCAGCTCGCGGTCGCACTCGACGGCGGCAAACCGGAGGAGCGCTACGTCGAGGCCTGTTTCCCCGGCGGCCGCGCCTGGCGGCGCGCGATCGCCGTGAAGATCGCCGACGATCGCGTCGCGCTCTTCTCGCTCGACGGTGGCGAGTTCGTCGAAGCGCAGGCACGGGTGAGCGCGCTTGGCGAGCACAGTTCCGATGTCGTCGCGATCACATCGGTGGAGTCGGGACTGCTGTGGGTGTCGCCGTCGATCGAGCGGACGCTGGGTTACGCCCCGGCCGACCTGGTCGGTGGGTGCGCGGCGGATCTGATCCATCCCGACGACCTGCCCGCGATGATCGCCCAGTTCGGCGCGGTCGTCGAGTGCCCGGGCGGCGCGGCGAGCGTCGAGCTGCGGGCGCGCAGCCGCGACGGCGAGTACCGCTGGTTCGAGTGCACCGTGACGAACCGCCTGAACGACGACGCGCTCCGAGGCATCGTCCTCAGCCTCCACGACATCGACGGCCCGCGCCGGAGCGCGCTCGCGCTCCAGGCGTCGGAGACGCGCCTGCGTAGCATTCTCGAGACCGCCGGCGACGCGATCATCACGATCGAGGAGGACGGGACCATCGCGTCGTTCAACCGCGCCGCGGAGCGGATCTTCGGAGTCGCTGCGAACGACGTGATCGGCCGGTCGTGCTACGCCTTGCTCCCGCGCTCGACGCCCGCGGCCACCATGTCGGAGGCTCGGGGTGCGATCTCCGACGACGACCCGGTCGTGTTGACGATCGCGCGCGCGAACGGAGAGGAGTTCACGGCTCGCGTGACCCTCTCGCAGGCGACCCTCGACGACCGCGTCGTGTACACGGCGATCGTGCGCGACATCAGCAAGCAGAAGGCGGCCGAGCAGGAGCTGGAGAAGCTCGCGCTCTACGACGCGCTGACCGGCCTCCCGAACCGCCGCCTGCTCGTCGACCGCCTCGACGCCGCGATCGCTCGCGGCCGGCGGCATGGCAGTGCCATCGCCGTGATGTTCCTCGACCTCGACCGCTTCAAGCTCGTGAACGACAGCCTCGGCCACGACGTCGGCGACCGCCTGCTCGTGCTCGTCGCGCAGCGTTTGTCGGACACCGTGCGCGAGATCGACACCGTCGCGCGTCTCGGCGGCGACGAGTTCGTGATTCTCTGCGAGGAGCTCCCCGACCGCGCGGCGGTCACCGAGCTCGCGCTCCGGATCGAGGACGCGCTCAGCTCGCCGTTCGTGATCGCCGCCGACGAGGTGTTTGCCACCGGATCGATCGGTATCGCGCTGTGGGAGGACGGGCCGGAGTCTGCCCACGACCTCCTGCGGTTCGCCGACACCGCCATGTACCGCGCCAAGGAGCACGGCCGCGCGCGCTTCGAGCTCTTCGACGAGCGCATGCAGGCACTCGTGACGGCCCGCCTCGACCTCGAGTCGGCGCTGCAGCACGCGCTGAACCGTGACGAGCTCCGTACGCACTACCAACCCGTCGTCGATCTCGAATCAGGGCGCGCAACCCACTTCGAGGCCCTGGCGCGCTGGGATCGCGCCGGCACCGGCATGATCGGGCCGTCGGACTTCATCGGCATCGCGGAGGAGACCGGTCTCATCGTGCCGATCGGCGAATGGATCCTCCGTCGTGCGGTGCTCGACTGCGCGAGCTGGCAGACCACCGAGCCCGGAGTGGGTGTCTCGGTGAACGTCTCGGCCCGGCAGCTCAACGGAAGCGGGCTGCACATGACCGCGCAGCTCGCGCTGGCCGATTCGGGCCTGGCACCCGAGCTCCTCACCCTCGAGATCACCGAGAGCGTGCTGCTCGACGACACCGAGTCGATCCTCAAAGTCCTCGGGGAGCTGCGCGCGCTCGGCGTGCGGATCGCGCTCGACGACTTCGGCACCGGCTACAGCTCGTTGACGTACCTCCACCGGCTCCCGATCGACGAGCTGAAGATCGACCAGTCGTTCGTCGAGACGCTGGCGACGGCCGAGCCCGACAACCGGTTGCTCGAGACGATCATCCATCTCGGTGCCGCGTTCGATCTCCGCGTCGTCGCCGAGGGCATCGACTCCGAGCAGAAGCTCGCGACGCTGCGAGAGCTCGGTTGCCGCTTCGGGCAGGGCTACCTGTTCGCGCGACCCGCCGCGCTCGCCGACCTGCTCGCTCCCGGCGTCTTCACGCGGTAACCGGCCGCCGTCGGCGCATCGCGCGACCGCGAGGCCGGCGCGCGAGAGACTCCCAGCCGTGCAACTCGCCGTCGCCGCGTTGGTCTTCGGCAGCGCGGCGATCGTGACCCGCATCACCGGGTTCGGGTTCGCGCTGCTCTCGATGCCGATCGTGGCCGCTTTGCTCGGCCCCCGTGACGCCGTCGTGGCGTCGACCATGCTCGGGGTCGTCATCAGCGCGATCACGCTGTGGCACTCGCGTCACGGTGCGGTCTGGAGCATCGCGGCCCGTCTCACGCTCGGCGCGCTCGTCGGGCTACCGCTCGGGTTGCTCGTGCTCGATCACGCGTCGGAGTCGGTGCTGAAGATCGTGATCGGCCTCGTCGTCCTGCTCGCGACCGCGCTGATCGCGCGCGGGCAAGTGCGGGTGGAACCCCGCCGCTCGGTGGATGTCGCGGCGGGCGTGCTCGGCGGCGCGCTCGCGACGTCGACGGGGGTGAACGGTCCGCCCGTGGTGATCGCGTTGCAGGCGAAGGGGCTGGACCCGCTCGCATTCCGCGCGACGATCGCCGCGCACTTCATCGCCGTCAACACTGTCGCGATTGCGCTGTTCGGGGTGGGAGGCCGCTTGACGTCGCGTGCGCTGCTCGCGGCCGCGTGCGGCGTCGTTCCCCTCGTCGCGGGCTCGGAAGTCGGGCGCCGCCTCGTCAGCCACGTCGACCAGCGCCGCTTCCGCCGGATCGTGCTCACGTTGCTCGTGCTCAGCGCCGCGAGCGCGATCGCGAGCGTCGCGCTCTGAGCCGGACGGGGCTCAGAGCCAGCTCACTCGCGCGCTCTCGCCGACGGTGTCGGGTGGGCGCGCGAGCGCACCGGCGCGGACGCCGTCGAGGAGCCGGGTGACGGCCGCGAGGATGTCGGGCGCCGCGCCGCGCAGGTCGTCGGCGTCGTGGGGTCCGATTTCGTCGGGATCGACTCCGGCCGCGGCGAGCACGGCGTCGGGGTCGGCGAGCTGGGTTGCGAGCCACGCGACGGGGTCGGACGACAGCTCGGGCACGAAGGTGCGGCTGCCCGGTTCCCAGCCCGTGAAGCGCGGATGGTGGTGCGCACGATCGAGGCTGGCCGGGTGCGCGACCGATTCGAGCAGATCGACCCGCCACACCGGCCGTTCGATCGCGATCGGTTGCGCCGAGTAGATCGAGCCCTGGAGCTCGGGTCGCTCGAAGATGCGGAGCTCGACGCGGACGCCCCGTTCCGCGCCCTCCTGGCCCGGTCCCGGCTGCGGGTCGACGAAGTAGAGGTCGCTCGCGACCAGCCCGAGCCGCTCGAATCCGAATGCGTAGAGCACCTCGTGACCTCCCGTCGCCGCGCCGTCGTCATCGTGGCGAGCGTGCGAGACTCGCCGGCATGCGCTTCGCCTTCAAGACCTCCCCCCAGTCGACCACATGGGACCGCATGCTCGCCGTCTGGCAGGCCGCCGACGAGATCGAGCTCTTCGAATCGGGCTGGACGTTCGACCACTTCGAGCCGATCTTCAGCGACCGCTCCGGACCGTGCCTCGAAGGGTGGATCACGCTCACCGCGCTCGCGCACGCCACGAAGCGGCTGCGGCTCGGCGTGCTCGTGACCGGCGTTCCCTACCGGCACCCGGCCGTGCTCGCGAACATGGCCGCGACCCTCGACATCGTCTCGAACGGCCGCCTCGAGCTCGGTCTCGGCGCGGGCTGGAACACCGACGAGGCCGGCGCGTACGGCATCGACCTGCTCGGCATCAAGGAACGCATGGACCGCTTCGACGAAGCGTGCGACGTGATCGTCGGGCTCCTCACGCAGCCGAAGACCACCTACGCGGGGAAGCACTACACGCTCGCCGACGCGTACTGCGAGCCGAAGCCGGTGCAGCAGCCGCACCCACCGATCTGCATCGGCGGCAGCGGCGAGAAGCGCACGTTGCGCACCGTCGCGCGCATCGCGCAGCACTGGAACTACGTCGGTGGTCCGGTCGCCGAGTACACGCGGTTGAAGGGCGTGATCGCGAAGCACTGCGAGACGTTCGGGCGCGACCCGTCGACGATCATGACGTCCGCGCATCTCCGCTACGACCCCGCCAACCCGCAGGCGCTCGCCGACGAGGCCGCCGCGTTCGCCGCCGCCGGCCTCGATCTCGGCGTCGTCTACCTCCCGCCTCCCCACGACCCCGCCGTGCTCGCGCCGCTCGCGGAGCTGCTTGCGCCGCTGGCGTAACGTCGTCTCTGGAGCGCGAATCGCGCCCGGTTTTGTTGGATGTTTCGCAGGTTGTGGCTTGTGATACGAACGGGCGACTTCCGCAGCCTCGACGCGGTGGTCCGCCACTACCAGACCTGTGCCGACGCCCTCGACGACGTCGAGCCTGCGGATCGGAACCACCTGCACGTGTCGCGGAGCGGCAACCGGTGCGCGATCAGCGGTGATCTCGACGACCTCGCCGGCCACACCGTCACGACCGCGTTGCGCGCCGCGGAGACGCACCCCACCGACGACGCGCGGAGTCCTGCGAAGCGGCGGGCAGATGCGTTGCGCGCGATCGGCCGCTTCTCCCTCGATCACGGCGACGCGCCCGAGCAGGGCGGAGCATCATGCTCGGACCCGAGAGCCAACCGCTCGACGTCGGGCGGACGCACCGCCGCCCGCCGCGCTGGATGCGCCGGGCGATCGTCGCGCGCGATCGCGGGTGCCGGTTCCCGGGCTGCGACCTCGGTGCCGGTCGCTGCGAAGCGCACCACGTCGAGGCCTGGGAGCTCGGCGGCGCGACGGCGGTCACGAACCTGTTGCTCCTGTGCCCGTTCCACCACCACCTGATCCACCGGCGGCGATGGCGCACCACCTTCGACGGCGACACCTTCACCGTGACCGACCCCGACGACCGGCTCACCGGCACCATCTGCGCCCCACCCCGCGATGAGTTCCGTCGCGCCGCCGGGTCCGAACTCCGAGCGCGAAGCCGGGAGCACGGTCGCGGCATACATCGAGCGAACGGCACGAATCGGTGAATCGGTGAGGCAGCGGATCGGTGAGCCGGTGACCGTGTCGCGCGGTCGGGTGGCTTCGCTAGCGTGGGTCAGACCGGCTTCTCGGGGCGGCGGGTCGGGAGCAGCACCATGGCGCGCGCCGGCGAGCGGGCGCCCGAGGAGGAGCGACGGCTCATGACCAGCACGGCGAGGCTCGATCCGGCGGTGCTCGAGCAGGAGCTCGAGCCGTTTCGCAGGGAGCTCACCGGGTTCTGCTACCGGATGCTGGGTTCCGCGTTCGAGGCCGAGGACGCGGTGCAGGAGACGTTCGTGCGCGCGTGGCGCGGCTTCGACCAGTTCGAAGGTCGGTCCGCGTTGCGATCGTGGTTGTACCGCATCGCCAGCAACGTCTGCTTCGACCAGTTGAAGGGCCGTCAAGCGCCGGGCGATGCCGATCGACGTGACGGCGGTCGGGCGCGCCGACGGGCACTTCGACCCGCCGACGCACGAGAGCAACTGGATCACGCCGGTTCCCGACGGGCGCGTGCTCGCGGCCGCCGACGATCCGGCCGAGGAGACGATCGCGCGCGACTCGGTGCGGCTCGCGTTCGTCACCGCGTTGCAGCACCTTCCTCCCCGCCAGCGCGCGGTGCTCATCCTGCGTGAGGTCTTGAAGTGGAAGGCGAGTGAGGTCGCGGAGCTGCTCGACACGACCGTCGTGTCGGTGAACAGCGCGTTGCAGCGGGCACGCGCCACGCTCGCCGATCGCGCGGTCTCGATCACCGATGCGGAACCGATCGTCGACACCGAGCACGAGGAGTTGCTCGCGCGCTACCTCGACGCCTTCGAGCGGTTCGACATCGAGGCGTTGGTCGAGCTCCTGCACGAGGACGCGACGATGTCGATGCCGCCGTACCCGCTCTGGCTGCAAGGCGCGAGCGAGATGCGCGTCTGGCTCAACGGACCCGGCGCGGAGTGCCGCGGCTCGCGCATCGTGCCGATCGACGCGAACGGGATGCCCGCGTTCGCGCAGTGGCGGCGCAGCCCCGAGGGCGGCTACCACGCGTGGTCGATCCACGTGCTGCGGCTGTCAGGCGGAAGGATCGCCGGGATCGACTACTTCGTCGACCCGAACCTGTTCCCCCTCTTCGGGCTCCCGGTCCGCCTCGAAGCCTGACGGCTCGCCGCCCAGTACCTCCGACAGGCCTGCGAAGGCGAGGAGGTCGACGAGCGCCGGTCGCGCGTGCTGGAGGCGGATGGTCGTACCCAGCCGTCGCGCCATGAGCTGCAGCCGCGCGATCACGTCGAGCGTGACGGCGTCGGGATGCGTGATCCTGCTGACGTCGCAGACAAGTGCACGACCGGGCGCCGCCGATCGTGCGAGCACGCGGGCCCGATCGCGCAGCTCGGTGAGCGCGCCGGGCGCGAGCGGACCTGGCGCGACGACGATGACCGCATCCGGATTCGGCGCGGATCGCGGTTGCGGGAACGGCTCCACCGAGGAGGTGACCGCCGCCGCCGTCGGAAGTCACCGCGCGGCCCGATGATGCGCGGGCGCGGCAACGACTTGAGAACGGCTTGACGCGCCCTTGACGGCCCGCTCCGTACCCTGACGATCATGCACGTGTGGATCGATCAGAAGGCCTGTGTCGGCAATGGCATCTGCGAAGAACTGTGCCCCGAGGTCTTCGCGGTCGTCGACGGCGGGATCGCGTACGTCCGTGACGGTGACCGGCTCCTCGGAGACGGTCCCGACGGGATGGGTCGGGTCGATCCTCACCACGAGGAAGCGGTGATCGAGGCCGCCGAGGAGTGCCCGGCGGCCTGCATCTATCTCGAGATCGACTGACGCGCATCTCCACGCGAGGCGAACCCAGGAAGGCGTCGTGGCAGCCTCCTGACCGGCGGGTTGCCCGGCGGTGTCGTTTGTCCGAACACCGGGCGAATCGGGACCGAAGTCCCACGGGGGCGGTGCCGGTGGCCTCTCACCGTTCGAGGGGCCCGTCGCGCACGATCACGGGGCCGGGACCCTCTTCGCAAGGAGCGCTCGCATGCCCGCGCTCGACGTCGCCCGCTGGCAGTTCGGGATCACGACGATCTACCACTTCTTCTTCGTCCCGCTGACGATCGGGCTCGCCTTCGTCGTCGCGGTGCTGCACACCGCGTGGTACCGCACGAACGACGAGCGCTGGCTCCGGCAGACCAAGTTCTGGGGGAAGCTCTTCCTCGTCAACTTTGCGATGGGTGTCGTCACCGGCATCGTGCAGGAGTTCCAGTTCGGGATGGCGTGGAGCAGCTACTCCCGCTTCGTCGGCGACGTGTTCGGTGCTCCGCTCGCGATGGAAGGGCTGGTCGCCTTCTTCCTCGAGTCGACGTTCCTCGGCTTGTGGATCTTCGGCTGGGACCGGCTGCCGCGCCGTGCGCACCTCGCGACGATCTGGCTCGCGGCCGTCGGCACTGCGGCGTCGGCGTACTTCATCCTCGCCGCGAACTCCTGGATGCAGCACCCGGTCGGTGTCGTCTACAACCCGACGACCAAACGCGCCGAGCTCACCTCCATCTGGAAGGTGCTGACGAACTCGACGGTGCTCGCGGCGTACCCGCACACGATCCTCGCGTCGTTCATGACCGCGGGGATGTTCGTCGTGGGCATCGGCGCGTGGACCGTGGCGAAGCGGCGGGCGGGCGCCACCGACGAAGACCGCGACACGTTCTCGCGTGTCGGGCGCGCCGCGATGGTGCTCGTGCTCGTGTCGGGGCTCGGCGTCGCCATCAGCGGGCACCTGCAGGCCCGGCTCATGATCGAGCAGCAGCCGATGAAGATGGCCGCGGCCGAAGCGCTCTGCAACACCGAGAAGGGCGCGGGCTTCTCGCTCTTCGCGTACGGCGACGTGGGCAAGGAGTGCGACGTCCGGACGCTCAGCGTCCCGAAGGCGCTCTCGTTCCTCGCGAGCGACAACCCGAACTCCACGGTCAAGGGTGTCCACGACCTGCAGAGCGAGTACCGGGCGCGCTACGGCCCCGGTGACTACCGGCCCGACATGGTGGTCACGTACTGGTCGTTCCGGTTCATGATCGGCTTCGGGCTCCTCGCCGCCGCCGTCGCGGCCTTGGGACTCTGGCGCACGCGGCGCGGGCGCGCGCCGACCGGCACCTGGTTCACGCGGATCGCGCTGTGGTCGATCGCGACGCCGCTGCTCGCGAACTCGCTCGGGTGGCTCTTCACCGAGATGGGGCGCCAACCGTGGATCGTCGCGCCGAATCCGAGCGGTCTCGACGCGGTACGGATGCTGACGGCCGACGGCGTCTCGCGGTCGGTCACCGGAGGGGTCGTGCTCACCTCGCTGATCGTCTTCACCCTGCTCTACGGCGTGCTCGCGGTCGTCGAGAGCGGCCTGCTCGTGCGGGTCGTGCGCGCCGGGCCCGACGGCAGCATGCCCGCGCCCCCCGACGAAACCGCCGACGACGGCGAAGACCGCCTGACGTTCGCATACTGACAGGAGGAGTCGTGGAGCTCACGACCGTTTGGTTCGTGCTGATCGCGGTGCTGTGGACGGGATACCTCTTCCTCGAAGGCTTCGACTTCGGGGTCGGCATCCTGCTTCCCGTGCTCGGGCGCGACGACGCCGAGCGGCGCGTGCTCGTGAACACGATCGGTCCGGTCTGGGACGGCAACGAGGTCTGGCTGCTCGTCGCGGGCGGCGCGACGTTTGCCGCGTTCCCGAACTGGTACGCGACGCTCTTCTCCGGCTTCTACCTCGCGTTGCTCGTGATCCTCGTCGCGCTGATCGTGCGTGGCGTCGCGTTCGAGTACCGCTCCAAGCGCTCCGACCCTCGCTGGCGGGCCGCGTGGGACCGCGCGATCTTCGTCGGCTCCGCGCTCCCGGCGCTGCTGTGGGGCGTGGCGCTCGCCAATATCGTGCGCGGGGTCCCGATCGACCGGGCCGGCGAGTTCACCGGCAACTTCTTCACGCTGCTCAACCCGTTCTCGCTCCTCGGTGGAGTCGTCACGCTCGGGTTGTTCACGCTGCACGGTGCGCACTTCATCGCGCTGAAGACCGATGGGGAACTGCGGCAGCGTGCACACCACGTCGCCGCGGTGATCGCGCCGATCGTGATCGCCGCCGGTGCCGCGTTCCTGCTCTGGGCCCAGATCGACCTCGGCGTGGGCTGGACGTGGATCTCCGTCGCCGTTGCCGCGGTCGCGCTGGTCGGCGCATCCCTGGCGAACGCGTCGGGGCGCGAGGGGTGGGCGTTCGTCGGGACCGGCATCGCGATCGCGGCCGCGGTCGTGACGCTCTTCGGAGGCCTCTATCCCGACGTCATGCCGTCGACGACGAACGCGGCCTTCAGTCTCACGGTGCACAATGCGTCGAGCACTCCGTACACGCTGCGCATCATGACGTGGGTCGCTGCCCTCTTCACGCCGGTCGTGCTCGGGTACCAGGCGTGGACGTACTGGGTCTTCCGCCGGCGCGTCAGTGTCGGCATGCTGCCGCGCGAGCGACCGGTCGCAACCGGAGCTGCACCGTCGTGAAACCCGTCGATCCGCGCCTCGTGGCGCGCACGCGTGCGCTGCGCCCGTACCTCGCGCGCGTCGTCGGTCTGACGCTGCTCGACGCGGGCCTCCTGCTCGCGCAGATCTTCCTTCTCGGTCACGCGCTCGCGGGCGTGGTGACACACGCGTCGAGCGCCGGGGCCGTCGGCCGGACGGCGCTATGGCTCGTCGCGGTCACGGCGCTGCGAGCCCTGCTCGGCTCGATCGCGACGGTGTCGGGCCGGCGCGCGGCGTCGAAGGTCACCGCTGAGCTCCGGTACGCCCTGCTGGATCGGCTCGTGACCGATGCGACGCACCGCCCGCCCGGCGAGGTCGGCCTGCTCGCGACGAGGGGCGTCGACGCGCTCGAGCCGTACGTCACCGACTATCTCCCCACGGTGATCGCGTCGGCGATCGTGCCGGTCGTCGTCGTGGCGGCCGCGTTCGCCGTCGACCGTACGACCGGATTCCTGCTGCTCGTGACCCTCCCTCTCGTTCCGGTCTTCATGGCTCTCGTCGGTCGCTACAGCGCCGATCACGCGGCACGCAGTTGGGCCAGCTTGCAGCGGCTCGCCGGGCAGGCACTCGATCTGATCACGGGTCTGCCGACGCTGAAGCTGTTCGGGCGCCAGCACGCGCAGGCACGGACGATCGAGCGGCTCGGCGAGCGATCCCGGAAGGCCACGATGCGCGCCCTCCGCAGCGCGTTCCTGTCGGCGTTCGTCCTGGAGCTCGCGGCGACACTCGCGGTCGCACTCGTCGCGGTGTCGGTCGGTTTGCGGCTCGTCGGTTCCCACGTCGACCTCGCGAGCGCGTTCGTCGTGATCCTGCTCGCGCCCGAGTGCTTCGCGCCGCTCCGGCGCATGGGCGCGGCTTACCACACCGCGACCGAAGGTCTCGAGGCTGCGACCGACATCTGCAACACGCTCGACGCGCCGCGCCCCGTTCGGGGCGACGAGCCGGTTCCGGCGCGTGTGCGCGTGAGCTGCGTCGCGGTGTCGGTCACGCATGAGGGCCGCACCCACGCGACACCGGAGGCCGCCTCGCTGATCGCCGAGCCCGGCAAGGTCGTCGCGCTCGTCGGTCCGAACGGCGCGGGCAAGAGCACGGTGCTCGCGGTGCTGCGCGGTCGCGTCGCTCCCGACGCCGGTCGCGTCCTCGTTGGCGACGTTCCGCTCGCCGCGTTCGACGCCGAGCGATGGAACGCGGCAGTGGCATGGGTGCCGCAACGCTCGACGCTCGGCGACGACACGGTGCGGAGCAACATCGCGCTCGGAGCTCCCGACGCTTCCGATGCCGCGCTCACGGCGATCGCGCGCGACCTCGGCATCGACCATCTCCTCGCGCAGCCGGCGCGGGCGCTCTCTGCGGGCGAGCGCCAGCGGGTCGCGCTGGCCCGGGCGGTGTTGCGCGTCGAGGCCGGCGGCGCACGGCTGGCGTTGCTCGACGAGCCGACGGCGAACCTCGACTCCGAGACCGAAGCTCTCGTCGTCGAGACCGTGCATCGCTTGGCGCGCGGCGGCGCCGCGGTCGTCGTCGTCGCGCACCGGCCCGCGCTCGTTGCCGCCGCCGATCGGGTCGTGGTGATCGCGCCCGAGCACGTCGATCTCGTTGCCGCGGCCGCGCCCCACGATCGGGTCGCCGCCGCGGCCGGGCTGATCGCCGCTGCGCCGACCACGAGCGGTTCCGGGCCGCGCGCCGGGCGGCGGGCGCCGGACGTCCCGACGGCCCCACCGCGGCGATGGCTGTGGCGAGAGGCGCAGCCGGTGCGGCGCCGTCTCGGGCTCGCGATCGGGCTCGCGGCGGCGGCGATGCTCGCAGGCCTCGCGCTCACCGGCTGCGCCGCCTGGCTGCTTTCACGCGCGTCCGAGCACCCACCGGTGCTCGAGCTGGGGATCGCGGTCGTCGTCGTGCGCGCGCTCGCGCTCGCCAAGGCGGCCCTGCGGTATCTCGAGCGCCTGGCATCACACGATGCGGTCCTCCGCTTCATCGCGCGCCTGCGCGTGCGCGTCTACGAGCGCCTCGCCGTGGTCGCGCCGGCCGGGATCGCCGGCTGGGCGCGTGGCGACCTCCTGTCGCGTGTCGTCGGCGACCTCGACGTCGTGCAGGATCTCGCCCTGCGCGCCGTGCTCCCGCCCCTCACCGCCGCTCTCGGTGCCGTTGCGGTCGTGGCGGCGGTGCTCGTCGTGTTCCCGGCGGGCGCGGGCGTGCTCGGCGCCGGACTGCTCGTGGGAGGGCTCGCGGTGCCGTTCGCCGCGGCCGCGCTGGAGCGCCGCGCCGGAGAGCGCGTCGCGGCCGAGCGCGTCGCGCTGGCGACGACCGCCGTCGACATTGCCGAGACGGCCGAGGAGCTCGCTGCGTACGGTGCCGGGGCCGCGCGGCTGACCGCGATCACGCAGGGCGACGCGCGGCTGGCCCGGGCGACGCGTCGCGAGGCGGGCGCGGCGGCGTTCGGCGACGGCGCGGAAGCCGGCCTGTCGGGTGCGGTCGCGGCCGCGTTGCTCGTGATCGGCGCCACCGCGGTGCGAGCCGGATCGCTCGACGTCCGTCTGCTCGCGACGATCGTGCTGCTCGGCTGGATGTTGCCGGAGGTCGTCGGCACGCTGCCCACGGCCGCTCGCCGCGGCAGGGGACTGCGCGCGGCGACGGCGCGCGTCACCGGCGTGCTCGGTGCCGACGATCCGGTCGCCGATCCGCTGATCGCCGTCGCGCCACCAACCGGTCCGGTCGGGGTCGAGATCGAGGGGCTGGCCGTGCGCTGGCCGCACGCGGCGGAACCGGCGCTCCGACACGTCGACCTCTCGCTGCCGCCCGGCAGCCGCACCGTGCTCGTGGGCGCGAGCGGGGCGGGCAAGAGCACGCTCGCCGCCGCGCTCGTGCGCTTCCTGCCGATCGCGGCGGGAACGATCCGGCTCGGCGGCGTCGACGTGGCCGAGATGCGCGGCGACGACGTCCGCGCGCTGGTCGGCTGGTGCGCGCAAGACGCCCACTTCTTCGACACGTCGGTGGGTGAGAACCTGCGCATCGCGGCGCCGCACGCGTCCGACGCGCAGCTCGAGGCGGCGGTCCGGGCGGTCCGGCTCGATCGTTGGCTCGCGTCGCTGCCGCGGGGGCTCGAGACGGCGGTCGGTGTCGGCGGCGTGCAGCTGTCGGGCGGCGAGATCCAGCGCCTTGCGCTCGCGCGCGAGTTGCTTGCCGATCGTCCGGTGATCGTGTTCGACGAGCCGACCGCCAACGTCGACGCAGAGACCGCCGACCTGCTCGTGCGCGATCTCCTCGACGCGTCCGAGGGCCGCACGGTCTTGATGATCACGCATCGGTTGCTCGGGATCGACCGCGCCGATCGGGTGGTCACGCTTGCGGGCGGGCGGATCACGAGCGGCGCGGTCGAGGTGGACGCCGTCGCCGTGTGACCCGACGGGCCGCGGCGGCCGCGGCTCAGTCGCGGAAGATCGGCTTGCGCTGCTGCTTGCGCGCGCGAGTGGCCTCTTCGAAGTTCTCCGTGAGCATGCGCACGAAGAGCTGGCCGATGCCCTCGAGCTGGATGTGCTGCTGCAGGCTGGCGGCGTCGAGGCTCGCCCAGAGACTGCGCTTCGTGAGCTCGATGCCGGGGCGGCTCCAGCCGATGATGCGGTCCGCGACGTCGAAGCACGCGTCGAACAGCTCGGCGCGCGGCACGACACGCGAAACGATCCCGATCCGCTCGGCCTCGACGGCGTCGACGTCGCGGCCGGTGAGCATGATCTCCGACGCCCGCGCCGACCCGATGGCGCGCGGCAGGAGGTAGCTGAGACCGAGCTCGCTCGCGGTGAGCCCGTTGTTGATCCCGGCGGCACGGAAGTAGGCGGTGTCGGCGGCGATGCGCACGTCGCACGCGAGCGACAGGCAGAAGCCGCCGCCGATTGCGGCGCCGTTGATCGCGCCGAGGACGGGTTGGTGCATCGCACGCAGGGCGAGAACGACGTCGTCGAGGACTTCGAGCGCGCGGAGCGCGATGGTCACGGGCGTCAGGCCGTCGATGTGGGGCGGGATGCCGGCGTCGGCCTGATCGGCACCGGAGCAGAAGCCGTCGCCCGCCCCCGTGAGGATCACGACGCGCACGTCGTTGTCGACGCTGATCGCCTCGATCGCCTCCCGCAGCGGCACCATCACGTCGAACGCCATGGCGTTCATCCGTTCCGGACGGTTGAGCGTGATACGGGCGACATGCTCGCGGGGGTGATCGATCTGGATGAACGACATCGGGACATCCTGTGCGAAACGGGGCGGCGCGCGCCCGGACCGGCGGCGTGCGGACACTAGGCGCGGGCCTGCTCCCGGCGGTCTCCGGCCTGTGATTGCCCTGCTCAACCTTGACATGTGACTAAATAGTCACCTAAATTGCGAGCGTGGACGCAGTGTTCAAGGCGCTCGCCGATCCGACCCGGCGGAGCCTCCTCGATGAGCTGTTTCGCGAAGACGGCCAGACGCTGCACGCCCTCGAGGCGCGCGTGCCGATGAGCCGCTTCGGCGTGATGAAGCACCTGAAGCAGCTCGAAGCGGCGGGCCTCGTCGTCACCCGACGGCGGGGGCGCGAGAAGTTGCACTACCTGAACCCGGTCCCGATCCGGCTCGTCCATGACCGGTGGGTGAGCAAGTACGCGCAGCCCTGGGCCGCCGCGCTCAGCGACCTGAAGACGAGATTGGAGCACCCCATGGAGAAGGTCTTCGAGATCTACATCCGCACGACGCCCGACCGGCTCTGGGAGGCGATCACCGACACCGAGATCCGGCGCACGTACAACTTCGGTGCGGGCGCGACCTCCGACTGGACGCCCGGCTCGCGCTGGGAGCTCGCGTCGCCCAAGGCCGACGGCCTGCTGGCCGAAGGCGAGAACCTCGAAGTCGACCCGCCGCGCCGACTCGTGCAGAGCTTCCACGCGCTGTGGGGCGACGACGTGAAGGCCGAGGGCACGTCGCGGGTCACCTGGGAGATCGAACCCGTCGGCGATTCGTGCCGCCTGACCGTGACGCACGACCAGATGCCCGAGGGCGCGAACGAACAGCTCTACGGCGGCTGGCCCATGATCCTGTCGGGCCTGAAGACCTGGCTCGAGACGGGGGAGTCGCTCACCACGCCGGGCTCCCTCATGTGGGCCTGACAATCGGCTGATCCGTATGCACGTGCTCGCGAGGTGCGAGCACGGCGATCACCGGGATCCACGCGCGCTTCTCCACGTCCGAACCCGACGTCGTACGCGTTCGTCGCGTCACGCGGTCGCCCGGGGGTGCCGCCGCCCTCGGCCCCGATCGTGAGTCGTTGACGACGCGGCGGGTCAGGGGGCGATGCGGAACCAGCGCAGCGCGAGGTCGCCGTGGAAGGTGGGAACCGGGATGCTCGTGGTGCCACGCGCCGGGTCGACGAGGCCGGTCCAACCGATCCACTTCCCCGACCACGTGTCGTACCAGAGACCGATCCAGGTGCCCGGTGCCAGCGCGCCGACAGCGAGAGACGCGTCGGTGATGTCGACGCGTTGCGGGGAGTCGAACTGGAACGCGTCGTCCTTCAACCACCACAGCCCGCTGCTCGTACCCTGCAACCCATAGCCGAGGAGTGGCCGCGCCGATGCGGTCGTGACCGATGGCGTCGCCGGCGTGAACGACTGGCGGTCCCACGCGACGCCCTGCACGAAGCGCGCGACGGAGCCGAACATCGGGTAGTAGTGCGTGGGATCGGCGTCGACGAGGTTGTCCCACCACCAGGTCATCGCGGTCCCGATGCCCTGCGAGACGACTCCGGCCCACAGGCCGTCGTGGATGCCGACGCCGTCGGGGTCGACGGCGAGGGTTTGCGACGGTCCGCCGGCCTGGACCCCGAGCTCGGCGAACAGCACCGGTTTCCCGGTGCTCGCGATGCGGCCCGCGGTCCAGTCGACGACGTCGTGCGACACGTCGGGGAACCAGGTGAAGACCCCGTTGTTCACGTAGTGGTGGTACTGCGTGTAGTCGAGGCCGCCGCCCGCCCAGACCGCAGGATCGTTGGGGTAGAGCGCGAAGCTCGTCGTGACGAGGTGGTCGTTCGGGTCGAGAGCGCGCAGCTCGTCGGCCATGGTGTGATGCCACGCGGTGACCGCCGCCGTGTTGTACCCGTCGGTGAGGTCGACCTCGTTCCAGAGCTCCCACGACAAGAGGTGCGTCGAGTAGCCCCACCTCGCGACGATGTAGCGCAGCCGCCGCACGAAGTACTGCTGCGCCGTCGCGTTCGTGAAGAACTGCGCGGGCGACGTGAGCGGTCCGCCGTTCGCCGCGTTGTACGGGTTCTCGGCCCACTCGCTGTTGAAGAGTGTCGAGAAGGCACCGTGGTTCAGGAGCGACAACTCGAGGTAGATGCCGTCTTGTTGCGCGAGGTCGAAGACGTGGTCCAGCTGCCATGCCTGCCCGAGCCGAGCCGTGTAGTCGCCGAGGCCGGTGTCGTTCCACTCGATCCCGAACGCCCACGACGGCATCCACACCCGTGCGAAGTCGGCGTGTTGCTGCTCGAGCTGAGCGAACCACCTGTCGTAGTCGTAGGTGCCGCCGCGGTCGTACCAGCCGACGTTCTCGCCGACCGCGAAGTACGGCGACCCGTTGTCGAACGACAGGTAGCGCGCGTCGCTCGGGCTCACCCGGAGGAAGCCGGGGTCGCGGTGGGGGAGCACGAGCAGCGTTTGCGGGCGCGTCGTCACGACGCCCGCGGGCGTCGACACCCACCAGTGCCATGAGTAGCGGCCGGCGCGCTCGGGCGTGAAGCGGACGGCGAAGTGCGCGGTGCCGCTCGGTGTGAGCTGCTCGGCGTCGTTGACGAGCGCGCGCGTGTAGTCCTGCGTCCAGAAGCCCAGCGAGAACTGCGAGTTCCCGTGCGGATCGACGAAGACGGCGCGCACGTCGATCACGGACGGGTCGTACGGGTTCGATGGCTGCGCACCGACGTCGAGGGTCGCCTCGAACATCGACCATTGCGCGACCGCGCGCGGCGCCGAGGCGGTGTGGATGGAGTTACCGGCGCGGACGGAAGACTGTGCCGGTGCCGCGAGCGCGGCGACGATCGCCACTGCCGTCGCGACGATCAGCGGTGCGCGTGCACTCCAGCGGACCCGGCTCACACCCGATTCCCGCTCGGCGCCTCGAGGTCGGCCCGGAATCCCCACGTCGTCATCCGGACACCGTATTCCGCGCCCGCTTCGGGCGCTCGTGCGCTACCGCTTGGCGGCGTCGGCCTCGTCGAGGAGCTCGGAGAGCTCGTGGTCGATCTCGTCGTGGGCGACGCCCTCGATCGCGACCGTGGGCAGCAGACGCCCGAGCCACTTCGGTAACCACCAGTTGGCATTGCCGAGGAGTTCCATCGTTGCGGGCACGAGCACCATCCGCACGAGCGTCGCGTCGATGAGGATCGCGACGGCGAGACCGAGCCCGAACTCCTTGATGACGAGCTCACCGCCGAGCACGAACGAGCCGAAGACACACACCATGATCGCCGCGGCCGCGGTGATGACGCGGGCGGTGTGCGCGAGCCCGTCGGCGACGGCCTGCGCGTTGTCGCCGGCGCGGTCGTACTCCTCCTTGATGCGGCTGAGGAGGAAGATCTCGTAGTCCATGCTGAGCCCGAACACGACCGCGAACATCATCATGGGGATGAAGCTCTCGATCGGCCCCTTCTTGCCGATGCCGATCAGCCCCGCGCCCCAACCCCACTGGAAGACCGCGACGAGCAGGCCGTACGCCGCGCCGATCGACAACACGTTCATGATCACGGCCTTCAGCGGCACGACGAGCGAACGGAAGACGAGGAGCAGCAGAAGGAACGACAGGCCGAGCACGACCAGCATGAAGATCGGCAGGTGCGAGCCCAGGAAGTTCGACAGGTCGATGAACCTTGCGGTGATGCCGCCGACGTGCACGACGAGACCGGTTCCCGCGGTCGCCGCCGGGACCACGCGCTTGCGCAGGTCGTTGATGAGGCTGACCGTGTGCTGGTCTTGCGGTCCGGTCGACGGGAACACCTGCATCACCGCGACGGTGCCCGACGGCCCGAGGCTCGGCGGCGTGACCTCGGCGACGCCCGGTTCACGCGCGATCGCGGTGCGCAGCCGCGGGAGCGCGCTCGCCGCCTGCTGGTTCGGGACTTCGATCGCGACGAGCAACGGACCGTTGAACCCGGGGCCGAAGCCCTTCGCGAGGAGGTCGTACGCGAGACGAGTCGTGTCCGACTTCGGGTTGTTGCCGGCGTCGGAGTTGCCGAGGGTGATCGAGAACACAGGCAGCGCGATCGCGACGAGGAGCGCCAGGCCTGCCGCACCGAACGCCCACGGCCGCTTCTGGATCTGGCGGCTCCAGCGGTAGGCGACCGTGGTGCGACCGCCGTCGGTGCCCCGGTGTGTCCAGGGGAGCGACCACTTGTCGATGTTGTGGCCGACGAACCCGAGCACCGCGGGCAGCAGGGTGATCGACGCGAGCATCGTGAGCACGACCGCGAGCGACGCGCCGACCGCCAACCCGCGCACGAACGAGAGCCCCATCGCGAACATGCCGAGGAGCGAGATCACGACGGTCGAGCCGGCGAAGACGACCGCCTTCCCCGACGTCGTGATGGCGACGACGACCGCGTGTTCCGGGTCGACGCCCGACTGCAACGCCTGCCGGTAGCGCGTCACGATGAAGAGCGCGTAGTCGATCCCGACGCCGATGCCGATCATCGCCGCGAGGATGCTGGCGAAGCTCGGCATCGAGAACACGTTCGCGAGCAGGGTGACGCCCGCGAGTCCGATGCCGATGCCGAAGAGCGCAGTGAGGATCGGGAGTCCCATCGCGAGCACGGAGCCGAACGCGATCAGCAGGATGATGATCGCAGCGAGGATGCCGACGCCCTCGGTACCACCCGGCGGCTTGCGATCCTGGAACATCGTGCCCGAGAGCTCGATGTCGAAGCCCGGGGCGCGCGCCGCGTCGGCGACGCGCTTCACGCCGTCGGCCGCGGAGCTCTTGAGCTTGTCGAAGCTCGCGTCGAAGTGGATCTGCGCGAAGGCGATCGTGCCGTCGGTCGAGATCTGGCGCGCACCCTGCGCGGAGTAGGGGCTCGTGACGCCGACGACGTGCGGCGCCTTGGCGATGTCGGCGAACAGCGCTTCGGCGCGCGCCTTTCCTCCGGCCGACTGCACGCCCGCGGGCACGGCGATCACGATGTCGCCCGTCGCGCCCGACTGCGCGGGGAAGCGGGCGGTGAGCAGGTTCTGCGCGCGTTGCGAGTCGCTCGCGGGGAGCTTGAAGCTCATCGACGACTTCCCGCCCGCGGCGGACGCGACGACCCGGCTGCCGATCAGGAGGACGAGCCAGAGCACCAGGACCAAGCGCCGGCGGCGGTAGCACCAGCGCGCGAGACGTCCGAGCAATGCAGGCTCCTGTTCGGGGGGCGACAGGCGGGGAAGTATGCGGAACGCTACGGAGATCCTTTGATGCTGTCAAGTATTGACTCTCATCCAAGAATCTGACGGTGGGCTGCCCGATTACCGTTCGCCGGGCGCGACGACGAGGGGGAGCGAGATGTCGGAGAACCTGAGGCTGCTCGGCAAGTACAGCGCCGCGATGGAATCGGGCGACACCGAGGCCGTCTTCGAGTTCTGGGCACCCGACTTCCACAGTCACGTGACCGAGCGGGTGGCGCCCGAACGGGTCGGCGAAGACGTCCGCGGCGACGAGCAGCAGTGGTGGCAGGCGGCGCGCGCGGCGTTCCCCGACATGACCTTCACCGTCGACCTGCTCATCGAGTCCGGCGATCTCGTCGTGTCGAACTGGACGGTGCGCGGCACGCACACGGGCGCGGCGTTCTACGACGTCGCGGCGTCGGGTCGATCGGTGACGATCAACGGCACCGCGATCCTGCGTATCCGCGATGGGCAGATCGTCGAGCACTGGGGCGGCCCGCACTGCCAAGAGGGTCTCGGCCTCATTCGCTGATCCCGCGAGCGCCCCGCCGGAACGCCGGGTGGTGGGTGCAACAATTGCCACGCGTGGCGGAGTCGGATCGGGAAATCACGAGCGTGCGCGTCCTGGGCGGCGTGTGTGCGGTCGCGCGCGACGGATCGCTGGTCGATCTCCCGAGCGCGAGCCAGCGCCGGCTGCTCGCCGTCCTCGCGCTGCACGCGCCGCGCCGGCTGCGCGCCGAGTGGATCGCCGACGCCTTCGACATCTCTCCGGGCGCGTTGCGGACGTTGGTGTCGCGCGTGCGCGGCAAGGTCGGTGCGGCGTCGCTCGAGACCGGCAGCACCGGGTACGCGGTGCTTGCCGACGTGGATGCGACGCAGTTCTGCCGGGCGGTCACCGAGGCCGCGGGCGCTCGCGAGCGGGTGACGGCGTTGCTGGACGCGCTCGCGTTCTGGAACGGGCCCGCGCTGGAGGAGTTCGCCGGCGAGGAGTGGGCCGACGGCGAGATCGCCCGGCTGACCGAGATCCACGCCGGCACCGTCGACGATCTCGCCGACGCGCTCATCGAGGCGCGCCGGCCCGCGGAGGCGATTGCACTGCTCGAAGGCCAGCTCGCCCGGTCGCCGTACCGCGACCGGCCACGCGGTCTGCTGATCCGCGCGCTCGCGAGTGCGGGCCGGCAGGCCGACGCCCTGCGCGCGTTCCAGCAGTACCGGAACCTGCTGGCCGACGAGTTCGGCACCGATCCCTCGGCCGAGGTGGTGCGCATCGAGCGGCGGGTCGCGACGGGGTGGGACGGGACCGACCCGGCCTTCTCGGCCGCGAAGGAGGAACCGGCGCGCGTCGACGCGGCCAACGCCGACTTCTCGATGCCGATCCCGACGGAGCTGACCGCGTCGGGCCAGTTCATCGGGCGCGCCGACGAGCTCCACGCGCTCGAGGGAGAGCTTGCGCGCGCCGGTGAATCGAGGCTCCGAGTCGCCGTGGTCACCGGCGAAGCCGGGATCGGCAAGACGGCCTTGCTCGCGGCGTTCGCGCGGTCCGTCGTCGCGTCGGCGAGCGCAACCGTGGTCTACGGGCGCTGCGACGAGACCGGTGTGTCGCTGCAACCGTTCCGCACGGTGCTCGCGGCATGCGTCGAGCACGCGCCCGACCGCGTTCTTGCCGAGCACGTCGCGCAGTGCGGCGGTGAGCTGCGGCGCGTCTGCCCGTCGCTCTCGGTGCGGGTCGCGACCGCGCCGGTGCCGACCGAGTCCGACGACTCGACCCAGCGGTTCCTCGCCTTCGAGGCCGCGGCCGACCTGCTGCGCCGGATGGCCGCGGCGCGGCCGCTGGTCGTCATGCTCGACGACGTGCAGTGGGCCGAACCGACCGCGCTCCTGCTGTTGCGGCATCTCGCCCGCGCGCTTGCCGGTGCACAGATACTCATCGTCCTCGGCAGTCGCGAGCCGGCGACCACCGACGACCTCCGCCTCGCGCTCGCCGGCCTCGATCAGAGCCGGACGCACCGCCTGGATCTCGTTGGGCTCGCCGGTGCCGAGCTCGACGACCTGCTGTCGGCGAGCGGGCGGATCACCGGCGCGCCGGAGCTCGCGCAGCTCGGTGCCGCGCTCCACGCGCAGACCGCGGGGAACCCCCTCTACGCGACGCAGGTGATCCGGCACTGGGCGGAGCGCGGCTTCGATCGCGATGCGGTGCCGATGAGCCTGCGCGACGTCGTGTGGAGCCGTGTGAACGCGCTGGGCGAGGACGCGACCGAAGTGCTCGGCGCCGCGTCGGTGCTGGGTGAGGAGTTCTCCGAAACGGTGCTCGTCGAGATGGTCGACCTTCCGGAGGGAGTCGTGATCGCCGCGCTCGACGCCGCCGCACGTGGCGGACTCCTCCTCGAAGGCGACGGCCCACGACGGTCGCTGCGTTTCGTGCACGCGCTGGTGGAGAACGCGCTGTACGCCGACATCGGTCCGTCTCGGCGCGCGCACCTCCACGGGCGCGCGGCGCGGGCGTTGGAGAAGAACGTCGACGACTTGCCGGGGAGCGTCGCCGTCCAGCTCGCGCGGCACTGCCAGCGGGCGGGATGGCACGCCGACGCGCTCCAGTGGTCGGTGCGGGCCGGCGACGACGCGCTGGCCCACGTCGCTCCGAGCGAGGCGGCCCAGCACTACCGCACCGCGCTCGACATTGCGATCGCGCTCGACCGGCCCGCGGCCGAACGGGCCGATCTGCTCGTGCGCCTCGGCGACGCGCAGCATCGGTGCGGCGACGCGAGGGCCTTCGAGACGCTCGTGGAGGGCGCCCGGCTCGCGCACCGCAGCGGTGCCACCGCCGCACTCGTACGCGCCGCGTTCGCGGCCGATCGCGGCTTCGTTCGGCTCGACAGCAGTGCGCCGGAGCACCTCGCGATCTTGGAGGCGGCCCTCGCCGCCGTCGATCCGGATGACATCGCGACGTTCGCGCGCCTGCGCGCGCTCCTCGCGCGGGAGCTGACCTTCACGCCCGACACCGCGCGGCGCCTGGCCGCTGCGCACGAAGCGCTCGACCTCGTGAACGAGCTCGGCGACGAGACCGTGCTCGCGGAGATCGCACCGTCGGTGCTGTACGCGCTCTGGGCGCCCGGCCGCGAGGAGCTCCGCGCACGCGTTGCGGTGCGGGCGGTGGCGGCGGCGCGCAGCACGGGCGATCCGAGGTTGGAGTTCGGCGCCGCGCTCGCGGCGTACAACGTCGCGGTCGAGTCGGCCGACCGGGTGGGGGCCGCGACGAGTCTCGCGACCATGCGGGCAGTCGTGCAGGAGCTCGCGGAGCCGCGCTTGCGATGGACCGCGGGCGTCATCGAGACGTTCGAGGCCACGATGGAGGGGCGCCTGGCCGAGGCCGAGGCCCTCGCCACCGCGAACCTCGATCTCGGCCTGCAGATCGCCGCGCCCGACGCCTTCACGTTCTTCGCGGCTCAGCTGTTCTCGATCGGCACCTTCGGGGGTCGCCACGACGAGCTGTCGCCGCTCGTCGAGCAGGCGATGGAGGAGAACCCCGGTGTCAGCGCGTTCAAGCTCGGCCACGCCATCATCTGCGCGGCGACCGGCCGCGAGGAGGTCGCGCGCGAGGTGTTGTGGGAAGGGGTGTCGACGCGCTTCCAGGAGCTCGGCGTCGACAGTGTCTGGATGACGTCGGTCATCGGGTATGCGGTGCTCGCCACGGAGCTCGACGACGCCGAGGCCGCGCGGCACCTGCTCCCGCTCGTCGAGCCGCACGCGGCGGAGGTCACGTTCAACGGCGTCACGAGCCAAGGTCCGGTCAGCGCGTACGCAGGCAAGCTCGCCGCGCTGCTCGGCCGCCACGACGCGGCCGAGCAGTACCTACGGGCCGCGCTCGACACCGCGACCGAGTTCGGCTGGAAGTACCACCGCGCGACCACCCTCTACGCCCTGGCACAGACCCGTCACCGGCAGCTCCGCCGGCTCGACTCCGAGAGCGAGGAGTGGCTCGCCGAGGCGTCGGCGTTGTGTGCCGAGGGCGGCTTCCGCATCTGGGAGCGCCGGGTCGCCGCGCTCGCCGGCGCGCGGTGAGACGGTCGCGCACCAGCTGTTCGCGGGACCGAGCTCAGCTCTCGGCGAAGATGACGATCGTGTCGGCGTGCACGCCGTCGAACTTCTCGGCCTCGGCCGCCTCGGGCGAGGAGAGCAGCTCCTGGAGCAGCTCCACGCTCGGCGTCTCGATGATCAGACCGACCCGGTTCGATCCGCTCGAATCGACGAAGGTACGGGCCGTGATGCCGTGCGGGCCGAAGAACTCCTGACGCTTCGGCGAGGCGAGCCAGTGCGCGACGTCGTCGACCTCGTGGATGGCGATCACTGTTCTCATGCGGACGCTCCTTGAGCTGTGGGCTCTTCCCGGCCGGATCTGGCCGTCGGTGACGAACGATGTCCGAACCCGCGCATCAGCCGCGCGTCACCTGCCGCCCCGGGTGCGTCATCAGCTCACGCGGGCACCGGAAGCTGGTAATGCTGGCGGTCGCGAAATGCTCCGGCACCCCAGCGAAAGGCCGCCGTCGTGACCACGGAACCGTTCGTCGTCCACGGGCTGACCGTCTCGTACTTCACGCGCAAGGTCACCGGCTACCTCGGCTACAAGCAGTTGCCGTGGCGCCTCGAACCGAGCATCGGGGTGAACGCTCCGGCCCGCGCGGTGGGGTGGAACGGCGGGATCCCGGCCGTCACCGACCCCGACGGCGAGATGATCTGGGACTCGACGTCGATCATCTCTCACCTCGAGACGCGCTTCCCGCACCGGGCGGTGCTGCCCGACGATCCGGTGCTGCGCTTCGTCGCCTACGCGCTCGACGACTTCGGTGACGAGTGGTTCTACCGGCACGCGGTCGGGACGCGCTGGCTCTACGACGAGAACGTGGTGACGGGCAGCTGGGACATCGCACGCGAGGGCAGCATGGAGGTGCCGGGGCCGGTCGACAACACCCGCCGCTTCGTCACCGACCAGATGACCGCGTGCCTGCCTCGGCTCGGGACGACGGCCGAGAACATCGACGCGTGGGTGAACGAGTCGCTGGTCCCCTGGTTGCAGGTGTTCGGATCGCACGTCGCCGCGCACCGCTGGCTGCTCGGGCGCGTCTCGCTCGCCGACTTCGCGTTCTTCGGTCCGAACGTCGCGCACTTCACCAACGACCCGTGGTGCCGGCGCGTGGTCGACCGCGTCGCGCCCGACGTCGTCGCGCACACCCACGCGTTGGTGCGCCCCGTCACCGACATCGGCGAATGGTTCGATCGCGCCTCCGTTCCCGACTCGCTCGTCGCGCTCCTCCACGAGGCCGGGCGTCACTACCTCCCGTGGGTCGCGGAGGCGACGGTGAAGGGTGAGGCCGACGTGCACTTCGTCGACGGTTCCGTCGCCCGCGTGCCGACCACCAACTTCCTCGACGTCGCGCGCGGCGTCATCCTTGCTCGCTACCGCGAAGCCCGCTGTGCCGACCTCGACGCGCTCCTGCAACGCGCCGGGATTCTCGAGTACTACGCCGACCACCTCGACCAGGCCACCGAGGTGCCCGATCCGCGGCCCCTCGCGCGCCCCGCCGACAACCGCCCCTACCCAGCCGGGCCCTGAACCCCAGTCGGGGTGCGGGCGGTCACGCGCCCGAGCGGCTCGGGTGGTTCACGAGCAGGCGGGGAGGACGCCGAGAGACGGCACCGTGTACGCGGGCGGCGGCACGGGCGGTTGCGACGGATCCTGCAGCGCGAAGGCGTACACCATGACGAACGGGCCCCGGGGAACGTCGGGCGCCGTGCAGAAGGGGCTGGCCGTGCCGGCGGCGACGTTCTGCTGGTCGCGCAGACGGGTCACGCCGTCGACCCATCGGTACGGGCTGCGGTTGCCGGTGATGGACGACAGGTTGCGCGCCACGACCGTGTCGGCGACGGGCTCGCCGAGCGCGGCCGTGCGGTACGGGGTCCCGACGACGACGGCGTAGTCGGCGGCGCTCGACGCGACGAACCAGTTCCGGGTGACCGCGGCGTGGTCGTCCTCGACCCGAACGCCGAAGGCTGCGCCGACGATGAGGTTGGCATTCACGGTGTTGTACGACGCGTGGTCGAGCGTGATCGACTTCAGCGGTCCCGACACGTACGGCACGTCGCTGCAGTCCATCGGGTACACGTTCTCGCCCATGCGCGATGCGACCCACACGCCCGTGCCGCTCCCCGCGATCACGTTGCCGGCGATCTCGTTGTGCTCCGCGCCGTAGCGGTGCTCCAGCCAGTTGGCGGGATCGGTGTGCACGTTCTCGCCGCAGTTCGTGTAGAGGAACACCCCGCCGGCCGAGTTCCCGGCGATCCAATTGCCGCGGATGACGTTGTCGCTCGAACCGTCGACGGCGATGCCTTCGCGGCCCGGCCCCCAGTACCGCACGCTCAAGCCACCGAAGGTCGTGTTGGTCCCGCCCGGCCCGTTCTCGACGAAGCCGTTGCCGGTGAACACGTTGCCTTCGATGCGCGCGCCTCGAGAACCCTCGTCGAGGTACACGCCGGCGCTCGCCGATCCCGTCACGACATCGCGCAACAGCGTGGTGCCGGTGACGTACGGGTGGACGTAGATGCCGACGGCGCGCGTGCCGCTGATGTGGGTGTCCTCGACGACCACGTTGCTGAGGGAGTGGTCGTACTCGTGGCCGGCGGCGAGCTGGTTCGCGCCGTTGCGCGCGAGGTCGATCGCGTGGAAGAAGCCGTCGATACGGCAGTTGCGGATCGTGACGTTCCCGAGATCGGCTTCCGCGTCGACCGCGACCGCGATCGCGTCCCTGCCGTCGGCGCTGGTGCGCCGGAGGAGCGCGCCCCGGCAGTCGAGCGTGACGTTCGACGCCGTGATCGCGAACCCGCCGCTGTAGGTGCAATCGCGGTCGAGGTACGAGCTCACGCTGATCGTGACGCGCTCGCTCGCGTGGCTGCAGTCGACCAGCTGGCCGTGGCCGTTGTCGCTCGCGGCGGCCGGCGACACGGGAACTGCCGGCGCCGCGACCGCCAGCAGCGCGACTGCCGCCGACGACATCACCGATCGCCACACCGCCCGCACGCGCAGATCATCGCGCAACGACGCGTGAGGAGGCCCGTTGCGGCCGGCGGGGCGCCGGGGACCGCCGACCGAGCGTCGCGCCCGCGTACGCGACGAGACCGAGCGCGACCGCGAGATCGGCCGCGTTCACGACGATCGTGTTCCCGATCACGAAGAAGTCGCGTACCGAGCCGAGCACGGCGCGGTCGGCGAGGTTCGCGAGCGCGCCGCCCACGAGTAGCCCGGCGGTGACCGGCGGCAGGGCGCCCGCTCGGACCCGCTGCATCAGGTGGCGACCGAAGGCGGTGAGCAGGGCGGCCATGAGCAGCACGAGCCCGACCCGGTTGCCGCCCACGAAACCGAGCAGCAGGTCGTGGTTGCGCATCGGGAGCACCGACGGCTGGTGCCAGAACGGGGCCAGCGCCTTGGTCGCCTGGTCCATCCCCACGACTGCGGCGGCCGCGACGGCGACGCGCCGGTTGGCGCGGCTCGAGCCCGAGACGCTCGTCGGAAGCGGTGCGGCCTGGATGTGGTCGGAACATCGGGATTCCTCCGGCGCGGGGCACGGACAGTGGTGGGTGCGCGGCCGGCCCGCGACCGTGAGGCCGCGGGCCGGCGGAGCGTGGTTCAGGAGCGGCGAAGCCGCGGCGCCATCTCGACGACTGCGAACAGCGTCGGCGCGGCGAGGATCGCGAGACGGCTGATGCGGCGGTAGATCTTCATGGCTTCCTCTTTCGTGTTCCGGGGAACCGGCGGTACCCGTCGGCCACAGCATCGGACCCCTCGCTTCAGGACCGCTTCAGGACCGCTTCAGGACCGCTTCAGGCCACGCGACGAGCCGTCTCCGGCGCGAGCTGCCGAGTGCGCTTCAATGGGCCGGGCGACGAGGAGTGGGAAGAGACGATGACGGACGACGTCGGCGCGCGCTCGCAACGAGCTGCGGGGGATGGCACCGGTGGCAGCACCAAGGAGCGCGACCACCGCGCGCTCCTCGACGCGACCGTCGCCGCGCTGCGAGGCGAAGAACGCGACGGCCAGCTCTCCCTCACCGACGCCGTCGCCGACGCGCTCGAATCCGGCCACCATCTTCTCGCGGAGGCCCCGACGGGTTCGGGCAAGAGCCTCGCCTACCTCGCGCCCGCGGTCGCGTCGGGCCGGCGGATCGTCGTCGCGACGTCGACGATCGCGCTGCAGACCCAGCTCGTGACACGCGATCTGCCGGCGTTGCACGAGCACGGCGGCACTCCGTTCACGTTCGCGTTGCTGAAGGGCCGTTCGAACTACCTCTGTCTCGCCAAGCTGCGCGCCGCCGCGCAGCCCGATGCGCTGTTCGAGATGCCGGTCGGGCGCGATTTCGGCCGCCACCTCGACCGGTTGCGGACGTTCGCGGAGCGGTCCGGCACCGGCGATCGCGGCGACGTCGGCGACGCGATCGCCGACGCGTCGTGGGCCGCGGTGAGCTGCACGAGCCTCGAATGCCCCGGCCGCACCAAGTGCGCCGACGGCGATGCGTGCTTCGCGGAACGGGCCCGCGAGCGCGCCCGCGAGGCGCAGATCCTCGTGGTCAACCACGCCCTCTACTGCATGCATCTCGCCGCGGGCGGCAACGTGCTCCCCGAGCACGACGCGCTCGTGATCGACGAGGCGCACGCGTTCGCCGACAACGCGACGAACAGTTTCGGCGCCGACCTCGCGCCCGCCGCGCTCGCGCGTCTCGCCGGTCTGCTCGCCAAGGCCGGGGTCGACGCCGCGAAGGTCGACGCGTTCGCGCAGTCGGTGAAGCACCTCGATGCCGCCGTCTCCGATCGCGACGGCCTCCTCGACATTGCGTCCGACGAGCACCTTGCGGGCGCGTTCGCATCCGCGGCCGAACGGCTCGCAGCCGCGTCCGTGGCGCTGACGCGCGCCGATTCCGACGACGCGAAGCGGACCGCGCAGCTCGCCGCGGCCCGGCTCGGTGTGTTGCGCCGGCTCGCGGCGCCGGGGACCGACGACGTCGTCTGGGTGGAGTCGGGACGCGGCGGTGCGCGCGTGCGCCTCGCGCCGGTGGCCGCCGGCGATGTGCTCGGCACGCTGCTGCTCGACCGCCGGCCGGTCATCGCGGTGTCGGCGACGCTGGGAGGTGAGCCGCCGTTCGCGGCGCTCGCCACCCGGCTCGGGTTCGTGCCCGATGCGGCGCCGGGATCGTGGGGCGAGCGCGACGGCGACGGCGAGCTCCACTCCAAGACCGGCCGCGGCTACGTCGCGCTCCGCACGCCGTCGTCGTTCGACTGGCGCGAGCAGGGCATCCTCTACGTGGGCAAAGACCTCCCCGATCCCGGCCACGCCCGTGACGCGTGGATCGAGGCGGCGGGGGAGCGGCTGGTGCGGCTCGTCAACGCCGCCGGCGGCCGCGCGCTCGTCCTCTGCACGTCGCGCGCGAACGTCGAGCGGTTCGCGAAGCTGCTGCGCGACGAGACCGATCACGAGGTGCTCGCGCAGGGCGACGCCGACGTCGGCACCCTCAGCCGCAACTTCGCCGACGACGAGGAGTCGGTGCTCGTGGGGACGCGGTCGTTCTGGGCCGGCATCGACACCCCGGGCGTGTCGTGCGTGCTCGTGGTGATCGACCGCATCCCGTTCCCGTCTCCCGCCGAGCCGCTCAACGCGGCCCGGCGCGAGCGCGCCGAGGCCGCGGGCCGCAACGCGTTCGCCACGATCGACTTGCCCGAGGCTGCGCTCGTGCTCGCCCAGGGTGCCGGTCGCCTCATCCGCCGGCGCGACGACAAGGGTGTCGTCGCGGTGCTCGACGCCCGCCTCGCGACGCGCGACTACCGCACGCAGCTGCTCTCCGCGATGCCGCCGTTCCGCCGCAGCGTCGACCTCGATGACGCGTGCGCCTTCCTCGAGGCCGCGACCGCGCACCTGCCGCGCCCCGCGCGGGAACCGGGCGCGATCACCACTGCGGAAGCCATGCTCGTGCGGGGCATGGTCGCCTGCCCCACGTGCGGCGCCGCGATCGGCGACCGCTGCACCGACGAGAACGGCACGATGGCCTTCCCCCACGACGCGCGCGTCGCCGCGCTCCAGGGCTGACGCGCGCCGCTGACCTTCATGACCCGTCCGGGAGTGGCGATGACCGAACACGCGGTAGTGATCGCAGGAGGGGGCCCGACCGGCCTGATGCTCGCGGGAGAGCTGGCGCTGGCGGGGATCGACGCGGTCGTCGTCGAGCGGCGCGCCAGTCAGGAGCTCGACGGATCGCGCGCGGGCGGCCTGCACTCCCGCACCATCGAGGTGCTCGATCAGCGGGGCATCGCGCAACGGTTCCTCGTCGAGGGACACGTCGCCCAGGTCGTCGCCGACATCAGCGACTTCCCGACCCGCCACAACTACGGGCTCGCGCTGTGGCAGCGCGACTTCGAGCGCGTCCTGGCCGGCTGGGTCGACGAGCTCGGCGTGCCGATCCTCCGCAGGTGCGAGGTGACAGGGTTCGCGCAGGACGACACCGGCGTCGATGTGGAGGTGTCCGGCACCGCGCCGCTCCGTGCGGCGTATCTCGTCGGCTGCGACGGCGGCCGCAGCGTGGTCCGCAGGGTCGCGGGCATCGACTTCCCCGGCTTGGATGCCTCGACGAGCTGGATGATCGCCGAGGTCGAGATGGGCGAGGAGCCCGACGTCGGCGGGCGGCCCGAGGGTGGTGGCATCGGCCCGGTCAACCGGACGGAGGGTGGTGGGCCGTACCGGGTCGTGCTGAAGGAACAGCAGGTCGAACTCTCCGGGGAACCGACGCTGGCGGATCTGCGCGCCGCGCTCACGGTCGCCTACGGGACCGACTTCGGAGCGCAGCGCCCGAGCTGGATCTCCCGGTTCACCGACACGACCCGGCAGGCGGCGTCGTACCGCGAGCGGCGGGTGCTCCTCGCGGGCGACGCCGCCCACGTGCATCCGCCGCAGGGCGGTCAGGGCCTCAACATCGGCGTGCAGGATGCCGTGAACCTCGGCTGGAAGCTCGCGCAAGTGGTCGACGGGACATCACCGCCGCGCCTCCTCGACACGTACCACGCCGAACGCCATCCGGTCGGCGCCCGGGCGTTGCGCTACACCATGGCGCAGGTCGCGCTGAGCACTCCCGACGACCGTCACCAGGCCCTGCGCGACACCATGAGCGATCTGCTGGCCATGGACGAGCCGCGCCGGCGCGTCGCCGGGATGCTGTCCGGTCTCGACATCCACTACGACCTCGGCGCGCGACACCCGCTCCTCGGGCGGCGCATGCCCGACCTCGATCTGCGCACCGCCGACGGTCCGACGCGCGTCTTCACCCTGCTGCACGACGCGCTGGCCCGTACTCCTCGGACTCGGTGCACGCGGCGGTTTCGACATCACTCCGTGGGGGAGTCGAGTCCGGTTCGTCGCCGCGACGCACGACGGCCGGTGGGAGCTCCCGGTCCTGGGCGAGGTCGGCGCGCCTCCGGCCGTGCTGATCCGACCCGACGGCTACGTCGCCTGGACCGGAAACCTCACCGACCCGGAACTGCCGCGAGCACTCACGACCTGGTTCGGCAGCGACCACTCCGGCGGAGGACTGTGAGGCGCAACGGCGTGCCGTTGTTGTCAGGCGGGCCGGGCCCGACCGGCCTGGGCCATCAACCGTTCGGTGGCGCTGGCGCCGGCCGGCAGCGGGGGTGCCGCCTTGATCAGGCCCAGGTCGCGAACCGCGTCGGTGCAGGTCGCCGCGACGACCTCTGAGATCGCCGGAATCATCTCGGGCGGGAAATCGATCGGATGCCCGCAGCTCGCGGCGAGGTCCCACGCGTGGCACAACGCATCGATGGTCGGGAAGTTGACGACCACCGTGCCCGGCAGCTCTCCGAACGGGGTGGTGTGTATCGCGTCGAGCACGCCCTCGGTGCGCCACATCTCGAGACTGCGGTCGGTCACGTCGTCGGCGTAGCGCGCCAGGTCACCCTCGTACGGCACCGCACCCATCGTGTCCTCGACCGACACCGAGTGCTCGCCCGTGACGACGCCGCCCCAGAGAAGCTGGTTGTTGAGCGCATGGCTGGCCAACCGGCGGACCGTCCACGGCTCGCAGTTCGAGACGACGTCCATCTGCGCGGTGTCGAGCGCCACGACCTGGTCCCGAAGCACGTGCACCGCGAACTCGAGCATCGCGACCTGGCTCACGAGCACCCCCCTGCCGTGCGCCGCACGCTAACCGTGCTCAGGGGTCAAGTCGAGGAGTCGCTCCGTGGGCGGAACGCCGTGCACCCTGCGACGCGCCGCGACGCGCCGCAGGGTGCACGAGGATGCGCGGTCGGCTAACGGCCGACTTCGCACTCCTTCGGATCGATGTGGCCGAGGTTCTCGACCACCTTGAACGTGCCGTGCTCGGATCGGGCGATGTACATGTTCATCCGCACGTGGTGCTGCCCGGGCACCATCTCGGCCGGACCGCCGGGGCCCTGCGCGATGCGCGCGTGGTCGAGTGCCGCGATCACCTCGTCCTGGTTCAGCGACCCGGCTTCGTTGACGGCGCTCTCCCAGAGCTTCAAGGCCCGGTACGTACCCGTGCACGCGCTGCCGGCCGTGAACATCGCGCTCCCGGGATACAGGCGCTCGTACCGGTTGAGGAGCTCGATGCTGAACGTGTCGTCGACGTCCCGGTAGTAGTCGAGGCACCCGTACAGGCCCTCGACCTGTTCGGCCGGGACGAGGTTCAGGAAGTTCTCGTCGAAGTACGTGCACACGATGTGCCCGCCTCGGCGCGTGAACCCCGCGCGGTGCAATTCGTCGAGGAAGGGTGTGAGCCCGGGCGGGACGATCGTGTTGAACACGACGTCGGCGCCCGTCGCCATGATGTCGGCGACGACTCCGGCGTAGTCGGTGTGGTCGAGTGCGAAGTACGTCTCGCCGACGACTTCGCCCCCACGAGCGGTGACGACCTCACGCACCTTCTTGTTCATGGTCTGCGGCCAGATGTAGTCGGCCGACGGCATGTAGAACGTCTTCGCGCCGGTCTGTTCCATCAACCACGGGAAGAATGGCTCGACCTGCTGCGCCGGAACGGGTCCGGTGCAGAAGATCAGCGGATGGCACTCCTGCCCCTCGTACTGCTCCGGGTAGAGGTAGAGCGTCTCCGCCTGGTCGACGACCGGCCCCTTGATGGCCTGGCGCGTCGAGCTGTAGATGCCGCCGACGACGACGTCGACGGCCGCGCGGTCGACGAGCTTCGCCGCAACGGCTTCCGCCACGGTGTCGTCAGTCGCGCTGTCCTCGATGAACAGCTCGACCGGGCGACCGAGGAGACCGCCGCGCGCGTTGACGTCGTCGATCACCATCTTGGCGACGTTGGCGTTGGCGATGCCCATGAACGAGAGCGCGCCGGTCTGGTCGGTGACGACGCCGACGCGCGCGGAACGGTTGTTCGCGGTGGTCATCGTCGCCTCCTATGCCTGGTACGAGCCGAGCAGGGGCGCGGCCTGCGGCTTGTCGAGGTGCCCGGCTTCCTTCAGGATCGGCGGCACGTCGGGGTCGGAGACGAACTCGACCCAGCCGGCCTCGTCCCAGTCGAACAGCGCCCACACGCGGTTGGCCTCGTTCGGGTCGGCGAAGACCGTCGAACCCTTCGAGCCGTGCAGGCCCCGCTTCTCGGCGCCCTTGGTGCCGAACACGTCCAGGAATCGCTCGACGTTCTCGACGGTGGTGGTGGCCAGGATCATGGTTTGCCCCTTTTGTCAGCGAGGATCGCTTCTCGCCGACCGGTCGATCGGCGTAAGGGCATTGTCGGGACGAGCCGCGCCGGCGGCATCGGTACCACTACCTATTTCGCGCCGGCGACGCTCCCGACCACCTGGTGCTCGACGGCCCAGCGCGTCGCCGCGGCGCGGTTCGCGACGCCGAGCTTCGTGTAGATGTTCTGGACGTGGTGCTCGGCGGTCCTCGTCGAGATGAACAGCTGGGTCGCGATCTCCGCGGCGCTCCGCCCGTCGGCGAGCAGCCGGAGGACCTCGATCTCCCGCCGCGTCAGCCCACCCGGTCGCGGCCGGCGGGCCTTCGGGCTCGGGTCGCGGCGGGCGACGTCGATCTGCTGGCGGGCGTAGACCGCCGCGTCACCGAGATCGAGGGCCGCGCCCGCGGCCATGAAGTCGGCGGCACGCGCCTTCCCGAGCTCGCGTGCGAGGCGCTCGTCGAGCGCGGCGAGCTCGGGTACGTGATGGAAGCTCGACGGCTCGCGCGACAGCGCGCCGAGCAACATCGCGGCGGGCGCGTGACGGTCGAGGCGCTCGAACAGCGCCGGCACGCTCGCGAGCGTGATGACCAGCTGCGGCACGTTGCCCGCCCGGTGGAACGCGCTGATCGCCTCACCGAACAGCACGAGGGCGGCATCGGGCTCGCCGTCCGACGTGTGCAGGCGCGCCGCGTCGCGCGCGAGGAACCCTTCGAAGAACTGCACGCGGTGCTCGCGAACGCAGGCGACGCCCTCCTCCCACGCGGCGAACGCGCGGCGTGCATCGGTCTTGGAGAACGTCATCCCCGCGATCCAGAGCGCGTAGGCGATCCAGTAGGGATTGCCGTGCGCTCGCGCGACGGCGACGGATTCCTCGACCAGCGCGAGCGCCTCGTCGCGGCGGCCACACGACTGGAGACCGTCGACATAGGCGGCGAGTGCATACCCGCGATCGCGGCCGTACCGCTCGGCCACTTCACCCGTGAGCTCGACGTAGCGGTCGAGGTCGCCGCAGTACACCGCGCCGAGCGCCTCGATGAAGGATGCATAGCCGGGTTCGCACGCGTCGTACCGGGGCTCGCGTTCGATCTCGGTGGCGCGGTGCGCATTCGCGCGAGCAGCCTCGGCGCGACCGGCGAAGCATGCGAGGCCCGCGCCGGTGTACAAGCGAGGCAGATGGGTGACGTCGGCCGTCACCGCGGGGGCGAGCAGCTCCTCGGCCCACGCGAGCGTCTCGAACAGCTGCACCGAGAAGCCCATGAGTGCTGCGTGCGCCGCGATGTCGGTCGCCGTCTCCAACTCGCCGCGCGCCGCGCTCCACTGGTAACCCGCACGCAGGTTGTCGAGCTCCGCCTCCACCCAGTCGACGGCGTCGCGCCAACCGGGCCCGTCCCAGTGTTTCCACCGCGTGGCCGCCTCACGCGCGAAGTACGCGGCGTGGCGATCACGCGTCCGCTCGCCTGCGCCCGTTTCCGCCAGGCGGTCCTCGGCGAACTGGCGGATCGTCTCGAAGAGTCGGTAGCGGGTACGGCTCGCCGCGTGGTCGGCGACGACGAGCGACTTCCGCACGAGCGAGTCGAGATGGCGCAGGACATCGACGTCGTCGGCGCCGTCGACCGCCGCGCCGATGCTCTGCAGCTCGAACCCGCCCGAGAAGACCGACGTCAGGCGCAAGAGCTGTCGCTCGTCCTCGGTCAACAGGTCGTACGACCACTCGACGGCATGGCGGAGGGTGAGCTGCCGGTCCGGTCCGGCCGTGGATCCCTGTAGCAGGCGGAAACGGTCGGCGAGCCGGTCGCGTACTTCGACCGCGCTCATCGCCGCCATGCGCGCGGCCGCCAGCTCGATCCCGAGTGGGAGCCCGTCGACCGTCCGGCAGATTTCCGCGACTGCGGTCGCGGTGCTGTCGTCGCCGAGCCCGAAGTCGGGCCGGACCACGCGGGCGCGCTCCACGAAGAGCGTGACGGCATCGGAGGAGACGTCGCCGTCGAGCGCGAGCGGGACGACCGTGAGCGTGGTCTCGCCCTCGACGGCAAGGGATTCGCGCGAAGTGGCGAGCACCTTCACGTCCGCCGACCGGCCGAGCATCGCGTTGATCGCCGATGCGGCGGCCGCGGTGACGTGCTCGCAGTTGTCGACGACCAACAGGAGTCGACGGCCACCGAGTGCTTCGGCCACGGTGTCGATCAAGGGCGCGTCGCCCTGAGGCGTGATCCCGAGCACGGTCGCGATTCCGGCCGGCACGGAGGCCGGATCGGCGACCGACGCGAGCTCGACCATCCACACGCCGTCGGGGAACTCGCCCGCGACCTCGGCTCCGACCTCGAGCGCGAGCCGCGTCTTGCCCACCCCTCCCACCCCGACCAGGGTCACCAGCCGGCGCGACCGCACGAGCTCGGAGACGTCGTCGATCAGCTGCTCGCGACCGACGAGTGAGCTCAGCTGCTGCGGGAGGTTTCCCGCCGCGCGCTCGCCGCTGCGCAGCACGGGGAACTCGGCCGGAAGGCCCTCGGCCACGAGCTGGAACACCGACATGCGACCGCGCAGGCCGCGCAGCCGGTGCTCACCGAGCGGTCGGAGCGTCATCTGACCGCGCACCAACGCCTCGGTCGCATCGGAGACGAGGACCTGGCCGCCGTGTGCCAGCGCCATCAGCCGCGCGGTCCGGTTCACCTCGGTGCCGAAGTAGTTCCGGTCGCGTTCGACCGCCTCGCCGGTGTGCAGCCCCATGCGAACCGCGAAGTCGATGGCGACGTCGTCGCGCAACTGTTCCTGCGCCTCGATCGCGGCCGCGGCCGCGTCGCCGGCGGTGGAGAACGCGGCACTGAAGCCGTCGCCCCCGGTGCCGAACACGTACCCGCCCCGCCGCTCGATCGTGCCCCGCACGATCGCGTCGTGGGCGTGCAGCGCGTCGGCCATCTCGGTGGGCGCTTCCTCCCACCGGCGTGTCGAATCCTCGATGTCGGTGAAGAGGAACGTGATCGTGCCCCGCGGAACCTGACGCGGCATTCGCGAACGCTAACGCGACCGCGCGCGGCGAGCTCGCGCCGTGGGGTCTGTCGCCGGACTCAATCAGGCAGATCGGGCGGGTTTGCGGCGCGGCGCTTCGTTGACCGGCGCGGCACCGAGCGACGAGGGTGAGGCGATGAACGCGGAGGAGGTCGACCGTGCGGTGGTCGCCGCGGCGTCGGCCACGTCGGCACTTGGCCTGCGGGTCGAAGACGCGATCGTCGTTCACAACTCGAACCGGGTCGCGCTGCGACTGTTGCCCTGCGACGTGCTCGCTCGGGTCGCACCGGTCGAGCCGAAGGCGGCCGCGACCTGGCGCGCGCACGAGGGCCTCTACGAGCCTGGTCCTGCCTTCGAAGTCGAGATCGCCCGCCGCCTCGCCGAAACCGACAGCCCGATCGCCGGGCCCGAGCCTCGCGTCGAGCCGCGCGTCTCCGTACGCGACGGCTTCGCGATCACGCTCTGGAGATACCACGAGCCGCGGCCACCGGCCGCGGTCGAGCCACGCGAGTACGCGCGGGCACTCCAGCGCCTGCACGCCGGCATGCGCCAGGTCGACGTGACGACGCCGCACTTCACGGATCGAGTCGCGGAGGCCCAGTGGCTCCTCGGCGACCGCTCACGCACTCCGAATCTTCCTGACGCGGACCGGAATCTTCTCGCCGACACCATGCGAAACCTGCGGCGCACGATCGGCGACCGGCGCGCCGCCGAGCAGCTCCTGCACGGCGAGCCCCACCCCGGCAACGTGCTCAGGACGGAGCGAGGGCTGCTGTTCATCGATTTCGAGACGGGTTGCCGCGGACCGGTCGAGTTCGACCTCGCGCATGCCCCCGAAGCGGTCGCGGACCACTACGGGCCCGTCGACCGAGATCTGCTTCGCGAGTGCCGGCTTCTCGTGCTCGCGATGGTCACGACGTGGCGTTGGGAGCCGGACGACCAACTCCCGAACGGCGCCGACCTGGCCCGCGAATGGCTCAGCCAACTCCGAGCTGCGATGGATGCCGACGGACTGGACGCGAATCCATGAGTGCCGGACCCAACCGGCAGGCCTCTCGTCGCGTCAATTCGGCGTTCGAGCGGTGCGGGCCCAGGCGAGTGCCGAAGGCGCGGGCCTCACGGAACCGTCGAGGCGTTGATCCAGAGGTCGCTTCTGGTGCTCGGTGACGGTTGGTCGACGATGGCGTCGAGGCGCGCGTCGCCGTTGACGTCGCCGAAGCACTGCGCACAACCGGAGGCCCCCAGCGGGACGTCCGACAACGCCCGGAACGGGAAGCCACCGTCGTTGGTGCCGCTCCACCACGTTCGCGGGTTCACCCGGTCGTTGAGCAGGAAGTCGATCGCGCCGTCGTTGTCGATGTCGCGCAGCCCCATCTCGATGGTGGTACTCGAGGTGGCGGTGGCGAAGGTGTCGTACGGGAAGGCGGTGAAGCCGTCGCCCGTGGATCGGAAGAAATCGACGGTGTGGGTCGAGAACCGGTAGCGCGCGATGTCGGCTCGGCCGTCGGCGTCGATGTCACCGACGGCGAAGTGATCGGACGGGATCTGGGCCGAGAACGCTGAACAGGTGACAGGGAGACCGCCGAAGTCGCATTGCCGCCCGCCGTAGCGCATCACCTGGATCTGGCCGACAGCGGCTGCGATGAGGTCGTCGCGCCCGTCGTTGTTGGTGTCACCCACTTCGACCTGCTCCGGTCCGGCTTCGAACGTCGGCGTGATGGTGCCGAACGACGACGACGTGAACGCGCCGGCACCGTTGCCGAGCTGTGCGAAGTAGTGGACGTACCCGTTGAAAACGAGCGCTGACCAGAGCAGGTCGACCTTCCCGTCGCCGTTGAAGTCGCCCGTCTTGACGATCGTGTAACCGGACGGTCGCGGGATCGGGATCGCGCTCGCCGCCGAGAGTCCGGTGGCGCTCCCCGGCAACAGCTCGAAGTTGACCGAGTCGTCGATGGCGATGACGTCGTCCTTGCCGTCGTTGTTGAAGTCGCCCACGAATCGAATGTGCTCGTTCGCGATGACTTCCTTCGCGTCCAGGCACGCGGTGCCGCAGTACTCGTAGCGCGCGATGCCGGTGGGATCGTTGGCGAGGATGTCCGCGGTGCCGTCGCCCGTCACGTCGGCCAGCGCCGCACCGCCGTCCACCGACAACGCCTCGGGCGGGGCGAAGCGAATGCAGCTCGCCAACACGAACACGGCCGTCCCGACGAGGCCCGCGAGTCGCAACCTGCGAACGAATCCCATCCGTGCCCCCCATGCGCGGCCACCTGAGGTCCGTTGTGGCGAACCCTAGAAGGTCGCGGCAGCGGCCGCCACGGACGAGCGACGCGACATCACCTGCTGAGGGAGATCGGCCGAACCCAAGAAAGGTGTCGTGGTCGACCGAAGCATTGAGATGTCTGCAATGCGAATATTGAGATCATCCCGTAGGAGGAGTGGAGTGGAGGTGGCGGGAGTCGAACCCGCGTCAGGGTTCGCGCGTCGTTCGAGGTCGCGACGCGAAAGGCCAGGTCAGACGGCAGATTCGTTGTCCTTCACCGACCGTCGCTGACCGCCAGAAACCGGGATTTTGTGTCATCCGCGTGTCGTGATGTGTCACGCCTGTGTCACCGTCACCGACGGATGGTCGCTCCGGCGAACTCGACCAACGTGCCGGCCTGACGGAGCGCGGCGGTGAGCTTCTGGCGGCTGACGTTGATGAGCCCGTAGTGGGCGGTGTCCTTGAGGTCGATGAGCCGGCGCAGCGCGTTCGCAGCTTCTTTGCCGCCCGGCTCGACGGTTGCGACGAGCAGCTCGGCGTCTCGGTGGTCTTGAGAGCGGGAGCGACGGCCCAGTGCCGCGCAGCACGCCGCGTCGGCGGCTGCGATGCCGCACAGGACCGCCAACGATGCTGCGACGCTCGAGGACTCGGGCGCGTCTTCGTCGGCGGCGAGCTGCGCGGCTTCGAGGAACTTGCGGGCGTGCGCAAGCCTCGTGCGCGCTTCCGCGCGACCGCATTTCTGGGTCCGGCCCTTCGGGTGGTCATGCGGCACGGGTCTTCGTGAACAGCTGCCGGAGCGGAACCCCTGCCAACAGGATGCCTTCGTCGCGGATTGCTTTTCCGGCGGCCGATCGTGCGACCTTCGCTACCTCGGTGGTGCCGACCTCGGAGATGCCCGCGTGGTTGCCGGTCCAGTCGTGCACCGCGAGTGCGAGCGCGTCGAGCTGTTGACGCCAGGTCGCGTTCTCGGCGTTGATCTTGGCGGGGCGAACGACGAACAGGTCGACGTCGCTCTCGAGGTCGCCGTCGCCGCGCGCCGCGGATCCGAAGAGGGAGGCATGTCGGGGTGCGATCGTCCAGGCATGAACCGAGTCGGTGAGGCGTCGGATCAGTTCGCCGCGGAGATCGGTGAGGAGCTCGATCGATGGTGCCGCGAGGTGCTGGCGGTTCAGGGTGTAGAGCTGCACATTGCCGACCTCTTCGCGGCGCACGACGCCTTGCGCGGCGAGGCGGTGCAGTGTCTTGCGGACGCCGGACCACGAGCCGCGACTCACGAGCCGGGCGACGTCGCGGGCGCTCAGCGGTCTCGACGTGCCCGCGAGAACCGACAGCACCGGACCATCGAGGGTCGGACATACGGTCGAGAATGGATCGGACATGTCCATTGCCGCGAACCCCTTCTTCCGGTTGCTCTACTATAGTAACCAATCGGTTAGTATAGTGATCAGTCGAGCACTGGACGAGCCCAACGGCGGCGATCACTGGCGGCCTCAGCGCCTGCATCGCCCGCGGCGTTGTGTCAGGGGTGTGTCACGCCGACGAAAATCACGCGCCCCCCGGGTCTGTGACCTGGGCGAACGCGTGATGAAGAGAGGAGTAGTGGAGGTGGCGGGAGTCGAACCCGCGTCTTCCGAGCTGTTGATGGGGCTTCTCCGAGCGCAGCCGGCGGGTGGGTCTCGGTCCGCCACCGTTCACCGGCGTCCAGTGGCAGACCCAGCCTCACTGCAGTGTCCCGGCGGGCCGCGAGGCCAGTCCCGCCGGTGAGCCACTCAAAATGACGCTCTGTCCCGGCCGAGTGGCCGAACCGGATCGAGCGTCGCGTCTAGGAAGTCCTAGGCCGCGAGAGCCAAGTTGTCGTTGGCAGGTATTGATGGTTCCGGCTCTTTCACGACGATCCGGAGACGTCGGCTCGCTTCACCCATCTCGAACATCGAAATCGAAGCCACGCACCCCCTGGTTGGTGGATCAGGAACGACCATTGTACGCCCGCCTACCGCAGGGCCGGATCGGTGCCGCCGCGCGAGAGACCGACGGCCTCCCAGCAGTAGCGGGCGACGACGGAGCGGTACGGGCGGAAGCGGTCGCCGAGCGGCTGCAGCTCCTTGGCGGTCGGCGGCGGATCCGTGCTCCACGCGAGCCCGTAGCCCTGGCGCACGCCGAGGTCGTCGACGGGCCAGACGTCGAGACGGCGCAGCTCGAACATCAGGTACATCTCGGCCGTCCACCGGCCGATGCCGCGCACGGTCACGAGCCCGGCGACGATCTCGTCGTCGGCGAGCCGGGCGTTGGCGTCGAGCACGACGGTGCCGTCGAGCACCTTGTTGGTGAGGTCGCGCAGCGACGCGAGCTTGTTGGCCGACAGACCCGCGGCGCGCAGCACGTCGTCGGGTACCGCGGCGAGCGCTTCAGGTGTGAGCGCGCCGGGCACGGTTGCGCGCACGCGGCCGTGGATCGCGTTCGCGGCCGCGCCCGCGAGCTGCTGGAACACGATCGAGCGCACGAGCGCGCCGAAGTGGCCGTCGGGGTTGCGCGGCCGGTGCGTGATCGGGCCGACGAGATCCACGAGGTGCGCCATCACCGGATCGCGCTCGGCGACCGCCGCGATGGCAACGGGCAACGACGCGCGCGGCACTACTCCTTGATCCCTCTCAGCGCGCGGTCGATGTCGCGTTGGGCGTCGCGCTCGGCGAGGGCCTGGCGCTTGTCGTGGCGCGCCTTGCCGCGCGCGGTCGCGATCTCCACCTTGGCCCGGCCGTCCTTGAAGTAGACGCGCAGCGGCACGATCGTGATGCCGCGCTCGGAGGTGGCCTCCGCGAGGTCCGCGATCTCGCGGTGGTGCAGCAGCAGCTCGCGGGGTCGCACCGGGTCGAGCTCGAGCCGGGAGAAGGCGTACGGCTGGATGTGCATCCCGTAGAGCCGCACCGCGTCGCCGTCGACCCGCACGAAGGCGTCCTGCAGGTTGGCGTGGCCCTCCCGGATCGACTTCACCTCGGCGCCCTTGAGCACGAGCCCGGCCTCGAACACGTCCTGGACGAAGTACTCGTGGCGCGCCTTGCGGTTCGTGATCACGGTGCGGTCACCCCGGCCGGCCATGACGGGACGGTAGCGAACGCGGTGCCAAGATGACACCGTTATAACGATCCGCTTCGAAACGCGCGACCAGCAGGGAGCGAGCGCATGGCCCGGCGCAAGGGGGAGGCGCACGACGACACGCTGCGCGTCTCCCTGCTCGACGCGGCCGGCGACCTCCTTCACGCCGAGGGTCCGCAGGGCCTCAGCACCCGCAAGCTCGCGGAGCGGGTCGGCACGTCGACGCAGGCGATCTACACGCTGTTCGGTGGCAAGGAGGGCATCGTGCGCGCGATGTACCGCGAGGGCTTCGACCGCCTCGCGAAGACGCTCGCCGCCGTCGGCGACCGCGCGGATCCGGCCGAAGATCTCCTCGGGCTCGGGCGTGCGTACCGGCTCGCCGCGCGGCGCAGCCCGCACTACTACGACGTGATGTTCGGGCACCCGGTCCCGGAGTTCACGCCGAGCACCGACGACCTCGAACACAGCCACGCGACGCAGCGCGTGCTCCAAGCCGGCATCGAGCGCTGCGCGGACGCGGGGATGCTCGTCGACGGCGCCGACACGCGCGAGATCAGCACGTTCCTCTGGGCCGCCGCGCACGGGCTCGTCAGCCTCGAGCTGAACGGCTTCCTCGACCTCGGCGGCGACCCTGAAGCTTCCCCGGTGTTCGACGGCTACCTCATGGCGAGCCTCGCCGCGTGGGCGCGCCGGTGACGCTCACCGCGCGCGTGATGCCGTCGTGGTGGGACGGCTGCCGGTACGGCATGTTCGTCCACGCGAACCTCGCGACGGTGCCCGCGTTCGCGCCGGTGCACGAGTACGCCGACTGGTACTGGGCCTTCGTCGAACCCAAGCCCGACATGATCCTGCACCCGACCACGCCGTTGCCCGAGGTGACGGCGTGGCACGCAGAGCACTGGCCCGGCGTCGCGTTCGACGACTTCGCGCCCATGCTCACCTTCGGACGCTTCGACGCCGACGCCTTCACGGAGCTCGCGCGCGACGCGGGCATGCGCTACGTCGTGCCCGTCACCAAGCACCACGACGGCTTCTGCTTCTGGGACTCGCAGTACACGACGCGCACGTCGACGCACGTCGGCCCGCAGCGCGACGTGATCGCCGAGCTCGCGAGCGCCGTCGAGCGTGCGGGGCTGCGGTTCGGTCTCTACTACTCGCTGCTCGACTGGTCGCACCCCGAATACCCCGACCCGGAGCATTACGTCGACGCCTACATGCGGCCGCAGCTGCGCGAGCTCGTCGAGCGGTTCGCGCCGTCGATTCTCTGGGGCGACGGGCACTGGGGCAACCCGCCGAACGTGTGGCGCTCCGACGCGCTCGTCGCCGAGTATTACGAGACGGCCGCGCGCCTCGGCGTCGAAGGCGTCGTGAACGACCGCTTCTGGGCCTCGCACTCCGACTTCATGGTCTACGAGTACGACGTCCCCGACCACGTGCCCGACCGGCCGTGGGAGCTGTGCCGCGGCCTCTCGTACTCGTTCTGCGTGAACCAGGCCGAGGAGCCCGACGACTACCTCACCGGCGCGCAGATCGTCGCCATGCTCGCGGAGACGATCGCGAAGGGCGGTCATCTCCTCCTCAACGTCGGTCCTGCGGCCGACGGGACGGTGCCGGAGCTCCAGTCGCGCCCGCTGCGCGACGCGGGCCAGTGGGTTCACGCGCACGCCGACGTCGTGCACGGATCGCAGCCCTTCGCGTGGCCGGGGGAGGGGTCGACGTGGCTCACCGTCGCGCCGCATGCCGACGCGCGCGCTCCGCAATCGGTGAACGTGGTCGACGTCGAGGCGCGCGACCGGCTGCTCGTCGCGGGCCTTGGCCCGGCCGCGGGGACGGTGCGCGCGGTGCACCGCACCGACGGCGTGCCGGTGCTCTGGCACGAGCGGGCCGACGCGCTCGAGCTGCTGACTCCCGCGGCCGACGCGACGCGCGCACCCGCACTCGCGACCGTCTACCGCGTCGAGCTCGAGCCGCACGCCGACGGCCCGGTGCGCGTGCAGACCGCGGCCGGGCCCGGCCAGGTGCGCCGCAACGGGGTCGTCGTGACGTCGATTGCCGAGGCGCTGGCCGGCGCGACCGCGCACGACGTCGTGACCCTCGCCGCGGGCCGGTATGCCGACGGCCCGTACCCGCTCGCGATTCCCGCGGGCGTGACCCTGCGCGCCGATCCCGACCATCCGGCGCGGGCCGTCGTGCTCGACGCGGGTGGGCGCGCCGTCGCGACGCTCGGCTCCGGCGCGACCCTCGACGGCGTGACGCTCACCGGCTCCGCACCGGGCTACATGTTCGTCCCGCCGACGGGTGTCACCGCGCGCAACGCGGATCACCTCACCGTGCGCCATTGCGTCCTCGACGCGCTCGCGATCGCAGGCGGGACGCACCATCGCATCGAGGCCAACGTGATCGCGGGCGGCAACATCGTCCTCGACGGCGTCACCGACACGATCGTCACCGGCAACTTCCAGCACGGCATCCGGTGGGGCGCGGGGATCGACGTGAGCCGCGGGGCGCGCGTCACGGTGGAGCACAACGAGTGCCACGACGATCTCTGCGCGATCCGTCTCGCCGACACGGAGGACGGTCGTGTCGAGCACAACCGGATCGAGACCCGCTGGTTCGGTATCCACGTCCGCGACGCGCGCGGCGTCGTCGTGCGCCGCAACCGCATCCGGCGCACGATGCGCGCGGTGTCGGTCGAGGGCGGGCGCGACCACGTCGTCGAGCGCAACCTCGTGGAGCGCTGCGACACCGGCGTCCTCCTCGAGCGGGACGCGACCGCGACCCTCGTGACCGAGAACTGGCTGCACGGCTGCCGGATCGGGATCCTCGGCTGGCAGGATCGCGACACGGTGCTGTGGGGCAACGCGATCTCCGAGGCGCGCGACCACGCGGTCGTCGGCGCCGGCGCCCGCGCGCTCGACGAGAACGACCTCGGGGGCGGTTCGGTCTGGTTCGCGCCGCCGCGCTGAAGCCGGAGCCCCTCGCGCGCCGATACTTCCGGGGCGGGCGTCTGCCCGTCGCGCCCATGGGGGGCCATGATCCACCAGCCCACCACCACGACCGACACCGTGCTCCCGGCCCGACCGCGCCCCGGCCGCGCCGCGCGGCGCGCGCACCCGGCTCGCCGCAGCCGGGCGGCCACCGCGGTCGTCAGCACCTCCACGATGGTGCTCCTCGTCGGGACCTTCGCGGCCGGGGCGACGCCCGCGAAGCCGCACCCGGTGGTCCGGGCGGCCGCCGGCCCGGTCGCGCCCGCGCCCGCGGATCCGACGCCCGCGTCCGCGCGCCCGCCCGCGAGCCTGCCCGCGGGGTCCGCGCCGCCGCTCGGCGCGTCGACCACCACCGCGGCGGCCGTCGCGCCGGTCGCCGCCGCGACCGCGCCGGCCCGACCGGCCGCGAGCGCAGGCACCGCGCCCGCCGCGCCCGCGCCGCCGGTCACCAGCGCGCCCGCGCCGAGTGCGCCCGCGTCGCCGGTCACCGGCACGCCGCCGCCCAAGCCGACCGCCCCGGCGACGACCGCGCCGAAGCCGCCCCCCACGACCGCGCCGAAGCCGCCCCCCACGACCGCGCCCGCGCCGCCGCCGACGCTGCCGCCGATCCAGACCGGCGGCAGCTGATGGAACCGACCGTCACCTCCGTCCCCGCGGCACACGACGCGCGCTTTCACGCGATGGGCAGCGAGGCGCGCGTCGTGCTCGTCGGGGGCGACCCGCTGCTGCTCGACGACGCGCGCGCCCACATCGAGTTCCTCGAAGCGCGCTGGAGCCGGTTCCGCCCGTCGAGCGAGCTGTCCCGCCTCGACGCGAACCCGGGCCGGCCGGTCGTCGTGTCGCGCGACACCTTCACGGTCGTCGCGCGCGCCGTCGAGGGGTGGCGCCGCACGGGCGGCCGCTTCGACCCCACGGTGCTGCCCGCGTTGCGAGCCGCCGGTTACGACCGCGACTTCGCGGCAGTCGTCGCGGCCACGCGCGCGGTCGGGGAAGGTGAGGAGGCGGTCGCGCCGGAGCCGGCGACGGTCCCCGCGCCAGGGTGCGCGGGGATCGGGCTCGACGCGGCCGTCGGTGCGGTCACCCTCCCGATCGGCGTCGCGCTCGATCTCGGTGGGATCGGCAAGGGCTGCGCGGCCGATCTCGTCGCGACGAGGCTCGTGAAGGCGGGTGCCGATGGCGTGTGCGTGAGCCTCGGTGGCGACCTCCGCACGATCGGGCGCCCGCCCGACGGGCACGCGTGGGACGTCGCGGTCGACGACCCGTTCGCGACCGGCACCGGCACGCTCGCGGTCGCCGAGGGCGCCGTGGCGACGAGTTCGCGGCTGCGGCGCGCGTGGTCGCATGCCGGCGCTCGCGTGCACCATCTCATCGAGCCCGCGACCGGCGCGTGCGCGCGCACCGGCCTCGCGCAGGTGACCGTGCTCGCGGGCGAGGCCTGGTGGGCCGAAGTGCTTGCGAAGGCCGCGTTCGTCGCGGGCCCGGAGGCGGGCACCGCGCTCGTGCGCGACGCGGGTGCCACCGGTCTGTTCGTGCACGACGACGGGCGGATCGAGGAGCTGCCCGGGCTCGACGACTTCCGCGCGTGACCCAGAGGCTCGTTTGGTACACGGTCCGCGCCAGCGGCATCGTCACGTGGGCACTCGTGACCGCGTCGGTGCTCTGGGGGCTGTTGCTGTCGAGCCGGTCGACGCGCAAGCCGCGCCCCGCGTGGGTGCTCGATCTCCACCGCTTCCTCGCGGGGCTGTCGTTCGCGTTCCTCGCGGTGCACCTCGGCGGCCTGTTGCTCGACACCTACGTCGGGTTCTCGCCGGCGGCCCTGTTCGTCCCGTTCGCGTCGCGCTGGCGGCCCGCGGCCGTCGCGTGGGGGATCGCCGCGCTCTACCTGCTCGTCGCGATCGAGCTCACGTCGCTGCTCATGAACCGGCTCTCGCGCCGGCTGTGGCACGCGATCCATCTCGGCAGCTTCGTCGTCTTCGCGACTGCGACCGTCCACGGGCTCACCGCGGGAACCGACGCGCACCACGCGCTCGCACGCGATCTCGCGGTGGCGGCGATCGCCGCGGTGGTCGCACTGACGCTGCTGCGCGTCGTCTCGCGGGCGGTTCGGCGGGCCCGCCGCGGCCGCGGGCCGCGGCGCGGCGTGCTCGTGTCGGCCTCGCGCCCCGTGGAGCGCCGGGCCCCGCTGGAGCCGCCTACGCTGCGACCGCTGGAGGATGCGATCGCGGAGGTCAGGCGTGGAGCAGCTCGCGGTGGCGGTGTGGCGCGCCGCGCACACGTCGGCGAACGCGTTTCGCGACGCGCTCATCAGTGAGTGGGTATCGCTCGCGTTCGAGCACGAGGGCCTCCGTGAGCTGACCGTCAACTTCGCGCTCGACGACCAGGGTCCGTACACTCATCCGCCCGACGAGGACGGTCTCGTACCCAACGTCGACGCCTTCGTGACGGTCGGGCTGGAATCCGCGCACGGCCTCGACGACCTCCCGGGTCGCGACGAGCTGTACCGCCTCAGTCGGCGCGTCGACGTGTGGCGCGTCGTCGCGACGAACCGCAAGGCGTACGACCGCAACTGGCCCGACGGCACCGAGGCGCCGGGTGTGAAGTTCGTTTCCTTCATGCGGCGCGCGGAGGGGCTCAACCACGAGCAGTTCGTGCGCCACTGGGGTGAGAACCACACGCCGCTCGCGCTGCGACACCACGTCGGGCTCTGGAACTACACGCAGAACGTCGTGCGCCGCGCGTACACGCCGGGCGGGCGCGACATCGACGGCATCGCGGAGCTGCACTTCGCGACGCGCGACGACTTCGACCACCGCTTCTTCGACTCCGACGAAGGTCGCCAGGCGATCCTCGCCGACGTGAAGCAGTTCATGGGTCGCTTCAGCTCGGCGAGCGCGCTCATGACGGAGCTGCCGCTACGGACGGCGGGGTCGTGAGGGCGCCCCCCGACCGAGCTGAGACCGGCCGATAGTCTCCCGGCCGCACGCATCGCCGCCGGAGGGGCACATGGCCAGGTCGGGATCCATCCTGGGACACGCGGTTCGACGCAAGGAGGACCCGGGCATCCTGCGTGGGGAGTCGCGCTACTTCGACGACCTGCAGGTCGACGGGCTCGCGCACGTCGTCTTCGTGCGCTCGACGGTTGCGCACGGGCGGATCGAGCAGGTCGACACGAGTGACGCCGCGGCGATGCCGGGTGTGCTCGCCGTGTACACCGCCGCCGATCTCGAGCTCCCCGACCAGCAGGGCTTCGCGATGCTCCCGCCGGTCTTCAACCGCCCGCCGCTCGCACGCGACACCGTGCGCTTCGTCGGCGAACCGATCGCGGCGGTGGTCGCGGAGACGCGCACGCAGGCCGTCGACGCGGCCGAGGCGGTGATCGTCGACTACGACCCCTTGCCCGTCGTCGTCGACGTCGAAGCCGCGCTCGCCGACGGTGCGCCGGTCATCTTCCCCGAGCACGGGTCGAACCTCGCGTTCGAGATGAACTTCGGTTCCGATCCGACGGTCTTCGACGGCGCCGATGTCGTCGTGTCGGAGACGTTCCGCAACCAGCGGGTCGCGGGCGTGCCCATGGAGGGCAACGGCATCGTCGCGATCCCCGGATCCGGTGGCTCGCTGACGGCATACGTCCCGACGCAAGGTCCGAACGGGCTCCAGGACCCGCTCGCCGCCGCGCTCGGCCTCGATCGCGAGGTCGTACGCATCGTCGCGCCGGCGGTCGGCGGCGGATTCGGCCCGAAGGCCGGGCTCTACTCCGAGCACATCGTCGCGGCCAAGGTCGCGCTGCTCCTCGGCCGCCCGGTGAAATGGACCGAGACCCGTTCCGAGAACATGGTGTCGATGGTGCACGGGCGCGCCCAGGTGCAGCACGTGGAACTCGGCCTGAAGCGCGACGGCACCTTCGTCGGCCTCCGGGGCACCGCGCTGGCCGACGCCGGCGGCTATCCCGCGATCGGCGCGTTCCTCCCGTTCTTCACGCGCACGATGGCGCAGGGCGTGTACCAGATCCCCAAGATCGAGTTCACGGTGCGCAGCGCAGTCACGAACACCACGCCGACCGGCGCGTACCGCGGCGCGGGCCGTCCCGAAGCCGCGAGCATGCTCGAGCGCATCATCGACATCGCAGCCGCGGAGATCGGGATGGATCCGGCCGAGATCCGGCGCCGCAACTTCATCCCGCCCGAGGCGTTTCCGCTCACCACGCTCACGGGCGCGAACTACGACACCGGCGAGTACGCGGTCGCGCTCGACGCGGCGCTCGCGGCGGCCGGCTACGACGCGTTGCGCGCCGAGCAGAAGGCGCGCCGCGACGCGGGCGACGTGAAGCAGCTCGGCATCGGCGTGTCGTCGTACGTCGAGATCACCGCGCCCGGCCTGTTCTCCGAGTACGGCGCGGTCGAGGTGAACGCCGACGGCACGATCACCGCGAAGGTCGGTACGAGCGCGCACGGCCAGGGTCACGAGACCGCGTTCGCGATGATCGTGAGCGAGCTGCTCGGCGTCCCGATGGAGAAGGTGCAGCTCGTGCAGTCGGACACCGCGGTCATCCCGCGGGGCCAGGGCACGATGGGATCGCGCTCGCTCCAGACTGCCGGAACCGCGGTCTACAAGGCGAGCGAGGTGGTACTCGACAAAGCCCGCACGCTCGCTGCGCACCTGCTGGAGGCGAGTCCCGACGACATCGTCGTGGGCGACGACGGCCTCGAGGTGGCGGGTGTGCCCGCGAGCCGCCGGTCGTGGGCCGAGCTCGCGACCGCGGCTTCCGACCCGGCCCGCCTCCCCGAGGGCATGGAGCCCGGGCTCGCGCACGAGCTCGACTTCAACCAGGGCGAGTCGAGCTTCCCGTTCGGCACGCACATCGCGGTCGTCGAGGTCGACACCGAGACCGGTCACGTCGAGCTGATCCGCCACGTCGCCGTCGACGACTGCGGCAAGATCCTCAACCCGTTGCTCGTCGCGGGCCAGCAGCACGGTGGCATCGCGCAGGGTGCCGCGCAGGCGCTCTACGAGTGGATCCAGTACGACGGCGACGGCAACCCCGTCACCGCGAACCTCATGGATTACGCGATGCCGAGCGCGGCGGAGCTGCCGTCGTTCGAGGTGAGCAACACCGAGACGCCGACGCCGTTGAATCCGCTCGGCGCGAAGGGCATCGGGGAGTCGGGGACGATCGGCTCGACGCCGGCCGTGCAGAACGCGGTCGTCGACGCGCTCGCGCCGTTCGGGATCCGCCATCTCGACATGCCGGCTTCGTCGGAACGCGTGTGGCAGGCGCTGAGCGCGGCGAAGGCGGCCCCGCCGGCATGAGCTTCGGCCGCCCGGTGATGCGGCTCACCGAGCAGCAGTACGCGGTCGTCGTCGGTCACTGCTACGACGGCTACCCCGACGAGGCGTGCGGGCTGCTCACCGGCCGGCTACTCGGCCTGGAGCCCGACGGCCGCGTCACCGACGCGGTGCCGTGCGTGAACGCGGAGCGGTCCGCGAAGACGTACACCGTCGATCCGCGCGACATGCTGCGCGTGATGCGCGAGGCCGAGGCGCGCGGCGACGAGATCGTCGGTGTGTGGCACTCGCACACCCACACCGACGCGTACCCGTCGCCCACCGACGTGCGGCTCGCGGTCGACCCGGGCTGGTTCTACGTGATCGTGTCGCTGCGGGATGGAGCGCCGGTGCTGCGCTCGTACCGCATCCGCGACGGCGAGATCGTCGAGGTGCCGGTCGAGCTCGACCGGCGCTGAGGTGCGGACGCGGTGGCGCGCGGTGGCGACGGGCTCGCGGCGGCGATCGACGCCGCGGCGCGCGACGGCGACTTCTCGGGCGCGCTGCGGGTCGACGTCGACGGCGTGGTCGTGTGTGCGCGCGCGTACGGCCTCGCCGACCGGGCGGCCGGCGTCGCCAACACGGTCGACACGCAGTTCGGGATCGCCAGCGGGACCAAGGGCCTCACCGCGCTGACGATCGTGAGTCTCGTCACCGACGGGCTGTTGTCGCTCGCGACACGTGCCCGTTCGGTCCTGGGCAACGACCTGCCCCTGGTCGGCGACGACGTCACGGTCGAGCACCTGCTCGGGCACCGGTCGGGGATCGGCGACTACATGGACGAGGACGCCGATCTCGACGTCGAGGCGTTCGCGCTCCCGGTTCCCGCCGGCGAGCTGCGGCATACCGAGGACTACCTGCGCGTGCTCGACGGCTTCCCGCCGAAGTTCGCGCCCGGCATTCGCTTCTCGTACTGCAACAGCGGCTACGTCGTGCTGGCGCTGATCGCCGAACGCGTGACGGGGACGTCGTTCGCCGAGCTCGTCTCGCGACGCGTGTGCGAACCGGCGGGCATGCGGGCGACCGCGTTCCTCGAGTCCGACGCGCTGCCGGCCGGCGCGGCGCACGGCTATCTCGCCGGTGGCGGCGGGCGCACGAATGCGGCGAACCTGCCGGTGCGGGGGAGCGGCGACGGCGGCATCTTCTCGACGGTCGGCGACGTGCACGCGTTGTGGGACGCGCTGTTCGCCGGGCGGATCGTCGCACCGTCGTGGGTCGCGGAGATGGTGCGGCCGCGGCGCGCGGTTCCGGAGGAGCGGATGCGGTACGGGCTCGGCTTCTGGCTCGGCGCCGCCGACGACGCCGTGCTCCTCGAGGGCTTCGACGCCGGGGTCTCGTTCCGGTCGGTGCACGATCCGACCCGGCGCGTCACGTACACGGTCGTCTCGAACAGCACCCGGGGCGCGTGGCCGATCGCCCGTCTCCTCGCGGCGCGCTTCGAGCGCTGACGAAGCACGCGGTGTTTCGTCCCGCTGGGCGAGCGGCCCTCAGTCGGCGGTCGCGGGGTCGCCCCGGCCCATCAGCCCGGCAGCCGCGGCGAGCTCGTCGCGGTGATCGGGGTGCGCGATCGCGATGAGCGCCTCGGCCCGCTGCGCGAGCGAGCGTCCCCGTAGCTCGGCGACGCCCCATTCGGTGACCACGTGGTCGACCGTGTTCTTCAGCGTCGTGACGACCGAGCCCTCGGTGAGCTTGCAACGGATGCGGCTGCGACCGTCGCGTGTCGTCGACCGCAAGACAACGAACGCCTTGCCGCCCGGCGAGTACATCGCCCCCCGGGCGAAGTCGGCCTGCCCACCCGACGACGACCAGTAGCGGCCCGCGACCGTCTCCGACGCGCACTGCCCGAACAGGTCGACCTCCGTCGTCGCGTTGATCGACACGAAGTTCGGCTCGCGGGCGATCACACGCGGGTCGTTCACCCAGTCGACCGGCAGCATCTCGAGCGACGGGTTGTCGTTCATCCATCGGTACAGCGCGGCGCTGCCGAGCGCGAAGGTCGTGACCGTCTTGTTACGGCGCAGCCGCTTGTTCGTTCCGTTGACCGCGCCCGCCTCGACGAGATCCATGATCCCGTCGGAGAGCATCTCGGTGTGCACGCCGAGGTTGCGGCGGTCGGTGAGGTTCTTGAGCAGCTCGTTCGGGATCGCGCCGATGCCGGCCTGGATCGTCGCGCCGTCTTCGACGTACTCGGCGACGAGCGCCGCGATGCGCTCGTCGGCCTCCGACGGCTCGGGCGCCTCGATCTCGGCGAGCGGCCCACCGCCCTCGCACCAGCCGACGACCTCGCTCATGTGAACCGCGTTCTCGCCGAAGGTGCGCGGCATCGCCGGGTCGGCCTCGAGGAAGAACGGGACGTGACCGATGAACGGCGTCGTGTAGTCGGCGTTCGTGCCGAGGCTGAAGTAGCCGTGGCGGTCGGGCGGCGTCGCCCGCGCGATCACGAGCGAGCACTTCGTCGCGTGCCGCAGGAGGTGGGGCATCTCCGAGAAGTTGTTCGGCACGAGGTCGCAGGTGCCGTTCCAGTACGCCTGGCGCGTCGCGTTCGAGAGGAAGTAGCTCACGTGCCGCAGGTGGTCGCCGAGCTCGCCCCGGATGTAGGCGCGATCGGCGAGCGCGTGCATCTGGTGCACCCGCACCCCGGTGAGCCGATCCGCGTGGGCCTCGAGCGTGTCGAGCAGCACGGGGGGTTCGCCGTTGGAGAGCGGGATGATGATGTCGGCATACGGCGGCACGTGCGCGAGGACGTCCTCGGGACGGCCCGGGGTGAAGTGTCGGGTGGCGGAGGAGGCGGGCGGGTCGGCGGCCATCCGCCCATGCTGCCTCGTGCCGAGGGCAGCGCCCAGGCTCTTCCGACCATCGCGATCGGGAATTCCGACCCCCGAAGTCGGGCTTGTAGGCTGGGTCGGCTCCCCATCGGAAAGGCATCGCCGTGTCCGTCGAGGTCAAGTTGCCCACCGTGCTGCGCGCCCACGCCGACGGCCAGGCGTCGGTCACCAGCGAGGGAGCCACTGTCGGCGACGTCTTCGCCGATCTCGTCGGCCGGTACCCGTCGATCCGCGACAACCTGCTCGACGAATCCGGCGGCCTCCACAAGTTCGTCAACGTGTACAAGAACGACGACGACATCCGCTACCTCGAGCAGCTCGACACCAAGGTCGAGAGCGGCGACGTCCTCTCGATCCTGCCCGCGGTCGCGGGCGGCCAGGTGTGAACGACGGCGGCTGCCGCCGCGGGCGCCTCCGATGACCCGCTACGACTCGATCCTCGGCCTCATCGGCGACACGCCCCTCGTGGGCCTGCACGCCCTCTCGCCGAACCCCGACGTCAAGATCTGGGCGAAGCTCGAGGGGCAGAACCCCGGCGGCTCGTCGAAGGACCGCATCGCGCTGAAGATGGTCGAGCTGGCCGAGGCCGCCGGCGACCTCACGCCGGGCGCGACGATCCTGGAGCCGTCGTCGGGGAACACCGGTATCGGGCTCGCGCTCGTCGCCCGCCTGCGTGGCTACCAGCTCCGGATCGTGATGCCCGAGAACGTCTCGGTCGAACGCCGCCAGCTGCTCGAGATCTTCGGCGCCGAGGTCACGATGTCGCCCGGTGAGGAGGGCAGCAACGGCGCGATCCGTATGGCGGAGAAGATCGCGGCCGACCAGCCCGAGTACGTCCTGCTGTTCCAGTACGGGAACCCCGCGAACCCGCTCGCGCACTACGAGGGCACCGGCCCCGAGATCTTCCGCGACTGCCCCGAGGTCGACGTCTTCGTCGCCGGGCTCGGCACGAGCGGGACGCTCATGGGCGTCGGTCGCTACCTGAAGGAGCGCAAGCCCGAGGTGAAGGTCGTCGCGGTCGAGCCGCCCGCGGGCGAGCTCGTGCAGGGGCTGCGCAACCTCGACGACGGGTTCGTGCCACCGATCTTCGAGGGCGGTGTCCTCGACCGGAAGTTCATCGTGCGTCCCCGCGAGTCGATCGAGTTCACCCGCCGCCTGCTCGACGAGTGCGGCGTGTTCGCCGGCATCTCGAGCGGCGCCGCCGCGGCGGGCGCGGTGAAGATGGCCGCACAGATGGACGCGGGCACGATCGTCACGTTGCTGCCCGACGGCGGTTGGAAGTACCTGTCGTCGGGGGCGTGGACCGACGACATCGAGGTCGTCGAGGAACGCGCCCAGCGCATCAACTACTGGTGAGCGACGAGATCACACGAGCGATCGAGCTCGCCGCGACCGCGCTCCGCGACGGCGGTCTCGTCGCGTTCCCGACCGAAACCGTGTACGGGCTCGGTGCCGACGCCGCGAACGCCGATGCCGTTCGCCGCGTCTTCGCCGTGAAGGGCCGTCCGCCCGACCACCCGCTCATCGTGCACCTCGCGTCGGCCGCCCAGCTCGACGCGTACGCGCGCGACGCGAACGACGCCGCGCGCGCCCTCGCCGCCGCGTGCTGGCCCGGTCCGCTCACCATCGTCGTCGCGTGCCGGCCCGACGCGATCGTCGCCGAGGTCACCGGCGGCCGGGCCACGGTCGCGTTGCGCGTCCCCGCGCACCCGGTCGCGCACGCGTTGCTCGAACGCTTCGGCGGTGCCGTCGCCGCGCCCTCGGCGAACAAGTTCGGGCGCGTCAGCCCGACGACCGCCGCGCACGTGCGCGCGGATCTCGGTGCCGAGGTCGACGTCGTGCTCGACGGCGGTGCGGCGACCGTCGGCGTCGAGTCGACGATCGTCGATTGCACGCGCGACGAGCCCGCGGTGCTGCGGCTCGGCGCGATCGACACCGCGACGGTCGCGCGGATCACGGGCACCGCGCCGACACTGCGCAATCGCGGGGAGGTCGCCGCGCCCGGAACCCTCGAACGTCACTACTCGCCTGCGGCGCGGGTGCTCGTGGTGGAGCCGGGCGAGATCGCCGACCGGGCGACCGCCCTGCTGGCCGCGGGGGAGCGGGTCGGGCTCCTCGCGATCGCGCCGCCGGCGGGCCTTCCCTCCGGGCTCACGGTGCTCGGCGCCCCCGCCGACGCCGACGACTACGCCCGGGTGCTCTACGCGCGGCTCCGGGACGCCGACGCGTGCGCCCTCGACGTCGTGCTGGCCGTCCCGCCCCCCGAAGCCGGGATCGGGGCCGCGGTGGCCGACCGCTTGTCCCGGGCCGCGGCCGGGGGCCGGATACCGTGACCCCGATGGCGGCCCCCTCGCGCCCGATCGGCATCTTCGACAGCGGGTTGGGCGGGCTCACGGTCGCCCGTGCCCTCATCGACCTCCTGCCCGACGAGCCCTTCGTCTACTTCGGCGACACCGGGCGCTTCCCCTACGGTCCGAAGCCGGCCGACGAGGTGTTGAAGTACTCCCTCGAGATCGCCGACTTCCTCCTCGAGCAGTCGGCGAAGATGCTCGTGGTCGCGTGCAACAGCGCGTCGGCCGCGGCCCTCGACCCGCTGCTCGAGCGGCTCGACGTTCCGGTCGTCGGGGTGATCGAGCCCGGCGTGCGCGCCGCGAGCGACGCGACGCGAAACGGCCGTGTCGGTGTGATCGGTACGGTCGGCACCGTCGCGTCGGGCGCGTACCAGCGGGCGGCGGCGCACGTCGCGCCCGACATCGTGCTCACCTGCGCCGCGTGTCCCGGATTCGTCGAGTTCGTCGAGGCCGGCGACGTCGAGTCCGACCAGGTGCACGTGCTCGCCGAACGCCTGCTCGCGCCCGTCATCGAGGCACGCGTCGACACGCTCGTGCTCGGCTGTACGCACTACCCGTTGCTCGCGCGCACGATCGGCGACGTGATGGGACCCGACGTCGTGCTCGTCTCGAGTGCCGAGGAGACGGCGTTCGACGTGCGGGCTCGCCTCGGCACCGCACCGCCGGCGGCGGCCGCCGGGTCGCCGAGCGACTCCGAGTCCCGTGCGCGGCACCGTTTCGTGACCAGTGGCGACGTCGAGCAGTTCCGGACCCTCGGCGTGCGATTCCTCGGACCGGAAGTCGAATGGGTGGAACCATGGTCGTGGTGACGGTCGCCTCGTGATCGAGCTCACCGTCCTCGGATGTTCGGGTTCGTACGGCGCGCCCGCGGGCGGCGCGTGCAGCGGGTACCTCGTGCGCGCGGGCGGCGAGACGTTGTGGCTCGACTGCGGCAACGGCACCCTCGCCGCGCTGCAGCGCTACGCGGATCCGGCCGATCTCAGCGCGGTCGTCATCACGCACGCGCATCCCGATCACTGCGTCGACCTCTACGGGCTGCACGTGCTCAACCGGTACGGCCTCGACCGTCTGGGGCTGCCGGTCTACGCGGCCGCAGGCGTCGAGGAGAGCCTCACCCACCTCGTGCACGACGGTTGGGGCGGCGCGTTCGACTGGCACGCGGTGGAAGACGGCGACGCGGCGAGCGTCGGCGACGTCGGCCTGCGCTTCTCCCGCACCGACCATCCGCCGCCCACGGTTGCGGTGGAGGTCGCGCACGACGGCCACCGCCTCGTGTACACGGCCGACACCGGCCCGGGCTGGAGCGTCGACGCGTTCGACGCGCGAGCCGATCTCGTGCTGTCGGAGGCGACGTACCAGCACGACGACGTCCGCGTGCCCATCCACCTGTCCGCCCGGCAGGCCGGCGAGATGGCCCGCGCCGCGGCCGCGAAGCGGCTCGTGCTCACGCACCTGTGGCCGAGGCTCGATCCCGCGCTGTCGGTCGCCGAGGGCGCCGACGGGTTCGGAGCCGACGTGACCCTCGCAGCGCCCGGCCTCTCGCTGATGGTCTGAGCACCCGGCGGCCGCGTACGCTGCCCCGGTCATCATCGCCTGCGAAGGACCAACCTGTGAGCGCCCGAGTCTCGGGTCGCGAGCCCGACGAGCTCCGGCCGATCACCTTCACCCGCGATTACACCGAGATGGCCGCCGGTTCGGTCCTCGTCGAGTTCGGGCGGACGCGCGTCTTGTGCACCGCGTCGATCGAGGACCGCATCCCGCCGTGGTTGCGCGGCAAGGGTCAGGGCTGGGTCACCGCCGAGTACTCGATGCTGCCGGGATCGAGTCCCGAGCGCGTCGACCGCGAGGCCGCGAAGGGCAAGCAGTCGGGGCGCACCCAGGAGATCCAGCGCCTCATCGGCCGCTCGCTGCGCGCGGTCACCGATCTCGTCGCGCTCGGCGAGAACCAGGTGATCGTCGATTGCGACGTGCTCCAGGCCGACGGCGGGACGCGCACCGCCTCGATCTGCGGCGGTTGGATCGCGTTGCACGACGCGTGCACGCGCCTCCTGCAGCGCGACGTCCTCGCGCGCCATCCGATCCGCGAGGCGTGCGCGGCGATCTCCGTCGGCGTCGTCGGCGGGACGCCGATGCTCGATCTCGAGTACTCCGAGGACGTGCGCGCCGAGGTCGACATGAACGTCGTGATGACCGCGAGCAACCGCTTCGTCGAGGTGCAGGGCACCGCCGAAGGGCTCGCGTTCACGCGCGACGAGCTGTCGGCGCTGCTCGCGCTCGCCGAATCGGGGATCGCCGAAATCGTGGCGGCCCAGGAGCAGATGATCGCGGTGGCGCCGGCGCCGCGGGGGTGAGGACGACGACCCTGAGGCTCCCGCTCGTGCTCGCGACCGGCAATCCCGACAAGGCCCGCGAACTGTGCGAGCTGTTGAGCGACGAGCTCGATCATGCCGTTGCCGCCTGGGCGATCACCGCGGGGGACGCGCCGGTCGGCTTCCTCGTGGTCGAGCGACCCGACGAGCTTGCGAGCGCGGTCGGCGCGCTCCCGCAGCTCGCGACGGCGCCGGACGTGGAGGAGACCGGAACGACGCTCGAAGAGAACGCGCGCATCAAGGCGCGCGGCATCGGCGACGCGCTCGGGGTGCTCGCCGTCGCCGACGACACCGGTCTCGAAGTCGACGCGCTCGGCGGCGCGCCTGGCGTCTACGCCGCGCGCTACGCCGGTGAGGGCGCGACCTATGCCGACAACGTCGCGAAGTTGCTCGCGGCGCTGCACGCGGTGCCGGACGCGGCGCGCTCGGCCCGCTTCGCGACGGTCGTCGTCGCCTACGAACGCGGCCGCGACGACGTCGTCGTGCGCGGCGAGGTCGAGGGTCGGATCGCGACCGAACCGCGCGGTCGGCGCGGCTTCGGCTACGACCCGGTCTTCATGCCGCGCGAGGGCGACGGCCGCACGTTCGCGGAGATGACCGCCGGCGAGAAGAACGCGATCTCACACCGGGGCCGGGCGCTGCGCGCGCTCGTCTCCCGGTTCACCCGCTCGGTGGGGGAGCGATGACCGTGCACCCGCAAGCGCAAGCGATGCTCGACCTGGTCGCGGCGTCCGGTACCCCGGACCTCGCCGACGCCAACCTGCCCGACATCCGCGCCGGGTACGCGCTCCTCAACTCGATGGGCGCGGGCTCCGCCGAGCCGGTCGCCGAGATCGCCGAGCGCGAGGTCCCCGGGCCCGGTGGCGGGATCCCGGTACGCGTCTACCGACCCGACGGCGACGCGCCGCTGCCGATGGTCGTCTACTTCCACGGCGGCGGCTGGACGATCGGATCCGTCGACGCCTTCGACTCGGTCACACGTCAGGTCGCGAACGCGGCCGGCGCGATCGTCGTGTCGGTCGACTACCGCCTCGCGCCGGAGCACCCGTATCCCGCCGCGGTCGACGACTGCTGGGCCGCGACGACGTGGGCGGTCGAGCACGCGACGGAGCTCGGCGGTGACGGCACCCGCTTCGCGGTCATGGGCGACAGCGCGGGCGGAAACCTCGCCGCGGTGATCGCTCAGCGCAGCGCGCGCGAGGGCGGGCCGCAGCCGGCGCTGCAGGTGCTGGTGTACCCGGCCGTCGACGCGGCGATGGACACCGTGTCGCATCGCGACAATGCGAAGGGGTATTTCCTCGATCGTGAGCTCATGGACTGGTTCTACGGCTGCTACACGCGAGCGGGCGGGCAGGTCGACGATCCCGCGATCTCGCCCTCGCGCGCGCCCGATCTGCGCGGCGTGGCGCCGGCGTTCGTGATCACCGCCGAATACGACCCGTTGCGCGACGAGGGCGAGGCCTACGCCGCCGCGTTGCGGGCCGCGGGTGTCGGTGCGACCGTGCATCGCTTCGACGGCATGATCCACGGGTTCTTCGGGCTCGGCGCCCTCGTCGACGCCGGGCGCGAGGCGGTCGACGCAGCCGGTGCCGCCCTCCGTGCGGCGTTCGATACCCTCTGAAGCGCCATGGCTGTTGTCGACATCGCGGGATTCGTCGCCGATCTGAAGGACCACGCGGTCGAGCACGGATTCCACGTCCACGACGAGCGCCACTTCGTCGAGTCGTACTCGCTGCGCCAGACATGGGAGGTCGACCTCCACCCCGAGGAAGGATGCGAGGGACCCGTCGATCTGTACCTGTCGCTCGTGGTCGATCCGCGCGTGCTCCTCGGTTTCGAGGACGCGGTGATCAACCTCCCCGACGACCAGGAGCCCGACGACACGTACTACTTCCCTCTCGACTTCACCTGGGCGTTGCCGCCGCTGCCACAGGGACCGAACCTGCTCGAGCTCGCGACCGAGCTCGCCGGCGTCGGCGGGCCCGACCTCCCGCTGGAGGTCTCCGCGACCGACTCGTTCCCGTCGGCCACGGACGCGCCCGAGCGCACGTTGCGCATCGTCGCCCACCAGCAGGTCTCGCTCGTTCGCATCCGCTCCGGCGAAGAGGTGCCGTGCGAGATGCTCGAACGTTGTCTCGGCGTGAGCCGCTACCTGCTCGACCGCGCGCCCGAGTGGCTCTCGTAGGGCCAGGCGGCGGAGTCGGAGCTCGCGACGAAGAAGCGCTCGGTCTCCTCGACCGGTACTGCGGGTGAGAAGTAGAAGCCCTGCATGTCGTCGCAGCCGAGGCGGGCGAGGGTCTCGAGGTGCTGCGGCGTCTCCACGCCCTCGGCGATGCACGTCATCCCGAGCGTGTGCGCGAGGTCGATCACCGAGGCGACGATCGTCGCACCTTGCGGATCGAGCCCGAGCTCCAGCACGAACGATTGGTCGATCTTCAACACGGTCACGGGAAGCCGGCGCAGGTAGCTGAGCGACGAGTAACCGGTGCCGAAGTCGTCGATCGCGAGGCAGACGCCGAGCTCGCGCAGCTGGTTGAGCGTGTCGATCGTCGCCGGCGTGTCCTGCATCAGCAGGTTCTCGGTGATCTCGATGCAGAGCGACTGCGGCGACGCGCCCGACTCCATGAGGATGAACGAGATCTCCTCCACGAGGTGGGCCTGCGCGAGCTGGCAGGCCGACAGGTTGACGGAGACGCGCGGCGTCGAACCGTCGGGGAGCCGCCCGGTCCACTGTGCGATCTGCGCGCACGCCGTGCGCAACACCTGCTGGCCCATCGGCACGATGAGGCCGGTGTCCTCGGCGATGGCGAGGAACTCCGACGGCGGGCGCACGCCGTGCCCGGGCCGGTTCCAGCGGGCGAGCGCCTCGAAGCCGTGCAGCTCGCCGGTGCTCACCGACACGACGGGTTGGTAGTGCAGGACGACCTCGCCGGCTTCGAGGCCGCGTCGGAACGCGCTCTCGGTCTCGAGGCGCGTCGCGACCGACGAGCGGAGATTCTCGTCGAAGAGCTCCACGCAGTTGCGGCCGCGTTCCTTGGCGCGGTACGCCGCGATGTCGGCGTGCCGGAGCAGGACGCCCGCGTCCGCGGTGCCGTCGGCGACGACGACACCCACGCTCGCGCCGACGAACGCCTCCATCCCGCGGATGTGGAACGGCGATTCGAGCTCGCGGCGGATGCGTTCCGCGATCACGAGCGCGTCCTGAGGAGCATCGATGTCGGGGCAGACCGCGACGAACTCGTCGCCGCCGAAGCGCCCCGCGGTGTCGCTCTCGCGGACGGCGGCGCGCAGTCGTTCGCCCGCGGCGACGAGCAGCTCGTCGCCGGCCGTGTGGCCGAGGCTGTCGTTGACGCGCTTGAAGTGGTCGAGGTCGATGAAGAGGACCGCGACGGTGCTGTTCTTGCGCCGGGCGCTCGCGAGCGCGAGGTCGAGATGATCGACGACGAGGTTGCGCAACGGCAGACCCGTCAACCCGTCGTGGGTCGCTTCGTACGCGAGCCGTTCCTCGAATTGGCGCCGTTCGGTGACGTCGACGATCTGGCCGATGCTGTAGAGCGGGTTGGCGTCGGCATCGTGCACCACGGTCACGTGCACGCGGCACCACATCCAGTCTCCCGACTTGCGCAGGTACCGCTTGTCGAGGACGTAGCCGTCGACGTCGCCGTGGTACGCCTGGTCGTGCAGGTCGCGGCCGCGGTCGATGTCGTCGGGGTGCGTGAGCTCGGTGAAGGAGCGCTCGAGCAGCTCCGCCTCGTCGAATCCGAGCATGCGGCAGAACGCCGGGTTCACGCGGAAGAAGCGGCCGTCCTGGGAGAGCATCGCCATGCCGATCGGCGCGTGCTTGAAGGCCTCTTCGAAGCGTTCCTGGGCCTCGCGCAACGTCTCCTGGATGCGTGCCCGCTCGGAGATGTCGCGGATGTTGACGACGACGCCGCGCACGAGCGGGTCGTCGATGAGATTCGTGCCGAGCGCCTCGACGCGGACCCAGTGGCCGTCGGCGTGCAGCAGCCGCATCTCGAGCGGTTCGACCGCGGTGTCGACGGGGGAGATCGTGTCGGCGAGCGCGGTCCCGACTTCGGCGAGGTCGTCGGGGTGGATCAGCTCGGTCGCGTTGCGCCCGAGCAGTTCGCCTTCCGCGTAGCCGAGGATGGGTTCGAATGCGCCGCCGACGTAGTGGAGGCGCAACTCCGCGTCGACCACCGCGATGAGATCGGACGAGTTCGCCACGAGCCGGCGGAAGCGTTCCTCGCTGCGCGCGAGCTCGGCCGCGTGCTCGACGACGGTGGTGATGTCGGTGAACGAGAGCGCGACGAGCGCGGGCGTGCCCTCGGCGGCCCATTCGACGACGGTGGAGTTGGTCGAGATCCAGGTCGGCTCGCCTTCGTCGCGCGAGACGCCCATCACGACACCGGCGCACGGTTTGCCGGTGCGGAACGTCTGCACCGCCGGCCGCTCCTCGGTGGGGATCGGCGTGCCGTCGCGCCGCACGATCTGCCAGCGCTGGTCACCGAAGCGGTGCTCGGCGTCGCCCGGCGCGGGCAGGCCGAGGATCGCGGTCGCGGCCGGGTTGTGGGCGACGACGGCGCCGGTGCGGTCGTAGAGGACGATGCCTTCGGCGAGCGAGTCGATGACGCGCCGGTGCCGGGCTTCGCCCGCGCGGAGCTGCGCCTGTATGTCCGGCTCCGAGGTGCCGGTGGGCGGGTTGTCGCTCATGCGCATGACCGTTCGCGGGTCGTTGAGTACCGCAGTTCTCATCGGCCGGAATCGCCGCTTGGGAAAGCCCTCGTGGCGAGGGGAGGATTTCCAGGTCGGGCTGCCCGCGTCCGGCCCGGCCCGGCGGGATGCGACAATTGCCGCCCATGGGCATGCGTACGGAATGTCGCCACTACGAGAGCCGCACGTACGGGCACGGCGAGACCGTGCGCAAGTGCCGGCTCGATCTCGCGCCCGAGGCGCCGTGGCGGTGCCCGCAGGAGTGCCCCGGGTTCGAGAAGCGCCGGTTCGACGCCGCCTGGCAGTACGGCAGCCTCACGGGTGCGATGGCACCCACACCCGCGCCCGAACCCGCAGCGCTCGACGAGAGCGTGTCCGCCCTGCTCGACGAGGCCGAAGACATCGTGAACAGCGTCGGCGCCGAGGTTCGGGCCGAGATGGCGCGCAAGCGCACCAAGCGGTTCCGCCGGAAGAAGCGCTGACGCTCGCCGGCGCGACGCGATCAGAGCCGGCGTTCGAAGCAGAGGCTGCGGGGGAAGTTGCGGTAACGGCCGTACCGCTCGATGCGGTGGTAGCCGAGCGTCTCGTAGAGCGAGATCGCCTCGGGTTGCGCGTCGCCGGTCTCGAGGCGCACGGCGCGGTAGCCGGCGGCGCGAGCGCGCAGTTCGAGCGCGCGGACGAGGCGTCGCCCGTAGCCGCGACCGCGGTGCAGCGGCGCGATGTAGATCGCCTTCAGCTCCGCGCCGGTGTCGTCCCACCGGCAGAAGCCGCCGCAGCCGACCGCTTCCTTCCCGACGCGCAGCAACACGAACCCGCCCTCGGGCGGTGCGAACGCCTGCGGCGCGCGCAGTGACGCGGGCTGCGGATCGGGTTCGCCGTAGCGCGCGCTGAGCTCCGCCCACTGGGCTTCCACGAGCAGCACCGCGAGCGGGTCGTCGGCCGCTCCATCGGCGATCTCGATGTCGGCGGCCGGGCCGGGCGCGGGTGTGGGCGTTGCGTCGGCCGCGGCGTCGGCCGTGCCGGGCACCGGTGCGCGCCGGTGCAACGCGAGGAAGAGCGCCCACGGCTCGCCGTCGGGGTCGGGCGGGCGCGACGCGAAGTCGTCGAGCAGGGACCGCAGCCGGTCGTCGAGCTCGCGGCGCGACGCGGCCGAGAGGTTCAGCGCGAGGCGGCTGGTGTCGAGGTCGTCGTCCGGCTCCGCGTCGCGCAGCTCGGCGAGGAACGCGCGCAGGACCGCCCGGCTGACGGGCAGATCGAACCCCTCCTCGAGGCTGACCGTCCACGACTTGCCCGTCGAGTGGTACGGCTTCTCGCGCGTCCCGCGCGGGCCGCGGCGCGGCGGGTCGGCGGCGATGAAGCCGGTGCCGACGAGGGTGCGGACGTGGTGCAGCACGGTCGCGGGGTGCTCGTCGAGGGCGCGGGCCAGCTCGCGGTTCGTGAGGCTGCGGTCGAAGAGCAGGCGGATGATCCGCAGCCGCAACGGATGGGCGAGCGCCCGGGCCTCCGCCGGGGTCGCCGGCCGCCGCGGCGTCGAGGCCCGGTTCGGCGCGGCCGGCGGGGTGTCGGGCTCGGGTTCGTTCGGGACCGCGACGGGTTCGGCGGCCGGGCTCATGGCGCCATCCTAATGTCCAATTGACATTTCCCAATCGATTGGGAAAGCTCAATCAGTGAGCGGCTCCGACCTTCCCCGGCCCACCCGCGTGCCCGAGCGCTCCCTGCTGCGGAACCGGGACTTCGTGCACCTCTGGAGCGCCGAGACCGTCAGCCAGCTCGGCAGCCAGGTGAGCCTGCTCGCCCTGCCGCTGCTCGCCATCAAGACGCTGCACGCGAGCACCTTCGCGGTCGGCGCGCTCGAACGCGGCGGAGACCGCCCCGTTCCTCCTCTTCGGGCTGCTCGCGGGTGCGGTCGTCGACCGCCGCGCCGCGCCGGCCGGTGCTCATGGCCGGCGACGTCGGCCGCGCGGTTGCGCTCGATCTCGATCCCCGTCGCGTGGTGGCTCGGCTGGCTGAGGCTCGGCCAGCTCTTCGTCGTCGTCTTCGTCGCCGGCGTGCTCACGGTCTTCTTCGACGTCGCGTACCAGTCGTACCTGCCGTCGCTCGTGGAGGTCGACCAGCTCTCCGACGGCAACTCGAAGCTCGAGATCAGCCGGTCGGGGGCGATGATCGCGGGGCCGGGTCTCGCCGGCATCCTCGTGCAGGTGGTCGGCGCGCCGGTCGCGGTCGTTCGCCGACGCGGTGAGCTTCGTGCTGTCGGCCGGGTCGGTGTCGCGCATCCGCCGCCGCGAGGCAATCGTCGACGAGCTCGACGGCGTCGCGAAGCCGAAGCTGCGCACCGAGGTGATGGAAGGCCTGCACTACGTGCTGCGCCATCCGTTCCTGCGCCTCATCGCGGGCTGCATCGCGACGTCGAACTACTTCTCGGCGATGTTGCAGGCGGTGCTGCTCGTGTACCTCGTGCGCCGGCTGCACTACAGCGCCGGGCTGATCGGGCTCGTGTTCCTGATCGCGAACGTCGGCGTGCTTGTGGGCGCGGCGAGCGCGGCGCGGCTCGGGCGCAAGCTGCGGCTCGGCCGCACGATTCTGGATCGCGATCCTCGTCGCGCAGATGGGCTCACTCGCCGTCGCGTTCGCGCCGACTCACCACGCGCTGCCGTGGATCATCGGCGGCGAGGTGCTCACCGCGTTCGGCGGCGTCGTCTTCAACATCAGCCAGGTGAGCTACCGGCAGGCGATCACGCCGAACCGGTTGCTCGGCCGCATGAACGCGTAGCCTGCGGTTCATGATCTGGGGCACGCTGCCGCTCGGCTTCCTCTCGGGTGGCGTGCTCGGCAGCACCATCGGGCTGCGCCCGACGCTCGCCGTCGCCGGGATCGGCGGCTTCGGTGCGGTGCTGTGGGCGATGGGTCGCCCCGTGCGCTCCGTCGTCGACATCGCGAGCGCACCCGAGCTCGAAGACGCGCGTCCGCGCCTCGGTGCGAGCGGAGGGAGTCGAACCCTCACCCCCGAAGGGACCGGGACCTAAACCCGGCGCGTCTGCCGGTTCCGCCACGCTCGCGTGGGCGAGACCCTACTGCTCGGGCCGGTTCGCGCGGCCCGACGCGAGGGGGCCGCGTCGGCGTGAGCGCGGTCCGGTACCGTGCCGGGCGCCCGGCCCGCCGGGTGCTTGCCGATGGCTCCGACGACGTCCACTCCCGCCGCGGCCGCGACGCCCCCGTCGGGTCGTCTCGGCTACCAGCCCGCCCTCGACGGCGTGCGCGCCATCGCGATCGCGATCGTGGTGCTGTTCCACTACCCATGGGGCGATACGTCGTTCCGCGGCAACCCGATGCACGGCGGGTTCCTCGGCGTCGACGCCTTCTTCGTGCTGTCGGGGTTCCTCATCACAACGCTGCTGCTCCAGGAGTACACGACGCGTACCCGCGTGAGCATGCGGCGTTTCTACGCGCGCCGCGTGCTGCGACTGCTTCCGGCATTCGGCGTGCTGTTCGTGATCGCGCTGGTGCTGCACTTCACGCTCGCGCACGACAATGGCGCGCGCCCGCAGGGTCCCGCGCTCGTAGGCATGGTCTTCTACGTCGCGAACTGGTTCGACATCTACCGCAATGGCGCGCTCGGCGTCGTCTCGCACACGTGGTCGCTGTCGATCGAGGAGCAGTTCTACCTGCTCTGGCCGGTGATCCTCGTGTTCATGCTGCGCCGCCGGCTGCGGCTCGCGACGATCGCGATCGTCGCCGCGACGGGGATGCTCGGGGCGGCAGCGTGGCGCGCGTGGTACTGGAACGTGCACATCCGCGCCGGGCACGCGAGCTTTCTCGACTACTACCTCACGCTCACCGGCCGTCCCCTCACCGGATCCGCCCAGTCGCTCAGCCACCGGATCAACGTGTGGAACCGCCTGTACTTCGGGTCCGACACGCGTGCCGACGTGCTCCTCGCGGGGTGCGTCACCGCGATCGTCCTGTTCCAGTTGTTGCCGCGGCTGAGTGCGCGGGCGTGCACGCGGCTGAGTGTCGCGTCGGGCTTCGGCCTGCTCGCGTTCGGGATCATCGTGTGGCAGGCGGTGGTCGTGGAGTCGGGCTGGCTGCCCGTGTGGGGATTCCTCGCGCTCGAGCTCAGCGTTTCGCTGGCGATCGCCGGGCTCGTCGCAGCGCCGCGCGCCCCGCTCGCGCGCGTGCTCGCGTTGCCGCCGCTCGCGTGGTTGGGTCGACGTTCGTACGCGGTGTACCTGTTCCACACGCTCGTCTTCGAGTACTGCAGCCGCCGGCACGTGCACCTCGCGCCGCCGCTGTCGCTGATCTTCCAGCTCGTGCTCGTGCTGCTCGCCGCGGAGCTGTCGTACCGGTTGGTGGAGGCTCCGATGCTCCGGCGCAAGCGGCACTTCGAACCCGACGTCGCGGTCGCGCCGGCCTGACCCGCCCGCGTGCGTCGTCAGCTCCCGAGATCCGCCTCGAAGATGCTCCGGTCCTCGGCGTCGGCGATGCGGCTTCCGGCCTCCGCGGCACGCGCGTGCCACTCGCCTGCCGCGTCGGTGTCGCCGTTGACGCGATGAGCGCGCGCGAGGGCTTCGCACGCGTAGGCGTAGTCGAAGCCCTCGAGGTGCTCGGTCTCGGTGATGGCCCAGCAGCGTTGCGCGTGGCGGACGGCCGCGGTGCCGTCACCGGTGAGCGCGTAGACGTGCGAGAGCAGCCACTCGCCGCGCTGGCGCTCGAGCTCGCCACCCGCGTACGACCAGTGCCACAGCGACGCGTGCGCGGCGTCGATCGCCTCCCACGCCGAGTCGCCGGCAGGGGGGCCGTCGCCGATGAGGCTCCACACCCGCTGGTTCGCGCGCTTCCCCCACTCGCGGTGTGCTTCCGGTTCGACGTCGTCCGACATGCGTTCCTCCCTAGATGCTCGTCCAGCCACCGTCGACGGCGAGGACGGCTCCGGTGACGAAGCTGCTGGCATCGCTCGCGAGAAAGAGCAGCGCGCCGTCGAGCTCCGACGGTTCGCCGCCGCGCCCCATCGGCGTGCGGCTCCGCATCCACTTCTGCGCGCCCTCGTCGGCGAACATGCGGTCTTCGGTCATCTCGGTTCGGAACCATCCGGGCGCGAGCGCGTTCACGCGCACCCCGCGGCGCGCCCATTGCGCGGCGAGCTCGCGCGTCAGGTTCACGAGCCCGCCTTTCGCAGAGGCGTACCCCGCCTCGGGGATCTGGCCCACGCCGACGAGCCCCCAGATCGACGCGACGTTCACGATCACCCCGCCGCCACCGTCGACCATCGCGGCTGCCGCGGTGCGCGCCAGCTCGAAGGGCGCGATGAGGTTGAGCTCGAGTGACGCGCGGAAGTCGTCGGTGTGGGTGTCGAGCGCGGGCACCGGTTCGCTCGCGCCGGCGTTGTTGACGACGACGTCGAGCCGGCCGTAGTGCGCGAGCGTCGCCGCGACGAGGGCTTCGGGCGCGCCGCTGCGGGTGAGGTCGCAGGGCACCGCGTGCGCGTCAGGCAGCTCCGCGACGAGCGCGTCGAGCCGTTCGGCGCGGCGCGCGCCGCGACCACGATCTGCGCACCGACCGCGGCAAGTACTCGCGCGAAGCGGTCACCCAACCCGCTGCTCGCGCCGGTGACGATCGCGACGCGGCCGTCGAGCCGGAAGGCGCGCAGGGGATCGATGGCCACGGCGGCGCAGTGTACGGAGTGCCGGGTCGGCCGGGCGACGGTTGCCGGCCAGGCGCGCCCCGCGGAGTGCCTGCAAGACTGCGCCGGTTGGCGCCGCACCGAAGGGTTTTCCGATGAGCGAAGCAATCAGCGACTTCCGCGTCGAGGTCGCGCCGGCCGTGCTCGACGACCTACGCGACCGCCTCGCGCGCACTCGCTGGACGGATCAGATCCCCGGCTCGGGTTGGGGCTACGGCACCGACCTCGAGTACCTGCGCGACCTCTGCGAGACGTGGCGCACGTCGTTCGACTGGCCCGCGCAGGAAGCGCGCTTCAACCGCTGGCCGCACGGCATCACCGAGATCGACGGGCAGACCGTTCACTTCATCCACGCGCGCTCGCCCGAACCTGGCGCGCTCCCGCTCGTGATCACCCACGGTTGGCCCGGATCGGTCGCGGAGTTCCTCGACATCGTCGACCCGCTGCGCGATCCGCGCGCGCACGGCGGCGACCCCGCCGACGCGTTCCACGTCGTGTGCCCCTCGATGCCCGGCTACGGATGGTCGGGCCCGACGCGCGCGACCGGCTGGGACGTCCGCCGCATCGCGGAGGCGTGGAAGGTGTTGATGGCGCGCCTCGGCTACGAGCGGTACGGCGCGCAGGGCGGCGACTGGGGCGCGATGGTGTCGAGCCAGATCGGCACGCTCGACGCGGAGCACTGCGCGGGCGTGCACCTCAACATGGTGCTGGGTGCGCCGCCGAGCGAAGCGGTCGAGCTGAGCGACACCGAGCAGGCCGCGCTCGCGCGCATGGGCGAGTTCATGGAGACCGGTGCCGCCTACCAGCAGATCCAGGGCAAGAACCCGCAGACGCTCGGCTACGGGCTCAACGACTCACCCGCGGGGCTCGCGGGTTGGATCGTGGAGAAGTTCCACGCCTGGACCGACCACGACGGCGACCTCGAGACCGCCGTGACGCGCGATCAGATCCTCACCAACCTCACCGTCTACTGGGTGACGGCGACGATCAACTCGTCGGTGCGCCTCTACTGCGAGTCGCAGCGCAGCGGCCGCTTCCCGCCGTTCGACAAGGTCGAGGTGCCGGTGGGCTGTGCGCTGTTCCCGCGCGAGATCCTCGCGATGCCCCGCTCGTGGGCCGAGCAGCTCTACAACGTCACCCGTTGGACCACCTTCGACCGCGGCGGCCACTTCGCCGCCCTCGAAGAACCCGACCTGCTCATCGCCGACATTCGAGACTTCTTCAGGACCCTGAGATAATCGCCCCATGCATGATCTCGTCGTCAAGGCTGGGTTGGTGGTCGACGGAACGGGGCACGAGCCTCGGACCGCCGACGTCGCGATCACCAACGGGGTGATCACCGAGGTCGGGAAGGTCGACGGCGCGGCGCGCGAGACGCTCGACGCCGACGGGCTCGTCGTCACGCCCGGCTTCGTCGACGTGCACACCCACTTCGACGGCCAGATCACGTGGGACCCGCTGCTCACGCCGTCGTGCTGGCACGGGGTCACGACCGTGGTGATGGGCAACTGCGGCGTCGGGTTCGCGCCCGCGAAGCCCGATCGTCACGACTGGCTCATCGGGTTGATGGAAGGCGTCGAAGACATCCCCGGCTCCGCACTGTCCGCGGGCATCCAGTGGGGTTGGGAGTCGTTTCCCGAATATCTCGACGCGGTCGACGCGGTGCCGAAGCTGCTCGACGTCGGCACGCAGGTTCCCCACGGCGCGGTGCGCGGGTACGTGATGGGGGAGCGCGGCGCGCGCAACGAACCCGCGACGCCCGACGACATCGAGGCGATGGCGCGCATCGTGCGCGACGGCATCGCGGCCGGCGCGCTCGGGTTCTCCACGAGCCGCACGATCGTGCACATGGCCATCGACGGCGAGCCGGTGCCCGGCACGTTCGCCGCCGAAGACGAGCTGTTCGGGATCGGCGCGGTGCTCGGCGAGCTCGGGACCGGCGTGTTCGAGCTCGCGCCCGCCGGTGCGCTCGGCGAAGACCTCGCCGCGCCCGACCGCGAGATGGACTGGATGCGGCGCCTCGCCGCGAAGATCGGCCGCCCGGTGACCTTCGCGCTCACGCAGAACGACCACGACCCGCAGGGTTGGCGGCGCATGCTCGAGCTCTGCGGCGAGGCCGCGGCCGAGGGCGCGCAGGTGCGCCCGCAGGTGGCCGGCCGCCCGGTGAGCCTGCTGCTCGGACTTCAGACGTTCCACGCCTTCTCGTACTGCCCGTCGTACGGGCCGCTCGGGTTCCTCTCGATCCCCGAGCGGGTCGCGCGGCTCCGCGATCCGCAGCTGCGCGCGACCTTGCTCGCGGAGGCGAAGCAGACCGATCCCGCGATGGCGCAGTTCCTCGACCCGGAGCGCATCTTCCCGCTCGGGACACCACCCGACTACGAACCGGCGCGCGCGACGAGCCTTGCCGAGCAGGCGCGCCGGTCGGGACGCGATCCGCTCGAGGTGTTCTACGACGCGCTCCTCGAAGACGACGGCCGCGCGCTCGTGCTGCGCCCACTCCTCAACTTCACCGACTACAGCCTCGACCCGGTGCGCGAGATGTTGCTGCACCCCACGAGCGCGCTCGGGCTCGGCGACGGTGGCGCGCACTGCGGCACGACGTGCGACGCGAGCACGCCCACGTACATGCTCACGCACTGGGTGCGCGACCGGGCCGAGGGCCGGCTGCCGCTCGCGTGGGTCGTGCGCAAGATGACGAGCGACACCGCGTCGCTCTACGGCCTCGGCGACCGCGGCGTGATCGCGCCGGGCATGCTCGGCGACTGCAACCTCATCGACCTCGAGCACCTGCAGCTGCGCGCGCCGCACATGGTGCACGACCTGCCCGGCGACGCCCGCCGTTTCGTGCAGGAGTCGACCGGTTATGTGGCAACCGTGAAGCGGGGCTCCGTTACGTTGCGCGACGGCGAAGACCAGGGTGCGCGTCCGGGCCGGCTCCTGCGGGGCGCGCGTACGGCGCCCGCATCGGCCTGAGTCGAGGCGCTCCGTGAAGTACTCGGTCGGGTTGCCGACGGATCGCGTCGACGTGCCCGGCGAGTTCGTGACCGGCGCGGCTGTCGCGGAGATGGCGCGCGCCGCGGAGGATGCCGGGTTCGACGCCTGCTACGTGACCGACCACCCGTTCCCCGACGACCGCTGGCTCGCCGGTGGCGGGCACCACGCGCTCGACCCGATGGTGGTGCTCGCGGTCGCGGGTGCCGCGACGACGACGCTGCGATTGCAGACCCACGTGTTCGTCGTCGCCTACCGCAACCCGTTCCTCGCCGCGAAGTCGGTGCTCAGCCTCGACGTGCTCACCGGCGGGCGCGTCATCCTCGGGGTCGCGGCCGGCTACCTCCGGCCGGAGTTCGGTGCGCTCGGCGTCGACTTCGACGAACGCAACGACCTCACCGACGAGGCGATCGACGCGATGGTCGCAGCCTGGACCGAGGACGGCGTCGTGCTGGACGGCCGCCACTTCCGCGCGCGCGGCAACACGATGCTCCCGCGCCCGGTCGCGCAGCCGCACCCGCCGATCTGGGTCGGGGGCAACTCCCGTCGCGCCATCGAGCGGGCGGTCGAGCGCGGGCAGGGCTGGCTGCCCTTCCCGAACCCGCAGGCCGCGAGCCGAGCGGTGAAGACGCCCGCGATGGAGACGCTCGCCGACCTCGCGAAGCGCATCGGGCTCGTGCGCGCGCACTGCACGGCCGTCGGCCGCACCGATCCACTCGACGTCTGCTGCGGCTCGTTCGCGCGCTCGCTCGGGTTGCCGGGCGGCGACGACCCGGTCGCGCTGCGCGACGAGAGCGCCGCGCTCGCCGATCTCGGCGTCACCTGGATGACCGTGCAGTTCGACGCGCCCACCCGCGCCGAGTGGCGCACCCAGATGGAGCGCTTCGCCGCCACCGTCGTCGCGCCCTGACGCCCGCCACCCTCGCCGTGGTACTGCATTTGTTGCACATGTGTAACGAACGCAGTACCACCCGTCACGGGGTGGGGAGGGTGACGGGGTCGCCGAGCGCGATCGGTCCCGACGCGGTGACGGCGGCGTAGGCACCGACGCACGACCAGGTACCGAGGCCGGGGATCTCGATGCGGTTGTGTTGCGCGACCGTGCGCAGGACGGCGTTGTCGCGCGGGAGATCGCCCTGCGGCAGCGTCGTCATGATGCAGCGCATCGTCGGCAGCAGCACCGTGGCGGTGACCGTTGCGCCGAGGCGCACGTCGGTGCCGGTCCAGCCGTTCTCGACGAACGGCTCGTCGAACCCGTCGATCACGACGTTGGGCCGATAGCGCTCGACCGCGAACCGACTCGCCGGTTGCAACGCCGTGAGCCCCCGCAGGGTCGCGGTGGTGACGACGTGCAGCGCGCTGACGTCGAAGAAGGTGCCGGCCGGCGCGGCCATCGCGAGCCCGAGCTCGGTGAGCGTGCCCTCCGCCTCGTCGCCCTCGACCGCGATCAGCTGCCGGTAGTCGTCGGGCATCACCCCGTCGATCTCGGGCCACACGCCGAGGTAGGCGTTCCCCGCGGGCGCGACGGTCGTCAGCTGCACGGGACGGGCGAACAGCGCGGACAGACGCGCGTCGACGTCGGGGTCGTCGCTGCCCGTTTCGGAGCCGTCGGGGAGCGTGATCGCGACGGCGGGCCGCGGCGTGTCGGGCGAGGGCGGCGCGACGAACCGGGCGCGGCATTCGAGGAGCGCGCCCCAGAGCCGGGGGTGCTTGGCGCTGCCGACCTTCCCCGTGGCGACGTCGATGACCGCGTACGCGCGGTCGCCGGCGAGCCCGGTCTCGGTGACGGCGGCCGTCTCGATCCGCTCGCCCTGCATCGACTTCACCGGGTAGCGCCACAATTCGGAGATCTTGGTCATGTCGGTCGCGCCTCCACGCGGAGCCCGCGCAGCTCCGTGGGGGAGATCCCGAGGTAGTCCTCGAGGTTGCGGTGCAGGTTGACGATCCGGCACTCCTCGGTCGGCGAGACCGTGAGGTGGGTGAGGCCGGGTTGGTGCATGCCGCGCTGGCTGCGGGCGAAGTTCGCGAGGTCCTGGTTGAGCACGATGCCGAGCGGGAGATCCTGGGCCGGGTCGAGCTCCATCTCGAACGGCCGAGTGCGCGGCGATTCCGACGGCGGGCGCCGCTCGAAGGTGTAGGCGTCCATGTACGCGTCGAGGTGCGTTGCGCCGGGCGCGCGCGCGCACGACGTTGAGCATGTCGGAGAACACGAGCACGGTGACGTTCGGGAAGAGGTTGTACTGCGACATGTTCAGGGTCTGGTCGAGCGTGAAGTGCGAGTAGTCGAGACCGCGCTCGCGCGCTCGGGCGCGAATGATGTCGGCGATCTCGTCGCGCATCGTGCGGCCGGGGCCGACGGCGGGTGCCGGGCCCGCGTCGGCGTCGAGGTCGCGGCCGACGCGGTTGCCCATGATCTGCACGAAGTGGTCCCACACCTGCTGGTCGTCGGGGCGCTCGCGCAGCCGGGGCGACGGCAGGCCGTACGGCTGCTCGAGCTTGCCGTGACGCGCCCACACCTCCTGCGGCCCGTTGACGTCGTCGCACATCGGCAGCATCTCGCGATGGATGCCCTGCACGTGATACGTCTCGCTGAAGCCGTCGATCAGTGTCTTCCAGTTGCAGCGCGCGGGGATCGACACCATCGCGACGCAGTGGAACGAATCGAGGTCGGCCCACGCGCAGTCGGCCGGCACCGGGTCGAGGAACTCGGCGAGGGGCGCCGCGTGCGGATCGAAGTTCACGAACACGAGCGGACCCCACACTCCGACACTCGCCGCGATGAGCGGGAGATCGTCGTTGAGCACGCCGAACTCGCGCCGTGACGGCACCTCGCGCAGCCGGCCCCGTAGGTCCCACGTCCAGCGGTGGAACGGGCAGCGGATCTCGGCCAGGTCGGAGCCCGCGCCCTCGCACAGCGCGCTGCCACGATGGCGGCACGCGTTCTGGAACGCCCGCAGCTCACCGTCGTCGCCGCGCACCACGACGATCGAGAACCCGCCCGCGCGGTACTCGTACCAGTCGCCGGGCCGGGCCACGTGGTCGAGGGTGCACGCGAGCTGCCACACACGGGGCCACAGCCGGTCGTTCTCGCGCCGGGCGAACTCCGGTGAGGTGTACCGGGAGACCGGGATCGACACGGGGCCGAGGGGCCCGGCCGTGGTGGCGGAGACCGTTGCGGTGACTTCGCTCACGCCGGGCACGGTAGCTCGGGGCCATCGGCCTCCGGATGGGGCCTCCGGCCGTGACCGCTCCATCGCTGCCCAGCGAGGGCTCGACGCGTAACGTGGTCGACGATGGAAGACGTCCGGACGGAGCTGTTCCACGATCGCCACTTCGAGGGCGACGAGCAGTCTCACTACCGCAATCGCGTCCGCGACCTCGCCGAGCAGGGTTGGGAGCTCATCTCGATGGCTCCGCACCGGATGGGCGTGGTCGCGCTCTTCCGTCGGGTCGTTTCCCGGGCCGTCCCGCGCGCGTCCTGAACCGGACGGGCGTGTTCAGGATGCGATCGGTGGGATGCGGTCCCGCGTACCGAACTCCGCGGGCCGGGCCCGGATGCCCGCGAACCGCGGTGACGGCCTGTCGGTCGCGTCGTGTTCGCCGGATTCCGGTTGTCGGCGCCGGGTGGGCACCGTCAGCGTGAAGGTCGCGCCGCCGCCGGGCGTGCGGTCGAGACGCAACGTGCCTCGGAGCATGCCCGCGAGCTGGCGGCAGAGGTAGAGCCCGAGGCCGGTGCCGCCCTGGCGGCGCGTCGACGACTGGTCGAGTTGCACGAACTGTTCGAACACGCGCTCGGCTTCGTCGGTCGGGATCCCGGGACCGTGGTCGATCACGGCGAACGCGATCGCGTCGCCGACGGCGTCGACGTTCAACTCGATCGAACCGGTGGGTGCGTACTTCGACGCGTTGTCGAGGAGGTTCACCAGGATCTGGCGCAGCCGGGCCGCGTCGGCGAACACGCACGTGGCCGACGGGTCGACGCGCACCTGCAGCCGGCCTCCCGTCGTCGCGCGCATCTCCTGGTCGAGCTCGACGACGAGCGGGGTGATCTCGACCTCGGTGTCCGACGGCACGACCTCGGGCCGGTGGTGTTCAGCCGCGGCGACGACCAGCAGTTCGTCGATGAGCCTTTGCAGGCGTGCGCCCTGCTCGATCGAGCCGTCGAGCAGTTCGATCCGTTGATCTTCGGGAATGCGATCCGACAGCTCGCGCAGGGTGTGGGTCGCGGCGACCATCACCGCGAGAGGGGTCCGTAGCTCGTGGGAGACGGCGGCGACGAAGTCGCCCTTCTGCCGGTTCAGGTCGATCTGGCGGGCAAGGGCCGACTGCAGCTCCGCGTACAGCAACGCGTTCGCGACCGTGAGCGACGCATGGTTGGCGAATGCGGACAGGGTCTGCGCGCGCGTCGACGCCCCGACGTCGGGTCGGCCTTCGCGCAGCACCGCCAGCGCGATCGGACCCGCCTGCACTGATGGAGTTCCCGCGACGACGACGCTGGCCGCCGACGGGATCGTCGCGGTGAGGGCACGGGTCGACGCGTCGACGTCGATCTCGCGCGCGTCGCCGATGCTGACGAGCGCGAGCACCTCTCCGACGACCTCGGGCGGCGTCTCGCGGACGCCAGTGTCGTCGACGGTGATGCCGAGCCACTGACCATTGGTGCCGATGGTGCAGCAGATCGCGCCGAGGCCGGTCGCGAGGCCGTTCGCCTCGGTCGCGAGGAGGCGGAGGGCGGCGTCGAGGTCGACGAGGTGCGCGGTTCGCGACGACGCTTCGTGCAGCCGTTCGAAGCGAAGATGCTCGTCGCGCTGTGCGGCGGCGTGCCGGGAGTTCAGCATCACCGCGCCGACGAGCGGTACGAGCAACAGCGGCACGAACATCCCGTGCTGCGACAAGCCGAGCGCAATGACCCCGAGTGGCGAACCGGCGACCGTGGTGAGCGCGGCCGTCGACGCGGAGCTCACCAGGACGTCGTCGAACGCGGACCGCTCGACGGTCGCGACCACCGCGGACGTGAAGATCGTGTCGATGAAGCCGAAGAGCAGCGCGGCACCGATCGCCGCTGCCCACGCGCCCGCGTCGTCGGGGCTCGTGCGCCCGAACGTCTGGAACGCGACGGCCGCGACCGTCGCCGACGCGAGCCGGTTCCCCACGTTGTAGACGGTCTTGAGCGGCGCGACGCGCTGGACGCCGAGGGAGATGCCCTCACCGACGGCCGCGGCCGTCGCGACGCCGAGCGGGCCGAGGGCGAAGAACGACGCGGTGAGCACCGCCTCCGACAGCGTGAACGTGAACTGGTGTCGGCGGAACTCGAGGCGCATGTTGAACGCGCCCGCGGCCGAGAACGCGCCCGCGAACGCGAGGATCATCGCCGGCCGCCCGATCGGCTGCCCGGCGCGGTGCGCGAGATATCCGAAGCCACCCGCGAGGGCGATCTGGAATGCGATCAGGAGCGCGACACGAGCGCCGACCGACCGGTCGGCGCTCGGAGGATCGGCGGCCTCGTTCAGCTCCAGGCCACTGCGTTCCACGAGTCGTCCGTCCATCGGCTCGCGGTCCAGCGACTTGCGGTCCAGCGACTTGCGGTCCAGCGGGATGCGGTCCAGCGGGATGCGGTCCAGCGGGATGCGGTCCAGCGCGACGCCGTCCAGCGCGACGCGGTCCAGTCGGCTTCCGTCCAGCGTGACGCGGTCCATCGGCTCGCGGCCCACGCCGTGTCGGTCCAGCGCGATGCGGTCCAGCGCGATGCCGTCCAGCGCGATGCCGTCCAGCGACTTGCCGTCCAGCGCGATGCCGTCCAGCGGGATGCGGTCCAGCGCGATGCCGTCCAGCGCGAAGCGGTCCAGCGGGATGCCGTCCACGGCATGCCGTCGTGATCGTCGAGGCCCAGCATCCACAGCGCGCTCGGGTAGTGCTGCCACCAGCTCGCCCTCGGGGTCGCGTGGTCGGCGCCGGTGAGGCTCACCTCGTCGGGACGCACGCGGGCCAGATCGGTCGCGCCGTCGACGAGCGCGCCCTTGACGTCGTCGGGCGTCGCCCCCGGGTGCTGCTCGAGCAGAACGGCCGCGGCGCCGGAAACGAGCGCCGTCGACATCGACGTGCCGCTGCCCGTGAAGTACGTGTCGCCGATACGAGCGCTCGGGTTCGCGACATCGACGGTGGATCCCGGGTCGCGCAGCGACACGACCGACACGCCGGGTGCGAGGACGTCGGGCTTCTCGTAGCGCCCGAAGCGCTCGATCCCCGAGAACGAGGCCATCGTGTCGTCGCGCGTCGTCGCGGTTGCCTGGGTGTCGCTGGCGCCGACGGTGACGAGCCAGGGGTCGTCACCGGGAGAGGTGACCGATCGGCTGCCCTCGTTGCCCGCCGACGTCACGACGGTGAGGCCCGACGCCCACGCCGCCTCGAGTGCCGCGGAGAGCGGGTTGAAGAAGTACGGCATCGGCGCGTCGGTCCCGAGCGAGAGGTTCACGACGCGAATGCCGAGCGGCTCCTCGTTCACGACGACCCAGCCGATCGCCTGGATCAGAGTCGACAACGAGGTCGATCCGTCGGCTCCGGCGACCTTCACCGCGACCACGGTCGCACCGGGTGCGACCCCGGTGTGGCGCACCGGGCCCGCCGCGCTCGCGGTGCCGTCGCCCGCGATGAGGCCGGCCATGAAGGTTCCGTGGCCGTACCGGTCGACGCCGTCGCCCTCACCGGAGAAGTCGGGGCCGTGCACGAGCCGGGCGCCTTGGAGATCGGACGTCGCGTTGACGCCGGTGTCGATCAACGCGACGGCCACGCCGGCACCCGACGTGAGCGACCAGTCGGATTCCGGTTGCATCGCCGCGAGCTGCGCGTCGGTGCCGGACGTCGCGCTCGCGGCCTTGAAGCTCGCGCTCGTCGCGTGCACCGACACGTCGGGGGTGACGAGGACGTCGCGCTCGTGCGCGAGGGCGGCCAGTCCGACGTCGTCCACGTGTGCCGCGACGCCCTCGACGAGCCCGAGGGTCGCGTCGACTCGACCGTCGACCACCGCGACGGCGGTCCGGGCTGCCGAGGTCGTCGCCGCCTGGACGATGACCGCGCGATCGCGCGCGGTGCGCACCGTCCCGGAGGCTGCCCCCGCGAAGACCATGGTGGTGACGAGCGCGGCCGCGGTCGCGGACGAGGCGCGCCACGGACGCGGGAGCTGCCGGGTGCCGAGCCCGGCGTTCATGTCTGCGCCCGCAGTGGGATGACCGGTGCGACGGGCTCGGAGTCCTGTGTCATCAGGTAGCCGAGGAAGTCGGTGAGCTCGGTCGGGTTGAACGGCTTCGTGATGTAGTAGTCGGCACCCGCCTTCCAGCCCTCCCACACTTCGGCGTCGGTCGCCTTCGCGCTCAGGAGCACGACGGGGACGTCGGCGGTCGCGGGGTGCAGGCGCAGCGCGCGCAGCACGTCATAGCCGTCGCGGCCCGGCATCATGATGTCGAGCACGACGACGTCGGGTCGGGAGCGGATCGCCTCGGCGTACGCCGCGTCGCCGTCGGCGACGGTGCAGACGTCGAAGCCGTCGGCCTCCAGCGTGATGGTCACGACCCGGCGAATCATCGGGTCGTCGTCGGCGCAGAGGACCCGCGTCGCGCGCCTGTTGGTGACCGTGGTTGCGGCGGCGGATCCCATGTGCCGATGATCGACAAAACCGTCGAAATCCTTGAGTCCACGCCCTTCTGCGGGAGGTCACAGGTTGGCGCGGGGGCGGGTCGAGTCATTTGGCCCTTCCGACGGGCGCGGTGATGGAGGATGGTTGAAGGGTGGACGCGCCCGCGCGACCGGGCGACCCGCGCGGCGCCGAGGAGGGACGATGAAGACGATCCTTGCCGCACTCGATTGCAGTGGAACCGCACGGCCGGTGCTCGAGTCGGCGCGTGGGCTTGCCGAGTCGCTGGGGGCCACCGTCGACGCCGTCCACGTCGACGGCGAGGAGCCGGGCGGCCCGGCCGAGTCAGACGGCGCCACCCGGGCCACGGACGCGGCCGGCCTCGTGCTGCGCCGCATCTCCGGCCCGATCGTCGATTCCCTGCTCGACGCGGTCGCGGCGCCGGAGGTCGTGATGGGCGTGATCGGCGCCCGCCGGGCCGCGGGAGGCACCCGGCCCGCGGGGCACGTGGCGAAGGCGGTCCTCGAACGGACCAGCAAGCCCGTCGTCGCGGTGCCGCCCGAGGCCTACGGCCCGAGCCCGCGCCCGTTCCGCCGGATCGTCGTGCCACTCGACGGAACCGAACCGACCTCGCTCGCGGTCGCCGAGGCGATCGACGCGCTCGCCGGACCCGGGACCGAGCTCGTGGTCGTGCACGTGTTCGGGCCGCGCACGGCCCCGCCGCTCCTGAACCACAACGGGCGGGACCTCGTCATCTGGGGTGACGAGTTCCTGCGCCGCCACGTTCCTGGCCGGGAGGCGACCCTCGAGTGGCGCAGCGGCGACGCCGGCGACCACGTGCTCGACGTCACCGCCGAATCGGGCGCGGATCTCGTCGTGGTGTCGTGGGCGCAGAGCTTCGCCGGGCACGGGGAGCTGATCCGTGCGCTGCTGTCGCGCTCGCAGGTGCCGGTGCTGCTCGTTCCGGCGGGCGTGCGGCGCGAGTTCCCCGCAACGCGCGCCGTCGTCGACCTCACGGCCGTCGATCCGTCCGACCGCAGCCTCGACATCGGTCACGAGTCCTTTGTCTGACGGGTTGCGCCGCGGTCGCGGTTGAACACGAGATCGCGCGGGAACAACCCCCTCCAGCACCGCCGCGGCGTCCGTGTGAGGCGCGCGGCCGACGACGGAGGGATGCATGATCGAGGAGATCGATGGCGACGCGGACCCGTCGGTTGCCGGGATCGTTGCACTGTCGAGCATGCTCTTCGCCGACGAGACGCTCGAGAGCACACTGAAGCGCGTCGTGGAGCTCGCCTGCCAGACGATCGGCGAATGCGACTGCGCGAGTGTCACGTTCGTCGCGAGCGGGCACCCGTACACGCTCGTGTCGACCGAGTCCACGGCGGAGGCCATCGACCAGGCGCAATACGATTGGGACGCGGGTCCGTGCCTCACCGCGCTCCGGGAGCGTCGCATTGTCTCGATCCCGTCGATGATCCACGGGGCGGGCTTCGAACAGTTCCGCGCCGTCGCCGTGCGCAACGGCATCGCATCGAGCTTCTCCCTCCCGCTCGTCGTGGGTGATGCCGGCATCGGCGCGCTCAATCTTTACGGGCGCACGGTCGGCTCCTTCGAACAGGTCGAGCCGGAAGCCGGGCTGCTCTTCGCCGCGCAAGCCGGCGTGGCCGTCACGAACATGCACTTGTACATGCCGCGCGGGAGGCCGTCGAGCATCTCCAGATCGCACTCGAGTCGCGCGACCTGATCGGACAGGCGAAGGGCATCGTGATGGCGAACGAACGGGTGACGGCCGACGAAGCGTTCGCCATCCTGCGAACCGAGTCGCAGCGGCGCAACGTGAAGCTGCGCGACGTCGCTGTCGACGTCGTCGGCACCGGGGCGACGCCACCCGCCGGCTGACTCCCGGCCGCGTCGCGCGCGGCGGTAGCCGACTCGGACGCGTCCCGCGCGGTCCCGGCCCGGTCGGCCCGGACCGCGCGGTTCCGCGGTTACCAGTGGTACCAGCGCGCGCCCTCGCCGGATCGGAAGGCGAAGCCTGCGAGCCACACGATCGCGAAGATCACCGCGAACACCCACAGCGTGTGGACGGCGAAGCCGAGCCCGCCGAAGAGCAGTACGAGCAGGAGTACGAGCAAGAGCAGTCCCATGTCCTCCACCTTGGTCGGGGGCTGTCGTTCCGCTTCACGCGGATGCCTTTGACGTACCTTGTTGGCAGCGCGAACAAACTCGGTCATGGCGCGTATCTCGGGCGTCGTCTGCCCCGTTGTCGGGTAAGAATGCGTGTTCTGCGTGCCGTCGGTGCGCGGCGCGCGGTCCGACGAGTCGAAGGTGGTGGATCAGTCGTGACCCCGTTCGACGACCTGATGAGCGAGCTCGACACCGCGATGATGGTCGTGACGACCGTTGCGGGCGACGAGTGCGCCGGTTGTCTCGTCGGCTTCCACTCGCAGTGCAGCATCGATCCGTCGCGGTACGCGATCTGGTTGTCGAAGGCGAACCGCACGTACCGCGTCGGGCTCATGGCCGAGTATTTCGGGCTTCATTTCCTGGCCTGGGGCGACCATGACCTGGCCGAGCTGTTCGGTGCGGTCACCGGCGACGACGAAGACAAGTTCGCGCGGTGCGCGTGGCGCGCCGGCCCCGCGGGGCTGCCGCTCCTCGATCGGTGCGCGGCGCGGATCGTCGGGCGACGCGTCGCGGTGAACGACGATGGTGGTGATCACGTGTGCTTCGTGCTCGATGCCGAGGACGCGCAGCGGCCCGCCGCGTTCACGCCGCTCACGTTGTTTGCGGCGCGCGACATCGAAGCCGGGCACGAGCCCGAGGATCGCGCGCGACCGTCACCGTGAAGGGGCTTCGGCTGCGGGCGCGGTCAGGCGGGAACGGAGGGCGCGTCGAGCAGCGCGGGGAGCGTGTCGCGAGCGCGCTCCCCGGCATGCACCCTCCACGCGACAGACGGACGGCCTTCGGTGTCGGCGAGTCCGGCGTACACGAACATGCCGGCGAGCATCGGGAGCGCGGCATCGTGGAGCAGCTTCACGGCTTCGGGAAGTCGTGGCTCGGCGTGCGCCCCGTCGGAATTCCCACTCATGGGAGGCGGCCCTCTCCCTTCTGGTCGGCGCCGCGCTCGATCATCTCTTCGTAGTGCTCCTCGACGTCCTTCCCGACGGAGGTCGGCGCGTCGCGCTCCTCTTCGGGCGTCGGAGACGATCCCGGACCCGCCTTCGTGTGCGCTTCCTCGCGCTCGGCTTCGCGGGTCGCCTGGCTCGGCTGGGTTCGGCGGTCGGCCATCGTTCCTCCATCGCGTCGTCCCGTCGGATTCGTCCTGGATCTACCCGTCTCGCCACCCCCTCAACCGATCGAGTCGCGCGGTTCGCGCCGAGATGTCGGGTTTCGCGCGCGGTCGGGGCGGGTAGCCCGCGAAGATGGCGCCGATGGGTCGGGCGCCGGAGGACGGGTGATGCCGAGATACGAAGGGCCGTTGTCGGCCGCGCCGACGCCTCGGCGCGGCCGGTCGGCTGCGCGCGGCCGCGCGCGACCCGCCCGACGCCCCATCGACACGGGCACTCCCGGAGGGTTCGCGCCGTGGCCCGGCCAGCCGTTCCCGCTCGGGGCGACCTGGGACGGCATCGGCACCAACTTCTCGCTCTTCTCCGAGGTCGGCGAACGTGTCGAGTTGTGCCTCTTCGACGAGCGCGACCACGAGACGCGTCTTGCGATGCGCGAGCAGACCGCACTGATCCATCACGTGTACGTGCCCGGCGTCGGCCCCGGGCAGCGGTACGGGTTCCGCGTCTTCGGACCGTGGGTCCCCGCGACGGGCAAGCGCGCGAACCCGTCGAAGCTGCTGCTCGATCCGTACGGAAAAGCGGTGAACGGGCGCGTCGCGTGGGGTCAGAGCGTGTATCCGTACCGGTTCGGCGACGAGAGCCGAATCAGCACCAGCGACAGCGCCCGCTCGATGCCCAAGACCGTCGTCGTGAACCCGTACTTCGACTGGGGCAACGATCGCCCACCGGCGATTCCGTGGCACGAGACGGTGCTCTACGAGTTGCACGTGAAGGGCTACACCCGCCGACATCCGGCGGTACCGCCGAACCTGCGCGGGACGTACGCCGGTCTCGCGGTCCCCGACGTCGTCGACGGCCTCGTCGCGCTCGGCATCACCGCGATCGAGATGCTGCCGGTGCACCAGTTCGTGCACGACCACGCGCTCGCGCGTCGCGGGCTGCGCAACTTCTGGGGCTACAACTCGATCTGCTATCTCGCGCCGCACAACGAGTACAGCGCGTCGGGCACTGCGGGTCAGCAGGTGCAGGAGTTCAAGCAGCTGGTGAAGACGCTGCACGAGGCCGGCATCGAGGTGATCCTCGACGTCGTGTACAACCACACGGCCGAGGGCAACCATCTCGGCCCGATGTTCTCGATGAAGGGCATCGACAACGAGGCGTACTACCGGCTCGCCGACGACCGGCGTTTCTACGTCGATTACACGGGCACCGGCAACACGCTGAACATGCGCAACCCGCACGTGCTGCAGCTCATGATGGACAGCTTGCGGTACTGGGTGCTCGAGATGCACGTCGACGGTTTCCGCTTCGACCTCGCGGCGACGCTGGCGCGCACTCTCCACGACGTCGACCGGCTGTCGGCGTTCTTCGACGTGATCCAGCAGGACCCGGTGATCAGCCAGGTGAAGCTGATCGCGGAGCCGTGGGACGTCGGGGAGGGCGGCTACCAGGTCGGGAACTTCCCGCCGCTGTGGTCGGAGTGGAACGGTCGCTACCGCGACACGGTCCGCGACTACTGGCGCGGGCAGGAGCAGACGCTCGGCGAGTTCGCGCAGCGGCTCACGGGGAGCTCCGACCTGTACGAGACGACCGGGCGCCGGCCGTCGGCGAGCATCAACTTCGTCACCGCGCACGACGGGTTCACGCTCGCTGATCTCGTGTCGTACAACGAGAAGCACAACGAGCTGAACGGCGAGGACAACCGCGACGGCTCCGACGACAACCGGTCGTGGAACTGCGGGGTCGAGGGCCCGACCGACGACGAGGCGGTGAACCGCTTGCGCCGGCGCCAGCAGCGCAACTTCCTCGCGACGTTGCTGCTCTCGCAGGGCGTACCGATGATCGTCGCCGGTGACGAGGCCGGCCGCACGCAGCGCGGGAACAACAACGCGTACTGCCAGGACAACGAGCTGTCGTGGATCGACTGGGACCGCCGCGACGACGACCTCGCCGACTTCACCGCGTGGCTGACGGCGCTGCGGAGGGAGCACGCGGTGTTGCGCCGTCGGCGCTGGTTCCAGGGGCGGGCGATCCACGGAACCGGCGTCGGCGACATCGCGTGGTTCCGCCCCGACGGCACGGAGATGGAGGAGCACGACTGGCAGGCGAGCTTCGCCAAGACGCTCGGCGTCTTCCTCAACGGCGACGGGCTGCGCGAGCCCGACCCGCGCGGGCTGCCGATGCGCAGCGGCACCTTCTTCCTGGTCTTCAACGCGCACCATGAGGCACTCGAGTTCGTGCTTCCCGAGGAGCGATGGGGACGGCGGTGGCAACTCGTCCTCGACACCGCGCGCGACGACGGCACGGGGCCGGGCGCGACCGGAGAGCAGTACAAGGCGGGTGAGCCGATCGCGGTGACCGACCGAGCGTTCGTCCTGCTCGAACGGGTGGAGCCGAGCGCGAGCTGAACCTACGCGGTGCGCGCGTCAGGGCCCCCGCAGCAGTGCGACGGGCAACGCGCCGAAGATGTCGGCGGCGGCGAGCGTGGCGGCCGCCGGCACGATGTGACGCCCGGAGATCACGTCGTGACACTGGGTCGCGAGCGGGGCGGGGAGCGCGATCGCGGTGTCGGCCCAGAAGCGCGCGCCAAGAGGAAACTCGAGATCGCCGTTGCCGGCGCGCGCGACGCGAAGCGCGACGGCTGCGATCGCGACGCGGTCTTCGTGTCGCCGTGCGAACGCGAAGACGTGTTGGTGGCGCGCCCCGCCGACCTCCAGCGGCTCGTAACTCCCGGCGCCGAACAACGCGGGATCTGCTCGCCGCGCCTGCAACGCGGCGCTCAGCACGTGGAGGGTCAGGGCCCCGCTCGTCCAGTCCGACCGCAGCCGGCCGACGAGCGCGCCAAGACCGTGCTCGCGCCCGAGGCGGGCGAGCATCACCGCGCCGGCATCGAAGTCGACCGGTCGGCGGTTGTCGGGGTCGGTGAGCGAGAGGCGCGGTCGCTCGGTACCTTCGTACACGTCGGGGATCCCGGGCGCGGCGGCCATCACGACCCGGTCGGCGAGCCCGCCGATCATCCCGAAAAAGGCGACGCGGGCGGTGAGGTCCGCGAACGCGGCACGAAACGCGCTGCCCGGCGCGAGCGCTTCGCGCGCGCACGTGCCGACCGTCGCCTCGTAGCGCTCGTCGGGGTCGATCCAGCTCGACACCTCCTTGCCTTCGCGCAACGCCTTGCGGAGGTACGCGTCGACGCGCCGCACCAGCCCGTCGCCGGGCTCGCCGGCGGGCGGCCACACGCCGATCAGGGTCTGGGCGACGAGCCGTTCGTCGGCCGCGCGGACTCCGCGGCTGCGATCGGGCGCGGCCCGCCATGCGCGCAGGGCGGCGTCGAATTCGTCGGGGAGCTCCGACAGGACGGCCAGGCGGGTGCGGACGTCGCCGCTGCGCTTGGTGTCGTGGGTCGCGAGCGTGTCGAGCGGGTGCCCGTGGTGGTGTACGCGGGCGCGCAGCAGGCCGTGGAGCCGCGTGCCCGTCGGGTCCCCGCGATCGGCGGGGTCGCAACCGACCTCGCTCGCCGCGAGGAGCACCGGGTAGCGGTAGCACGCGGTGTCTTCGCGTCCCTTCGCCATCACCGGCCCGCAGAGCTGCTGCCACGCGACGCGCAGCTGCCGCGTCGCGTCGTCGCCGGGGGCTCGAACGAGGAGGTCGGCGAGGCGGTCGAGGAGGCGTTCGTCGACCGACCCGTGAGCGACGGCGCGGTCGCGCGCGGCGTGAACCCGTGCCGCGTCGGCGGCTGTGAGGGCACCGGTCGCGCCGTAGGTGCGGTAGGTGTCGAGCGCGACGGTGATTGCCGCGAGCGCGTCGCGTACCGCGCCGCGCCGCCGCGCCGGTTCGCAGAGCGCCGCACGTGCCCATTCGACGAGGCGGGCAAGCTCGGGCTCGAAGCTCTGCTCGAGCACCTGCATCTTCGCCTGTCTCTCGACCGCGGCGAACGACGGCAGCCCGGTCTCCGCGTGCACGGCCGCGACGAGCGCATCGTGGCCGGCCGGGTCGACGTGCAGGGCGAGGGTGGCCGCGAGGAACTCGTAGCCGGTGGTGCCGTCGACCGGCCACGTCGGGTCGAGCGTCTCGCCGGGGCCGAGGATCTTCTCCACGACGATCACCCGATCGGGGCCCACGAGCGCACGGAGCTGCGAGAGATAACCCGCGGGGTCGGCCAGGCCGTCGACATGATCGACGCGGACCCCGGCGACCCCGGGCTCGGCGACCAGCTCGGCGACGAGGCGGTGCGTCTGCGCGAACACCGCGGCGTCCTCGACGCGAACGCCGACGAGGTGGTCGATGTCGAAGAAGCGGCGGTAGTTGCGCAGACCGGTCGCGGCGGGAGCGAGGAAGTAGTGCTGACGCTCCAGCGCGCCGGTGACGGCGCGGGGGTCTCGGAGGTCGACGTCGACGACCGGTTCGCGCAACGGCAGCGCCTCGTCGCCGTAGACCAGGCGGACCGCGTCGCCGCGGCGCTCCAGCCGCAACGCGCCGCGCGCGATCTCACGGCGGGGCTCGTCGCCGAGGATGGGCCACACGAGCCGTCCGGACCGGCCACCGGCGGGGACCGACCAGTCGATGTCGAAGGTGCGCGCGGCCGGAGACTCGGGACCGCCCTGAAGCGTCGCCGCCCAGCGCGGGTTGCTCGTCGTCGCGGCCTGATGGTTCGGCACGATGTCGAGGAGCAACGTCATCCCCCGGTCGAACGCGTCGCGGCGCAGGGCCTCGAAACCGGCGCGCCCGCCGAGCTCGGGGTTCACGGCCGTCGGGTCGATCACGTCGTAGCCGTGCGCACTGCCGGCGCGCGCCGCGAAGACGGGGGAGAGGTACACGGTGTCGACACCGAGATCGCGCAGATGAGGCAGGTGCGCGGCGGTGGCCGCGAAGTCGAAGCCCGCGTGGAGCTGGAGCCGGTAGGTCGCGCCGGGGATCACGCGCTCACAGGTCCACGCTGATGACGATCACGCCGTGCCGGCCGAGCGTGACCGTGCGGTCCACGCGCACCGCGCGCCCGGGGTCGTCGAGTTGTACGCCGTCGGCCTCGGAGCGCAGGAGCAAGGTCCACGGCGCACCACCGGGGATCGCCACCGTCGTGGGCGCGGCCGCGAACGACGCGGCGATGACGATGTCGTCGGCCGCGACCCGGCGCCGCACGACGAGCGTGCACGCGCGGTCGTCGGCGTCGGCAGTCGTGCGCGTCGGGTCGAGGGTCGCGAGCGCGCGCCGGTCGCGCCGCAGCCGGAGCAACGCGCGGTACCACGCGCGCATGGTGGCGTCGCCACGCTCGGGGTGCAGGACCGCGCTGGCGAAGGTCGATTCGGCCTGCGGGTCGGGGACGGCGGCGTCGCCGAACTCGGGGAACTCGGCCCGCCGCCCGCGGCGCACCGCCTCGACGAGCCCGGCGTCGGTGTGGCTGGTGAAGTAGGGGAACGGCGCGGTCTCGCCGTACTCGTCGCCCATGAACAGGAGCGGCACGAACGGCGCGAGCAGCACCAGGGCGGCGGCGAGCCGGGCCCCGGCCGCGTCGGTGAGCGTCGTGAGCCGGTCACCGGCCGGGCGGTTGCCGATCTGGTCGTGGTTCTGCGCGAAGACCACGACGTGGTCGCCTCGGAGCCCGCGCGCCGGACGGCCGTGCCGGCGCCCGCGGAACTCGGAGTACCGGCCGGCGTAGACGAACGTGTCGTTCATCGCGGTCGCGAGGTCGCCGCAGCTGAAGTCCGCGTAGTAGCCCTGACGCTCGCCCGTGAGCGCGACGTGCAGCGCGTGGTGGAAGTCGTCGTTCCACACTGCATCGCAGCCGAGCCCGCCCGCGGCGACCGGGGTCGCGACGCGCGGGTCGTTCGTCGCGCTCTCGGCGATCACGTGGACGCGCCGCCGGTTGCGCGTTCCCACTGCATGCACCGCGGCGGTGAGCTCCTCCACGAACGGCCGCGCGGTGTTGTCGACGATCGCGTGCACCGCATCGAGGCGCAGGCCGTCGACGTGGAAGTCGTCGACCCAGCGCCGCGCGCTCTCGACGAAGTAGTCGCGCACCTTGTCGCTGCCGGGCCCGTCGAAGTTGAGGGCCGGTCCCCACGGCGTGCGGTAGCGGTCGGTGAAGTACGGGCCGTACTCGCCGAGCACGTTGCCCTCGGGGCCGAGATGGTTGTAGACGACGTCGAGGACGACGCAGAGGCGATGGCGGTGCGCGGCGTCGACGAAGGCGCGCAGCCCTTCGGGGCCGCCGTAGGTGTGCTGCACCGAGAACGGGAACACGCCGTCGTAGCCCCAGTTCCTCGCGCCCGGGAACTCGCAGACGGGCATCACCTCGACGGCCGTGATGCCGATCTCCGCGAGCTCGGGAAGTCGTTCGGCGGCCGCCGCGAAGGTCCCGGCCGGGGTGAACGTTCCGACGTGCAACTCGGAGATCACGTACTCGTCGAGCGGGTAGCCGATCCACTCCGCGTCGCTCCACGCGAACGCCGGGTCGACGATCGCCGAGGGCCCGTGCACCCCCTCGGGCTGCCAGCCGGACGCGGGATCGGGTCGGACGCGGCCGCCGGCGGCGTACGCGTACCGGTCTCCGGGGCGCGCGCCGGCGGCGAAGACGGTGAACCAGCCGTCGCCTGCGGGCCGCATCGCGACGCGCTCGCCGCCGTCGAGCTGGTCGCCCGAGTCAAGGACGAGGTCGACCGCGGCGTGCACCGGCGCCCAGAGCGCGAAGTCGGTGCCGCCACCGGCGCGGGCGCGCGCACCCGGCACGAGGTGCTCCGCGACGGTCACGGCGCGAGGAACAGTGCCGCCAGCGGAGGGGCCGTCAAGGTGAGCGACCAGTCGTGGCGCCCCATCGGGACGGCGTGCGTCGAGACCGAGCCGAGGTTGCCCACGCCGCTGCCGCCGTACAGCTCGCTGTCGCTGTTGAGCAGCTCCCGCCACGGCCCTCCCGTGGGAACCGGGATCCGCAGGTTCGGGCGGGGCACCGGCGTGAAGTTCGCGACGAAGAGCAGCGGCCTGCCTGCGGCGTCGTAGCGGAGGAACGCGAGGACGCTCTCCTCGCTCTGGTTCACTGCCCATTCGAAACCGGCGCCGTCGAAGTCGAGCTCGTGAAGGGCGGGCGTGCGTTGCAGCAACCGGTTGAGATCGCCGACCCAGCGGTACATGCCGGCCGCGCGCGGATCGGTCGTGAGCCGGTTCCAGTCGAGGGCTTGCTCGTGGCTCCATTCGTCGGCGACCGCGAGCTCGCCGCCCATGAAGAGGAGCTTCTTGCCCGGCAGTGCCCACTGATACGCGATCAGGAGGCGCAGCGTCGCGTGCTGCTGCCACTCGTCGCCCGGGAACTTGCGCAGCAGCGAGCCCTTGCCGTGGACGACCTCGTCGTGGGAGAGCGGCAGCAGGTAGTTCTCGGTCGTGGCGTAGATCTGGCGGAAGGTCAGCTCGTCGTGGTGGAAGCGACGATGGATTGCGTCGCGCGACAGGTACTGGAGCGTGTCGTGCATCCAGCCCATGTCCCACTTCATCCCGAACCCGAGACCGCCGGCGAAGACGGGTTGCGACACACCCGGCCAGGCCGTCGACTCCTCGGCGATCGTCTGGATGTCGGGGAACGCACGGTAGAGCTCCTCGTTCAGCTCGCGTAGGAACTGCACCGCGTCGAGGTTCTCGCGCCCGCCTTCGCGGTTGGGGATCCACTCGCCCGCGCGGCGCGAGTAGTCGAGGTAGAGCATCGACGCGACGGCGTCGACGCGGATCGCGTCGGCGTGGTAGCGCTCGAGCCAGAAGCGCGCGCTGCTCACGAGGAACGCGCGCACCTCGCGCCGGCCGTAGTTGAAGATCAGCGAGTGCCAGTCGGGGTGGAAGCCCTGGCGCGGATCGGCGTGCTCGTAGAGGTGCGTCCCGTCGAACAACCCGAGCCCGTGGGGATCGTCGGGGAAGTGCGACGGGACCCAGTCGAGGACGACGCCGATCCCGGCCTGGTGCAGCTCGTCGACGAACGCCATGAAATCGGTCGGCGACCCGTACCGGCTCGTCGGCGCGAAGTATCCCGTGGTCTGGTAGCCCCACGAGCCGTAGAACGGGTGCTCCATCACGGGGAGCAGTTCCACGTGGGTGAAGCCGGTCGCGTGCACATGCTCGATGAGCGCCGGCGCGAGCTCTCGGTAGCCGAGCGGCCGGCCGTCGTCGTGGCGGCGCCACGAACCGAGGTGCAGCTCGTAGATCGACAGTGGCCGGTCGAGGGCCTGGTGCGCGGCGCGGTTCGCGAGCCAGTCGCGGTCGTGCCACGCGTACGAAAGGTCGGCCACGACCGACGCGGTCGCGGGCGGCAGCTCGGCTGCGAACGCGACGGGGTCGGCCTTCTCGAGTGGGCCGGCACTCGACTCGATCCGGTACTTGTACCGGTCGCCGGGTTGCCAGCCGTCGAGGTTTGCGGTCCAGATCCCGGTCGACGCGGTGGGCGCGAGCTCGGTCGTGGCCGCCGGCTGCCACCCGGTGCGGTCGCCGATCACGTGCACCCGGCGCGCGTTCGGCGCCCACACCGCGAAGCGGACGCCGTCGGGCTCGGCGTGCGCGCCGAGCAGGTCGTAGAGGCGGAAATGGCGACCCTCGTTGAAGAGGTGCCGGTCGAGGTCGGTGACGCTCATTCGGGCGATCCCTTCCGCGCGCGGTCGAGCTCGCGCAGCGTCTCCCTCGCGCGCTTCAGGTTGCGCAGCTCACCGAGGGAGCACGCCGCGCGCCGTCGGAAGTTGGGTCGTTGGTGCGCCGACGTGCCGGGGACGTTCTGGGCCTCGATCTCCAGCCACAGGTCCTCGATCGACGCGATCACGATCTCGGCCCGGCTCGAGCCGATGAAGTGCAGCATGGCATCGAGCACCTCGGCGGGCTCGAGCAAGTCGCCGTCGAGGGTGTCGCCGTCGCGGTCGCCCTCGCCGCCGTCGTCGACCTCGCCGTCGCCGCGGCCGTCGAGCAGGCCCGCGCCGCGCAGCGCGCCGAGCAGGGCGCCACGGGCCGGCGGTGCGAGGTCGTGCCAGAACGACGCGAAGGTGGCGGTGTCGTGAGTGTCGAGGCACGCGAGCACGTGTCGCGACGGCATCTCGAAGTGTTCGCCGACTTCGAACTGCGCGACCCACGTCGCGAGGAGGCGGTGGCGCTGCATCGCGCGATCCGTCTCCGACGGGACCGTCCCGAGGTTCTCGCCGACGAGCAGGCCGTGGTGGCGGTCGGCGACGGCGCAGAGCGCGGCGTAGAGCTCGTCGGCGGGGTAGCGCACGTACGCGCCGTCGCCCGGCGACGCGCCTTCGGGGATCCACCACAGGCGCTGCAGACCCATCACGTGGTCGATGCGCAGCACCGGCGCGACGCTCAGATGGTGTTCGACGCAGTCGACGAAGTGGCGGTGGCCACTCCGGCGGGCCGCGTTCGGGTCGACCGGCGCGAAGCCCCAGTCCTGACCGCCCGCGAAGAAGCGGTCGGGCGGCGCGCCGATCGTCGCGCCGTCGACGAAGAGGTCGCGGTGCGCGTAGCGGTCGTAGCCGTGCGGGTGCGCGCCGATCGGCAGGTCGAGGCACATGGTCTGGCGCCGTTGCGCGAAGCGCTCGGCCAGCTCGCGAAGTGCCCGGTCCATCGACCACTGCGCGAAGGCGTGGTAGCGCGCGATGGGGTCGTCGAGGTCGGGTCGCGCCGCTGTCGCGCCGGGGCCGTCGCGCTCGACCGCGGCCCGGAAGGCCGCGTACTCGACGACGTCGGGACGCGCGTCGAGCCATTCGTGCCACTGCTGCTCGCGCTGCGGTTCGGATGCGAGTCGGTCCATCGCCGCGGTGAGCCGGACTCGCCGCGCCGCCGCCAGGAGCCGCGGGTCGATCGCCGCGCCGTCGAACGCCGGCACGGGAGCCGGCGGTCCGGCCTCCGGGAGCGCGTTCAGGTCGAGGTACGCCTCGTTCCAGAAGCGGCGGCTCACCGGCGAGTACGGGCTCGATTCGTTGGGCTCGGCTCCCGCGCCGTGGAACGCGGCGAGGAGCGGCAGTGTCGCGAAGACCCGCGCGCCGAGGTCGCCCGCCCAGCTCGCGAGGCGTTCGAACGTGCCGAGGTCACCACCGAGCGGTTCGTGGTCGTCGTGCAGCGCGTAGACCGGCGCGAACAGACCCCACCGCCGCCGGTCGGAGATCGCGGTCTCGGGCAGGCGTCCGGGCGCGGCGATCACGGTGCCGCTCGCGCTGCGGCCGCCGAGCTGCAGGCGCAGGCGGTGCACCCCGGCCGGGATCCGACCGGGCGCGTCGATCGTCACCGCGAACGTGCCGTCGGGGAGCCGGCGGGTCATTCCGACTCGGCTCTCCTTGCGGCTCCAGCGCAACTGGTCTCCGCCGACGGCGGGATCCAGGTCGATGGTCAGCTCGAAGTGCGCGGCGAGCACCGGGTCGCGCAGGCGCAGCGGGAGGCGCAGCGGCGTCCCGTCCCACAACACGCTCACTGGCGGCACGAGCGCGTCGGCCGCGCCGGCGCGCAGCCGCGCGAGCGCGTCGGCCGCCTCCGACTTCCGCGTGATGCCGACACCGAGCCGGGGCAGGAGGGCGAGCATCGTCTCGTCGGTGACGTCGCGGCGGTCGCCGTCGGCGGTGCGCCACGACACTTGGATGCCGGCCTCCTTGGCCAGCGTGCGCAGCGCGGGCGCGCGTTCGCTCACGGGACCTCGCTCGGGTGGGTCGCCGGGCCGAGGAGCTCGATGATCCCGCCGAGCGCGATGCCAGCCATGTCAGGTCGGTTCTGGAGCTCGTACACGACCTCGTAGCAGGCCTTCTCGAGCATGTTGGCGTCGAGGGAGAGGCGTACGAAATCCGGGCGCGCAGGCAGGAGCGCGGTCGCGCCGGTGACATCGAGGTAACCGCGCAGGAACGACGCCGACGCCCAGGTCGCCCAGAGGTCGATGCGCGCGTCGAGTACCGCGTGCGCCCGCTCCTCCGTGGCCATCTGCCCGCGCTCGACGGCACGGGAGATCGCGCTGCGCGCCGCGTACTCGAACGACCGCAGCATCCCCGCGATGTCACGCAGCGGTGAGCGCCGCACGCGCCGTTCGCCGAGCGTCCGGGCCGGCTCGCCTTCGAAGTCGACGACGACGAAGTCGTTGCCGGTCGACAGCACCTGACCCAGGTGCAGATCGCCGTGGATGCGGATCCGGAGGCCGCCGCGCACGTCGAGGATGCCGCGGAAGCGGTCGGCGAGCGCGTCGCCGTGGGCGAGCAGTTCGAGCGCCAGCCCGCGCGCGTCGTCGGGGAGGCGCTCGACCGACTGCTCGACGGCGCGCCGCTGCCCGCTGCGCGGTCGTGCGCATCGACTGGTAGAGCGCGCGCTGCGACAGGAAGGTGGCCGGCTCGGGTCGGAACGCGGGTTCGTCGATGGCCGCGAGTGCGACGTGCATCTCTCCGATGCGGCGCCCGAGGAGCTCGGCCGAGGGGAGCGCGCTCCCAGCGAGCCGGTCGAACACCGGGCCGGGCGTCGTCGCAATCAGGTCGAGCGGGTGGGGGATCGTCGCGGGCACCTCGTCGGCGATCTCGGCGTCGGTGAGCGCCGCTTCGAGATAGCGGTCGGCCACGTCGAGGAACCAGTGCCACGCGGTGTCCTCGTGCGCGACGTAGCGCTGCGCGACCGCGACGGTCGTCGTGGGCGCGCCCTCGCGGTGGTACTCGAGGCTGCCGAGCAGCGGGGCCGCGTGTGGGAATCCGGCGCGCGTCAGCGCGCTGCCCACCTCGACCTCGGGGTTGTCGCCGCCCTCGAGCCGGCGCACGAGCTTCACGATCGCGTCTTCGCCGAACCGCAACGACGAGTTCGACTGCTCGGCGTGGAGCATCGACGGGCGCGGGAGCGAACCGCTGCGCGCGCGGCTCGCAAGGTCGCGGGCGCTGGAGGTCGCGGTGCCGCGCAGGCTCCCGTTGACGCCCGGGAGCCGGCGCCGGCGCAAGACGGTGTCGAGCAGCGCGGCGCCGAATCCCGACAGTGCCATCGCGTCGACGAGGACCCCCGGCTCGCCGTCGCGCGGGCGCACCACCGCGAGCAGAGAGTCGGGCTGCTCGTCGGTGAAGTGGTCGGCGGCGGCGCCGTCGAGGAAGCTCACCGGCACGAGGTAGGTCTCGGACTCGCCCTCGAGGTACTCGACGCGCGCAATGACCACGACGGCTTCATGAGCTCCGTCGTCGTCTGACCACGAAATGGTGACGCGATCGTCGATGCGCACGCCGGCGATGCGGCGCGCCTTGGCTGCGAACCAGCGGCGGTTGCGGAGGATGCGCGGCAGCACGTCCGCGAGCCCGCGTCCGGAGGGGCGGTCGAAGATCTCCTTCCACGACGTCGTGCACGCGAGCGTCGGGACCGGTTCGGTCCACGCGGTCGAGCGATCGGCCGGCGAGCTCGTGAGCGCGAACCAGTAGAAGGAGTGCGGCGCCAGCGTGAGGAGGTACGGGAGCTCGCCTACTCGGGGAAACGGCGTGCGCCCGAACAACTCCACCGGGGTCACGCCGCGGAACTCGGTGAGGTCGAGCTCGGCGAACTGGGCGAACCGCGAGAGGTTCGCGACCACGAGCACCGGGACGGGTCGCCGTTCCGAGTCGTCGGTCGCGCCGGCGACGGGGCGGCGCAGGAACGCGAGCACCTTCGGGTTGTCGGGAGCGAGGAGGTCGAGCGTTCCGGTGCCGAAGACCCGCGCGCGCTGGCGCAGTGCGACGAGCCGCCGGATCCACCAGAGTCGTGAGTCGGGGTTGGCCAGCTGGTTCGCGACGTTCACGGTCTCGTAGTGGTATTCCGGATCGATCACCACCGGCAGGCAGAGCCGCTGCGGGTTGCTCGTGGAGAACCCGGCGTTGCGATCGCCGCTCCACTGCATGGGGGTGCGCACGCCGTTGCGGTCGCCGAGGTACACGTTGTCGCCCATGCCGATCTCGTCGCCGTAGTAGAGGAACGGCGTACCGGGGAGCGAGCACAGCAACCCGTGCATCAACTCGAACTTCTGGCGGTGGTCGCGCAGCAGTGGCGCGAGCCGCCGGCGGATGCCGAGGTTCACGCGCATCGCGGGATCGTGCGCGTAGACGCGGTACATGTAGTCGCGCTCCTCGTCGGTCACCATCTCGAGCGTCAGCTCGTCGTGGTTGCGGAGGAACAGGCCCCACTGGCAGCCGGAGGGCGCGGCCGGCGTCTGCCGGAGGATGTCGACGATCGGGAAGCGGTCCTCCATGTGCAGCGCCATGAAGAGCCGCGGCATGAGCGGGAAATGGAACGCCATGTGGCACTCGTCGCCGGAGCCGAAGTACGCGATGGCGTCCTCGGGCCACTGGTTCGCCTCGGCGATCAGCGCCCGGTCGGCGTACCGCTCGTCGAGGTGGGCGCGCAGGTCGCGGAGGAAGGCGTGGGTCTCGGGAAGGTTCTCGCAGTTCGTGCCGTCGCGTTCGAAGAGGTAGGGGACGGCGTCGAGACGGAGGCCGTCGACTCCGAGGTCGAACCAGTGCTCGACGGTGCGGAGCATCTCGCGCCGCACGTCGGGATGGTCGTAGTTGAGGTCGGGCTGGTGGGAATAGAAGCGGTGCCAGTAGTACTGCTCCGCGACGCGGTCCCACGTCCAGTTCGACGGCTCGAAGTCCTGGAAGATCACCCGGGCCTCGGCGTAGCGGTTCGGATCGTCGCTCCACACGTACCAGTCGCGCCAGCGGCTGCCGCGCGGCGCGGTGCGGGCGCGCTGGAACCAGGGATGCTGGTCGGAGGTGTGGTTGAGGACGAGCTCGGTGATCACGCGCAGGCCGCGCCGGTGGGCCTCGTCGAGGAAGCGCCGGAAGTCGCGCAGGTTGCCGTACGCGGGATTGATGTCGAGATAGTCGGAGGTGTCGTAGCCCTCGTCGCGCAGCGGCGAGGGGTAGAAGGGGAGGAGCCACAGGGCCGTGACGCCCAGGTCCTGGAGGTACGCGAGGTGTTCGGTGAGCCCGCGGAAGTCGCCGACGCCGTCGCCGTTGCTGTCGGCGAACGTGCGCACGTGCAGCTCGTACACGACGGCGTCGCGGAACCACTCGGGTTGGGCCGGCAGCACGGTGTTCGCGCGGCGCTGCGCCCGTGTCAGGGTCATCGCTCGCCCAGCACGAGGACGTGGCCCGGTACCGATGCCGGATCGAGGCGGACGAAGTTGTGCCCGCCGAGCCACTCGTATCGGGCATTGGTGAGCACGTCGTGCGCGACGAAGGGGCGAGCCGCGTCGATCCCCAGCGCCGCGAGGTCGAGGTCGATCCACCCCGATTGCACGTGCTGCGCGTCGAGGTTCACCACCATCACCACGACGTCGGTGCCGCGGCGCTTGCTCCAGCAGATGAGCTGTTCGTTGTCGACCGAGTGGAAGCGCAGCGAGTCGTTGCGGTGCAGTGCGGGATGGCGGCGGCGGACGCGGTTCACGAGCGCGATGAAGTATCGAAGGCTGCCGGGTCGACTGACGTCCCAGTGCCGCACCTCGTACTTCTCGGAGCGCAGGTACTCCTCGCTCCCGGGCTCGCGCGGCGTCTGTTCCATGAGCTCGAAGACCGGCCCGTAGATGCCGTAGTTCGCGCTCAAACCGGCCGCGAGGAGCAGGCGGGCCATGAAGGTGGCGCGCGTGCCCTGCTGCAACGACATCGGAAGGATGTCGGGCGTGTTCGTCCACGCGTTCGGCCGGAACCAGTCGCGTTCGGGACCGCGTGTCAGTTCGGTGAAGTAGGTCTCGAGCTCCCACTTCGTGTTGCGCCACGTGAAGTAGGTGTACGACTGCGAGAACCCGAGCTTCGCGAGCCGGTTCATCACCTTCGGGCGCGTGAAGGCCTCGGAGAGGAAGATCACGTCGGGGTCGTCGCGCTGCACCTCGGCGATCAGCCACTCCCAGAACGGGAACGGCTTCGTGTGCGGGTTGTCGACCCGGAAGATGCGGATGCCCCGCGCCATCCAGAACCGCACGACGTCGAGGAGCGCGTTCCAGAGGCCGATGCGGTCGTCGCAGTCGAAGTCGATCGGGTAGATGTCTTCGTAGCGCTTGGGAGGGTTCTCCGCGAATCGAATCGTGCCGTCGGCGCGGTGCAGGAACCAGTCCGGATGCTCGGAGACCCACGGATGGTCGGGTGAGCACTGGAACGCGAGGTCGAGCGCGAGCTCGATGTCGTGGTTGCGCGCCGCGCGCGCCAGGCGCTCGACGTCGCCGACCGTGCCCAGTGCGGGGTCGACCGCGGTGTGGCCGCCGCCGCCGCTGCCGATCGCCCACGGGCTTCCTGGGTCGCCCGGTTCTGCGACGACCGCGTTGTTCGCGCCCTTGCGGTTCGTCGCGCCGATCGGATGCACCGGCGGCAGGTACAGCACGTCGAAGCCGAGATCCGCCACGTACGGGAGGTGGCGTTCGACGTCGGCGAGCGTGCCCGGACGAGCCGGGTCGGGCGACGCGGAGCGCGGGAAGAGCTCGTACCAGCTCGAGAATCCGGCCCGTTCGCGCTCGACGACGAGGGGCGACAGCGTGTCGACGACGACGACCGATTCGGGGTCGGGGATCGACGCCGCGAGCTCGCACATCCGCGCCAGGATGCCGAGCGTCCAACGGTGCACACCCTGACGGAGCTGGTTCGCGCCCGCCGCGCAGTTCGACCGCGGCCCTGTCGTCGGCGTGCTTCGCGACGTGTTCGGCGATCCGCGCGCCGTCTTCGAGCTCGGGGGTCACGTCGACGCCGGCATCGAGGCGCCGCTCGAGATCGCGGCGCCAGGTCGCGAGCCGATCGATCCACGCGACGATGCGCAGCTCGTGGCGACCGAGCTGGGAGACGACGAACGTCCCGTCATAGCGGTCGTTGAGCATCGGCATCATGCGACCGGCGTGCCACCGGTTCTCCCGGTCGTGCCGGTGCTCGAGCAGGCAGCCGAGGACGTCGGCCCCGTGCGTGAAGACGTCGGCTTCGACGCGCACCTCGTCGCCGACGATCCGCTTCACCGGGAATCGACCGTGTTCCGCGTCGGGACTGACCGCCTCGACGGCGATTCGCGCAGGATCGTCAGAGAACGGCAACGATCGCAACCTCCCGCGGATGGTGGTCATCGCCGCGCTTGGTCTACCCGTGATGGGGCCGAACGTAATCGTCGGTCTGGTTCGCGTCGAACGCGCCGTTTGGCGGTTCCTGTGCGTCGCCTGCTGCGACGCGCGAACCTTCGGGGGCGCGCGGGTGGTGAGGCCGAGGCGCGCGGGTTTGTCGGGAACGCGGCTCGGGCAAGTCTCGGCCGTCAGGTACGGGGGTCGAGACGAGGAACGCGGTGGCGATGGGGTCGACGAAGCGGGTGCCAGACGAGCGGGCGGCGGCCGCACTCGTGGTCGTCGCAAACCGGCTTCCGATCCGCGCGACGGCCGACGGCGAGGAGACGCGCTGGAGCACCAGTCCTGGTGGCCTGGTGTCGGCGCTCTTGCCGGTGCTGCGCGAACAGGGCGGAACGTGGATTGGATGGTCCGGTTCGCCGGGCGCGGCACGCGTCCCCGACGTGCACGAAGGGATCCGGCTGCGCGCGATCACGATCGAGCAGTCGGAGTACGAGGAGTTCTACCTCGGCTTCGCGAACGCGACGTTGTGGCCGCTGTACCACGACGGCATCCGGTCGGCTGCGTTCCATCGTGAGTGGTGGCACGCGTACGTCGCGGTCAACGAGCGCTACGCGGCGGCGGCCGCGGATGCGGCGGCGCCGGGCGCGACGGTCTGGATCCACGACTACCAGCTGCAGCTCGTGCCGCAGCTCTTGCGTCGCCTCCGGCCCGACGTGAAGATCGGGTTCTTCCTCCACATCCCGTTTCCGCCGCGCGAGCTCTTCATGCAGCTCCCGTGGCGGCGCAAGGTGCTCGAAGGACTCCTCGGCGCGGACCTCGTCGGGTTCCAGCTGCCGGGCGCGGCGTCGAACTTCGCGCACCTCGCTCGCGGCGTCGTGGGCGCGACCGGTACCAACAGCCTTCTCACCTTCGAAGGGCGCCTGGTGCGCGTCGGTGCATTCCCGATCTCGATCGACACCGCGGGCTTCGTCGAGCGCGTGGCCGATCCCGCGATCCAGGCACGCGCGCACGAGATCCGTCACGACCTCGGTGATCCCGAGTTCATGATGCTCGGGGTCGACCGGCTCGACTACACGAAGGGCATCGACCACCGCATGAAGGCGATCGCCGAGCTCTTCTCGGAGTCGGTGCTCGTGCCGCCGAAACACGTGATGGTGCAGATCGCAGTTCCGAGCCGCGCGCTCGATCCGCACTACCAGCGCGAGCGGGAGGGGCTCGAGCGGCTTGTCAGCGAGGTCAACGGCGAGTTCGCGAGCGTCGGTCAGCCCGCGATCCACTACCTGTACCAGAGCGTGCCGTTCGAGGAGCTCGTCGCGCTGTACGTCGCCGCCGACCTCATGCTCGTGACGCCACTTCGCGACGGGATGAACCTCGTCGCGAAGGAGTACGTCGCGTGCCGCTCCGACGCCACCGGGTGCCTGATCCTCAGCGAGTTCGCGGGCGCGGCCGCCGAACTGCGCGGCGCGATCCTCGTGAATCCCCACGATCTCGACGGCATCAAGGACGCGATCCAGCTCGCGATCGACCTCGATCCCGCCGAGGCGAAGGCGCGGATGCGCCGGCTGCGCCGCATCGTGCGGCGGCGCGACGTCCACGCGTGGGCGCGTGACTTCCTCGCCGCGTTGGTCGGCTGACACCCGCGCGCGGCGACGGCGCGACCGGCTCGGTGCATGGATCCCCCCGCGTGCGGGCACACCTGATGGGTGGCCGCGACCGTTGTCGAGCGTCGCGGCACGACCTGTCGGGAGGCGAGCCCATGGAGAAGATCGCATCCGAGTTGTTGGTAGAACGCCTGGTCGAATGGGGCGTCGACACGGTGTTCGGTCTTCCCGGCGACGGCATCAACGGCATCATGGAGGCCCTGCGGCGTCACCGTGATCGCATCGAGTTCGTGCTGGTGCACCACGAAGAAGCCGCGGCGTTCATGGCGTGTGCGTACGCGAAGACCACCGGCGGCCTCGGCGTGTGCCTCGCGACGTCGGGTCCGGGTGGGATCCACCTGCTCAACGGCCTGTACGACGCGAAGCTCGACCACCAGCCGGTGCTCGCGCTCACCGGTATGCAGGAGACGCAGCTCCTCGGCACCGGCTACCAGCAGGAGGTTCACCTCGAGCGCCTGTTCATGGACGTCGCGGAGTACAACCAGATGATCCTGGTGCCTTCGCACATCCCGACGCTCGTCGACAACGCGGTGCGCCACTCGCTCGCGCACCGCACCGTGTCGCACCTCACGTTCCCGAACGACTTGCAGGTCGCGCCGGCCGACGCCAATCCGTGGGCGGAGGTCGCGCCGGCGCGCGCGCCGAACACCGCGCCGGTGTACCTCGCGGCGCCGGGTGCGGCGCGCGATGCCGACATCGCGGCGGCCGCGTCCGTGCTGAACGACGGCGCCAAGATCGCGATGCTCGTCGGTGCGGGCGCGTTGGGGGCTCGCGCCGAGGTGCTCGCGGTCGCCGAGAAGCTGGCCAGCCCGATCATCAAGACGTTGCCGGGCAAGGCGGTCGTCCCCGACGATCACCCACTCACGACCGGAGGGCTCGGGCTGCTCGGCACGAAGCCGTCGGAGCGGGCTGTCGAGGAGTGCGACACGCTCCTGATGGTGGGAACCAACTTCCCCTACACGAAACACCTTCCTGCGCCGGGCCAGGCGCGCACGGTGCAGATCGACATCGATCCCGCGATCGTCGGTACCCGAGTCTCCACCGACGTCCCGATCGTGGGCGACGCGCGGGAGACGCTCGCCGCGCTCGTGCCACTCCTCCAGCGCAAGACCGACCGCGCGTTCCTCCAGGAGGCGCAGGACGGAATGCGCGACTGGCGCGTTCGGATGATGGCGCTGGAGTCGTCCGAGCGTGATCCGATCCAGCCTCAGTACCTGATGCGACTCATCGACCGCCACGCGGCCGACGACGCCATCCTCACCTCCGACTCCGGGACGATCGCGACGTGGTCGGCGCGCCATTTCGACATCCGCGGTGACCGCCAGTACCTGCTTTCGGGCAACCTCGCGACGATGGCGCCCGGCCTCCCGTACGCGATCGCCGCGCAGCACGCGTATCCCGGTCGGCAGTGCATCGCGTTCGTCGGTGACGGCGGCTTCGCGATGCTGATGGCCGAGTTCAACACTGCGTGTCGCGCCGGACTGCCGGTGAAGGTGTTCGTCTGCAACAACGGTGAGCTCGGACAGATCCTCTGGGAGCAGATGGTGCTCGGGTATCCCGAGTACGGGGTGCGTTTCGGGCACGTGAACGACTTCGCGCCGTGGGCGCAGGCGTGCGGCGGCCTCGGCATCCGCGTCGAGCACGTCGCCGACCTGGAGGCGGCCGTCAAGGAGACGTTCGCGCACCCGGGGCCCGCGCTGCTCGACGTGGTCGTCAACCCCGACGAGCCGCCACTGCCGGGCAAGGTCTCCTACGACCAGGCGAAGTCGTTCGCGCAGGCGTGGTTCCGCGGTCAACCGCACAAGGCGACCATGGCATCGACGCTGCTGCGTGACAAGCTCGACGAGCTGCGGGTCTAAGCGCGCGGCTCGCCCTTGCGGTCGGCGCTGCGGTACCGGTCGCGTGCACACCCGCGCAACGATGCGCGGGTGTGCCGCGTGCGCCGGAGCCCCGCGCGGTCAGTTCTTCTTCCGTTCCTTGCCCCCCTCGCAGAGCTCGCGCCAGTCGTGCTCCGACACCTCGATGCCGTGCTTCTTCGCGGCGGCGACGATCCGCTTCCACGCGTGGTCACGTTGCGCGTCGGACACACCTTCCACCTGGTCGAAGCGGGCGATGGCGTTTTGTACATGCGCAACGCATGTCTTCCTCCTGTGGTTCGTGCATGGGGCGCTCAACGCGCTTCTACCCACCGGTCTGCATCGAGATCGGTCGACGGCGGCACGGCGGCGGCGTGGAAACCCGTCGCCATGGGTACAACGTCTCCGAATCGCACGTGAAGGAGTGAGCGCCGATGAGCGCGAGGGAGCCCAGCAATCGTCATGCCGCGCCGGGTGCCCAAGGGTTCGAAGATCGGCGGGGCCTTCCCGCGTACCTGGCGCAGTTCGCGTCGCTCGCCGACGCGCGAGCAGTGATCCTCGCCTTGGAGAGCAGCGGCGTCGACGGCGTCGACGTGTCGCTCGTCGGTGATCGCGCGCAGAGTGCACGCGAATCCCAGCGCCTCGCGTCGGCCGACCGCCGGATGGGGCGCGTCGTCGCGGGTCGCGCCGTGAGCGGCACCGTGGCCGGCTCGGCCGCAGGTGCGCTCATCGGTGCGATCGTGGGCGCGATCATCGCCGCCTTCGTGAGCAGCAACGGCTGGGCCGTTTTCGCGGGTTGCATCGTCGGCGGCATCCTTCTCGGCTCGATGGCCGGCGCGCTCGTCGGTGTCGAGCGGGGCACCGGCTTCTCGGAGTCGTGGCTCCTCACGTTCGAGGACGCGCCCGCGGGGCCCGTCTGGCTCGCGGTCTGGAACGATTCCGACCGCGTGGCGACGACGCTCTCGGATGCCGCGGCGCTCGCGGTGCGCAAACCGCACGACCTCGACGAGGTCACGCGCACCCTGCGCCGATCGGCGTAGTGCGTCCCAAGGGTGCGGCGACGGTGAGGTCAGGAGTCGTCACCGCGCGCCGGTAGGAAGCATGCGACCACGACGGCCGCGCACGCGACGACCGCGGCGCCCGCGAAGGTCGCGAGCTGGATCCCCTCGAGGAAGCCGTGTTGCGCGCTCTGCACGAGGTGAACGCGTTCGGAGGCTGGCAGTTTCTGGGCCAGCTGCAGTGCCGCGCCGATCGACTGCCGCGCGACCCCCGCGGTCTTGGCGGGCAGATGCAGGTGGTCGATGCTCGCGTTGTACTTCGTCGCGAAGAGGCTGCCGAGCACCGCCACCCCGAGGGCGCCGCCGGTCTGGCGGGTCGTGTCGTTGACCGCCGAGCCGACGCCGGCGCGGTTGCGCGGCACCGATCCCATGATCGACTCCGTCGCGGGCGCCATCGTCAGGCCCATGCCGAAGCCGAACAGCATGAACGACGGCGCGAGCCATGCGTCGTGCGCGAGCACGGTCGTGCGCGTGAGCAGGAGGAGCGCGGCGGTCGCGACCGACAACCCGACCGTGACGACGATCTTCGTACCGATGCGTTCGACGATGCGCGGTGCGATCGGCGCCCCGATGGCGAGCCCGACCGCGGGCGGGGCCAGGCGGATACCGGCGCCGAGCGGGGAGAGCCCGCGCACGAACTGCAGGTACTGGGTGAGCAGGAAGATGTAGCCGAAGAGTCCGAAGAACGTGAGGCTGAGCGCGATCGACGCCGCGGAGAAGCGCGCGTTCCGGAAGAACGAAAGCTGCAGCATCGGGTGCTCGCTGCGACGTTCGTTGAACGTGAAGAGCGCGAGGAGCGCGATGCCCGCGGCGATCGAGATCGTGACGGTCGCGGAGCCCCAGCCGTCGTGCGGGGCCTGGATGATCCCGTAGAGCAATGCGGTGAGGCCGGCAACGGAGAGCACCGCGCCGGGTGGGTCGACCGGCGGCGCGTGTGCCTCCTTCGACGTCGGCACGAGCAACGGCAGGAGGATCAGTGAAAGCGCGACGATCGGCAGGTTCACGAGGAGCACCGACCCCCACCACCAGTGGTCGAGCATCACACCGCCCACGATGGGACCGAGCGCGACGCCGACTCCGGAGAGTGCGGCCCAGATCCCGATCGCGCGGCCGCGCTCGGCGCCCTCGAACATGTTCGTGATGATCGACAGCGTCGTCGGGAAGATCGCGGCCGCGCCGAATCCCATCAGCGAACGGAACGCGATCAGCCAGGGTGCGCTGGGCGCGAACGCCGCGAGCCCGGAGCCGATGCCGAAGATCGCGAGCCCGGTCATCAGGGTGCCGCGCCGGCCGTGCCGGTCGCCGAGCGTCCCCGCGGTGAGCAGGAGCGACGCGAACACGAGGGTGTACGCGTCGACGGTCCACTGCAGCTGGCTGCTCGACGCGTGCAGGCTGCGTTCGATCGAGGGGAGTGCGACGTTGAGGATCGTGTTGTCGAGCACGATCACGAGCACCGAGAGGCAGACGACGGTGAGCGCGATCCAGTGCTCGCGGGGCGCGGCCTCCGGCTCGTCGCCGGTGATCACGAGTCCGTGGCGACGCCGTCGGCTAAGCGGCTCGGCGCCGCTGTCGCCGCGGGCGCCCTTCTCGTGGTTTCCCGTGAACGAGACGTTGACCGCCATTTCCGGCCGCATTCGGGCCCGTTCCACGATCGCGGTGTAGACCCGCCGGTCACCGTCGTTCAAGGGTGGCTGCACGAGCGAACGCGGCCACAGGCGCTGGCACCGCACCACGTTGATCTCGGCGCAGAACAGGGTCACCTGCGCGCCGAGCGAGATCCACACGAGCAGCGCGATCACGAGCGCGAAGGTGCCGTACACGTCGCTCGCCGATTTCAACTGGTGGGTGACGTAGTAGCCCCCGACGTTCTGGAGCGCGGTCCACAGCACCGCCGCGGTCACCGCACCGGGCAGAACGTTCCGCCATCGGAGATCGCGCGCCGTGAGCACCTGGTATGCGAGCGTGAACAGCACGACGTTGAGGGCCAGGCCGACCAGCCAGGCAAGCGCGTGCCACCACGCGGTGTCGAGGACTCCCGAGCTGCCGTAACCGGTCACGAACGTCGACGCGATGGTCAGCGTGCCGAGCAGCGCGAGCATCCCGATCGCGCGGATTCGCATCGACAAGAAGTTCGGCCACTGCGCGCGCGGCACGTCCCAGACGGTGTTCATCGCGACCTGCGCGCTCTGGGCGACGCCGAGCCCGGCCCACAGCGCGGTCACGCTTCCGATCACGATCGACAGCCAGTTGCCCTCGAGGCCGTGCAGATGGGCACGGCTCGCGAGCGACGGTCCGATCACCGGGAACTGGCCGAGCGCGGAGTCGACGATCGTCTGGCGCAGGTGCGGATGGCTCCCGAGGACGAAGCCGAGCGCGCTGACGAAGACGAGGAGCAGCGGGAACAGCGAGAAGAATCCGTAGAACGCGATCAGCCCGCCGAGGCGCCCACCGTCGTCGTCGCCGTACTTCTTCACGACCGCGAACCCGAAGGCCAGCGGCCGATGGCGTTGCTGGAAGTCGTCGATCTCGCGCATGGTGCGTTCGACGGGGCTCACGGGCAGGGTGTACCCCGATCCGTCGCATCCATTGCGTCCGGATCGTGCATCTCCGCGCCGAGCAGCCCGCTTCGTCGGGGTGAGTCGACCCGGCTCAGCCGACGACGTCCTCAGGTGTGAGCGACCGGTCGACGACGCGCCGGGCGACGGCGCCGATGCGCTGGTTGTGGCCGCGGGCGAAGCGACGGAGCACTTCGAACGCGTCGTCGACCGAGACGCTGATGTGCTCGGCGAGGATGCCCTTGGCCTGCTCGATCACGACGCGTGAGTCGAGCGCGCTCTGGAGCTGCGCGGTGAGCTCGCGGCCGCTGCGGATCGCGCGTGCCTGCAAGATGCTGATCGTGGAGATGTCGGCGAGCGCCTGCGCGACCGTCTGGTCGCGGTCGCTGAGCGGGTTGGCGTTCGTCGAGAAGAGATTGAGGACACCGATGATGTCGGTGTGCCACCGCATCGGAATCGCGGCGACGGAGTGGAACCCGGCGTCTCGCACTCGCGGGACGAAGTGCGGCCAACGGTCACGCGCCGCTTCGACGTCGGGGCACAGCACCGCACGCGCCGATCGGAACGCGTCGAGACACGGGCCCTCTGCGTGTTGCAGTTCGAGCAACTCGATGAGTCGCATCCGGTCGCTCGACGACGCCAGGTACTGAAGGGTCCCCTTGGGGTCGGCGAGCATGATGCCGGCCTCCGAGACCTCGAGGACGGAGACGCAGCGCGAGGCGAGGCGATGCAGCATGTCCACGAGATCGAAGTCGTCGACGAGGTTGTCGGCGACTTCGACGAACGTTCGGAGGAGATCGTCTTCACGTGCCATCGCGGACCACTTCTTCAACGCGTCGCAGGCCAAAGCTAATCAGGATCGACTCCTTCCGGATGGTGGAAACGCAAGCGACCCGTCGCGACGTCGGCGGCGACCTCGTCGAGTGAACGATCACGCGTGAACGCGTGGGCACGCAGCATCGAGAGGGCATCCCTTACGGTTACATTCGCCTGAATCGAGACCCGGCCCGCCGCCTGGTGCACCGCGACGCGGAGATTTCGCACGTCGTCGAGCTGCCACGCAAGGGTGCCGGGCGTGGCCGCCGCCTGCCACTCCGTCACGCAGCTCGCGGCAACCCGGGCGACCACGAGCGCGTTCGCGTACTGGTCGTCGCTCAAGGGTCCGCTGCGGTCGCGGTAGAGGTTCACGGCGCCGATGCAGCGCCCGCCCGCCGACATCGGGAAACCGAATGCGGCGTTGATGCCGGCCGCGTTTGCGCCGCGCGCGAACCCGGGCCAGGGGAGGGCAGGGTCGGCGAGGTCGGGCGCCAGCACCGGTTGGTTGTTCCGGCTCGCGTCGACACATGGACCCTCTCCGAGGTCGCTCTCGACCTGCTCGACCGTGGCGGCCGCGTCGTTGGACACTCCGATGCACCGGACCGCGTCGGTCGTCGTCAGCAGGATCCCGATCGCTGACAACCCGAGCGACTCGGCGATCGCGACACACAGGGCGGCGACGGGGTCGTCCGCAGTCAGTCGCGCGGCCCGCAACGTGACGGCGGAAGTGTTCAGCCTCGAGGCCGGCTCCCATCGAAGGCGCCTCTCTCCTCATCGGTTCGCGGCTCGCACTCGTAGATCGACCGCCACGAGCGCTCGTGCCCCAGGGCACCCATGATCCCACGTCCGCGGGTACCAACGACGACCGTCGCCATCGACCTTCCAGCTTTCTCCTGCTCTCGCGTGCGCATTCGAGGTAGAGAGAACAGGACTCGGACCGTGCGGACCCTGGACCCTGGCCGCTGCTCCAGTGAAACACCAGGGCCACGCGAGTGAGGAGTGGTACCCGGCAGGGAAGGGAACGGGTATGACGTTCTCGTGGTTCTTCGGCGCGTGGCGAACCGTGGGGTACGTCGCGGCCAGTGCCGGGCTCATCTACCTCTCGGTCGTGATCGGGCTCCGTCTCGGCGAGCGGCGGACGCTCGCGGAGATGACCGTCTACGACTTCGCGGTGGCCGTCGCGCTCGGCGCGATCATCGGCCGGACGGCGACGGCCCGTTCACCGTCGTACGTGCAGGGCGTCGCGGCCGTCGTCTCGCTTCTCGTTCTGCACGGCTTTCTGAGCTGGGTGCGCGTGCGGTCGTCGGTCGCACGCCGGCTGCTCGATCACCGCCCGGTCGTGCTGATCCGCCACGGTGAGATCGACCATCGCGCGCTCCGGCGCGCCCACCTCACCCACGACGACCTCCGCACCGCATTGCGCGAGCAAGGTGTCGGAACGCTCGCTGATGTCGAGTTCGCCGTACTGGAAGGGCGGGGTGCGTTCTCCGTCGTGCGTACGTCCGAACGCGTCGACGACGCGTTGCTGCCGCCCGAGGCGGTCTTCACCGAGCCGGACCCGTCTGACCCGCCGCGCCGCGGTCTCGAGTGACGCCCGGAACACCGTGCACGTCGAGCATCAGCCCAGCACCGACGGGCGCTTCCCTGCGGGGCGATGTCGACGGCCGCGACCGCCATCATCCCGATTCCGGGTCGACCGGCGTTGCGGAGCGCGGCACCCATCGCGTCCCAGTCGATCGCGTCGACCGTCAGCCGAGCCATGCGTTTCGCTCGCGCGCCTTCTCGCGCACAGTGTTCGCGGTGGCGCGCGCGAAGGTCTTCGCCGTTCGGGGCAACGACTTCAGGAACGACGGGTCCGCGAAGCCCCCGGCTCGGTGGTCGAACCGACCGTGCGCGCCGAAATCGGCGTCGCGATCGACGGGGTGGTCGAGGTTCACCGGATCGCCGGGCGGTACAGGCTCGTCGGTGAGCTGTGCATCCCACGCGCCGATCGCGGCGTACTGGTTGCCGAGCGCCGGCGCGACGCTGGCCGCCGCCGCGAGGATCTTGTTCCAGGCGCCCAGGACCTTCGATCGGCGCCCCGTCAGGACCGCGCGCACGATCGCCGCGGCCGGAACCTCGGGTTGGTAGATCGGGGGGACGGGCATCGCCCGCTTCGCCATGTTGGTCTTGCCCCAGTCGAATTGCGGGGTGTTCACCGCCGGGAGGTGAACCATGCACAGGCGGATGTTGCTGCCCTCGTGGATCAACTCCGCGCGCACCGACTCGAAGAACCCGCGGCACGCGAACTTCGACGCGCAGTAGGGCGACTGGAGCGGGATGCCGATGAAGGCGAGTGCGGACCCGACGTTGACGATCGTGCCCGCGTCGCGCTCGCGCATACGGGCCAGCGCGGCTCTCGTACCCCACACCTGACCGAGGAACGTGACCTCCAGCGCGCGCGTGAAGTCGGCGGGCTCGATCTCGGAGAAGGGTGAGAACACCGTCGTCATCGCGTCGTTCACCCACACCGCGATCGGGCCGAGCTCCGACTCGATACGCGTCGCGGCCGCGTCGACGGCGTCGTGATCGGCGACGTCGAGGGGGCAGACGAGCGCGCGCCGGCCGGCGCTCTCGACCTCCTTGGCCGCCGCCTCGAGGCCTCCTTGCCCGCGCGCGATCAGCGCGACGTCGAAGCCGTGCGCGGCGAGCGCCACGGCGGTGGCCCGACCTACCCCGGCCGAGGCGCCGGTGACGACGGCAATACGCGGTGTGTCCATGATCGGGTTGTACCCATCTCGCGCGCCGTCCTCACCCGTTCATGCTCGTGTCGCAAGGTGTCAACGCGCGTGGTGTCGGAGGTTCGGCTCCTGTCACCGAGGAAACGCGCCGCGAGCGAGTGCACGCCGCACGAGTTGTTGCCGTCGCGATCACGTCCTGTTCGAGATCGGCGACGGCCTCCGCGATCACGGCGCGCGGTTTGCGCGGCGTGTCGGATCGTGCCGACCACCTCTTGGGGTTCCCGTCGCGGGCGGCGGGCAAACGCCGCACCGCCCGCGACGGTGTCAGAAGCGCGTTCGGGTGACGGCCGTTGCGTGCACCACGCTGTACTTCGCGACGACCGAGATCGCGTCGGTCGGCGCGGTGTAGTGCGCGAACGTGTCGGTGGAGGGAGCCGCGGCGCCGACGGTCCAGCTCTCGAAGGCGAGCGGCTTGCCCTTCGCGTTCGTCGCGGTCGCGGGCGCCACGACCTCGCGGTCGCTGCCGACGATCGTCTGGAACCGGTAGGGCGTCGTGCGTGCGATTCCGTCGACGGTGACCGTCAACCCGACCGGCTTCGACGTCACGGTGATCCGCACCGTCTGCGGTTTGAGGTCGCGCGTCACGACCGTCGACAGGCCGCTCGAGTTCGTGCCGGTCGTGGTGATCCGGTAGAAGGCGTTGACGAAGCCGTTGTCGGCGGCGACGAACGAGCCGCTCGTGCCGACGAACTCGGTGACCGGGAACACGTGGCCGCCGGTCCAGTACGTGACTTCGGTCGAGACGCTGCTGCCCGCGAGCTTCCCGTCGAGCGGGTCCTTGGCCTTGATGACGATGGGGATGTTGTCGCCGATCTTCCAGTGGAACGTGCCCTTCGGCGAGAAGATCTTCACGACGGGCGCCTTGACGCCGACCGCGATCTGGAGCTTCGCGGTGCCCTTGGCCCCGTGCGAGTCGGTCACCGTGAGGACCGCTTGGAAGACGCCCTTGGCATAGGTGTGCGTCGGGTTCGTCGCGGTCGAGGTGCCCCCGTCGCCGAAGTCCCACGCGTAGGTGATCGGGTCGCCGTCGGGATCGGACGAACCCGCGCTCGAGAAGTGCACCGTGAGCGTTGGGTCCGTCGTCGTCGTCACGTCGCCGGCGGCCGCCGCGACCGGCGGATTGTTCGATCCGGTCGCGACGATCTCGTCGAGCTCGCCGAGGGTGAAGGCGAGGAACGCGACGTTGCCGTCGGGCGCGATCTGGAGGTCGACGGGGTTGGCCCACGTTCCGGCGGTGCCGAAGTCGGTGGCGTCACCGGTCGTGAGGTCGACGGTCTGGAGCCGCGAGCGTGCGTAGTCGCCGATGAACACCTTGCCCACGTACGACGAGGGGTAGTTCGACGTGCCGAGGTAGCGCGGCCCGCCCGCGATCGCGGAGCCGTAGTCGCCACCCGGATCGCTGTGGAGATACGCGTAGAGGGGCGCGAGGGCGCCGGGTCCGGTGCCGCCTTCGGACGGCGTGTAGATCGCATGGCACGTCGCGCTGGTGAGCGGCGACGACGCATAGTCGGGCTGCACGAGCGACACCCCGTCGCCGCCCTCGTAGCACGGCCAGCCGGCGTTGCGGTCGACCTGCGGGTTGTTCGTCGTGAGTGGGAACACCTGGAACATCTCCCACGTGTTCCAGCCGACGTCGCCGACGTAGAGCGTTCCGTTGCTCGGGTCGACGGTGAAGCGGAACGGGTTGCGGAAGCCCCATGCGAAGACCCGCGACTTCACCGAGCCGGGGTTGTTCGCGTTGTAGTACGGGTTGCTCGGGACGCCGTTGCCCGTCGTCTTGTCGATCCGCAGGATCTTGCCGTTGAGCTGCGTGAGGTCCTGGGCCTTGATCGACGTGCCCGCGCCGACACCGTTGCCGTTGCCGTCGCCGAGCCCGACGAAGAGCGACCCGTCATTTCCGAAGCGCAGCCCCGCGACCGAGTGCAGCGTTGCCTGCGAGTCGAAGCCGGTCATGAGGGTGATGCGGCTCGCCGGATCGGCGCTGTCGGGGTCGCCCGCCGCGTGGGTGAGGCTGATGAGCTCACCGCCTGCAGGCTCGGGCGAGTCGGGATTCGCGGTGTCGAGCTCCTGGGTGAAGAGGAGGTAGACCCGGCCGTTCGCCGCGTAGTTCGGGTCGAGGGCCATGCCGATGAAGCCGCGCGACTGGTAGCTGTTCACCTCGGTGCGCAGGTCGGCGTAGATGTGCTGCACGCCGTTGTCCCACACGTTGAGGATGCCGGTCTTGCGCGCGACGAAGATGCGGCCGTCGGGGGCGTAGGCGAACTGCGTCGGCTTGCCGCCGGGACCGGCGTCGAGGCCCGACTGAACGGTCTGGATCGCGAAGCCGGAGGGCGGTTGGATGCCCGCCGCGGGTGTCGCGCCCGTGTCGGCCGCGCTCGAGCTGATCGGCCCCGCGAGCGCCGCGACGAGCGCGCCGACGAGCGCGAGCACCCACGCGGAGAACACCCGCCGCCCGGCGCGTGCGGAGAGACGATTCGAGGGCACGGTCACGTGCGCCACCTCCCTGTTGAACGATCACGTGACAAGCCGATGAGAGCCCGCCCCGCTCTGCGGTTGAGAAGGCTAGAACATGCGGGGTTCTCGCGCCCAGCGTGGTCAACCGGTTGTCTTCCGTCGCGTCACCCAGATGCTCGCCGTCGAGGCGCCTGCCGAGGCTGAGGGTGCCGATGTGGCCCATGTGGGCAGTGAGGACACACGCGAGCGCGTGCGGCTTACTGGTCGAGGAGCACGACGGTGCGGCCGACCGTCTCACGGTTGGCCAGCGCCTCGATCGCGACGGGGATCTCGTCGAAGGTGATGGTCCGGCCGACCACCGCTCGGACCGCACCGGCCGCGACGAGCTCGACGACTTCGTGCATGATGCGCGCGCCGAGCTCGGCGGGCGCGAAGTTCCAGCCCATGCCGGTCTTCAGGAACTCGGCCATCGCGGGCTCGGCGTACGCCATCAGAACGCCGCAGAGCTTGAGGTTCCCGAGCATCACCCGGCGGGGAACGATGAACGGTTCGTCGGCGACGACCTTGTTCGACGCGAAACCCATCATCACGTACCGGCCGTTGTACGCCGTGCAGGCCATCGAGGCCTCCATCACGGCTTCACCGACATTGTCGAAGACGACCTCGACACCGCGGCTCGCGGTCTCGGCGAGCACGATCGTCTTGAAGTCGGCGTCGTTGTAGTTGATCGCGACGTCGGCCCCCAGATCGCGGCAGAGCTGCACCTTCTCGTCGGTGCCCGCGGTCGCGAACACGCGCGCGCCGGCGTGCTTCGCGAGCTGGATCGCGGCGGATCCCGAGCCACCGGCGGCGGCGTGCACGAGTACCGACTCGCCCGCGCGCAGCTCGGCGCGGTCGAACAGCCCGAGCCACGCGAGATGGAACGGGAAGTAGAGCGCGGCGGCGTCGGGGAGCGGGATCGTGTCCGGCATCGCGAACGTCGAGACCGCCGGGCAGATCGCGTACTGCGCGAAGCCACCGTTCGCGCCCTTCGGCATCGCGACGACGCGCTGACCCTGCCATTGCTCGGTCCCGGCGCCGCACGCGTCGACGACGCCCATCACTTCCATGCCCGGGCTGTACGGAAGCTCCGGCTGCACCATCATGTTGCCGCCGGTGATGCGCTCGAGGTCGTTCAGGTTGAACGGGATCGCCTGCACGCGCACGCGCAGCTCGCCGGCCTCGGGTTCGGGGATCGGGACCGAGTCGAGCTTCAGCACTTCGGTCGGCCGCCCGTATTCATGCGTCCGCCAGGCTCGCATCCTGCCGTCGTCGCTCATGGCTCGCGTGTCTAACAGCCGCGCCGGCCCGAGGTTCGCGGAGCCGAATTCCCGGAATCGCTCAAGTTCGCCGGCCCGTCCGGTCGTTGACTACGGGCATGCGCCGCTCGTTCCCTCTCTTCGTCGCGCTCGCCGCCGCCCTCGCGCTCGTGGCGGCGCTCCCCGCGGCCGCCGGCGCGAGCCCGCCGGGTCCGCCCTCGCCGGCCGCATACCTTGCCGGCGCGGCGACGCCGAGCGGCCACGGTTACTGGGGCGTCACGACCGACGGCACCGTGACCGGCTTCGGTGACGCCGAGACCTTCGGCCGTCACGGTGGTGACGCGATCACCGGACCGGTGCTCGGCTTCGCGGCGCGGCCCGACGGCACCGGCTACTGGGAGGTGTCGCCCGACGGCAGTGTCGCCGCCTTCGGAGCCGCGAGCGCATACGGCTCGATGCACGGCCGGCCGCTCGCGCGCCCGATCGTCGGCATGGCCGCGACCGTCACCGGCAAGGGCTACTGGCTCGTCGCGAGCGACGGCGGCATCTTCAGCTTCGGCGACGCGCGGTTCTACGGTTCGACCGGCGCGATGAGGCTGAACCAGCCGATCGTCGGCCTGGCACCCACGCCGGGCGGCAAGGGCTACTGGCTCGTCGCGACCGACGGCGGCATCTTCAGCTTCGGCGACGCGGCGTTCTACGGCTCGACCGGCGGCTTGAAGCTCAACAAACCGATCGTGGGAATGACCGTGTCGCCGAGCGGGCACGGCTACTGGTTCGTCGCGACCGACGGCGGGCTGTTCAGCTTCGGCGACGCGCGGTTCCACGGCTCGCTCGGCGGCGCGCCGCGCCCGTCTTCGGTGACGGGCATGGCGAGCACCGGGAGCGGCGAGGGCTACTGGTTGTTCAGCGCCGACGGCGACGTGATCGGCTTCGGCGACGGCGCGTTCTTCGGTTCCGCGACGCGCCGCTACACCGGCCCGGCCGTCATCGTGTTTCCGTACCAGGACCTCTCGATCGTGTCGCCGCCGTCGTGGTGGACGCAGGACGCGGGCGTCGACATCTCCCCGTCGCCCAGCCGCTGCGGCGACGCCGCGGTGCTCGTCGCCGTCGCGTCGGGAACGATCGTGCAGGAGGGCATCAACGGCTTCGGGCCCGACACGCCGGTGCTGAAGATCGACGCCGGGCCGTTGGCCGGGCGCTTCGTCTACTACGGCCACACGCTCGGGAACCTCGTGGCGGTCGGCGCGCACGTGCACGCAGGCCAGCCGATCACGCACATCGGGTGCGGCATCGTGGGCAACTCGAGCGGGCCCCATCTCGAGATCGGCATCAGCGAGGTCGGCGGATGGTACGTCCCGCCGATCCACGCGACGTCACAGGAGATGTACAACCTCCTGTACGCCGCGTACCAACAGCAGCATTAGCGTTCCGCGCGGCGCGACCCGTCGGCATCGAGGAGGCATCGCGTGGGCTGGCTGTTGCTGTTCCCTGCAATCCTCATCGGCACGGCCGGGGTCGCGGCGTTCGGGTTCGTGCGTTTCAGCACCCTGCGCGTCTCGAGCGCGGGCGTCGAGATCCGCAACTATCCCCAGGCCGCGCGGGTGATCCCGCTCGCCCGGGTCGAGCGGTTCGTCGCGACGGAGCCCAGCGGCTCGTTCAAGAGCCTGCGGCCCGAGACGGGCGCCCTCGTCCTCACCGACGGCACGCGTGTCCCGGTGCGCAAGCTGCACGACCCCGAAGCGGGTTACGGGGTCGACGCGCTGAACGACCGCCTCACCGCGTTGCGCGAAGCGGGGACACGCTGACCTGATCCGGGCGGACCGTTTCCGGGTCCGCCGATCTCGGTACGATCCTTCGATGCTCGGCGCGGATGTGACCCTGGTCGGCGCGACGCTCACCGACGTCAGCCGCTGGGCGCGCTCCAACGGGCTCGAGATCGTCATCCTCGTGAGCGGCGCCGTCCTCGCTGCGCGCGCGACGTCGTGGTTCGGCGCGCGTACGACCGCACGCATCGACGCGCGTTCGCGCGCCAGCGACGAGATCGTGTCGTCGGAGGACGCGAAGCACCGGTACACGCTCACCCAGGCGGTCACGTGGGCTGCCATCGCGTGCGAGTACTTCGTTGCCGGGGTCCTCATCGTCGAGCGCCTCGACGTGCCCCTTGCCACGCTCGTCGCGCCTGCGACGGTCGCGGGCGTCGCGGTCGGGTTCGGTGCCCAGCGCATCGTGCAGGACCTGATGGGTGGGTTCTTCGTGATCGCGGAGCGGCAGTACGGATACGGCGACGTCATCCGAATCATGCCGACCGGGTCGACCACCGGCGTCGTCGGCACGGTGGAAGACGTGACGCTGCGCATCACCCGTTTGCGCAACGCGAACGGAGAGATGCTGATCGTCCCGAACGGCGATATCCGCCAGGTCGTGAACCTGTCGCGCGACTGGGCCCGGGCCGTGATCGACGTGCCGGTCGCGCTCGACGTCGACCTCAGCCGGGTCGCAGCTGTCCTGCGCTCCGTGTGCGACGACGCGTTCGCCGACGCGGATCTCCACGCGTTGCTGCTCGACCCGCCGACGGTGATGGGCGTCGAGAGCATCGAGGTCGACCACGTCAACCTGCGCCTGGTGGCGCGCACGCTGCCCGGACAGCAATTCGACGTCGCGCGCCGGTTGCGGGCGCGCGTCGCCGCCGCGCTACGCGGTGAGGGCATCAGCGGGTTCGCGGCCGAACCCGTGATCCCAGCAGCGGACGTGGAATGACGCGACGCGTCCTTCGCAACGTCCGGCGCTCGACGTACGTGTATGCCGCGGTGTTCTGCATCGCGGTCGTCGCGTTCTTCATCCTGCGCCCCGAGCCGACCCGTACGCCCCGCTACGTCCCGGTCGTGCAGCAGCCGACCCCGACGACGCGCCCGCGCCCGGCCTCGACGACCGCACCGCCGGCGCGCACCTCGACGACCGCGTCGTCGACCACCACGAACGCGCCCCCGTCGACGGCCTCGACCTCCACCAGCACCGGGAGCAGCACCACCGCCACGACGCGCTCGACGCCGTCAACCACCGCCGCGCCCTGACGCGGCAAACCCGGGTCGCAATCAGTGCGGTTCGCACATGCGAGGCACGAGGAAGTTCTCGGTGAGCTACCCATGCGCAGACGGTCACACCCGACGCGTCGCCGCGAAACCCCAGGCGCCCGCCGCAATCGACGCCAAGCCACCGACCACGAGGGGGGCGCGAGCCCCGAGGAGGTCGGCGAGCAACCCCACGATCGGTCCACCGATCGGTGCGGTGCCGATGAGCAGGATCGTCTGGAGCGCGAGGATCCGCCCGTGCATCGCGGGGTCGGCCTCGACCTGCACGATCGAGGTCGTCGACGTCATGTAGAGGATGCTCGTGACCCCGACGAGGAACACCACCGGGATCGCGACGATCATGTTGGGTGCCGGTGCGAGGGCGAGCATCGCGGCGCCGAAGGCGAGCGAGCCGAACACGATGTGGTGCACGCGCACGAGATTGCGCCCCGCGACCACGAGGGCACTCACGAGCGCGCCGAGGCTGAACACCGCGTACGCGAACGTGAACGCGCCGTCTCCACGGTGCAGCGACTGCTCGATGAAGAGCGGCAGGGAGACGTTGAGGTTGTACGCGAGCACGCCGACCAGCGCGAGCATCACGAAGGGGGTACGCAGGTTCGGGAAGTCGGCGACGTACCGGACGGCGGCGCGGATCTCGCCCTTCGCCCGCGGTCGGGGCTCGGCGCGGCGGAGCTCGGCCGGGTGCATCATCGCGAGGGCCACGAGCACGAAGACGTAGCTGAGCGCGTCGATCGTGAAGCACCACCCGAAGCCCGCCGTGACGACGAGCAGTCCTGCGATCGCCGGTCCGAACATGCGCGAGGTGTTCACGAGCGCGCTGTAGAGCGCGACCGCGTTCGGAACGTCGTCCTGCGGGACCATCTCGGTCACGAACGAGCGCCGCAACGGATTGTCGAACGCGAGCACCGTGCCGCCCCACGCCGCGGTCGCGTACAGCGCCGCGAGCGGGGGGTGCGGGAGGAACGCGAGCGTCGCGAGCGTCGCTGATTGCGCCATCTCGAGCGTCTGCGTCACGAAGAGGAGTCGGCGCTTGTCGGATCGGTCGGCGATCGCACCGGCCCACGCCGAGAGCAGCAGGATCGGTCCGAACTGGCACGCGCTCAGCGCACCGACCGCGACGCCGCTGTTCGTGAGGTGCAGGATCAGCAGCGTCAGCGCGACGATCGTCAACCAGTTGCCGCTGTTCGACACGAGCTGGCCGACGAAGAACAGCCGGTAGTTGCGGGTGCGCAGCGAATGGAACGTGCGGCGCGCGTTCCGCGCGACACGTGCGCTCAGCGGTGTGGTGGCGATCGGTGCTCCGGCGGTCGGACAGTCTCACGCCGATTCTGCCAGGCCCAACGCGCCGGCCGCTGCGTCACATCCTCGCCCGCCGCGCACCGCCCCGCCGTCGTGAACGTTCGACGGCGGGGCGGTTCCTTGCGCGGACGAGTGCTACGACGCCTGGTACGTGAACATCTGGCCGGCGACGTTCGTGAGCACGAGGTACCCGTCGGCGAACACCGGTGCCGAGACCGACAGCAGGTTGCCGTCGTCGAGGGTGTGGTAGCTGCCGTTGCTCGCGTTGATCAGGAACGCGCTGTTCGTCGAGTTGGTCGTGTCGAAGCTCGCGGCGACGAGGGCACCCGACCCGTCGAGCGACGGGTAGGTGCGGATCGACTGCGGCAGGCCCTTCGCCCAGATGACCGCGCCGGTCGCGGGGTCGAGCTTCGCCATCGAGCCCCGGTACGAGGTGCCTCCGATCACCGAACGGGCGCCGGGGACGTAGAGGTTGCTGCCGTCCCACACCGCGCCGCCGTCGCACTCACCGGTGTTGTTCTTGTGGTGCGCGGCGTGGTACTTCCACACCGGCCCGGCCGCCAGGTCGTTGGCCTTCCACGCGTAGTAGAAGCCGTTCTTGTTGCACGCTCCGACCATCGGCGTCGCGACACCCTTGATCGTCGCGGTGAACAGCGTCGGCGACGCGCCGAAGTCGCTGTCGTCCTTTCCGGTGATCACCTGGTAGCCGTCGAGGCGGGCGAGTGTGCTTCTTGTCGAGGCGCACGATCGACTGGCTGTCGCCCGCGACGAGCGAGCTCACGGAGTCGCCGGTCGTGGCGTAGACCGATCCGTCGGATCCGACCGCCGGCGTGCTCCACACGCTGCCGCCGAGTGCGTTCGACGGCACGCTGTACCACGTCGCGACCTTGTTGCCGGTCTTCTGGTCGAGCGCGACGACGCCGCCGCGGATGCTGACCGGCGACTTCGCGTTGTCGCACTCCGACGCCATCCCGACGTAGACCTTGCCGTTCGCGACGGTCGCCGAGGAGTAGTTGAAGCGGTCGTTCGTGCCGGCGTCGGGCACGTTCACCGGACTGCTCCAGAGCACGTGGCCGTCGGAGGCGCGCACCGCGTAGACGTTGCCGTCACCCGCGGGCACGTAGAGCGTCAGACACGCCCGAGGCCGGATCGGTCCCGACCCCGCGGTCGCGTAGATGCCCTGCGAGCGGCAGACGACCTTCTTCTCGACGCCGAGGAACTTCTTCCAGATCACGTTGCCGGTGGCGATGTCGATCGCGTAGAACTCGCCGGAGTTCGCACCTTCGTACACCACGTGCGAGATGACGAGCGGCGTCGCGTAGAAGCCGGCGACGCAGCCCGCCCTTCGGCTTCGTGTCCTGGAACGTCCATTTCACGCTGAGGTTGCTCGACGGCGTGATCGTCGTCGCGTCGGCGCTGTACGACGTGTGCGCGTTGTCGTGCATGAAGCCCGTGTAGTCGACGTTGGTCGACCGACCCCGCGGGCACCGCGGCCGACAGTGCGAGCCCGACGGCGACGCCGAGCGCCGCTCCGGCGCGACCGACCACGCGACGTGCATTGCTCCTCATCCATGCCTCCCCAGCATTGCTCCGACTTCCCATTCGGAGCAATCCCGCCCGACCCGGCGCCACCCACTGACCCGGAGTGGGGAATGCGTAGGGCCTGCACGCGCCGAAGTCACCGCGCGTGGGCGCCTTTTCTCGCTGCGTCTCACCGCCGAGCCGGGCGGTTCTCATCGGACGCTCATCGAAGTGCGCAACCTTGCTGCACGCGAGGACCGTCACGCGGCGAACGTGGCGGCCTGATCGGTGGGGCGCCCGCACCGTGACACTCGAGGTGCGGCCGCTGGCCGCGGCTGCGGGCCCAGCCCAAACGAGTGCCGCGCGCAGTCGCCGCTCGTCCGATCGGGCGACGGCGACGAGACGGTACGTGTCGGGAAAGACGCGTTCGAGTGCGCCGCCGCGGGCGAGCGCGCGGAGCTGCTTGCGCGACACGCCGGCCGCGACGGCGGCATCGGTACCGAACACGCCGAGCATCGGCGCCGCGAGCTTCGACAGCACCCCGATCGGTGCTTCTCGGGCCAAGGGGGTGCTCCCCTGGGCGTCGACGGGCCCGAGAACGGAGCCCGTCGCCGAACGACGACAGGGGGAGGCGCAGATCGTGGTACGCCCCCCGGGACTCGAACCCGGAACCTGCGGATTAAGAGTCCGACGCTCTGACCAGTTGAGCTAGGGGCGCAGGAGTCCGGGGTTTCCGGACCGATCGGCCATGGTAGCAAGCCCTCGAGCCGAGGATCCGGGAACCGGCGCCGTAGCGTGCGTGCGTCTTCGCGTCGGAGGTGAGCTCGTGGACGTCCTCGTCACCGGTTCGACCGGCTTCATCGGTTCCGCGCTCGTCACCGCGCTCGAGCAGCGCGGCGATCGCGTCGTGCGACTGCGCCGCGGCGCGACCGGAACGGGCGCGGCCGGTGGCGCCCCGATCTGGGACATCGACGCCGAATACCTCTCGCCCGGCGCGCTCGACGGGATCGACGCCGTCGTGCACCTCGCGGGTGAGGGCATCGGCGAGAAGAAGTGGACACCCGAGCAGAAGCGTCGCATCCGGGAGTCGCGCTCGAACGGCACCGGCCTCATTGCGGGCGCGATCGCGCGGCAGGCGACGAAACCCGCGGTGCTCGTCTCGGGCTCCGCGGTCGGCTGTTACGGCGACCGGGGCGACGAGTTGCTCGACGAGACGAGCGCGCTGGGCACCGACTTCCTCGCCGACGTCTGCCGCGAGTGGGAGGGCGCGACGCAGCCCGCGGCCGACGCCGGCGTGCGGGTCGTGACGATCCGCACCGGCATCGTGCTCGCTCCCGGAGGCGGTGTGCTGAAGCGGCTCCTGCTTCCCTTCAAGCTCGGGCTCGGCGGGCGCGTCGGGTCGGGGAGGCAATGGATGAGCTGGATCACACTCGGCGACGAGGTGGGCGCGATCCTGCGCGCGCTCGACGACGTGTCGTTGCGTGGCCCCGTCGATCTCACCGCGCCGAACCCGGTCACGAACGCCGACTTCGGTGCGGCGCTGGGGCGCGTCCTGCACCGCCCGACGGTGCTGCCGACGCCGCTGCTGCCGCTGAAGGTTCGCTATGGCGGCGAGCTCGTCGCCGCGCTGTTGCTCGCGAGCCAGCGTGTCGTGCCGCGCAAGCTGGAGGCGGCCGGCTACGTGTTCGCGCACACCGACCTCGACGCGGCGCTGCGCGCGATCTTGTGAGACCGAACGCGACGATGCCGGCCGAACATGCGGCCGGCATCGTGAAGGGTGACTGAGGGGACTCGAACCCCCGGCCTTCGGGACCACAACCCGACGCTCTAACCGCCTGAGCTACAGTCACCAGGACGTCCCCGCAAGGACGGCCCGTGAGTGTACCGGAGCCGGTCCGAGCTCGATCAGTGAGGTCGATCAGTGCGCGCCCGGCGCGGCCTCGATCTCGAGCTCGATGCGCAGCTTCTTGCCCACGAGCACCCCGCCGTTGGCGAGCGGCTGGTTCCACGTGAGACCGAAGTCCTCGCGGTCGATCTCCGACGTTGCCGAGAAGAACGCCTTCGTGTTGCCCCACGGGTCGGTCGCCGTGCCGCCGAACTCGACGGCCAGGGTCACCGGCTTCGTCACGCCGTGGAGGGTGAGGTCGCCGTCGACGGCCCACGCGGAGCCCGTCGCGCGTACGGAGCGCGTCGTGAACGTGATGGTGGGGTAGCGCTCGACGTCGAGGAAGTCGGCACCCGTGAGGTGCGCGTCGCGCGCGGCGTCGCCGGTCGAGATGCTCCCCGCTGCGATCGTCACGGCGACGGTGGAATCCTCGGGGCGCTCGCCGACGTCGATGGTCGCCTCGTAGTCGTTGAACCGGCCGCGCACCTTGCTCACCATGAGGTGGCGGGCGACGAACTCCACGGTCGAGTGCGCCTGGTCGACGCTCCAGGCGCCGGTGGCGGGTACGTCGTGGCCGTCGACGGTGCGGGTCGCTTCGAAGGTCTGGGTGTGAGCCATGGTCAGGCGTCCTTTTCGGGTTGGCGGGAAGTGCCGGACACCCGGCCCCCCTGCAAGCAAGTCATTCGAATTTGAATCATCGCAATCTTGATAACCGACCGAGACCGCGCTGCATTCCCACCTCCGCTCCCTACACTTCGTCCCGATGGCACCCTTCCGCTGGCTCAGCGCCGACGAGCAGACGGCCTGGCGCGCCTACCTCCGGGGTTCGACGCTCCTCGCGGAGCGGCTCGACGCCGAGCTCGTGGATGCCCACGGCCTGACGCTCGCCGACTACGAGATCCTCGTGTTCCTCGCTGACGCCCCCCGCGGCGGCCTCCGCATGTCGGATCTGGCGGATCGGGTGCTCGTCAGCCGCAGCCGCCTCACGTACCGGGTCGACCGGCTCGTCGCCGACGGTCTCGTCGACCGCCGGCCGTGCCCCTCCGACCGGCGGGGTTCGAACGCGGTGCTCACCGCCGCGGGCCGGCGGCGGCTGGAGAAGGCCGCACCCACCCACGTCGACGGCGTCCGCCGCCATCTCGTGGAGCAGTGCTCGGCGCGCGACTTCGCGACGATCGGGCGCGCGTTCCGCGCGGTCGCGGACGAGATCGATGGTGGCGACGGCGGCGAGCTCGGCACCGAAGAGACTCCGTGATCGCGACGTCCGTGCCGTACAGTGCCGCGATGGAAGAAGAGCGCATCGCGCTGTTCCTCGACTACGAGAACCTCGCGATCGGCGCGCGTGAGCACCTCCGGGGCGCGGCGTTCGACTTCTCTCCGATCGCGGAGGCCATCGCGGACCGCGGCCGCATCGTCGTGAAGCGCGCGTACGCCGACTGGACGATGTTCGACGACGGCCGTCGCATGCTCGCCCGCCAGAACGTCGAGCTCATCGAGATCCCGCAGAAGCTCGGCGCGGTGCGCAAGAACGCGGCCGACATCAAGCTCGCCGTCGACGCGATCGAGCTCGCGTTCGAGCGCGACTACATCACCACGTACGTGCTTTGCACCGGCGACTCCGATTTCACGCCCCTCGTCGCGAAGCTGCGCGAGCTCAACAAGCGCGTCATCGGTATCGGGGTCGCGGGTTCGACCTCCGCGCTGCTTCCACCCTCGGTCGACGAGTTCCTGTTCTACGACCGCCTCGAAGGCATCGAACCGGGCCACGCCGCGCCGAGCCGCCGGCGCGGCGCGGGCACAGCCGCCGGCGCCGCCGCGCCGAAGGTCGCGACGGCCACCAAGTCGACGCGCCGGGGGAGTCGGGGCCGGGGCACCGCCGCGGACGCCGCCGAAGGCGAGGATGCCGGCGGCGGCGAGGAGGACGCGGCGGCCGTCGCCGCGCCCGACACCGACACCCTGCAGCGGCTGGTCACGCGCACCCTGACCGGGCTCCAGCGCTCGAGCGCGGAGGGCGTGCGCGCGTCGTCGTTGAAACGGGCGATCCTGCGCCGCGATCCGACGTTCAACGAGGCCGATCACGGGTTCCGCGCGTTCGGAGAGCTGCTGCGCAGTCTCGAGACCGGCGGGATCGTCTCGTTGCGGTCGGGGACGAACGCCGGCGACCCCGAAGTGACGCTGCCCGAACGGGTCGGCGGCGAAGACGAGGCGTTCGCGCTGCTTGCGTCGGTGGTCTCCCAAGTGGAGAAGCGCTCGGGACCACCTCCGCTGTCGGGACTCAAGGACCGGATGCGCAAGCGCGACGCCGACTTCAGCGAGAAGCGTTTCGGCTACTCGACCTTCCTGCAGTTCGCCAAGGCCGCACAGGCCCGGGGGATCGTGCAGATGGACTGGGACGACGACGCCGACGACTACCTGTTGCACATCCCGAAGGACCCGCCGGCCTGAACCGGTTTGGTGACGTTCGGCACTGTCGCCTCTGGCGTGGCGGAATGCACGCTGAGCCTGGTCGGCTCGCGGAAAGGTGACGTCATGGTCGAGGCGCTGAGGGTGCTCGTGCTCGAGAGTGAGATCGGGGCGGCCGACGTCGCGGTCGCCGAGCTGGAGACCGCCGGACACACGGTCGTGCGTTGCCACGACGCCGACGGGCCGGCGTTTCCGTGCCGTGGTGTGCTCGATCCTGCGCAGTGCCCGGTGGAGCACGAGGCGCTCGATGTTGCGCTCACCGTGCGCGCCGACCCCCTGACGCAGCCCGCGCCCACCGAAGACGGTGTGAGCTGCGCGTTGCGTCACCGCATCCCCGTGGTCGTCGCCGGCAACGTCGTGCTGAACCCTTTCGAGGACTATGCGACCGCCGTTGTCACCACCCCCGACGGTGTCGTCGACGCCTGCGAGCAGGTCACCGAGCAACCGCTCACGGAACACACCGCGCGTGCGAACCGGATGCTCGACGAGTCGCTCGAACGGCACGGCGTGGCGGGGCTCCGTCGCGCCGCCGTCCACCGTCGCGACGGCGGGCTCGTCGTCAGCCTCGAGATGCCGCCGGAGACGTCGCACGCGGTGCGCAACCTCGTCGCGATGAAGGTGTTCGAGGCGGTCCGGGCCTACGACCCCGACGCCTTCGGCATCGACATCGTCATCGCCGCCTGACCGCGTTCTCATCGTTTCGCGCGTTCTGATGGGGTTTCCGGACCGATCCGGTCCGTTCAGACCATCAGAACGCCGGATGGTCCGGACTCGCGTGGCAAGCTGCCGGGGATGCCGAAGGAACGTTCGGATGCGCTTGTGTTCTTCGGGGCGTCGGGCGATCTCGCGTACAAGCAGATCTTTCCCGCCCTCTACGCGATGACCAAGCGCGGACAGCTCGACGCACGAGTCGTCGGCGTCGCGTTCTCGCAGTGGACGCTCGAGCAATTCCGCGATCGGGCGCGATCCAGCATCGAGGCGCACGGCGGCATCGACGACCGCGCCGCGTTCGACCACCTGATCGGGTCGCTCCAGTACATCGACGGCGACTACAACGACGCGTCGACCTTCGACACGCTGCGTAAGGAGCTCGACGGTTCGAAGCGCCCGGCGCACTACCTGGCGATCCCCCCGAGCCTGTTCGCCGTCGTCGTCGAAGGGCTCGGGAAGTCGAGCAGCGCGAAGAACGCGCGGGTGATCGTGGAGAAGCCGTTCGGCCGCGACCTGAAGTCCGCTCGCGAGCTGAACGCAGTGCTCGCGTCGGTGTTCCCGGAGTCGTCGATCTTCCGCATCGACCACTTCCTCGGCAAGGAGGAGGTGCAAAACCTCCTGTACTTCCGCTTCGCGAACTCGTTCCTCGAACCGATCTGGAATCGCAACTTCGTCTCCAGTGTGCAGATCACCATGGCCGAGGACTTCGGCGTCCAGGGACGTGGCCGCTTCTACGAAGAGGTCGGCGCGCTCCGCGACGTCGTGCAGAACCATCTCCTGCAGGTGCTCGCGCTCCTCACGATGGAGCCGCCGGTCGGGATGGGCGTCGAGGCGGTGCGCGACGAGAAGGAGAAGATCTTCCGCGCGCTGCGCCCGATCGATCCGAAGACCGTCGTGCGAGGCCAGTTCGAGGGCTACCGAGCAGAGAAGGGTGTCGCCGCCGATTCCGACGTCGAGACGTACGTGGCTCTGCGTTGCTTCGTCGACTCGTGGCGTTGGGGTGGCGTGCCGTTCTACATCCGCGCGGGGAAGAACCTCCCGGTCACGTGCACCGAGATGCGCGTCGAGTTGAAGTCGCCGCCGCAACAGGTGTTCGACGAACCGCAACCGCTGCCGGGCGACACGAACTACGTGCGGTTCCGGCTCAACCCGAAGGTCGGGATCGCGCTCGGCGCCCGCGCCAAGTTGCCCGGCGAGGATTTCGTCGGTCGCCAGCTCGAGCTGTACCTCTGCGACCAGCATCCCGACGAGATGACGCCGTACGAACGGCTGCTCGGCGACGCGATGGACGGCGAGCCGCTGCTCTTCGCGCGTGAGGACGGCGTCGAAGCCGCGTGGTCGGCGGTGGAACCGGTGCTCGAGCATCACGCGCCCGCGATCGCGTACCCGGTCCACTCCTGGGGTCCGAAGGAGGCCGACGCCCTCATCGCCGGCGACGGTGGCTGGCACGCCCCCGACATGACCGACCGGTAGGGCTCACAGCACCTCGGCGCCCCGCCCCTGCTGGATGAGCGGGACGTAGTCGTCGAGCCGCGCGAGGGTCGCCGCGTCGGTGAGATCCACGGCGCGGCCTTCCTCGGCCGAGAGGTACGCGGCCATGGTGAGCCGCACGATCTCGAGCCCGTAGTCGAGATCGAGCAGGCCCGAGCGCCCGGCGCGAAATGCCGTGGCGGCGTCGACGTTCTCGTCGGTGTAGCCGTACAGATCGGGTTCGTTCGGTTGGATCGCGAGCAGGCCATGGGACGCGGTGGCCTTCTCGAGCGCGTGTTCGGCGTCGGTGACCGACGCGGCCGCGGCGTCGCCGACGAAGACTTCGAGTGGCGACCGCAGCGTGTTGGCTTCGAGTGCGTAGCCCGGACCGATGCCGTCGACGAGGAGGCGCAGGCCCTGCTTGTCGTACATCCACGACACCGTGAACTGCGCCTTCGTCCGCGCACCCGTCTCGGGGTTCCGGTAGGTGACCATGCCGGTGGCGAAGTCCTCGGCGGGGGTGCGGGCGTAGTCGACGCCATAGCGCTCGAGCAGTTCGGCGCGCCAGCGCGGCTGGCCCCACTTCAGGAGCCCGACGTCGGCGGTCACGCTCACCGGTTCGAGGAAACGCGGGTCGCGATCGGGCGGCGTGAGCAGGTACCAGCCGACGGCGATCGAGTGGCAGCCCATGTCGGAGAGCACACCGCCGCCCTGCTGCGTCGGATCCCAGAACCACGCGTTGTGCGGACCGGCATGCTCCTCCGCGGCGCGCGCGAGCACGAGCGGTCCCATGCTCCGGCCGACGCCCACGAGCTGCGCGCGCGCGTTCTGCAAGAGCTTCATGTGGATCTGGTTCTCGAAGTACGCGCTCGGCGCGCCGATTTCGGCCGCGAGCGCGAGCACGCGCCGCGCCTCGGGCAGGTTGCGCGCCAGGGGCTTCTCGCAGATGAGGCCGCGCAGGCGCGCGCCCGAAGCAACCGCGGCGGCAATCTCCTCCATCACGGTGACGCGCGTGAAGTTGGGTCCGAAGATCGCGATCACGTCGACGTCGGGAACCATCTCCGTGACGCTGTCGTAGATCTGCGCGTCGCCGAGCCCTCGGGCACGCACCGATGCCGCGAGCGCTTCGGGGCGCGTGCGCGACGTGATGCCGGCGACTTCGATCCCGCGCACGCTCTCGAGCGCGCGCAGATGGAACGCGCTCACGAAGCCGGCGCCGATGATGCCGTAACGCAGGGTTTCCATACGGAACCTCGGTGTCGAGATCAGGCCTCGTCGTCGAAGGTGTTGGGCGCGAGGTCGGCCGGCAGGGTCTTCGCGGGGGTGCACGTCGTCGTCAGCTCGACGTGCCGGCCCGCGTCCGACGCGCGGATCGCCGCGGTCATGACTTCGAGCACGTGCAACGCGAGGTCGGCCGACGCGCGGTGCGGGCGACCGCTTCGCTGCGCCCAGATCATGTCGGCGAGACCGATCCCGCGGCGCTGAGGGAGCGTCGGTGTTCGTACCTCGATCTCGGACCAGCTGGTGTCGGCGATCCCGCGGATCATCACCGGCCCTTTGAAGGTGTTGGGATCCGGGACGGAGAGCGTGGCCTCGGTGCCGTAGATCTCGATGTTGCGATGGCGACTCGCCTGCACGTCGAAGCTCGTCACCAACGTCGCGACCGGTCCGGATGCGAAGTCGATGACGCTCGCGACGTGCGTCGGTACTTCGACGTCGATGCGCGTACCGCGTAGTGGTTCCGAGAGGATCGTGCGCTGGGGGTGGGTGACGCGCGCCGACGAAGTGACTCGGCGGGCCGGTCCGAGCAGCTGGATCAGCGCGGTGAGGTAGTACGGGCCCATGTCGAACAGCGGGCCCGCGCCGCGCTGGTAGAAGAGCTGCGGGCTCGGGTGCCAGCGCTCCGGACCGGAGCCGAGCATGAACGCGTTCGCGCCGATCGGCTCACCGATCAGGCCGCGTTCGATCACGTCGCGGCACGTCTGGAAGCCGACGCCGAGGAAGGTGTCGGGCGCGCAGCCGAGACGGAGGTCACGCGCGGCGGCGTCGGCGACGAGCGCACGACCCTCGTCGAAGGCGATCCCGAGCGGTTTCTCGCTGTACGCGGCCTTGCCCGCCCCGAGTGCCGCGGCGGTGACTGCGGCATGCGCCAGCGGAGGGGTGAGGTTGACGATCGTGTCGATCTCGGGATCGGCGAGGGCCGCCTCGAAGGTGAGCGCTCTCGGGATCGAGAATTCCGAAGCGAGCAGTTCCGCGCGTTCGGGCAACGCATCCGCGCACGCGACGAGATCGACGAATTCGAGCTCACCGAGGGTCTTCGCGTACGCCGGGCTGATGACTCCGCAGCCGACGATCGCGACGCGGCTCACCTCCGGCCCCGCGACAACCCGTTCCCCACCAGGTATCGGTAGCTCTCCTCGACGGCGGTGAACATGTCGGTCGCGCAGCGGTCGAGCTCCACGATGTGCCAGCGGGCGTCGCTCGCGGCGACGACACCGGGAACGTCGATGGTGCCCGATCCGACCGCGACCATCGGCTCGGCCGGGTCGCCCGCGGGCCCGTCCTTCACGTGCAACAGCTTCGCCCGGTCGCCGAGCTCGGAGATCAGCGTCGCGGGATCCACGCCGCCGACGCGCGCCCAGTAGATGTCGACTTCGGCGAGCACGCTCGGATCGACCTGATCGAAGAGGTGGAGGAGCGCGGGGCGGTCGTCGATCAGCGTCTGCAGCTCCCAGAAGTGATTGTGGTAGCCGAGCGTCAGGCCACGCGCCCGCGTGCGCTCGTACGCGTCGTTCACGAGATCGGCGGCGGCCGCGACGCCGTCGCGGTCGGCGAACCGCTTCGGAGTGATGGCCGGGATGACGACGGTGTCGCAACCCAGTTCCTGCTGCTCGTCGAGCGCGGCCTCGTACTCGTCGGGCGGCGCCAGCCCGACGTGCGCGCTCGACACGGTGAGGCCGGCGTCGTCGAGCACCCCGCGCAGCTCCGGAGCGGAGAGGCCGTGGAAGCCGGCCGGCTCGACGCCGACGAAGCCGATCGATCCGAGCCGGGCCAGCACACCGCGGAAGTCGGCCGCGGCTTCGTCGCGAAGCGTGTAGAGCTGAATCGAGATGTCGGCCGTCACGCGCGTCCCCCGGTCGGGTTCCCCTCGCCGGAACCGGCCGCGGACGCTACACCGCGGTGCGCGCGACGAACGCGTACGCGTCCGTTTCACCCCTGTTCACGCGCTCGACCATTGCCCCGCGTCGGGCCGGGCTGGGACGATGACGGCGCGACCGATCGCTCACCGCAGCCCCGGGAGGAACGCGATGGAAGTCGAGTCCTACGAGCACGGCATCCCGTCGTGGCTCGATCTCGGTACACCCGACCCGGCCGCGGCCGCGGCCTTCTACTCGTCGTTGTGGGGTTGGGACGTCCAGACCGGGCCACCGGAGGCCGGCGGGTACGCGATCGCGATGCTGCGCGGTCGTCCGGTCGCGGGCATCGGTCCGCAGCAGAACCCGGGCCCGCCGGTGTGGGCGACGTACGTGAGCGTCGACGACGCCGACGCGGTCGTCGGGAAGGTCGCGCCCGCGGGTGGCATGGTGATCGTGCCGCCGATGGACGTGCTCGACGTCGGGCGCATGGCGTTCTTCGCCGACCCGACGGGTGGCGTCATCGGCGTCTGGCAGCCGAAGCAACACAAGGGCGCCGGCATCGTGAACGAGCCGGGCACGCTCACCTGGAACGAATTGGTCACGACCGACACCGATGCCGCGGCCGCGTTCTACGCCGCGGTTCTCGGCTGGGGTGCCGTCATGCACGGTGAAGGCGCCGGCGCGTACACGGAGTTCCAGGTGAGTGGGCGGTCGATCGCAGGCATGATGGCGAAGCCGGCAGAGATGCCCGCAGAGGTCCCGTCGTACTGGGGCGTGTACTTCGCGGTCGCCGACGCCGACGCGACGGTCGCGCGCATCGCGGAGCTCGGCGGCACGATCATGATGCCGCCCCGCGACATCGAGCCCGGGCGCTTCGCGATGGCGATCGATCCGACGGGCGCGATGTTCAGCGTGCTCGCGCTGTCAGCGTCCTCCTGATTGTCGGAGCGTGACGCTTCGGTGACGACCTGAAGACTTCTTCAGGGAAATCGGGCATTTCGCGCGGCCGATCGGTCGCGCCGGCCGATGCGCTGAGTAGCGTCACCGACGCCGGCGTCGCCGCGTCGGTCCGACCAGGCGAGGAGCAGCCCCAACGTGGCGTCAGCGACTGCGGTCGAGACCGGTCCGGATCTCCGCACAGCATCGGACCCATCGGGCTCGGCGCCGGGTTCCGATCGGATCAACCTGCGATCGTCGCTGCCCTTCTTCGGCGTGCACCTGATTCCGCTGCTCGCGATCTTCACCGGCGTCACGCGCACCGCGCTGATCCTCTTCGCCGTCACGTATTCGACGCGCCTCTTCTTCATCACTGGTGGTTACCACCGCTACTTCTCCCACCGCAGCTACCGCATGGGCCGCGTCGCGCAGTTCCTCATGGCATTCGGCGGCACGATGGCCGCGCAGAAGGGCCCGCTGTGGTGGGCGGCGCACCATCGTGATCATCACAAGTACGCCGACACCGAGCGCGACATCCACTCACCCAAGCGCGGGTTCTGGTGGAGCCACGTCGGCTGGATCCTGTGCGACCGGTACGGCGCGTCGCGCCACGACAAGATCCAGGACCTCGCGAAGTACCCCGAGATCCGATTCCTCGACCGCAACGACTGGATCGGGCCGTGGGCGCTCGGCATCGCCTGCTACCTCATCGGCGGATGGAGCGGACTCGTCGTCGGCTTCTTCGCCTCGACGGTGCTGCTCTGGCACGTGACGTTCTCGGTGAACTCGCTCGCGCACGTCTTCGGTCGGCGCGCGTACGCCACCGCCGACACGAGTCGGAACTCGTTGCTCGTCGCGATCGCGACGGGCGGCGAGGGATGGCACAACAACCACCACCGGTACATGTGGTCGACGCGCCAGGGCTTCCGCTGGTGGCAGGTGGATGTCACCTACTACGTGCTCCGCGTGCTCAACGTGCTCGGCGTCGTACACGATCTGCGACCGGTGCCCGCGACGGTTGTTGCCGAGGCGCGGCGCGTACCCGTCGATCGCGGCTGATTCTCGAACCGAGATCGCTCAGCCGGCCGCGGCCGCGTGGTGCGGGTCGATGTGTGGCCGGTCGTGCGCGTCGGAAACCGGAGCGAACCGTTCCCACGCGAGCCCCAGCAGGTGCTCGAGAAGCGGCGGAGCGTTGACGACCTCGTAGCCCACGCCCGCGGCGCGGACGAAGCCGTCGAGGTCGACGAGGATGCGCATGCCGTCTTGGTCGATCCGTTCGACTGCCGCGATGTCGACGATGAGGATGCGCACGTCGACGAGCAGGGCCGCGGAAACCCGGTCGAGCAGCTGCTCTGCCTTCACCCGGTCGAGGGCGCCGCTGACGTGTAGCCGCAACCGCGCCGGACCTTCCAGGACTTCCAAGATCGCTGCCTTGTCGTTCATGATCTGCGCCCTTCCGCTGGGTGAGCGATCCTGATTCGAGGGTACGCAGCGTGTCCGGTCGTGCCATCAGGCGAAGGTCCCCTTTGGCGACCATTCCGACCCGGCTTCAGCCGGGAGACGAAGGGTCATTCGCCCTCCCTTGGCCCCGGCCGTGGCGACCGCTCAGGACAGGTCCGAACGGCCCCTGATGGAAGGGACCAACGGGCTCAACCGCTAGTTTCCGGGGCGTGCCGGAAGCTGATGCAACAACACTGCGGGGCTTGCTCCGTGGGCGCGCCGAGCGCCCCGCCCTCGTCGTTCCCGATCGCGCCGGCGCGATCTCCTACGGCGAGCTCGATCGCGCGATCGACGACGCGGCCGCGCGGCTGCGCGGGCTCGGCGTTCGCGCCGGTGACCGCGTCGCGATCTGTTTCGGCAACGGTCCCGAGGTCGTCGCACTCTTCCTCGCGATCGCGTCCTGCGGCGCGGCCGCGGCTCCACTGAACCCTGCGCTCGGTCCTCGCGAGCTGCGTGGTGAGATCGAAGACCTCGCCGTCGGCTGGGTGCTCCACGACGCGACGAGCACCGAGAAGCTCGCCGAAGCCGCCGCGGGTACCGACGTCCGGTTGCACGCGGCGATGTACGCCGCGGGGGGAATCGAGATCGACGGCGCGCCGAGCGCGACACCCGACGCCGGTGACGAAGCTTCGATCGCGCTCCTGCTGCACACGAGCGGTACGACGAGCCGACCGAAGACCGTGCCGTTGCGGCAACGCAATCTCGTTGCCTCGGCCCGCACCGTCGGCGAGAGCTACGACCTCTCGCCGGCCGACGTGAGCCTGTGCGTGATGCCGCTGTTCCACGTGCACGGGCTCGTGGCGTCGGTGCTCGCGACGTTCGCGACCGGCGGCACCGTCGTCGTGCCGCCGCGCTTCTCCGCGTCGAGTTTCTGGGACGACGTCCGCACCTACGGCGCGACCTGGTACAGCGCAGTCCCGACGATTCACGCGATCGCGTTGCAGAAGGCGCGGGAACACGCGGGTTCGTTCGAGCACGGCCTGCGGTTCGTGCGCTCCTGCTCCGCGCCGCTGCCGCCGGCGACGTGGGAGGCGTTCGAAGCGACCGTGCGGGTTCCGTTCGTCGAGGCGTACGGGATGACCGAAGCCGCGCACCAGATGGCGACGAACCCGTTGCCGCCGCGCGAACGCCGCGCGGGAACGGTCGGTGTCGCGACGGGAGTCGAGGTCGCCGCACTCGACGACGGCTGGCGTCCGGTTCCGGCGGGGGAACGCGGCGAGGTCTCGGTGCGCGGCGTGTCCGTCGTCGACGGCTACCTCGACAACCCCGAAGCCAACGCGTCGAGCTTCCGCGACGGCTGGTTCCGCACCGGTGACGTCGGCACGATCACGACCGATGGCTACGTCACGCTCGTCGGTCGCATCAAGGAGTTGATCAACCGCGGCGGTGAGAAGATCTCGCCCTACGAAGTCGAGGCGGTGTTGCTGATGCATCCCGCAGTACGTGAGGCCGCCGCGTATCCCGTGCCCGACGAGAAGTACGGGGAGCAGGTGGGCGTCGTGGTCGTCGTCGACGGTCCCGTCGACTCCGCCGAGCTCACGCGGCACTGCGAAGCGCACCTCGTCGCGTTCAAGATCCCGGCCAAGTTGAGCGTGCTGCCGGAGATCCCGAAGGGCCCGACGGGCAAGGTACAGCGGCGGAACCTCGCGTCGCTCGTCGACGGGTGAGACCGTGAGGATCGCCGTCGTCGGCGCCGGCGCCATCGGCGCCTACGTCGGTGCCGCGCTTGCCCGCGGTGGTGCCGACGTGGCGCTGATCGCGCGCGGTGCGCAGCTCGACGCATTGCAGCGCAACGGCGTCACCGTGTTGAGCTCGCGCGGTGACTTCACTGCGCATCCGCCCGCCACCGACGACCCGCGCGAGATCGGTCCCGTCGACGTCGTCTTTCTCGGATTGAAGGCGTACAGCTACGCGGCCGCCGAGCCGTTGCTCGCCCCGCTGCTCCAACCGCAGACCGGCGTCGTCGCTGCGCAGAACGGCATCCCGTGGTGGTACTTCCACGGCTTGGGTGGTCCGTACGCCGATCTCCGGATCGAAGCCGTCGATCCCGGCGGTGCGGTCTCGGCGGTGATCCCACCGGCCAACGCGATCGGCTGCGTCGTCTACTGCTCGACCGAGATCGAATCGCCGGGCGTGATCCGTCACGTCGAGGGCACGCGGTTCTCGATCGGTGAGCCTGACGGGAGCCCGTCAGATCGGTGTCGCGAGTTCAGCGATGCGATGGTCGCCGGTGGCCTCAAGTGCCCGGTCGAGACCGACCTGCGCAAGGACATCTGGCTCAAGCTCATGGGCAACGTCGCGTTCAACCCGATCAGCGTGCTCACCGGGGCGACCATGCGCGAGATCGCCGAGCACCCCGGCACGCGCGCGCTCGTCGTGGCGATGATGGAGGAGACGCTGGCGATCGCGACCCGGCTCGGCGCCGCGCCCGAGGTCTCGATCGAGCGGCGCCTGGCGGGCGCGGCCGCCGTCGGCGACCACAAGACGTCGATGCTCATGGACCACGAAGCGGGGAAGCCGCTCGAAACGGCCGCCCTGATCGATGCGCCGATCGAGCTCGCCGAGCGCACCGGCGTCGCCGTGCCGAACCTGAGGGCGATCGCCGCGGCGCTCGCCCTCCTCGTACAGCGCGGTTCGTGAGGGACGGTCCGAACTCGCCGTTCTCGAGTTCGTGACCTTCGCCCCTTCCGGTTCCTGGATGCAGGGGCAAGAATGCCGTCCACTCGGGTGTGCTTTCCCGAGCGCACCGGTGTAGCGCAGCCCAGACCCCGCCCGCTGCATTTGGAGGACATCCCCCGTGGACGCACCCCTCAGGCTCGTGCTTCGTCAGGCTGGCGAGGCGCCCTTCGTGCGCCTCGAAGGATGCCTCGACATCGCCGGCGCCGCGCGCCTCAAGCAGATCGTCGACCGCCTCGTCGCCGAAGGACTCGATCACGAAGCGATCGAGCTGCACCTCGACGATCTCGGCTTTTGCGATTCGAGCGGGATCCACGCGCTGGTGACGATCGGCCAGGCGGCCAGCGACGCGGGCCGTCGCGTCGTCCTCGTGCGCCCGCGACCGTCGCTGATGCGGCTGATCGATCTACTCGACGTGCGTTCGCTGCTCACCATCGCCGACTTCTGAGCCGCCGGCGTACCTTTCCTCCCGAGCCGGCGCTCACGGGCAGCGCAGGCTCATCATCGCCAAGGACGTGTCGAGGCCGAAGCCGAACTCCGACGCGCCGAAGCTGCCCGGATATGCGGTGCTGTCGCCCGAGAAGGTCGCCGCGACCTGCGCGGTCATCGTGGCGCCGCTGCCGACGCATGTGGTGATCACCACCGAACCCGACTCGTCGCCGTCGAACGTCGCCGAACCGGAGTCACCCCCGGAGCTGTGCCGCAGGCGCCCGCGGCGGCGGCGGGGGTGGCGCGGACGGCGACATCGAAGCACCCGTCAAGGTTCGCCTACCCACAATGCTTCGACCGCCCCCTGGCGGCGAAGCTCGTCGACACTGTGAGGCTGCGAGGCCACCGACGGGCACGCAACGAAGCTCCGACCGCCGACCCAACGCGTTCGAACTGACCCACGATCGACCAGCTCAAGCGTCGGCGGTTAGCCTCGCGTAGACCATTCGCGTGGGGAAGCGGTGTGCGAGATGGGCAGCGCCATGCGGCGAGTTCTGCAATGGATTGCCTACTCCCTTCCGGTCGCGCTGTTTGCGCTCGAGGGATGGACGCATCGTTTCGTCGCCGATGACGGGTTCATCTACTTCCGCGTCGTGCAGCACGTCGTCCATGGTCACGGTCCCGTGTTCAACTCCGGACATCGCGTGGAGGCGTTCACCAGCCCGCTGTGGGTCGCGTTGCTCGCGGGCGCCGATCTCCTGACGCCGATCCGACTCGAATGGATCGCCGTTCTGCTCGGCGTCGGGCTTTCGGTCGCGGGCCTAGGTCTCGCCGTTGCCGGATCTGCTCGCCTCGCGTGCCGCGAAGTATCGACGGATCTTCTGGTACCGCTCGGAGCTCTCGGCGTCGTTGCCGTCTATCCGATGTGGCTTTGGCAGACGGGCGGGTTGGAGACCGGCCTTGTGATCGCGTGGCTCGGGTTGTCGCTCTGGCTGCTGGCCCGATGGGCGAGCGAGCCAGAGAGTCGCTGCGGGACCTGGGCCGCTGTCCTTCTCGGCCTCGGTTGGGTTGTCAGGCCCGAGTTCCTTCTTGTGAGCGTCGTGTTCATCGCGACGGTCCTCGCGGGCCAGTGGCGGATCGATCGCTGGCCGAGCCGGATCCGCGTGCTCGTCGCGGCGGGTGTCGTGCCGGTCGCGTACGAGGTGTTCCGGATGGGCTATTACGGGCTTCTCGTCTCCAATACTGCGATCGCCAAGGAAGGGAGCAGGATTCGGGTCGACCAGGGCTGGCGCTACCTCCTCGACTTCTCGAAGCCGTACGCGTTGTGGCTGGTTGCCGCGTTGCTGATCCTCGGTGGCTACGCGCCGCTCGCGGTTCGGCTGTGGAGGGCACGCCAAGGTCGTGCAGTACTGGTGCTCGCAGCGTTCCTGACCAGTTCGGTTCTGGTTGTGGTCGCGGTCGTGGGGTACGGCGGGGACTACCTCCATGGCCGTCTGCTCGTGCCGGCCACGTTCGCGCTGTGCGCGCCGGTTGCCGTGATCCGGTTGAGAACGCAATACCTCGCGGCCGCCGCAGTCGCGGCGTGGGCCGTCGCCTGCGGCGTCTGGCTGCGCCCGCCTGAGCTGCGAAACGCTCGGGGATTCGGCCCCGCTCCGACCTACTTCTTCTTGCCCAAGGTCTTAGACGGAAGGGTCACTCTCGACCAGTCCCGACCCGGGGTCCGCGACCAGATCCGCGCCCAGGTCCGGGGACCTGGCGTCTACGTGCAGTCGGCGACGGACGCGGACTCCTACGAGAAGGTCGCGCGGACCGCTGCCGCCGGAGTCGCTCTCCCGGCCGTCGTCATGAGCGACATTGGCGCGCGCGGCTACGCGATCGAAGACATGTTCGTTCTCGACGTGCGCGGCCTCGCCGATCCCCTCACCGCGCATCTCCAACTCGTGGGTCGGGGATATCCCGGTCACGAGAAGGGGCTGCCGAGCGTGTGGGCCGCAGCCGTGATGTCGGCGCCCGACACCAACCCACGCGAGAGCCAGTTCGTCGCCACGCAACCTTCGAAGACGACCCCAGGTGGTCCGAGCCCGTTTGCAGAACAGCTGAGGGCTGCGCGGCGCGCGCTGCAATGCCCGGCACTACGCGACCTGCAACGTTCGACCACGCGACGACTGTCCGTCGGCGCGTTCATGTCGAACGTCATTCATTCCTTCAGCCGTACGACCTTGCGAATCCCGAGCGACCCCGTCGTCGCCGAGCAACGACTCTGTCGACCGTCTGCACCAGCCCGATCAGACGCATCGCGCCAGACGCACCACCTGCGGAGCGTCGCATTCGTCGCCGTCCTTGCGGACACACCCTCGCCGCCTTCGCCGCGTGCACGCCGGAACCCTGGACGCGACGCCTGGTACCGCACGCGACACCCGTTCACACCCACCGTGGCTTCCCCATCCGCTCGGGCGCCCCCGCCGGATCGACCCGATCGCGGGGGCGTCACAGTCGCCGAATGGTCGACGCGTTAGCTCACGACAGTCGTGCATCTCACACCAAAGGCGCGCGCCGCCTACGAATCGATCCTCGCCGCGCACTGCCCCCGCGGGGAGACGCCCACGTTGGCTCCCCTCGTGGTCCCACCGGACCGGGCTCAACTCCTGCGCGCGCTACCGCACCGCTCCCGGCGGT